>JAEUVA010000046.1 GCA_016787045.1 Chitinophagales bacterium
CGGGATGCTCTATCAACTTTGCTTACACAAAAGTTGATGAGCCGGCTGAGGGACTTGAACCCCCGAACCTTCCCGATTGCCATCGGGATGCTCTATCAACTTTGCTTACACAAAAGTTGATGAGCCGGCTGAGGGACTTGACCCCCCGAACCTTCCCGATTGCCATCGGGATGCTCTATCAACTTTGCTTACACAAAAGTTGATGAGCCGGCTGAGGGACTTGAACCCCCGACCTACTGATTACAAATCAGTTGCTCTACCAACTGAGCTAAGCCGGCCAATTGCTGAAAATCTATTATTTGTTGCCTGTTAATCTGCTTAACCTGCTGCTGATTTTCTTTATCAATGAACGTTATACCCTTAAAAAACGGAGCGCAAATGTAAATCTTTGCATGAATTTTCAAATAGCTATAGAAATTATTTCCCCCATGTTTTACACATTAATACCTACAAAACCGCGCAAAGTGGCGAGTTGCACAAATCTTTGATTCGCAAAATCGCAATTTTATGTTCTGTTTGCCAAAACAAGTAGCCCATGAATTATCAGCAACTCACACAGCTCATTTGCCACAAAAAATCGTTGCTGTGTGTGGGTTTAGATACCGATTTGCAACTATTGCCTCCTCACCTACTGCAAACTACAGACCCGGTTTTTGAATTCAACAAGGCCATAATAGATGCCACTATTGACTTGGCTGTGGCTTACAAACCAAACCTTGCTTTTTATGAAAGTATGGGGCTGAGTGGTTTAAGGAGTTTGGAGCGCACCATGGAGTATTTGCAAAATTTTAAAAGTGAGGTATTTACCATAGCCGATGCCAAACGCGGGGATATTGGTAATACATCCAAAATGTATGCGAAAACTTTTTTTGAATGGTTGAAGTTTGATTCGGTTACAGTGGCGCCTTACATGGGTGAAGACTCTGTAACTCCCTTTTTAGAGTATAAAGATAAATGGGTGATTTTGCTCGGCCTTACGTCTAACAAAGGCAGTAGCGATTTTCAGTTTTTGAACACCGGTTCGCGAAAGTTATATGAAGAAGTAATTACCAAAGCGCAGCAGTGGGGCAGCAAAAATCAACTAATGTTTGTGGCCGGAGCCACCCACCCCGAAGAGTTTAAGAACTTGCGAGCGCTGGCGCCCGATTACTTTTACTTGGTGCCAGGAGTGGGCGCACAAGGGGGAGATTTGAATAAAATATGTGAAAATGGATTGAATGCAAACGGTGGCTTACTCATCAATTCTGCCCGGCAAATTATCTACGCTTCTAAGGGGAAAAACTTTGCTGAAGAAGCCCGAAAGCAGGCCTTACTGATGCATGAATCGTTGCAACGGTTTATGCCATCCATTTCGGCAGCATAAAAATTCTCATACATTAGCCCCGCACTAAAACTTAAGCACACAATGAAGAAACTTGTTTTTGCATTGGCCTTTACCTCTTTGGCCGCAGTTACCACCGTACAAGCGCAAGACGCTTACGAGATTCAGCGTAAGGTTTACCAAAACGCACTCAAACATTATGATTTGCAGGCCGCTACAATAGCCCTGTATAATATGATTGCCCTAAAACCCGAAAAAGCAGATCTCAACGACTCTTTGGCGCTGCTTTACTTTGCCGGTGAGCGCTATGGCCAAGCATTTTTGATTGGCGAAGAAATTTTGAAAAAAGACGCTTCTCGTAAAGATATGCTTGAACTGGTAGCCGTTTCTAAGCAAAATCTGGGTATGATCAAAGAGGCATTGAGTGATTATGAGAAACTCTACGCTTCTGAAAAATCGCTGTATTATTTATACCAAATCGCTACATTACAATATCAGTTAAAGAGATATGGTGAGTGTGTGGCTTCTTTAGATCAAATAATTGCCAACCCAGAATCTGACAAGCAAAAAGTAAACATAAACGTACAAGGCGGCTCGCAAGAAGTACCTATGAAAGCAGCTGCTTTAAACGTAAAAGGTATTTGCGCTTTAGAATTGAACCAAGAAGAAGCAGCTAAAGATAATTTCAATAAAGCGTTAGCTATTTCTCCTGAATTTGTTTTAGCCAAAGGCAACTTAGATATGGTAACCAAGAAAAAAACACCTGCTGCCAACACTACCACTCCATCTACAAGCGTAAAAACCACTACTACTCCCAAATAGTTTTTGTCTAACTTGTATCAAACAAAAAAGCGGCTTCAACGAGCCGCTTTTTTTGTGAAGGGAAACCAATAAAGGAAAGTTTATCTGATTACAGTGATTGAACCTTTGTAGTCATCGCGAGAGTAGCCGTTTACAAAAACCACTTTCATGGTATAGATGTAGTTGCCTCTGTCCACCAACTCGCCTTTGTAAGTACCATCCCACTCAAAGTAATGGTGGTTACTGCTGAAAACCATTTCACCCCAGCGGTTAAACACTTTGAAATCTAAGTACTGAATGGTGTTTACATCGCCATAGATTTTAAACACATCGTTGTTGTTGTCGTTGTTAGGCGAAAAAGCATTCGGGATAAATAAGTCTGTGATAGAGTTTACACTCACACTGGTAGAGCCATTGGCAGTACATCCGTTGGTATCTATTACAGATACCGAGTAGTTGGTGTTAAACACCGGACTGGCTTCAGCTTCAGCACAGTTGGTGCAAGATAAGCCCGCTGCGGGTGCCCATGTAAACATATTGCCGTGATTAACATTGGTAGTTGCAGTAAGTGTTGCTCCCTGGCCAAGGTTTACGGTAGTTGGCTCAGTAACTTCCATGGTAAGTATGTAATCGTAAGTAATATTGAATTGCTCTGTAAACACACATTGGCGGGCGTCTGTTACAGTTACAGCATAGTTGCCTTGTGGTAGTTGTACTGCATCCTCTGCACTGTTGCTATTGTTCCACTGGTAAGCATAAGGTGGAGTACCCCCGCTTACATTCAAATCTACCCAGCCATTTTGTACCGATGGGCAAGAAGTGTTGCCTTTTGTATAAGTAACTACTAATGGAGGTGTTAACCCAACCGTAGCAGATGTATTGGCTACACAGCCACGAGCGTCAGTTACTGTAGCGGAATAGTTTCCTGTAATTAGTTGGTTGATGTTTTGGGTAGTAGCGCCATTTGTCCAACTATATGAATACGGAGCAGTACCACCGGCAACATTAAGCGCTACAGCACCATCATTGTTTGAGGCACATCCAACAGCAGTTACTGTGTTGGCTACAGTCAGTTGGGCAGGTTCTGTTACAGCAACCGGAGCCGAAACTTTTTGGCAAGCGTTGGCATCGGTTACAGACAACGTATAGTTACCGGCAGCTAAGTTGCTGATGTTCTGTGTAGCCCCATTATTTGACCAGTTGAATGAGTAAGGAGCTACACCACCAGTTACTGTAGCAGCTACACTGCCATCAGTTTGCCCAAAGCAAGAGATGTGTACCGGAATAGCCGCAATGTTGATTGCTGATGGTTCAGTAATGGTGGTATTCTGATTAAGTGAACAGTTGTTAGCATCAGTAATTGCTACTGCATAGTTACCTGCACCTACGCTGCTGATTGTTACAGCAGTTGCGCCATTATTCCACAGCAATGAGTAAGGAGAAGTACCTCCGTTTACAGTTACAGTTGCAGCACCGGTTTGCGCACCTTGGCACAATACATCGGTTTTTGAAATGCTGGCGCTTAGTTGTGGCAGTGCCACTATAGTTGCTTGTTGGTTTGCTACACATCCTTTGCTATCGGTAACTGTTACGGCATAGCTGCCGGCAATTAGGTTACCCTGATTTTGTGTAGTAGAAGAATTGCTCCAGTTAAATGCGTAAGGTGCTGTACCTCCGACTACTGTCAATGTAATGCTGCCGGGTTTGCTGCTACAAGCATAAGGTTGGTGAGTTTCTGTAGCAGTAAGCACAGCAGGTTGAGTTACGCTTATTGTAGATACAGACGAACAAGTATTTGCATCGGTTACAGTTACAGTGTAGCTATTTGCAGTAAGGTTGTTGTTACTTGGTGTAGTTGCTCCATTTGTCCAGTTGTAAGAATATGGCGCTAAACCACCATTCACACTTACCGCTATGCTACCGTTGTTTAATCCATTGCAGCTAACATGAGTTACGTTAGTGGTAACATTCAGTTGCACCGCTTGACCAATACTGATACTTGCCGATGCTGTACAATTTGAACCATCTGTTACATTGAGTGTGTAGTTTCCAGCGCCAATGTTGCTTAGGTTTTGAGTGGTAGCGTTGTTGTTCCACAGGTAAGTGAAGCCACCATTACCACCACTTACTGTAGTCGTAATGCTGCCATTTGTCATACCAAAGCAGGTAACATCTGTTTTAGCCAAAGAAATCTGAATAGCCGCAGTTTGAGATACTGTAGCCGAAGTATTGGCAGTACAGTTGGCGGCATCAGTAATGGCTACTGTGTAGTTACCGGCTGGTACGTTACTAATGTTTTGAGTAGTAGCATTGTTATTCCAAACAAAAGCATATGGGGTAGTTCCACCACTTACTTGCAAACCTACCGCACCTGAATTAGTACCACTGCAAAGTATATTAGTGGCTGTAGCAATGGCAGTAAGTGCTGCGGGCTGGCTAACTGCAACAGATGATGTCATGGTACAGTTAGAGCCATCGGTAGCGGTTACTGAGTAGCTTCCGGCTGGTATAGCAGTTAAATTTTTGCTGGTTGCACCATTACTCCACAGATAAGTGTAATTAGAGGCACCTCCGCTAATGTTAAGTGTAACACCGCCATTATTGCCACCATGGCATGATACGGCTGTGGCCACCGGATTCAACACTATTGGGGTTGGTTGAGAAATATTCAACACCATAGATGTAGAGCAGCCCAAAGAGTCGGCCATATTCATGGTGTAGTTGCCTGCAGTTAAGTTGCTGTTAGTAGCAGTGGTAGCACCGTTGCTCCAGTTAAACACATAGCCCCCGTTTCCTCCGCTTGGGTTGATGGTGATAGCACCATTGTTACCGCCAAAGCAGGTTACATTGCTCATAGTCATGCTCACTGTTAATGGCTGTGGCTGTGTAATCGTTTCTGATTTGCTTACAGTGCAGCCGTTCACATCAGTTACAGTAATGGTATATGTACCTGCTTGTACAGATGTAAGGTGTTGTGTGATAGCATTGTTGTTCCACAAGTACGTGTAAGACCCTGTACCACCTGTAGTATTACTCATAATGCTACCGGTAAAAGCACCGTTGCAAGCCACATTTGTTTTGGTAGTGTTCAAAACCATTTGAGTGGGCTGAGTAAGTGTGGCAGTAATAGAAGCCGTACAATTGTTAGCATCTGTAACTGTTACACTGTATGTGCTGGCAGTAAGGTTTACGCGGTTTTGTGTCTGCACACCATCCATCCAGTAATAAGTAAACGGAGCAGTACCCCCCGATGGTGTAGTATTGATATATCCATTGAAACCACCAAAGCAATTGATATCGCCTTTGGTAAATGAATAGCTCAAAGGCAATGCCTGTGTAATGGTTGAGGTACGTACTGCAGTGCATCCTTTGCTATCAGTTACAGTTACTGTATAGTTACCGGTATTCAAATTACTAATGGCAGCTGTGGTAGCCGTATTGCTCCAAGCGTAAGTAAATGGTGATGTGCCACCGGTAACCACCGAACTAATACTACCGGTAGTAGCCCCTGCACAACCAATATTGGTTACGTTATGATTTACCGCAAGTAATGCCGGTTGGCTGATAGTAGCTGATGTAGTGATTACACAGCCGTTGGCATCGGTTACATTTACTGAGTAGTTTCCGGCTTGCACAAACGATATATCTTCTGATGTAGAAGTGTTGCTCCATGCAAAACTGTATGCACCAAATCCACCGGTTACAGTTAAATTGATAGACCCATCTTGTGCGCCAAAACAGTTGGCATCTGTAACTACAGTTGAGGCAGAAAGTGCACTTGGCTCATTAACTGTAGCAGTAGCTATAGTACTACAGTTTTTAGCATCTGTTACAGTGGCAGTGTAAGTACTTGCAGCTATTGCAGCTAAGTTTTGAGATGTAGGGCCATTGCTCCATGCAAATGCGTAAGGGGAAGTTCCACCGTTTACATTTAAGGTTACAGTACCGTTAGATTGACCAAAGCAAGCTACATCTGTTTTTGATGCGCTGACTATAAGTACGGCAGGTTGAGTTATGGTAGTAGAAGATGAAGCTGAACAGCTATTGGCATCTGTTACAGTTACTACATAATTGGCAGCCGTAAGGTTTGTTCTGTTTTGAGTATTAATGCCACCGCCCCAGTTAAAGCTATAAGCCCCTGTACCACCGCTTACTGTTAGGGTAATGGTGCCATTATTCCCTCCATTACAATTCACATCAGTTTTCACAGCGTTAATAACTATGGCTGATGGCTCTGTAACTGTAGTAGTTGCAGTGCCAGAACAACCGGCATTATCGGTTACTGTTATTGTGTAGCTGCCCGCAGAAAGACCTGTACGGTTTTGTGTGGCTATACCACCGCCCCAATTGTAGGCGTATGGTGTAGTACCACCGGTAGCTACTGTAGTAATGGCTCCATTGTTTGCCGAATTACAAGTAACATGAGTGGGAGTCAACGCCACACTTAAGGTAGGCGACTGAGTAACGTTGAAAGAAGCAGACGCAGAACAAGATAGTGCATCGGTAGCAGTTACGCTGTATGTACCGGCAGGTATGGCTGTACGGTTTTGAGTAGTAACTCCGCCACCCCAGTTGTAGGTATAATTTGGAGTACCTCCGCTTACCGTAATATTTATTGCCCCACTGTTGCCACCTGCACAAGCCACATTGGTTACTACACCACTTATATTTACCACAGCCGGCTGAGATACTACTGTTGTATTTGACATAGTACAACCGGCATTATCAGTTACTGTGATGGTGTAGCTGCCTGCAATTAGCGCTGTTCTGTTTTGAGTGGTTACCCCACCACCCCAGTTAAAGGTATATGGTGTAGTACCACCAGCCACACTGATAGTAATAGCACCATTAGCACTACCATTACAAGAAACATCGGTTACCGATGAAGAAACACTAAGTGTAGTCGTTTGGCTAACTGATGCCGAATGTGCTGCAGTACAACCTACATTGTCTGTTACTGTTACGGTATAGCTTCCTGCAGGGATGCTAGTTCTGTTTTGTGTAGTTACTCCCCCACCCCAGTTAAAGGTATATGGAGATGTGCCACCAGATACGTTTAGAGTAATAGCGCCTGTATTACCACCATTACAAGCCACATTAGTTACTGTGGTTGAAAGATTAATTGCGCTTGGCGAAGTGATGTTAGTAGTTTGAGTAGCAGTGCAGCCAATGTTGTCCGTTACAATCACTGAGTATGCACCGGCTGAAAGACCTGTTCTGTTTTGAGAAGTAATACCACCACCCCAGTTAAATGTATATGGAGAAGTACCACCGCTAACAGTAGTAGTTATGCTTCCGTCTGCACCGGCAGCACAAGTAGTTGCAGATGGATTTAGTGCAATATTTATAGCCGGTTGCTGATTTACACTTACGCTTGCAGCTACTGTACATGACAGGTTATCGGTAACTGTAAGTACATAGTTTCCGGCTGCAATGCCACTGATGTTTTGGGTAGTTTGACCGCTGCTCCACAAAAATGATAGCGGAGCTGTACCACCGGTTACTCCGGTGCTTATAGCACCATTTGTGTTTCCAAAGCAAGTGGCATGTGTAACTGTAGGGTTAATAACAATAGCTGATGGCTGCGTAATTGCAATGGTACCGCTTGCGCTACAACCAACATTATCTGTTACAGTTACACTAAAACTACCTGCGGCTAAACCGGTTCTGTTTTGCAGAGGTGAGCCATCATTCCAGTTGAAAGTATATGGCGCAGTACCGTTGAGCGGAGAAATGTTGATAGAACCTGTAGCAGCTCCGTTACATACCGGGTTGCTGCTTGATGTGTTGAAAGAAACAGCAAAAGCCGGTTGTGTGATGTTTACTGTACGAGTAGCTGTGCAACCGTTAGCATCGGTTACAGTTACTGTGTAGCCGCCCGCAGCCAAGCCAGTTGGATTTTGAGAAGTGGAACCATTGGTCCAGTTAAAGGTAAAGGGAAGTTTCCCGTTGTTAACCGTAAGGGTTATTGACCCAGAGGAACCACCGTTGCAAGTATTGTTTACTTGCGTAGCAGTTGTAGTCATTGGTGTATATGGCGGTATGGTGGCCGAAGCCGTAGCTGTACAACCGTTGCCATCAGTTACAGTAACTGTGTATGAACCCGAGTTTGCATTTATCAAGTTTGGCGATGTGCCACCGATGTTCCAAAGGTATGTGTAAGGCCCCACACCACCTGCTACCGATGTAGTAACAGAGCCGGTTGGACCACCACTGCAAGCTAATGGAGAAGGTGTTGAATTTGCGTTCAGCGCCAAAGGTTGTGGCACGTAAGCTGTGTTTGTAGCAGTGCATCCCTTAGAGTCAGTTACAGTAAGTGAATAGTTACCACTCGCTAACCCGGTTACATTTTGAGTAAATGCACCGGTAACCCAACTGTATGAGTAAGGAGCTGTACCACCGGTAGGTACAGAGTTGATAGCTCCGTTATTACCACCAAAACAAGTAACAGGAATCACATTTAATGTAACCCCTGTAGCTGTTGGTTGTGCTATAGAAACTGTTTTAGATGCCGTGCAACCCGTGTTAGAAGTAACGGTAACTGTATAGGTACCCGCAGTAATATTGGTGTTGGCGGCCACCGTGGCGCCATTGCTCCATGTGTAATAATATGGGCCTATACTACCTATTACAGATGTTACGGTAATATTTCCGTTGCTTCCACCAAAGCAAGCTGGTTGAGAAGCAGTGTGGTTGATACTCATACCTCCACCGGTTTGTCCTACTGTGGCAGTAGTTGAAGCGGAGCAACTGCCGGCATCAGTTACGGTTACTGAATAATTGCCCGATGCAATACCGGTCAAATCTTCTGTGGTGGCGCCATTGCTCCACAAATAAGTGTATGCAGGTGTGCCGAAACTAACGGTAAGGTTAATAGCTCCGTTTGCACCGCTTCCGCAGGTAACATTGGTTGTAGTTTTGCTTAACACCAAGCCCGGAGGTTGTATCACATTGGCAGAGTCTATTTTAATGCATCCTTTGCTATCGGTAATTGTTACATAGTAAGTAGCCGCAGTAAGCGTGCTAATGTCTTGTGTGGTTTGTGAATTGCTCCACATGTATGAGTACCCTGGAGTACCGCCATTCACTGTTAGGTCAATAGCCCCATTGTTGCCGCCACCACAGTTTACATTTGTAATGTTGGTAGTAGTAGTAATAGCTGCCGGCTGAGCTATGTTTACCGAGGTGGTAGCTGTTTGCAGCAATGCATCGGTTACGGTAACACTGTAAATACCTGGCAATAAACCACTAACATTCTGCGTAATGGCCCCATTGCTCCAAGAGTATAGGTAAATTGGTACTCCTCCACTGGGTGTTATGTTAATGCTGCCGTTGCTTCCTCCGTTGCAACTCACATCTTGTTTTGTAAATGATAAAGAGATGGCCGCTCTGCTGCATAATGCAGATAGCATAATAGCCAAAAACACGATTGGGGTGGTAAACTTCCTCATTGGTTCCATTTTAAATTTTACCGCTTAGCAGGCCCTTCACCTCCCACTAAACTGATATCTTGTACGGAACCGATTGAAAAAGGTTATACCTTGCTGAGATTTATTGAATGAAACCTAAGTTGTTGATTGTAAACACGCTAACTATAATAGAGGCACAGTAATGCTTGAGCGGGGTTATTTACTTCAAAACCTACTGAATGTCAATACAATACACCTGTATTTACGCACTTACCGCGTAGCTCTCTGTGGGTGGGCAGGTGCATATCAAGTTTCTATCGCCATGCGAGTTGTTTACGCGAGCTATACTTGGCCAAAACTTGTTCTGACGTACATAAGGGAGCGGGAAGGCCGCTTCCTCTCGGGTGTATGGCTTAGTCCACTCATTTGCGGTAACTAAGGCCAATGTGTGTGGAGCATTTTTGAGCGGATTATCTGTAGCACTTATTTCTTTGCGCTCTATTTTCTCCATCTCTTTTTTGATAGCAATAAGTGCATCGCAAAAACGGTCTAACTCGGCTTTATCTTCACTTTCTGTGGGCTCAATCATTAAAGTACCGGCCACTGGAAACGAAACTGTAGGGGCATGAAAGCCGTAATCCATCAGTCGCTTAGCCACATCTTCTACCTCCACTCCTATAGTGTGTTTGTATGAGCGAAAATCTAAAATAAGCTCATGCGCACAGCGGCCATGCTCTTTGCCTACATACAATACATCGTAGTATGGTTCTAAGCGCGCTTTGATGTAGTTCGCATTAAGTATGGCATACTTGGTAGCGTTAGTTACCCCATCGGCACCCAGCATTTTAATATAGCCATAGCTGATAAGCAAAATTGCCGCACTGCCATACGGTGCAGAACTTACAGCATGTATCGCTTTATCGCCACCTGTTTTTACTAACGGATTGCCGGGTAAATACGGTGCCAAATGCGCAGCTACACAAATTGGCCCCATGCCGGGGCCTCCGCCACCGTGTGGTATAGCAAATGTTTTGTGTAGGTTAATGTGGTTTACATCGGCACCTATGAGAGCCGGTGAAGTTAGGCCTACCTGCGCATTAAGATTTGCGCCATCCATATACACCTGGCCGCCATTGGCATGTATTACAGCACATATATCTTTTATTTTGCTTTCAAACACACCGTGTGTGCTGGGGTAGGTAACCATCAGGCAACACAAGTTATCCTTATGCTCTTCTGCTTTTTTGAGCAAATCATCAAAATCAATATTGCCATGACTATCGGTAGCCACAACCACTACTTTTAAGCCACACATTACGGCTGTAGCCGGATTGGTACCGTGTGCCGAGGCCGGAATAAGCGCCACATCGCGGTGGCTTTCGCCCTTATCTTGCTGGTAAGCTCTTATTACCTGCAAACCGGCATACTCGCCTTGTGCACCGCTGTTAGGTTGCAAAGAGGTAGCAGCAAAACCGGTAATTTCACTCAGGTAATTTTCCAGGGCGGTGATGATTTCTTGATAACCAGTTACCTGATCTTTTGGTGCAAATGGATGGATGTTGGCAAACTCATTCCAACTTACCGGTTCTAGTTCTGCCGCAGCATTGAGTTTCATGGTACAACTTCCTAAAGGAATCATGCTGGTAGTAAGCGATAGGTCTTTATTTTCTAAGCTTTTGATGTAGCGCATCAGTTGGCTTTCGCTGCGGTGGGTATTAAACACGGCATGGGTCATATATGCCGATGTGCGAACCAAATTTGACGGCACATTCAGGGGCTGCGGTGTATATCTAAAGATGTCAAATGTGTATTCTTCTTTCCCAACTGCCGATGCAAAAACTTTGGCAATTGCCAATACATCTTCGGGAGTTGTAGTTTCATCTAAAGTGATTGAAATAGTGTTATCCGTATAGAAGAAGTTCAATTCGCTGTTTAGCGCCAATTGGTGTATAAAATCATGCTGCTGCTGTTTGCCATTGGTTGAAATAGTAAGGGTATCAAAATGAGTAGCATTAGTAATGGTATAGCCAAGGTGAGCTAACTCTTTGCGAAGAATGGCGGAGAGTTGATGTACGCGGTTGGCAATGCTCTTAACGCCCTGTGGCCCGTGATACACGCCATACATACCGGCCATAATAGCCAGTAATGCCTGAGCGGTGCAAATGTTAGAAGTTGCTTTTTCTCTGCGGATGTGTTGTTCGCGGGTTTGCAATGCCATGCGCAAAGCCGGTTTGCCTTCCGCATCAATACTTACACCGATAATGCGCCCGGGGATGATGCGTTTGTAGTCATCCTTAGTAGCAAAAAATGCTGCATGTGGCCCACCATAGCCCATAGGTACCCCAAAGCGTTGGCTGTTGCCCACTACGCAATCTGCACCAAATTCGCCCGGAGGGGTGAGCAATGTGAGCGCTAACAAATCGCTGGCTACACATACGTAGCACTCAGTGGCTTTACATTTTTGGATAAAAGCGGAGTAATCTAAAACACTACCCTCTTTTGCAGGATATTGAAGCAATGCACCAAAGAAATTGTTGTCTATTTCTATTGCCTCATGGTTTCCTACTATTACTTCTATGCCTAAAAAACCTGCTCTACTTTTGATAACATCTATAGTTTGCGGAAAGCACAACTCAGATACAAAAAACTTGTTGTGCAGCGCATCTTTTTTGTTTTTCAATCCCCAAAACATGTGCATGGCTTCTGCGGCTGCTGTGCCTTCATCTAACAAAGAGGCATTGGCCACAGGCAATCCGGTTAAGTCGCTAACCATGGTTTGAAAATTGAGCAACGCCTCTAAGCGGCCTTGTGCAATTTCTGCCTGGTAAGGGGTGTATTGCGTGTACCACCCCGGATTTTCAAAAACATTTCTGCGGATAGCAGCCGGGGTAATGGTATTGTAATAACCCATACCAATATACGAGCGAAAAACTTTGTTCTTAGCGGCTTTCTTTTTTAACTCTGTGAGATATTGATACTCGCTTTGTGCTTCGGGCAGATTGAGTTTTTCTCTTCTGCGAATATGTGCCGGTACAGTTTGGTCTATCAATTCGTCCAAACTGCTAACCCCAATGGCGCTGAACATTTCGGTTAAATCATTTTCATAAATACCAATGTGGCGGCTTTGAAACTGGTCTGAACTGCGGAGTTGATTTATCATGTATGCAGGTTGTATTTTGCGCGAAAAATTGAGCGCGAAAATAACAAAGCAGCGTACTTAAAAGTTTGGTTATGCACAATGGGAAACAGTTGTGAGTTGCCGGTTGTAAGTTGAAAGAATGCTTACTTGTGCCTAACTCAAAAGCATCTGAGCCACACACAAAGTGGAAATGCTGAGTATGTTTCTACATCTTCACATAAATCCCCTTCTCTAACGTAACCGACTGATTGTTGAAATTGAATATTTTGGAAGGGTATTTGTCAATAATCTGATAGTTATGCGTAGCCATCAAAATGCTGGTGTTGTGCTCGCGGTTAATACGGATAAGCAGTTTGATAATATCGTCAGAAGTTTCCGGGTCAAGATTGCCGGTGGGTTCATCGGCAATAATGAGTGGTGGATTATTGAGTAGCGAGCGGGCAATCACTAAACGCTGCTGCTCGCCACCTGAAATCTGATAAGGCATTTTTGATTTGAGGTGAGTAAGGCCTATCTCGGTGAGTACCTCGTCAATACGCTCCTCGCGCTTTAACTCGTTTTCCCAACCAGTAGCTTTTAAAACAAAATCAAGATTAGCATATACACTTCTGTCTGTGAGCAATTGAAAATCCTGAAACACTATACCCAGTTTTCTGCGCAAATGCGGGATGTCGTTTTTCTTTAATGCGCACAAGTTATAGCCGCAAACTTCGGCCTCTCCTTCTTTTACTTGCACTTCGCCATACAAGGTTTTAAGGAACGAACTTTTGCCGGCACCCGTTTTACCAATCAGGTATATAAACTCTCCGGGCTGTACTTCAAAACTAACGTCAGAAAGCACCAATGCTTGTTCTTGGTAAATATTGACATGCGAAAAGCGAATAACCGGTAACTCCATTTTTAAAAATTATGGGTGCAAAATAGGCATTCGCCTTCCATTGGTTGTGCAGATGCAAACAATTGTTTTGTGGATACTTGCAAGATGTGCTACAAAACTATTATTGCGCATGCAATTGCCCAAAGAGCCCTCGCCCTTACAAAAATTAGAATGCGAACTGTATAGCCGTAAGCAGGTGCAAGTGTTTATGAAGCGCGATGACCTGCTGCACCCA
The DNA here is from genome assembly GCA_016787045.1 of Chitinophagales bacterium. Taxonomy (GTDB): domain Bacteria; phylum Bacteroidota; class Bacteroidia; order Chitinophagales; family LD1; genus Bog-950. The sequence goes on from JAEUVA010000046.1 coordinate 13,783, forward strand.
CACATACAGGGTAACAAATGGAGAAAACTAAAATACAACCTGCAAGCTGCTAAAGAGCAGGGGCACAAGCAATTGCTCACCTTTGGTGGATATTACTCTAACCACATTTATGCCACCGCTGCTGCCGCAAAGTTGTTTGGGCTTGAGTCGGTGGGAGTAATTAGAGGCCATGAACCAAAGGAGCATTCTGAAACGCTAAAATTTACTCAATCGCAAGGAATGATTTTGAAATTTGTCAGCCGTGAGCAGTTTGCCAATAAATACGAACCTCAATTTTTACAAGAGTTACGCAACGAATTTGGTGAGTCTTACTTTCTTCCCGAAGGGGGCACCAACCAATTGGCAATTAAAGGTGTGGCAGAGATAATTGAAGAAACAAGCAGCGATTTTGACGCCATTTGCTGCGCGTGCGGCACCGGTGGCACGCTTGCCGGATTAGTGGCTGGCATGAAAGGCAAGGGTCAAATTATTGGTTTTTCGTCATTAAAAGGTGAAGACCAATTAACCGATTCCGTTCATACTTTAATTAAAGAATATTGTGGATTCATATACAGTAATTTTAAAATCAATCATGATTATCTGTTTGGTGGCTACGCTAAATGGAACGAAGAGTTGATGGTCTATATTCAACAGTTTAAACAAACGCATGGCCTATTGCTTGACCCCGTATATACTTCAAAAATGATGTATGGTGTGGAGCAATTAATTCAACAAGACTATTTTGCTCCAAACACAAAAATAATGTGCCTGCATACGGGTGGTTTACAGGGATGGGCGGGGGTAAATGGAGTGATTCATTAGTAAAACAAACGAACCACTTCAACTATCATTGCTTTACCTTTTGTAGTGCAATTCCAAATTTGTTTAACCTCGGCAATAACTGGTGCCATAATTCTTGTTCAGTTGTCACATACTCTGTCCATAAAGTAGCTTCTGCACCAATTATCCTTTTGCTTTGTTCTTGATTTAAAAGCGGAGAAGTTGGATTAAATCTACTCACTTTACTTGCAGGTAAGTAAGTCATCCACCACGCGTGTTTTTTATCTTTCATACTTTGAGGATAATCAAAATAACAAGAAAACCGGGGTGCCATTATCACTTCGTTTCCACGCTTTGCGGCTTTTATTCCGGCAAACTTGCCTCGCCAACTCATAATGATGGTCCAATCACTCACTCCACCTCGTAGTGCTTCCCCCCACATAATGCAACGCCTGCCTTTTGACTCAACATAAGCTTCTAAATTTTGCATTATATAATGTTGTACCTGCTCATAATTTTTCAATTGTTTTTCTTTCATCAGTTGCGAAACATAAGTGCTTTGTTTCCATTGTGCCTTGGGCACCTCATCTCCTCCCAAATGGATGTAGGGCGATGGAAACAAATCCATTACTTCATCTAACACATTTTTAAAAAACTGTAGGGTTGAATCTGTTGGACATAGTACATCCTTAAAAATACCCCAATGACGTGGAACTTCTATTGATTGCTGATGGCAACTTAGCATTGGGTAGGCAGCAATAGCTGCCGATGAGTGCCCGGGTAAATCTATTTCAGGAATAATAGTTACACCCCTAAGTGCTGCATAATCCACTATCTCTTTTATATCTAGCTGGGTGTAATATCCGCCATAGGTTTTCCCATCTTGCTCTTTGCGGAATGCACCAACTGAAGTCAGCAATGGGTAGCGTATAATTTCTATGCGCCAGCCCTGATCATCGGTTAAGTGCCAATGAAAATAGTTGATGTGGTTAGCGGCTAATGTATCTATAAACTTTAATATCACATTCTTACTAAAAAAATGCCGCGATACATCTAAGTGCATGCCCCGATAGGCATACTGCTCCACATTAATTTGTGCGTGTAGGATGGTGCCAACACACAACAACAAGATAACAAAGGCACTACTACGCATAGATGCTATGATACGTAAACTAAACATCTTGCTATGCAGCTTTCCTTCTGCGCCCTTGGTGAGGTGCGTTTAAAATAGCATCAACAATTTTCGGCAAATCATTATCAAACTTAACTTGTACTTTGCCACTATGTTGCAACCATTCAGCAATTTGCACCGGCTGTAATTCTGTTGCTGTAGCCACTCCCATCTGGCTTAGTACTTTGGCATTGCTAATTTGCTCAGATTGCTTTTTAATTGGAATTACAAACAGCTTTTTACCTAAGTACAAGGCCTCTGAAATAGTTTGAAAACCACCGGCAGTTAATACGGCTGAGCAGTTAACTATGTCTGTGGTAAATGTGGTATTACTCAACGGCTTTACTATACAGTTTCCTACTTGGTAAGGTGCAGTTACTGTTTTAGAATAGATTACAAACTTATGGCTGAGCAACTGCGGGTGTTGCATACACTTCAACAATTCATCATCAGAAAATGAATTGAGATAGACCAATACATAATTCTTATCAGCCGGCAGTGCATCACGAATTTCACTACGTATAACCGGGTAATAGATAAAGTCATCGTATTTACAAAAGTGCATGCCAATTTTGTTTTTGGCGGGGCACATCAACCGGGCAAACAATTTAGTAACGAATGTGCCTTTTGTTTTTGGAAACTTTTTGGAAGTAAGCGCATACATGTTACCAATACCTACTCGTTTTACACCGGCTATCCAAGCGCCCCAAAGCGTAATGGGCTCAAAGTCAGATATAATTAAATCGTACTGTTTAAAGGGGACTTTCCACAATGCGGCTGCAATGGATAGAAACCCTGCTTTGCCAATAGATTTCAGCACAGAAATCTTTCCCTTTTTACCGTAGTAGAAACTCAATCCCTTGTACTCATAATTTACTTCAAAAGGCAAACCCATTTGTGCTTTGCCTCCGCTAATAAGCACATCTAATTGATCTACATCCGGATGCTGCTTGAGCAGTTTGTAAATTTCAGTAGAGCGCATAATATGCCCATTGCCGGTGGCCTGAATTCCAAAAAGAATTTTCATGGTATTAGGGTTTTAGTAGTAACGAAATGAGGGATGAAACTAATGTAGCTGATGTGTATGAGCCAGTGGTTTCGCCTACTGTTCCGTAGAAAAGTGGCGGTAAAGTGTATGGGGATGGGTTTCAACCTTTGCGTTTGTATGAGTAGTTAAACCGCCTTAGAAACTTGCCGCAATTGTATGTATGCGCTCTGCAATTCAATAATATCGGTAGATAACTCGCTTACACTTATCTCCATTTCTGTTTCCTCGGCAAACGATAAATTTTTGTAATACACTAAATCCCACTTTCCGCAGTTATACTCCAAAGCACTCAGGTTTTCTATCCAATCTCCACTGTTTAAGTAAATCGCGTTGCCAAAATTGAAGGCATACTCTTTTATCATGGGCTCGTGTATGTGCCCACATACCACATAGTCATAATTGCTCTTTACGGCTATTTCTGCAGCCGTACGTTCAAAATCGCTGATATGTTTTACAGCGGCCTTCACCTTATCTTTTACTCTCTTGGATAATGATATTTTTTCGCGCCCCAGTTTTTGCAACAATACATTAACAGCACGGTTAAGCAGTATAAGCATATCGTAGCCCTTGCCTCCTATCTTAGCCAGCCACTTAGAATGCCGCATGGTTACATCAAACACATCACCATGAAAAAACCAGCAGGTTTTGCCATCAAGCTCCATGATAAGTTTGTCTTCCAGATGAAAATTTTCTAACTGAAGCCCGCTGAACTTGCGCATTACTTCGTCATGATTACCGGTGAGGTAATACACCTTAGTACCTTTCATCATCATATTGATAATGCGCTTGATTACTCGCCAGTGTGAATCGGGGAAATATGATTTGCTCAATTGCCAACCATCAATAAAATCACCATTAATAACCAGTATCTCAGGCGAAATACTTTTGAGGTATTTGTTGAGTTCCTCTGCGTGGCAACCATAAGTACCAAGGTGTACATCAGATATTACGGCTACTTTAACGGGGCGTTTGTTCATCTGTAAAAAGTTTCACAAATGTTACCCGCCAAAATCATGGCTGTGTTGCCTCTAACTTATTGTTTGATGAAACTATTGTTGTGGCTATGTGAACATTGGATAAAAAAGTAAACTATACACAGTTGTGAGTTAGCCTACTTAAATAGATATGAATAATAAACACATTATTTACAACTTCTAAAAATAATACCTAACCAACTACTCCTCTCCCTTACCGTGGCACTGCTTGTACTTTTTGCCGCTACCACAAGGGCAAGGGTCATTACGCCCCACTTTTGGGCCTACGCGCACCGGCTCGGGTTTCTTTTCGGGAATGTTTTGCTCGCCCTGCTGATGTTGTTGAGGGTTACCCTCGTCTACCGAACCACGGCTCTCTTGTATCTTTTTAGCAAAGCCCTTGTCTTGCATCACGGGCTTTTGTGCCGTTTGCTGCTGATTGGGTTGTGGTAATTGACCTTTAAACAAGAACGAAGAAATCTCCCTATTCACATTGCTCAGCATTTCAGAAAACAAGTTGAATGCTTCCTTCTTGTAAATCACTAATGGGTCTTTTTGCTCGTAGCTGGCCAATTGCACTTCTTGTTTCAAATCGTCCATAGCCCGCAGGTGGTGCTTCCATGCTTCGTCCACCAGTGCCAGTGTGATTGATTTTTCAAATCTTGAAATAACGTCTTTACCATTATTCGCCAACGTTTCCTGCAAGTCAGCCACTACGCGTACTACTTTTTTGCCATCCGAAACATCAATCATTACATACTTAATAGTTTCTCCGCGCGATGCCTGCAATTGCTTAAATGTTTGCAAAATACTGGCAGTCATGTTCTCATTTTTGCGCTTGTATAGTTGCATGGCTTCGTCAAACAACTTTTCGCTGAGTTGCTGCACATTACTGCGCAACAGCTCTTCTTGAGTTATGCTGCTTTCTAAACCAAAGTAGCGGATGAGTTCTAACTGAAAGCCGCTGTAGTCTTTAGTTTGTTGTGCGTTGGCAATCAGCTCCTCACACAAATCATAAAAACTATTATTGATATCTACTTGCAAGCGCTCACCGAACAAGGCGTGCTTTCTGCGGTTGTATATTACCTCGCGCTGGCGGTTCATCACATCATCATATTCCAGCAAACGCTTACGGATACCAAACTGATTTTCTTCTACTTTTTTCTGCGCGCGCTCTATACTCTTGGTCAATAGGCCGCTCTGCATCACCTCACCTTCTTTGTGACCCATAGTATCCATTACTTTGGTAATCCGGTCACTGCCAAACAGGCGCATGAGGTCATCTTCCAGCGATACAAAAAACTGCGATGAACCCGGATCGCCCTGTCGACCAGCACGGCCACGTAACTGCCTATCTACCCTGCGCGAATCGTGGCGCTCAGAACCAATAATGGCCAAACCACCTGCCTTTTTTACCTCTTCACCTATTTTAATATCTGTACCACGACCGGCCATGTTGGTGGCAATGGTTACGGTGCCCGGCTTGCCTGCTTCGGCTACAATATCGGCTTCGCGCTGGTGCTGCTTGGCGTTAAGTACGTTGTGTTTGATTTTGCGAATAGTCAACATACGCGATAGCAACTCTGAAATTTCTACCGAGGTAGTACCCACCAACACCGGACGCCCTTCTCCGGTTAGTTTTACTATCTCATCTATCATGGCATTAAACTTCTCTTTGCGGGTTTTGTAAATCAAATCCTCGCGGTCATCGCGCACAATGGGGCGGTTAGTAGGTATAGAAGAAACTTCTAATTTGTAAATATCCCAAAACTCTTGTGCTTCGGTTTCGGCAGTGCCCGTCATACCACAAAGTTTGTGATACATACGGAAATAGTTTTGAAGTGTAATGGTGGCTAAGGTTTGTGAGGCGGCCTCTACTTTCACATTTTCTTTTGCCTCTATGGCTTGGTGTAAGCCATCACTGTAGCGTCTGCCTTCTAATATACGCCCGGTATTTTCGTCCACAATTTTCACCTTTTCGTCCATCACCACATAGTCCACATCTTTTTCAAACAAAGCATACGCTTTGAGCAACTGGCTTACGGAGTGTATGCGTTCGCTCTTTTCGCTGTATTCGCGCATGAGGGTGTCTTTGCGAGCAATCTTTTCCTCGGCACTTAGCGTAGAGTTTTCTATCTCAGCCACTACTGAACCCATATCGGGTATCACAAAAAAGTTGGCATCTTCTCCACTGCCGGTAATTAGTTCAATACCCTTATCAGTTAGGTCAACGCTATTGTTTTTTTCATCTATGCTGAAGTAGAGGTTTTTGTCCACCTCCGGCATTCGTTTTTGCTGTTCGGCAATAAAAGAGTTTTCTGTGCTTTGTAGTATTTGCCGAACGCCTTGCTCACTCAAAAACTTGATGAGTGCCGTGTTTTTAGGGAAGCCACGGTGTGCCGCATACAAAGCATAGCCGCCTTCTCCTTCTTTATCACCGGTGTTGCCATCTTTAATCAACCGCTTGGCATCGGCTAAGTATTGGAGCGCTACTCTTTTTTGCGCCTCAACCAACTTAACTACACGTGGTTTTAGTTCTTTGAACTGCTGTTCATCGCTACTATCTACCTGACCGGAAATGATGAGTGGTGTTCGGGCATCATCCACCAATACAGAATCCACCTCATCTACCATGGCGTAATGATGCTTACGCTGCACCATTTCATCGGGACTGGCCACCATGTTATCGCGCAGATAATCAAAACCAAATTCGTTGTTTGTTCCGTAGGTGATGTCCGCCAAATACGCATTTTTACGATCGGCAGAATGGGGTTGGTATTTATCAATACAATCTACCCTCAAGCCAAGAAAGTGAAACAGTCCTCCATTCCACTCGCTATCTCTTCGGGCCAGATAATCGTTAACGGTTACTATGTGCACGCCTTCACCAGATAAGGCATTGAGGTATGCAGGCAAAGTAGCTACAAGCGTTTTCCCTTCACCAGTGGCCATTTCAGAAATTTTGCCCTGATGTAACACAATGCCACCAATTAACTGCACATCGTAATGTACCATGTTCCAGGTAATGGTATTGCCGGCAGCTATCCATTGGTTGGCAAAGGTGACTTTATCGCCTTCTACTTTTATGTTGGCATGTTTTACTGCTAAGTCCCGATCTAAATCGGTAGCGGTGGCCTCTAAAAAAGAATTGTTTGCAAAGCGATATGAGGCCTCTTTTACTACCGCAAATGCCTCTGGCAACAATTGTTCAAGTACTACTTCTATTTGCTTATCGCGCTCTTTGCGCAATTCATCTACTTTTTTGTAGTCGGCATCTTTAGCCAGTAAATCTTCTTCCGTTTCTGCTTTGCTTTTCAGTTCGCTTATCTGAGTATCTATCTCCGCTAAGTGCTCTTTGATGCGTGCGCGAAACTCTTGTGTTTTGTTGCGCAGTTCGTCATTGCTTAGCGATTTTAACTTCTCATATTCTGCATTGATGCTATCTACCAGCGGTTGCATCTCTTTCAACTCGCGGGCGTGTTTTGTGCCAAATATTGACTTGACCAGATTATCAAAAAATCCCATGGTGTTTATGTGGTGTTTTTATGTGATTTTACAAGGGCGGCTAAAATAGTTTTTTATTGTAACGGGGTGCCGCAACCCCCACTGCTATAACAACAATCGGGCTAAGCAGAAAAACGGAAGATTTGACAGAAACAAACTTGATAAAACAACAAAAAGGAATGGTTCTTGAAAGAAAATACAGACACAATTACCTGAGCCATGCAACTCGTAGAACTGATTTACAAAGTGTGATGATTAAGAATAGCTAAGATACTATACCAAGTAGGCCGTGCCATTTCCTTTTTTATCAAACTGCACTTCTATGCGCTCTTTAAGGGTGGTGCTTAACGAAAGTCCAATAAAATCGGGAGTTACCGGAAATAGCTTGTGTTGTCTATCTACCAATACCACCGCCTGCACTTTTTTGGGAGAATACTGAAGCAAAGGTTGAAGCGCATAAAACATGGTTTTGCCTGTGTTTGCTACATCATCTACCAGTATCACCACTTTGCCGTTTAAGGTACTTTGATTGTTTAGAGTAACCGGCTGGCTGAGTGGCTTAGATTTATCTATGCTCAACGAAAGCAGTTCAATATCCAACTTTTCAATTTTGTCTATTGCGGCTATCAGTTGCTTGGCATAAACCAGACCATTGTCTTTAATGCCAATCATCACAATCTTTTTTTCGGCAAAATTTTCCTCCAAAATCTGATAGGCAATGCGAGTTGTTTTTTGTCGGATATCTTCTGCCGATAGAATTGCTATTTTTTTGCTCATACTTATTGTTGCACAATGAATTTACCTGATACTACGTGCTCTTGATTAATGTTTATACGATAAAAATAACAACCGGCACTTAAAAGAGGACTGCGCAGGTCAGCTACTGAGTTAAATTTTTCGCAATGTATGGTTCTTCCTGTAACATCCCATATTTCTAAGTATCCGGCTTTGTTGTATAACGCATTATCCGCAGTAATAAACGTAATAAACGAGCGGGTTGGGTTAGGCACTGCTTTTATGGAGTAATCCGACATTGCACTAAGTCCAACGCTGTAATCGCAGCTTCCATCATTCACATTGGCTAATGAGTAGTAATTATTTGCTGCTGTGTCTGTACAGCCGTAAACTTTTGCTATGCACCCACCGGTATCTACATTAGCTATTGGCAAATAATTGATGCAAGCTGTATCAGTAGCGCCATACTTGATACACACCGCTGAACGGGTGAGTGCTGCAAAGCCATTGACCTTGCCATTTCCATATTCAAAATTTGGCACAGCACCGGTAAATGAATCTGCCACCGCTGTGCAATTGATGGCCAGTTGAATTTCTTGATAGTTGGCACTTGGCTTTTGTTGCAAATACAAAGCCGCTATGCCCGCTACTATGGGCGAAGCCATAGACGTACCTCCATTGCGCACATGCTTTTTGGTGATGTACACTTTGAGCCGGTTAGAGGGTGCCGTGGCAGAAGCGATGTACGCTGCATCGCCCGTGCAAATAGTGGTACTGCCGGTAGCTATTACATCCGGCTTTTGCAGACCTGTGCGCGTGGGGCCAAAACTACTGGTAGCAAACCGCTTGCCTACTGTTTCGTTGTATGGAGCGGCTGTCATATCTCGGTAAACTCCATCGCGATCTATATACCCTGCCCGATTAGAATAATTACCTACGGTAATCACCTTAGGGCTGCATTGCCAACTGCTAACCATGGTTTTCAAATAATCAGGATGCTTGTATCCGGGGAATTGTATGTACACTCCACCAATAGAGTCTAGCATGTTTGCCGAGCCATGCAATGATGAACTGCTCCATAAATCGAACTGCCCACTGCCGGTAGTTTGCAAGCGCCAAAGATGAGTGTTGTTAGATGGGCTGATGAGGAACTCTACATGATAACGGTCTTCGTCTAAAGTGATGCCGATACCCACATTGGCCAGTAAAGTATTTCCGCTGTATAGGTTTAGAAACTGCGTTACAAACTGCCCGGGAATAAGTGCAAAATCATGAACGCGCATGTAAATAGTTCTGGCAATATGCAAGCCGGTGTTATCATTGCAGCCAACTGCAAATTTTGCATCAGTAAAATTTGAAGTATCGGCCCAAAAATCAAAGTACACTTCGTTAGTAGCCGAATTGAAAGCAAAAAATGTATAAGAAGAGTCTGCTGTGATGGGGTATGTTAAGTGATGGGGAATATGCCCACCATTTCCTGCAGCTGCTACTAGACAACGGCCTCTTTTTTCTTCCAATAGATGTTCAATAATTCTTGTGGCAGCATCGCGCCCATCGTGCGAGCCGTAGTAGGTTCCCACAGAAGTATTGATCACACAAGGCATACCCAATGCATCGGCTTTTTTGAAAATATAATCTACGGCATCTGCCACATGAGTCAAAAAGTTATTGTTGTCTAAAATGCGTACCGCAACAATATCTGCCTCGGGCGCTATACCGCGCAGTTCTTTTTCATAACCAGTGCCGTGCATAGAAAACCCATTGCCTGCAGCTATACCTGCCACACAAGTACCGTGTCCAAAATCGCTGGCGGGCGCTATGTGTGTGCAGTTGAAATTATCTATATCATACCAGTTCCATTGATTGCCGTATTGGTAAGGAAGCGGTTTATTGCCGCCATTCGCCACCGACTGATCCCAAATGTACCGAATACGTGTTTTGCCGGTTGCGGGGTTGGTAAAATCTTCGTGCTGCCAGTCAATGCCTCCATCAATTATTCCAATAATTACCCCTTTGCCTTTAAGTGAATCTATCAATGGAGCGTATCCAATATGGATGCTATCCACATTGTTTCGCAGGCGAGCAGTGTCCATGAGTAAGGTTCCTTTGGAGCTAATGTTTTCAATTTTATGAATAGCATTTTCGGCCGCAAAAGCACGAAGTTTATCTAACGGCATACTTATAGAATGAACACCGGAATATCCGTATTTGTAAATGCCACCATGCTTTTCTACCGCTTGTTTCACCTCACCTTCAAACCCAAAAACTAACAAGTGTTCAAACTTGGCTGGTATACTTTCACGCAGCAAACGCTGCTGAGTGCGCAGGTCAAACTTGCTGTAGCTTACTTGTGCGGTTGTGCTCACACAACACCAAGTAAACAACACAAGCACAATAAAAACAGGTTTGCTTTTCAACATATTGCTATACAATGTTACTGCATTTTGCGAACAGTTTTGGCGCCACTTTGTTGAAAAAACTATTTTAGCCCCAATCATACATTCACCTATGCTGGTTTACTTTCAGATATACTTGTTTATTGCCTTTGCCGCCATGGCGGGCTTCTATGCTTACCGCGGCTATCGCAGGGTTTACAACAACATCATGCTCGGTAAAAGCGAAGACCTTAACGACAATACCACCGAGCGCTTTAAAAACATGTTGCTGGTGGCTTTTGGCCAAAAAAAGATGTTCAAAAACATTACCCCTGCTATTTTGCACATGTTCATCTATGTAGGTTTTATCATCACCCAAATTGAGTTGATAGAAGTGTTTATAGACGGAGTTACCGGTAAACACCGTGTTATTTATCACGCAGTAGAAAATATTCCTTTTTTAAAATTCATTTACGTAGCCACCATATCATCTATAGAATTGATCTCTGTACTTGTTTTCATTGCTACGGTGGCATTTTTGAGCAGAAGATTTTTGATAAAAGTACCCCGCTTAAATAAACCTGAGCTAAAGGGATTTCCCGTACAAGATGCAGCCATCATCTTAATCTCTGAGATTTACCTGCTCACTTGTATCTTTAGCATGAACACTGCCGATATGGCATTACATCATGGCGAATATGGTTTTGCGGTAAGCGGTCTGTTGCAACATTTTTTGAGCAACTGGGATGAGTCTTCACTACACCTCTTAGAGCGTGCCGGATGGTGGGGACACTACATAGGCGTACTTTTGTTGTTGGTCTATCTCCCCTACTCCAAACATTTGCATATTTTGCTGGCTTTCCCCAACACGTTTTTTGCGCGGCTCAACCCCAAGGGCTACATCAGCAATATGCCCGAAATAACCAAAGAGATAAAACTGATGATGGACCCCAGCGCAGTGCCACCACCCGCAGATGCTAATGCTGCTCCGGTAAAATTTGGTGCCAAAGATGTGATGGATTTAAGCTGGAAAAATCTGTTAGATGCCTACACCTGCACCGAGTGCGGGCGTTGTACTTCGGCTTGCCCGGCAAACCAAACAGGCAAAATACTCTCTCCCCGAAAAATCATGATGGATACCCGCGACCGCTTGGAAGAAGTAGGTTCTATTGTAGCCGCTAACAACGGTGTTTGGAAAGAAGACGGAAAGAGCTTGATTGAAAATGGCTACATCAGCATAGAAGAACTACGCGCCTGTACCACTTGCAATGCTTGTGTAGAAGAATGCCCTGTGATGATTTCGCCATTAGACATTATTGTGCAATTGCGCAGAAATTTGGTAATGGAAGACAGCAACGCACCCGCTGAGTGGACCGGCATGTTTACCAACATGGAAAACAACGGTGCCCCATGGCAGTTTAGCCAGCAGGATAGGTTAAAATGGATTGATAATTGATAAGTTAATATTGATTACTGACCACCACCAAAAATTGCGTATGAATAGTACAATGCTCAAAAACAGAACCAAGCAATTTGCTCACAGATGCGTAAGGGCAGCAATGAACCTGCCGGAAAATAAATTAGGCAGACATATTTCATCTCAACTTATCCGCTGCTCTTCTTCTGTTGCTGCTAACTATAGAGCCGTATGTCTTGCACACTCAAAGGCAGCTTTTGCGGCAAAGTTGAGCATTGTAATTGACGAGTCAGATGAGTCGGCATTTTGGTTAGAATTTGCGCTTGAAGAAAAGTTATTTACTGGCCGACAAGTATCACCACTAATCAAAGAAGCTACCGAATTGTGCAACATTTTCATGTCTTCCAGAAAGACAGTGAATAATCGTAATACATGAGTACGCAATAATCATTCATCAATTATCAACTATCAATCAAAGTTATGCAAGTAAAATCATACGCTGAATATGCCGCTAGTGGCGAAACCCCCGAAGTACTGTTTTGGGTGGGTTGTGCCGGAAGTTTTGACCAAAGAGCGCAAAAAGTTACCCGCTCTTTTGTAAAAATTTTGAACCATCTCAATATCAAGTTTGCAGTGTTAGGCAGCGAAGAAAGTTGCACAGGCGACCCTGCAAAACGTGCCGGAAACGAGTTTGTGTACCAAATGCTCGCCTTGCAAAATATTGAAGTGATGAATGGCTATGGTGTACGAAAAATTGTAACCACTTGCCCACACTGTTTCAATATACTAAAAAATGAATACCCATCTTTGGGCGGAAATTATGAGGTGGTACACCACACCACTTATTTGCAACAACTCATTGATCAGGGAAAGATAAAACTAACTGACACCAACCAGTTTAAAGGCAAACGCATTACTTACCACGACTCTTGCTACCTGGGTCGTGCTAACGAAATTTACGAGGCACCACGTAAAGTATTAGAAGAACTAGATGCTGAACTGGTAGAGATGAAAAGCTGCCGCACCAAGGGGCTTTGTTGTGGCGCGGGTGGTGCGCAAATGTTTAAAGAAGATGAGCCGGGAAAAAAGCGCATCAACATTGCCCGCACCGAAGAAGCCCTAGAAACCGATGCTCAGATTGTAGCTGCGGCTTGCCCATTTTGCAACACCATGATGACCGATGGGGTAAAGAGTTTTGAAAAACAAAGCACCGTTAAGGTCTATGACATTGCTGAGTTGATTGCAGCCGGACAGGGCTTAGATACTATTCAACTTTAAGTGATTACTTCTTCTTAAAGTCACCGCGCTTCCATGCGCGGATAAACTCAGCCCAAGCCAATGGGTTAAATATGTTTTGTGGAGGAGTTTGACCGTAGTAATAATTTTTTGCAGATGTTTGGCGCAAAGCAATACTGGTTCCTTCGTAGGCATCGCGCTCTAAGCGGGCACCCAACTCTGCCAGTTTTTCACGCTCTAAGTTTCTCTTAGCCCGCTCCAAGTCATCGGTAGGTGGTTTGGTATTGATAAACACCGTACCAAAATCTTCTCTTCGCCAAGGCAAAATTAAGGTTTCGGGCAGGTAGTAATCGGTTTTTGTCATCAATTGAATCACCGAAAACTTTTCTGTTTCTAAATTCACCGGAATGATATACACCATTGGCTTATAGCCCACGCTGGTAAAAAGCAACGTATCTCCCTCATGTGCTGCAAACGAAAAAAAACCATCGGGCCCTGCTGTAGCTGCCAATCCCCGATTAGTAATGGTAATGTGTGCAAATGGTACACCCATCAAGCTATCGGCACTCATAGCATACCCCGAAAACTGAATGAGTTTCATTTGCGCCAACTGCGCATTAAGAGCAGTAGTAAAAAGGAATAGGAGAAATAATAATCTCAGTTTGTTCATTACTATTCAAAAATATAAATCATCAACTGTTTTTGGACGAATTATTGCTCAAGCAGCATGCTGTTGTAAACTATTAACACCTATTTTGGTGTTTCTACCTGCTTGGGCAACTCCGGCTGATTTTTGGGCTTGCCAAATAATGGAACAGGCACCGGTGGGTTATTATCTTGATTTATAGCAAACGTAAATACCCGCTCCACCCAATTCCACTTATCGCTTTTCCAAATAAAACCCTCGTACGTGCCATCGGGCACATAGCTAAAAGTAGCGCCTTTGGCCTTATCGGTAGGCGGAGCTACATGATCAAACACCACCATTTGTAATTCGGGGTCATAATTAAATACTGTAGGTGCGTTGTACTTGTACTCTATAAAAAACCGATGGAGTGTATCGTAACGTTTGTTGCGAAACGAATCTTCTTCCATTTTAATATGAATAACGGGAGCGCCAAATATGGGTGTACCCTTTTCATTAAATGTGAGTATCTCCAATACTTTTCTGCGGGTGAGTAAATCAGCGGCTTCATAGCCAAAGAGAGTATAAACCGGCTTGCGGTTAACGTAGTTAGTTACAATGTTATAGTACAAGCACCCATACCAGTTTTCGTTGGTAAGCACGCGCTGCGAGTGATAAGTCATAGTATCCGAGCGGTCGTGCAACGGAAAAAATTTTGGTTTGCTGCTGCGCATTTGCATCACTCCAAAATACCGAAACTTGCCCCCGGGCAATACCAACTGCCAGGTAAAAATGCGAAAAGCACTATCCGGTGCATAGATTTTTGACACCGTATAGAGTGAATCAAACGGAAAGTAGAATGAGTTCTCTATGGTCAACGCCCTAACAAATGAGGGAATAAAAGCATAACATGCCTTTTGCCGATTTGATAAAAGTGAATCGTAGGTCAACTCCTCCCCCAGCCGCGCAAGCGTATCTTCAATCAACCTAATTTTTGCCAAATCCTTCTTCCCTATTTCTCTATTATCGGTGATTGCTGCCGATGCCGGAGCAACAACCGGTTTACCTTTTTGAGCCAAAAGCCAAAAGGGAATAATTAGAAAAAGAAGTGTAACAGGTTTCAACATTGTGTTTTAAACGGCAGCTTTAGATTTTTTATTGCTTCAAACTTAACGCCAACTTATCTAAAAACAACAAAGCGCTGGTGTACACACCAACGCTTTGTGAATTTTTGTAGAATGAAACAGCTTAAAAACGCTCCAACCCGCTAAAGTGAAAACTAGCTTCTATCTCTGCGTTAGCATCGCTATCGCTACCGTGTACAGCATTGCGTTCTATGTTTTTAGCAAACAACTTGCGGATGGTTCCTGCATCGGCTTTCTCGGGGTTAGTGGCTCCAATTAGTTTGCGGAAATCTTCTACTGCATTGTCTTTTTCTAATACTGCGGCTACAATAGGGCCTTCGGTCATAAACGCTACTAATTCGCCAAAAAACGGGCGCTCTTTATGGATGGCATAAAACTCTTCTGCTTTCTCTTTAGAAAGGCGGGTGAGTTTCATGGCCTGAATCTTAAATCCGGCCTGAGTAATCATATCAATAATTTTTCCGGTGTGGCCGTCTGCTACTGCATCGGGCTTAATCATAGTGAGGGTAATGGCCATTTTTTATTTCGTTTTTGTTGGTTTTTGAAAAGCGCGGGCGAAAATAGGTGAAGCAAGGAGTTTTGCAAATGTATGTGTAGTATTGTTGGATTAGCGAGGCGAAAACTTATCTACTTATGTATCGTTAAACAAGAACCAAACTCATGCTCATGTTTCGCCTTACTACCTTTTTGCTATTGGTCATTACCATTTCTTCGTGCAAAACCAACTTGGTTTACATTTCTGTGCTACACCCTGCACCTGTAAGCGTTCGTGGCAGTGCTAAAACAGCAGGGCTGCTCAACCGCGCAGTACCCGACCCTACAAATGCCAAGCTAAACGAGCTACACAATGCTTTGGGGGCTAATACCAAAGCTATTACAAAAGAAGGCAGTGCACAGGCACTGGACGGTTTAAAAAATGCGCTGATAGAGCAAAACCGTTTTAGTCAGCTAAAAACGATTACATCACCGCCCTATTATTCTTCTATGATAGGAAGTTTTTCTCCGCCACTTGCGTGGGAAGATGTCCGCAAAATTTGCCAAAAAGACAGCGTGGACGTGTTACTCACTTTAGAAGTATTTGACACTCGCCTGAGCATACCACCGCCCGCCATACCCAGCACACCACAAACGGTGGGCGAGGTAGTAACTGGAGTGTTGAACACACAAATACCTATTACCACCGATATAAAAACGGGCTGGCGCATTTATGACCCTAAGTTAAACACCATTAATGATGAAGTGTACCTCAACAACAGTTTCACGTTTACAGCAGGTGTACTCAACGCTCCGCAGGCAGTAGCCGCGCTAATGGGCCGAAAAGAACTCATTAAACAAAATGCCGATCAATTGGGGCGCAACTATTCAACCCGCATACTCCCCTACTGGCAGCAGGTAACCCGCGACTACTACGTTAAAGGCAGCCCGGCATTCCGCACTGCTATACGCAAAGCCCGCACCGGCAACTGGAACGAAGCAGGTGAACTCTGGAAAAGCGAAACTCAAAACCATAAACGGAAAGTGGCCGGAAGAGCTTGCTACAACATGGCCATTATCAGCGAAATAAATGGTGAACTCAATGAAGCCGTGCGCTGGGCTCAAAAGTCTTATGAAGATTACAACAACCGACTGGCATTGGGGTATGTGAAAATTCTCCGCAACCGCCAAGTCAGCGAACAGGTGCTGGATTTTCAGCAATGATTTTGCTTGCTAAGCATAGCTGCATCAACAAAGTTTAACGCTGTAGTATAAACAGACTGCATCACACTGCAAGGCCGTTTCTGCTCTATTTGGTTATCGTAAATACATCGGTAGGGGTGGCCGGGTTGGCTGCATTAAAATATTCTATTACACAAGTGTTTTTACCGGCACGTACTTTTAGCGCACCAAAACCGGTGTCTTCACAAAACAGATTGAAACGGTTAGTGTCAATGGTTTTAGCGGTGCAACTGTAGGTGTGCTCATTGCCGCTATTGCCTATGATAATGTAAACGGGTTTTGCACCGCTTTTTTCGGTAATACGTTCGTAGATATGGTCGTGGCCGCAGAGTACAGCATCAGCTCCCCAATCACCATAAGGCAACTGCATGGCTTCGTTGCTGCCGTGCCCTCCGGTAGAGTAAGGCGGATGGTGGAAATACACAATTTTAAAAGTAGCTGTACTGGTTGCCAATTTTTCTTTCAGCCAGTTTTTTACGCTTTCATCTACCTTGCCCGAAATGCCGGTATTGAGCGAAAAGAAATGCACCGTGCCCCACACAAAATCGTAGGTGCGCTCATCATTGGGCAGAGTAAAATAATCTAAGTATGGACGCAAGGCAGGTACCGAGTAGTTATCGTGATTTCCGGGGCTCGGAAAAAAGCGATTTTTCTTTTCATCAGCCGCAGCGCCTTTGCACACCCGGTCTGACGGAGCATCGGGGTTATATATAAAATCGCAATAATACTTACCAATGTTATTGACAATGGTACCAGCACTGCCTACCGGGTAATTGTTATCACCGGTGGTTATCACAAACTCCGGGCTCCAGCTTTTTACCATGTTAGCCACATCACCCTCGGCTTTGGAGTCTGTGCCAAAATCTCCAATTACGGCAAACTGTACCGTGTCTGACGGGTAGTTGGGCGAGGGCTTAACCAATGGAGAATCTACCGGAAGTTTGGCGCAGGCGCATGAAGAAAACAGAATGGCTATACACATAGCAGAACTAAAAAGTGGGAATACAGAATTCATGAATATGGTTTGAGGAAATGAGTTTTTTCTTAAAAGTTTTGGTAGTGCATAAATAAAAAAACCTGCACCAAGCGGTACAGGTTTTTATTTTAAAAGGGTGGCCAATGGGACTCGAACCCACGACCCTCAGAACCACAATCTGATGTTCTAACCAGCTGAACTATGGCCACCGTGAACGGGCGGCAAAGATAATCGCAGTGTTTGATTTAGCAACGGCAAAATGAATCTCACTTCTGATTTAGTATTAAATCAACACTTTGTAACTTGCTATCAGAAATTTACTCCTGTGCTGCCTGCAAGGTATTCAACAAGAGCGAAACCACCGTCATAGGTCCCACCCCACCGGGTACGGGTGTAATGGCTGCGCATTTCTGCGAAACTTCATCAAACTTTACATCGCCTTTTAATCGCCAGCCGGCTTTGGTGGTGGGGTCAGTTACGCGCGTGGTGCCTACGTCTATCACTACAGCGCCATCTTTCACCATATCTGCTGTTAGAAACTCCGGTTTGCCGAGGGCTGCTATAATGATGTCTGCCTGGCGGGTAACTTCGGCCAGGTTTTTAGTGCGTGAGTGGCAAACGGTTACGGTGGCATTACCGGTTTTGCTCTGCCCACTCATGAGTATGCTCATTGGGCGACCCACAATGTTGCTGCGGCCTATTACTACACAGTGCTTACCGGAAGTTTCTATGCCATACCGCTCCAATATTTTGGTAATGCCCAGTGGTGTTGCCGAAACAAAGGCAGGTAAGCCGAGTGTAACCTTGCCCACATTCACCGGATGAAAACCATCTACATCTTTAGCCGGATCTACACTCATCAACACTTTATCGGCATCTATATGTTTGGGCAGGGGCAACTGTACAATAAACCCGTGTATGGAGGGATTTTCGTTCAGCTTTTTCACCTCGTTGAGCAAAAACTCTTCGGTAATATTTTCGTCAAAATGCAGGAGCGTAGATTGAAAACCCACCTGCTCGCAGGCCTTTACTTTGTGCCCTACGTAAGTCAAACTGCCCCCATCGTTTCCTACCAATATAGCCGCCAGATGCGGAGCGGGTTTACCGGCCGCTACAAGGGCATCTACCGATTGCTTTATTTCCAGCTTAAGCTCATCGGCTAATTTTTTTCCATCTAAAAGCAGCATGGTAATCAGTATTTATGGGCGGCAAATAAAGCCAAAAATCAGAGCCGTATGCTTGGTTTAAGAAGGTAAAAATTCGGGTTTCTATTCTCAATTCTGCGATTATATTTGCACACCCTAAAAAAGACCGTTATGCTGCTGACCACCGATGTGAAGTTATTTACCGGCACGGCCACCAAATATCTTGCAGAGGATATAGCCGACATCTACGGACAGTCGTTAGGGAAAATGGACGTTCTTCAATTTAGTGACGGGGAGTTTCAACCCGAAATCAAAGAAAGTGTGCGCGGTGCGTTTGTGTTTATTATACAAAGCACTCCGCCTCCGGGCGATAACATCATGGAATTGTTGATGATGATAGACGCTGCCAAACGTGCCTCTGCCGATTACATTACCGCAGTAATTCCGTATTTTGGCTACGCTCGGCAAGACCGCAAAGACCGCCCTCGCGTAGGTATCGCAGCCAAGCTGATTGCCAATTTACTTACCGCAGCCGGTGCCGACCGCGTAATGACCATGGATTTACATGCCGGGCAGATACAGGGCTTTTTTGATATACCGGTTGATCACCTCAATGGCTCGGCCATCTTTTTGCCATTTATTCAAAAGCAAAAGTGGGATAACCTCTGCTTTGCTTCACCAGATGTGGGTTCTGTGAAACGTGCACGCATCTACGCCCAGCATTTTAATGCCGACATGGTGATATGCGATAAGTACCGCAAAAAAGCCAATGAGGTAGCCGAGATGACTTTGATAGGTAGTGTGGAAGGCAAAAATGTGGTCCTGTGTGACGATATGATTGATACCGGTGGCACCCTTTGCAATGCAGCTAACCTGATTATGGAAAAAGGTGCCAAGAGCGTTCGCGCTATTTGTACACATGCAGTGCTATCGGGCAAAGCGGTAGAGAATATTGAGAAAAGCCAGTTGAGCGAACTGATTGTAACCAATACTTTGCCTATTGCTAATGGTAAAGATTCGGCAAAAATTAAAGTACTGAGTGTGGCTAAACTTTTTGCACAGGCCATTCGCAATACACACGAGCACAAGAGTATCAATTCACTTTTCTTAACCCCTTCGGTTTAATTCAAAAAACAGATAAACTTTTTTTAATCACCAAACCCATTCAACAAAAAAATGGAAACAGTAATCATCAACGGCACGCCAAGAACCGAACTAGGTAAAAAGGCTACGCGTGCCCTGCGCAAGGCAGGAAACGTTCCTTGCAATTTGTACGGAGGAGCCGAAACGCTCAATTTTTATGCCCCGGTAAGCGAGTTTCGCAAGTTGGTTTTCACACCCGAGTTTCAGGTGGCCGAAATCCACCTGAACGGCAAAACTTACAGAGGTATTTTGAAAGATACCCAGTTTGACCCGATAAAGGACAACATGCTGCATGCCGACTTTCAGGAACTGCAAGACAATGTAAAGGTAAAAGTGGCTGTGCCGCTTCGCTTAAAAGGAACCGCCAAAGGCATTACTGCCGGTGGTAAATTAGAGCAAGTAGAGCGCAGATTGCTGGTACTGGCTTTGCCTAAAGATTTAGTAAGCCACTTAGAATACGATGTAACCGGTATGGATTTAGGCGCTATTGCCCGCGTACGCGATTTGCAATCATCTTACCCTAACCTTACTTTCCTCATTTCGGGCTCTAACCCTTTTGCTCGCCTACAAGTGCCTCGCGCTGTTAAAGAAGAAGCTGCCGCACCTGCTGCTGCCGCTGCTCCTGCCGCTGCCGCACCTGCCAAAGCAGAGGAAAAGAAAAAGTAATTTCTTTATCACCGCATATCACAAAAAAGCCGCTTCTAAAAAGCGGCTTTTTTTATGCCTTTAGCTGTTTTATTTGCTACCAATACCAACGCACTACAAGAAACTATCAACTGCCAGCACATAACTCTCTAAACCAAAACCGGCTACTACGCCTTTACAAACCCCGCTCATTAAACTCTGGTGCCTAAACTCTTCGCGAGCGTATGGGTTAGAAATGTGTACTTCTATAACCGGTGTTTTGATGGCCGCCACCGCATCGCGAATAGCCACACTGGTGTGTGTATAGCCCCCGGCATTGAGTAAAATGCCGTGGTAGGTAAACCCTACTTCTTGTATTTTATCTATCAACTCGCCCTCTATGTTAGATTGAAAAAAACTGAGTTGTACCTCATCGGCATATACTTCTTTGATGTCGTCAAAAAACTCTTCAAAGCTCATATCGCCATAAATATCGGGTTCGCGCTTGCCCAGCAGATTGAGGTTGGGCCCGTTAATGATGATGATTTTCTTTTTACTCATGCCCGAAAAATAAAAAAGCCCCGGAAATGGGGCTTATATATGCTTGTACAGTGTGCTCTACCGCTGTTTCACCATTTTTTTGGTGGCTATGGTTTTGCCGTTAACTACAAGGGTGTAGCTGTATCCAACAGCTCTATTTATTTGCCCTGCAAAATCAGGACAAGTATCATACTCCTCAAAACTCGGGTTAGGCACCAAGTTTTGTGCATGCAAAATGCCCATACAAAAAAGCATTAAGAGCAAGTAATAATGTTTCATGCGCAGTGGTTTTATTGTAGTAAAAGAAAAGCTAATTGTTGGTAGTGGCAAATACTTTTTGTTTTAACTCCTCCACTTCTTTTTGCAAATCGGTAATAAGGGCCAGCAGGTCTTTGGCTTGGGTTTTGTCTAATACTAAAAACTGTGTGGCAGCTATGGTACTATGCCCCACACACCATCCGCTTGCCATTAAAATAAGCAGGAGTAAAGTATAACGCATAGGCAATAGTTTAAGGTGATGCTATAAAGGTATAACTTATGCTATAAATAATGCATGTAAGAGCAGTTGTTTTATTTCCTCATTTTTTGCTGCCATAGGCAAATGGCTTGGCAAGTACCGCCTCAGCGGCCAGCACTAAATACCTCTGCACCTTTACGTACATGCGCTAAGTAAAACCTACTGCCCTAACGCGCAGGCGTATTGGCTCTAAGCGGCACTTACAACCACAACGTGCAGGCGTATTGGCTCTAAGTAACACCTACTGCCATAACGTGCAGCCGTATTACCTCTAAGCTGCACTTACTACCCTAACGCACAGGCGTATTGGTTCTAAGCGACACTTACTACCCTAACGTGCAGCCGTATTGGCTCTAAGTAACATCTACTGGCCTAACGCGCAGGCGCTATAGTACTAAGTAACAACTGATGCCATAACGTGCAGGCGTATTGGCTGTTACTAGTTAGCAGTGGGTATTTATTAAGTAACGAAGTTTGCAACCGCCCGTAGAGGGTACCTATTTCCGCTTTTTCAATATAAGTAAATAAAAAAGCCCCGTAAATGGGGCTTAGAGTGTTTTGGTGATTTTGCCGGGATTCGAACCCGGGACCCATACATTAAAAGTGTATTGCTCTACCAGCTGAGCTACAAAATCAAACCCTGCTTTTTAAAAGCGGAGCGCAAATATAGAAGCATCGTCCGAAAATAAAACTGCGTGTTGAAAAAAATTACACAACCCGTGTGGATAGCCGCTTACTTCTGCAATATCACTCCTTCAGCTAAAAACACTATCTCTTTTTTGGGCTCGGTAATTTTGCTGATTTCCTCAGCGCTTTTACCGGCATCTTCGGCATAGTGGCGCAGTTGCTCTACCGATGTGGTAGCCCACGATGCGGTGCCTTGAGCAATAAACTTTTTTCCTGATGCATCTTTAGGCATAAAAAAGGCATAATCTTTAAAGCGGATACGCATGCTTTTGCCGTTGCCCAAATCGGTGGTCATCCAGCAGCCCTTTACCTGACATACCGCTGCAATTTGCCCACTTATCTTTATATCTAACTTTTCTTTGTCTTTCATTCGCTCTGCAAGGGCATTAACGTTAATAGCACCATCGGCAGTTATAGTGGCACCATAGTATCCTTCTCCATTTTTCTTAGCATTCTTTTTGGCCTTTTTCTCTTTTTTGGCTTCTTTCTTTGGGTCGCAGGTGGCTCCGTTTTGAGCATACATGAATGTAGTGGCCAGTACCAGCATCATAAGTGCAAATGTCTTCTTCATAATTTTACATTTTGTGTGGGCGAAAATAAAAGTTTGAGGTAAAACAGGGGGCTGCTCAAACGGGCACGCATGTCCATATCTTCAAACATGCACGATATGGTTTCGCGCAGCAGAGGGTTGGCGTTGGCCTTGCGCACTACCAAGTTAAACAACCACGGAAAGTTAACTAAGCGCTGCATGGTGTAGGATAACTGTAATTCGCTCCATAACCGGTGGTACAACTCTGCGTCATACTGTTGTAAATTGGAACTTGAAAAATTGTTTTGCTGCGCACACTTGGCGGCCTGATTGGCGGCAAACATCCCACTCATCATGGCGTTGCCTATGCCCTCACCGGTAAAGGGGTCTATAAGCTGTGCGGCATCGCCACACAGCAGGTATCCGGCTCCGCTCAACGGCCTTTTTTTTGAGCCGAGCGGCAAGCCAAATAATTTTACATCGCCAACCAAAGATGCTCTTTCAAACCGCTTGGCTATAGCCGGGTTTTCAGCTACTGCTTGTTGCAATAGTTTCTTTAAGTTGAGTTTACGGTCTTGCAGTTTATCTGCCCGCATACCTATGCCCACATTGGCATAGCCATCGGGCAATGGAAAAATCCAAAAATATCCCGGTAATACATTTTGGAGAAAATGGAGTTCAATGAAGTTTTCATCGTCTAAGCCCGATACGTTTTTATAGTATGCCCGCAGGCCAAAACAGTTGTGTGGTGGCTCGGTGGTAAGCCCGGCAATGTTTTTTGAAAAAGAAGAATACGCTCCATCGCAGGCAATCACCAAATCGCTTTCAAATATTTTTCCATCTTTTGAGGCCAACCTCCACCGTTCCTTTCGCTCAACTTCGCGCACTTCGGTGTTTTCGTGCAGGGTAATCAGCGGGTTGCTCTTGAGCTTTTCAGCTAACCAATTGTCAAAATACAATCGCTTAGCAATAAAGCCCGGAGCGGTAGTATTTTCCTTTTTAGTTTTGAAAGGCACCCGAAGCAACTCTCCGCTGGGCGCCACAAAGTTTACCCCCCACGAAGGCAAAAACTCTTGTTGGTTTTCGCTCAACTCTTGCACTAAATTTTTATCTAATTTGTTGAGCACCTCTACCACCTTACCGCTCAGTGCATCGCCACAAATTTTATCGCGGGGGAAAACAGCTTTATCAACAACAGTTGATGCCACCCCTTGCTTAGCTAAAAACAAAGCGGCTGCGGCCCCTGCGGGGCCGGCTCCAAGTATCAGTATTTTGCTATCGTGTGTAATGGTTAGATGTTAAGTGCTGCGAATATGGTTTTCTATTTGAAAATCCAGCGAAATCCCGTAAACGCCATAGCTCCGCGAAGTGGCCCCCAAATCATAGAAGCATCAAACTGATTGCTGAGTGGTGCATCGGCACTTACTATGGGGTTCTTTTGAATAAAATTCAACAGATTTTCGCCACCCAAATACACTTCCCAGTTTTTGATAGCAAAAGTAATCTGTGCATTCCACTGCACCCAATTTTTACCTTGTGGCACCGGAGCATCACCGGTAATCCAATAATTGGGCACGCGTGTTTTGCCAAACCAATTAATGCTGGTATTAAACCTCCAATGCTCGTTTTTGGTAGTGTATTGCAACGATACCAGCCCCCGATGCTGCGGCCTAAACGGATATATTTTTTTGCCACTATTATACTTCACTACATTGCGCTCATACTTGTACGATAGCTTTACATCAAAACGCTTTACCGGCTCATACGCCAAATCAATTTGCACGGCATTGGCATTGGAGCCATTCTGCAAGTTGTAAAACTGCAATTGCCCGGCTTGTTCTATATCGGGTACTACTTGGCGTATAAAATCGGTGCGGAAATAATCTACACTAATGCTGCCATCTCTAAAATTGAGATTGAAATTATAGGTAAGCGATGCACCATAATTCCACGCTTCTTCCATACCTAATTTATTGGCTATTGCAATGCTTCTATTGTTCGCCAACCATCCGTAATTTTCGGCAAACACAGTAGCCACACGGTAACCACGCCCACCACTGGCGCGAAAAGATAAATCATACAAAATATTCCATCTGATATTAATGCGTGGCGAGAGCAACACGCCAAACAAATTGTGATAATCTACCCGCCCTCCGGCAATGAGTGTTACTTTATCATCTCTGCCAAAGTTAAAAGTACCCTCTGTAAATACCCCGGGTACAATCTCTGTTCTTTTCAAAAAGAATGTATCAAAGCGCTCGCTTACAAAATCGGTTTGAAAAGAAATTCCTGTTTTGAGTAAATCACCCTCTTTCAACTCGTGCTGAAAAATAGCATTGAAGTAGCCATAATGCGCCAGCGCATCATAGTCTCTACGGCCGGTAAAACCATACTGCCGGTGAAACATATACTTATACTGTATGCCCACATAGTTATGCTCCGAAACGGGAACACCGGTCTTGGCAAAAATTTCTGCGCGTTGTGTTTGCAATCGTAATCCAAAATCTGCTTGCGCAGTATTTTGCAGTTTAGGGTTGTAGTGCATAGAGCCACCTCTCCTATCCTCTATATTTACCACCGCTGCCAGCATAAACATGCCACCGTTTTTCATGGTATAATGTACCCGGTTCAATGCATTAAAGTTTTTGACCAACGGATTATCTATGTAATGATCATGATTCATATCCATTTTTAACCAGTTGTAAAAGCCGTGAGCAGCGCCAAAGTAGCTCCACCGCTCGCTTATTTTTTTTGCCCCCATTACATTTAGCTCTGAGCGGACATCCTGATTCAAAAAAAAGTTGATGAATAACTTATCGGCATTCATTGGCTTTTTGAACTCGGCATTGATTTGGCCGGTAATGCCCTCGTAACCATTTACCACGCTGGCCGCCCCTTTATTTACCTGTATAGAACTCATCCAAGGGCCGGGTACATATACTAACCCAAAGGTGTTGCCCAATGTGCGGATAGACGGCATGTTTTCTACCATCAACTGGGTGTACACTCCATCTAACCCCAGCATACGTATTTCTTTAGCACCACTTACCGCATCGCTGTAGCTTACATCTACAGTAGCCGAGTTTTCAAAACTCTCACTCAAGTTGCAACAGGCATCTTTTACCAAATCGGCTTCGGTAATTGTTTCTACTCTGGCAGCACTAAGTTCTTTGCGTTTTATACTTACCTCCACGGTGCCCAAAGTAACGGGCTGTAGGGTAATGGTAATTTGCTTGGCTCCTTTCAATGCAGTAGTATCTGCTGCATAACCAAGTGCAGTGGTCATAAGGGTATCTGAACTATTTTCTGGAATAGTGAGGGTAAACTTGCCGTTATCATCGGTTACTGCTCCGGCTGCAGAGTTCTTCAACTTTACCGTAGCGCCTATCAAGGCATACCGCTTACCGGCAACTTCTTCTATTACAAAGCCACTAATTTGCTGGGCCTGTACTGCATACCCAAGCAAAATCAGCCATAAAAAAATATATCGCATACATTACATTTAGAATAAATAAATAGTGAACTCTCTGTACACTATTTTCTAAATGCGCAACAGGCAGGTTTGCTGTAAAATACCTTTGGGTAATGGAGGAGAATGTGTAATGCTAAAATCATTGCAGATAGTAGCGGGATTGTGAAGAACTACGGCAAAAATGTTTTGAATGGCTACCGCCTCTAATACAAAAGAAAATTGCTGCGGTAATAACTGTTTAGTGTTTGGCTCTAAATGTATGAGCGATACGGTACAACAATTATCATGCTGCTCGGCAACTGTGGTGGCAGATGTTTTTTTATCGCAACAACCGCGGGTTTCTTCTTCACCTGAACAGCATTCATCATTTTGTGTAAGCTGTATTGAGGTGTGCTGAGAGCGCAAACAAGTATGTGCAAACAATGTCAATCCACTATTGGCAAACAGCAGCACTACACTAAGAAAAACCGCAAATTGACTTTTGTATTTCAATGCACTAATGTAAAAAAAACAGCCCGCTGAAAAAATCAGCGGGCTGCAAATAAAATGAAGTTGCTAATTACTTAGCTACAGAAAACTTAACGTTGGCAGCTTTTTCACCATTAATAACACGGGCAATGTACAAGCCATTGCTCAGGTTGCTAAGGTCGGCAGAAATCAGCTGGCTACCGCTATCTAAGTTACCACTAAATACATTGCTTACTACACGGCCATTGAGGTCGGTAATTTCAATGTTCATATCAGTGCTGTTAATCAAATTGAAATCAAAGTAAATTGTACCGGCAGATGGATTAGGATACATTTGCAAGCCCAATTCTTTGGTCAAATCAACAACCGAAGTAAAGAGCGGCAATGGTTGGAAAGGACCACCACCGGCTGTAATCAGATACAAGCCAAAACCATAAGGGCTGTTTCCGTTAGCCGCAGGATTCAAAAATCCGGAAGCAATTACTGTACCTGCCTGACCGTTGCGGGTAGTTACATCAAACACATAGCTGGCATATGTAGTAGCACCGTTAGCGCTTTTTACATCAAGTACATAAGCATCACCGGGTACGCCAATGTAGTTGGTCAAATCACCATAACCGGCATCGTTTACCACATTACCACCA
The DNA here is from genome assembly GCA_016787045.1 of Chitinophagales bacterium. Classification (GTDB taxonomy): domain Bacteria; phylum Bacteroidota; class Bacteroidia; order Chitinophagales; family LD1; genus Bog-950. The sequence goes on from JAEUVA010000046.1 coordinate 41,233, forward strand.
CCTACTACATCTACATCTACTGTAGGAGCATCGGTAGATGCATGGTCAACAAAAAACTGGAACTGCGAAGGGTTTGTAGAAGCTGATAACCCAGGTGTTTTAATAGCTAAGGTAAACTTAGTGTCTTTTCCATCGGGGTTAGCGGCAAAACCTGTACCTACCAAGCCCTGAGCAATACCGATGTAAGTTTCACCCGGGCTAAAGAACAACGTTTTTTGCCAGAAAGTATCTGCTACACTGGTAGAGGTATTCGGTGCAAAAGCAATGTTGATAGGGAAATCTGCAGTCATGATTCCCATAACTGGCGATGCATTTTTGTAAATAAAATCGTTGAAATAAAGAGCACCATTGATGTACACATCTACTGTATCGGCAATTGGATCATAGCAATTGTGTACAAATTGTACGTTGGCTGTTTGGCGTCTTGGGAAGGCCACCACTTGTCCGGTAGGTAATGCAGCAAACAGGTTAAAGTTTTTACCGTTGTTATTAGCGGTAGAATCTATGTACCCTGATGCAAATACAAACGCACCTGATCCGCCAAGGCCGGAGAGGTTAGCAATCCATGCATCGTACAGTGTAGATGAATCAGCTGTAAGTACCTCTAATGCGTAGTAATTAGCTGGCACAGTAATGTAACCCGTAACATCTTTGTAAGCAGCATCGTTAACTAACAATGGACCACCAGAGCGAACACGTACGTCCACTTTAGGAGCATCAGTAGCACCGTGGGCTACACAAAATTGCACTATAGATGGAACGCCAGTGCTGATGATAGCATTACTTTTCACCACTACATCAACAGCAGTTGAAATACCATTTGGGTTGGCCGCAAAGCCAGTACCTAAATTTCCTACAGCCATAGCTACGTAATTGCTATCCGGCTCAAAGAAATACAACCAGGTTTTCAATGTATCTGCCCAAGATGTAGAGTTGCCTGGAGCAAGACCTACCTGAATTGGGAAGTTAGCAGTAATTGGAATAAAAGGAGTAGCACCACGGAAAGCCAAATCAGGGAAGCCCAAAGCTCCGTTTACATACACGTCAACAGTAGCTAAAGTGGGGTCAGCAGCATTGTGTACCAACTGTACGTTTGCGGTTCTACGCACAGGCAATTCTACCACAGTACCATCATTAAATGCAGCCCATAAACCAAGAGCAGCTCCATTGTTATTATTAGCCGGTGACGCAAAGCCCGAAGCAAATACTACAGCCGACTTACCGGAAGCACCACTCAAGTTGGCAATCCATGTATTGATAACTGCTGACGAATCTGCCGCAATAACCTCTAACTGATACCATGATGCAGGAGCGGTGAAATATTTGTTTGGACCAAATACAGTTCCGGCAGTACCATAAGTAAGGTTGTTGGCTAATAATGGCCCACCGCTGCGTACGCGTACGTCCACATCAGGAGCATCTGTAGCGCCATGGAACACAGTAAAGTTTACAAAACCTGTAGGAGCCGAAGTTTTTGAGTTGGCAATTACTTTTAAATCAAATGGCGTGGCAGGGTTAAAACCGGTGCCAACAGTGCCTGATGCGATAACTACATAATTAGAATCGGCATCCAACGGGCCTATTAAAAAACTGGCAATGGTATCGTTTACCGAAGTAGAATTGCCGGGAGCAATACCAATGTTGTAAGCAACACCTGCACCAATACCGGTGTATGGTGTAGCTTCACGGAAATTAAAATCATCAAAAAATAGAAATCCATTCACATACACATCTACAGTGGCAGCAGCAGGGGCAGCGCAGTTGTGGATGACTTGCACGTTGGCCGTTGGGCCTCCGGCAAATGCCGCCAGACCAGTGAATACGGTGGCTGCCAGCACTTTGAGTTTAAGGAGAGTTTTTTTCATAGTACAAAAGTTTTTTTGTTTAAAATTTGGGAACGCAAATTTAAACATCAAAAGCACATATTTGTTCGTATTTGTTAGAAATACGTTAACATATTTTTGGGAAAGGATGGTTGCCGGTTGCCTATATGAGGGTGGCGAGGTAAATAGTTGGTTACATCCGGCAGTATGGCGGCAACATTACTTGCTTTTACAACAAATGCACAAACTCTACTAAACAATTAACCTTTTACAATTTACAACAAACAACAATACTTAGTACAGAAAGACCAATAAAATACTAGAAAATGCCCTATGAATTGGTCAGGTGAAACAGAGCTTTTTTAAGGAAGAGGGTTATCCACAAAAGATTTTTCAGTCAATATTTGCAACTATCTTCATAAAATCTATATTTGCGCTCCCTTTTTTGAGGGTATAGCATATTTGCATGGCCAAACAAGACCTGATTAAGCAAGACGGAACCATAACTGAAGCACTGAGCAACGCCATGTTCAGGGTGAAATTAGAGAATGGACACGAGATTATTGCTCACATATCAGGAAAAATGCGAATGAACTATATTAAGATATTACCGGGTGATAAGGTGAGTGTGGAAATGAGCCCTTATGATTTAAACAAAGGAAGAATAACCTTCCGCTATAAATAAAAACAGAAACTCAACAGCCATGAAAGTAAGAGCATCGGTTAAAAAGAGAAGCGTTGACTGCAAAGTAGTTAAGCGCAATGGTGTGGTGTATATCATCAACAAAAAGAACCCTAAATTCAAGCAACGTCAGGGATAATTCAACAATTTAATAAAAACTACCAATAGCAAATGGCACGTATTTCAGGTATTGACCTTCCAAAAAACAAACGCGGTTTAATCGGGCTTACATATATATATGGTATTGGCCGTACTACTTCCGCCAAAATTTTGACTACAGCCGGTATAGACCCCGACAAAAAAGTGAAAGATTGGAATGACGAAGACATCAACGGCATTCTTACTTATATAGGTAACAACCTGAAACTGGAAGGTGAACTTCGCGGTGAGGTACAACAAAACATCAAGCGTTTGCAAGATGTAGGTTGCTTCCGTGGTATTCGCCACCGTAAGGGCTTACCGGTGCGTGGCCAGCGTACCAAAACCAACTCACGCACCCGCAAAGGCAAACGTAAGACGGTAGCTAACAAGAAAATGGTAACTAAGTAATAAACAGTAATAAAGAATAGCAAAATGGCTAAGCAACAACAGCAGCAAAGCGCAATTGCGAAAGCAAAGGCAAAAAAGAGAGTAGTAAAAGTAGATGCCGAAGGCAAAGTATTTTTGAATGCTACTTTCAATAACATTATTATCACCTTTACAAACTTGGCCGGCCATACTATTAGCTGGAGCAGTGCCGGTAAGGTAGGGTTCCGTGGCTCTAAGAAAAACACCCCTTATGCTGCACAAATGGCAGCCGCAGAGGCAGCCAAAGTGGCTCACGATGCCGGTTTGCGCAAAGTAGAGGTTTTTGTAAAAGGACCTGGCGCTGGACGCGAATCTGCCATACGCACTATTTACACTGCCGGTATTGAGGTAACCATGATTAACGACACTACGCCAATTCCTCACAATGGCTGCCGTCCACCAAAATCACGCAGAGTATAATTATTTCAAATCATATCCCAAGCAACACGAACAAGTACATAAGTTATGGCAAGATATACAGGACCCAAAACTAAGATTGCAAGAAAATTTGGCGATGCCATTTTTGGAAGCGACAAAAACTTTGACAAGCGCAGCTACCCTCCGGGACAGCACGGATTGGCTAAAAAAAGAAAGACCCAATCTGAATACGCTATTCAGCTACAAGAAAAACAAAAAGCCAAATACACTTACGGTTTGTTGGAGCGTCAGTTCCGCAACTTGTTTGAAAAGGCCGCCCGCAAAAAAGGCGTAACCGGTGAAAACTTGCTTAAAATGCTGGAAGCCCGTTTAGACAATACTATGTATCGTCTTGGTTTTGCTGCTTCTCGTGCACAAGCTCGCCAGTTAGTTACCCACAAACACGTAACCGTGAATGGCGATGTGGTAAATATTCCTTCATACATTCTTCGCCCCGGTGATAAAGTAGCGCTGCGTGAGCGTTCTAAAAACTTAGACGTGGTACGTGATGCCATTGCCCGCAAAGGCAAAAAGTTTGGTTGGTTGGCTATTGATGAAAAAGCAGTAGAAGGTACTTTTGTTGATTTTCCGGAAAGAGACCAAATACCTGAAAACATCAACGAACAGCTGATTGTTGAATTGTACTCTAAATAGCGATTGACCGGATTAGCGGTTCTGACTTTAAAATATTAAACCAAATTAAACACCATATAGCCCATGCTAACTTTTCAAAAACCTGATAAGATTACATTACAAAAGGCCACCGATTTTGAAGGTACATTTGAATTTAAACCTTTAGAGCCCGGCTTTGGGGTAACCGTAGGCAATGCACTGCGCAGAGTATTGCTTTCATCTCTTGAGGGCTACGCCATCAGCGGTATCAAAATTTCAGGTATTGACCATGAGTTTTCTACTATCAAAGGAATTATTGAAGACGTTACTGAAATTGTACTTAACCTGAAGCAGGTTCGCTTGAAAAAAGTAATGGACGATGAAGTAGCTGCCGATAAAATCTATTTAGCGCTTAAAAACACATCGCAGTTTAAAGCTGAGCATATTGAAAAGCATACCAACGTGTATCAGGTGCTTAACCCGGAGTTGGTTATCTGCAACATGGAAGGCAACGTAAATCTTGAAATTGAGTTGACTATTTCTAAAGGCCGTGGCTACGTAGCTGCTGACGAAAACTCTAAAGAGCACGCCATTGGTTACATTCCGATTGATGCTATCTACACTCCTATCAAAAACGTAAAATACAGCGTAGAACCATATCGTGTAGAGCAACGTGTAGATTTTGAAAAATTGGTTTTAGAAGTAACTACCGATGGTACTGTACACCCTGAAGAAGCGGTAAAAGAGGCCTCTCGTATTTTGATTCAGCACTTAATGCTGATTACAGATGAGCATATCTCTTTTGACCTGCCATCTTCTAACGAAACTGAAATGGTAGATGAGCATGTATTGCATTTGCGCAAATTGCTCAAAACTCCATTGGAAGATTTAGACCTTTCAGTACGTGCGTTTAACTGCTTAAAAGCAGCAAAAATCAATAGCTTAGATGAATTGGTACAGTTCAACACCAACGACTTGTTGAAGTTCCGCAACTTTGGTAAAAAATCTTTAGTAGAGATTGAAGCTTTGCTACATGAGAAAGGACTTAGCTTTGGCATGGATCTTTCTAAAATGAAATTAGACGACTAATCCCATTCAACAACCCGAAATAATCAGCATTAATAATTAGTTATGAGACACGGAGATAAGGTAAACAACCTCGGCAGAAAAACCGCCCACCGCCATGCTTTGATGAGCAATATGGCCGTATCATTAATTACGCACAAGCGCATTACCACTACTTTGGCTAAAGCTAAAGCACTGCGTGTATTTGTGGAACCTATTATTACCCGCAGCAAAGAAAATACTACAAATAACAGACGCGTTGCCTTTAGTTATTTGGGCTCTAACGTATCTGCCAAAGAAGCCGTAAAAGAGCTTTTTGGTGTGGTAGGCAGCAAAGTAGGCGAGCGTCCGGGTGGATATACCCGCATCATTAAAACCGGCTTCCGCCCGGGTGATGCTGCTGAAATGGCCTTGATTGAGTTGGTTGACTTTAATGAAGTTTATACCCAAAACAAAAACAAAGCTAAATCTGCTGAGCCGAAGAAAAAGACCCGCAGAAGCACTGCTAGCAAAAAAGCAGCTGCTAAAAAAGCAGAGGATACTACAGAAGAATAGTTCACAAACACTAATTAAAAAAACCGCCCTACAGGCGGTTTTTTTTTTGCCTGCCACTAAGTGCAGGCAATACAGTTGTAACTCACCTTTATTAAACTTGTAATTAGATATGCCCACATTTATTACATATCCGGAAATACAAAAAGCTATTGCGCTATTTAATACCCATGCTTACAATGCGGGTTTTGAGTTTAAGGTATATACGCTTGACAGCTATTGTTTGTACATACAAGCAAGTTTTGATTTTGGGTATTATGTAAATGTAGATATAGAATGCAGAGAGGTGCTTTTCACCAATATTGATTCTAAGGCATCTTGGCCTGATGCCTGGCATGCGGATCAAATGTTTTTGTTGGGTGAGGAGGAACTGGCCGACTTGATTGATTTTAAAGAGATAGAGGTGCCTACAGATAAGCCGTGCTTTGGTATTGTGTTTAATATTATTGGGAGGGATAACTACTACACTAATGGAGTTGTAGTCTGCTCATCGTTATACATCAGTTGGCGTTATCCGGATAAGAATAGCGAGTATGTTAATCTATAAAAAAACAGTGACGAACAGTATTCATAAAATCAATTATGAATTTACGGGACAAAGTAAAACATGAACTGAAAACTAAAACACTCTGGGTACAGTGGCAAGTTACTTGTAACATTGGGCCGGACTGGGTTGGTAGTAGTAGGGATATCCAGTTTTATATTAATGCTGAACCCGTAGAGGATAATGATTTCCATTCTTTTCTGAAAGATTGCTTAATTGAAAAACTAAACATTCCTGAAAAGAGTGAAGAAGATATGATTGAAGGTGAAGGTGATTTGTTGCTATTGGGCAATGATGTGATGATTAAGTATGCCATTTCATATACAGTTCCATACAACTATCCTCATAAGTATGAAAACGGAGAAGTTGTTTTAATCACATACTAATTGGCGCTTGCGGGTGTTAGCCCATAGGGTTGGCGTAACTTAACCCAACTATAAAAGCCGGTGGAGGTGGTGTGTGAAAACACGAAGTATGTTAAAAAGAAATCTGCGGAAGGTGATTGTACCGGTAGGTGAAGACACCTACCGGTAGAGAAGATGATTTGCCGCGATATTTGATTTAACCCGAAGTGAGCTGCTGTGCTTTTCGTTATCTGTTATGGCTTCTTGGTTGGATTATAGGGTAGCTTTGTTGTTTGTAAAGGGAAAGCCGGAGCTGTATAAGGAACGACTGGGCCGTGTGTGGCTTGCGCTCTCTTTTTCTTTTAATTCAACTTCAAAAATAAAGCATGGTAAAATAAAATGTGCGCGCTATGTGTGGGCGGATTTTTTAATTTGAGGATTTGTTGCTGCTACACCGCTGTTTTTTAATGATTGGCTGGTGTTTTTTACTGCTTCTTAGGAGCTGAATATGGTTGCTTAGGTGCTTGTTATAGTTATTTAGGAGCTAAATTTGTATGTTTGGGTGCTTATTATGGTTGTTTTGTTGATGGATAGGTTGGCTCGGTTTTATCAAAAGGTCTTTTAGTTATTGGTTTTGCTATCAAAACTGGCTGGTTAGGGAGGATTGGCAGACGGACGGCATGAATAGGTATTGGGTATGGTTGTTTGGGTGTTGCAAAAGGATGGGCAGTTGGGTGGTATGGTTACTCGGTTATTTATTAAGTTAAAAAGGGTGTTTATGAAGAAGCTTACGAAAGAGGATGCAGCCAAACTTGTGCTGCGAAAGGGAACAAGCTCGCCTGTGCGCACGGCTGTGGTGCATTTGCAGGTGGGCGAAATTTTGCTGATTGAAAAAACGGATTGGAATCAGCAGAATGGTCCGGGGCAGATGTGCAGCCGGATTACGAAAACTACGGGACAGGAATACAGGTTGAACGCTGTGGCGGATGGAAGTGGGTGGGTGGTGGAGCGAGTGAAATAAAAAGCTCTTGTGAGGTAGCACAAGGTTTTTTTTGATTTACTCTGTTTTTGTGCTGTAGATTTGGTAACTGCTATGGTTGCTGCTAAGGTTTGACGGGTTTGTGATGACGGGGTGTTTTAGCCGTGCACATGATATGGAGAACTGAGCTTGTAACTTGCTCTGCCTATGGCGGACTACGAAGCGCGGAACCCCGCTAAGGGGGAGATTGCGCGGGGTTCGCGCCTGACTACCGGCTCTGCTATGCGAGACTCTGCGGGGGATGAGTTTACTCTAAACTTTTGGGTGTTATTCTGCTTTGTACTTCTCAAAATTTTGCTTGCCAAAATTTTCGGGGTTGTTTTCTACTTCTTTTTGTTCATCAATGAGTGGGTCTTGATTTAGTTCAAAAGTAATGTCTTTCCATAGCACTACTTTCTCTGTATCTGGCAGATACTTAAAGGTAACCTCCCTTATCCAGCGGTAGCCACCACCACCATAATAGTGAATTGTAAACTCGCCTTGCTTAGTTTCTATTCCGATTAATGGATCGTTGGTTATAATACCTCCGCAACTTTTGCATAATACCGCATGCATATTTACCGCCAATACCAAATAAGGCGAGTAAGTGTGTTTGGTTCCTAACAATACCAGCATGGGGCGGTTAGCATGGGGGTATTGGTCTTCGTTTTTATGTTTAAGAATAACTAACAGGTCGGCAAGGCAATCGTTGTTTATATGGCAAACAGCGCTGTCTAAAATCTTGTATCCTTTGGGAATAATATGATGAAGCTTGGCTGATAAATGCTGCGATTGTGCATTTAAGCTTAAAAGTATTGCAAAAATAAGTGTGTAAGTAATCTTATACATCTGTTTGCTTTTCGGCAACCGATTTAAGCAAACGCAAGGCAGAAGCAGCCATTGTGCTGTTCGGAAATTCTATTAAAGTGCGTTCGTAATATTCAATAGCTTTTTTTCCCTCCCCTATTTGCCCGTAGCAAAAGGCAATGTTTAGCAATGCCATTTCGCGGTAGCAGGTTTTTGATACGCTTAGTAGAAACAGATACCGAAACTTATCTAACCAGGCATAACGCTTAAAGAAATTATAGCTCTTTTCGAAATATGGAATGGCTTCTGCAAACTTCATTTTTGTGGACCGTGTAATACCTGCCTGATAGTTGAATCTGAAAGTACAGCGAAGTATAACCACTAACAAAAACCAAACACCTATCACTTTTAAAGCAGGATTGCTTACTCCATTTGATTTGAGGAGAAATATAATTGTGTACAACACTGCATACTGAAATAGGATGGCAGGCAGGGAAATATTGAATATGGATGGTGTTTTCATTCTATCATTCTACACTTGTTGGGCAATCAATACGTTCTTCGGTAAACTTTTCTTCTTTTTTTAGGTATGCCTTTTTGCAGATGAGATAGCGTGTTGAAGGGCATAACACCGCTCCATTTTTTATGAGCAGGTGGCAGGTGGTCTTTTGTAACGATAAACTCAAATTCACCGGTAGCTTCCGCAATCATACTCCCATCTTTAGCGCTCTCTTCTTCGCATCCTATTTCAAGTTTGATAATATGTTTACCCTCAGCCAATGCTTTAAAATGAACCAACATGTCTTTTGATAAACTATTGGGACGCTCGTTGGTGTTTAGCTCCGTACATTTAACGGTGTACCACCAACAGGTGAAGCGAAAAAAACATGGTAGCAAGCCCTTACTAAAGTTGTTACTTAGGGTGTAGCTTTTTCAATTTTTGTTACCTCGTTTATATAATTGGCCTTGTCTAAAATGTGGTACTTGCCGGTTACCTGTATATAATCGCCATAGCTACCGGTTTCGCCCTTATCGGTTTTAAACTGTAAATCGGCATTGGTGTAGTTGGCCGGCAGCGGTTTCATTTGGTTGTTTTCTTCACCAAACTTTGGGTTAACCCTAATGCCCGAGTTAACCGAATCTTTTTCAGGGATAAGGTAAATGCTTCCTCCGCCCGATGTGATGGTGGGCAGTATGGCATACCCTTTTAGGGTAACCAATTGCTCGTCATACTTAGGGTCGTTAAGCGAGTTCCAACTAAGTGGTACAGCTACCGGTGCCTGATTGCAGGCAGATAGTAAAACAAAGGCGGCCATAACAAAAAACAGAGTGGTTTGATTTTTCATGTTGTGTGGTTTATAGAATAATGAATTGGTTACTTTTTAAATTGATTATATCCTATACCTATTAAAACCAGGCCAATAGCCGTAAACAGCAGCGTGCCGCCAATGGTTCCCATTAAGCCGTTAAACAAGTAATAGATTGCTTTAACTCTATGCGGTGGATGGGCAGTATAGTAGGAAGAAGCAAAGTAGTAAGCCACCGCCAGCAGCAACATAAAAATGCCATAAACTATATTGCCTTTCCCCTTTTGCCGGTTAAACAGTTGCTGCTGCTCGGGTGTTAGTTGGTGGCTCATATTTACAGTTGCTTGTTGTTGAATTTAAACTCCATTTCTTCGGAATAACCCAACACTATGGCGGGGTTATACTTTTGTTTCAGCATGTTCAAAAAGCCCTGCATGTTTTGGTCGGGCAGTTGGTCTTTATTGATGGTGAACAAGGTGCCATTGCGCAAACCAAATTTTACCTGCAACAGTTGGCTGCCTTTGTGGTTGTATTCATAAACATATCCCCATACTAAATCTTGGGGGTTGCTTGTAAAAGCAGTACGTGCGTGTTCAATATCTGCCTCCAGTGCCTTGCTGCCCTTACCTACCAACCATCCACCGGCTGCACAAAGCACCCCAACAGCAGCTACTATAAGCCCTACGGTTTTTAAAGTGGCGGTAAGTAAAAAGAACATGACTAAGCCAGCCACCAGCATAACCACCCCTGCGGGAGTTAAAACCTGTGCTGTTTTTTTTGAACTGTTTAAGTCGCTTTCTAAAATGTTGATGATTTGTTCCGGTGTCATAAATTATTGATTTTGTTGATTAGAAATTATTGAATTGATTACCTGAAATTTTATCCTGCTATGCCTAAAATTTTGTTGCTGGCCGGCTATCGCGATAATCCATAACCTTGTATGCAAAAGGTATGTTCTGCTCGTTTATAGCTCCGTATTTGTTGTTTTTATTCTTCGTCTAAAAGGCGAAGGTGCGGCTGCAAAAGTGCTTGTAACTGCTGAATGAGTGTTTCAGTTTGTTTTGCTTGAGCGGTTGTTATGTGGTTTTGAATCACCTCTTGAAACGGCATAGCTTTTAATTATTGTGTTGAACAATTGCTTTATAGCAACGAAACAAACATCTGCTATAAATTTGTGGAGGACAAAGCGAATTATGGATTAAAATCGCATGTCCGATTTCGATTTTTTCAAGAAAACTTATGCGTAAACAAGACCAACTTCAACAACTTATTCATGGGCTTTCGGCCAATGAAAAAAGATACTTCAAAATTTTCAGCTCGCTTAAAACAGGAGATAAGAATTACCTTAAACTTTTTGATCAACTAGGCGCATACGAACAGTATGATGCTCAAACAATAGGCAGGAAGATTGACAAGAGCAAAGCCGCTTTAGCACATAGCAAAGAGCATTTGAAAGATGTATTGCTACGCGCTTTGCGAAGTTTCAATGAAGATACTTTTGCTTCAAGTTACTATCACCGGCAGTTAGAGGAAATAGAATTACTGTACAGCAAAGAGCAGTTGGCCTGGACATTTAGTAAAATTGAAAAAACACTAAATGAGGCATTGAAAGAAGATGCGTTTCAATACGTATTGATGTTGTTGCGTTGGTATCACACGGTCGGTTTTTATGTAGGCAAAGGTTCTTACATGCCCGAGCAGATAAACCTAGAACAAAAAACGCTCACCGCATTGGGCAATGAATTGCAGTATCAGCATTTACTCTACCGGTTCAATCATTTGCTTAATGAGCAGAAGGAAATGGTTAACAGCAAAACCGGTAACGAGTTAAAGGAGTTGATGCGCTCGCCCATGCTCACGAATTCTAAAAAACCGTTGAGTAACTCTGCGCGCATTTTATTTCACCGCATTAATGGCATGTATTATTTGTACGTATCGCTTAACAAAACCAAAAGCGAAAAGCATTTTATAGAGGCGTTGAAGATTTTTAAAAACAATCCGCTCCTTTTTCGCGCTAAGGCGCGGGTTTATTGTATGATGGCAAGCGGATTGATAAATGTGTATAATTCATTTGAAGAATACGGCAAGGCATCTAAAGCAATAGATGATTTTGAACACACCCTTGCTACACAAAAGTATTTCAGCAAACCTAATTTGGTTTTTGGTTGGAATCATGTAATGCTCACCCGCATTTATAATCTGTGCTATAGCAACCAATACAAAAAGGCAATAGAATATGCCGAGCATGTGCAGCAACAGCAACACTCCATTTACAAGCAGTTGTCTGTACCTAATCGTACAGACTTTCTTTTTATGACTGCCATTAGTTATTGGAAAACAAAGGGGCTGAAACATGCTTTGAAAATTTCGGAGCAACTCATTCGCACGGAAACAACCACTAATAACATTACACTGGTAAATAATCGTTTTCTTTTTTTACTCATACAGTTTGACTTAGGCCACTACACTACCTTGCAATATCTGTTGCAAAACCATATACGCTGGTGCAGAAAAGAAAAGTTAACAGGCAAAAAAATAGTATTGTTCAATAAAATGCTGCAAGAGCTTTGCAGAACAAATGATTACAAAAAGCATCGAATGGAAGTGTTTAAAAAGTACCTGCCAAGTTTTAAAAATTCAGAGCAGTCAATTGAACAACGAATTTTTGACACCCTTGAGATAGCAGATTGGATAAAAGAAAAAACAAGGTAAATGACTTTAATTGTCCAGTAATATTCAAAATACCCATTGTTATACTTTTTATAGTTGAATGCAGTTGCTTATCAAACCAAATTCAACAATGAAACTAAAAGCGAAGTCCGTCTGTTGGCTGTTATGTATTGGCCCCTTGTTGGTGTACTTGCGCTAAACCAGCCGAGCCGTTGTTCGGTGTTTTCACCAACAACAGAAGCATGGGTAAATAGCGTGTTACTTGCACAAAATATGGGTAATGTCATATTGACTATTGCTTGACTACTCTGCCTGTGGCTATTGCGGCTGATTAGGGAACGGGGAATGCAAGAAATGACCACTAAGTACAGTAAGGTCATTAAGGCGCAAGAGCCGTTTGGAGGTGCGGCTGGTGCGTGGCTTGGTTTGGTGGCTGTTGGTTTGGTGGGTGGGACACCCACCAATAGGAAATAACAAAAAAATCTCCCGAAGGAGATTTCTAAAAGTGGAGGATAACGGAGTCGAACCGATGACCTTCCCGATTGCTATCGGGACGCTCTGCGCCAGCTGAGCTAATCCCTGAAACAAAAAAATCTCCCGAAGGAGATTTCTTGTGATGTGGAGGATAACGGAGTCGAACCGATGACCTTCCCGATTGCTATCGGGACGCTCTGCGCCAACTGAGCTAATCCCTAAAACAAAAAAATCTCCCGAAGGAGATTTCTAAAAGTGGAGGATAACGGAGTCGAACCGATGACCTCTTGCATGCCATGCAAGCGCTCTAGCCAGCTGAGCTAATCCCCCAAGATATTTCAGAACGAGGCGCAAATGTATTTATCCTCGGCTAAAATTCAAGAGCGAGAATTACATTCGCATAAAAGATTTTTTATGGCAAAGATTGTGGTACTTGGAGCAGGTATGGTGGGCAGCACAATAGCTCGTGATTTGAATAAAAAGCATCAGGTAACTTCTGTAGATTACGATACAACAACACTAAAAAACCTACAAAAGCGATTCGGATTAAAAACTCAGCAAGCCGACCTGAGTAATGCCAAAGAGATAAAAAGGGTAATTGAAAAAGCGGCTATTGTTGTAGGTGCTGTGCCGGGGTTTATGGGTTTTAACACCTGCAAAACCGTGATAGAAGCCGGTAAAAATTTGGTGGACATTTCTTTTTTTCCGGAAGAGGTGATGGAGTTAGACAACCTTGCAAAAAAGAAAAAAGTAAGTGCCATAGTAGATTGTGGGGTTGCCCCGGGCATGGATAACATTTTGCTTGGCTACCATTATCAGCGGATGAAAGTAACAGACTTTACCTGCATGGTAGGTGGTTTGCCGGTGGAGCGTAAGTTGCCTTTTCAATACAAGGCGCCCTTCTCTCCTATTGATGTAATTGAAGAATACACCCGGCCCGCTCGCTTGGTAGAAAATTTTGAAACCGTAACTAAACCAGCCCTCAGCGAACCGGAGTTGATTCATTTTGAAAGTTTAGGAACCTTAGAGGCCTTCAACACAGATGGCTTGCGCAGTTTGATGCAAACCATGCCCGTAAAAAATATGCGCGAAAAAACGCTGCGTTATCCGGGGCATCGGCAATTGATAGAAAATCTGCGAGATGCTGGAATGTTTAGCACTAACGATGTAATGGTAAACGGTAGAGCAATTAAACCGATAGAGATAACTGCCAAAGTGCTTTTGCCACAATGGAAATTGCAACACAACGAAAAAGAATTTACTGTGATGCGCGTGATAATTTCGGGAGAAGAAAAAAAGAAACCTATTACCTATACTTATGATTTGTACGATGAGACTGATGTAAAAAACGAGTTAAGTTCTATGGCTCGTACCACCGGTTTTACCTGTGGTGCAGCAGTGAACTTGCTGTTAGAAAAAAAATACAAGCACAAAGGCATTTCACCTCCCGAATATTTAGGAAAAGATGAAAAGGTATTCCGCTTTATCTTGCAATATCTGAGTAAGCGTAATGTAGTTTACAAACAAACAGTATCGTAAATGAGTGCTGCACAAATTCTTATTGAAGAAAGTTGGAAACTGGCGCTGACTTCTGAGTTTGAGCAACCTTACTTTGCTCATATCAAGGAGTTTATTGTTAAGCAAAAGCAGCTAGGTAAAAAAGTTTACCCTCCCGGCTCGCTGGTGTTCAACGCTTTTAACCTCACCCCATTTCATCAAGTAAAAGTGGTGATACTTGGTCAAGACCCTTACCATGGCGCTGGTCAGGCACACGGGCTTTGTTTTTCGGTACCACATGGAGTAAAGCCACCTCCATCGTTAGTCAATATTTTTAAAGAATTAAAAACCGATTTGGGAATTGAAGTGCCTACTCATGGCAATTTAGAGAAATGGGCTAAGCAAGGTGTGCTGTTGCTTAATGCTTCGCTTACCGTAAATGAAGCAGAACCCAACTCGCATGTGCCCAGCGGCTGGCACCGGTTTACCGATGCTGTAATCAAAAAAATTTCGGATGAAAAAGAGGGGATCATATTTTTGCTCTGGGGAAAATTTGCGCAAGACAAATCAGTACTGATTGACTCGCAAAAACATTTTATACTGAAAGCTGCCCATCCATCACCTTTTAGTGTTGAACGCTTCTATGGCTGCAAGCATTTTTCAAAAACAAATCAGTTGCTTGCTCAACAAAACAAAACACCTATTGACTGGTCAATTTGAGTACAAGTAAAAATCATTTGGTGATTCCGAGTTTGTACAGTACGTTTGCCATCGGTTTGAAAAAGTACATCACCATATTGCTTGCAATGCTCATTGTATCACAAGGATTTGTGCAAGCAGGTTTATTACTGTACTACCATATCAACAAAGCATACATTACCCAACAACTTTGCGAAAACCGCAAAGACCCCACCAAAAATTGTAATGGACATTGCTACCTAAGCAAGCAGTTAAAGAACGCTGAGGAGCAAGAAAAGAAGCAATCGCAGGGTGTGCTGAAAGAAAAAGAGGAAATCGTTATTCAGGTGTGCGAGCAACTATTGCCTGACTATCCAGATAACTCTAACGCTTTGGTATTCCCCACAGTTTCATTTGGCCATATTCTGAATGGCCACTTGCAATCTGCCGTTAAGCCGCCAGCTGCCTAAAAAATCTGCGTTACCAAGTTAACTCTATTTTTTAGTCCCTAATTTTTATCATGAAATTTATTGGCGCGCTTGCCTTTGTTATGGCATGTGCTACATCTTACTCGCAAAGCTGTTGCTGTACCGGTGCAGGTGCTAACTATAGCATATTGCCTAACCTTAACCATCATGTGATTGGTTTGCGTGCTTCTTACAAAAGTTTGTACAGCGAAATGCGCAGTTTAAACCCCGAAAACAATGGTAGGGTAAGTACGCAACATCTTAACACTTTTGAGTTATTGGGCAGATTTAACCTGACCGACCGTTTGCAACTCACTGCATTTGTACCGTATCACTTTATCACACAATCGCAAAGCAACTCTACTGCTCATGTAAATGGGTTGGGCGATATGAGTTTGCTGTTTCAATACCAACTGCTAAATCCGTTGACGTGTACCGGCAAAAAAACCAAGCATCAATTACGATTGGGTATAGGCACAAAACTTCCGTTTGGAAAGTTTGATATGGATAAGCAACAACTGTTTACCACCACCTTGCAAACCGGTACGGGTAGTGTAGATTTTATGGGCAGTGCCATTTACACTTTTCGGTTCAATGATTTTGGATTTAATAGCGCTGCTACCTATCGCATAAATACCGCTAACACACATCAATATCGCTTTGGCGATAAGTTACAGTTGCTTCAATCATTTTTTTATACCATTCCTATAAAAGAAGTTGTATTGATGCCAACCGTTGGTTTCAATTACGAATATCAATTACTCAACAGTTTTCGCCAGCAAAAGCTCACCTACACGGGTGGGCAGTTTGTAAACGCGCAAGTAGGGTTTGATATTTACTACAAAAGTTTCGCCTTTACATCAAGTGTTTCACCGGCCCTTATGAACCAGTTAAACTGGAGTGGTGAAAACAAAAACCGCTATGGTTTTGAAGCCGGAGTATTCTATAATTTTAAAACTAAAACCAATTAAAACAACATGAAAAAATTTAATCTTTTATTATCAACTATCGCCTTGTGTGCACTTTTTACAATTGCTTCGTGTAACAAAGAAAAGCTAAAGGGCAAAGGCCCCATCACCTTGCATTTTGATAACCGTGCCGGCTCTGCCGATTTTGCTTTTTTGACCAACTACACCAATGCTGCCGGTGAGGAGTTGCAGTTTACAACCTTTAAATACTATGTGAGCAATTTTGTATTGGTTAAAGCCGATGGAAGCGAATATGTATTGCCCCAAGAAACCACTTACCATTTGTTGAATGAAGCAAACAGCAGCAGCTTAGAATTTACGCTTACCGACATACCTGCCGGAGAGTACACAAAACTAAAGTTTATTGTAGGTGTGGATAGTTTACGCAGTACCATGGATGTAGCCAGCCGCACAGGCGACTTAGACCCGGCAGGTGCCGGTGCAGACATGTACTGGAGTTGGAACAGCGGGTACATTTTTTACAAAATAGAAGGTACATCACCCGCCAGTACTGAAATGGGGAACATGTTTATGTATCATGTAGGTGGTTATGGTGGTTACTCCACTCCTTCTACAAACAACATTCGCACTATTCAGCTTACTGCTCCAAGCACCATTACTGCCGGAGAAGGACATGCTCCGGAGGTACATATTTATGCCGATGTACTGGAAGCATTTAAAACACCTACTGCATACAGCATTGCCAGCGGAGCAATGGTACACATGCCGGCTTCTGCTTCTGTAATTGCCGATAACTATGCCGATATGTTCAAAATTGACCACGTGCATAACGAATAATGATGAACAAGATAATACCGGTGTTTTTCTTTGCGGTTTTGCTAAGTGCTTCTTGCAATAAAGGGAAAGACACTAAACAAGATGTGCGCTTTGTATCACCGGCTAACTTTCCTGCACCTAAGTACAACTTCAACTCAAACCCCGTAACCACTGCGGGGTTTGAGCTGGGCAGGAAGTTATTTTATGAAACACAACTCTCGCGCGATAACTCTACGAGTTGCGGTAGTTGCCATATTTCATTTTCAGCTTTTACACACCATGGGCATTCGGTTAGTCATGGTATTGACAATAAACTGGGCACACGCAACGCCCCCCCGGTAATGAACATGGCCTGGAGCGATGAGTTTATGTGGGATGGTGGAATAAATCAACTAGATATGTTGCCCATTGCACCCATTGAAAATCCGGTGGAAATGGATTTGGAGTTTGCCATTGCGGTTCAAAAAATAAAAAACAATGCTGCATACCCGCCACTGTTTAAAAGTGCATTTGGCAGCAGTGAGATTACGGGGCCAAAATTACTGCAAGCACTCAGTCAGTTTATGAATATGCTCATTAGTGCTAACTCAAAATACGATAAGTGGAAACGAGGAGAAAATGGCATAACACTAAGCACTGATGAATTAGAAGGGCTACAACTTTTTCAACAAAAATGCAGCAGCTGCCACAGCACCGATTTATTTACAGACAATAAGTTTCATAACAACGGCATAAAAAATTCATTTTCTACAGACAGTGGACGAGCACACATTACTCAACTGCCACAAGATGTAGGCAAGTTTAAAACGCCATCCGTCCGAAATCTGAAATACACCCCCCCCTATATGCACGATGGCAGTTTTAGCACCTTAGCACAAGTGCTTGAACACTATAATAGCGGTATAAAAAACTCAGCTACTTTAGACACACTACTAAACCAAAACGGTGTATTGGGCATACCATTATCTGTGCAAGAACAACAAAAAATTATTGCATTTTTAAACACCTTAAATGATGAAGGTTTTATTAAAGACCAAAGATTCGCAGAACAATAAATTTACTGGAATGAAAACTATTTTAGTTACCGCATTCGCTCTAACTGTGGCAATAACAAGTTGCAAAAAAAATTCGGATGCTCCGGTGGTATCTATTACTTCGCCTGTCAACAATAGTTCAATTGTACTGGGCGACTCTATACACATTGAGGGCAAATTGACCGATGATAAGAGTTTGCACGAAGCAGCGATTTATGTAATGTCGCCCGGTGAAGATACTGTGTTAAAGGATTATCCGTATGTGCACGAGAAGAAAACCCACTCGTACCATTATCACTACAAACCCGATTCGCTGGGAGTTTACCTACTGCAAGTGATTGCCGAAGACCATGATGGCAATACTACTATAGTTGCGCGAAACTTTTCGGTAACTCCTTGACAAGCAGAAGCAGATAACCTGTTTACTGCACTGCTATAGACACCGAAACAAAATTATCTTCGCGGCTCATTGTATGAGCTTACACAAAGACATCAAATTTCAGGTTAACAACCATGAGAATAGGGAGGAAACTGCGGTACTGGTATCTGTGCTTACCAAAAACGTAACCGAAGAAGAAGCCAATGAATACTTGGATGAGTTAGAGTTTTTGGCCACT
Source organism: Chitinophagales bacterium (assembly GCA_016787045.1). Taxonomy (GTDB): domain Bacteria; phylum Bacteroidota; class Bacteroidia; order Chitinophagales; family LD1; genus Bog-950. The sequence goes on from JAEUVA010000046.1 coordinate 60,153, forward strand.
ACCGATGGGGTAAAAACGCTGAAAAGATTTACCCAAAAACTGCCTCACCCCGATACCCGCACCTATGTAGGAAAGGGGAAGCTGGAAGAGATAAAACAATTTGCCGAAACCAAGCAGGTTGACTTGATTATTGTAGATGATGAACTTACACCATCGCAACAGCGGAATATAGAGCAAGAGCTAAAGAAAAAAGTGCTTGACCGCAGTATGTTGATACTAGACATATTTGCACAACGTGCACGTACCGTACAGGCACGCACACAAGTAGAGTTGGCGCAGTTACAATACATGCTTCCCCGCTTAAAGGGTATGTGGACGCACTTAGAGCGCCAAAGAGGGGGCACCGGTACCCGTGGCGGTTCCGGAGAAAAGGAAATAGAAACCGACCGCAGGATTGCTGAAAAGAAAATTACTTCGTTAAAAGAGGATTTAAAAAAAATAGATAAGCAAAACGAAGTACGCAGAAAACACCGAGGCGAAATGATACGGGTGGCTTTGGTTGGTTACACCAACGTAGGCAAAAGCACCCTGATGAATTTGCTGGCAAAAGAAAATGTGTTTGCTGAAAATAAGCTATTCGCCACGCTTGACACCACAGTACGCAAAGTAACTTTTAATGCCGTACCTTTTCTACTCAGCGATACGGTGGGCTTTATTCGCAAGTTGCCGCATCACCTGATTGAAAGTTTCAAATCTACATTAGATGAAGCTATGGAAGCTGATATTCTGCTACATGTAGTAGATATTTCTCACCATGCTTTTCAAGACCAGATGCGGGTGGTAAATGACATTTTTGCAGAGCTAAAATGTGCAGACAAACCCCAGATTATCATTTTTAATAAAATGGATTTGTACGAAACAAAAAATTACGATGAGTATTTGCCCCAAGAAATTAAGCTAAATCTACTTAAAGAATTAAAGGATAGCTGGATGGCTAAAACGCACAATGGCTGTATTTTTGTTTCGGCCACTCAAAACCGCAACACTGCCGACCTGCGCGAAATGATTTTTCAAAAAGTAAAAACTCTTTATTTGGAACGCTACCCGTATAAAGCCGGCTACTTTACTGACTACACGGTGTACAACGAAAATCAATAAATCGTATGAAGATTTCATATAACTGGTTAAAACAATATGTAAATTTCAACCTCACCCCAAATGACTTGGGCGAAGTATTAACCGGTATTGGACTAGAAGTAGAGGATATTCATCCTTTCCAGTCTGTACAAGGTGGATTAAAAAATGTGGTAATTGGCGAAGTAATTGATTGCAGTAAGCACCCGGATGCAGATAAACTTTCGGTAACCAAAGTAGATGTGGGCAGCGGTGAACTGCTACAAATTGTATGTGGTGCACCCAACGTGGCTGCCGGTCAAAAAGTGGTAGTTGCATTAGTAGGCGCTACATTGTATCCGAGCAATGGCGAAAAGTTAGCCATTAAAAAAGCAAAGATACGCGGTGTGGAAAGCAGTGGCATGTTATGTGCCGAAGATGAATTGGGCTTAGGCAATAGCCATGCCGGTATTATGGTTTTACCCTACGAAACCAAAGTAGGCACGCCTGCTGCCGAGTACTTTAGTGTTGAAAACGATTACGTATTAGAAATCGGACTAACACCCAACCGTGGCGATGCTAACTCGCACATTGGTGTAGCTCGCGATTTAGCTGCTGCACTCAATGTATCATATAAAAGCAAAGTTACTTTTCAGAAACCTGAACTTTCGGGATTTAATTTTTCTTCGGCCAATAACGATACGATAAAGGTTGAGGTAGAAGCCACTGAAGCTTGTCCGCGTTATTCCGGAGTGTTACTGCGCAATATCCAAGTGAAAGAATCACCGGAATGGCTAAAAAACCGATTGAAGGCAATTGGCGTAAAGTGTATTAACAATGTGGTGGATATTACCAATTATATCTTACACGAATATGGCCAGCCGTTACACGCTTTTGATGCGAAAAAAATTAATGGCAACAAAGTAGTGGTTAAAAAATTGCCGGAGGGCACAGTTTTTAAAACGTTAGACAATACAGATATAAAATTACATGCAGATGACCTGATGATATGTGATGCTGAGGGTGGCATGTGCTTAGCAGGAGTGTATGGCGGTTTAAACAGCGGAGTTACAGACCAAACCACCGATATATTTTTAGAGAGTGCTTACTTCTCTCCCACTGCTATACGTAAAACGAGTGCCCGTCATGGGCTGCGTACAGATGCTGCCACCCATTTTGAAAAAGGCACTGACCCCAACAGTACTGTTGAGGCATTGAAAAATGCCATCATTCTACTTACAAAAGAGGCCGGAGCCCAAATTGCATCAACTATTATTGATATTTATCCATCATCTGTAACCGGTTGGAGATTTGAAGTTTCGTTGAGCAGAATGTTGCGCTTAGCCGGATTTGACATACCGGTAAATACAATCAAAAACATTTTACAGCACTTAGAAATTACTATTGAAAAAGAGGATGGCGATGTTTGGTATTTGCATGTTCCGGCTTTTAAAACAGATGTGAAACGCGAGGCAGATGTAGTAGAGGAAGTTTTGCGCATTTATGGATACAATAGTTTTACACTACCTAAAGCTGTAAAATCCTCTTTAGAGTTTTCACCGGCTGTTAATGCCATTAAAACAGAAAACTCCATTGCTGATTTACTGAGTGGATTTGGACTCAATGAGGTTTGGACCAACTCTGTATCACAATCTAAGTTTGTAAACAATGATGAGGAGAAAAGTGAGTTAGTTGTTTTACTCAACAGCCAAACAGCCGAACTGGATTCCCTTCGCGGCTCTTTGCTCTATTCGGGTTTAGAGGTTATTGCTCATAATCAAAACCATCAGCAAAGTGATTTGCGTTTTTATGAGTTTGGAAAAGTGTACGCTAAAAGTAATGACAATTACAGCGAGAAAAAAGAGTTAAGCATTTTTATTACAGGCAAAAATTTTGAAGAAAACTGGATAGGTAAGAGTGAGCAGTACAACTTTTACCATTTGAAAAATATAGTTCTGCAGGTCTTCGGAAAGTTGGGCTACGCTCTACCGATAGCCACTGAATTTGAACACAAAAATTTCAGCTACGCTTTGCAGTTAAAAATTGAAGATGAAACCGTAGCTGCTTTTGGTGCTGTAAGTTCGCGTTTGCTGAAACAGTTTGATATAAAACGCGAAGTGTTTTATGCCAACGTTAACTGGGCTTACTTATTAGAAAAATCACAGTATGCTAAAACTTCGTTCAAAGAGCTGCCTAAGTTTCCTGCTGTTCGCAGAGATTTAGCTATGATTTTGAATAGCGACATTACGTTTGAGCAAATAGAAAAAATTGCACAGCGTGAATCTAAAAAGCTGTTGCGCGAAGTATCATTGTTTGACGTGTACAAAGGCGATAAAATACAAGCCGGCAAAAAGAGCTATGCGGTAAGTTTTGTTTTTCAGCATGAAGATAAAACACTTACAGATGCTGAAATTGAGAAAACAATGAGCCGCCTAATGGGCAAGTTGGAATCTGAATTGAATGCTGAAATCAGAAAATCATAACCGGGCTTTACTCCTGAAGTAGCACATCCATATCTGCCAACAACTGAGTAACACTCTTTTCATCGGTACCTTCGTAGTAACCACGAATTTTTCCTTTACCATCTATTAGTACAAACTTTCCGTTGTGCGCATAGCCACCGGGAGCATCTTCATCGGGTGAGGCGTATATCATTAGGCGCTCTGCCATTTGGTAAACCAATTCTTTGTTGCCGGTTAAAAAATGCCATGTACGGCTATCAGGCACACCTAACTTTTGCGAATAAATCTTTAATCGTTGCACAGAATCGCGTTGAGGATCTATGCTAAATGAAAGTAATTTTACGCTTTCATTTTGCTTATATTTTTCATATATCCGTAGCATTTGAGTTTTCATGCGTGGGCAAATGCTTGGGCAAGAGCAAAAAAAGAAATCAGCCACAGATACTTTCCCTTTCACTAACTTTTCTGATATAATTATGCTGTCCTGATTCAACAAATTGAATTGAGCATATCCAGGATAGATAGTATCTCCATTTTCAGCTATGACAGGGGCGTCAATTACAGGTAGCTTTTTGCTTTTAAACAACTGGCAACTGCTCATTAACATCAGGCAGCCAAATGCCGCTGCCACAAACATCTTCATGGTAAAAAATTTATTATAGGGCTAAAGTAGTTCGTTCCGCTACTTCTTTACTATCAACTGTGCGTTGATTTTATCTAGAATTTGTTGTGCCAAATGCATGGCTTTGTAACCATCTTCTACACTTACCGGAACCGGCTTGTTCTGGATGATAGATTTATGAAAGAGTTCTAACTCTAATTTAATGGCATTTACATCTTTCTTTTCAATAGTTTCAAAAGTGATGTACTTCTTGGTGTTATCAGCCAGTTCAACTTCCAAATGTCTTTGTTCGCCATCGGGCATATAAGGTGCTTTGTCCTCTATGCGAAATACATCGCTTTTTTTCTTCAAAAAGTCAATACTGATGTAGGCACCCGGTTGAAAGATGCGCATTTTCCGCATGCTCTTTACACTCACCCGGCTGGCAGTTACGTTGGCTACACAGCCGTTGTCAAACTCAATACGTGCATTGGCTATATCCGGACTCTTGCTGAGAATAGCCACACCACTCGCGCTAATCTTTTTCACGTTTCCTTTCACCAAACTTAAAATGATGTCTATATCGTGTATCATCAAATCGAGCACCACACTTACATCTGTACCGCGCGGGTTAAACTCAGCCAAGCGGTGTACCTCTATAAATAACGGCTTAATGTGCTTTTTATCTAGCGATAAAATGGCAGGATTAAACCGCTCCACATGACCTACCATTGCTTTCACCCTCGCCTCATCAACGAGCAGCATAAGGTCGTGCGCTTCTTTTACTGTGGCGGCCAATGGCTTTTCAATGAAAATATGTTTGCCTTGCTTAATGGCTTCTTTGGCCAATTGAAAATGTGTGGTAGTGGTAGATACAATATCCAGCGCATCGCATTGCTCTATCAACTTTTTGGCGCTGTCAAAACGCTTAACTCTATACTCAGATTCTGCACGGGCTGCATTCTTATCGTCCGGGTCGTAAAAGCCCACAATTTCAAACCCGGTTAACTCTTGGAGCAACTTCAGGTGTATCTTACCCAAGTGCCCAACTCCCAATAAACCAATGCGAACTATTTTTGCCATGTACCGAAACGAAAGTACACGCAGTGAACACTTTTACTAATGCTACCCTAAACAGGTTGTTAAAGCCAAACTGTGGATTGTTAGTTATAGTTGACAATAAAATGTTTTCATCTTCACGCCATGATGCAAAAAATACGCTTGTGGGCTAGTTTTTTTCGGGTATGGAATTTGGCCATACTCGCGCTGATGCTGGTGCTATTTTATCAGTACATAATTGTGCCAAACCACATCAATCAACTCTACACAAAACTTTTACCGCTTACCAACTTTGACTTTGCTCTCTTTGTTTTATCGGTAGTGCTGGTGGCGGCTGCCGGTAACATTATTAACGATTACTACGATTATGATTTGGATAGCGAGTACAAGCCACACCGTGCCTTACCGCAGGGGTTAGTATCTTTAAATACCGCTTTCTACCTGCATGCTGCATTCGCTATTGTCGGTATCTGCATGGGCTTCTACTTAGGTTACGGCTACGGTGTAAGTCAGGCAGGGTATGTATATATTTTGGCTACACTGCTACTGTACTTGTATGCTGCCTATCTTAAAAAGATTGTATTTGTGGGTAATCTAGTTGTGGCGCTGCTTACCACCATGCCCTTGTTGCTCCTTTTTTTGTTTGAACTAAAATTTCTTGGCACCGTGCAATTTGAGTTTACACCAAGGGTATCGGGGGTGCTGCGCAATGCGGTCATCTTTTATGCTGGGTTTGCATTTTTAACCAATCTTGCACGCGAAATTGTAAAAGACATTGAGGATAAAAAAGGGGATGAACAACATGGTATTAAAACTATAGCGGTGCAATACGGTGAAATGGTTGCAAAACTAATGGCGGCACTCGTACTACTCATTATGCTTGCTGCGCTGTGCTATTTTATGAAGGGCTTTTGGGATATGAATGCGATGAAAGAATTTTTCTATTTATTGGCCTTAATCGTTATGCCAACCGGAATAGTTATCGCGTTGCTGTTTACTGCAAACAGCGAAAAGCAACTGGCACTAGTTAGTGTGTTACTAAAAATTATCATGCTTTTTGGCATACTAAGTATGGTAGCATTTTACTATTTCAATTTACCCAACGCTTGAATCATGCGGTCTTTTTAATAATTTGGCGATTGATATGTTAGAGATTAAAAAAGTAGGAATTGCAGGTGCAGGAGCCATGGGCTTAGGCATAGCTCAAGTGTTTGCCCAAAACAACTTTGGGGTAGTTTTGTACGACTCTGCTGATAAACAAATCGAAAAAGCAAAAAAGGAGATTGAAAAAAATCTGGATGTAGCAGTAAGCAAAGGTAAACTCACCGCTAATGCAAAAGCGGATACACTGCAACGCATTCACTTTAGCACATCTATAAGCTCACTGGTTGCCGACCTAATCATTGAAGCCATTGTAGAAAAACTTGAACCCAAGCAATCTTTACTCCAGACCATTGCTGCTCAAAATTCTGAAGAAACTATACTCACCAGCAACACCTCTTCTATCCCCATCACCCGTATTGCTAAAGGCATTGTTAACCCCTCGCGCATAGCCGGATTACATTTTTTTAATCCGGCACACTTAATGAAATTAGTGGAAGTAATAGCAGCTGCTGAAACTTCTTCTGAAACCATTCAAACACTCTCTGCATTAGTTTTAAAAATTGGCAAAACACCGGTAGTATGCAAAGACTCCCCGGGATTTATTGTTAACCGCGTGGCTCGGCACTACTATGTAGAGAGTTTAAAAGCATTAGAAGAAAAAACCGCTACTCAAGAAAATATTGATGCGCTGATGGAGAGTGCGGGATTTAAACTTGGGCCATTTAAGTTAATGGATATGGTAGGCAACGACATTAACTTTGCCGTTACTTCATCGCTCTTTGACTCCTTTCATCAAGACCCAAAATTTCGCCCATCGCGCATACAGCAGCAAAAAGTAGATGCGGGGCATTTAGGCCAAAAAACGGGCAAGGGCTTTTACGATTACAACTCTACCTTATGATTGAAAAATACAAACAACTACAATTGTTGCATCGCGCTTTATGTGGTGGTGTGGCATTGTTTATGGTATTTGCATCATTTTTAAAACTCAAAGGTATGCTGCCATTTGCCGGTACAGACCAAGTAGAAATTTTTAGCGGTGTTGGAGTACTAGTTTTTTTCGCAACAGCAATTGCTTCGCGTATGATGTATTCAAATCAATTACAAACCATTGACCAATCTTTGCCTGCCGAACAAAAATTAGATGCCTATAGAGGTGCTTTCATTATCAGAATTTCTCTACTTGAGGGTGGCACTATTATTAACCTTTTGATGTTTATGCTCAAAGCTTCTTGGTTGAGTTTAGGTGTTTGTTTTCTGGGGTTAGTGTTAATGCTCATTAGCAGACCAGATGTAGTTACGCTTCGCGAAGCGCTTCACCTATCGGCCGATGAACAAGCCGAGCTATCTGGCGCATTATGAACTCGGCCACTATCACCACTGTTATTATGCCCTTTGCATTGGGCATTATCATGCTTGGCTTAGGGTTGAGTTTAACTGTTGATGACTTTAAGCGTGTGGCTCTTTACCCTAAGGCAGTTTTCATTGGCCTCTGCTGCCAAATGCTTCTGTTACCGGCTGTATGCTTTTTGATTGCAAAACTATTTGCACTATCACCGGTTATGGCTGTTGGATTAATGCTGCTGGCTGCATCTCCGGGTGGGGCAATGGCCAACTTATATTCTCACTTAGCAAAGGGCGATGTGGCACTCAACGTTACCCTCACGGCAGTTAACAGCTTACTCACCATATTTAGTATTCCCATTATAGTTAATTTATCGCTGGCATACTTTATGGGCTCTGACCAATACATTCCATTACAGTTTAAAAAAGTTTTAGAAGTGTTTATGATTGTGCTTATCCCGGTGGGTATTGGCATGATTTTGCACAACAGGTTTCCTGCTCTATCTAAGAAAATGGAGAAACCCGTAAAGATTGCTTCTGCATTTATACTGGCATTAGTAATTATTGCGGCAACGCTCAAAGAAAAACAAAACATGGGTGCCTATTTTGCACAAGTGGGCTTTGCCGCTCTGCTGTTTAATATAGTGAGTATGAGTACCGGATACTTTATTTCCAAATGGTTCAAACTTCCTGAAAAACAAAGCATATCTATTGCCATGGAAATAGGCATTCACAATGGCACATTAGCCATTTTTATTGCACTGAATGCACTTCAAAATTCCGCTATGGCTATACCTGCTGCGGTGTATAGCTTAATGATGTTTTTTACGGCTGCTGCGTTTGGCTTTTTGGTGAACTACCGCAGAAGTCAATAATTTTTTTTGTTTTGCACCTCTCTGAAACGGAAGTGTTTTTTGCTGTTGCAAAAAATGTTTACAAGCCCGGGTGGCGAAATTGGTAGACGCGCTCGTTTCAGGTGCGAGAGCCGCAAGGTGTGGGGGTTCGAGTCCCTTCCCGGGCACAAACTGATTAGCTAATTGGCCGTTTGTCAATTAGCTAATTTTATTTTCGTGCTATGGCATTTTTAGATGCATTGCATTTTTTATCTAATTTATCCGTAAGCAAAGTATGCAATGCTGTACTTGTTTATACTTCATTTTACTTAGCTAAGTGGCTACAAAAACCTATAGCTTGGGGAATGCCCTTCACTATTTCAGTTGAGCCCACCACCAGCTGCAATCTTGGTTGCCCCGAATGCCCAAGTGGCTTGAAAAGTTTTACGCGCCCAACAGGTAATCTGGAGTTATCGCTTTACAAAAAATTAGTAGATGAAACACACCGTCACTTGCTGTACATGTACTTTTACTTTCAGGGAGAGCCGTACCTGCATCCTCAATTTTTAGAGATGGTGAAATATGCGTCTGATAAAAAAATATATACCGTTACCAGTACAAATGCTCATTTTCTTACAGAGCGCAAAGCCCGAGAAACGGTGCAGAGTGGCCTAAGTCGTATTCTCATTTCCATAGATGGTACCACACAAGATACATACGAGCAATATCGTATAGGTGGTACATTAGAGAAAGTGATTGAAGGCACAAAAAACCTTATTGCAGCCAAGCGAGAGTTAAAGTCTTCTACCCCGCATATTGTATTTCAGTTTTTGGTGGTAAAACCCAACGAACACCAAACCGAGGAAGTAAAAAAGTTGGCGGCTGAGTTGGGAGTAGATGAGGTAAAGTTTAAAACCGCCCAAATTTACGATTACAAAAACGGCCACGAACTTATTCCTACAGTTGCAGAATATTCAAGATATAAAAAAGCTGCTGACGGCACTTATCAAATCAAAAATGAACTCAAAAACCAGTGCTGGAAAATGTGGCACAGTAATGTAGTAACCTGGGATGGGAAGGTGGTTCCTTGTTGTTTTGACAAAGATGCGCAACATCAAATGGGCCATATCTCCACCAATTCCATAAGCGAGATATGGCATAACGAAGCGTACATTCAATTTCGCAAAAAACTAATTAGCGGCAGAAAGGAAATTGACATTTGCACCAATTGCAGCGAAGGCACAAAAGTGTGGGCAGATTAATATGTTACCACCCCATGTTAGCTCTTAATTCTTTCCCAAGTGCTACTGCAAAAACCGCCCCTATCAGTATAGACATCAACCCCGAAAGCACAAAAAACCAAATCAGGCGGTTGATGGCTTTCTTCCAATCGTCAAGCAAGGCCATATCGCTTTTTATGGTTTTATGCATTTGGTAATAAAACCATACCAGTATAAAAGTTACTATAGCACCTACAGCTGCAATGCCGCCAATTATCATTACCAATGGCATATCTACAGGGTTTTCTTCGGTTGCTTTTACAAATTCATTCAAAAGCCCTATAGAAAACGCGAGCGATGTAAGCAAACAGCCCGTAGCAAGCACTAACACCCAGCGGCTAAGTGCAATCAATTTTCCATATAATTTTTCGCTTACAACTTGATCGCTTAGCTCCTCCAACATGCGGCAGAATTAATACCCGAAATTAACCTACAATTCCAGTGTAAAAACCAAGCAAATTTGTGGGTACTTTTCCACATAAATTACACTAAAAATCAGTGCTTTTGGCGAGCTAAATGTTACATTCGCCAACCATTAAAAACTAACAGAAAATATGAGTTTAGAATCAGCAGAAGCAACCATGGAAAGCACCCCAAAAAAGACAGAATATTCAGCCAGCAGCATACAGGTATTAGAGGGCTTAGAGGCCGTGCGCAAGCGCCCCGCCATGTATATTGGCGATACCGGAGCAAAGGGGCTTCACCACTTAGTGTATGAAGTGGTAGATAACTCTATTGACGAAGCATTGGCCGGACATGCCAAAAATGTTTTCGTAACTATACATGAAGGAAATTCTATAACCGTAAAAGATGATGGCCGCGGTATCCCTGTAGATATTCATGAAAAAGAAGGGGTAAGTGCTTTGCAGGTAGTAATGACCGTGCTACATGCCGGTGGTAAGTTTGATAAAGACTCTTACAAAGTTTCGGGTGGTTTGCACGGTGTGGGGGTTAGTTGTGTTAACGCACTTTCTACCCACCTCAAAGCTCAAGTACACCGCAACGGCAAGGTTTACGAGCAAGAATACAGCGAAGGCAAACCATTGTATGCAGTTAAAGAAGTAGGTACCACAGATTACCGTGGTACTGTGGTTAATTTTCAGCCCGATGGTTCTATTTTCACCACTACTGTTTACAACTACGATACCTTAGCCGCCCGCTTGCGCGAGTTGGCTTTTTTGAACAAAGGCATACACCTTACCATTACTGACGAACGTGAAAAAAATGAAGATGGCACTTTTCTTAGTAATCACTTCCACAGCGAGGGCGGTTTAATAGAATTTGTAAAGTATTTAGACAGTACTCGTGAGCCACTCATCCCTACACCTATATGGGTAGAAGGCGGGCGCGATAATATTGCGGTAGAGGTGGCACTACAGTACAACACTTCATACAATGAAAATGTACATAGCTACGTCAACAACATCAACACTATTGAAGGCGGTACACACGTAGCTGGGTTTCGCAGAGCGTTGACTCGTACCTTCAAATCATTTGGTGAGAAAAACAAGTTGTTTGAGAAACTGAAAATTGAAATCAGTGGCGATGACTTTAGAGAAGGGCTTACGGCTATTGTTTCTGTTAAAGTGCCAGAACCACAATTTGAAGGACAAACCAAAACCAAACTTGGCAACAACGAGGTAGCCGGAGCGGTAGAGCAAATTTTTGGTGAAGTACTTGAACACTATCTGGAAGAAAACCCCAAACAAGCCAAGCTCATATTTGACAAAGTGGTTTTGGCTGCCACTGCCCGCCACGCAGCGCGTAAAGCGCGTGAAATGGTGCAACGCAAAGGGGCTTTGAGTGGCGGTGGTTTACCCGGCAAGCTGGCCGATTGCAGCAGCAAAGACCGCGATGCCTCAGAGATATTCCTTGTGGAAGGTGACTCTGCGGGTGGTACTGCCAAGCAAGGCCGCGACCGCAATTTCCAAGCTATTCTACCTCTACGTGGTAAAATTTTGAACGTAGAAAAAGCAATGGAACACAAGATTTATGATAATGAAGAAATTGGCAATTTGTTTCAAGCACTGGGTGTGAAAGTGGGAACGCTTGAAGACAACAAAGAGCTGGACATTACCAAGTTGCGTTATGGCAAAATAGTGATTATGTGTGATGCCGATGTGGATGGTTCACACATCACTACGCTTATCCTCACTTTCTTTTTCCGTAACATGAAAAAACTGGTGGAAGAAGGCCACATATACATTGCGCAACCACCACTTTATCTAGTAAAAAAAGGGAAGGAAGAAATGTACTGCTGGAACGATATACAACGCGATGCAGCCACACAAAAATTAGCCAAAGGCGGTAGTGAGTCATCGGTACATGTACAGCGTTACAAAGGTTTAGGTGAAATGAATGCTGAGCAATTGTGGGAAACCACCATGAACCCTAACACCCGTACGCTCAAACAAGTAACTATAGAGAGTGCCGCAGAAGCCGATTATGTGTTTAGTATGCTCATGGGCGATGAGGTACCTCCGCGCAGAGAATTTATTGAGAAACACGCGAAGTTTGCCCGCATTGATGCGTAGTTATTTGGGCAACGTAAAATAAAACTTAGAGCCGACCCCGTATTCGCTTTCCAAGCGAATGGTGCCACCTAACCGTTCAACAATTTTTTTGCAGATAGATAATCCCAGGCCCGTTCCTGGGATTTCAGCTTTAGTATGTAACCTGTGGAAGGGCTCAAAAATTCGCTTCTGATGTTCGGGTTTTATTCCGATGCCGTTATCGGCCACACAAAACTCAAAACCGGTGGCCATTGTTGTGCAGGTTACCTCCACTTCTGGAGTTTTTGAATGATTATACTTTAAGCCGTTTAGTGTAAGGTTTTGCAAAACTAACATCAGTAAATTCTTATCGCTAACTACCGAATACAACTCGCCAATAGTTATTTCAGCATTACGTTCCTTTATCTCCAATTGAATATTCCGCAATACCTCCTTCATCAACTGGTTCACGTTTACCTTTTCCTGTTTTATATCTGCCCGCGTAATCCGCGAATACGACAACAAATCGCGCAGTAACTGCTGTAATGTTATAGCCCCATTTGAAGCAAAATCAATATACTCCTCGGCCTCCTTGTCTAATTTACCGGCATATTTTCTTTTGAGCAACTGCATATAGTTGGCAATCATCCGTAGCGGCTCTTGCATATCATGGCTGCTCACAAATGCAAATGTTTCTAAGTCTGCGTTACTGCGCTCCAGTTCTTTAGTTCGCTCTTCTAATTGTATTTGATACCCTTTACTCCTGCGAATATCGCGCGTTTGACTGAGCACTACATTTGTTTTGCCATCGGGGCTATCTAAAGGAGTAAAAATGGTTTCTATCCACACATACGAGCCATCTTTGTGTTTTAAGCGATACTGGATAGGGTGCTGTATAGAGGGGTGATTTTTGCCGGTTAGCACTAAACTTCGGATAATGTGCTTATCTGCTTCATGTACTATCTCGTAAGGTTTATGCCCAATCAATTCATCGGGTTCATAGCCGAGTAAGCGTTTTACAGAAGGACTCACAAACTCCAAACTTCCATCTGCATCATGCACGCAGATCAGATCAAATGAATTTTGTGCCAGTAACCGGTACTTCTTTTCACTTTCGGTAAGCATGTGCTCCACATTAAACCTGTACCTTATGAGTACCACCTGGGCTACAGCCGCCACCACATAGGTGGCATAAAAATCAAACGTAGGTGGCGTGGTACTACTGGCAACCAAAAGCGATAAAATGAGTGCCGTATTAATAGATGTAAAAAAGAATACGAATGCCAATTCACTTCTGAAAAACCAGCCCGAGATGACATAAACGACAATAAATTGATAAGAGTACTGAATATCGAAACCGGTAGCATACAATAGGTATACGTTTCCTATATTTAATATATATATCAGCAAGTATCCAAACTCCTGAAAGTATTTTTTGCAAGGATTGCATAACAGCAGCAACAAAAAAAGGATAAACGAAACTATACTATCAAACGCATTAATCCATTCATGCTCTATTGGGCCTTGCAGTGGCTTGTTATCACCAAAAAAAGTAAACAGCCCAAAGCCAATGGCCACAATCAAGAACAAATAACGCGCTGTTCTTGCATCATGATCAATAAATCGGGTTACCTTTTGGTATAAATTGAGAAGCATAAATCTATTATCCCGAATTTAGCATAATAGTTTACGAATTGAGGTAAGCAAGTGTTTAGTACTTGCGCAAGGAGGTATCTATCTTATCTGCCCATGCCAAAATACCGCCTTGCAAATTATAGAGGTTAGAGTATCCGTAGTTTTCTTCTAAGTAATCGCATACACGCCCACTGCGAGCACCGCTGCGGCAATGAATAATTACGGTCTTATCCTTAGCTATTTTTTCTATGTTATCAGGTATTTCTCCCATAGGTATCAGCAATCCATTGATGTGGCAGATATCGTATTCATGCGGCTCTCGTACATCTATAAGCTGAAAATCTGCATTTTCATCCATCATAATTTTAAGTTCTTCTACTGTTTTTTCTTTCATAAAACGCATGTTATCTGATTAGTGTGAGATTGCCTTTTTTCTCGTAACTCTTGCCGTAGATGTCTTTAGCCGTAAGATGCCACACAAAAGTACCCAAATTCTGCTTTACTCCTTTGTAGGTACCATCCCAACCACGATTCAAATCATTGAGATCGCTCACATCGCGGCTGCTGTACACCAGTTCTCCCCAGCGATTGTAGATACGAATCTCATACTGAGCAATATTGTTCCCAAATAGTGTGAAAAAGTCATTGTTGCCATCGCCATTTGGAGTAAATGCCTGTGGCACTTCAATGTATGCCAAGCAGTTCTTGACATCAATTTTTACCGTGTCGCTACTATAGCATCCGTTATCATCAGTAGCAATAATGATATACTCCACCGCTGATGAATGGTTAAATGTTGGGTTAAGAATTGTGGTGCCACTTAAACCTGTTGCCGGATTCCACTGCACACTAGTGCCGGTAGTAGTGGCCGGAATGATGTAGTTTTCGCCATCGCATAACAAAGTATCATCACCGGCAAAAACAGTTGGCGGTTGAAATACGGTTACAAACATTGAGTCGCTATTCTTACAACCACTCGTATCGTAAATAAGTACACTGTATTGCCCACTCTGTTGTGGATTAAACTGAATTTGAGCAGTGGTATCACCGGTGTTCCAAATGTATTGCAATCCTCCTTTGGTGCGGTAGTAAACCTTACAATTGAGAATACGGCCAAACAAGCCACCCGATATGGTACCAAACGGGTAGTCAATACCCACACCGGTAGTGAAATCTAAAATTCCATCTGTAGCAAAAACTCCTTGCTGTGGTATTGTGGTATTACCGAGTGCAATATTGATGATAGGCGGGTTGCTGATAGTAGTGATGTAGAATGCAGCCGTATCGCCAGCAGCTATATTTGCGCTTACACCACCGGGTATTACCGTAAACTGCCCCACCGGATTGGGTTGAAAGTTAAAGAATCCACCCACCGAGAACCAATAGCCCTGCTGCTGCTCAAAACCTTTATATCCACCTGATTTACTATATATCTCTGCCTGCACTATCTGGTTACTCAGAAACTTCACTGCAAACGAATCAATAATCACATCGCTATGGGCAATGAGGTTAAACATGGCGCCTTGCTTGCCAATTTTTGCCGTGTCTTGCGTAATCAGAAGTTTGCTTAAATAGTCGGTTTCGGCATTTAGCGTTACTTCGCCACCGGCACACAATTGTTTATCGGGGCCTACATCTACTTTGTAAAGCGTAACTACTTTTATGTTGTAAAAATCGCTATCGCTACCACAATCGTTTAACGAAAAATTGGAAATGGTAAAATCGCCAATAGAATCAAAAATCATACTCACCTGGCTATTCGCTTCTTCCAAAATTTTCACTCCGGGTGGAGCATCCCAGTCGTAGTAAGTTTTCTTTAAATATCCTACAAAAAAATTGACCGTGTCGCCTAAACAAATTTGTTGAGGGCCGGTAATATCTACATCCGGTTCACCTATTATGGTCAATTTGCTTTTTTCTGCCCAAGGCCCAGAGCAACCAAAATTAATTTCACGTACAAAAAAATTGTAATCATTAAGGGGTGCTCCGGTAAAATCTACCAAAAGTGGGTTGTAAGGCCATATGAATGGCAAACCATTATTCAAGCCATTAGACAACCATTCATAATCAGAAGGCGGATGCTTAAACGGTGAAACTTCCAGTGCGACTAAGCCCAGGTTACAATGCACGGTATCTTCCATGATGATGATGGGAGGTACCGTATCTGGAGCACCAATGGTAATTCGTATTACACTACCAGTTTGGTTCCAACCCTGATCAGAACAGTTGCTTAATATCCTCATATAATAAGCACCTGGTGCTACAGGCAATGAATCGCGTACCGAAGGCATACAGAGTTTAAAATATCCTCCAACGCTATCTTTGTAAACGCCCAGTCCGCCACTATTCACCAAACCAAAATCCATCATGCTGCGTAGCTCAATTGTCCACTGGTTGCAGGTATCATAGTTGGCTTGTGGTGTCCAATAGTTGGGCTGTATTCTAAACGTATCGCAAAGGGGGTTTTCTTTTGCCGGTATGCAAAACTTTAAATCGGTGTGATCATTAGTTAACTCATCGCAACGCACCAAACAAAATGGGCCAATGAGATTTCCGACTACTGCAGGTGAAGTAGATCGTACGCGAATGTAGTAGCCACAACCCGGTGGCACATTTTGCGGTATGAGTCCTGACACGTTACCGGGAGGGCCTGGAAATGCTTTGTTAGAGCCCAGTTTACCAAGGAAAAACGGGTTGATAAACAACCCATTGCTATCGCTAAGTTCAGCGATGTAATCATTCGTGTTACTAAATACGCCAAAGGACAAAAACTTGACATCTATCACACTGAGTATGCAAGTAGTATCAGGGTCGTTCATTACCGGTGCTCCTTGTGTAAACACCTGTTCCGGGCAATCAATAATTGAAAAACAAACCGATGCTTGCCCAACTATTGTTGGCTGCGGGCTAACCCGTACCAACCGCACTTTAAAACAAACGCCCAAACTATCTTTGGGCACCTGAAACCCAATGGCACCTGCTGTATCGGGTGCAAAAATGGTAAACACACCTCCGTTGAGCGGGTTGGGTCCAAAGTTGCCATTCTTATCGCTCATTTGTATTTGATAAGTGGCATCGCACAATGGTGCGCTCAGTTTCCAGTTTAGAATCAAATAATTATCCTGACAGACTTGCAACGGTGAAATAGAAGTGAGTGAAAGTGTAACCGGGTTATTTACATTATCGTAAGTACCTACAGCAATAATGTCATCTATTGCAAATGAAACATTAGATGTGCCTCCAGGTGTATTTACCCACCTAAACCCAAGCTGCAAGTTTTGAATATTATTGAAAGCCGGGTTCTGAATCACTTCATACTTCCATTTACTTTGGTTGTTGTACTTCTGTTGTCCGGTTTTTATCCATGCTCCTCCGTCTATTCGGTAGTAAACTTCGCCATACGAATCGTTGTTGCCCTCTGCAATCCAAAAGAACGTAAATGTAACGTTGGTCATGCCCAGCGTACAAAATGGCTTGTCTATGTAGGTGAATCTATCGCTGCTGTTTGCAGTATTCCAGTTGGCATTTGATACGCTGCTTGCAGTGGCATCGGATATGTGAAGGTAAGTAGAATTGGGGGCGTTTGTAATGTTGCCGCTTACAATACTATCTTGTGGTGGGGTGTTTGGATAAACAGGTACCCCTGTATAACTGCTGTTAATAATCCATTGATTAGTGCCTGAGTTGGTACCCACACCTGCTCCATTGAGCATCATGGTTGTACTCGGTGACTCAAAGTTTTCGGTGAGCAAAAGTATCTGCTGCTGTGCTTGCACAAGCACAGAAAACGTTAGCAATAAAAAAAATATATGTAGTTTTCTCATTTTATCAACTCCTGCCACTAATCGTAAATTAATTTTCCGTCTAACTCACCAGTTATTTTGAACTCTGTTCTCCTATTATTTTGGTGGCACTCACAATCTCCACTTTGGTCTTGCGGGCAATCACTATACTTTGAACAATCATCCAACGTTTTGGTTTCGCCATAGCCCTTGGCTGTAATCCTTTCTTTAGGGATACCCTTTTCATTGATCAGATAGTTGACGCAACTCTCTGCACGCTTTTGCGAAAGGTTAAGGTTGTATTGGTCAGACCCCCGGGTATCTGTATGCGAACTCAGTTCTATGATGATAGTCGGATTTTCAACTAAGATGTTGTAAAGTGTGTCTAAGGTTGTTTTGCTCTCTGGCCTTAAATCCCATTTATCAAAATCGTAGTAAATATTGTTGAGTCGGTATGCTTTGTTTTTCTCCAATTTTTTCAAAAACAAATCCACAACCAATGTATCGCTCTTAGATATACCCTGTGTGGTAAATGACTGCGAAGACGTGAAATAACCCTCTTTAAGTGCACTAAGTTTGTAAAGCTTTTCTGCCTTCAAATTGAAAAAATAGGGGTCATTACCACGCGAGGTGTCGGTGTTAATCACCACTTCGCCCTCTGTGAGATTATCGCTACGTAGCGATAAGTTGACCGCAGCACCGGTGATGGTTTCTTTGGTGGCATCATCAAACACGCGGCCTTTTACGGCTATAAAAATCCTGCGATCATAGCGGTAACTAAAAATATCATCGCAACAGGTTTTGCCTCGCACACTGTATATCCCCGGACGATTAGATACCAAGTACCCGTTTTCACTGTTTTTACCGTATATAAAGTTGTAGTCATCGCAACTGGAGTTGAACGGTGCACCTAAATTTTCTGAATTCAAATTATACCGCCCAGAAGCATCTGCTTGCGATTTATATACATCGCGCCCACCCATGCTTATCCATCCATTGGATGAAAAATAAAGCGTATTTGTTTTAGCATCATAAAATGGCGATACCTCATCACGGTCTGTATTTATCTTTGAACCAAGGTTTCTTGGAAACACAAACTCTCCTTTTTTGTTGATAGTACATTGCCAAATATCTAAGCCGCCTCTGCCACCCTCTCTGTTAGATACGAAGTATAACACCTCGGTGCCGTTGGTCAATTTTGCGTAGCGAGGTTGTGTATTGGTGCTCCCTTTCAGATTTATCTCATCATTTAAGCGCTTTCCTTCTTGCCAAACACCTTCTTTGCGTTCGCTCAGATATATCTCGCAGATAGGTGCCAAAAAATTAACCTCGCATACGGTGTAAAACATTTTGCTGCCTTCGTCATTAAATGCCGGGTTGGTAACATGCTTGCCGCTTACAGTCAGGTTTTTAAACCGCTCTGCTTTTTCATATACACCGTTTCCGTAAGTAGCGTAAAACATTTTCACCACTGCATCATCCGATTTACCTTTCCCCTTCTCATCTCTGATAACTGTGTCTGAGCGGACAGAGGCAAAAAACAGGGTATCACCATCTAAGGCCGGTGCCATGTCTCCATAGTTAGAGTTAACCTCTAAACCTAAGTGATCTATCTTTATAAATGGATCGGGCTTAGCTTCATTTAATGCGAAATTGCAACCATCTATTTCTACTTTACTCCACTTTTTCCATTTAGCGGCATCATCTTCTTTGTACAGTTTCTGAAAGCGCTGAAACAACGGAATGGCAACTTTGTATTGGCCTTGCATTTTTTGCATGAGTGCTGAGTAGTATAGTGCTATAATATTTTTTACAGAGTCGGCAGCATAACACTCCTGAAAATATTTGCCGGCTTGCTCATAATCGTTGGCTAAGTAATAGGAGTAAGCCAGGTTATACAAAATACTCTTCTCGGATGGCTCGTTTTTCAAAATTTCTTGATACAAATCAATAGCACCAAAAATATTGCCCTGCTTAAATGCCTCTGCAGCACCATTGAGATATTTTTTCTTATTGAATTTTTCATCAGCATGAGCATACACTAGATATTCCGTACACAACAACAACACTGCTGCAAAAAATAAACGACAAAAAATATTTCTGATACTCATTATTTTAAATCTTCAATTCTAAAATCAATTTAACTAACCAATTGCTGCACTACATTCTGGGGCATGGCACCAGTATGGGTGCTGTCACCGATTTTGTTTTGATAATACCTGTATAAAGTACTGCAATTTCGAAACCACCACGACCGTTGGTGGCTGCACGTAGTGTAGAAACATTTACATCATAAGCGGCTAACACCCGCAGGTTGTAGTACTCTAATCCGGCAGTAACTATGGCCGCATCTTTTAATCTGTACCATCCGCCTACGCTGGCCACTAAAACCGATTTACCTACAGGCATGTGATACTCTATACCACTACCAAAATTGATTTCCTGCGCTTTGCTTTGATATTGATAGATGAAGTTGGGGGTGATAAATAAATTTTTAACCGCCTTGATGCGCAGCCCTGCATGTGCGGTGATGCGATTGCGAAGCAGAACTGTTTTATCGCCAAAAAATGATTCTTTGGGAGGTACTAAGTGATACACCGTAACACCGGTCATAATGCCCACTACATCTTTAATGGTGCTTTGGTGCAAGAAACCTGCATTCATGTCAAAATACCCAATTTGGGGTTTGGTAAAAAACTCATTGTTGCTGATGTTCAAATCAAAATCTTGCCCATTAAACTGATTGGGGAAGGCCAACTGCTGCCAGCGCAAACTTTTTTGTGTATAGCCCAACTGTACGCCTAAACCCAAAAAATGTTTTTGGTCTTTGTCTAAACTTTTATGAAACGCTGCACTAACCATACCACTGTTCATAGTCAGTTTACCATCTCCACTCTTATCGCCCACAAACATGGCTCCAACGCCAAAAATATCTTTAGGCAATTTGGTTTGCAGCAATTTCATATCAAACGAACCGCTATAGCTCACAAAAGGTGTAGAAATGCTGCGCCATTGGTTGCGGTAAATACCTGCTGCGCGAAAAGTGCCATCGTTTACACCACTCAATGCCGGATTGAGGTTAAGCGGGCTAGCATAAAACATACTGAAGTGCACATCTTGCGCATAGTTAGCTAATGGCGCAAAGAAACTTGTAGCAATGAATAAGATGAAAGTAGAAATTTTCAAACTCGTGGTATTTTCTTACGAGTTGAATATAGAAAAACTTTGAATGCAAATGCAAATCAAAATTTACAAGTGTGCAGAACTCGCAGCACCCAAAATGCTATATGCTTTGTTAGTGGGCTGATATAGCTGCATAAAAAACCTCGCAGGTTTTTGAGTACTGCGAGGTTTGGGTAGATTGTGGTATTTAACTAGTTAATAGCTTTCAGCATTTCAGTAGCCGTGGCATCGTTAGGGTCAAGTTCCAGCGATTTCATAAAAAATGCCTTTGCTTGTTCGTTGCTTTTTGCCTTTTCGTACTGATACAAACCATTGATGTTGTATGCCTCTATCAGTTTTGCTTTATGGGTTTTTGTATCCTTCTCGCCTATCTCAATCACTTTTTGGTAGAGTGGCAATGCCGAAAACACATCTGTACTCATTTTAAAGTTGATTACGTTGGTTTGTGCTTTCCAGTAGTAGCCATCTATAGAGTTGGGATATTTTGCAATTACTTCTGTAAAAGTGCTATCGGCATTTACAGAATCGCCAATGCTGATGTAGCTTCTTCCCAGATAGTACATATCTACGTTAGTGAATCGGGTACAGTTTTCTTTTTTGGTAACGTACTGGGTAATGGCTTCTTTAAAGCGCTTTGCTTTGTATAGAGCCGATGCATAATCGCCCAAAAGGTCGCAGTTAAGTGAGTCGTTTTGCAGTGCTACGGTATAAAATTTCATGGCACGTGCGGTATCGCCAAATTGTGAAGCAATTTTGGCTGAGTAGATGTAATCGCGTGGTTTGGCTTTTACGTTGGGCACATCCCAAAAACGTTTCATGGTTTCGTAGCCATCTTTGTAGCGTTTTAGTTCGTAGTTGCCATAAAACTGAAAGCGCAGATAATCAATATCATTAGCAGCTACCAGCAAACCTTTATTGGCTTCCTCCACAGCTTTTTCATAATCCTTATTTTTAAAATACATTTCCATCAGCGCTTTGCGGGCACGAATGTCTTCCGGATTTTTATTGATGTATATCTTAAAGTTATCGGCCATTTTATCGTACTGCTTGGTAAAGTAGTAGGCCTCGCCTAACTCTTTGTAAGGCAACGATGCGTTTGGGTCTAACTCAATGGCTTTTTTATAGCACTCAATGGCCTTGTCATACACTTTGCCGCTCAGCCATATACGGCCTTGCTTTACCCAAGCTAATACTGCTTTATTGTCTAACTCGGTGGCATATTCGTACTTGTTCATGGCTTTGCCGGCCATAGTTTGGTCGTTAGCCGAATTGGCCATGTAAGCATCGGCCAGGGCCACTACAGTTATCACATTTTTATTATCTAAGTTAAAGGCAGATTCTAAACTCTGCACTGCAGCTGCTGCATCGGTTACTTCCGGGCGCAGGTAGGCATCGCCTATCTCGTAGAAAATATTAGCGTTTTTTGATTTGCTGGTTTGCAACGCACGGTCAAAATTTGCTTTTGCATCTACTTTGTTTTTTGCCAACAATGCCAAACGTCCGTTGGCTACATAACCCAGAGCTGTGCGGGTATCGGCATTAAACACTTGCTTGTAACACAGTTTTGCAGAGTCCACATCATCATCTTTCAAATAGGCATTACCCAAGTAGTAATACACATCGTTTTTAGATACGCTGCCTGCTGCCAGTATTTTGTACAAAATCTGACGGGCCTTAAAGTAGTTTTCGTTGTCAATTTCTTTTTGCGCATCGGCAATGGTTTGTGCGCTTGCACCGATGGCTACACATAACACAGAAAGAAAAACAAATACTGATTTCATGGTGGTGGTTTTATTTTATAGCTTGACTTTAATTTTTGTGCCGCGTTTGATTATTGCGCTGAAACTGCATCGGTATTAACATTTATTTCACGTTCGGGCATTCGGGCGGGTATTAAACCGGCTTTTAAAAATATGCGTGCTCCTTTTTCTTTGTACATAAAATTGACAAAAAGCCATTCCAGATTATCGCCATGCCCGTATTTGAGCACCGCATTTACAGGTCTTATGAGTGGATAGCTGCCATCTGCAATATCGCTTTGGTTGGCTGCCACTCTTACCACTTCTCCTTGGGCATTTTTGGCGCGCAAACTTAAAATTTTTACCTGCTTGAGTATGGCTTGGGCTTTGACATCGTCCACATCGCTTACTAAGGAGTAAGGGATAAAGCCAAAAGCATCTGCATTTTGGCTACAATAATTTACTACCTCATCGGCTGACTTTAGCGCGAATACATTTTTGGAGGGCTGCCCGGTGTAACCCAACTTTTGAAGTACAAAACTAACGGTGCTGGCATCCTGATGGTCAAAAACCAGTTTCACTTTACCGGTAGCTTCGGGTGAAAACAAATTTTTGAGTCCGGTGTAATCTAAATCCAATTCCTCTTTTTGTTTTTTGCAAATGATGGCTACTGCATCATAACTCACAAGTACCTCGCGCGGGTAGATGGTGTCTGTTGCTTTCATCTGCTCTAACTCGCGATTGTCTAAGTCTCGTGTAATGACCACTACACCGGCATGTTTGCTCCGAAAGCTGTCTATCACTTCTTTTTCGTGTACATATTTTACGTTCACTTTTACACTATCGTACAAATATTCAAAAACATCTATTTGTTGTTGAATAACGGGCTTCAATCCTTCATCTGCAAAAACGGTCAATTCGCCTTTGTACACTTTATCTTTGCCAATATCTGTTCGGTTGTCATTTTTAGCCGGTGGCGGGGTAGTGCTGCTGTTGCAAGCTTGCAGCACAAGCAGCATGAGGCAGGCAGCAGACCAAAAATACGGGTTACTCTTGCTCATCTCGTTTCACTTTTTTGTATTCGGTGTAAAAGGTGAGTAAACGAAAAATACCGTACACTAATAACAGCGCACTAAACCCTTTGCGGGTGCTATCGTCCATTTCGCGAACTAAAGAGGGGGTAAAAAAAATACCGAATGCCAAACCGATAAAAATAAGCGCTGCACCGGCCTTCCAGATGAGTGAAGGATGGCTATACAGGGTGAAAAAAAAATGGTTTATCGGATTCATATTCTATGCTCTAAAAATCAAAAAATCATAACCATCCAATAGGTGAATGATTATGATTTTCTGTAAAGTTTGTATCAATAGCGTTTACTGCAATTTGAAAACTACCGGTAGGTTGTAATACACCTTTACGGCTTTGCCTTGTTGTTTGCCGGGTTTAAACTTGGGCAGCATTTTTACCACCCGTACCGCTTCTTTGTCTAAGCCGGGGCTTACACCGCGCACAATGCTGGCATCGGTTACGGCACCATCTTCGGATACTACGAAACGGATAAGTACTTTGCCTTGTATATCGTTATCGCGCTCCATTTGAGGGTACTGAATATTGTTGCGCAAAAACTTCATCAACTCGGCATCGCCACCCGGAAACTCGGGCATTTGCTCAACAAATGTAAATGGTTTATCATCTACAACGGGGGTTTCTACCACCGGCTCTTCTACTACCTCTTTGGCGTTAGGGTCGCCCTCTTGGGTTTGTGTGGATATGGTTTGCTCTTTAATTTCTTCAATCTTTGTGGGTTCTTCCTCTTCTTTCACCTCTTCCTGTTTTTTCACAATCATCTCCACAAACTTGATGGTTGGGCGAGTGGGCGGTGGTGGTGGTGGCGGTGGTGGTGGTGGTGGTGTGTTGTTGATAGAAGGTGGCTCGGCAAGGGTAACTGAGGTATTTACTTCTTCTTCTTCTTTTTGTTTGCTTAAAAAAGACCAGTCTATGGCCGAAGCAACCAAAAACAAGACGAAGGTAATTACCGCAATTA
The DNA here is from genome assembly GCA_016787045.1 of Chitinophagales bacterium. Classification (GTDB taxonomy): domain Bacteria; phylum Bacteroidota; class Bacteroidia; order Chitinophagales; family LD1; genus Bog-950. The sequence continues at coordinate 84,765 of JAEUVA010000046.1, forward strand.
TCAAACCAATGCGGATGTGTTTGGGGGTGATTTTTCGCAATTCGTATGCGCCATATTCTTTGTTTCGTGTTTCAAACACGATGTCGTCCATGGACCACCCTAAGTAATTATTGTTTGAAGCCATTGTTCGTTTTAGTTTAATACCTGATGCAGTGCACCGGGTAATTCCACAAATTACTCTCTCGCAAATTCTTTTACTACACCACCGTTGAGCACGGCCTCTACTTCAATAGGGTCGGCATCTTGTATGGCGTAAATCTGACAATCGGTAATATCCATTTCGTCCAAAATATCCACCATGTTTTTGTAGCGGGCACCTTTGAGCATTTTAATCAGCACAATGGCATCGCGGTCGGCCATGGCAAACTCGTTGTCTTGCTTTTGGCCATCTCCGTTTTGGTCTTTCCATCTGCGCACCTGCGGACATTCTTTGGGTACTTTCTTGATCATTTTCATGATGACTTTACGAATGCCTTCATCACCGGCAAAAGTGGTTTTTTGCAAGCCGGCCACTTTGAGGCCTTCGTAATACCATACTTGGTCAAGTGTATCTAACAATACGTTTAGTACCTGACACTCGCCTACATCCTGTTTGTCTTTTTCGTCAATCACCTTCTTGGGCATGTTCAACTCCATGGCTTTGGGTTTATTCAAAGTGGTGGTGAGCATAAAGAAAGAGATGAGCAAAAAGGCCAAGTCCACCATGGGGGTTAGGTCCACACGGGTACTCATTTTTTTGGACCGGGGGCCTCCGGAGTGTTTCCCTCCTCCGCCCCCACCTGAGGTATCTATATCTGCCATGTTACTGTCTCCTTTTTAATCGTTACTAAATTATTCTTCTGCTTTTGCTTCTTCTTCGGCAGCTCCTCCACCGGTAGCCAGTGTAGTGATGAGCAAAAAGCGGTGAATGTCTTTTTCGGTGAGCCGCTTGATGATTTCACGTACGTATTCTACGCTGGCGTTTTTATCTGCCTTAATTCCGATTTTGATGTTGCCCTCGGTGGCGTATCGTGCTGCTTGTACCCAGTCGCCTATCTGATTGTGGAGAGAGTCGTAAGGAATGCCGGGCATTTGTTTTTCCTGGTATTCTTTAAACTCGGTACCGTTCATAGAGAGCACGCGTTTGGTGTCTTCTATGGGTGTACCCCATGTATCTGTTAAAGAGAAAAACTCTTTTTGGTTTTGGGTAAGCCCGGTGATGCCGGGATAGTTTTGACCATACTTGGCATCTAACTGCTCAAGCATGGCATAGCGGGTTACTTTCTCTTTAAGAGAGATAAACGCTTTGCCTTCTTGGTTTACCGTTATCACGATTACGTTTTCGGGCGTAACGGTGGCGCGTGCAGTGGGTACATCTACCGCTACTACCGCCTGGGGTTTAAACTTGGCAGTTAAGATGAAGAAGGTGAGCAGCAGAAACGATACATCGCACATAGCGGTCATGTCCACTACGGGGTTGCTTCGTTTAGGTTTTACTTTTGGCATTAGCTGCTTTTTTAATGTTTTAGATAATGATGGCTACTACTTCTTTGAAGTTTGGAAGGTTTGAGCAATAGAGTAGCCCATTTCATCAATACCGTAAGTTAAGCTGTCTATCATAGACGTAAAGAAGTTGTAGAATATGATAGCGAAAGCTGAAGTACCGATACCGATAGCGGTGTTGATCAACGCCTCAGAAATACCGGCTGCAAGGGCTGCCGGGTCGGGGTTACCGGTGGTGGCTAGTGCCGCGAAGGCCTTAATCATACCGATTACCGTACCCAAAAGTGCCACGAGTGTGGCTACTGATGCGATGGTAGCCAATATAGGCAGGTTTTGCTGCAAGCTGGGCAACTCTAATGAGGTGGCCTCTTCAATTTCTTGTTGAATGTGCTGTACTTTTTGCTCTAAGGTAAAGTCGGTGTTTTTCTCCATTTCCTGATATTTGTGCAGGCCGGCTTGTACCACATTGGCTACAGAGCCCTTTTGCTTGTTGCACTCTGCTAATGCACCATTAATATCGCCACTGTGCAGTTTTGTTTTTACTACTTGTAAGAACCCTTCTAAAGAGCCGGAACCTTGTGCCTTGCGGATAGTTAAGAAGCGCTCAATACCGAAAGTAAGCGTTACTAACCCCATCGTCATTAGAAATGGTACGATAAATCCACCTTTGTAGATAATGCCGAAGAAATCACCGGGAAGCGGTTCTTTTTTCATGTCGTCAATAAAGTGTTTGCGGTCGCCAAACACGAAATGGAAAATTAATTCGGAAACAATAAGGGCGACTACCATAACTACTAATGCCCAAGGAAATCCACTTTTTTTCTGAGCTGTTTTTGCCTGACTCATGTTGCTTTTGTTTTGGGTTGTTTAAATGATTTTTTGTAAGCGATAATGTTTTAGAGAGCGTCAAAAATATTTCTTAAATCCACTCTACCAAACCGATGTTTGAAAATTTTGAAAGAACCAATTTTGAGGGTGCACCTTATTGATTTGCAAGAGTAACGGCTCTACTTGCGGTTTAGTATCTGCATAACAATTGGATAACGTGTTTATGACAATTCTATGACAATTGCCCGCCTGCAGCGCGCAGCCGGTGTGGTGGTGCGCCATGCATAACCGGTATGGCTTACTGGCGGCCATGCCGATGTATGCAGAGCGGTGTGCCGGTGGTAGGCGGTATAGTAGTGGGGGTATCGGAAGTTTTTCCGAACGGGTGGTGAAAGTCATGGAAGTGTCGGAAGTTTTTCCGAACAGGTGGTGAAAGTCATGGAGGTGTCGGAAGTTTTTCCGAATGGGTGGTGAAAGTCATGGAGGTGTCGGAAGTTTTTCCGAACAGGTGGTGAAAGTCATGGAGGTGTCGGAAGTTTTTCCGAATGGGTGGTGAAAGTCATGGAGGTGTCGGAAGTTTTTCCGAACGGGTGGTGAAAGTCATGGAAGTGTCGGAAGTTTTTCCGAACAGGTGGTGAAAGTCATGGAGGTGTCGGAAGTTTTTCCGAACGGGTGGTGAAAGTCATGGAGGTGTCGAAAGTTTTTCCGAAAGGTATAAGCGAAATATTTTGGGGCATTGCGGAGTTGAGGTACTTGTACTAATATTGACTATAAGCCCAATGCTATGTTGGTAGTTTGCTGTTACAAAAAATGGTGGTGGTGGTGGGGTGTTTGTTTGATGTGTGTTGGCGCTATGCCCATTTTTGCGCAAACAGATACCACCCTATCTGCCCAAAAACTGCACGAGTACCGGGTGGCATTTTGGGAAACTCCTCCGGCACCGGTGGGTTGGGTAACCGATTTTGAGCAATTGTTTACCGCTGCTGAGGCAGATACGCTCAACCGATTGTTGGCTGCCTTTGAAAAGCAAACCGGTAACGAAATGGCAGTGGTTACTTTAGATACTTTTTGTGTAACCAAAGATTTGTTTGCTGCCTTGAGTTTGCACTTGGCCAATGAATGGGGGGTGGGTAAAAAAGGCAAGGACAACGGGGTGCTGATAGCCCTTAGCCGCGGGCACCGGCAGGTTAGAGTAAATGTGGGCGATGGTTTGCTGCCACTATTGCCCGATGCACAAACCAAACAGTTGATTGATGAGGTAATGATTCCTTACTTCAAAAACGGGCAATATTATGAGGGCACATTGGCGGGAGTGCGAGCAGTGCTGATTCAAATTGGCATTAAATAAACAGCAAAAACAATTGCCTAACGGATGTAAGGTGTGCCGGGCAAGGGTTATCACATTTCATACACGGGCTTAAACTTGCCGTATTGGAGTTTAAACTTCTGCCCTTTAAACTCAAAGTATTCGCCCTCGTTTATCTTCACTAAGTCTTCAATATCTTTTTCTATGGTGTGTACGCTGCCGCCTGTCATGCGGGCTATGTTGAGGTAATCGGCATTAATGCCATAACCCGTACCGCAAAGTACTATGCGGATGGGCTTGCGTATTTTGTAGAGTAGCTCTATGTCTTTCACGTTAGCGGGGTTATCGGCTATCATCACTATTTCTTTGGTATCCGGAAATTTTTCCAGCGTTTTAATCACCGCTTCCAAATTGTTTTCGGGGGCATCTCCCCCGCTGCCTTTGCGCATGGTGGCAAACAGGAAGTTTTCAATCGTATCGTACACCATTGTTTTTTGCGCATACACCCCACCGGTTTCGCCTACCTTTTTTTCGGCATCCATTTTTCCATCTCCATCATTAAAAAACGTATAGCTGCTTACCTTGGTGGCTTTGGCGTTTAGTTTTAGCCAAATAAGTGTTTGTGCCACGTAGGGGGTCATGCTACCCGTTACATCGCACACAATGGCAAAGTTTTTCCAGTCGGTTTTCCGGTTGAGCACACTGAGCACTGCCGTGTCGCGCAGTTCCATCACGTTTTCGCCACATACAGGTGGCTTGGGGGCATCTGCCAAATCGGGTTTTGTTTTGCCATAGGCGGCAGATTTGATGAGCTTGCTGTAGTCGGGGTTGGTGTATTTTTCTACAGTGCAGTGGATGAGGTCGTATTGGTCGCTGCTGAGCGGGGCGGCTAACTCCGGGCGGTAGGTAATCACAAAACCATGAAACAGGTTTTTGGCCTCGTCTTCGGTTTTGCAATCGGTTTGGGCAATAAACTTCCATTTGGTAAGTGTGCTGTTAAAGGCCTCCGGAGCGTTTTTGCGCAGCGCGTTTAGCCGCTCTATGTTCAGTTTGGGTTGGTCAAAGTAATCGCTCTTGCGGTAGGCGGTGTACACCAACTCCACTTTTAATATCGTGTTGTATTTGATTTCTCGCCAGGCACTCAGGTCTTTCATTTCTGCGGAGTTAAAATCCATGGGTATATACACCTGGTTGGTTTTTATTTTGGAAATAAAATAGCGGGCAGTGGTATCTTGCTTAAAGCGCACCAGCTCATCGGGGGTTACAACTTGCGCAGATAAAAAGTATGTACTAACAAGCAGCAAACAAGCGGTAATCATTTTTTTCATGGCGGTGGTTTGTAAGTTGCAGATGTGGGCGTTACTTATTTGTAATACCCCTACCACCAAAAAGTAACGCGCCACACTGCTTTTGTGTAACGCTTTTTTGACCACCGGTATTTTGTAGCAAAAGTTAAAAGTGAGTGGCCCCTGTAAATTACCTCTCGCCAAAAAGCATACTACCCACCCTAATGTAAGTACTGCCATAGCGCAAAGCAATTTTGTAATCGGCACTCATGCCCATACTCAGCTCTTTGAAATGCGGCTGAGCAGAAAAGAAACTTGTTTTCAGTTTTTTGAAAAACGATTGCAGCTGCGCAAACTCGCTGGCAATTTTTGCTTCATCACCGGTATTAGTAGCCATACCCATCAAACCGCAAATGCGCACGTTTTGAAGTCGTGTGTACTCTGTTGATATCAGCAACTCTTCAGCTTCCGGCTCTGATAAACCAAACTTGGTTTCTTCATCGGCAATAAACATTTGCAACAACACATCTATCACCCGGTTATTTTTTTGTGCCTGCTTGTCTATTTCCGCCAGCAGTTTCAAACTATCTACCGAGTGTATCAGCCGCACAAACGGAGCAATGTATTTTACCTTATTGGTTTGCAGGTGCCCAATCAAGTGCCACTCTATGTCTTTAGGAAGTTGCTCGTATTTGCTGCACATTTCCTGCACCTTGTTTTCACCAAAAACTCTTTGCCCGGCCCCATACAACTGCAAAATATCTTCTACCGGTTTGGTTTTAGATACCGCCACCAACCGGCAGTGGTGCGGTTTTAGTTCTTCACAAATAGCGCGGTAATTTTCCGGATTCATGTTCAGGAGAAAAATATTTTTGGCGAAAATAAGATTGATGCGCTTAGCCGCTTTGTTGCTTTTGTTGCTAATGGGCTGCTCGACCGATATGCCCAAAGTACCGGCCGATGTTATTGCCCCCGAAAAAATGGTACTCATCATGGCTGATGTTCATTTGGCCGATGCCATAGCCGAAACCAAAGCGCAACAAGGCGCCAACGAGCAACAGGTAAGCGAACAATTGTACGTATCCATTTTCAAAAATTATGACATTAGCCGCGAAACATTTAACCACAGTTTGCGCTTCTACGAACAATCGCCAGAGTGGATGAATAAAATGTATGAAGAGGTGCAAACCGCCATCAGCAAACGACAAAATGAACTCAACACCAAACCGCAATAGATTATGATTAACAAAACCGTAGCCAATGCCGATGAGGCCGTGAAAGATATTTTTGACAACGCCACCCTTATGTTAGGCGGCTTTGGCCTTTGCGGCATACCCGAAAACTGCATTGCCGCACTAATTCGCAAAGGAGTAAGGGGCTTAACCTGCATTAGCAACAATGCCGGTGTAGATGATTTTGGTATAGGGCTGATGCTCAAAACCAAGCAGGTAAAAAAGATGATTTCGTCCTACGTAGGCGAAAATGCCGAGTTTGAACGCCAACTGCTTAGTGGCGAGTTAGAGGTAGAATTAATACCCCAAGGCACCCTCGCCACTCGCTGCATGATGGCCGGCTATGGCATACCGGCCTTTTATACACCGGCCGGAGTGGGCACCGAGGTGGCCAACCAGAAAGAAACCCGAAACTTTAAAGGCAAGGAATACCTGATGGAACACGCCTTTGATGCCGACTTTGCCATTGTAAAAGCATGGAAAGGCGATGCGGCAGGCAACTTAGTATTTAGAGGCACCGCCCGCAACTTTAATCCGCTAATGGCCATGGCCGGAAAAATTACCATTGCCGAAGTAGAAGAATTAGTAGAAGTGGGTGAACTTGACCCCAACGAAATACATACTCCGGGCATTTATGTAAACCGAATTTTTAAGGGAGAAAACTACGAAAAGCGCATTGAGCAACGCACAATTAGAAAAGGATAACATCTAATATCAAAGCTCAAATTTCAAAATTCAAAAACCATAAACACATCACAACTCAAAAATATGGCACTCACTAAAGAACAAATAGCCCAGCGTATAGCCCGTGAATTGCAAAACGGATTTTATGTCAACCTCGGCATTGGCATTCCCACTCTTGTAGCCAATTATATACCGCAAGGCATGAACGTAGTGCTGCAAAGCGAAAACGGATTGTTGGGCATGGGGCCTTTCCCCTACGAAAACGAAGTAGATGCCGACATCATTAATGCCGGTAAGCAAACTATTACCACACTACCCGGCACTTCGTTTTTTGATTCGGCCATGAGTTTTGGTATGATTCGTTCGCAGCGCATAGACCTTACGGTACTGGGCGCCATGGAAGTATCAGAAAATGGCGACATTGCCAACTGGAAAATACCCGGCAAAATGGTAAAGGGCATGGGCGGTGCTATGGACCTGGTGGCCAGCGCTAAAAACATTGTAGTGGCCATGATGCAAACCAACCCCAAAGGCGAAAGCAAACTATTGCCAGCTTGTACGCTGCCACTCACCGGTCAAAAATGCATTAAAAAAGTTTGTACTGAATTGGGATACTACGAAATTAAAGATGGCGCCTTTCACCTCATAGAACTAGCGCCCGGAGTAACGGTAAATGAAATAAAAGCTAAAACCGCTGGTAAGTTGGTAGTACCCGATGGCGTAAGGGAAATGACATTTTAACCACACCCATTTCTTGAAATGATTAAGGGCAACATTTCTACCCTTCTTTTTGCAGTAGCATGTTGGTGCTTGCTTATCCAAAAATTTGGCTACCGTTTTGGCAGCGAAGACCACGCAGAGCATTTGCCATACATCCTCTATTTAGCCGACCAATCGCTGTATGCCAAAGATTTTTTTATTCAAAACCTACACGCCAAAATTCCGAATGAACGGACAGTGTTTTGTAACCTGTTGTTACCGTTCGTTAATCACTTAGCGCTGGCCTGCTTTGTTTTACATTTTCTCACCACCGTTTTTCTGATAGCCGGTTTAGAAAAACTTGGAACACTATTAACTGGCAATAGGTGGCTTGTACGCATGGCCATACTCATCAATTTCTTATTGTTGTTTGATAAGGGTTTGGGAAACGTGGAACTGATTACAGATGCCGTGCAGGGCAGCAGTATAAGTGTGGTGTTTTTAGCTTGGGCACTCTATTATTTCTTTAAACAAAATTGGATTACTGCCACAGTTTTAGCTGCCATTGGCTCTATCTTTCATCCCTTGGATGGGCTGGTTGTTTACAGCGTGATGGCTGCACTAATGCTGTACTTAGCGCTTACTAATAATGAATGGAAAAAAGCGATTGCCGCATACACCGTGTATGCAGCAACTGCCGGTGGCTTTATTGTTATGCTCATGTTGGGCAAAATAGATGGGGTAAATGCCCTAAGCACAAGCTTTGATGCAAAAACATTTTATAGCATCTACCACGAGTTTCGGCTGTCGCACCACTTTGTGTTTTCTTATTTTCCGGCAATAGACAAACTGCTGTTTGTGGCATTTGCGCTTATCAATTTGCTCTGGTGGCCGCTGGGGCGCAAGCAAGTGTTTCTGTTTTGCTTGTTTGGTACCAGCATGCTTTTGGTGTACATGTTAATTGCCAATGGTTTAAAAATACCTGATATAGCCAACCTGCATTTTTACAAAATTACGCAGTGGACCAAGTTTTTTGCCGTGCTCGCACTTTGCAAATTAGCCGCACCTGTTTTACATAAAGCACATGAACCCAAGAGTAAATACAACTTACACATTAGTGTACTGTTGCTAACTGTAGTGTTGGCGATAACTCTCGCAAATAAAAGTTGGATGCACCGCAAAAACATTGCGTACGAATACGGCTGCGAATGGCAAAACAATAACGACTTATTGAACATCTGCAAAACTATTGATGAGCAGGTGCCTAAAGATGCACTGTTTGTTCAGCCATTGCTTTGCAGCGAAATCAAGTACTGGGGGCGCACCAGCAGTTTTGTAGATTGGAAGGCCTTTGTGAAAAACCGCTCAAAAGTTGCCGAATGGTACCGTAGGATAAATTTGGTGTACGGCATATCATTACAAGACCCTGAAAAGGGCTTTGCGCTCAGCACAAAAGCAGATGAGTATTTTGAGCACATGAGCCAAACCACAGCTCTTGAGCTAAAACATGAGGGCGTAACCCACCTGCTCAGCAAAAACAAAAATTTACCTTTTGCTAAATTGCTTTTCAGCAACGCTACCTATGCAGTATATCAACTTTAACGGCAACATACATAAAGCTAACGAGCCGCTTATCACAGTTAGCAACAGGGCATTCAGATATGGCGATGGTTTTTTTGAAAGCATAGCCATGTTTAATAAAAGAATGCCACTGATTGAGTATCACTGGAACAGAGTAACGCGAGTGGCAGATTTTTTAGGATGCCAACTCCCTAAAAGATTACACAAAGAATCATTCACGCAAATGATTTTGGATTTGGCATCCGTAAATGAATGTAGTAACGCCCGCATCCGGCTGCAACTATATCGCAAAGGCGATGGCTTCTACAAACCCGAGGACAATGAATTGGGGTATGCCATAGAGATGTTCCCCACTACGTACACTAAATTTGAAACCGGTAATGGGCTAAACATAGGCGTGTACCCTGAGCCAAAGCCCATTTCTTCGCTATCGCTCATCAAAAGCAGTAGCGCATTGTACTATGTGGTGGCTGCAAAATGGTGTGCCGAAAACGGATACGATGAGTGTATTATCCCCAATACCGGCTACGATGAAGACACAAAAAGCATAGTACCATTTGTGAGCGAGGCCATTTCCTCCAACATCATTATCCCTACCAACGAAGCCATGCTGATTGTAAACGAAGATGATTTTGCGGTGGATGGCGTAATGCAAGAAACGCTCATTGACTTGTTTGGCGATGATGTCACTTTTGCAGAAGCAGAAATTTCGGTGGCACAACTCATGCAGGCCGAGGAAATTTGGTTAGTAAACGCGGTGCAAGGCATTAAATGGGTAAAAACATTTAATGAAAAAACATACACCAACAGCAAGGCAGTTGAATATGCACAGTTACTGAATACTCGGCTGGGATTGGTTTAGTTATAGTTTTTTAGTTTATGTTTTTAGCGTTTAGCGGACTCTTAAAAATATTCAATCATCAAAATTCAATTTCAATGGGTCATATAGCAATAGAAGGCATGCAATTTTACTCGCACCACGGTTATTACAAAGAAGAACAAGTATTGGGCGGAAAGTTTACCGTAGATGTGTACCTGGAAACAGACTTCAATGAAGCCGCCTTGAAAGACGACTTAACCAAGACCATTGACTACGAGCAGGTGTACCGGCTTACCAAAGCAGAAATGGAAGTACATGCGCGGCTCATAGAGCATGTTTGCCAGCGCATATTGCAAAAAATAAAAAGCAATTATCCGCACCTCAAAAAACTAAAAGTGCGGGTTAGCAAACACAATCCACCCATGAAAGGCAACGTAGAAAAAGTGTTTGTAGAATTAGAGGAATAGTATGGCAATTACAGACAACAAAAAAAGATTATTGATTACCGGTGGCTCCGGCTTTTTGGGCTATCATCTTTTAGCATCTGCTTCAACACAGTGGGAGGTTTGCGCCATCCATCATCAACACCAACCCAGATACAATACCTGCATTTCCTTGTTGTGCGATGTTACCAACTACATTGAACTGGGAAATTTGTTAGAAGATATTGAACCCGATGCCGTAATACATACGGCTGCATTAACTGATGTAAACTATTGCCAAAACAATCCGCAAGAAAGTTATTCGGTAAACGTAGAGGCCTCTCGCAATTTAGCCGGCTTATGTTCAGACCTCAACATACCTTTTGCCTTCACATCAACAGATTTAGTGTTCGATGGACAAAAAGGAAACTATACCGAAGAGGATACACCAAACCCGCTGATGCGCTATGGAGAACACAAAGTAATGGCTGAAGAAGAGGTGCTGCGCATTTATCCCAGAGCTACCGTATTTCGCCTGCCTGTAATGTTTGGCTACAAGGCCGCAAGCGAAAAAAACTATCTCCAACAATTGATAAAAAATCTAAATGCAGGCCTTCCACAAAAACTGTTTACCGATGAATACCGAAGTGTTTGCGGTGCAAAATCTATTGCAAAAGGTTTGTTGCAGTTGTTTGAAAACACCAATGGCATTTATCATTTAGCCGGTACCGAAAAGTTTTCGCGCTACGAATTTGCTTTGCTGGCTGCTGAACTTTATGACCTAAACAAATCACTTATTCTACCTTGCCTGCAAGCTGATGTGCGTATGGCAGCACCCCGTCCGGCAGATGTATCGCTCAACATCAGCAAAGCAGTAGCTATAGGGTACCAACCACTATTGATTACAGATGAGTTGACGCTGATAAAAGATAATGAATAAAACCAGATGCTATTTTTCTAAGTTTGCCCCATGAGCGATACTACTGTTACCACCAAACGAATTTCTAAACCCGACTGGCTGAAAATAAAACTGCCATCGGGCAAAGAGTTTAGTGAGGTAAAACAAAATGTAGAAAACAACCGCCTGCACACCATTTGCGAGAGCGGCAAGTGCCCCAACCAAACCGAATGTTGGGGAGCCGGCACTGCTACTCTAATGATTTTGGGTAACGTGTGTACACGCTCTTGTATGTTTTGTAGTGTAGCCACCGGCAACCCCGAACAAGTAGATATTACCGAACCACTGCGAGTGGCCGAATCAGTAAAACTGATGGGGCTAAAACATGTGGTGATTACCTCTGTAGATAGGGATGATTTGATTGACGGTGGTTCAAAAATATGGGCGGCTACCATCCGCGCCATTCGTAGAAAAAACCCGGGCGTTACCTTAGAAACACTTATTCCTGATTTTAAAGGAGTAAAAGAAAACATTCAGCAAATTATTGATGTGAAACCTGAGGTAGTTTCGCATAATCTGGAAACCGTAAAACGGCTAACTCGTCAAGTACGGATTCAGGCACTTTATGAAAGGAGTTTAGCCGTGTTACTTCAACTTAAAGAAGGTGGAATTGAACGCACCAAAAGCGGACTTATGCTTGGTTTGGGAGAAACTGAAGTTGAAATTTTTGAAGCCATGGACGACTTGCGCCATAGCAAAGTAGATATTCTTACACTGGGTCAATACCTACAACCCACACGCAACCATTTACCGGTTGCCCGCTATGTAACTCCACAAGAGTTTGCCCGCTACAAAGCAGTGGCCCTAGAAAAGGGATTCAAGTACGTAGAAAGTGGCCCTATGGTGCGCAGCAGCTACCATGCCGAAAAACATTTGTACTAAATGGCAACTCTTCAAAACAAAGTGATTTGGCTCACAGGCGCCTCCTCCGGCATTGGTGAGGCGCTGGCATACGAGTTGGCAAGAAGAGGAGCAAAACTAATTCTCTCTGCCCGCAGAGAAGATGAACTGAACCGAGTAGCAGAAAATATTATCAATGTAATGGGGTTTAATGAGCAGGATGTTCACGTGCTGCCATTAGACCTTGCCGATACAGGTTCATTAGCCCATAAAACAGATGAGGCCATTTTACAATTTGGCCACGTAGATATTCTTATCAATAACGGGGGCATCAGTCAGCGTTCGCTGGTAAAGGATACTCCAGTGGAAGTAGATAGAAAACTGTTTGAAGTCAATTTCTTTGGCACAGTGGCGCTCACCAAGGCCCTGCTACCTCACTTTTTAGAAACTAAACAAGGTACGTTTGTAACTATTACCAGCGCAGTGGGCAAGTTTGGCTCACCGTGGCGTAGTGGTTACTCTGCCAGCAAACATGCACTGCATGGCTTTTTTGATTCGTTGCGGGCAGAGGTGCATGAACAAAACATCAAAGTATTGTTGGTTTGTCCGGGGTTTATCCAAACTAATGTTTCTATAAATGCTCTTACCGCCAGTGGCGAAAAATTAGGCACCATGGATGCTGCCACAGCCCAAGGGCTTACAGCCGAAAGCTGTGCACATCAAATAGCCAATGCCATAGAAAAACAAAAGGAAGAAGTATTGATTGGTGGTGTAAAAGAAAAATTTGGAGCGTTCATGAAACGCTTTTTTCCCTCTATTTTCGCTATAATGCTTCGCAAAATGGCTGTGCGTTAAGGCAACGATGCTTTGAAGGCCGCATAGCCCGTTAACTCTACCTGAGCGGTTGGTGAGCCGGTACAACCGGAATCATCTTTATGCTTGTGAATGTTTTGAATACGATTATCAGGGTTGGGGTGTGTGCTCAAAAACTGCGGTGGGTTTTGCGCTCCGCTATCTACTATCTTCTGAAAAAAATCTGCAGCTCCATCGGCACGGTATTGGGTTGGGCACAAATACAGAACGGAATGTTTATCGGCATCTGTCTCGTGCGAACGGCTAAATGCCAACAAAGAAAGGTTGGCGGCAATGTCTGTCAATACACTTTGATTTTTACCAAGCAGTACATCCATCAAAATAGAAAAGCCATACTGCTGAGTAAGTTGCTGAGTAGAATGTCTGCGGTCGGCATGAGCCATTTCATGACCAAGTACTCCGGCCAAAGATGATGCATTGTCTAAATATTTAATTAACCCGGTATATACATATATATACCCACCGGGAGTACAAAAAGCATTGAGCGTATTGTCATCTTGAACGATGTATAGTTTCCATACAAACTTATCTGCATTTTGCAACTGGCCACTGGAGATTATCTGCTGTTTCATGTTTTCCAGATACTGATAAGCCGATGCATACTGTGTTTGGTTCAGTAAAGGGTACTGCCCTGGGTTGGCGGCAATCTCTGCCTCCATTTGAGCACCAAAGTTTTTATCGTCTTCTATGCTAAAGAAATTCAAACCGCCCTTTTTGCAAGCAGTTATTGTAGTAATGCCCATTACAATTGTAGTAATCATCAGGGCCATCAGTAGCTTTTTCATGTTTTTCATTTTTTTTATCTAAGAAAATATTGTGCCGAAAATCAGGCGGTTTCTTGCAGTAGTTTTTGTTGGATAGTAGCCACCACCATATCAATTGCCACCTGGTTTTCTCCGCCTTGTGGTATAATAAGGTCGGCAAATCGTTTGGTAGGTTCTATAAACTGTTGGTGCATTTCTTTCACCACGGCATAGCGGGCAATTACCTGCTGTGCCGTACGGCCACGTTCCATCATATCGCGCTCTATGATGCGAATGAGCCGGTCGTCCGGCTCAGCATCTACAAACACTTTAATATCGCACAAATCGCGAACTCGCTTATCAGTAAAAAGCAAAATACCTTCCACAATAATTACATGCTTTGGCTCTATGTGAATAGTAGCTTGCTGTCGGGTAGAGGTTATATAATCGTAAGTAGGTTCTTCAATGGCTCTATCGCTTCTTAGCCATTTCAAATGCTGCACCAGCAAGTCAAACTCAATACTATCCGGGTGGTCAAAGTTGATGTTTCTCCTCTCCTGTTCGGAAATATGACTATTGTCTTTATAGTAGCTATCTTGCGATATAACAGCCACTTGTGCACTGTTAAACCGCTCCATAATTTTACGTACCACAGTTGTTTTGCCCGAACCGGAGCCACCGGCTATGCCTATCACCAACATTCGTTTTAGAATTGATTGGAGTCAAATTTAACCCCTCTGAGCAGATATGAAAATTGTATCCCCTCAGCTATTCTCAATAGAGCAAACTTTTTGTTGCTCTGTTTGTTTACCAAGATAGTATTGAATATAAGTTAGTGGGTAATGTGTTTGCAAAAATCTTTTAAAAACGTTTGCAACTGTTGTACAAACAACTATTATTGCAACAAAAATAATAACTACCATGAAAAAAATCTTTAGCGTATTTACAGCAGTATTGCTTTTGGCTTCCTGCAACAACAAACCGGCAGAAACTGAAACCACTACCACAGAACCTACCGGCACTGCAGTTACTTACACAGTAAATGCAGATTCTACCAGTGTAATAAAATGGAAAGGCGAAATGCTTGGAGTGAAAGAACATTTTGGCACATTGGGCTTTAAAGAGGGCAGCTTTACAGTAACAGGTGGCGCATTGAGCGGTGGCAGCTTTGTAGCAGACCTTAGCTCTATTAAACCAACAGACAGTAACTTTGATGAGAAAAAAGGTTCTACTCCCGAAAAATTAGTGGGTCACCTTTCATCTCCCGATTTTTTTGATGTGGCTAACTTCCCCACCGCATCTTTTAAAATTGACAGCGTAAGCGGCAACACAGCCACCGGTACACTCACAGTACGCGGTAAATCAAATACAGAAACATTAACCGATATAGTAATTAACGAAACTGAAACTGGTGTAACAGCCAGTGGCAAGCTAAAATTTGACCGCAAGAAGTATGACGTTGCTTTTGATATGCCCGTTAAAGACATGGTGATATCAAACGACATTACTCTCACTGTAGAACTAACCGGTAAAAAGTAAGGGGTTTTTTATTGGTGTTTGAAGGGCAGTCCGCAAGGGCTGCCTTTTGTTTTACCGCATGTTTTAAAAACTTGCAAACTATGTGTAATCTCGTATCTGCAACCCCTTAGAATGAACGATACCATATTAGTAACCGGTGCTTGTGGCCAAATTGGCACTGAACTGGTACTTGCCCTTCGCAAAATATATAAAAACGTTATTGCATCTGACTTAAAGGAACCGATTGGCGAGCTAAAAGATACCGGTGAATTTGTACGCTTAGATGTGCTGTATAAAAATGGCTTGAACGATTGTGTAAAACGATTTAAGGTTACACAGATTTATCATTTGGCGGCTGTGTTATCTGCTACAGGTGAGCGCAACCCCGAAATGGCGTGGCGTATAAACATGAAAGGGCTGCGCAACATATTAGACGTGTGCGTAAAAAACGGTATCGCTAAACTTTTTTTTCCTTCCACCATTGCCGTTTTTGGCCCTACCACACCGCGAGTAAACACACCGCAGTTCACCGTCATGGAACCCAATACTATTTACGGTATTTCAAAGCAAGCCGGTGAGCGCTGGTGCGATTGGTACTTTCAAAAAAAGGGATTAGATGTGCGTAGTTTGCGCTACCCGGGGCTAATTTCCTACAAAACAAAGGCAGGTGGCGGCACCACCGACTATGCAGTAGATATTTTTTTTGAGGCCGTAGAAAAAAAACAATACACCTGTTTTTTGAAAGCTGATACCGTGTTGCCCATGATGTACATGCCCGATGCCATACGCGGAACTATAGAACTGATGGAAGCCCCATCCCAAAAAATTTCTACCCGCAGTGGCTACAACTTTGCGGGATTCAGTTTTTCGCCTGCGGAGTTAGCTACAGTCATACAAACGCAAATGCCTGAGTTTGCCATTTCTTACGCTCCAGATTTTAGGCAACAAATAGCAGAAAGCTGGCCACAGAGTATAGACGATGCTGTGGCTAGACAAGACTGGTCGTGGAAACCGGAATACTCACTAACCGATATGAGTGAAGACATGCTGCGAAACATTGCAGCAATGCATACCTCTGTTTAAAAATTACTGGCAGCTTCTTTTTATAGCTTTCTCTGCCGCTGTATAACCCATGCTTGAGGCAGTAGATAAATCTAAACAACCTTCCAATAAATCACTATGACCTATTTTGGCTAAACCACGATAGTAGTAGGCGGCTGGGTCGGTTTCTTCAAAAATCAAATACCGCGTAAAGTCATCAATAGCTTTGGCGTAATCGCGATTGAGCATATAAACATGCCCGCGTTGCTTGTAAGCAAAATGGTAAGAGCGATTAACCTGTACTACGCGGTTGTAATCTTCTACCGCCAAATCATATTTTTTCCAGTCTGAATAGGTTTGCGCCCGCTCCATGAGTGCCTGCACATAATCCGGATTTAACTCTATTGCTTTATTGAAATTATTGAACGCCTCCGTTTTGCGCTTCATGCGGTTGAGCAGCAAACCCATCTTGTAAAACAAAAGTGGCTTACTGCTATCTATACTCATGCAAGTTTGGTACTCTTTAAGTGCGCTGCCATAAGCGCCAAACAAATCATTCATCTCGGCTTTGGCATACCAGGCATCATAATATCTTGGGTATAACTCAATGCTTTTATCTAAATACTGTTCTGCATTTCTAAAATTCTTTTCGGTGATGGCTTTTTGTGCTCTGCGGTAGAAAAACTCGGCCTTTATCCTTTTCACCGAATCTGACGAAGCAATGGCCATATCAGCTACACTGGTTTTCTTCACTTCAGTTTTTTGAGGTGCTACTTCTACACTGGCTGCGCTGTCCGTTTTCTCCAAAACAACAGGAGTAACCAACTGTGCAGTGTCTGGACTTTTCACTACAGCTACTACGCTATCTATGGCTGCTATTTTTTCCGGTTTCACGGGCTCATTCACAATTGCGGTAACAACCGTATCTTTTTTGGCATTGGGTGTAGGAGTTTTCTCCACTTTATTAGCTACCACCTGCTTTGTACTATCTTGCTTTGCGGGAATGGGTTTTATGGGCTTTATCACCACCGAGTCTAAGGTATTAGGAATCTTGATTTTGATAGAGGCGAGAGTATCTGTGGGCATTACTATCGGCTTGTTAAAAAGAGCGGTATCTACCGGCATAATGGCATGTGCGGTATCCCAATAGTCTCCTTTTTTCACTATGGCAGTTTCCGGTATTTTTTTCTTTTCCGGCTCCGGTTTCATACCCAGTACAGGTGCGGCATCATACACTATAATGGTATCTATCGGGAAATTGTTTTTATACTTATTTTTCTTCTGCTCATTTTTCTTCACCTCAATGCGTTTGTCATCGTCTTTTTCAATCAGTTTTGCTTCGGCTATGGTATCAATAACCACCGCATAAGGTGTTTCTACATCAGTTGCAGGAATTACATCGGTTTGCTTTTCAGTGGAAGTGGTATTAGCTGACGTAGTAGTTGGTTTATGCTCGCTACTGTTGGATTCAACATTTGCTACAACTGGCGGAGATATGATGCGATCTAACTGCAACTTGTCTTTTTTCAGCGTAATAATTTCGGTTTGAATACTATCGCGGATGTGCTCTAGATACGGCAACAACAATACCCTATCGCGCGAGCGCTTCATTTTGAGCAACATGGCCTGAATATTCTTTTCATCCACCGCATCGTTATTCACGGCATTTAGCGTGTCTATGCTGGCTTGCACTCCTTGCAGCATGGCATCGTTTAGCTCAATGTAGGCCTCTATCATCATCAGGCGGTCTTTGGCCTCGCTAACGGTAATGTAGGTGAAGGGATTGTACGACACTTCCTTGGCTGTATCTGCATAAAGCAAGGCGAGAGCGGCACTGTCTAAATCCACTTTTTTGTGTACCACTACTTTTTCGGGCTCGTACTTGTACCCCTTGGGATACACCGGTATTTTGATGCGCTGCCCGGGGTACAAGTCTTGCTGCGTATTTCTAAACTTGTTGAGTTTAACAATAGTATTAGGATCCACACTCAGGCGTGCGGCAATGGCGTACACTTTTATCTGCTTGGTAATATCATAGGTGCCCACTTTGTAGGGAATGGTGTCGGTTTGTGCCGATAGCCGCAAAACACTCAGTAATAAAAAGGTAAAACACGTAAAAAGTGTGGCTTTAAAATTCATTGCAACGAATGTATCTAATTAGTACCGATACATTTAAGGGTAGTATTCCACAAAAAAGGGGCGGGGTGGAGTATAGAATGGATAGAAATAAATTCAGTCAATCCGAATTCTTAACCATAGCTCTAATCTAACTTGATTAATTTCAAATTGAACACATCGCCTGTTTCCTGATACCGCAACCTTATAGTATATAGCCCCGATTGAAAACTTGACAAATCCAAAACTAACTGCTTCTGCATAACTTTAAGTTCGCTGTAAACTTTCTGACCTACTGAGTTAACTAAAAAAACATCGTAAGCACCTTGCTGTTCATTTATCAAATTAACTAACCCGGAAGTAGGGTTTGGAAAAACAAGCATCGTTTTAATAGGTACAGGTGAATCAGACAACTCTGGCTTTTTTAAATAGCTGGTACTTACGGCATTTGTAAAAATGGGCTCATTAAAATCAAAATAAATTGCTGCGCTGTTGTAGATCACAGAGTTAAATGGCATGTTAGTATTTGGTCTTATACTGAACTTTACAAAACCATGGCTTGCCGGCTCATTGGTTGTGCTGTCTGGCAACATAATATTTTTAAATACCCACTCCAACCCTCTTTTCCCTTGCACATTTACCTCATAACTGTGACTCGCAGACAACATACGAAAAGATAAGAGATCTAATTTATCGCTTATTGTATCGCGCAACACCACTCTAAATGCAGTATCATTTCCTGTGTTTTGAAAATTAATTTGATAGGTCAAAGTAGTATTGATGTCATAAAACGCCTCATCCTTTCTTACCTTCAACGGGTACACTATTTTGTCATTAGGATCATAGGAGCCAAACACTATATCTGACAACGAATCTTCAACAAGTGTTTCTCCTTGTGAGCAATTAGTAGTAATAAATGCTTGATGGGTAAAATTTGTGCCGAATGTGGCTGATACAGAGACAACCGCTTGAATTTCTCTCTCATCACCAACAGTTAAATTAGCGTAATTCCAATAATAGATATTATTAACAACTGAATCATATGGTGGTATAGAACTGCTGATAGCAAACCCCACAGCCAATTTCAAACCAATCGTTCCTGATATTGATGGAGCAGACTCATTACCGTAGTTAACGTAAATGGTTTGTTGAAATCCAAATCTTGCTCTTGTAGCTGAAATAGTAACAAACACATCACATGAAGGATTAGGGGTAAGTGTAAAATATTCTCCGCTTGAAACTGATGCACTTTGTACAATAAATGATTTCACCGTATCACAATCCCCGTCTAGATATTTTGGCGGTATCACGCTGGCATGCAATAATCCTATTTGTTCGGTGGTAAATGCATACTTCCCTCCAGAGTTTGTAATCGATACAAGACCAACCGGATCTAAAAAAACCAGTGCCCCCTTTACTCCCGGTTCTGTTGTTGCCGGAATGCAGTCTGCCACTGTATCAATCAGAACATAGCCAGTTACATTATCCCTACATCCTATGCAGTACTTTGCAGAATACCACATCCACTGCTTAATATGCTGTGCGGTTCCTCCAACACCGAATATTTGAGGGTTTTTAAAATTGTAATTGAAGTACACATTCCCTGATTTATCCATAATCGTTCTGGAGTAATCCCCTGTGCGGTTATATACAGGATAGTACAGCGTATCTTTATAATTAAGTATGTTAACTCCATTGGAATCGATTTTATAGATGTATGCAATAGAATATGGAGAAGGTCTATTGGGCATATTGGGGTAGTCTTTTTGCAGTAGTGTGGCGAGAGTGGTAGTGTTGGTAGCATTCACAAAAAAACTATTCTTATCGCATGACAGTGGAATAGATACATTGAACAGCACATTTCCGTTTTTGTCTACTCTTACTAACTTATCATCATTAACAAATTTCTTATCTATCAGTATAAATAAATCTCCATTTGAACCGAATTTAACCTCGTGTATAGTGTAAGGCGAGAAATTTATAGACCACAAATAGTGATGATCTGAGTCAAACTTTGTAATGAACTCATTTTTTGAGAAATAGATACCGCCAAACGCATCTACTTTGAAGTTGTGATTGCTGTAAAGTGTATTATGAACAATTGTATCCCATACCACATTAGCATTAGAATCATATTTTGCAATGTGTGTATTGGTTACGCCAGAATCTTTTACAAAATAACAAGTGTACAAGTTACTTGCAGTATCAATACCGATTGCGCTCCTATCCAACTTAAGCCCAAAAGAACTGTATTCTTTAATATACTGGCCATGTTGGTCAAACTCCACTAAAAAATTAGTCATACTTACATTGCGCACTTGACAATCCACATAGAAGTGGTTGTTAAATTCTTTCTTAATAGCCAAATCATACACAATACCTTTTGAATTTGGAACATGACGCTCATAAACTACAACATGTGAACCACTTGTATCAATTCTATGTAGTTTTAAAGTATCAAACTCTAAAGTTGGGGTATATATAAAACTATCATACACATCAAGAATTTTGTGATAGTTCATCTCCGGCATAAAATCCTTGCCGATATTCACTTCCCACTTTTTGTTTCCGTTTTTATCTAATGCAACTACATACTTTCTTGGCTCTAAGTTAAAGTAAGGGTCTTCTCTTGACTCATAAACTCTTAAATACATATTGTCAAACTTATCTCTTTCCACATCGTCAAGGTAGATACTCCGACCGTTAGGTACACTTGGCGTGGTAAGCCATTCTAACTGATATTGCGCAGTAGCAAAAACTAATTGCATCAAAAAGATTACCAACAAGTAAATCCTTATCTGATTGCTTTTCACAGACATAAAGTTACTATTCATATTCAACAAAAGAAATATAGCTATATCATCAATAAATCACTACTTCCATCACCACCTGCTCGTTAAATTCTTTATTGAAAATATCTTTGATTTTATCGCGGGAATAATGCAACTCTTGTTTGAGTGGAGCAGAGGAGATTTTTACATATAGTTTGCCCTTTTTGAGTGATAAACTCTGGGTATGGCGCGCAATAGTCAACCCCATAAGGTCTTTCCAACGCATTTTTACCCGCGATTCGTTGATGCGCGGTTTTAGCTTTAGCTCATCTACCATGCGGTTGAGAGCTTCTGCAAGGGTAATGTTGTTTTTGAGCGGCACGGGGCAATATTTGTAAAAGCATTGTGAAAAACCGAAAATAGTTTCATATTTGCAGCCCTTTTTGAAATAATAATTATTCACCCAACCCTTAAATTCATTTAAGACATGGCAGTAAAACTAAGATTACAAAGACACGGACGCGGCAAGCGCCCATTTTACCACATCGTAGCGTCCGACAGCCGCTCACCCCGCGATGGTAAGTATATTGAGCGCCTTGGCGACTACAACCCGCTTACCCGCCCTGCATCTATCCACGTAAATGTGGACAAAGCAGTTGACTGGTTGATGAAAGGC
The DNA here is from genome assembly GCA_016787045.1 of Chitinophagales bacterium. Classification (GTDB taxonomy): domain Bacteria; phylum Bacteroidota; class Bacteroidia; order Chitinophagales; family LD1; genus Bog-950. The sequence continues at coordinate 106,640 of JAEUVA010000046.1, forward strand.
GCTGAACCTACAGATACCGTTAAGGCAATTTTGAAGTATAAAGGTGTAATGTATAAAAAGCACTTGTTGCGCGGTGTAGCTAAAGGTGCACTTACTACTGAGGCAGCCGAAGCACAGTTTCAAAAATGGACTGATGAGCACAAAAATGCCGTGCTTGACCATGCTAAAAAGCACCACAAAGATAAGGCCGAGATAGCCGCAAAATTGTTAGAACAAGAGCAGAAAAAAGCTGCTGACCGCGAAGCAAAACGCGCTGCCGCTTTGGCCGCTGCTGAAAGTGCTGTTACCGAAGAAACAACCGCACCGGCTACAGAAGAAGCCCCAGCCACTGATGTTGCAGCTACAGATGCTGCTGCTGAAACTCCGGCAGAATAAATTACTACCAATGGCTGACGAATACGTATCAGTCGGAAAACTCGGAAAGCCCCACGGAATTAGTGGGGCTTTTCGGTTTTTGCTGCACCGCGAACTAAAAACCAAAAAACTTCCCGCTCACTTCTTTTTGCACTTACGGGGACAATATCTGCCCTTCTTTATCAAAACCACAGAGTGGTTAGAATGGGGAAGCGGGTTTATACAGTTTGAAGAAATAGACACACCAGAAGCAGCAAAACTACACAGTGGCAAAGAACTTTACCTGACCGAAAAGGAGGCGAAAAAATATTTTAAAGCCCAGATAGGCGAGTGGGATTTTTTGATCGGGTACAAAGTGCTGGAACAAATTTTTGGAGAAATTGGCAAGGTAGCTTTTGTAGAAGAAATGCCCGCTCAAATTTTATTGACCATTCAATCCGATAATGGCGAACATACTATTCCGTTAGTAGATGATTTTGTAGTGAGCATTCATAAGCCCAAAAAAGAAATTATGCTACAATTACCCGATGGGTTGTTAGATCTGTAAAGCAGGGCTATTCACTAACAGAACTTGGGGTAAAAAAATGTTTCAATCTACTTTTATCACTTTTGCTTAATAGCCAATCTTTGCCGCTAAATTCTAACCAAACCACACCGGTTGTGGGTACATCATCTATTTGCACGTTGGCGTACTTATTTGCAAAGTACGTGATAGATGGATTGTGGCCAATAACTACAAGTGTATTCACCACAGCAACTACTTCTTGTATCACTGCCATGTAATCTTCGGCAGATGATTCATAGAGCCGCTCATCAAATACTATTTTCTCAAAATCAAATTTCAACCCTTTGCAGAGTAACTTTGCTGTTTGCTTTGTGCGTAAGGCCGGTGAGCAAATAATACCATCTGGCTGCAACCCAAGTTTATACAAGTGCTTCGCCATATTGGTTGCATCTTGCTTACGCGATTCTTTAATGGGCCGGTCATAATCGCGGAGCGAAAAATTACTCCAATCACTTTTGGTGTGGCGGATGAGCACTAACTGCTTCATAGAGTGAAAATAGCTTTTTAGTGCTTAATTTGTGCCATACAGAATTATGCAACACGGCAAGTTGGTTATCTCTTTAGATTTTGAATTGCTTTGGGGTGTGCGCGATAAAAAAACCATTGCCCAATACGGAGAAAATATTCGTGCTGTGCATACTATCGTTCCGCGCTTGTTAGAACTGTTTGACCGGTATGAAGTAAAGGCCACTTTCAGCACCGTTGGTTTTTTGTTCTTTGAAAACAAATCAGCACTCCTCTCCTCATTGCCTGAATTATTGCCGGAGTACGCCAATAAAAACTTATCTCCATACAATGGTCACTTTGATTTACTAAAAGAAGCATTTCCGCAAGATGAATATCACTTTGGCTGGCACCTCGTAGAAAAAATAAAACAACATCCGCAGCACGAAATCGGAACACACACCTTTTCGCACTATTACTGTTTAGAAGAAGGGCAAACTATTAAACAGTTTCGGGCTGATATTGAGCAAGCCATCAAGGTAGCTGCCGAAAGGGGCATCAAAATCACTTCGTTGATTTTTCCTCGCAATCAGTTTAATGATGCATACCTTAAAGTATGCCACGAATTAGACATTATTTGCTATCGCGGCAACGAACATTCGTGGCTATACGAGGCGCGCAATAAAAACGATGAACAGCTACACCGCAGAGCACTCCGCTTATTGGATGCTTACATTAATATATCCGGTCATCATGTATATAGCGACACATATATGCGGAGCAAATTTCCGATAGATATTCCGAGCAGTCGTTTTTTAAGACCATACAGTTCAACACTATCATTTTTAGAATCACTCAAACTACGCAGAATTACGCAGAGCATGTCTTATGCAGCTAAAAATAATTTAACCTATCATTTGTGGTGGCATCCACACAATTTTGGCGACCATACTGATGAAAACTTTGCTTGTCTGGAGCAAATACTCAGTCACTATAAAAAACTACAATACGAGCATTCTTTCCAAAGCTATACGATGACCGAACTGGCAAAATCATTGATGAATGAGCAATAAAAAGATTGTTCTTTTGGCCGGTAAAGGCGTTTCTACAAGTATTGTTTTTCATGCGCTGAAAAACGATTTCGCTATTGCTGCCGTGATACTGGAAGAAAAAGAAAGTGCATGGCTTTTTGTAAAGCGCAGAGCAAAAAAATTGGGTTGGTTCACTGCTATTGGTCAAGTACTTTTTCAATTGCTTGTAGTGCGCATATTGAACCTTATCGCTAAACACAGAAAGGAAGAAATTTTAGAAAATTATCAATTAAACAGTAGTGATATTCCTGACGTTTTGGTAAAAAGTGTCTCCTCAGTTAACTCTCCAGACTGTATTCAGTTACTGCAAAGTATTTCACCTGATGCTGTAGTGGTCAATGGCACCCGAATCATATCAAAAAAAGTACTCTCCGCTATTCCTTCCAAATTTATCAATATGCACGCGGGCATTACACCGGCATACAGAGGTGTACATGGTGGCTATTGGGCATTGGTAAATAACGACAAAGAAAATTGTGGAGTAACTATTCACCTGGTAGATGCGGGTGTGGACACAGGTAATGTGTTGTATCAGGAGCGGATAGTTAAGACCGCTAAAGACAGCTTTGTTACTTATCCATTACTACAACTGGCAGCCGGATTACCGTGGCTTAAGCAAGCGGTAAATGATGCATTAACATCGCAACTGCATCCCATAGCAACCACAGCAACAAACAGTAAACAGTGGTATCACCCAACTATCGGGCAATACATTTGGCACTTAGCGACTAAAGCAGTTTGCTAAACGTTTTAATTATGGATATAATGTGTTTAGTTTGAAAAACAATGTTGCCACTTATCATACAACCTTTATCGGGTATATCTGAATTTATTGCCAGTCGTGCGTATTCTAACGTATTTGTACTTACTGATGAAAACACCGTAAAGTATTGCTACCCCGTAGTGGAACCACTGCTTCGCAATCATGTACTGCTGAAAATACCTGCCGGTGAACCACACAAAACACTAAACACCTGCACGTCAGTATGGCAACAATTTACTATACATGAGGCAGACAGAAATTCACTACTTATCAACTTAGGTGGCGGCATGGTAGGCGATTTGGGGGGCTTTGCCGCGGGCTGCTACAAACGCGGTATTGACTTTGTAAATATCCCCACATCTCTACTGGCTATGGTAGATGCAAGTGTAGGCGCCAAAACAGGAATTGATTTTCTGGGGTACAAAAATCTGCTGGGGTTGTTTTACGAGCCGCAGAAAATTTTTCTGCATACCGATTTTTTAAAAACATTACCTCACCGGGAGTTTCGTAGCGGTATGGCCGAAGTAATGAAGCATGCACTCATTGCAGATAAGACACTTTGGGGAAAACTTCCACTAAAATTTTTGCTGCAAAACATGGAAAACGTTAGTGATTTAGTATTACAAAACATTGCAATAAAATCAAAATTTGTAATTGCTGATCCTACCGAAAAAGGGGTTAGGCAAGCACTAAATTTTGGGCACACTATTGGCCATGCGCTGGAAAGTTTGTTATTAACCACGCCACAGCCGCTGCTACACGGTGAGGCGGTAGCTGCGGGCATTGTTATGGAGAGTTTCTTATCTATGAAAGTTGGATTGCTTACAAACGATGAACTAGAAGCTATTGTAAAAGCTGTATCCCTAAATTTTGATTTGCCTGTGCTTACCGAAGAGCAACACGCAACCATTATTCACTACTTAAAAAATGACAAAAAGAATCGTGAGAAACATATTACCTGCTGCTTTTTGAATGGGATTGGTAACTACTCTTTACCCCATTACGTAACAGAAAAAGATATTTTTAATGCATTGGAATTTTACAATGATGTAGCGACATGAGTTTTGTGCATCTTTTTCATCCGACCCGTATTGTTAGGCAGACAATACCATTGCCCGGCTCCAAAAGCGAAAGCAATCGCGCTTTAGTTCTAAACCGGTTGTGTGGTGGCAAATTACAAATCAATAACCTCTCCAATGCACTTGATACACAACGGCTGCTACAAATATTAAACTCAAACGATCTCACAATTGATGTTGCTGATACGGGTACCAGCATGCGTTTTCTTACGGCTATGTACGCTGTTCTCAACGAGCACAAAATCATTACTGGCACAGCACGAATGCAAGAGCGCCCCATTAGCGAATTGGTAAATGCTCTAAATGATATTGGATTCGATGTGCGATACACCGAACAAGAAGGTTACCCACCAGTGGAGATTATACCCATTCAAAATTTACACCATTTAAAAAATGAGGTACATATAGCCGGCCATGTAAGCAGTCAGTTTATCAGCGCGCTGTTACTAATAGCACCTTTTTTACCCAACGGATTAACCATACATTTCACTACCCCCTTGCGTTCACGACCGTATGCTGAAATGACCGTACAACTTTTGCAGCGAATAGGAGCAGATGCGAGCATAGGTAAAGACTACTGTTATGCTAAAAATTTACCCCAGATGGAACCACAGGAAATACAGATAGGCGCAGACTGGAGCAGTGCATCATATTGGTACAGCATTGCATTTTTGGCGCAGGAAGCAGAGATTACTTTTCTGAATTTGCGCGATGACTGGAGCCAGGGCGATTGCATAGTTTCGGAATGGATGCACCGGTTTGGGATAGAAACTACGTTTACCGAACAAGGAGCGGCCATTAAAAAAAGGCAGGTAAAACTGCCCGAAATGATGAAGTATAACTTTGCCGATAATCCGGATTTAGTACAAACATTTGCTGTAATGCTTGGTGCGGCTAATATCTGTACTACCTTTTCTGGTTTAGAAAGCTTACGGTTAAAAGAAACCGATCGTATAGCCGCACTACACAACGAGTTAAAAAAATTTAACCTACATTTTGACTATTCGGAGATGTATGATTTTCATCAAGTTCGTGGTCAGTTTCAACCATCATCAGATGTTGTGAAAACATACCATGACCACCGCATGGCTATGGCTTTCGCACCATTAGCTATTATCAATCCCATCAACATTGAAAATCCGGGTGTGGTGGCTAAATCCTATCCTGCATTTTGGGAGCATCTAATCTCCGCAGGTTTTGAGTTGCGTTTTGGTTAGATATATAGAACAAACTATTTGTTCAAAGCACTTTCAATTGCAGTAGTTACTACTGCCTCGTTTACAGAAGTTTTGGGAGCGAAACTCTCAATGAGTTTACCATCCTTGCCCACCAGAAATTTTTGAAAATTCCAGGTAACCGGGGCATCCTTTAATCCGTTTTCTTTTTGCTGTGTAAGAAAACTATAGAGCGGTGCAATATCTTTGCCTTTAACGGATACTTTAGAAAACATAGGAAAGGTAACGGCATACTCTCTGGTACAAAAATCTTTAATTGTCTCATCAGAACCCGGCTCTTGTCCCATAAAGTTGTTAGCCGGAAAGCCCAGTACAACCAACCCCTTAGATTGGTACTTTTTGTACAATGCCTCTATATCTTTGTATTGCGGTGTATGCCCGCAATAGCTGGCCACGTTAACAATCAACAGCACTTTACCTTTGTAGGCACTGAGCGATACATTTTTGCCATCAATATTTTTTACAGTATAGTCAAACACAGACTTGCCAGATGGCAGTGTGGTGATTAGCAGCATTGAAAAAAAGAAAATGCTTTTCATAAGATTATTTTAAGGATAAACAGATTTTAGAATAAAAGGTTTGATATTAATGGGCAAAAGCTTTGTGCGCACCATCGCAAAACGGCATTTTTTGGCTCATACCACAGCGGCAAATAGAAACTTTCTCTCGTTTCTCTAACACTGAGCCATCTTCTAGAGTTACTTCAAAAGAGCCGGATATAGAAACGGGGCCTTTGGGTTTCAAAACTATAAATGCTTTATCGGGTGCGTTGTCTTCGGTAAATTCTTCCATCATATTATTTCAGTTTTACAATTCGGTGCGAGGTAGTTTTGCTCTTGTTCCACCGCAACAAATATTCTCCCGCTGGCAGATTAACAGTTTGTGTGAGCGTTACAATCTCGAATGTTTTATCTCGTATAAATATTTTTTCTTCTACAATCTTCCGTCCCTGTAAATCATAAATCTCAAAGGTATTGAATCCGGTGCCCTGTCCATAGGCGGCAATATTCACTTCGTCAATAAATGGATTGGGGTACACCACCACATCATTATCGGTGCGCAGTATTTTATCGTTATAGTTGGTTTTCAGCAACAGGTAGGCGGTATAAAAATCGGGAATACCGTAGCCGTAATTATTGTCTGGATCCCAAAACTTATCACAGCTAATCATTATAGCATCGGTTATCTCTTTAGATGATTTGTTTGGAAACGCACTCCAAAGCGCTGCTACACTACCGGCAAAAATGGGGCATGAAAAAGAAGTGCCATTTGTTTTTCCCACATCTCCGTTTACGGTAATGCAATAGTTGCCTTTGCCGTGTGCCACTACATTGGGCTTTATGGCTCCACTATAAGCCGGACCACGCCCGCTGAAATCTGCAATCACTTCTGCAGAATCTACTGCTCCTACGGCAATAATTTTGTCTCCATCAGCAGCGGCAGATATGTGGTACCACGATTTGTTGCCTTCATTACCTGCGCTGTTACATACTATAATGCCTTTGCTCGCTGCAAAATTTCCGGCACGGGTAATAATCGTAGTGTTTCCATCTAAATCAGCATACGTGTGGTCGCCAAGTCCATCGTCAAAAGTGGTATATCCCAAAGATGTAGAAAACAATTGCGCACCTGCACTATCTGCCCACTCGGCTGCAGCAGCCCAATTGTATTCTTCCATTTGCCATTCGTTATCGTTGTCTTCGCTTTCTAACAAAAAGTAATTGGCTTCTGTGGCGGTGCCCACAAACTGCCCTGGCCAGTTGGCAGCAATGCAACTGAAGGTGTTGGTACCATGGGCGCCATCATCATATACATTTTGTTCATTATGCACAAAATCGTACGTAAAAAGAATACGGCTGCGCACCGAATCAAACGCTTTAATGTTGTCTAAACTGCTGTAACCATTATCCATCAGCGCCATCGTAATTCCCTGACCTTTGTAACCCAGTTGATGCAGCAAATCTACATTGAGCATATTGGCTTGGCGGTAGGCCAAGCCATATCGGTTAGGGTACACAAATTGCTGATTCACAGGTTTTACTTCTTCCACTTTACTGCTCAGCATCATTTTCTTGTACGGGTTCTTGTATATGGTATCTGCTGACTCTACAAATGAAAATTGCAACACTGAGTCTATACTCTGCGTGCCATTGAGTTTAACCACCGCTGTGTTAAACCACTTGAGTACGTGCTTCACTTCTTCTACATAAGGTAGTATGGCATTGACATAAGCAGCGTTTACCGGTAAGTCGGTACTATCAATGGCAATACCTTCTTTAGTTCTTCGCTCAATGGCACTTGCCGACAAATAATTTTGCGGCATTTGAACACTAAACGGAGAATTGTTTTTATCCGTAAACTTAACCCAGTAGTAAGTTTGCGAATAACAGATTGCGTTTAACATTACAAAAGCAACAATCCAAAAAGTTCTCATAGTTTAACTCCTGTGTAATATTAACAAAGTACAGCTACTCCACTCTTAACCCGCTGTTTTTACGATTTTAAAACACAGTGCAAACAGTTTTTTTTTGAAAAAGGTTTGAAATTTAAACAAGCTCCTTATTTTCGTGTTACAATAGTTATGAAATTTAATTGCTTACATACCCTAATGTGTTGTTGCTGCTGCTGTAAAGCACAGTTAACGGGCTATTGGTGGGCGTAGCCGATTTTGTTTCATATCAAAAGATATTTCTAAAGCTCCACACGTGTGGGGCTTTTTTTTTGACTAAAACCGAAAAACATGACAACCGTAGAAGAAACCATAAGCGTATCGCTTCAAAAACGAATAAGGCAAGTAGAGCAACAAATAGGCAACACACCAATGTTGGAAGTTACCAAACTGTATGCTAAAAGTGGAGTAAAGATTTATGCTAAAGCAGAGTGGAAGCAACTTTCGGGCAGTGTAAAAGCAAGAGCCGCCTTCAACATTTTTAAACATGCCTTACTAAACGGATTGCTAACCGATAGAAAATCGCTATTAGATGCCACAAGTGGAAATACCGGCATTGCTTATGCAGCTATTGGAAAAGAATTGGGAATACCCGTTACCTTGTGTTTGCCGGAAAATGCTTCGCGAGAGCGCAAAGAAATTTTGCAATCGCTGGGAGCCACCATTATTTTCACTTCAAAGTTTGGCGGTACCGATGAAGCGCAACAGGTGGCTGCTGAATTGTACGAACAGTATCCCGAAAAATATTACTATGCTAATCAATACACCAATCCCCAAAATTGGAAAGCACATTACTATGGCACTGCGGTAGAAATTATTGAACAAGTACCCAACGTTACCCACTTTGTGGCCGGGCTGGGTACTACAGGTACATTTACCGGCACAGGCAGAAGATTGTTTGAATACAATGAGGATATTGAATTTATAGCCCTACAACCGGATTTTGCTTTGCATGGTTTAGAAGGTTGGAAACATTTAGAAACGGCCATAGTTCCGGAAATTTATGACGATACCATTGCCAATAAAATAATTGAGGTAGATACCCAAACCGCCTATGACTACATTGTAAAAACCGCCAAAACTGAGGGATGGTTGATTAGTCCATCTTCTGCGGCAAATCTGGCCGGAGCCATAGCTGTGGCCGAAACAATTACGCATGGAAACATTGTTACTGTATTGCCAGACAACTCTCTAAAGTACAGCGAAATTATCAATAAACTATTCTAAAATGTTGCTACTAAACAAACCTATTGTTGCACAACTTAGCGAAGATGCCTTACGCACTTTTCCGGATGAATGCTGCGGTTTTCTACTGGGCTTAGAAAAACACGATTACAGAGCCATTGAAGAGATAATTGTAGTAAACAATGCCAAAGAAGGTGACAAGCGAAGACGGTTTGAGATTACTGCAAAAGATTACCTGAAGGCAGAGCAATACGCAGAAAATAAAGGGCTTACACTTTTAGGAGTTTATCATTCTCACCCTAATCATCCATCTGTTCCGTCTGAGCACGATAGAGTGGTGGCGCAACCCTATTTCAGCTACATCATACTATCAGTAAATGTCAGCCACGTAGAGTCCATACGATCCTGGCGATTGAATGATGACTTGCAGTTTGAGGAAGAGAAGATTCATACATTAGTAAATTCATTAACACAATAAACACCCACTACAATGGCTACAGTTATTATTCCCACACCACTCCGTAAATTTACCAACCAAAATTCTCGCGTACAGGTGAGCGGCAGTTCCGTACAAGAAGCAATAGGTGACCTTACGCTCAATTTTCCTGACCTAAAAAAGAACCTGCTTGATGAAAACGGCAAGCTACGCAGTTTTGTAAATGTGTTTGTAGGCGAAGAGGACATTCGGAATCTGCAAAACGAACAGACACAACTTCAACCGGATAGCACCATTAGCATCATACCGGCTATAGCAGGTGGCAGTCATTAAAATACTTTAAACTTAAAAATATGAGTTACAAAGACATTACTTTTAGTAAAGAAGAATTGGCGCGATACAATCGGCACATCATTATTCCCGATTTTGGTTTAGAAGCGCAGCAAAAACTTAAAGCAGCAAAGGTGTTGGTGATTGGCTCCGGTGGATTGGGCAGCCCATTGCTGCTGTATTTGGCCGCTGCCGGAGTGGGCACATTGGGCATTGTAGATTTTGATGTGGTGGACGATAGCAACTTACAACGGCAGGTGCTGTTTGGAGTAGATGAAGTGGGCAAGCCAAAAGTAGAAGCAGCTAAGCAGCGTCTGCAAAGTTTGAATCCGCATATTCAGATTAATGTTTACAACACACAACTCACCTCAAAAAATGCGTTAGAGTTGATAAAGCAGTACGATGTAGTGGCTGATGGTACCGATAACTTTCCAACCCGATATCTGGTAAACGATGCCAGTGTAATTGCCGGTAAGCCAAACGTATATGCATCTATTTTCCAATTTGAAGGTCAGGTATCTGTTTTTAACTATACCGATAATAATGGCAATACCGGCCCTAACTACCGCGACCTCTACCCTACTCCACCACCTCCGGGTTTAGTGCCCAATTGTGCAGAAGGTGGTGTGTTGGGAGTACTACCCGGAATAATTGGAAGTTTGCAAGCCAATGAGGTGATTAAGGTGATAACCGGAGTAGGTGAGCCATTAAGCGGCAGATTTTTTGTATTTGATGCGCTAACCTTTGAAACACGCACCCTCAAAATAAAAAAGCAAGAAAATACACCCCTCATTGAACGACTGATTGATTACGAACAATTTTGCGGAGTTAAAGCCGTAGAAAGAAAAATTAAAGAGATAAGTGTGGAGGAGTTTATTGGATGGCAGGAAAGCAGTGAAGATGTACAAGTAATAGATGTGCGCGAACCGGCTGAATATGCTGAGGCAAATATTGGTGGCTTACTTATTCCATTAGCAACAGTGTCGGATAAAGCTAACGAAATTGAACGCAATAAAAAAGTAGTGGTTCATTGTAAAATGGGTGGCCGAAGCGCAAAGGCCATTCGCGAATTGGAAGAAAAATTTGGGTTTGAAAATCTCTACAACCTAAAGGGTGGAATAACTGCGTACTTGCAACAAGTACAACAAACATCAACTTGATAATTGATCATTAATTTACAGTAGTTCAACCACACAATGCTGAGCTGTAAATACCCAATCATCAATATTCAATTTTCAGTATAAAAGGTGCTGTGGCCGAGAGGCGAGGCACGGCTCTGCAAAAGCCGCCACACCGGTTCAAATCCGGTCAGCACCTCTAAACATTTTTCATCATTAAAAAAAACAAAATGGCAATCAGATTAGGCGATATCGCACCCGATTTTACAGCAGAAACCACAGAGGGCACTATTCGGTTTCACGAGTGGCTGGGTTCCTCATGGGGAGTATTGTTTTCTCACCCGGCAGATTTTACTCCCGTATGTACTACAGAACTTGGTCTTACGGCAAAACTTAAAGATGAATTTGCCAAACGGAATACTAAGGTTATTGCTGTAAGCGTTGACCCTTTGCAATCACACAAAGAATGGATTAAAGACATCAACGAAACACAAAACACGGTAGTCAACTTTCCGATTATTGCCGATGCCGATAAGTCTGTAGCCAACCTGTACGACATGATTCATCCGAATGCCAACGAAACTTTCACGGTACGATCAGTATTTATTATCGGCCCCGATAAGAAGGTAAAACTTACCATAACATATCCCGCTTCTACAGGCAGAAATTTTTTGGAGATACTGCGTGTACTGGATAGTTTGCAGTTGACCGCCAATTACTCTGTTGCCACACCGGCAAATTGGGAGCAAGGGCAAGATGTGGTTATTGTGCCTGCTGTGAAAGATGAAGATATAGCTGCAAAGTTTCCGAAAGGGTACACCAAGGTAAAACCTTATCTGCGTATTACTCCTCAACCCAACTTAGGGTAGTGATGGTTAAGGGCTATGCTTATCATTCAAGCAACATTTGAATCATTTGCTCAAATGTTTTGTTGCTTTGTTGCAGCAAATGATAATCATTATGCTTTTGCAAAACAATAAACTTAGTGGCATGTCTGTACGTTACCTCCACATCATGCGTAGAAAATAAAATACATTTGTTCTGTTCTTTTGCAAGCTTGTATAATACCACTAAAACAGCCCGTTTGTTTTTGTAATCCAAAAAAGCTGTAGGTTCATCTAATACAATTAGCGGGCTCTGCTGCACAACAGCACGAGCTATGTTGCACAATTGCTTTTCGCCATCGCTTAAATGGTGGTAGTAACGGTTTGACAAATGCGATATCCCCAAATCGCCAATTGTACGGGTTACAACTTCCAAATCCTGATGGCCCATTTTACCGGTCCATGATGTGTATGGTGAACGGCCTAGTGCAATAAAGTCTATCACACTCATAGCGTCTAATTGGAGGCGCTCTGTGGTAACAACACTTACTAATCTGCTGCGCTCAGTTGGAGTAAGCAAACCAATGTTGCTTTCGTTAATCTTTACCATGCCACTTAGTGGTTTCTGCAAACCTGATAAAGTTCTAAGTAAAGTAGATTTACCTATTCCGTTTGAGCCCATAAGCGCCACTACTTCACCGCTCTTTATCTGAAAACTAAGCGAACTAAAAAGCGCACAACTGCCGTACCCTATACTTAACTGCTCTACGCTTACCATGATTGCTGTTTACGTTGTTGCAGAATAATCCATATAACCACTGGCGCACTGAGTATGTTCATAATAGCATTTAGTGGCAGTATTTTATCAGACCCCGGAAGCACGGCAACTACATTGGCTACTCCACATACAATAGCACCAATGAGCATACATGCAGGAACCAATGTTTGATGGTTGGCTGTACCAAAAATTTTGCGGGCAATATGAGGAACTGCCAAGCCCACAAAACCAATTGGCCCACAAAATGAAGTAACTGTACCGGCCAACAAACTCGTGAGTATAATAATCTGAATTTTGGTCTTGCGGATGCTCAGACCACTACTCTCGGCATACACATCTCCTAACAAAAGTAGGTTCAGAGATTTGCACAAAAAGAACGCCCCTATTAAAGCTGCACAAACAATTGCAGATAAATACAAGACTTGACTATTGTTTACATACCTGAAACTACCAAAAGTCCACATCAAGTAACTTTTTAATGCATCGCTGCCTGATAAAGATTGTAGTACTTCAACAACAGCACTAATAGCCCCACCAATCATGAGCCCAATAATGAGCATGGCTACTACACTGCGCATGTACAACGAAACAAAAAAAGTAAATAGAAAAACAGTCAAAGCACCGGTTGCTGCTGCAAAGACCAAAGCCATAGCACCTATACCATAAATTTCGCGGATACCCATAGCCCCAGCCCCTAATACCAATAGCGCAACGCCAAGCATAGCTCCTGAGCTAATGCCCAATACATAAGGCCCAGCCACCGGATTACGAAACATAGTTTGCATCATTAATCCGCTAACAGCTAACGCAGCACCCGATACCAATGCAGCTATTGCAGATGGTAGTCTGGAACCAAAAACAATGTTTGTAACAATCTGATTTTGCGTATCTCCAGTAAACAATTGCAAGAGCTCGTTGGCTGAAACAAAAACCGAGCCCACCGTTAACTGTAATACAAATGCAGCCAGCAAGAGTGCACCCAATAGCAAAAAGGTAGTTTTATTATTGTACACTATTGCAGTTGCTTGTAATAATATAATTGATGCGCTGGCATCAACTCCGGGTGAAAAATGTGTATCAAATCTGCCAATAAAACATCCGGACTCATTACACCGCTCTCCCAATAGTCAGAGCCGCCTGCCACAGTAGTTCGGTTATTGTGGTTATATACTTTGCCTTTTTTAAATGCTCCAAACTCTTTGTTTTTTGTGTCTGCACCGCTCATTTCTTTCAATGAATTTACCAGTGAGTTAACTAACCAAATATCTGCATTAGCTGCTTTGGCATATACGGCCTCATAATCTAAACTCAAGTTTAGTCCGTTATTCGGCTTTGCATCTTTCCACAGAAAATCTCCCCCTGCATCAGCAATTAGCTGTGCTGAAAAATTTTGCCCGGTAGGCATGTACCAAATTTCTTTGAACGGCATGTTGCAAAAAACCGTGGGCTTGTGCTCTACAGAGGCGGCTAATTGCTTTAACTGCAAATATTTATTCTCTGTAATTTGAAAAAGCGAATCCGCTACTGCTTCCATGTTGTAAAAAGTGGCTACAAACTTTATCCACTCGGCACGTGCAAGTGGGTTTTGCTCCATATAATCAGCACACAAAACTGTTTTAACTCCCATCGATTTCAATTTCACTTGTAGCTTATCGCCACCATCATAACTGCCAGAATGAAGTACAAACGAGGGGTAAAGCATGGCAATTAACTCAAAATCGTATTCATTGGATCCTACCGACACTAACTTTTTCTCAGCAAGGTTTTTACGAACCAATGAATCATAGATCAATTCTGCATTTGCTACTGCAAGCAGAGTGTCTGCAATGCCCAGTTTGGAATATATAGCAACATGATTTGTAGAAACAGCGATAGAGCTACGTACAGGAGTTTCAATAAGTGTTGCTTTATCAAAACCAACGGGTGCAGGTTTATTTTTAGGCAGTAGAACATACTGTGCAAGCAAGTTAGCAGTATCAGTGCCGTACACAGTTACCACCTTAAAGCCATCGTAGTAATCAACACTAAAATGCGGCTTATACTTTAATGGTAATGAAGATTGCTTTTCGCAATGTGCCTTTTGTTTTTGTGGCTGGTTACAACTACAAAGCAGCACTACAAATGCCACACAGAAGAAACTGCATAATTTTTGGCTATGGTTCATAAAATATAAAGTTACCCGAAATTACTCCGGCTGTAAAAGAATGGATGAAATCACCGTTAGCATGGTAGCGCGAAATTTGTGCCGGTTGCACAAAATCTAAGGCATCGCTCAGATAAATATCTCCGCTGGCCGAGTGCACATACATGGCATATATGTTTTTACCTGCTGTGCTTATGACATGCGCAGAGGGCAGCTGCGTGGCAGAAGACGGCAGTTTATACACCTGCTGGTTGACGTAGTAGAGCTCGTCTGTTTGCGTATTGTAGCTCATTATGCTCGCCTTTTGCCCATACGCTGCAAAATCAAACTGTTTTTTCAATTGCAAATTGGTATCATAACAATATATAGCTGCTTTAACCTGTGAGGCAGTATCTTCATTTACACCCACCCATAAATCGCCTGCTTTGTCTATCACTAAATCCAACACATCGCGGCCGTTAAACAAATTAGCATTCTGTAAAGTATGATTGCTGGTGTTTATCTTAAGTATAGTTCCATAACTCCCCGGTAGCAAGGCATTTTTCTTTTGTTGTACAAATACCCAATTTCCACTCTTGTACATTTTCTCTGTCCACCCGGTAGTCACAATGCTACCAGTAACTGTCCCGTTCAAGTAGTTAACTACCCAAATTTTTTTTGCATACAACTCAGATACATACGCCAAGCTATCGTTAATCGGTAAAAAATAACGAGGAGATGAATTAGGCAGTGTAATAGTTCGTAACCATTGCAACGATGGCATACGAACCACTTCTATTTTAGAAGAATTATTCACTACAATAAAGCCCGTAGAATCTTGCACATACATGCTTTGTGCCACATCGCCTAACTGAAAACCATTACGAGCAAAAAACAAGCCGTTAGTAACCTCGCTCTTTTGTGGGTTGTAGTACGATACCTCTGCATTACCAAAATTAAAATTGCCTTCATTAATAATGTACAACCCGCTTAGTGCATTAGGTGCTACTTTTTTCTCTTTCTCGCAAGAAGAGAAAGTTAGTATGCTTATTATTACTATGTAAACTTGTTTCACTTTTGTAGTTTAAATTTTATAGTTCCTTCAAAACTTCTGCCGGGCATGGGTCTTTGCAGCACAGTCTGATACATCGCATCGGCCACGTTTGAAACCTTGAAAGAGAACCCAATTTCATTATTCCAGAAAACAAAATCTTTTCCGGCTTCAATATCAATCAGGTGAAATCTGCTGAGAGAATGAGAATTATCTGTAGTAACAAAAACCTTGTCCGTGTAATTTGCTGTGGCTTTGATAAAAAATCTTCGGAAAGCAACATGTAGCGCTGTACTTGCTACATGTTGTGGCACATATATCAACTGTTTGCCATTAGAGTTATCATTAGCTGTTACCGATGTAAGGTTGGTAGCTTTGGTGTAGCTGTAATTTATCAATACGCCAGCATACCAGTGGTTATGCTGCCAGGATAGTTGCATCCTCAACTCTGCACCTCTTGAAAATACTTTTTTGACATTAAGTGGTTGCCAATAAACTCCGTTGATTAGCCACATTATCCAGTTGGTTACATGCTTGGCATAGCCCTTGGCCTCTAACGATAACAATACTTTTTTTTGATGTACAAATCTGGTCCCCAACTCTCCATCCCAACTCTTTTCCGGTTTCAAATTGGGGTTGCCACCGGGTTGCCAGTACCAATCGTTTAGTGTTGGATACCTAAAGTTACGGGCAGCACTACCAAAAAAAGTAACGCTATTGTCTGCATTTATTGGTTGAGCATATATCAAAGAAAGTAAAGGCGAAAATGGAGACAGTGCTTTATCGTACAATGCTTGCCGCAGTTGTAACTCCAGTTGCAACTCAGAAACCGGTTTGTAAGTAACACCTGCCAACCAACGGTTAACATGACGCAACTTTGCAACTTGATAAGCAGGAACAATTGCCCGCTCTAAATCATAATCCCACAATAGTTTTGCAATTATTTTCCCAATAGGTCTGTAACTCAACCTTGCTGTGTTTCTAAATGCCTGCATGGTTGATTTGCTGCGAAGATTAATTTCCGGGTTAGAGTAATCAATCACATTATGCAGCCATGCAGTGGAGTAATGAATGGTCACTTTCCGCAAAACACCCTCCCAACCCATCAATGTGCGAATACTATAGTCATTTTGTGTTTCCTTACTCATTTGTTTGCTAACTATAGGGGGTATTTGCCGCTGTGCGTCTGTAAGCCAAATACTAGCATACAAGTTATTGTTAGCATTGGCCTTAAGCGTAAACTGCTGCATTGCACTTAGAGTACTTACTCGCGCATGAGTCAAATGCTCAGTTGGCAAACCGGGCTTATAACTATTTTTGAATGGGTAGTTATTACGCGAATGTAAGTAGTTAAACGCAGTTACCCCCATTAACTTTCCGTTACCATACTTGGCCTGCATACCTGCGCGAGTAGTTTCAAAGCTACCGTAGGTAACACTTCCCTCTGCCACAAATCCGGAATCGGGCTGCTGGTAGCTTTGCAACTGTATGGCAGCGCCAATATTGCCGGTGGCCGCTACTCCGCTCATACTCACCGATTGCATGCCATTAACGGCAAAGAGCGAAAAATCTACCTGACCCAGCGATGGATTGTTGAGCCGGATGCCATTCCACAGTACATCGGTTTGCGCAGCGCTTGTACCTCTGTAACTGATGGAAGACAACTGCCCATTGCCATAATTTTTAAAGTAGATGCCGGAGTTTTCACTCAGCAACTGATTTAAACTTCTTGCGGCATAGTATCTGCTGCCACCTACCGGGCTTTGCTGCACAATACGAATTATACGGGTAGAAGTTTTTTCTAATGTACTCAATTGTTTCACCACAGAATCGGTGTGCATAGTTACGGATGGAGCATCAAACACACTACTGCCCGCCTGAGCTGAAACGGCTAAGGCAAATAACACAAGCAGCAATGTGTGAATGATTTTCATGCTAAAAAAATGTCCTGTGGTGGTTTGCCACAGGACTTTTAAAGTTATTTAGCGCTTAACCAACTTTTGGGTAAAATCCTTCACTTTTAAAAAATACAACCCCGATGGCCAACTTTGTGTTTCAATAGAAATGATTGCAGATGCAGCTCGTTGTTCAAAGACTACTTCACCTATTGTGTTCAATACAACTATGTCACTTCCAGGTTGCGTACTTACCGTTAACTCTTGACTAAACGGATTAGGATACACTTTAATACTTTCAGCGATAATGTTGTCAATTGCATTTACACCGGTAATGTTTACTGCTAACAATGCAGTATCACAAGCCCCCAACACATCGCATACGCGGTAGGTAATAGTATCAATAGCCAATACTCCCACCTGAGGTGTGTAATGTATATGATTGTTCGTTACAGCAACGGTGGCACCGGATACTAATGGGCCACCTATTATGCTAACAGTAAGTGGAGTTGCAGTAGCATCTGCATCATTAAACAATACATCTACAACAGTATCGGTTACATAATCTATAGTTACAAAATCGTTTGCAGCTACCGGTGCACTGTTGGCTACATCTAAAGTGATTAGGTTATCTAAACAAAAATAGGCCGGGGTATTCATCCCAAAACTGCCGGTATCAGATGAAGTGAGCAAAAAATCTAAACTATCCACTTCTCCCAATGTGATAAGATCTACCCATTGCCAGTTTTTCAAAATATAATCTTGTGTACTATCGGCAGAACGAAAATCAGCCAAATACACATCCACAAAGCTTTGTTTTAGTGCGCCATTGCGGTAGGCGGTTACGGTTAGTTTAAACCAATCGGGGTCGGTGCCAGCAGTACCACCAAATTTTTTGGCAAACATATCGCCATGGCGCATGCTCAGGTACGCGTAAGTGGAGTTAGTTACGTAAAATCCACTCACTAACTTACCGGCAGAGTTGCTAGTGAGCACTGTGCGTACATTGCCATAGGCACTAACTACTGCATAGGTGCTGCTGTTGTATCCGCTGGCAGTAATGGCCGAATACTGATTCAGATAACCGGCAGTAACCGAGTCGCGCATGGTAGAGTAGCCAAAGCCGCTCCATGAACCCCACTGTTGGTTATAGTCATTCTGAAAAGTAGCGTAGCCACTGCTAAAACTGCCGGAGAGATCGCTGCCATTCCAAAAAGTATCAATTGGCAGAGCAAGGTTTTCAAAACCGGCAGTGGTTTGGGCAAATAAAGAAATGGCCAACATAGTGGCACTGAGCATGAGGTTGAATTTCTTCATGGTTTGAAGGGTTTAATGGTTTTTAAAAAAATTCAGCCACGAAAACGAAAATTGGAAATAGAAACCCTGCAGTGTTTCATTTCTCCGCTTTTTTTCCCGAAAGCTTTTGAATATTGTTGCTACTGGCAGGTCTTCTGGTTTCCCCGGTTTTTGAAGGCCTTCCCACCGGCTTTGTCCGGCAGTGGCGTGTATCTTCAAAACTTGTAAGCACTATTGGTGCTTCGGGGTTACAGCAGCGGGTACTACTCAGGATTTTCACCTGATTCCCTCTTAGGGCGTTGTGGAAATGCTCCACGCGGCCACCGGTAACGGGTGCGAAATAAGCAGAATATCCTAAAACAGCAAGCAATAGTTAATCGCTATCACAGCACAAGAGTCATCTATCCATATATTATTACTTCTCCCCCATTTTAAATATTTTCTTTAGGCAGTTGGTAAGTTGGCACAGATGGCTATATTTGCGCTCCCAAAATTTAAAAAACATTATGCCAAAGAATAAAACAAACTCAGGTGCCAAGAAGCGTTTCAAGGTGACCGGGTCAGGTAAAATCAAGCGCGCTAAGGCATTTAAGCGCCACCTGCTGGGTAGCAAAACGAAGAAAAGAAAAGAAGAATTGAGCAAATCAACTGTCGTTCATAAGAGCGATGAACCACGCGTAAAGCTGATGCTTCGCATGGCCTAATTTAACCCATTGTATAACCATAATTAAAGACATAAGAAATGCCACGTTCAGTCAATACAGTCGCCTCTCGCCAACGCAGAAAAAAAATTCTTCAAAAAGCTAAGGGCTACTTCCTTAGCCGTTCTAAAGTATACACCGTAGCTAAAAATGCGGTAGAAAAAGCCGGTTTGTACGCCTATGTAGGCCGTAAACTCAAAAAACGCGATTACCGCGGCTTGTGGATTACCCGTATTAATGCCGCAGTTCGTCAGCATGGCTTGACATATTCTAACTTTATATCTAAATTGGCTTCTGCAAATATTGACCTTAACCGTAAGGTTTTGGCTGATTTGGCACTCAACCACCCAGAGGCATTTAAAGCCGTGGTAGATAAGGTAAAGTAGTTTACACTAACTATTAGTGTTTTCATAGGTTCAAAGTTGGTCGCTCGCAAGGGCGACCTTCTTTGTTTTAAGGCCTTATTGCCAGCAAAAAAAGTTTGAATGTAGGCAAGTGATACAGAATACTATATTTGTGCTTCGGTATGGAAATTATCCTTCGCTCAGCACGCATTGTCAATACCGATTCGCCATTTCACCTACAGGTAAAAGACATTCACATCAGTAATGGCAAAATCAAAAAGATTGCCACCCGAATAGACGCCCCTAAAAACGCTAAAGAGATAAAGCAAGAAAACCTGCACGTATCGCTGGGTTTTGTGTGTCTCAATACTTTTTTAGCCGACCCGGGGTATGAGTACAAAGAAACCATAGAGAGCGGTTGCGCTGCTGCGGCAGCAGGTGGGTTTACGCATATATGTGCCATGCCCAACACACAACCGGTAGCACAAACCAAAGCCCAAATTGAGTATGTGCTGCGCAAAAGTGCCGGGCAAACAGTTAGTGTTCATCCGGTAGGTGCTTTAACTAATAATTGCGAGGGTAAAGAACTCAGCGAAATGTACGACATGCACCATACCGGTGCCATCGCCTTTACCGATGGACTGCATGCTTCTCCACCAGCCGGCTTAGTAGAGCGTGCAATGCTCTATGCCAAAGCATTTGATGGCTTAATCATGCTGCACCCCGAAGATAAAAGCATATCTAAAAACGGAGTGATGCACGAAGGGGTAACCAGCACCAAACTGGGCTTACCTGCTGCACCGGCCATAGCGGAAGAAATTGCTGTAAACCGCGATTTGTACGTGTTAGAATACACCCAATCTAAACTCCACTTCTTAGATATTTCGCTCAAAAGAAGTGTAGAACTTATTCGCGCTGCAAAGAAAAAAGGATTGGAAATTACCTGCTCTGTAAATGCCTACAACCTATTGCTGGACGAAACATCGGTAGGCAATTACCAAACAAACTACAAAGTGAATCCGCATTTGCGTAGCCGAGAAGATATTGCTGCACTAACCAAGGGAATTGCCGATGGTACTATAGATACCATAACCAGCGCACACCAACCGCACGAAGAGGATGGCAAAAAATTAGAATTTGACAAAGCCGAATTTGGCATGATTGGTTTAGAAACCTGTTTTGCAGTAGCCAATACCGCCTTGCAAGACAAAGTAGAGACTACCCAAACCATTAAAACTTTAGCTGAAAACCCTAGAACCATTTTAGGAATTGGAGGAGCAATTGCTGAGGGTGAGCCGGCAGACCTTACCCTTTTTAACCCAACTCTGGAATGGATTTTTGAAGAAAAGCACATTCGCTCAAAATCAAAAAACACTCCCTTTGTGGGATACCGCTTTACCGGAAAAGTAGTGGGCATTATTCATAACAATCAACTTCAACTCAACCCATAACAAATGAAAGCAGATTTTAATATTGCCATACGCTGGGGCATCATCGGTGGTATAGTAATGGCTATGATGGCTGTACTTACCTACATGTTCTATGAGTTTTTCTTTGGTTCATTTATGGTTCAAATTATTTATGGGCTACTGAGTTTTGGATTGATGCTGTTTTTCCCGGTGTGGGGTGGAGTAGCTTACAAGCGTAGTGCAGATGCACCTGTTACCTACCTGCAAGCATTTGCAGCAGTGTTTACCATTTTTGCTCTAATCATGCTTTTTAGCTCGGTTACCTCATACATTATTAACCACGTTATTGACCCTAACTATGGAACCATGCTCAAAGAATATGTGATAAATAATACCACTTCGTTTATGGAGCGGCAGGGCATGAGCGATGAACAGATAGAAGAAGCTGTAAAAAAGAATTTCAATACCGACCAGTTTGATTTTTCGTTGTTGAATATTTTAAAGGGCTTGGGCAAAGGGCTGGCTTTTGGTGCTGTACTCTCGCTCATAGTGGCCATATTTGTACGCAGGCCTACCGGCAATACATTAGCACAAGAGGTAGAAAATATTCAATAATTTACGATGCAGATAAGTGTAGTAATACCACTTTTTAACGAAGAAGAATCGCTACCCGAGTTAGCCGCATGGATAGACCGGGTGATGGTTGCCAATCAATTTACCTATGAAATATGGATGATAGATGATGGCAGCAAAGACCAAAGTTGGAAGGCAGTACAACAGTTGGCATATACAAACAAAAACATACATGGCGTTCGTTTTCAGCGCAACTATGGCAAAAGTGCAGCACTGCACGTAGGTTTTGAACAAGCCAAAGGCGATGTGGTGATAACAATGGATGCTGACTTGCAGGATAGCCCTGATGAAATACCGGCACTATACCAAATGATTACCAAAGATGGATTTGATTTGGTAAGCGGGTGGAAACAAAAACGCTACGACCCCATTACCAAAACTATACCCACCAAACTTTACAACGGCACCACACGCCTGCTAACCGGCATACCATTACACGATATGAACTGCGGTTTAAAAGCTTACCGCAATGAAGTGATAAAAAGTATTGAAGTGTATGGCGAAATGCACCGCTACATACCAATTTTGGCGCGCAAAGCCGGTTTCAGAAACATTGGCGAAAAAGTAGTGCAACATCAACCACGCAAATTTGGTGTCACCAAATTTGGCATGGAGCGTTTCTTATATGGCTTTTTGGATTTACTCTCCGTATCGTTTATGACCCGCTTTGCCAACCGCCCCATGCACATTTTTGGTGGCTTAGGGGTGCTTAGCTTTTTCATTGGTTTTGCCATCACGCTATATCTCATTATCGGCAAAATATTTTTTGAGCAGTATCGCATGACAGAGCGCCCTTTGTTTTACTTCGGCTTGGTTACTGTAATCATCGGTGTGCAACTGTTTGTAGCCGGATTTTTAGGCGAGTTGGTAGCTCGCTCCTCGTCTGATAGGAACAAGTATTTGATCAGAGAATCACTTTAACATTTAGTAAAATAATAGGGAGAGGCGATAACACCTCTCCCTATTATCTTGCTTAGGATTGAATAGCTATTTACCAAATAGCCCTTTAGCACCGCGGGTTTGAATCACAATATTTTGCCCCGTTTGTTGTTTGCCGCCACCTCCATTCAAATCTTTAATTCTCCTGATTTCATCATCAGAAGCAGTATGGATATTAGTGTAAACGGCAAAGTATCCGGTAACTTCACAAGTTACTTTCTTTTGCCGGTAAGGAATTGGAAACAAAAACGGAAACGGAAGAATAATGCCGGGTTTAATGGTACAATTACAAATAGGGTCCACCAACATATCTGCACCGGAACCATTGATGGCGTTGTAAATGGCCACCTCTTTAGCTACATCTACCGTAGCAGATTTACCTTTTGCGGTGCCTGTGCCGGTTAGCTTTTTAGTTAAATCTACCTTTAGATCGGCAACTAAAGGGTTGGTGGGAATATCTCCCCGGTTAATGTATTGCGAACGCGAAGTGTAAACTTTTTGGGTGCAAGATGCACACACCATGGCGCTTACTACCAATAACAAGAATAAATTTCTCATAGCGATAAGGGTTTAGGGGGTTGGTTAAAAAATGTTTCCGAAAAGGTAGAATTATTTTTTCAACTGAGAAAAAATTAATTTCAGGGTGTGAAAAGATTACCGGTGATAGCAGTGCTATGGTTCTGTGCAATGCAACTTTGGGCGCAGTCTCCCGATGTGCTTAACCGCTACCGGTATCTTATAGTTACCGGCACTTTTGATGATGATGATTTCTGTACCGATGATTTCAGAGTAACATTAAAAGCAAAATTTACAGCCAGTAAGCTAAGTTTACACAATTCTGCCGAAGTGCTTTTATCTAACGGAGTACAGATGCACGAAATTTTGTATTGCCGCTACACCGCAGGACTCTCCGGTAATGGGTTTCACATCCGGTTTTTAGATTACAGAGATTCTGCCGTGTTAGAGTACAGGTACAGCAATTCCTCCAAAATGAAGTGCGGGGCATTGATTCAGAAACTTAACGAAAAACTATCGGCCTTTGAAACCTACACATACAAATACCAACCTACGGTTGCACCAAAAGTAGTAACAGACAACATCCCTCCCATCCTAAAAATAACCAACCCGCAGATTAAAAGAGGTGCTATGCTAAGCATACCCACCTCTTCATTTACCATCTCCGGTATTGCATCAGATAATTCAGAAATAAAAGAAGTAAGAATAAACTATGAAAAAGCAGCTATATCCAGCGATGGCTCTTTTCTACGTACGTTCACCTTACAAAACGGACTAAATATTTTTAAGGTAGTTGCAACAGATGTAGCAAACAACACCACCGAACAAAAAGTGAGTTTAGAATATAGCATAACTACCGGCAGTGTTATAGTTGTGGTAGATGATACTTCAACTGTCACAGAAAAAAGAATGGCCTTAGTCATTGGCAATGCCGCCTACCGCTATGGACAATCGCTAAAAAACACTACAAATGATGCTGTGTTAATGAGCCAAACCTTAGAGCAAATGGGATTTAAAGTAACCCGGTTGTTAGATGCCACTCTGCTGCAAATGCAAAATGCCATTATCAATTTTTCTAAAGAATTACCCAAACATAATGTAGCACTCTTTTATTATGCCGGGCATGGCATGGAAGCCGATGGAATAAATTATTTAATACCAGTGGATGCCAAAGTGGAAGAAAAAGGGCGCTTAAGATATGAGGCCATAAATATTGATGATGTGGTTATGCACTTAGACCGTTTTCCGAACAATACGAACATCGTTATATTAGATGCTTGCCGCAACAATCCATTTTTGGTCTCTGAGCGTGGAGCGGGCCGAGGGTTTGTGGCCATCACGCCAGCCAGCGGAACCATTATTGGATTTGCCACATCGCCCCGACAAACAGCCAGCGATGGCACTGAGGGAAATGGCCTATATACCAAAGAACTGGTGCAGCAAATGCTATACCCACAACCCATAGAAACCGTTTTCAAAAAAACCCGCATTGAGGTAGAGAAGAAGAGCAACTACAGCCAAAGCCCACAAGAATGGAGTAAGCTAAAGGGCGAGTTCTACTTCATCAAGTAATCACCACTCATCAAACAACCCATGTTAATGGTGTATATCTGTATGCAAATGCGTTGCACATCACTTCATAAAGCATAGATTTACGGCATGATAAATTTTGAAGAAACTACATTGAGCAATGGCTTGCGCGTATTGGTACATGAAGACCACACTACAGGTATGGCAGCAGTTAATTTGCTGTACAAAGTTGGCTCGCGCGATGAAGACGAAAAACAAACCGGCTTTGCACATCTTTTTGAGCATTTTATGTTTGAAGGGTCAGCCAACATTCCGGAGTTTGATACCCCACTACAACATGCCGGTGGCGAAAACAATGCATTTACTTCTACAGATATTACCAATTATTATGATATACTACCGGCAAACAATATTGAAACTGCCTTTTGGTTAGAAAGTGACCGTATGCTTTCGCTGGCATTTGACGAAGAAAGTTTGAACACTCAAAAAAGTGTAGTGATGGAGGAATTTAAAGAGCACTACATCAATCAACCTTATGGAGATGTGTGGCACAAAATGGTGGGGCTGGCCTACAAAGTACATCCTTACAAATGGCCGGTGATTGGTTTAAATCTGCAACACATAGAACAAGTGCAAATGCAAAGTGCCAAAGATTTTTTTTACAAATATTATCGCCCAAACAATGCGGTGCTTACTGTTGCCGGAAATGTAAAAGCAAAAGAGATTTTTACTCTTGCTGAAAAATGGTTTGGCAAAATACCTGCCGGTGAACCTATTAAAAAAAACATTACAGCTGAGCCGCCTCAAACAGAAAGCCGCTTGCTGGAAGTAAGAGCCAAAGTACCTGTAAACGCCATATACAAAGCATACAAAATGGGTGGCCGTAAAAGTGCCGAGTACTATGCTGCAGATTTACTGCGCGACATACTGAGTACCGGTGATTCATCGCGGCTATACCAGAAATTGGTAAAAGAACAAAAACTATTCAGCAGCATCAGCGCATACATGACCGAAACTATTGATGCCGGGCTGTTTATGATTGAAGGAAAACTGAGCGAAGGTGCGAGCATGCAAACCGCAGACAAAGCAATAGAAGAAGCTGTTGCGCAGATACAAAACAAAAAACTCCCTGAGCAAGAGTTGACAAAAGTGAAAAACAAATTAGAAAGCTACCTGGCTTTTGGAGAGGTAAACATTCTGAATCGTGCCATGAATTTGGCCTACTTTGACATGCTGGGTGATGCCGGTGCAGTAAACCATGAAATAGAAAAATACAATGTGGTAACCACCCAACAAATTCAGGAAACTGCTCAACGAATTTTCTCTACTGCTTCCTGTAACACTATATACTACTTTGCCGAAAACTAAACCTGCAATTCAGTGAAAAAATTGACAGAGAAAATTCCATTGTTCCTCTGTGTCATTTTTGCATTTGCGCTTTGTATAAAGGGCTTGCGCGAACCCGATGTATGGTGGCAAATCCGCACCGGTGAGTGGATATTGGAGAATGGTCGTGTACCCACTCATGATGTTTTTAGCTATACCTTTAACGGAACTCCATGGATCAATGTAAAATGGGGTAGCGAAGTACTGTTTGCCATTACCTCTAAACTGCTTGGTGCGGAGTTTATTTTTTTAATACAAGCTACAGTAATAATTATACTGTTGCTGGTTTTATATAAAGTTTGTTACCTATTTGTACCAGAGCATAGCAGTAACCTCTCGTTGCTGTTTGCTATTTGTGCTGTACCTTTACTTCTTATCAGCGAGTATCGTTTCAATGGCAGACCCGAAATGTTTTCGCACTTACTATCCATAGTTTTTTTGTGGCTTTTGTTGCGTGAGCAAAAAAAATCATCCCGGCAAGTATGGCTATTAGTGCCACTGCAAATAGTGTGGGCAAACCTGCATGAGGCGTTTGGTATAGGCATTGTACTTACTTTAGTTTTTGCAGCAGGAAATTTACTAGAGTGGTTTGTAGCCAAACGAAACAAGAAACTTGCTGAGGTTACATGGTTTAAAAAATGGTTTATACTTTTAGCTTTGCAAACCATTTGTGTAACCATAAATCCTTACGGGTTCGCATTGCTCACCAAACCTCTAAACATATTGGGGCAGGTGTATGAAAATAAGTTTACCACCGAATTGTTTGACTTCACGAATCCAGAATACTGGCAGTGGAATGTGTACGCGCTGCTTGTCTTGATTTTTGTTTCCACCGCAGTCATTGTTTTCTATTACAGAAAATCAATAACCAGCAAAAATAAGGTAACATTCGTCTCGCCTTTTAGCGCTGCATATATACTGGTACTGCTTTCGTTTTTTTATTTGGCATCTACGGCTTATCGAAATGTAGTTTTTCTAGCTTTGGTGAGCTTTCCTGCAATGGTGTATGCCTTAAAGACACTGCTAAGCAAGCATTTGACCAACGAAAAAATTGTATGGCGATTTAGAATTACTGCAAGTACCATAATAGTGTTGGGTTACATTATGGTGGTCAGTGGCAAATACTACAACATTTCTCAAAGCCGAGATAGCTATGGGTTACGGGTGTTAGAAAATTTCAACCCCATAGAAACATCAGAGTTTATTAAAGCTAACCATGTGAGTGGAAAATGCTTTAGCGATTACCTGACATCATCCTATTTACTTTGGTCGCTACAGCCAAAGTTCAAAACCTACATTGACCTGCGCGATTTAGATGTTTTCCCACCAGATTTTTTCAACCGTTTTGCCGAGGTGGTTACTTTTCCGCAAGAGTTTGACCGATTGGATAGCATTGAACGATTTGATTATGTAGTACTATATCGCCCTCAGTTCAATAACCTGCATAATCATTTGTATAACAATTCACGTTATAGGTTAGCGCATATAGATGCGGTAGCTGCCGTATATCTGTCAGATAGTTTTAAAGCAGCTAACATAAAAATGCCCCCAACACCACCAAATAGTTTGAGTTATGGCATCAGTAAATTCTTTAATCCTTTTTATCAACCTCAAAAAAAGGAGGATAATACTGCCATTATCAGCAGCTACTACTTAACTGTAGGTGATTATGAAAAAGCAACTGAATATGCCTTAAGTGCATTAACAGACAATGCAACTGACCTGGCATACCAGTTGTTGGGAGAAGTGAACTACCAAAAGCAACAATACCTACAGGCAGATAGTTTTTACCGGATTGCGCTACAACTCAATAGCAAAAATGCTGCGGCATGGTTAGGATTGGGAGCTACTTACTTTCAGCAGCAAAACTACAAGCAGGCGTTGCAAAGTTTTGAGCAAGCCATGGCGTACGATAAGCAGAGTTTGAACGCTCGTTTATTTGCGGCTGAGTGTTGCAAGTACTACGTAAATCTCAATAACTCGGAGAGTATTTCATATCTGAATAAAGCTATTGAACACTATTTGGCGGCCAACAGACTGAACCCGGACAATCCAAGCATCTTAATGAACACCGGACTGTTGTATTACAAAAAAAATGATTGCAGTAAAGCAATAGAGTACCTCAACCCGATTAAAGGTTTTGAAGGATTGAGTACCTCCGAACGAAAAACAATTGCTGATATACTGTTAAGATGTGGTGCTAAGTTTTAGAAGCCGTACCCCTTAAAGTTTTCGGTAAACTCATCGGCTGCAAACGTAGGATTGAGTATGAGGTTAGAAAACTCGTAGCGTTCAAACACTCCTTTATCATCACTCATTTCCTGAAAAATAGGGAAGTTGTTACTCTTATCGATATAGAACACAGTTTTCTTGGCATAAGAAGTGGGCACCTTCAGAGTTCTGCCACTTAAATCTTCTTCAAAATTTTTCACCCCGTTCAACTCAGTTAAACTATACTCAGGTATCAATAATTTTTGGGAAACAGAATACATATTTTCTCCCTTACCGGCTTTATAGGTAGTAATTGCCCAAGTGGGGTCTTCAATCACTACTTTATAGCAACTTTTGTTTTGGTAAGTTACATCGCCTACATACTTAAATACCTCGTCAAATTTCTTTTCGGCATCTGCCCGTTTTACTGCGGCATCCATAATTTTAACCACCAGTCCAAAACCGGCACTCACTGGGCTATGGTGCTGCTCTTTAGTTACTTGGCCGTTAAATGGCGATAGCTTTACATTAAAAAAAAGATTTCCGGGTTTTATTAGTGCTTTACCATCGCGCTCTGTGGGTACATAAAGTATCTCGGTATCTTTGTTGGGGTCGGTTACCATTTTCATATATACTTTCAATGGGCTTACCTGTACCTTAGTGTAGATATTACCACCGCGCAACCCCTTCACTCCTACTATTCGCTCGTTGTTGCCCATAGTAAACTTTGCTCCTTTGTATGTGCGAATAGCCGTGAGCATATTATTTACAATAGTTCTTGTCTGGCTTTCATCTTCCTTTTGAAAGCTCATAAACACTACTGCCACAAAAGCTAATGATACAACTCCTAGAATTACTTTTTTCATTTTTACTTTTTATGCTGTAAGGTTTTCAAATACCATACCGAATTAGTACCGAATACCTAAACGGGTGTAGATAAAGCTCATTAGCCAAGCTGGGCCAATCATCAAAAATTGTAAATCTTTAAAAAAGCTGGGTTTCACTCCTTCTATATTATGGCCGTAAAATTGCCCAATCCAAGCGGCCACAAATATACCTATACATACTGCCCATAGCGGAGCAGGTACAAAAAGTGTAATGGCGTAACATCCGGCAATACAGAGCAAAGAGAATAACAACATTCCCACAGATAATGTGGGCGAAAGCATGAAGTAGTAAACAGTAACCAGTACTAACGCAATGTGCGCTACTGTTAAAGGCATACCCTCCATTAGTTGTACAGGCAGTGCAATGCTATATAACATACCTATTATGCTAAAAAAAATAAATGGCACACAAATCCAGTGGATGAGTTTATTGGTGGGGTTTTGGTGGCTTACTCCGTATTCGTTTAGCCAGGTTTGTATAGGTTTCATGTCTAAGTTTTATGGTTTTGCAACGTAAACTAAAAAAGAGCAGTATTTATAGAAAATGCAAGGGCTTATATTTTCCATTTAGAAAATATAAAGCTATACAACAAAACCATCAACACCGATACCAAATTACCAATCAAAAAGTAATCACTGGTCTTTTTATCGGTTTTAATATCATTAAACATAGAACCAATCTTGAGTGTGCCAAACAATATGAGTACTTGTGATGCCCCGGTAGCCAATCCAAAAAACAATACACTACGCTCTAAAATCCCCATGACAATTGGCTTAACCAAATCAGTTGATTTATTTTTACTCAACCAACTGCGCACACCATAAAACACCGGTATGGCCAGCAACTCACCAGCGCATAGTACAATTAAAAATTTGGCATAATTGTTCATTTCTCAGTACTTAAATATTGGATAGCCGAACGGAGCGAAAGGTATTCTCTAATCATCAGCACTTTTTCGCGTTTCCAAAGCTGCGAACGGTTAAGTGATAATCGCTCAGCCACCGCTTTGTAGTCACCAAGCTCAATAAATGAACCAATCAATGCCGCATCTTTTGTTTTCCATTTATCAACTATAGAGGTAAACACAAAAAACAGCTGTTCTATGGTCTTGGCTTTTTCGGCAGTTTGCAGATAAAAAGCAATTCGCAGGTCTCTGCTTTTTTTGAGTTGCAAGAGATGCTCGCGTGCAGCAGTAAGCCCCTCACCCAACATTTCATAAGCTATTTTAGAGTTAATATCGGTATCTACTGTACCGTACTGCACCACATACCTCATGCGTATATCTATAGCTTCGCGCACAAATACTTCTTCAAAAGTAAAGATAACCTCCACTGCGGCTGATAGCGTATCTACTATGGCCTGAAACTCATCTCCAAGTGTAATGGTAATGGGGGATAAAAAACTGGACTTGTGTTTTTTCTTCACCTTTTCTGCCACTAACTTAAAATCAGCCATCAAACGTTTTCCGTCCTTACTACTACTATTAGCAATATCGCCCATTATCACATATCCTTTCGCCATTACTTTTACTTCTAAACACGAATATAATCTTTGTTTCACTTTTTCTGAAACAAATCACTTTGTTTCACTTTTTCTGAAACAAATCATTTTATTTCATTTTTTATGAAATAACTACCATTCTCGCTATACATATAGCATAACTACAGTTAGCATAGGTGCTGTTTATGCCACATTACAAATCATATCTGCTTGATTTTCAGTAAACTAAAACATAACACCGGTAATTTGTAACCTTTTAGTGCGTAGTGGCGTAAACACAGGCATAATCATTCAAAAATCACCGAGTCATGAAAAAAGTTTACACCATCCTCGCAGCAGTTTTCGCTCTTACAGCAGCTCAGGCCAAAACTTATACTCTAAGTTCAGGCAAATGGAACGATGCCAGAGTATGGAACAACGAATACGCTGGCGCTACTGTTAAAGCAGATGATGTAGTGATTATCACCGGACAAGTTACCGTAAACGTTAACATAGTGGTAGAAGGCACCCTGCAAGTAGAAAAGGGAGCCGCCATGATAGGAATGAAAGACTTAGTAGTAGCTAAAGGCGGTAAATTCGTTAACAACGGCAACACCACCATGAAAAGCATCGTTAACGAAGGCACCATCACCAATAACTTGATTATGGAAGCTATGAACGATGTGTACAACCGCGCTCAAATCAACAATAACAACAACGTAGTTGCGGGCAACAACTTTCAAAACTACGGTGGCAATGCTACCGGTAATGGTGGTGCATACTTTGTAAACAATAACGTACAAACTTCTCCAGCTGCAAAATTTGGTAATGATGTACGCGTATTCTACGGCAACGCTTTAGAAACTGCTACTTCATCTAACAACAACATGAATCTTAACGCCAACATCCAATCAGATGTAGTAGTGTTAAGCGTAAGCAATCCTGCCAAAACAGATGTGACCATCTTCAGTATTGAAAAAAGCAACGATGGTAAAAACTACCAGTTAGTTGATATGGTTACCGGCAAAAGTAACGAAATGACATACACCGACAGCAAAATCAACAGCAACTTAACTTACTACCGCGTAAAAGCCATCAGCAGCAACGGTGCAGAAACCACACTACCTATAGCTACGGTAAAAATGAGCTTCAACAACGCACTGAGCATGGCTCAATAAACTTTCTCTGAACAAGCTATCCTAAAAACACCGCCCGTAAGCGGTGTTTTTAGATTTTTACGCAGTCCACTATTTACTCACACTCTTTAACATGGCAGCGCTTAGTGTTTTGCCATTTGTTTTCATATTTACTCAATGAAGAAATGGCTGATAACCTCAGCAGCATTAATGCTGCTACTGATAACCCGTGCGCAACTGGTAGTTACTTTCCCCAAAGACGAAAAGTTTATTAAAGAGCTCAGCAGTTTTATGACTGCCAATAAAATGGAGCAAAACATCAGCACCATGAATGACTTTGAAAAAATGGTGAAGGAGGGAAAGATAACCAGTGCCTGGTATCCATACATGGCGCTAACCTGCAATACTATGGCCGAACGGCAAATGAGCGCATACACGCACTACAACCCATACCTAAAAGCAGTAATGGCTGCCGCCAAAAGCGCCATGACCGAAGATAGGTTTAAGCAATGGAACGATTTTTTGACCGATGTTATTGATGGTCAAAAAAAGGGCGATAACAACAGCTTTCTCAAAACCGTAGATTTTTCTCAATCTTTTTTTGAAGAAGGATCACTCAACAGCACCCCGGCAAAAAAATGGTTGATAGATAGCAAGGAATACACGCTAGCGTACGTGGATGGCAAAGCCCGCGTTAGCTTTCCTACTTGCAACATTACAGGTATGGTGCGTGGCGATACTATACAGATTAAACAAACCAATGGCGACTACCTGCCTTTTGAAAACAAATGGGAAGGCAAAGGCGGGCGTGTAGATTGGGGGCGTGTGGGCTTAGAACCGGCTAAAGTTTTCTGTACGTTCAAAAACTTTGGGGTTAATCTCACCAACTTCTCCTACTCTATCGACTCGGTTACGTTTACGCATAGCGAGTATTTCAAAACTACACTTAGAGGCAAACTAACCGACAAGTTGGTAAGCAGTGCAGACTCTGCCACCCTCAGCTACCCGCGCTTTGATTCATACGATGTGGGGATGACCATCAAAGATATTGCACCAAATGTATCATACACCGGTGGTTTTAGTTTATGGGGAGCCAAAGTAATAGGCAGCGGCACTGCCGAAGAAAAAGGCATGCTCACCTTTTTTGCGCGCGATGGTAAAACCCGTGTACTCTCTGCCCGCTCCACTGCACTTTCTATCAAAAAGGGTGAAGAATTGGGCGCAGAAAAAGCAGAAGTGAGTATTTACTTCGGCAACGATTCTATTTATCACCCGCAACTAAACGTAGTGTACAAAGTGCAGAAACGCGAAATTCGTTTACTGCGCGGAGAAACCGGAATGGGCAAAGCTAAGTTTACCGATTCGTACCACAACCACGAATTTCAGACTGATGCTATTTTCTGGAATCTTGATTCATCGGTACTTAACCTCAAAATACTTTCAGGTGTAGGGCAAAAGCCAGGTATCTTTGAATCGGTAAACTATTTTGACCGCGACCTTATACGCAAAACTCAAGGGTTTGCCAGCTACGAACCGCTTTCTATTCTAAAAAAACTATATGAAAAAAATGGCTCGCGAGAAATCAGCGCATTAGAAGTAGCCAAAGCATTTGACCCTAAACTAACAGAAGGCGAAGCACGCTCTATTTTTTACAACTTAGTAGAAAATGGCTTTATACTCTATAACGAAGGGCTGGGAATCGTTACCGTAAAAGATAAGACACTCAACTACGTAATGGCCAATGCCAAAAAGATTGATTACGATATTATCAAAATAAAATCGCAGCCGCAATCGGGCAACGACCGTATAGACCTTAAAAGCAGCAACATAGATTTAAAGGGTGTGTTTGAAATTCCCATTAGTGATTCTGCTTATGTGTATTTCCGGCCAAAGAATCAATCCATCAGTTTGCAAAAAGACCGCAACATGGAGTTTGACGGCCTCATCTATGCCGGTCGTATGGATTTCTACGGGCAAAAATTCAAGTTTCAGTATGCGCCATTCACAGTGGATTTGCTGCAAGTGGATACTATGATCATCAACGTACAAGATAGCGGGCGTGTAGATCGCGAAGGCAACCCTATTTTAAAACCGCTGCGCTCTCGTATTGAAAACATGAAAGGGTTATTAGAGATAGATGCTCCCATTAACAAATCGGGTCGTACGCGTTTACCGCAGTTTCCTCGTTTGTACTCACGCGAAAAAGCATACATCTATTATGATGACCCCACCGTGGCAAAAGGCGCATACAACCGCAAGAGTTTCTATTTTGAGTTAGACCCTTTTCGCTTAGATAGCTTAAACAACTTTAGTGGCGATATTATTAACTGGAAAGGCAAATTGAGCAGTGGTGGCATATTGCCCGACCTTAGAGATAGTGTACATATTCAAGCAGACGGCTCTTTAGGGTTTAAATCAGAAACACCGAAGGACGGCTACGATTTATATAAAGGAAAAGGTAAGTATTTTGGAAAGTTTGAATTGAACTACAACGGATTGGCAGGCGAAGGAAGAATTACACATTCCACCGCAGCATTTGGCGCTCCTATGGTTCGTTTTTTCCCGGATAGCATGTTAGCCACCACCGATAGTTTTACCATTGCCAAAACTTTTGACGGGGTTAAAACACCTGCTGTGCGCGGCTATAACGACCGCATATTGTGGAAACCAAACGCTGACAGTATGCACGTGTACATGAATAACAAAGACATTCCTTTTGCCATGTATGACGATGGCATGACAACCTTTAAAGGTGATTTACTACTCACCGGAAAAGGGCTGCGTGGTAATGGCACATTAGACTGGAGCGAAGCAACGCTCACATCAAAAGACTTTAGCTTTCAAACCATGAATCTGAGTGCCGATACTGCAGCACTCAACATTAAAACAACCGGAGATAAGGTAACATTCAAAACACCCAACGTAAGCGCCAAAGTGGATTTCAAAACCCGTATTGGCGATTTTGTTTCAAATCAAAAAAACATACCTACTGATTTTACTTACAACCAATACCGCACGGCCATCAACGAGTTTAAATGGTTTATGGATGAAAAAATTCTTGACTTCAAAGCCCCACCACAAGGCCCCGGTGAAACGTTTACTTCTACCCGACCCGAGCAAAAAGGGTTAAACTTTTTGGGCAAACGGGCTACGTATAGTTTGGTTACATCTATTTTACGCATAGAGCAAGTGCCCGAAATTAAAGTGGCAGATGCCAGTGTGAAACCGGATAGCGGTGTGGTGGTAATAGAAGAAGAAGCAAAAATGCGTCAGCTAAAAAATGCAATCATCTTTGCCGATACCATCAAAAAATGGCACAAAATTGAAAAAGCAACTGTTGATATTTACAGCAAAGCTGAGCTAAAAGCTATAGGCGAATACACATACAATAGCAAGGGCACAAAGCAAATCATCAACTTTACAGATATAGGTACTAAAAAAAGTATAGATGGCGACCGCAAAAAAGACCGTACCGAAGTATGGAAGCTATATGCCAAAACCGACATAGACGACAAGAAAAACTTCACCCTCTATCCATCGGTAAAATACAACGGGGATGTACTGCTTACATCAGATGACTCACTGCTTTTCTTTAAAGGATTTGCCAAGTTAGATTTAAAACACCCCAAAGCCAATACCTCCGATTTTGGCATCAAACAGTTTGTGGATCCAAACAAGTTAGAATTGAAGTACGATACTATT
The DNA here is from genome assembly GCA_016787045.1 of Chitinophagales bacterium. Classification (GTDB taxonomy): domain Bacteria; phylum Bacteroidota; class Bacteroidia; order Chitinophagales; family LD1; genus Bog-950. The sequence continues at coordinate 142,529 of JAEUVA010000046.1, forward strand.
AAAAACAGTAACAACAACTTGTTGTATGCCGGCATTCATATCAATCCATTCTCTGTAGAAGAACCCATATATGCTACTGTTTTAGCTCCAAAAACGGATAATAAAGATGTATCGCTATTTAAAGCTACCGGCATAGTAACTCAGCAAGCGAGCGGAGAGTATCAATTGGGTAGTGCAAAAAAGATAAACGATAAAAAACTGACTGGTAATGTATTGAAGTATGACGACAAAAAAGGAATCATTAAAACTGAAGGTCGCTATAACTTGGGGGCAAATTTTGGCATCATAAAATCTATTGCAGCAGGTAGTTCTGAAATATATTTAGATAGCAACAAATATAAATTTAACATCACTTTTGGTTTAAATATGAAGGTAGATGACAAAGTACAGGAGCGCTTAGAGTTTTACATGGGCGGAGATAATATAGACCTTGCAGACATCAACTACGATACCGAAAAACAAAAGAAAATCATCTATGAGTTGTGTGATGAAAAAGAGGATAAAAAACTACTTACCGATTTTGAAACCACAGCACAATTTAACAAGCGGCCAAAAGCACTAACGCACAATTGGGTTTTTAGTGATGTTAATTTTGTGTTTGATAGTGGAGATGTAGCACTGCGCAGTGTTGGAAAGATTGGATTAGCCATGGTAGGTAAAAAGGTAATCAACAAAAAACTGGATGGTTACATAGAAATACAATACAAAGGTGGTGCAGATTTGTTTACCATATACCTTAAAACCGGCACTAACGATTGGGTGTTTTTTGAATATCGTCCTGGTACTTTGGGTGTGTTATCATCTTATGATGATATTAATACCATGATTGGCAGCACACCACCCGACAAACGAAAAATCAAAGGAGAAAACGACAGATTTTACCTCTATACACTCGGCTCATCTATGAACAAAGCTGACTTTGTAGATTACATGAAAGATAAAGCGAATGGCATTAACCGTCCGCGCTTTGAGCCAAAATTGGACCTTCCGTTACCGGGTGATTCTTTGCCACCATTAGATAGTTTAATAACTCCCGGCTCACAGGACGATGGCTACCCTCCTGCCGAAATCATTACACCCGACCAACGTGAAGAAATGCAACGCCAAAAAGAAATGGAGCGCATCAACGAGTTAGAAAAAATGAAGTTAGAAGGCGGCAGCATTTTCAGCGCACCACCTCCGGGGCGTACAGAACCTAAAAAAGAAGAGACACCTGTGCCTACGGAAGAAAAGAAAAATGAGGAAACACCGGGTGTAGAACCACCTAAGTAACACATGGTAAATTTTCCTTTCTCAATTATACTAGCTTCGGGCTCGCCTCGCAGAAAGGAACTTTTGGCTATGGCCGGAGTTAACTTTGAAGTGCGCACCAAAAATACGGATGAAACACATCCACCCCACACGCGGCCAGAAGACATACCTGTGGTGTTAGCAGAGCGTAAAGCTGCTGCATTTGCTAACGAGATTTTGCAAAATCAGGTGGTAATTGGAGCTGACACCATAGTGATACTACAAAACGAGATTTTTGAAAAGCCCCGAAACCGCGATGAAGCAATAGTAATGTTGCAAAAGTTAAGCGGACAAACGCACACGGTGGTAACCGGTGTCTGTATTCTTTCTACAAATAATAAAGTGGTTTTTAGTGAACACACACAAGTTACTTTCAATACTCTTACAGATAATGAAATAACGCACTACGTAGATAACTACAAACCTTTTGATAAAGCTGGCAGTTATGCTTGTCAAGAGTGGATTGGTGCAGTAGCAATAAAGAAGTTTGATGGCGATTACTTTAACGTAGTGGGGTTGCCGGTAAACCGGGTATATGCAGAGTTAAAAAAATGGTAAGCTGAAATTTTATTGGTTCTACTCCATCTCAACTTCATCTTCATCCTCAACCGTGTTTGCATACAACTCCAGATGATTGCGCTTGTGCCTGCTACTAAATATTCTATATAAATAGTGCAATCGCATTTCTGATTCTTTGAACTCAAACTCTAACTCTGTTGTACTTCCGGTTGTGCGTATTTGCAGATATGCTGTATCACCATGTTTTATAGTACGAAACGGATATACACTATTCCACGAAAAGTATTGCTCGCCATCTTTATGAATGTACAACCCTTGATTAGTAAAAACAAGCAATGGTTTTTTGACTAATTTATATCGCTTGTAAAACTCATATAACATATAAGCCGCAAATGGAAGGGCGATATACTTTAGAAAAGCGCCTTTAGAGTTGTCTGCAAAACTTTCATCTATCCAAGCCCACATACCTACAGCAATAAAAAACAAAGCAAAAACAGCATAAGCATAAATCCAGGGTGAGTAATACACTACGTATGTATCAGGTATTGTTACATCATCGGCCACACCATTTTTTCTGTAGCGCTCAAACGCCTCTATCTCCAACTGCTCAATTAGAGTAGCTGTCGCTTTACTTTTTATTTCCATGTGGTAAAAAATACTGTCGTCCTCGTATATCATACCACGTTGAACAGCCAGCTGCTTTAATGTGCCTATATCATCTATACCGCTGTAAGCCCATATTTTCCATTTTATTACATAGTAATTCCACACCGCCCATGCCAATGCAATACCACCTATTACACCTGTTGTAATAAGAATCCATTGGTGTACGTTTATCTGCAAGCTGATGTATATACCTGCACCAATGCAGGCAACCATCAACACTATGGGAAGTACCAGCAATTGCCAATTAGCACGACTGATGGCTTGCTCAATAGTTACCGTTGGTTTTATGGTGGCCATTCAATAATTTTTGCAAGAATAAACAGTTCTGTCTTGTGTTAATCGGATAAAACGAAAAATCCCCTCCGTTTGTACAGAGGGGATCCTTTCCTTTCCTTTATCGGGAATCTTAGCTAAAGCCAAGACCTACCCTTCTACAATAACATACGAGCCGATGGCACCGGGTACAGAACCCGAAATAAGTACCAAATTTTGCTCTGCTAACACTTTTACCACTTTCAGGTTAAGTGTTTCTACGCGATTGCCACCCATACGGCCGGCCATACGCAATCCTTTAAATACGTGAGATGGATCAGATGATGCACCGATTGAACCCGGAGCACGCTGACGATCATGCTGACCGTGCGAACCCATACCCACACCCGAAAATCCGTGACGCTTAACTACACCTTGAAAACCTTTTCCTTTAGAAGTACCTATTACGTTTACCAAATCGCCTTCTGCAAATACTTCGGCAGTAATGGCCTCGCCTACTTGCTTACCAAAATCATAGTCACGAAACTCGTGTATTTTTCTTTTGGGTGTGGTACCTGCTTTTTTGAAATGACCCTGAAGGGCTTTTGGGGTGTTCTTCTCTTTCTTATCATCAAAAGAAACCTGAGTGGCGTAGTAGCCATCGTTTTCTACTGTTTTGATCTGAGTGATAACGCAGGGACCCGCTTCTAAAATAGTAACAGCAGTTTGCTTACCATTTTCAAATATACTGGTCATCCCTACTTTCTTTCCGATTATTCCTTTCATTGTTTTTGGTTTTAGCGGTCCCGATTTGGGTCGGGACATAAATTATTAAAATAGATTATTTACAATTTTTGCAGTTGCTCCTGTCCACATACACTTTATCCATCTTTCCATCCTTGCCTTTGGCGCGATAGTAGCAACCACCTTTATCGCCCATATACAATTGACGACCATTGTACTTTCCGCACTTAGCATCTCCACCGGCAGCAGTAGCTGAAAGCAAAACACAAGATAAGATAGCAATAGTCAACAGAGCTTTCACCAGTTACGCCTTGATTTCTACTTCTACACCACTCGGAAGTTCAAGTTTCATCAATGCATCCACTGTTTTAGAGGTAGATGAATAGATGTCTAACAAACGCTTGTAGGTGCTCAATTGAAACTGCTCTTTACTATCGTTGTTTACGTGCGGAGAGCGGTTGATGGTAAAAATCTTTTTACGCGTAGGTAACGGAACCGGACCGCTTACAATAGCACCGGTGGTTTTTACGGTTTTTACGATTTTTTCAGCACTCTTGTCCACCAGATTGTGGTCGTAACTTTTTAATTTAATTCTGATTCTTTGGCTCATATAAAGAACGTTGTTTATTGGGTTTAAAAGAATTAATCTTCTGATGATTTTAACTTACCGGTGTTTTTAGCAATTACGGTAGAGGCAACGTTTTCGGGTGCCGGTTGAAAACTATGAAACTCCATAGTAGAGGTTGCACGACCTGAAGTAAGAGTGCGCAACTGTGTAACATAACCAAACATTTCGCTTAGCGGAACTTTAGCTTTGATTACCTGTGCAGCTTGCTTAGCTTCCATGCCTTCTAAAATACCACGTCTGCGGTTAAGGTCACCTACCACATCACCGGTGTTCTCTTCCGGAGTAATAACTTCTACCTTCATGATTGGCTCTAATAATACCGGACGAGCCATTTTAGCGGCTGTACGGAAAGCCAACTTCGCGCACAATTCAAATGATAGTGCATCAGAATCTACATCGTGGTAAGAGCCATCAAACAAGCGCACTTTAAGACTATCTACTTCATAACCGGCTAAAACACCTGTTTTCATAGCTTCTTTAAAGCCCTTTTCTACCGGTGGAATAAATTCTTTGGGGATTGAACCACCAAAAATATCATTCACAAACTGTAAGCCAACCTGTCCTTCATCACCAGGGCCTATTTCAATTTTAATATCCGCGTACTTACCACGACCACCCGATTGCTTTTTGTATTGCTCGCGGTGCTCAATAGTTAAGGTTAAACGCTCTTTGTAATTTACCTGTGGTGCGCCTTGGTTACATTCTACCTTAAATTCTCTGCGAAGACGGTCTATCAAAATTTCTAAGTGCAATTCGCCCATACCAGCGATAATGGTTTGGCCGGTTTGCTCATCAAAACTTACTTTAAAGGTAGGATCTTCTTCAGCCAATTTAGCCAAACTCATACCTAAACGGTCCATATCTTTCTGTGCCTTTGGCTCAATAGCCAGAGAGATAACCGGCTCAGGGAATTTCATACTTTCTAACACAATCGGGTGCTTCTCATCGCACAAGGTATCGCCTGTGCGAATGTCTTTGAAACCTACTGCTGCAGCAATATCTCCTGCCTCTACACGGTCAACAGGATTTTGCTTGTTGGCATGCATTTGGAACAAACGAGAGATACGTTCTTTTTTACCTGTGCGCGTGTTCAATACATAAGAGCCGGCATCTAAACCACCGGAGTAAGCGCGGAAGTATGCCAAACGGCCCACAAACGGGTCAGTAGCGATTTTGAATGCAAGTGCCGCGAATGGATCATCAGTATCGGGCTTGCGGGAAATCTCTTCACCAGTATCAGGGTTAGTTCCTTTTACTTCCTTTTTGTCATGAGGTGATGGTAGGATGGCACAAACTGCATCTAACACTGCCTGAACACCTTTGTTTTTGAAAGATGAACCGCAGAACATTGGTACCACTTTTTGTGCAATTACCGCTTGGCGAACAGCTGCACGAATTTCTTCGGCAGATATTGAGTTAGGGTCTGCAAAGTACTTCTCCATCAAGGTATCATCATACTCAGCTACCTGCTCCAACATTTTTTCACGGTACAGTTTCACATCCTCTTTTATATCGTCCGGGCAGTCAATTACTTTGTAAGTCATGCCCTTGTCGTCTTCATTCCAAATGATGGCTTCGTTGGTAATAAGGTCAAATACGCCTTTGAAGTTTTCTTCGTTGCCAATAGGAATTTGCATGACCATTGGGGTGGAGCCCAACATGGTTTGCACTTGCTTAACCACATTGAAGAAATCGGCACCGGAGCGATCCATTTTATTCACAAAACCAAGACGAGCTACATTGTAGTTATCGGCCAGGCGCCAGTTAGTTTCTGACTGTGGCTCAACACCATCTACGGCCGAAAACAAAAACACTAAACCATCCAATACGCGTAGTGAGCGGTTTACTTCTACAGTAAAGTCCACGTGACCGGGGGTATCAATAATGTTGATGTCGTATTTTTTATCTTTCCAGGTCCAAGCGCAACGAGTAGCAGCAGAGGTAATAGTAATACCCCGCTCTTGCTCTTGCTCCATCCAGTCCATAGTAGCGGCACCATCATGCACCTCACCAATCTTGTAGTTTACACCGGTGTAATATAAAATACGCTCGGTAGTGGTTGTTTTACCGGCATCAATGTGTGCTGCAATTCCAATGTTTCTGGTGTAACTAAGGTCTTTTCCCATTTTGTTTTACCGCTAGAGCGGTATCCTGTTTAATATAGATTAAAGTAGATGATTCAATTAAAACTTAAAGTGTGCAAATGCTTTGTTAGCTTCTGCCATACGGTGGGTATCTTCCTTCTTTTTGAAAGCTGCACCTTCACCTTTAGCTGCTGCAATAATCTCAGCAGCTAATTTATCGGCCATTGATTTACCGTTTCTATCGCGGCTGTACTGTATAATCCATTTCATGGCCATGGCCTGCTTGCGATCCGAACGAACTTCAACGGGTATCTGGAAGTTCGCTCCGCCAATACGCTTTGATTTCACTTCTACAGAGGGCGATACGTTAGCAATGGCTTTTCTCCAGGTTTCCAAAGCGTCTTCTTTAGTACGGTCATGTACCAAATCAAGCGCACCATAAAAAATGCTATACGCTACAGATTTTTTGCCTTCCCACATAATGCGGTTTACAAACTGCGTAACAAGTACATCATTAAACTTAGGATCTGGCTGTACGTAACGCTTGGGTGCTTTTTTCTTTCTCATTGTATTTTAATGCTTTGAGTGCTTGATAGATTATTTTTTGCCTGCCGGAGCTGCTGCACCCGGTTTAGGACGTTTAGTACCATATTTAGAACGGCTCTTTTTGCGGTTTTCTACACCTGCGGTATCTAATGAACCGCGAACAATGTGGTAACGCACACCCGGTAGGTCTTTCACACGACCACCGCGAATCAACACAATAGAGTGCTCTTGCAAGTTGTGTCCTTCGCCAGGGATGTAGGCGATTACCTCCACCTGGTTAGTCAAACGCACCTTGGCTACTTTGCGCAGCGCAGAGTTTGGTTTTTTGGGCGTAGTAGTGTACACACGGGTACAAACACCGCGTTTTTGAGGACAAGAATCCAACGCACGACTTTTAGATTTGGCGCGGATTACAGAGCGTGATTTACGCACTAATTGTTGAATTGTAGGCATTCCACTTTTAATTTTGGGACGGCAAAAGTAGTTTTTAATAGCAGAAAACAAAACGGACAGTAAAGAATTATCCCCATCTTACATTTTTATTACACACAATCAGGAAAAAAACCACAAAAATAGCGGTGTCCACTAAAAAAATCAGCGCTCCTTACGGGGAGCGCTGATTTCTTAAGCGAAACTAAAAGATGGATTATTCTATCACTAACTTGCCTTTAGCGGCCGGTTCGTTATTTTGAATAACTTGATAAGTATAAACACCTGCGCTAAGCATACCTCTGTCAAACTGCAAAGTGTTGCCGGATGTGCTCAATTCGGTTACAAGGCGGCCTGTCATATCATTTACTCGCAGTTTGAAGCCGCTGGCGTTGTCTAAGCGGAACAGCGCATACTGGCTCATTGGGTTAGGATAAACTACCAATGTGGCGGCAGTTGCCTCATCTAAACCGGTGGGATTAAGCATAATAACTGCTGCATCGTTGGTAATTACCGGTGCGTTGTAGTCAAAATAGATAGCCGCATCATCGCTAATCACATGGCCAGCAGCCAAACCGTTGTTGGAGTGGATGGCAAATTTCACAAAACCGTGGCTATTGGGCTCATCGCTCACGCTATCGGGTAGCATGATGTTGTTGAATTTAAAACTTACATCGTTACCCAGCACGGTAGCCGTCATGGGGTGGCTGGCGCCAAGTAGTTCAAAGGTGCTCATATCCAGATCAGTTGAAATGATGTCGTTCACCACCACGTTTACTGCAGGCAGGTTTCCGGTGTTTTGGAAGTTAATTACATACTCTATGCGCTGATTTGGTTGGATAGAGGACACCAACTGGTAGGTTGGGTCTGGGTCATGGTTGGTAGTGTAAGCCAACTTGTTGTTAGGATCCCAACTAGCTGTAACTGCCTGATGGATGGTATCTACGTTGTTTGTAAAGTTTACATCACTGCAAGTTGGATTCACATTAGCCAGTGTAAATACAAACTGACCGATGGTGATGTTGGTATTACCGCTAAAGTTTACCCAGTAGTATAAGCTATTGCCAGGCAGTAGGTTGTTTACATTCCAAGTGAGTGTTTTGGTGCTGGCATTGTGCGAGGCCTGGGCTGGAGATGCACTGGTAAATGTCAATGCGTTATCATAGAAGAAGTTCATAGTACCGCTACTAACTCCGGTTCCCAAATTGGTCACCTGTACGCTGTACCATGCCGGGAAACCGGGTGTTACAGTGGTATGTGGGGTTACGTTAATAGCCAGATTGCAAATACCGGGCTGGCAGTACACCCCTATGTTTTGACCGCTAAACTGCTGGCCTGCTGTGCCTGTAACCGTAAGTGAGCCAGGATTTACAGCACAAGTATTAAAGTTGTTAGATTGGATGGTGATGGTGTATGTACCGGCAGGCACATTAATACAGTAGCTGCCATTAACATTGGTATATGCGTGGTAGATAGTACCATTGCTTTTAGTAATAAGTACATGAATATTAGCCAAGCCATTTTCTGAACCGGCATCTAGTGTGCTGTTATTATTGGCATCAAAATAAACCGTGCCACAAATATTAACCGAGTTGTTTTGCACACCAAAGTTAAGCCCGCAAAGATTTTGGTTTGCACCAACTGTAACTGTGTACATTGGGCAAGAGTTGGTAGGTGTAGCACCGGTATTAGATTGTGGTATGGTTATGGTATTGCCCTGAGATACACAGTACTTGACGGTGTATGTACCGGGAGCTACTACAGCTTGCCAGTGGCCTCCGTTAGAGGTCACTGCATATTGCACAGCACCTCCGCCTTGTATGTAAACTACAGCACTATCTATACCGTTTTCACCGGCATCTTGCACACCATTTCCGTTAAGGTCGTTAAACACCACTCCGCAAAGTGTATCGCTGCCGGTGGTGGTGCCACCAGTATATGTATAACAATATGTAGCAATACATCCATTTGCATCAGTTACCTGCACACAGTAGGTTCCTGGCTGGTTTACGGTAAGTACGTTTGATGTAGAGACTCCATTATTCCAAAGATAAGTGTAGGGTGCAGTGCCACCGTTTACGGTAGCAGTGAGTATGGCAAAAAAGCCCTGTTGCTGTGCAGTAACTGTTACTACTAAGTTACATGGGTTGGGGCTGCTGCCTACGCTATCGCAGAAAGATGCACTGCATTGGCTGGTGTTAATGGCAGTTACACAATATATACCGGCAGCATTTACATTTATACTTTGTCCGGTTGCACCGTTGCTCCATGTATATGAACTTACAGCGCTACCACTAGCAGATGCGGTAAGCGTATATCCTGCAGGTGTGGTGTTCTGCGTAAAGGTAACCGTATAGTTCAGGCAAGGGTTTCCGCCATTGCCCGGCACTACTATTGGAGTGCAAACCGAATCCTGACATGCAGAACCCGGAATATTCACAAAATGACAAACCAAATATGTAACCGTGTTAGGGTTGGTTGGGAAAGTATATGTAAAGTTGGCAGTAGTACCTACCGTAACGCCATTTACATTCCATTTATGGTTCACTGTGGCAATGTTGCCGGCACTAACAAAAGAATAGTTATTTCCTTGGTTCTGATAAGTAAACTGAGCCGTTACGTTACACGGGTTCGTGTTAACATTAACAGTATCGCAAGCCGATGCGCTACATTGGTTAGCAGAGTTATAGGCAGTTACGCAATAAACTCCCGAAGCTGTAGTAGTAATGCTTGAAGTTGTTGCCCCATTGCTCCATGCAAAAACATTAGAAGGAGAAGCCGGAGTGGCTACGGCTGTTAATGTAACTACACCATTAGGATTTGTACTCTTGTTTATTGCTACCGCAAAGTTGGTGCATGGGTTAGTGGGCTGCACCACCACAGTTTGGCAAGTACTATCGCACCATACTTGATTATTGTTAACCCAAATATAGAGGCATACATTGTAAGTACCTGCTGAAAGATTACCCCAACTAAACTGGCTGTAAGTTGGCGCGATTGCCGTAGCGGTACCATTAATATACCACTGGTAGCCGGCACCGGTTGGCACACCCGTAGAATTACTTACCACTGAAATAGCTCCGTTATTACTGGTGGCCGTGAAACTGGCATTTAAATTACCGCATGGGTTAGAATTATTGACTGCTACAGTTTTACAGGTACTATCGCAAAACACGTTTTGGCTATTGTACACATACAGACAGAAGGTGTGGTTTCCGTTAGCTACGTTGCTAAGTGTATAAGCCGTGTTAGGACCAGGGTTAGTAAGTGCGGTGCCATCCATCCACCACTGGTATAGCGAATTGGTAATAGTACCTGTGGTGGTGCTTTGCAATACCACTACTCCACTACCCGAGTTGGTAGCTGTAAAGTTAGCTTGGATGTTTCCACAACCTGCCGCCTGAAAAGTCACCGTGTTGCAAAAGGTGTCTGTACAAAAAATATTGCTCCCCTGCAACTGTGCGGTCACATACATACAAACGGTGTATGTGCCGGTTTGCGCATAAACATGCGATGGACTTGCTAAGGTAGAACTGGTACCATCGCCAAAGGTCCACAAGTAGGAACTTGGCGCCCAACCCGCAGCATAGGTACTGGTGTCGTGAAATACCGGTATTCCGTTGGGGTTATTGGTTACATAAAAATACGGCTGTGTGATGCCGCAAACTACTCCTTGTGCTTTTGCAAAAGCAAACGTGCTGAGCAAGAGCATAAGGACAAAAATTCTTTGAATGTTTTTCATGATGGCTTTTTTGGTGAATAATGTTTCCGATAGTTTCGCTTGGTTCTTTAATGATGGTCAAATATACGGGCATGGTGGCATACTATCTAAACTAACTCTCTACTTTCTTACCCGTTTAAAACTGCGATAGCTTGTGCCTCAACCAAGCATTATATCGGATTACTTCACCATCTTCAACGCCCTCTGCAACACTTCTCGCTATAAAACCTGCTATGCGTTTTTTGAACTTATCTTTCTCAATAACTGTGAGGTTTTTCAAAAAATCAGGAATAAAACGGAGTACGGCTTTTTCGCGAGAATATGTGGTTTTTACAAGCAATTCAGAGAACTGCTTACTTACCTGTTCAACACGCTTTTGGGTACTGGCTTCATCGCCACTTTCGCATTGCATAATACATTCTGCAACAGCAATTTTCAGCTTTAATGATACATCGGCTTTCTTGTAATGATCGTTAACATACAAGCGCATCAAATTGCGGATGGCCTCGTTAGTTTTGTGCTGAAAGAACAACAAGTTGGCCTTGTTGAGGTACACAAAAAATTCGTAGTAACTGTTTTTGCGTCCTTTTAGCTCGCGCTCTAATTCATCTAATGCTTTAACTCCACGCTTCAAATCAATCTGCGCGTAGTTAATTACCAATGCATTGTAGTAGAAAAAGAAAAATTTATCATACAGCATGTTATTGAAAGCACTCAACTCTTCTCCCAGCGTTTCAGCATAATCTAAACTATCGCTGTATTTTTTGTTTTTAAACAGTGCATTCACCACATAAATCAGCATTTGAATTTTGGTTTCGTGGTTAGCTTTATCAAACCAATTTTCGCGCACAAAACGATTGTAAGTAACGAGCATAAACTGCTCTAACTCCACAAAGTTGTGGTTCTGAATAAGCGATTGACTTACTGCGCGGTAAATGCGCGTTTGAAAAGACTTTGATTTACTGAGAGACTCATCTCTTGCAAACTCTTTGATTGTATTATCCAGCAACTTTTGCAAGCCCACATCCTTTGCGCCAAAGTTTTGCGTAAGTTTTAGTCTGTAGTTCACAGCCGCCAATGCCTGATCGGCCTGCCGTATGCGGCTAAGCAGTTTAGAATTTTCGTTTTGTTTTATGATATACATTTCCGGGTTTATATCCGGCATATCTGCACTCAGTTTTACAAATGAGGCGTAAATCATATCCAGCATTTCAAAGTTCTCGGTCTGCGCGGCATTTTTCTCAGCTTTGCGCAGGTAATACAATGCCAAAGCTGGTTGATTTTTGGAGAGGAATATTTGATGAAGTGACGTGTACCAATACAACGTGTTAACCGGATGCTTACCAAAATATTGCAAGGCCAAATGTGCCGCCAAATCTTCTTGCAAACGATGTTTCAACTTGTAAAAAGAGTTTTTTCCGTGGCTGCCGTATAGTTTACGATGAATAAACTCTTCATCATACTTATCGGCAGATTTACGGATGTAATCAAACAGCAATACATCTTTGCGCTGCTCCTCGTTATTGGTGCTCTGGAGCCAGAGTTTAAAGGTACGCACCTCTTCCTTGGTCAGCGATAGTATTGTTTGTTGCAAAATTTCCATATTAAAATTCTATTTTTGAACAGGTAAGAAACAAAGATAAATAATTGAGTTGATTGCAACGCCATTTTTACATTAGCCATCAAATACAGGCAAAACCACCTGCATGAAGAAGAACCACCTACTCCCCTTTCTCGTCATATTACTATCTGCTTACAGCACGTTTGCTCAGCAAGGGCTTGCGCTGCAACTAGAAAACTACACCGTACAAAATCAGCAGGGCAACGTCAACTTTGGCTACACCATCACTATTAACAGTACGCTTACCAACACGGATAGCGCAAACTGGTTTGCCGGCACTGTTGATTTTGGATTACGCAACTCATCGGTTGTGCTTACACAAGCAAACATTTTTGGTAAACCCACTTACAGTGGCGATTCTATCATTTTGCAGCCCGGAGAAAGTGTGCCAGCTGTTTTTAGCGTAGAAGTATCGCCACAGTATTTTGGCCCGGGGCCCGATGTGGTGGTGGTTTGGCCTATTTGCACCTCTCCGGTTAACGATTCGGTGGTAATACCGCTTTTAGTCAACAACCCTTCTGCAATAGAAGAACAACAAGCCATTAAACAGAGCTTTTATGTAGATAAAAATGAGTTTATCTTATTAAACCATTCAGCTGAACAAGTGATTAAACAGGTAAGATTTTACCATATTAACGGACAACAACTTTCTGTTATCTCTAATCCTATAAATCATCGTTTTTCTATTGCAGAATTACCCGCTGGTGTATTGGTAGCTGAAATAGTAACCAATATGGAGTTGCTACGCATCAAATTTATCCACTAAAGGGTTGCTATTATTTCGTTTGGTTAATTTTGCCCCGCGATAATGAAACCAGATGAACAATAGTTTTGAACAGTATCTACAACCCACCCATTTTATTGATTCAGTAAATGAACAAGTACAACAGTATGCATTCAGCAAAACAACTGCCGCAAAAAGCGACCGCGAAAAAGTGGTGGACTTATACCAAGCAGTAAGAGATGAAATTTTGTATGACCCCTATCACCTCATACTGAAGCCGGAAGTTATCTCAGCATCGCAAACATTGCAGCGCGGTAGCGGATATTGTATTGAAAAATCGTTGCTGTTGGCGGCTTGTGGCAGAGCGCATGGCATACCATCGCGGCTGGGGTTTTCTATTGTGCAAAACCACCTTTCAACCAAAAAATTTGTAGAGATGCTGCGCACCGATAAATTTGTTTTTCATGGCTACAACGAATTTTGGATTGAAGGCAAATGGGTAAAATGTACGCCTGCCTTCAACAAAACTCTTTGCGAAAAATTTGGTACTACACCGTTAGAATTTGACGGAATTAACGATTCCATTTTCCAAGAGTATAACGGAGGGAAAAAGTACATGGTATATCTGCATGAGTATGGGCAGTTTGCCGATTTTCCGTTTGACTTGTTTGTAGAAGAGTTAAAAATACACTATCCGCATTTGTTTGAACAACAAAACTCGGATGCTCCTGCCTGGGATTTTGCTGACCAAAAATGATTCCCGATGAGTACACTTACACTACCCACCACATTACACTGCGGTGGTTGCATTGCCAGCATTCAACCCTACTTTGATGGCGAAAAAAGCATCAAAGAGTGGAAAGTAAATTTAGAAGCACCGGTCAAAACAATTACAGTTAGCGGAGAAAATATCTCTGAAAAATTGGTAGAAGAATTACTGCACAAAGCAGGTTATGAACTACTAAAAACTGCGCCCCTTGATTCATCGCTTCCTCCCATTGGCAGTTCTCTTACTACCCCAAAAGGTTTTTGGAGTGATGCAGACAAGTGGAAACGAGCCGCCTTCAACACCTTCAATTGCTTAATTGGCTGCTCCATTGGCGATTTTGGTATGTTATTATATATACAATGGAAACACCCACACATTAGCATGGCTGTGCAAATGGGTTTGGCCATAGTAGCGGGGTTGTGTACTTCTGTTATGCTTGAAACCGCCATACTACGCATACGAGAAAAATTTGATTGGAACACGGCCTTCACCACTGCACTATCCATGTCTTTTATCTCTATGGTTACTATGGAAATAGCTATGAATCTCACCGATTTTATGGTTACCGGAGGTAAAGCAAACTTTAATGCACCGGGCTATTGGGCAGCATTTGCCTTAGCAGCTATTGCTGGTTTCCTCACTCCACTGCCATACAATTATTACAAGCTAAAGAAATACAACAAAGCATGTCACTAGGGCTGAAAAAGATCCTTTTCACTCTCCTGCTTTTTGTTCCATCTTACCCCAAATCACCGTAACAGACCATTCCCTTTGCACACAATTTTCGCAAACATTTTTCCGTTTCAGTAAAAACCCGATACTTGAGACGCCAAATTGCCATTACACGGCCGCCTATGCTTAAAGTTGGAATTACCGGAGGAATTGGCAGCGGCAAAACCACCGCCTGCCAGATGTTTGAAGAGTTGGGCATACCTGTGTACTATGCCGATGAACGAGCTAAGTATTTAATGCAACACGAACATTTTTTGATTGAGCAACTCAAAAAGAATTTTGGTGATGAGGTATATGAAAATGGCAAACTCAACCGAACCTACTTAGCGCAAAAAGTTTTTGGCAACAATGTTCAACTGGCACTGCTCAATTCGATTGTTCATCCGGCTGTATTTCGTGACACAGAGCGGTGGTTAGATGAGCAATCGCCTAAAAACGTTCCCTACACGCTCAAAGAAGCTGCCCTGTTGATTGAAAGCGGTTCATACCGCGCGTTGGATAAGTTAATTGTTGTAACTGCATCAACCTTAGTGCGCATAAAACGGGTAACAACCCGCGACAACACCACCGAAGAGGCGGTTTTGGAGCGCATAAAACATCAAATGCCCGATGAAGAAAAAATAAAATTAGCTGACTATGTGATTGACAACAACTGCACTACCGATGATTTAAAAAAACAAGTGATGGAAATTCACCACCAACTTGTAGGTTTGTGGTCTAAGAAATTTGCATGAGTAAACCATTACGCGTAGGCATTTTAGGGGGTGGGCAGTTAGGCCGCATGTTGCTGCAAGTGGCAGCAAACTATCCGGTAGAAACATTTGTATTGGAAAAGGGAGCGAGTGCACCCGCAGCGAAATTGTGCTATCATTTTACAGATGGAGACATTAAAGATTATGACACTGTTTACAGCTTCGGGAAATCGGTAGATGTACTAACTATAGAAATAGAGCATGTGAATGTAGAAGCACTTCTTGCTCTAGAAAAAGAAGGCATCAAAATCTATCCCACTCCATCGGCCTTGCAAACTATAAAAGACAAAGGGCTGCAAAAAGAGTTTTACTTGTCGAACAGTATTCCCTCTCCCGATTATGTGCTAATACAAAACAAAGAGGAACTAAAAAAACACCTCTCATTTTTACCTGCTGCTTTAAAGCTGCGCAGTGGTGGTTATGATGGTAAAGGCGTAGAAATTATACGTACCGAAAATGACTTACCCAAAGCATTTGATGCCCCATGTGTGTTAGAAAAACTGGTAGATATAGAGAAAGAAATTTCCGTTATTGTAGCTAAGAATGATGCAGGGCAAACCGCAGTTTATCCTCCGGTAGAAATGGTTTTTGACCCCCGATACAACTTAGTGGATTCTCTACTCTCTCCGGCCCGGCTAACAGATACACAATCTTCTGCCGCACAAAAAATTGCCTTGCAAGTGGTAGAGGCGCTTGGCTCATCGGGTATATTTGCAGTAGAAATGTTTTTAGATAAAACCGGTGATATCCTTGTAAACGAAACTGCCCCTCGGGCACACAACAGCGGCCATCAAAGCATAGAGGGCAATTACACCTCACAATACGATATGCAAATGCGGGTATTACAAAATTTACCGCTCGGCAATACAGCTATTATTCTACCCTCCCTAATGCTCAATCTAATAGGTGAAGAAGGACATAGCGGCTCGGTTTTTTACAGCGGATTAAACGAAACAATGCAGATAGAGAATGTATATGTTCATCTCTACGGAAAAACCGAAACCAAGCCCGGTCGCAAGATGGGACACGTAACCATTTTGGGTAACGATGTGCCTGAACTGAATACCAAAGCAGAAATGGTAAAAAAGAATTTAAAAGTAATTTCGCATTCATAAAATAATGGGTATGAGCAAACCGCTGGTAGGTGTAGTGATGGGGAGCGAGAGCGATTTAAAAATAATGAAAGATGCCGCTGAAGTACTCGGGCATTTGGGAGTAGAGTTTGAACTTACAGTGGTGAGCGCTCACCGCACACCGCAGCGCATGATAGAATATGCTGAAACGGCAAAAGCACGTGGCATAAATGTAATTATAGCTGGAGCGGGCGGTGCGGCACATTTACCCGGCATGATTGCCAGCGTTACCACGCTTCCGGTAATTGGAGTGCCAGTAAAATCAAGCAACTCTATTGACGGATGGGATTCTGTACTTTCCATTTTGCAAATGCCGGGTGGTGTACCAGTGGCAACTGTAGCGCTCAACGGAGCTAAAAATGCCGGTATCTTAGCCGCGCAAATCATTGCATTATCTAATAGCGATGTTGCCCAAAAACTGACGGTGTATAAACAAGAACTAAAAGACAAAGTGCAGCAAAACATCCGCGAGATTAAAATAGCCGGATATCGAAATGAATTTGACAAAGAATAACTATTGTTAGAATCACTGTGCTATGCTTTTTCTACAGGCATTCGTTTTCAAATAAATTTATGGATACAGCGTTTGAGCTATCACTATTTTTCAATCTTGCTATTTTGGCAGCATGAGGAAATTTTTGTGGTTAGCATTACTGTTTATCGCATCTTGTAAAACCGGACCTTTTCAGGTAAAAGATGGCAACACCGCACGGGAGCTATTACTGTATGATCAAGCCATTGAAATGCTTGTAAAAGAGTATAACGCAGAAAAAGACCTTAACAAACAACAACTCAAAGCATTTCAGATAGCAGAAACTTGTGCTAAACTCAATCGCTATGCCGATGCAGAAAAATGGTACAAACAAAGTTTGGATCTAAATGGCAAAGAGACATCACTGTGGGGATATGCCTTAGCACTAAAACAGCAAGAAAAATACGAAGAAGCCGCCAAGGCATTTGACCAGTATCAGCGTATTAGTGGCAACACTTTAGAAGCAAAGCGCCAAATCAACCAGTGCCGCGAAGCGATAGAATGGAAAAAAGCATTTACGCGGATACAGATTAGTAATTTGAGCTTCAATTCTGCAAACAGCGATTACGGTTTTGAGCCGTACAAAAACAACCAGTTTGTATTTACCTCTGCGCGCAGCGAAAGTACGGGTAGCCAAAAAGAGCGCTTAGCCGGTGAATTTACAGATGATATTTTCATAACAGATAACAAGTCCGGTACATTTACTGCTCCAGCCAACTTTTCATTACCGGTAAACTCAAAAGAGTTTGAAGGGTCACCAACGTTTAGCAGCGATTTTAAAGAAATGTATTTTGTGCGTTGCCGAAGAGATGAAAAGAGCAACCAGTACTGCCACATTTATTACACTGCGTTTAATAACGAGCATTGGAACGAACCGGCTAAGCTGGATTTGTTTGCAGATACGGTAAACGTGTATGACCCACATCTATCGCGCGATGGAAAATTTTTATTGGTAGCCGCAGATGCTAGAGGAAACTTTGGAGAAACAGATTTATATCTACTTACAAAAGCAGATTCGGGCTGGAGCGCTCCGCAAAATTTGGGTGGCGGTATCAATACTCCGGGCAGCGAACGTTTTCCGTGGTTAGATGAAAAAGGTAATTTGTACTACAGCAGCAGCGGACTACCTGGTATGGGCGGCTTGGATATTTTTAAAGCAAGTAAAAGCAAAAACGGCTATAAAGACCCGCAAAACTTAAAGCACCCCATCAATAGCGGTGCCGATGACTTTGCTTACCGAATAGAGAAATACCGCCAATTTAACACTGAAGATACAATACTCAGTTCGGGCTATTTTACCTCTAACCGTACTGGTGGAAAAGGTAGCGATGACGTTTACCGTTATGAAGAAAAATGGATAAACGTATTTGTGCTTCGGGGCACAACCGTAGAAAAGAAATATGAAAACCCCGAAAACAGCGACAGCAAAGTATTAGGTTTTCAACCATTACCTAAAGCTAAAGTTGAGCTAAAAACTTCGGATAATACAGTGATTGCTACTGTGCAAACAGACACAATTGGCAGGTTCGCATTTCGCTTATCGGCAGAAACCGATTACAAACTAAGTGCAAGCAAAAACAACTACTTCAACAAAAACGATTTTGTTAGCACCAAGGGCAAACGCCACCCCGACTCTACATATATCTACATATACGCTGAATTAGAGTTGGAAAAAATATTCCCTCAAAAAGAAATTGTGATTCCTAACATATATTACGATTACGATAAAGCTACGCTTCGCCCTGAATCGAAAATTGTGTTAGATTCAATTCTTCTGTTTTTTAAAGAAAACCCTGACCTTACCATAGAAATTGGCTCGCATACAGATAGCCGAGGTAGTGATGCATACAACCTAAAACTATCGCAAGCCCGGGCACAAAGTGTAGTAGATTATTTGATTGAAAAAACGGTACCTACAGAGCGGTTGATAGCCAAAGGATACGGAGAAACAAGACCGGTAAATGGTTGCGTAAACGGAGCAAAATGTAGCGAAGAAGATTTTCAGAAAAACCGCAGAACCACATTTAGAGTGGTGAGTGCCAAGTTACAGTTAGAATCAGTAGAGCCGGAGAACATCATTGTAGATCCCAAAAAAGAGTAGAACACTGCGGGCTGTGTGCTTGCCTTACATTTCACTATTTCCCGCGCTTCTTTTTAGTTGCCGGTGTGGGTTTTGGAGCCGTCACTTTTTCTAAAATTTTTCCGGCCTTATCTATTTTGTACCGTTGAGAAATAAAGAAATTTTTGTTCTTCGGGTCTTTCTCTTTTTTGGATATCACTCCAAAACCATTCACAAAATCTTCGGCACTCTCGTATTGCGGCTGTATCACAAAATTTCCGCTCATATCTATGTAGCCCCATGTTAACCCATCTTGTGTAACCGCACACAAGCTATCGCTAAATGAAGATACATCTGTAAATCGGTTGATGAATTTTTGGGCTCCCGTATTATCAATAAAAAACCAATTGCCACTTAATTGCACGGCTGCTAATCCTTGCTTAAACGGCAATGCGTTTTCGTACTTGATAGAAATTTCCTCTTCGCCTTTGAGATTGATAAACCCCATACGGTCGTTTTTTTCTGCCACATAAAACCCTTCACTAGGGTCATCAATAAAATCATACACGGGCTGCAATACATACTTACCACGCTTATCAATTACGCCATACTTACATTCATCCTCCTCGCAGTTTCCAACCCCTACTATAGCTAAACCCCGATAAAAATCAGTGGCGTAGTTAAATACTGCATCAAATACCTTTTTATTGTTCTTGTCTATATAAAAAAACTCGCATTTGTTATCTGTACATTCGGTATTTCGCACCACAGCAATCCCGCAACTAAATGGTCCGGCTTCCTCGTAAGCCACATCAATCACAATACTTAATGAATCGTTTCCTTGTTTTTGTGCATAACCAAACTTGTTGCCCACTTTTAATGGTTGCAAATCTATTGTCGCTAAGTTTGCATCGGCAATCAGTTCATCTTTGTATGGATAGTCATTAAACTCCGTCTTAAACTTTTCGTAAACCTCAGGCGCTGCTTCTGCAGTGTATAAAATATACAGTTGTTTCCACGCAACGTTTATGTTACGGTTATTAGTATAGTTGCGCACAAAAAGTTTGTAGGCATCTACGTTACCTTTGGCTGTCACTAATTTGTAAATAGTGTCTTGAATTGCAGCATTAGCCGGATGGTCTTTATATAAATCCACAAACTCTTTATATCCGGTTAAGCTGTTTTTTTGCAAATAGTAATTGAGTAAAGTTTCTTCGTAATTCAATTTGGCTTCGCTAAAAAACTTACCGGTAGGATATGTGTCTATATATTTTTTGTACGCTTGGTATGTTTTATCCGCAGTCGTTTCATCGTAAAGCATTTTTTCATATCGCTCCTTGGCTTCCTTTACTTGTTCGGCTTCGGGATATTGTTTCATAAACTCCTCTAAGGCCTGTACAGTTTTGAGCGAAAGCGCACGCATGTATGCTTTCTGATTGCGAAAATTGAGTGCCTGTTCGCGCATTATAGTATCGGTGTACACATTTAAAAAATGCTGATACGATTCCAATGTATTTTCTCTTTCTGCCTTGGCGTACGCCTCAAAGTTGATAGTTTTATAGAGAGCTTGTATGGTATAATCGCGAACTCCCAGCGCTAAAAATTTTTTCCCTTCTTTCTCTTCCGGGTTGATGGGCAGGCGTTTGAGCGCTCTTAGTATGTACACATTTGCAGAGTCTAGGTTGTAGGCCTTGTTGTCTTTGTAAGAGTAAAACTTAGCCAAGCCGTAATTTGCTGCTGCATTATTGGGTTCATCGGCAACTGCTTCTTTCAAAAATTTGAGCGCATTGGGATAGTCGCCTGCATTCAGGTACTTAAACGCTCTATCCACATCACCGGCAAATATTGCTGTATGAAACAAAAACGTTATTGATATTACTGCAAAAATCTTCATTCACTATTCGTTTTTATTAATGACTGCTAAATGTACTGCATGTTGCGTAACCTCATCTATTTTAAACACTTTTTACAATCCCATTTTGCAACAGGTTACGCACAGTATCCGGTGAATAGTTTAGTTCTGTAAGAATAGCTGTGGAGTGAACTCCTAAATCCGGAGCACCATAATTATTCTCAAAGTTGTTTGCTAAAAAACGAAGTGGTTGGTTGATGGTTTTATACTTACCCACTGTAGGGTGCTCATTTTCAAGCAACATTTTCCGCTCTGCTACATGCGCATCGGTTTCTAAATCGCTAAGCGAGTTAATTGTAGTAAAGCAAATATCCTCATCTTTAAAGAAGGTGAGCCACTCTTGCCGGGTTCTAGTGATAAACAATTGCTCAACTTCTTGCTTTAGTTTAGTTAACTCTTCTCCTTGCAACAAGAAACGATCTGCCCAATCCAATCTATTGACTTTCTTGCAGAACGTGTTCCAAAACTTTGGTTCTAAACTGCCCAGAGCCACATACTTGCCATCGGCACATACATACACATTGTAGTTAGCCAACGCTCCACTCAATTCAAATTGCGATGGAGCCGGCACTTGTTTGGTGCCTTGATAATACGCGTACTGTAAAGTATTAAATGGCATTACTGCATCGGTCATGCTCACATCCACCCATTCGCCCTTGCCTGTTTTTTCGCGTTGATACAAAGCTGCCAATACGGCATTCATTGCCATGTACGAGCCACCTGCTATATCTGCTAATTGAAAGCCGGGAATAGTTGGCTCACCATTTTCATTTCCGGTTATGCCCAATGCTCCGGCTATGGCAATATAATTTAAATCGTGCCCGGCTGCATGAGCCATGTGGCTGTTTTGACCGTATCCGGTTACCGAAACATAAATCAATTTGGGGTTAATCTGTTTCAATTCTTCATATCCAAAACCAATTTCTTTCATCACCCCGGGACGAAACTGCTCTATCAACACATCTGCATTTTTTATCAAGTCATAAATGATTTTTTTCCCTTCTGCATTCAGGTAATTTACTGCCAAACTGCGTTTGTTTCTATTTAAAGAAAGATAAAACATACTCATGCCGTTGATACGTGGCTCAAAATCGCGCACATAGTCCGGACTATCCGGGTCTTCTACTTTAATAACATCGGCACCCATATCGGCCAAAAACATAGTAGCCAATGGCCCCGGCAGTAAGCGTGTAAAATCAATCACTTTCAGTCCTCCCAATGGCCCGGTTTTAGTTAGAGATTCTGCTATAGTGAAATTTGTAGTAGCAGTATTGAATTGTCCGTGAATGGCCACATCAAACTTTTTAAAGCATTTAGCAAACTGCATCATCACCGCCAGATTGCTGATTTTTACTTTGCCCAGCATCAGCGCCATTTGTGGATTTGCTTTACCGGTTTCTAAATCAACATAAGTGGATGATTTTGTTTTCACCACACAATCGGGCACACCATGTGCACCTTCTTTCAGTTCACAAAGGGAGTTGGCGATAAGCACAGTGTAGTACAACGTTTCATCGCCACTAATATCCAGTTGCACATTGGCGGTTATTCCGGTGGCTTTTTCACTTCTAAATCGCTGTGGTATGGAGGTAATAATTTGCTGGGCGGTAACACTCATCTGCTATAGTTTATGGCAAATGAAATATTAAATGCCGAATGAGGGAACGCAATAAGTAAACGGTAATTTCATAAGTGCTTTGCAGCAATATGTTATGTTCGTGATAATAAATAGCACACACTATGGCATACAAATTATCGGAAAGACATACTAAAAAACGAGCGTTTATCACCGGTGGTGGGGGCGGCTTGGGTAGGGCACTCGCAGTTGCTTTAGCTAAAGACGGCTGGACAGTTGGCATAACTGACATAAAAGACGAAGGCCTTAACGAAAGCAAACAACAGATTGAACAGGCCGGAGGCAAAGCAATCACCTACAAATTTGACGTAGCCAACAGAAGCGAGTATCAAAAATGTTTTGATGAATACATTGCTAAAACAGGTGGTATAGACCTTCTTATCAATAATGCGGGGGTTGGCGATGGCGGTTTGTTTGGCGAGTACAGGTTAGAAAATTGGGAATGGATAACCGGCATCAATCAAATGGCTGTGGTGTATGGTTCTCACTTTGCGGTTCCACACATGAAAAAACAACAGAGTGGTCATATTATTTCTATAGCTAGCGCTGCAGGCATTGCCAATATGCCCAACATGAGCATGTACAATGTAACAAAAGCGGCTGTTATATCATTAATGGAAACCATATATGCAGAAGTGTGGGGATTTAATGTGCAAGCCAGTGTGGTGTGTCCCACCTTTTTCAGAAGCAATATTATGCAATATCACAAAGGCAATGAAGATGCCGCCAAAATAGGGCAAACAATAATCCAGCGCGCTAAGTATTCGCCTGAAGACATAGCCGACTACATACTGACTCAGGCCGGTAAAAACGTATTTTACATTCTTCACCCGTATCAGGCACGCTTGGTATTTCACCTCAAGCGTTTGCTTCCTAACTTTTTCTTGAACTACAAAGCAAAACAGTTTGCCAAAAAAGACTGGGTAAAGAAAGCGCTCAGTCAAAAATTTTAAGTCACAAAAAATGAATCATGAACACTACATGGCACGGTGTATTGATTTGGCCGGCTGTGGCTTAGGTCAAGTTGCTCCAAACCCTATGGTGGGCTGTGTTATTGTACATAATGAACAAATTATTGGTGAAGGTTACCACCACTTTTATGGTGAACACCATGCCGAGGTAAATGCCATAAGTGCTGTCAAAGATCAAAATCTGCTGGCTCAATCTACGCTTTATGTAAATCTTGAACCCTGCTCACACTACGGCAAAACACCTCCATGCGCTAAACTTATACTTGAAAAAAAAATACCGAGGGTTGTTATTGCCGGCACTGACCCTAACCCCCTGGTTAGCGGACAAGGGCTATCCTACTTGCAGCAAAATGGTGTGGAGGTAATCTGTGGCATTTTAGAGAAAGAACACCGTTTTTTTAACCGTAGATTCTTGACTTTTTTTGAACAAAAAAGACCCTACATTATACTCAAGTATGCTCAAAGTGCAGATGGTTTTATTGCGCCAACTGATAACCGGCAGCTATGGCTCAGCAGTGGTGCATCAAAAGAACTGGTACACCAATGGCGTACCGAAGAGCAAGCTATTTTGATTGGAAAAAATACAGCTCTTGCTGATAATCCGTTGCTTACTGTTCGGTTGGCAAAAGGAAAAAATCCACTGCGGGTTTTGATCGATAAAAATTTGGAGGTGCCTCCCTATTACAATCTGTTCAACACAGCTTCTCCTACATTGGTAGTTAATTCACTACGCGATGAGGTCAAAGCACATATCACTTATCGCCAAATTGATTTTAGTAAGAATGTTTTACCACAGCTGATGTCTTTGTTGCATGGCCTGCAAATACAGTCGTTGTTTGTTGAAGGTGGTGCGTTTACACTAAATTATTTTATTGAAAATAATTTGTGGGATGAAGCACGGGTGTTTACGGCTACCACAGAACTAAACCATGGCAAAAAAGTAACTTCCCTTAATGTAAACGCATCGCACACCTCTATGTCAGATACTGACACATTAAAAATATACTACAGGCAATGATTTATCTTTTACTCTGTATAATATGTTCGGGGTTGTTAGTAGTGCTTTTCAAAGTATTTCAACGATTGAATATTGATGTATTTCCGAGTATTGTAGTCAACTATCTTTCTGCCTCAGCATTTGCTTATTTATACATGAGTAATAAAGCCGAAGTACTAACGGTGAACATGCTCCACGAACCGTGGTTACCTTTTGCAATATTTTTGGGCAGTTTATTCATCACCATTTTTAATATCACGAGCGTAACCACGCTGCGTTACGGAGTATCTACTGCATCGGTAGCCATGAAACTTGGTTTGGTGTTTCCGGTGGCATTGGCATTTTTAGTTTATGGCGAACCATTTAGTTGGTTAAAGTTGATTGGCATCGCATTGGCTTTAGCTGCAGTTATTTTATCCTCTGTTAAAGAAGATAACGCTGTAACTCACCACCAGGGTTTGGCTGTTCTACCCATCTTGGTTTTTTTGGGTAGCGGGGCATGTGATAGTCTTACCCAACTTGCCAATAAAAAGTTTGTAACTGAAAATAGCTCGGAAGCATTTGCACTTTTTTTGTTTTTGGCAGCAGCATTTTGGGGATGCGTTGCATTAGCATATCTGATGTTTTCAAAAAAGAAATCAATAAAACTTAACTCCATTATAGGAGGTATAGTATTGGGCATCATTAACTATTTTTCATTTCTGTTTCTACTCAAAGCACTCTCACAGGTTAAAGGCGGCAGTGGAGTAGTTTTCCCGATGGCAAACCTGGGAACAGTAGCTTTTGCAACTGTAATTGGAGTCCTCTTTTTTAATGAAAAAATCAGCCGACTAAATGCGTTGGGGTTAGCTCTGATGGCTCTAGCGATGATAGCAATGGTCTTTGCTTAGTATAATTTGACGTATCAATTCGTTTCGTCTTCCTATATTGCACTAAACAAAAGAACCCATGCGCTTTATCTACACCTTACTTATGCTGCTTGTGACGCACATCTGCACAAGTCAAACTCCGCAAATCAACTTAATACAACTAGCTACCGGATTTAATAGCCCAGTAGACATTAAACATTGTGGCGATAACCGAATTTTTGTAGTGCAGCAAGGTGGGGCAATACGCATTTTAAGCAAAAGTGGAACAATCAATTCCACACCTTTTATCACTATTGACTCTGTACTTTCCAGCGGCAATGAACAAGGATTGCTCGGTTTGGCCTTTAGCCCAAACTACAAACAAGATGGATACTTTTATGTGAACTACACTTTTGCCAATGGTACCACTACCGGAGAAACCCGCATTTCGCGTTTTAGTGTGAACCCAACTGATAGCAACCTAGCTTCACCAAACACTGAAAAAGTAATACTCAGTTTTACACAACCATATACCAACCACAACGGTGGTAATATGATGTTTGGCCCAGATGGTTACTTATATATTTCATCGGGCGATGGTGGAAGTGGAGGAGACCCGCAGGGTTACGCACAAAACAAAAACACCCTCTTAGGCAAAATGCTGAGAATAGATGTGACCGGGCAAAGTACTTATGCAATACCTCCTACCAATCCATTTGTTGGTCAACCCAATGTGAAAGAAGAGATCTGGAGCTATGGCTTACGCAATCCATGGCGCTGTAGTTTCGACCGTATAACCGGAGATATGTGGATTGGTGATGTAGGCCAATTGGTTTGGGAAGAAATTGACTTTGAACCGGCAGGTGATACCGGTGGTAGAAATTATGGCTGGAAGTGTTACGAAGGTAATTCAGTTTATAGTGCAGGGTCTTGTAGTACTGTAGCTGTGCACGCTGCTCCGGTATTTGTGTTTGGCCATACCGGTGGCAATTGTTCAGTTACCGGAGGTTATGTGTACAGAGGAACTCAGTTTAGCGCATTGTTTGGCAGATACATTTTTACAGACTATTGCAGTGGGCAGTTTTGGAGTACCAGAAAGTTAGCTAACGGAAATTTGGTTACAGACACGCTACAAGATTTTTTCAATAATCAATTTACTGCTTATGGCGAAGATAATTTGGGAGAAATGTATGTGGCTTACCGCGGTAGTGGAAGTGGGGGGCGCATTTACAAAATAACCGAAACCGGCAACTGCAATCCGGTGGCTTACATTACAGATAAAGACACTATTACATCATGCACTCAAACCATGCTAACTGCACTGTATGGCGACTCACTTAGTTACGAATGGTACAACTCAAACAGTGCTATACCCGGAGCAAACACTAATCAGTTGCAGGTAACTACAAGTGATTGGTATTATGTAGGTGTTTCTAAAATTGGTAATGGCTGCAAAACCTTTAGCGATTCTGTGTATGTACAGATAAATGACACTACAGAGTTACAAACCCCAAACACGGCATTCAAATACTGCCTGAACACAACCTCTGTCTCGCTCACTCCAAACGTTACACCCAATGGTGGAAATTTCTCATCTCCGTTTGTAACCGGCTCTAGTTTTCAACCCACATTAGCAGGTTCTGGCGCACATGCTGTGTACTATACTTACACGAACACCGATGGATGTATTTCTTACAAAGCACTTTCGGTTACCGTAATAGACACAACAGAGTTAGTAGCTTTGTTTACGTTAGATGACAAATGTATTGACGCTCCGGCTTTTAGTTTAGATGGATATGTAACCCCTACCGGAGGTACTTATAGCGGAAACGGTGTTGCAAACAATATATATAACCCTTCCAGCGCTGGCTTAGGGGCCTCAAACTTGTTATACAACTATACCGATGGTAATGGTTGCACATCCACATTTGGTTTTGGATGGAATGTGGTCAACTGTGTGGGGCTTGAAAAATTTGAAAGCAATCAAATACAAATATTTCCCAACCCAACTAATGCCTCTATTGCAATACGTTGCACTACGGCAGATATACATCAAGTTGACATCTACGATATGACAGGCCGCAACTGTCTGCACAAACAGATTGCAAAAGGGTATGGCCCACCGTTAGAATTTGATGTTGCCGAATTAGCTAAAGGCGTTTACGAGGTAAAGATTTTTTGCCCCGCAAATACTTACTCCGTGAAACTGATTAAAGATTAATTACTCATTATCCGCTTTGAGCGCATTGATAAGTATCATCACCCATCCGGCAATGAAAAAAAAGCCGCCAATGGGTGTAACAGGGCCAAGCACAACTGCCGGAATGCCGGTGATATGACGAGTAGCCAGCAAATACAGTGAACCGGAGAATAAAAGTATGCCTACAAAAAAGCAGATGGCAGCGTTTTGTACCCAAGGTGATTGCTCGCGCTTTAAATACATAATGCAAGTGATTATGGCCAATGTGTGATAAAACTGATATTGTACGGCCTTCTCCCACATATTCAGCAACTCCGGTGTAAAAAATGGTTTAAGACCATGTGCACCAAAAGCTCCTAAGATTACGGAAGTAAGTCCTGTGAGTGCGGCTAATATGAGGAGTGGCTTTTGCATAAAAATTTTGTACTGCAAGAGAACAAACTAAGTGCCACAATACCAAGTTGTTCACTACACAGTATACGGTTCATAACTCCCACTGGTATAAAAATGTTGTGGGGTACTTTTGTAGTATGCATTTCAAGGTACGCACTCACATTACAATACTGTTTGCTTTGTTTACACTCTTGAGTTTTAACTCCTGTAACTGGTGGAAAGGGACTACACTGTATACCGCAGTACCAAAATCCGCGATTTTTGTTTTTGAGAGCAACAATTGGAACACTTTACAAAACACATTTACAGAAACTTTTACCGGTTCCACTGTTAAGGAACTGAAGTTCAGTGAAAAAATATTTTCCGAGTTTTCGGAAATGGTTCAAATCTTGGGAACCGATGCATCAGTGAAAGAATCGCTGGTTTCTTATTCTACAATTTTATCTATTCACCTTACCTCAGCCAGCGATTTTGGGGTGCTGCTCAATGCGCCATTAAGTGGAATCAATGACAATTCGTTGATAAACAAAATTCAAAACCTTAACGGCATAAAAACAGTAAACATTCGTGTTTTCAAGAACCAGAAAATAATAGATGTTCGTTTTATAGATGGCAGATTACTTACCTTAGCCATGCTAAAAGGCACAATCTGTGCAAGCTTCAGTTCATTTTTAGTTGAGAATTCGGTGGCTTCTTTGCTTAGCGGAGAAAGTATCGCTAAATCATCGTCATTCTCAAATTGTGTGCAAAACAAAAACAAGAATTCAATATTTACAGCATTTGTCAACTTTCAAAAACTGAATGCCTTCATACCGCTTTTCATTCCGGCAAACACCAATAAATCTGTATATGATTTTACAGCACTAGGAGATTGGTCAGTATTTGATTTCAGTTTCAGCAATGACGATATAAAAATTGGAGGATACTCTCCCGGCAAAACAGAGTCAACGCTACTTAGCTATACAGTTATGCAACAAATACCAGATAATGCTGCAATAGTACATCTGAGTTCAGATACCGGCTACTTGAAAAATAATATA
This sequence comes from Chitinophagales bacterium, assembly GCA_016787045.1. Taxonomy (GTDB): domain Bacteria; phylum Bacteroidota; class Bacteroidia; order Chitinophagales; family LD1; genus Bog-950. The sequence goes on from JAEUVA010000046.1 coordinate 171,727, forward strand.
AGTGCCCCCTATTTTAGGGGTTGGGCTACTACACCTGTTGCACTGGTAAATTTAAATTCGCTAACCACCTCTTACGAAAAGCAAAACTTATACATAGTTACTTCTAGAAACAAATCAACTGCCGAAACTGATTTGACACAATTGCTCAAATCCAGCAATAGCAACTCCTCTGCTTGCGATACTTTTGAGAACTATCCGGTATATGAGATACAGGATGCCGGTCTGGTTCAAAATTTGTTTCAACAATCATTTTTCAAGTTAAAGACTGCCTACTTTACTGTATTGGACAACTGTGTGCTTTTTGCTGCCAAAAAAGAAGTTCTGCAACAATGTATCTACAAGATAAACGCTGGTGAAGTGTTGAGCAGCTATACCTATACACAGCCACTAAGCCAATGTTCAAACTGCAAAAACAGCTCGGTACTTTATATCCAGTTTGAAAATGCAACCGGGGTGTTTCAGCAATTGCTATCAGCAAATTCATCTGCACATTCGCTTATACAAAACTCAGAATATCTGCTATTGGCAAATATTCCGCAAAAGAATCATACGGTATTTGATGGTATTTTAAAAATGGGGGCGAGAGCAGTAACTAATGGCGCGCAGAAACTTTGGCAAACTCAACTTAAAGCGCAACCAATTACTACGCCCATTGTAACCACAAAATCTGACGGAAGCAAAATCATTTTTGTACAAGATACTTTACTGAATTTGTATGCCCTCAACGCTTCAGGTGAAATACTTTTTGTAAAACAGATGCCAGAAAAAATTAGGGGCAGTGTACATGTGGTTGATTATTATGGAAATAGTACGGATGAACAATTTTTGTTTACCACAACCACTAAAATTTTTCTGATAAATAGTGCCGGTGAAGATTTTGCCAACTATCCCATTCGGCTCAGTGCGCCTTGTACTGCCGAAACGGTTGTTAGCAGCAATAGAAAGAGATTCTTCGTGCCCTGTAATAATGGCAACCTGTATGGTTACGAGATATCCGGCAAACCATTGGCCGGCTTTAGCCCCAAGGTCGGGATTGGTGAATTGCTACAACCCTTGGAGATACTCAAACATAACGGACAAGAATTTATTGTGGCAAACAACATATCGGGCAAGCTAATGTTGATAGCTGAAAGTGGAGTAGTTAAATGGTCCTTAGATAACACTTACCATTTTAATGCCTTACAACAAAAAAACACTTTTCAGGTACTGAGCGCAAAAGGCATGTATGCATTAATGGTAGATGCTGCGGGAAATGACAGAACTATTCCCCTTAAAGATACTGCGGATTTTTTTGCAGCTAATCTGATTAATGATAGTGTTCTGTCCTTGTACGTAGGCAATCAAAACTATGTAAAATGGTATGATGAGAAAATGAACTTTAAAGGAGCCATAAGCACCGGTGCCGGCAGCATCAGCAGCATGCGATTAATCAAAAACTTATCTCCTCAATTTATATTGCTCTGCTATGATGGTACACAGTTGCTATGTGATAGTGAACTAAAAAACTCTTTAAGGTTTGATAGTCAAAAATTCGCCATTGAGCAAATGATGCCAGGGAAAAGTGCATGCCTAATTGAAGCCACAGATGCTGGATTAATAACCTGCCGTACCTTGAAATAGCTACTCTGTTTTAATGATGGTTCTGCTCAATTTCATTTCACCTGAGCGAAGTGTTACCATGTATGAACCTTTTGCCAAATTGTACTTGGAAGCATCTACACTCACCGTATTAGAGCCGGTGTTTAGCTTTGCTCTGAATACTTGATAAAGCTTGCCTGATATGTCGGATAACTCAATAGTTACCTCACCTTGCTTCTTCAATTCAAAGTCAACATTTATATTTTGTGAAAACGGATTGGGAGTAACACTCAATGAAACAAATGGTGAGTTGGGGCCAAACTCATCTGTACTTGCAGCACCGTCTATTTTATACATCGTAAACTCGTCTCGTGTTACGCCTGTCATGTCAATGTGGCGTCCCACCAGTTTATTGCCAGTAATATCTATTACAAACGATCCGCAACAGGTATCGCACCCATACTCGCTGTACATGTAAGGGTGATTGAATGGAGGATTGTCATCTTTACTGGCAGAATTACCACAAACCACATACACGGTACCTTGATTAGGATTTGTACCCTGTTTATATTTCAAATATGCTTCACCTATGGCATCATTTCCGCTGGTATTTTGTAAAATATTAAACAACGTAATATCGCCCACATCGCCATAAGCACCTTTAGCTAAATAGCTTCTTTCATAAACGTGGCTGTGACCACACACTACTAAGTCAACTCCGTATTGCTCTAAAATTGGCACATAATTTTTCCGCATGGCTTTCATGTAAACTTCCCACCATGTACCAGCATCGTGCGAACCATCAGTATAAGGTGGTTGGTGGAAATAAGCAATTACCCAAGGTTTGGTATTAGCTTGCAAGTCTTGAATTAGCCATTGTTTTTGTGGAGACGTGTTGAATGAGAACAATGGGCTTACTCCATTCCAATCATCGGCAGCTGTAAACAATGAACCAAGCTCTGAGTTTAAACTAATAAAGTGTGCATTGCCATAATCAAACGAATAATACAACTCATGGCCAGATGACACTCCACCGGCCTCTGCATTGCGGTACACTTCAATCAAATCATAATACGGGCCAGCGTGTTGCAACGGTGGCTTAGGAGCAGTAACCGGTGATATGGAATTGTAATCATGATTTCCGGGAGAAGGCAAAAAAGGCCAGTGTTTCATGGGCTTCGCATATCCGTTGATTGAGTCAAATACCTTGTTGAGGTACTCCGCTTCAGTACCATCTGCATAAGCATTATCTCCTAACCAAATAAAAAAATCAGTCCCTACCGTATCATAGTTGATGTAGGCATCGCGCACTCTGCGCTGTTCTGAATTTCCTTTCCCAAAATCGCCAATGGCCCACACACGCGTACTCACATCGCTACCGGCTGTAGGAAAGGTACGAAACCAATGCTCACTATCATTACCACTAAGCAATGTACCGCCATCATACACAGCATAAAAATACTTAGTATATGGTTGAAGTCCGGTTACATTAACCATGTGGTTGGTTACAACAGCAGTATCTTCGGCAAGAATTCCCAAACTGTTTAGCGCTGTGCCCACCATCACTTTTGATGCTGTGGCAGAATCTGTACGCCACATTATTTTCATACTGGTAGAAGTAGGACTTTGCAAATACGGCCCTACTGTAACGCTCACTTGTGCATTAGAGAAAAAAAGGCAGCAAATACTGAGCAGTAAAAATATATTCTTCATGGTGTAAATTTTCGGAGGCGAATTTAATGAAAGAAAAGTTTGCAGATTAAAGATAGGGAAATTGTGTGTTATTAAATTGTTGCTATTGATTTCTGCGCATTATTTCACTAACCAATATACCCGTGGCCACTGCAGCGTTAAGTGATTCTGCATTACCAAAAGCTGGTATGCTGATGCGATTAGTAATCAGCGGCTCTAAGTTTTCTGAAATACCGTTGGCTTCGCTACCTATGAGCAATAGCCCCCCGCTGTTAAACTTCTGTGAATACACATTGGCTCCGTTTAATACAGCGCCATACACCGGCATATTTGAACGACCAATAAGCTCCAAGAGATCGCAATATTGACAATGGGTTCTGAATAATGACCCTTTGGCCGCTGAAACGGTTTTTGGATTGTAAACATCTACACAATTCTCGGATAAATAAATGCTATGCCACCCAAACCAATCGGCAATGCGGATAATTGCACCTAAATTTCCGGGATCATTAATTCCATCTAAAAGCAGGTAAAATTTATCTGCACTGGGCAATACCAGCTCTTTAGCTACTGCTATTTGCGCCACAGCAACCGCTCTGTCTGGAGTGGAAAGCGTAGATATTTTTTGCAGCTCCAATTCAGTAACCTGCTCTATTGCAAGTTCTTTATTGGCATAATTTTCAATGGCATCTGTACAATAAACTACATCGGTAACCCAAGTACTGTGGAGGAGTTCTTGCACGTTTTTAGCCCCTTCCACTAAAAATTTGCCATACATTTGGCGAAACTTCTTTTGATGGAGCGACTTGATATAACTGATTTGATTTTTAGATAACATAAATAACAAGTTGAGTAAGCCACCAAAAAAGTAAATAACCCTGAATGTATCTTGCCCCGCTAAATAAATTTTTTATTCCTGCGCTTTGCTTTTTGTTGTTGGCTATTTCTTCGTGCCAAGTAGCAAAAAACCTACCCGATGGGCAAAGTTTGCTGGTAAAAAATAAATTTATATATGAAGGTAAGTTAAGCCCGGCAGAAAAAGACAAACTCCGAACCGACCTGCCGGCCATTGCCGCTCAAAAACCAAATAGGAAAATTTTTGGATTTATGCCAATGCGCATGTGGTTCTACTACTCTGCATCTAACAGCAAAAAACTTAATAAATTTAGGAAATGGATTATAGACAAAGTTGGAGAGCCGCCAGTGGTGTTTGATAGTTTGCTGCTAAAGCGTAGCGAGTTAGCCATGGAAAATTACATGTTTAACTTTGGTTACTTTCAAGCAAATATTATAGATACAGCCATCACCAAAAACAAAAAAACAACTGTTGTTTACCGGCTAAAGCCCGGCAACGCATGGAAAATAGGAACGGTTAAGTTAATGGTTCGTCCGTTTATCAGCGACAGTGTAGCGGCTAACTTTATGAAAAATTCGCGATTGATTACCGGTCAGCGGTTTGATATTGCCAATCACAAAGCCGAGCGCGAAAGAATAGAAACAGTATTACGCAACAATGGTTTCTATTATTTCAATCGCGAGTACATCACCTTTGATTTTGATACTTCACCGGACAATAACACCGTCAACGTAAAAATATTTATCAACCAGCCATCTGATACTGCACCGCACCGCCAGTTTCGGCTAAATAACTTTTATATCACTACAGATTATGTGGCAGACCGGATGAACGAAACACTAAAACGAGATACTGTTTTTGCAGGAGATAGCTTAGAGTATGCCATTTTTTCTGCTCAAAGAATTTTACGAAAACTAATTGTTGCTGACGCTATGTTTATGAAACGTGGCGAATGGTACAACAAAGAGAAAGAATTGCGCACCATTAATCGCTTTGCTCAATTAGGCGTTTTTAAGTTTATTAGTGTAGATATGGTTCGCGCCCGAAACCGCGAAGGCAACTACTTAGATGCTTTAATATCACTCACACCCGCCAAACGCCAAAGCTTTATAGCCGGTGGCGAAATGAGTGTAACTAATGAGGGTCTTTTTGGCTTATCTGGTGCCATATCATATAAAAATAAAAATTTAAGCAAAAGAGCCGACCAGTTTGTAGTAGATATCAGCAGTGGAGTTCAACTACGTTTTCCGCGAAGCAACCAAGTAGAACTGATTACAACAAATGCAGCCATTTCAGCCACATATTTTTTAAACCGAATGGTTGGTTTTAGCCGCTACAAATCTTTTTCAAAAAGCCGAAATCCGCGTACGCGATTAAACATTGGCTATAACTATGAGTACCGCAACGATTTTGACACCAATAGTGTAGTTACTTTTTTGTACCAACTCCACAATTTCAATTTAACTTACGGATACGACTGGCTACGTGGCAGATATATCACACACGTATTAAACCCTGTAGCTATCAATTTTTATTTACTGCCAGAAAAAGGAAAAGAGTTTTTAAGGCGGCTAGACCTTAACCCTATTTTGAAAAGCAGTTTTGAGGAGCAGGTTACTATTAGTCAGTTTTACTCTTTTACCTATAACAACCAAGTTACTGCAACAGATAAGCGCTACATGTACTTTAGAGCTAGTGCCGAAGCTGCGGGCAACTTGATTTATGCTGGTTTCAAAGCCATAAACACTAATACAGACAACGACTCTCTTTACCTAATTGCCCAAAAACCATTTTCACAATTTGTGCGCATGGAAGCAGATTTCAGAAACTACTTCCGCATACGGCAGCATGGCATGTTTGCCCTCAGAACCTATGCCGGTATTGGTGTACCGTATGGCAATAGCTACGCACTTCCTTTCATCAAACAGTTTTTTGTTGGCGGTCCAAACAGTTTACGAGGTTTTTTGATTCGCGAAATTGGGCCCGGTAGTTATGTGGACTCTACTATTTACAATCCCGAAACCGGCAAGAAAAAAAGTGTTGGTTTTTTTAACCAAACCGGTGATATTAAGTTAGAACTTAATGCAGAGTTTAGATTTGATTTATACCGTTGGCTCAAAGCTGCTGTGTTTGTAGATGCCGGTAATGTATGGACTATCAGAAAAGATAATCGCAGCAATGGAAACTTTGACATTAACCGTTTTTGGAAAGAGTTTGCTGTAGATGCCGGTGCCGGATTACGTTTTGACTTCAACTTTTTTGTCATTCGTTTTGACTACGGTTTTCCGATACGCGACCCCCGCAGAACAGACGGTAACCGCTGGCAATTCAAAAATGGCCAAGCATTCAAAAGCGGACAGTTTCAGTTGGCAATCGGCTATCCGTTTTAACGGTTTAAACTACTGCAAAACTACTTTGCAACTGTACTGCTCATTACCTGTTGAAACTGTTACTATGTAAATTCCTTTTGATAAATACTTGTCTATCATTACTGGATTATTTGTAATCGCAGTTTCTAACACCATACGACCGAACACATCTTGAAAAATTGCGGTGCCTTTGTTAGCTCCGGTAAAATACAAAACGCTTTCGGCAGGGTTTGGAAATACGTTAAACTTACTATTTGCTGCATTATTCAACCCAACCAATTTTGCAGCTGATGTATCAATAAACTTCACCAAACCGCCTGACTGCGTACCGGCATAAAGTGTGGTATCGTTATAGAGCAGCAAGCATGTTACATAATTATCAGGCATCGGAGAGTTAACTACTGTAAATGAATCAAACACAAGTGAGTTATCCCATCTGATAATTCCTTTATCTGTAGAACCAATGTATTTGATGCCTGTATTTTTAGATAATTGCAATGCCGTTAATGAATTAGTGGGTATATTAGAGTTAGCCGTAATGCGATATTGCCAGGTGTTACCATTAAACCTACCTATCCCCTGTGCCGGTGTGGTAAACCACAAGTCACCAGCCAAGTCTGTTGCAAAATCTAAAACAGTGTTATCTGCCAGCCCACTGTTATTGTTTTTGTAAATCGTCCATTGGTTACCCTCCTTTTTTGCAATGCCGCCATTTACCGTTCCTATCCAAACAACACCTGTGTTCCCCTCAAAAATTTTGTTGATGTTATTGCCGCCAATTGGAGAATTGCTGATATTGTAAACAGACCATCCCTCATCGGTTACTTGTACTGCACCGCCCACCGTACCCATCCACAAGCTTTGGGTTTCATCAAATATTAATGCGCGTACATTATCATCGGGTAGCTGCGAATTTTGTGTATTAAATACATCAAAACTATCGCCATTAAAGGTGGCCATGCCTGCTTGCATAGTGCCTACATAAATCTGCCCAATGGTATCTGTAGTAATACTGCGTATTTGGTTGGATGGCAAGTTAGAATTGCTGCTGTCGGTTACTGTAAATAAGCCATTTTCAAACTTAGCTAATCCATTATCGGTTCCTACCCATAATGCGCCATCGGCATCCTTGTGTAAGCAGCGTATGGTATTATCGGGCAATAATGAATTTTGAACATTATACACCACCCAAGTTCCCTGTGTATATCCAACAGAAAACGAAAACCACACTGTACTCAATGCCGCTAAAAAACGCATCCTGCAAAAAGAGAAAACATGGGCAACTGATGCAATGAGTGTTCTCATAAATTTAAGCAAAGTAACCGCCCTTTTTCAGCATGTAGTCGGCCACCTCTCTACGTGTATCTTTGGGATTAATGTTGTAGGTGCGCAACATTCGGCCTGCAATTTTTTTAATAAAATACTTTTGCGCTCCAGCCGAAAAACTATCCAAGGCATTGGAAGTGGCCTTGCGCGCAATATCCAACGCATCGTATAAATACACTTGGGCCATTCGTACTTTAATGTGCAATTCATCAGCGGGAGTGTCTCCTTTTGCTTTTAATTTCAAAACGCGCAGGAAAGCAGACTCGGTAATATACGCCATGGCTAATATGTCAGCCAAGTTCATTACAATTTCTTGCTCATCTACTAATTTCTCGCGCAGCTTGGCACCCGCCACACCGGTGAGTAGCATAAACAATGCCTTTAGGTTATTTACGCGCTCAAACTCATCAGCCAAAAACCGGCTTGATGTTGGCAGGTAGTTTTGCAAAATAGCTTTGGGAACAAACGACTTCGCATCTGCCATTTTAATTTCTTTGGTAACAAACATGCGTTTGTAAAACTCGCCCAGCGAAAGCATGCGGTTAATCTCGTTTGTTCCTTCGTAAATTTTTGTAATGCGTGCATCGCGGTAGGCCATCTCCACACCGGTTTCCTGGCTGTAACCCATACCGCCAAAAATCTGAATGGCTTCATCAGCAGTATTGCACATGGCCTCGCTACCCAATACCTTGAGTATGGCACACTCTATGGCATACTCTCGCATACTATTTATCTTTGCATCGTTAGCAGAACTACCTGAAGAAAGTAGCGCAGCATGTTTTCTATCTACATTGGCTCCAGTGCGGTAAACCCCCGATTCTATAGCAAATGTTTGTGCCGCTATAGTGCCAATCTTTTGCTTAATAGCTCCAAACTCACCAATTGATTTATTGAATTGAATACGTGTGTTGGCATACTCCACTGTTTTTTGTACGCCAAATTTCATCCCTCCCACTCCACCGGCTGCAATCTTTACCCGGCCACTATTTAAAATATTCAAGGCCATATTAAAGCCCTTGCCCCGTTCACCCAGTAAATTTTCTTTAGGCACTTTTACATTATTAAAAAACACCATTACTGTTGAAGATGCTTTTATTCCCATTTTCTTCTCCTCTTTTCCCAACTCAATACCGCCAAAACTTTTTTCTACAATAAAAGCAGAGAGTTTTTCATCATTATCTATTTTAGCAAACACGGTAAATACTTCTGCAAAACCACCGTTAGTAATCCACATTTTTTGCCCGTTCAAAATGTAATGGGTGCCTTCTTCATTCAATACCGCTCGGGTTTTGCCGCTGTTGGCATCGCTACCGGCACCCGGTTCGGTTAGGCAATACGAGCAGCCATGCTCACCACTGGCAATTTTGGGCAGGTATTTTTTCTTCTGCTCCTCGGTGCCGTACCAGGCAATGGGCAATGAGCCGATTGAAGTTTGACAGCCGATGGTAGTAGCAAACGAGAAGCCACCTGCCAATCCTTCTGTAAACAATAAACCGGTATTAAAATCGAGCCCCAACCCACCATACTGTTCATCAATAGACACGCCACATAAACCTAATGCGGCAGCTTTATGAAAAATTTCCAGCACTAAGTCTTTGTCTTTTTCCGCATCTAGTGAGGCAATTCGTGCAAGACCTAAACCGTGTACTTCTTTTTGCATAAAGTCGTTTACCGTATGCAAAATCATTTTTTGTTCTTCAGTAAATTCTTCGGGTATAAAAACCTGTTTAGGGTCTGTGTTGTGAAACAAAAATGCACCACCGGTAAGAGAATGATTAGCTGCCATTTTGTAGTTATTGATTTGAGTAGGAAACTTAGTACAAAAAACGGGCTGTCCTCATTTCTTATCAACATGGTGCAGTTGTTGATTTCTCTCGCATTTCTACATTCGCGCCTCGCTAATTTCACGGGAAGTTCCCTGAACGCAGATTCATTGCGCTGCTAACACAAATTATTGCACCATGGCTAAAAACGAAGAAATAAAATACACCGAAGACGAAGTAAAAACCCTCGACTGGTTAGAGCACATCCGCATTCGCCCGGGCATGTACATTGGCAAAACCGGTGATGGCTCCAGCATGGACGATGGCATTTACATTTTGCTGAAAGAAGTGATTGACAACTGTGTAGATGAATATCAGATGGGATATGGCAAAAAGGTGGACATTACTGTGACCAAAGAAAAAGTAACCGTGCGTGATTACGGCCGTGGCATTCCGCTGGGTAAGTTGATTGATTGTGTTTCGCAAATTAATACCGGAGCCAAATACGACTCTAAAGCATTTAAAAAATCGGTGGGCTTAAATGGTGTAGGAACCAAAGCGGTGAATGCGCTCTCCACTTATTTTAAAGCGTATGCAGTGCGCGATGGCCAAAAAAAATGTGCCGAATTTGAAGCCGGCAAGCTGACTAAAGACCACAAGTTAGAAAAAACCGATGAGCCAAACGGCACTTATATTGAGTTTTTGCCCGACAATAAAATTTTTAAGAACTACCACTACATGCACGAGTATGTAGAAACCATGATTCAGAATTACACTTATCTGAACACCGGCCTAACTTTTTATTACAACGGAAATAAATATGTTTCGCAAAGGGGGCTTTATGATTTGTTATCTAAAAAGAAAGAGAATGCCGATTTGATTTATCCCATCATACATCTTGTAAGTGAGGATATTGAGATTGCACTTACACACAATCACCAATATGGCGAGGAGCATTATAGTTTTGTCAATGGTCAATATACCATACAAGGCGGCACGCACTTGCTTGCTTTCCGCGAAGCGGTAGTAAAAACGGTGCGCGATTTCTATAAAAAAGATTTTGATGCGGTAGATATTCGTGAGGCAATGGTAGGTGCAGTTTCTGTACGTATTCAAGAGCCCGTATTTGAAAGCCAAACAAAAACCAAACTAGGTACTGATAAGCTGCATGGCGAAGAAAAAACCATGAAACAGTTTTTGTTGGAGTTCGTGAAGGAGAACTTAGATAACTACCTGCACAAAAATCCGCAAACTGCAGAAGCGCTTTTAAAACGAATTTTACAAAGCGAGCGCGAGCGTAAAGAAATAGCAGGCATTAAAAAATTAGCTAACGAGCGCGCTAAAAAGGCAAACATCCACAATAAAAAACTGCGGGATTGCCGTGTCCACTTTAACGATGAAAAAGCGAACGACAGGTTACTAACTACTTTGTTTATTACAGAAGGCGATTCGGCAAGCGGCTCTATAACCAAGAGTAGAAACCCAGATTTACAAGCCGTGTTTTCTCTACGAGGTAAACCGCTTAATTGCTTTGGATTAACTAAAAAAGTAGTTTACGAAAACGAAGAGTTCAACCTTTTGCAACATGCGCTAAACATTGAAGACAGTATTGACGACCTTCGTTACAACAACATCATAGTAGCTACCGATGCAGATGTAGATGGTATGCACATTCGCTTGTTGCTACTCACTTTCTTTCTCCAATTTTTTCCCGACTTGATTCGCAACGGTCATGTAAAGATTTTGGAAACACCATTATTCCGGGTTCGCAATAAACAGAAAACCATATACTGTTATGATGAAAATGAGAAACAAGCAGCAATACGTGAACTGAAAGGCAATCCTGAAATCACCCGCTTTAAGGGTTTAGGTGAAATTTCACCTGAAGAGTTTGCCGGTTTTATAGGTGAAGAAATGCGTGTAAGCCCGGTAATTATTGAAGATAAAATTAAGATTGAAAGTTTGCTCAGCTACTACATGGGCAAAAACACTGAGGAAAGACAGAAGTTCATCATTGAAAATCTGAGAGTTGAAAAGGATGAGGTTAAGGAGTTAGAAGAGCTAATTGCATAACGCTAAAGAGATGAAAGACGAAAATAAAGAACACAAAAACGACACCACTGCCATACACATAGATGGCATGTTTCAAAACTGGTTTTTAGATTATGCCAGTTATGTAATTCTGGAACGCGCAGTGCCGGCAATACACGATGGTTTAAAACCCGTGCAGCGCAGAATTATGCACGCCATGAACGAAATGGATGATGGTCGCTTTAATAAAGTGGCCAACGTAATAGGACAGACCATGCAGTACCACCCACATGGCGATGCAAGTATTGGCGATGCATTGGTAAATATTGGTCAAAAAGAATTGCTATTTGATACGCAAGGCAACTGGGGCGATGTGCGCACCGGTGACTCTGCGGCTGCTCCGCGTTACATTGAAGTTCGTCTTTCCAAATTTGCCAAAGACGTTTCGTTTAACGCTGATATAACAGAATGGCAACTTTCGTATGACGGCAGAAAGAAAGAGCCAATTACATTACCCATGAAATTCCCCTTGCTGCTCTCACAAGGCGCAGATGGAATTGCAGTGGGTCTTTCTACAAAAATACTCCCACACAATTTTATTGAACTCTGTGAGGCAAGTATCAACTATTTAGAGGGAAAAAGATTTCGTTTACTGCCCGATTTCCCTACAGGAGGGTTTGTAGATGTAAGCGAATACAACAAAGGCGAGCGTGGAGGCAAAGTAAAAGTGCGCGCGAAGATTGATGTGGTGGATAAGAAAACACTCGCCATTCGCGAAATTCCTTTTGGCACCACCACCGGCAGTTTAATTGAGAGTATTTTAAAGGCGCAGGACAAAGGCAAAATCAAAATCAAAAAAGTAATTGACAATACCGCTAAAGAAGTAGAGGTGTTGATTGAGTTAGTGCCCGGCAGCGATCCGGATGTGACTATTGATGCTTTATACGCCTTTACCGATTGTCAGAGTTCAATTTCTGTAAACGCTTGCGTAATAGTGGACGAGAAGCCACGTTTTATGAACGTGCACGAAATACTGGAACTCTCTACCGAGCGCACAAAGGAGTTACTAAAACGTGAACTGGAAATCAAGCAAAATGAGTTGAATGAAAAATGGCACTTCAGTTCGTTAGAAAAAATATTCATAGAAAAACGCATATACCGAAATATTGAAGAATGCGAAACCTGGGAAGATGTAATTGAAACAATTGACAAAGGATTAAAGCCCTACAAAAAACTTTTCCGCAGAGAAATTACTACGGATGACATAGTTCGCCTCACTGAAATTAAAATCAAGCGTATATCTAAATACGATGGCTTTAAAGCTGATGAGGAAATGAAAGCCATTGAGGAGCAACTAAAACAAGTGGCGCATGACTTAAAACACCTCACGGAATTTACTGTGGCCTTCTTTCAGCAACTCATTAAAAAATACGGTAAAGGTCGCGAGCGCAAAACGGAGATAAAAGGTTTTGAAGAAATTGAGGTGAAGCAAGTTGCTGCTACAAACGCCAAACTATATGTCAATCGCGAAGAAGGATTTTTTGGCACCGGATTGAAGAAAGATGAGTTTGTGTGTGAATGCTCTGACCTAGACGACATTATTGTATTTACTCGTGCCGGCAAACTGATGGTGAGCCGCTTGGGCGATAAAAAGTTTATTGGTAAAGACATTATTCATATTGCGGTTTGGAAAAAGAATGACGAGCGTACTGCCTATAATCTTGCTTACTACGATGGTGGCAGCAAGCGTACATTCGTAAAGCGATTTAATGTAACCGGCATCACCCGCGATAAAGAGTACGACTTAACACAAGGCGCAGCCGGCAGTAAAGTGCTTTACTTTACCGCTAACCCCAACAGCGAAAGTGAACTGGTAAAAGTGCAACTGCATCCAAACTCTACCGCTCGCATTAAAGAGTTTGAATTTGATTTTGGAACCATAGAGATAAAAGGTCGCGGTGCTAATGGCAATACGCTTACTAAGTATCCGGTACGCAAAGTTGAATTGCTGGAAAAAGGTAAATCGTCTATTGGTGGCATGAAAATTTGGTTTGATGAAAAGTTTGGGAGAATTGTAAATGAAGAAAAAGAAAAAGCCAAATATTTAGGCGAATTCAATACCGGTGACCAAATTATTGTGGCTTACAAAAATGGCGATGTAGAACTCACCAATTTTGAACTCACTAACAAATATGAAACCGATGATTTGGTTGCCATTGAAAAATTTAATCCGGAGAAACCATACAGCGCAGTTTACTTTGATGGAGACAAGAAAGAGTATTTTGTGAAGCGTTTTATGGTAGAGATTAAAACAGAGAAGTACAAAACTTCTATTGTAACTGAGCACCCTAAATCAGTGTTACTCATTTTTACCGGAGCCAAAGAAGCGTGGGTAAAATTCAATGTGCTAAAAGGCAAAGCCAAAGAAAAGGTAGAAGAAGAAGTTAAGCTAAACGACATTATTGATGTAAAGGGTTGGAAAGCCCTTGGCAATCGCCTAACTCAATTTGATGTTACTGGCAAAATTCATGAAGTGAACAAAATACCTACTGAAGTTGAAATGGGTACTACCATTGAGTTAGAGGTAAATCCTAAAGCCGGTAAAAAAGGTAATCAGGGCGATTTGTTTTAGGCGAACTTCTTTTTCCTTGCCGAAGAATTTCTACTAAAACATTTAGCAAAGAAAAACTAGTTCTGAAACTGTTTTTTTGCTTCACTTACTACTTCATCATCAGCATTGGCAATAAAATAATACCCCTCTAAGCGCCATAGTTGTTTAGCAAAAGCTGCTTTTATGTAGAGCTTTATTTTAGAATCATTTGCCGCTAACAACTTGCCTTCTTTTACCAGCCCGGTTTTAGTAGCATACGTGTAAAATTCCTGTAGCATAGCGTCAGTTACTTGAAATTGTTTGGCGAACTCTTCTTTAGTACTATACTTCTGTAGCAATTCAGGATGTAACGAAGATACCTTGTAAACAAACTCGGGAATCTGCACACGTGCCTTACGCAGGTAAATTGCTGCTAGTGATGTATCAACTGCTACAAATACATCCGGGTGAATACCACCACCACCATACACCTTTCTGCCTTTTATCAAAGTTTTATATGTGGTGGTGTCCTTTTTACCTGTAGTATCATAGTGTGCAAATTCATCTGTAAAATATTTTTCATCAACCTCGCTATAATAATCTTCCTTACCGTTTTTGTAATCGCGCTGTATGCACCGCCCGCTGGGGGTGTAGTAACGGGCTACAGTTAGCCGCAAACCACTGCCATCGCGCAATTGAAACTGCTCTTGAACTAACCCTTTGCCAAAAGAATTTCGCCCAACTACCACTCCCCTATCCCAATCTTGTATAGCACCGGCCATTATCTCGCTGGCAGAGGCAGACCACTGGTCAAGCAAAACGCACACCTTGCCCTGTTCAAACAATCCGGGTTTGTGGGCTTTGTATTCTATTCTTTCGGTAGATTTTCCCTGGGTATATACAATCAGTTTTTTATCGTCCAACAACTCATCTACCATTGCCGTAGCTGCTTGTAGATATCCACCGGGGTTGCCGCGCAAATCCAATATCAGGTTTTTCATCCCTGCATCTGTAAGTTCTTTAAGTTTTACAACAAATTCCTCGGCTGTGGTGGAGCTAAAATTTGAAATGCGGACATATCCTATGTTATTATCTAACATAAAACCTGCATCTAAACTAATGAGCGGAATTTTACCTCGGGTAATGGTAAAGTCAATTGGCTTTGCTTCTCCTCCTCTCAGTATAGTTACTTTAACCTGTGTTTTGCTGGGTCCACGTAGCTTTTTCTTCACATCTGTTTCACGAATTTTTATGCCTGCCACCGTTGTGTCATTAATCTTTACAATTCTATCTCCTGCACGAATGCCAATAGATTCTGAGGGTCCACCGGGAATGGCCGTTACTACAGTAATCGTATCCTGAACAATAAAAAACTCTATGCCTATACCTTCAAAATTTCCTTCTAACTGTTCATTGGTTTCTGCTAGGTCTTTGGCTGGTATGTAAACACTGTGCGGGTCTAAATTGCTAAGGAGTTGATCAATTGTTTTATCGGTTAACTCACCGGTATCAATGGTATCTACATACTTCATTTGTACATAGCGGATGATGTCTTGAATTTTATCATAGCCGGTATTGGCAAATGGAGCAGATTTACCAACTGTAAGCGTGTTCACCAAATAGCCCAACATTACTCCAAAAGCTAAAATCAGCGAGTAAACTAATGGCGTGTAAGCAGATTTTTTTTGTTGCTGTTGTTGACGGTAGGAAATCATTTCCTTATCTGAATCCGGCATGTTATGTGTATTATTTGTAAGTAACAGATTTTACCGCATCAACCACTTTGGCTACAGATGGCAAGTAAGCTTCTACCAAGTTTGCCGCATAGTGCATAGATGCATCGGCACCACATACCCTGCGAATAGGCGCATCTAAATAATCAAATGCATTGCGCTGTATCTGAAATGTAATTTCTGATGCTATTGAGGTAAATGGCCAACTTTCATCAACAATCACTAAGCGATTGGTTTTACGTACACTCTGAATAATTGAACCAACATCTAACGGGCGAATAGTACGGAGGTCTATAACTTCTGCACTTATTCCTTCCTTTTCTAATTCTTCTGCCGCCTTCAAAGCAATCTTCATCATTTTGTTGTATGAAACGATAGTAACATCCGTGCCTTCTCGTTTCACTTCCGCTTTGCCAATTTCAACCAAATACTCTTCTTCCGGTATCTCGCCCATGTCGCTATACATCATTTCACTCTCTAGAAACATCACCGGGTCGTTATCGCGAATAGCACTTTTTAAAAGCCCCTTGGCATCATAAGGATTAGAGGGAGAAACCACTTTTAAGCCCGGAACAGAAGCCAACATGTTAGTGAGCATTTGTGAATGCTGAGCACCTAACTGCCCTGCACTGCCTTGCGGCCCGCGAAATACAATAGGGTTACCAAATTCACCGGCACTCATGGCCAGCATTTTTGCCGAGCCATTAATAATTTGATCAAAAGCCAGAATGGCAAAATTCCACGTCATGAACTCCACAATCGGGCGCACTCCGTTCATAGCAGCGCCCACTGCAATGCCGGCAAAGCCAAGCTCTGCAATAGGAGTATCAATCACTCGTTTGGGGCCAAACTCGGCCAGCATACCCTGCGAAACTTTATATGCGCCATCGTATTCTGCCACCTCTTCTCCCATCAAAAACACCGTTTGGTCTCTGCGCATTTCCTCTACCATTGCTTCGCGCAATGCTTCTCTAAAACGGATTTTTTTTACGCCCATAACAATTCAAAATTGAGGGGCTAAAATATACTTCCTGAGCAAATAAAATCAGCTACTAAACTTAGCCCACAAAATAGGTTTTGGCATTTATAGGGTTATTATTCCTTTGCGGCAGCAATGAGTAGAGTGGATAAAAATCTTTTTGAAGGGAAACATTATTTGGGAAAGCCCGCAGATGGCGATGACAAAATAATAAGCAGACGGGTAGAATTGACTAAACAGATACCCGGTTTTTGCAGCAAAGAGTTGAACCTCTTAGAAATAGGTTGTGGCAACGGAGCTACTTTGCTTTTGATGAGTGATTGTATGAAATCTTGTAGTGGGGTGGACATCTTTGACCATACCGCTGAGTTTGAACGCAAGAAATCTGAGTTGAAAATTACCAATTGCTCTGTTGCGCTCAAAAACATTGAAGAAGAAGAACTGAACGAAAAATTTGAACGGCTTATTTGTTTTGAGGTGATTGAACATTTTAAAGATGATAACAGCGTAAATAGATTTAAGAACTGGCTAACCGCTGATGCTGTATGCGCTATTTCTGTACCCAACAAATGGTGGATTTTTGAAACGCATGGCGCTCAGTTGCCATTACTACCTTGGAACAGAGTGCCTTTTTTTAGTTGGTTGCCTACTATTATTCACGAGAAATTTGCTAACGCTCGTATTTATACCAAAAGCCGCATAAAAAATTTGTTAGAGCAAAATGGTTTTGAGGTACTGGATATGCAATACATTACGGCACCAATGGATGTGCTAAAAGACGGGCCTTTAAAAAGAATATTTGTAAAATACATTTTTAAAAACAACACCACCCGCATTCCGTTTTTGAGTACTTCTATTTTTGTAGTGGCTAAACCGAAGCAAGTATGAAAATGAACAAAGCCGAAAGCCCTTGGAAAAAGCTAAGCACCGAAGTGAAATATGAAAATCCGTGGCTCAAGGTTATTGAAGACAAAGTGATAAATCCTGCCGGAAACCCCGGTATATATGGAGTAGTGCATTTCAAAACACATGCGGTGGCGGTCATTCCTTTAGATGAAGAAAATAACACATGGATTGTAGGACAATACCGCTACCCGTTAGATAGCTATGAGTGGGAAGTAATAGAAGGTGGATGCCCGGAAGGTACTTTGCCGGTAGAAACCGCACACCGTGAACTGCACGAGGAAGCCGGTTTGAAAGCCGAAAGCATGGAACTGATTTTAGAGATGCAACTTTCCAACTCCACCACTGATGAAGTTTCGTACACATACATTGCGCGCGGGCTTACATACATAGGCGAAGAACCCGAAGAGGACGAGCAATTGGCCATCAGAAAGCTTCCGTTTGAGGAAGTATATCAGATGGCTATGCGTGGTGAAATACGCGATGGGCTGGCAGTAGGCAGCATACTCAAAACAAAGGCATTGCAATTGGAAGGGAAATTGTAATCAGTAGCGCTTACTTACTTCCTCGCGATTACATATCGATTTGAAATCGCAAAACTTGCACCGTTCTGAATCTGAGGTTTGCGTATAAGCAATATTAGGATCCATCATTTCCTGTGCTACCTCTTTCAATACATCTTCAAAAAGCAGTATCCAACTTAATGGAATAGAACCATCAGCATCACCACCCTCTAATGCAGCTAACTGCTTATTGGTAGATTGCAGCCAATAAATACCAGTGTTGATATGGTAATTTTGCGTAATATTATTGTGTTGAAATAGCCACGCATACATCATTAACTGCAATACTTTAGAATACTTTACATCAGTCCTCAAAGCACTCATGTCTTCTTCAGATAATTTAGGCAGGGTTCTGTATTTTCCGGTTTTGTAATCGGCTATATAAATGGATTGCCCTATACGGTGCATCCTATCTACTCTACCGTTTATGATTACATCTATTCCCCCAACATGTAAGGCACCTATCCATTTTGCCTCTAACTCCTCAATTTGCATGACAGCATTATCTGCCTCTAACTTTTCTATCTGCTTAATCTCACTTTGCAAAAATTCGGTCAGTAGTTTTATACAAACCCGGTATATCAGTAAATTTTTTCCATTGCTCAACGATTCATCATCAAACCGCTCATTCAGTTTTTTGCGGATCAATGACTCTAAATATGCTTTATCGTTGAGTACAGATTTCAATACATCCGAAGAAATGACTCTACCAATATACGGGAGATAGATTTTCTCCAATGCATCATGCACAGCATCTCCAATACTCGATGCCTCCGGTGTCTCTTCCACCTCGTCTTGCTCTTTAACACCAGCTATGTAACGAAAGTAGTACTGCAAACTACAGTTAATGTAAGTATTTAATGCAGATGGTGATAGCCCTGATTCTGTCAATAACTGAACTTGCTTGCGTAGCACCTCTGTAGATTTATACACCACAATGTTGCGATGTTCTGCAACAGATTTTAATGGCACCTGATGTGTACTAAAACGAATTGAAGTATTTGAATTTTTGCTATTGAGTTCAGTTTGTAACTGCAATAGAAAACGGCTCATCTCACCGCCTCCCAATTCGTCCGGCTCGGTGTTGTAGAATATAGCCACCCTATCTGCTTGTTGCAATAATCTATAAAATAGATATGCTGAAACAGCATCACGCTCAGTGTGAGTATCTAACTCAAAAACTTTGCGTATTTCAAATGGAATAAAAGAGTTTTGAAACTTGCCAGATGGCAAGGTCCCTTCATTAGCAGATAGAATGATTACATTCTTGAACGTTATGGAACGGGTTTCTTGCAATCCCATTAACTGCAAACCGTGCATAGCATCTCCTTCAAAAGGCACTCGTATGTTCTTAATTTTCTTAATCATTAATTTTACAAAGGTGTGCAACGAAGGTTGTTCCTCATTTTGCAACAATTTTGCAGATTGAGAAATAACAGCAGATATTCTGGTGCAAAATTCTATCTCCAGAGCAGCTCGCTCTATACCCAAATAGTATTGCTTCTTTAAATGATTAGTCAATTTATTTACTACTTCCAGCAAATGCTGATGTAACGCTACGCACGATGAGCCAATAAAAATGAGGTCTACAAAATTTTTACCTAATTGTTGTAATACATCATCGTAGCTTACAAATGTTTTGTTAGATGCTTTAACCTTTCGTATAAACTCACCTGCATCATAACTTAAAAAAGCATCTGAAACAAGTGGAAGTTGCAGTAAATTAAAAATGTCTTTATGGTAAATTCTTATTGAGCCAGATGAACTATTGTATTTGAACATATTTAATGCGGCATGAAAAATGGTGTCCAATAGTTCAAAAACACTGCTCTGCTGAGCAGATAAACCCATAGTAATGTTCAATGCAGTTACATTGTTTGGCAACTGATGAATAAGCAAAGGGAGTAGCTTCTCATCTGGCACAACTACCACAGTATCCCTCCACTCGGTATCTGTAATTTGCCATTGCTGCAATGTGCTGATAGTGGCATTTACTTGCGAATACAATTTTGGTGCCCCAACCACATCAACTGAGCGCTTACGGGTTAACAGTTCATTCTGCAATGGCGCTTCAGACATTTGTAACAACTTGTGGTGCTTTCTGAAAAAATAACCGGCTTCACGCACATTGTTTTTTACATAAAAAGAATCGGCATCGTTGTAAATTTTTAACGGGACAGCTTGCTTCAGCCATTCAATAAATACTTCATCGCATTTATTTAGTCCAGAAAAACCAACCAGATACACAGCAGTATAATCTAAAGCAGTTGTACTACCATGGATACCCTCGGCTATTTGACGCAAAATCATTCCGGTATAACCTTTGCCGGCTGAAGCAAGTTCTTGCTGTATAGCATCATACATTTTACCAAACTCCAACCAAAACTTGCGATATTCCAAGACCGATGCCGATGGGTCCTCACCGGGCACATAAGATTTCATGCTTTGCAAGGTCTCCAACTCTTTGAAAAAAAGTTTAGCATTAACCATCTGCATATCCAATTCATCAAAATCGCTGAGCAGTGCATCGGCAAACCCTATAAAATCATCCATGGTTTTTTCTCCCCCCACCTTCCGGTAGCTGCCATACAGAGCAGTCACCAGTTCCATATCATCAGCTAAAGTCAGGTTAGAAAAAGACAACATGTATTGTTGTAAGGTTTGCAACTCTGGGGATACAATTGGCTTATCTGCCAACTGCATCAGTTCTTGCTTAAAATACTGTATTGAACGATGGTTAGGAAACAACACCAACAAACGACTTAAATCATTGCCATGTAGTTGCAATATCTCTGTAGCTACTGTTTTCAAAAATCTACTCATTGTACTTCCTGCGCCTCCATCGTATTAGTATATAAAATAATTTTCTTTTGGACATCAAATCCAGCAGCGTTGAGTAGCATCGCATACTCGTTTACTTGTTGCCGGTGTTCTGGCAACGCTGCTCCTGTTTTGTAATCTATCACCACGGCACTATTTCCATCTATCAGTACACGATCGGGTACCTTAGCGCCAACTTTGGTAAGTATAGCACGCTCATTCAGCACCCGCCAATTTGTTTCAAAATAACTCGCTAACTGAGCATGGGTGGTTACTGCTTTTATACGGTGGATCAATTCTTCAACAACTGCGGGGTTTTCTTCTATTAAATATTGTCGTACAACCCGTTCTTCATCTCCGGCATACCTTACTTCTTTCAATAGTGTATGCAGTAAGAGTCCATCTTCAATTTTTGCTTTTGTTTTAGCGCTCCATACATTACTTAGATTAAAGCGTACATTAAGTTGACTAAGAATTCTTTTACCACTAGCTGTTTCATCTATAATATTAGTACCCGATTGCTCTTCTAAAGCAGCATTTTTTAAAGTGGGTAAATCTCCATACTCCACGGTATCAAAATCATTGAACTTGCCTTCAACATCTAAGAAGTGTGAGAGCATTGCAATCACCGAATTAGCATTCGTAGGTTTATGGACTAATTTTTCGGAGAATATAAACAGTGCATCTTCAGCACGGGTGGTTGCCACATAAAGCAAATTGAGTGTATCCAAAAAAGAATGTTGTTGTTCACCCACTAACAAACCAGCATACTCAGTTTCCGCCAATTGAGAACTACAGGGTAAAAGAGCCACAGGAAGTTCTACCCCGTTATTCGCAGTAAGCGATGTCCAGAAAAAATCTTTTTGTGTTTTTACTTTTCCGTTGGCATCTGCCAGTATCACTACCGGAAACTGTAATCCTTTTGACTTATGAATAGTCATTATCCGAACAGCATCAGTATTCTCCGGGCAAACAATGCTCTTAGAGTATTTCACTTGCTCCCACCAGTCTAAAAAGGTAGCTATTGATTGACCAAAGCGTTGCGAAAAACCGATTACTTCATCGCAAAAAAACTGAACAAATGGATCGTTAGTTGACAAACAAAAAGAATCTGCTATCAGCAATAAATTATCTATCAAACTACTTGCCACATACTTTGAAGCAGTAAATTGCACCCCTAATGAAACTGACAAAGAGTTTTCAAACTCATTATCAGTAAGGTGCTTTGTGAAGTCGGCATAATCAAATTTTCTATCTAAATGCAAATGTGAAAAATGCACTAAATCAACCCGAGCTACCAGATTATCGGGGGCAACTATGTAGCGCAATACGCTCAGCAACAGCTTTACTTTAGGCGATTGAAACAACAGTAAACTCTCTGACGAAACAACAGGGATAGATTGTTGTAACAAAAAAGTGGCTATGGCACTTGCATTTTTGTTGCTCCGGCAAAGCACTGCAATATCTCGCCATGCATAGCCGTGCTGTTTTGCTTTTTGAATAGCCAATAACGTGTGCTCACACCGCACTTGCTGCAACGTAACTCCTGCCTGTTTATCCGGATCCAAAAAACTAATTTGAACATAACCGCCAGTTGAAACAACACCACATTCCTGACTATGCTGCTCAAAAATTGCTTTGTTTTCCAACTCCGGTAATTGTTTGAGTGCGTCATAAAGACGGTTATTGAACATAACAACCTCCGGACGACTACGATAGTTTTTATTCAGCACTTTCACCTCGGTGCCGTAGTTCTTGATGGCCGTTTCGCGAAGCTTCAAAATATCATCTGAGTGACTGCCATATACATCGGGCAATTGTGCAAACTGTTCTACCTGCCCACCCCTAAATCTGTAAATCGCTTGCTTGGCATCGCCTACCAGCAAACTATCTTCAGATTTGAATTGTGTGTTTTCAATCAAAGGCAATAAATTTCTAAACTGCAACAATGAGGTATCCTGAAACTCATCAATCAAAATATTATCATACCATTCGCCAAGCCGCTCGTAAATAACTGGCGCTTCTTGCTTTTTTACAATTTCAAAAACCTTTTGTTGAAAGTCGCTGATGTGTAGAAGGTTTTTGTCTTTTTTAAGTTTCTGTAGCAGTTTTTCCAGATCGGCCAGCAGCATAAACGCATGAAAATTTTTGAGGAGCAATTGATAAAGATTGTATCGCTGTCCATCGGCATTCCATAAATGCAAAATTTTTCTGTAGCTATTTCTCAACTCCTCTTTTGCCGTATCGCTCCACTGCCCTTTGCCCCACTTATCTTCTTGTATTGTTTCTAAAACCCATGAGTTTCCGGTTACGTTTTTGGGGAAATTACCAGACGCATACTCTTTAAAAAAACCATAGATACCGGTGTTTCCTCTGTATACCTCTTTTGCACTAATACCATTGCGCAAAAAAACTTGCATCGCATTTTCGCCTTCACTTTTTAACGCAGCCCTGAATTCAGCTACAACTTTCCGTAGATTGTTTTTTGACTCCTGTAGTAGTGTAAAATCAATTTTCCCTAAGATATTTAGATACGGCATGGCATCTTCCTTAAATAGTTCACTGCCCAAACGAATAATTTCGTGCTCTATGTGCCACCCTTTACCATCTTCAATTTTTGACTCTGCAAATTCTATCACAGCATCGGTTAGTTGCTTTTCATTTTCGCTCAGTTGGTCAAGGAGCATTGCTACAGCATCTTGCAGTAACTTATCGCTATCCATTTCTACTTCAAAACTTTTTGAAATGCGAAGGTCATGTGCAAATGCCCGCACTACCCGGTGCACAAAACTATCTATAGTACCAATAGAAATATCTGCATAATGGTGCAGCATTTCGGTGTGTACATCATTGGCTTTTGACTTTAGCGTATGCTCATCGTATTGCAATAGTTCCATCAACTCAACACCGAGGGCTTTGTATTTGACATGGCCAAGAGCCAGCCCATTTAGCGCTTCAAACACCCGCAACTTCATTTCGGCTGCCGCCTTATTCGTAAATGTAATGGCAAGTATATGCTTAAACGCATGGCGCTGCCGCAAGGCAAGGCGCAAATATTCTTTTACTAACGTGTATGTTTTGCCGGAGCCGGCACTTGATTTGTAAATCTGCAACATGTAGCGGCAAAATAGCAACAGTTAAACGCAATGTATATGCGCTGCTATTTTTTATGTGCCCTTATCATTTCGCGTTTACCTGGCGGCCCCTGAAGCTTTTCAATTTCAAAACCTGCGCTGCGCATGTTGCGCTGAACTGCGCTCTTGGAGCAATAAGTAACTAATACTCCTCCTGTACAAAGCGATTTATACATTTTTTCAAAAACCTCCACAGTCCACATTTCGGGTTGATGTTGAGGGGCAAAGGCATCAAAATAAATGAGATGAAAATGATTCTCTGGCAAGGATGCTTGCTGTAATGAAAGCTGCAACTTCTTAAAACTCATTTGCGGGGTTACGGTATGAGTTTCGCCCCAACGGCAAAGGTGCAAGGTGTGGTAGGGGCCATAACAAAACTCAAAGCCCAATTGTGTGGTATAGTTAAGTTGCTTGATGGTTTCTATGGAGAGGGGGTAAAGTTCTATAGTTTCATAGTGCAGTTTCAAGTAGCGTTTATCTGCATGTAGCATAGTGAGCAGCGCATTTAATCCGGTGCCAAAACCCACTTCAAAAATGTTTAATTCTTGGCTATCAAAAGCCGTAAGAGCATACTCTAATCCTTGGGCAATGAACACATGTTTACTTTCTTGAATAGCTCCGTGACGCGAATGGTAAATCTCGTTAAACTGCGGGCTATGCAAGGTATGTGAACCATCTTTGGTAATTAGCAACTCCATACGGCAAATTTAGCAGCCAATAAACAATATACGGCTTGCAAAAAACGTTAAGTAAGCGCACTGCATTAAGAATGGTCAGCTATTTTCGCAGCAATGAATGCCAAATTAGTTAATGTAATTATTGTAGCTATTACCGTTGCCCTTTCGGGTTTGGTATACATACAGTTGAAGTGGATAGACCAAAGCTACCAAGTGCGCGAAGAGCGTTTTGACCAAGGGGTGTATGTGGCGCTGAGCAAAGTAGTAAACGACATTGAACGAAGTGAGGCCGTGAATTACATCAACATAACGGGGCTGAATGATTTTGGGCGAAGCATGAATCAAATGTTTGACACGGTACAGAGTATAAAAGCATATAACCCCAGTTTTACTTTAGTAGATTCCGTAGGCCAGCACGCCATGAAATTTGGATTTAGCGATAGCAGTGGTGCTTTTGTTTCAAAGTTTATGGGCACCATTACCTACCTGCAAGAGAAAGCCGAGAAGGTTCATCACGAACAAAAAACGAAAGACATTCACCAAGCCGATATTGACCATGAGCGGCATGTAATTGAAAAACAGTTTACCAAGTACAACCGCATGTTTCAAGATTTGGCGATGCAGTTTATGCTGGAGGACAAATGCCTTCATGCCAAGGTAAATGACAGCATATTGACTACCATGCTTAACACAGAGTTGAAAAAAGAAGGTATCAATACCCCTTACAAATACGCAGTGTTTGACAACTGGTCTGAAGGAATGCTAATGGGCAATATGACTGTAACTAAAGAAGAAGCACAAAACACCAACTTTTACTCCATTCCGCTTTTCCCTAACGATTTATACGAGAACACCGGCTTTTTGGTGGTCAACTTCCCACAAAAACAAAACTTCATTTTTCAAACCATGTGGCTAATGCTCACGGCTACCGGTAGTTTCATTTTCATTATTCTGGCATCGTTTGGAGCTTCGTTCTACATTATTTACCGGCAAAAGAAATTAGACGAGCTAAAAACTGATTTTATTAATAACATGACGCATGAGTTCAAAACACCGGTGGCCACCATTTCGTTAGCCAGCCAAATGCTCAAAAACGAGAAAATAATTGGCAATAGAGAAAAAATATTAAATTACTCTAATATAATAGATGAAGAAAACAAACGGCTCAGCGGACACATTGAAAACGTATTGCAGGTAGCCCGTTTAGACCGTGGTGATTTTAAACTAAAATTAGAAGACGTAAACCTCAACGAACTGATTAGCGATATTTGCGATTCGCTGGAACTGCGCATACAAAACGAAAATGGTGAGTTACTCAAAAACCTGGCGGCTACCAATGCCCATATACAGGGCGATGTGTTTCACTTAACTAATGCTTTTCATAACGTGATAGACAACGCTATAAAATACCGTAAAGATGAGCCATTGAAGATTAGCATAAGTACATCCAATACCAGTAAAGGCGTCAAAATAACGGTAGAGGATAACGGTATCGGTATTTCTAAAGAAGACCAAAAAAAGGTGTTTGAGAAATTTTATCGTGTACCTACAGGCAATATTCACAACGTTAAGGGCTTTGGACTGGGTTTAAGTTATGTACAAGTGATAACTACCGCACATGGCGGAAACATAGCCGTAGAGAGCGAACTTGGCCGTGGCAGCCGCTTTGAAATTTTCCTGCCGTTTGTGAGTGTTAATAAATGATAACTGTTTATGGCAAAATAAGTGTGGCAACATCTTTGAATTGTTAATTTAACAATCACCAAAAACTAAAAGCTATGTCAACCAAACGCAAAATCCTGTTAGTAGAAGACGATACCAACTTAGGCAACCTTCTACAGGACTCTCTGGAATTGAAAAACTACGATGTGGTGCTCAAGCGCAATGGCGAAGATGCCTTCAACGATTTTAAAGTGAATAAATACGACATGTGCATCTTTGATGTGATGATGCCCAAAAAAGATGGATTCACACTGGCTAAAGATGTGCGCAGAATCAACTCTGCGGTACCCATCATTTTCCTTACTGCCAAAGCGCTTAAAGAAGATACCATTGAAGGGTTAAAGTTGGGTGCAGACGACTACATTACCAAGCCCTTTAGTATGGAGGAGCTGAACCTGCGCATGGATAATATTTTCAAGCGCATGCCTAAAACCGAAGTGAGCACACAAAACCAGTTTCGCATTGGCAACTTTGATTTTGACAACACCTTGCGCGTGCTCAAAATAGGTACTGTAGAAACCAAACTGACCACTAAAGAATCTGAACTTCTCAAAATGTTGGCCTTATACCAAGACCGCTTACTAGAGCGCGAAGTAGCCCTGACCACTGTTTGGGGTACCGATAGCTACTTTGCCGGGCGCAGTATGGATGTGTACATTGCCAAACTACGCAAAATGCTGAAAGATGACCCCAATGTGGAAATCCTCAACATCCACGGCACAGGTTTCAAATTGATTGTAAAAAAATAAATATAGGGTGAGGGGTAGAGTGCGCCTCGGCTGGGTAAGCCGGGGCGTTATTTTTACTAATAGTTAATTGTGCTCAAACGCCCGCATGTGAACTCTAAACCCATTCAAATTACCGTTTACATAATTTGCAGGAACTGTTTGTGTGGCTAAATACTCCCACTGAAGTTCAATTAGCCCCACATTTTTAGCGTACACTTCTTTGCGAAAAGTTTTCTCTATGGCCAATTGTGCATCTACCTGATTCACGGTAAGGGTACTATCAAAACTTAACCCATTTACAGAATACGGCTGATGCACTGACGAGTATGTGTAGTTCCAGTTTCTAAAAACTTTGTAAGGATCTGTTTCGGGCAAGTAAATATTGCCCTCCCATGTGGCCCCTTCTTTTGGAGGAAAAATGAGCTTGATAAAATTTAACTCATCTTCATCTTTTTGCGTATTGGTGGTAGCCGCTTTTGCCGACCAAACCTTCCATATATTCCAACTATCCGAAGAGTTAGCTCTGCGATATACTTCTAAGCGATAGTTCAACTGATTGAGGTTATCGTAAAAAGTATCGGCTACTAATTCTTTGGTTTGGTACCGTACAGTGTCCCGCTGTGGCGTACCACCGCTTACATAAGTGTAGGTAATAGAGTCCACATCGTATGCCACATACTTTCCGGTTTCTAAAGGAAAATAATTGTAGTGATAATCTATGGCAAAGGTTTCGGTTTTACTGCAAGAAACCACCAACAACAGCCCTATGCTAATAACAGACAGAAATAAACCGAAAAAAAACTGATGTTTAAACATGCACTACTTCTGTATGATTATCAATGTTAGTGTTTATCCCGAAATTTGAAAAAATAATACCCCCGCCAAGCATATCGTTTCCTTCGTAAAACACAGCACTTTGCCCGGGTGCAATGGCACTTACCGGTGCCATAAACTCTACTTTAATTCTTTCCCCTACTTGCTCTATCACACTGCTTTCGCCACTATGTTTGTAGCGTACTTTAGTTATCGCATTTACTTTTCCGGGTAGCTGCTCATACTTTTGCAAGTTAAACTTACCTACCCACATACCACTTCGCTCTAAATCTGCTTCTTCGCCCAGCACCACGGTATTACTCTCCAGAAAAATTTCTACCACAAACATGGGTTTACCAAAGGCCACACCCAGCCCTTTTCGTTGGCCAATTGTGTAAAACGGATAGCCGTGGTGCTTGCCCAATACTTTACCATTCACATCTACAAAATTTCCATCATCCACTTTTTTCTCCAAGTCAGGCATCTGTCTTTTCAAAAATCCACGGTAGTCGTTATCGGGTACAAAACATATCTCGTAACTCTCTGCTTTATTGGCCAAGGCCACATAGCCCATATCGCGAGCCATTTGTTTGATAGCAGGTTTATGAAAATTACCAACCGGAAAAAGTGTACGGCTCAAACACTCCTGACTTACTCCCCACAGCACATAACTCTGATCTTTGTTTTCATCTAATCCTTTACTGATAACGTATCGTCCACTTTCTTTTCGCACTTGTGCATAGTGCCCGGTGGCTATAAACTCACAGTCCATCATATCGGCCCGCTTCAGCAATGCTTCCCATTTAATGTGGGTGTTACAAAGTACGCAAGGGTTGGGTGTACGTCCGGCTAAATATTCGTCCACAAAATTGTTGATCACGAAATCACCAAACTCTTCGCGGATATCAATAATAAAATGAGAGAAACCCAACTCTACTGCTACCTGCCGGGCATCGTTGATGGAATCTAAAGAGCAGCATCCGGTTTCTTTTTTGCTGCCTCCGCTACTGGCGTAGTCCCAGGTTTTCATGGTAATACCTACCACTTCGTAGCCCTGCTCGTGAAGCATTACAGCGCTGACTGTAGAGTCTATGCCACCGCTCATGGCTACTAATACTTTTCCTTTTTTACTCATATTCTTTGGTTTTAAACACAGTTCAAAGCTGTGTAACACGGGTGCAAATATCGCATAAAAACAAAAAGCCCCGCGTATTGAATATGCGGGGCTTTGTGATACGGTTTAATGGCTAAACCTATTGCTTCATCACTTTTATAGTTCGTACCGCATCACCCGACTTTATGGTGAGCAGGTATATGCCTTTACCGCTAATATTTGATGCATCTAATTCAAACACATCACTGCTTACATTTATTTCGCTGCTCAACACTAAGCGACCGGTTACATCGCGCATTTCTACACTGCAATTGCCGCTCGGCAAATTGTTTAAATACAAGGCATTGCCAAATGGGTTGGGCTGTACAAAAAAGTGCGACAGCACATTATCTTCCATGCCCACAGGCGCTGAGCCAATGTTGATGTCGTCTATATAGAAGTTGTTAGTCTTAACTGAACTAAACACCTGAAACTTGAAGCGCACATTGGGCTGCTTGAAAGTAGCCGGCAGGTTTTGTTTTACATAACGCCAATAGGCCTGATCGTTTCCGGGTACATAAAAACCGGACTGGTAACCTGCGTTAATAATAGAAGAGCCGCCCTTGTTGTAAAGCTTTGTCCAGGTACCCCCACAATTGGTAGTGGCATAAACAACAATAGAATCGTAAACATTACTAAAATCTTCATCCCAAGACCCCAGCGAGTAATAAAACGAGATGTTCATTTGTGCGTTTGCCAACTGCGAAAGGTCAAACGGTGGAGATATTAACTCATCTATATCCCGGTTAAAGCGGGTATAATAGTTATTGAGCATCATGCTGTGATTGCCCGATTTACCGGCATTGCTCACCTGTGTAAAAAAGGTTTCGTTATGGTCTAAGTTGTTAGCTATCCAACCAAAATCATTTAGGGCACCCGGAGATTCAAAATTCTCGTAAAACGGAGCGGCAAATGTGGTGGTAGGTGCTACAAATATCTTTTGGTTATCGGTTTTTGTGCTGGTACCTTGCGCGTTAGTTACCGTCAGTTTTACATCTTGCCAACCGGTAGTATTGAAAACTACAGAGGGGCTGGCATCGGTAGAAACCGATGGTGTACCATTCGGAAACTCCCAAAGTACGTCAGTAGCAACACCGTTGTAAGAGGTATTGATAAACTTAACAGAGTTGCCTACGCAAGCGTAGCGCTGGTTGGCACAAAAATCGGCAATAGGTGCGCAGGTTTGTACAAACCCATCATTAGTACCAGTGGCAATCAGGTTGGCCTCAGTGTGCAGATTGTTTCGTTGCGATTTGTTTGAATTTAAAGCAGCATGCACTCTTGCTTTTTGCCCTTCGGTAAACATTCGTGAGCAAAAAGAGTATTCCATAATGTTCTGATAGTTTTCTTTGATGGGCGGATTACAAACTGCCGAATTTTGTGGTGATGGGCAAAAATTCCACCCTTTGGTTATGGGAGTATCGTCCACATCATCATCACCACAGGCCTCACCAGGAGAATTGTTGTCTCCCCAAACGTGCGATAAATTGCTCCAATGACCCACCTCGTGCGACAAAGTATGATCTGAAGCCACATAGTTATATAGTAATATTACGCCATCACGGGCAGGCACATTCCACAGCGCATCCACACTGCTGGGGTAGTATGAATATCCGGCAACTCCATCACGCATTCTGGATACAGTCCAAATATTCAAGTACTTCTCGCGTGGCCAGTTATTGAGTTTGGCATAATCATCGCCCATCCAAGTTTGAGGCGAGTAAATGCGATCTATACCATCTGTACAATTGCCTTGCGGATCTATCTGAGCCAAACGAAACTCCACCTCCATATCCGCTCTAATATTTTGAAATTCGGGGATAACCAAGTTAATGTCCGGATTCGTTTTACTGAAATCTTCATTTAATACTTTTACTGCATTAAGCACAGCTGCCTTCGTAATGTTTTCGTTGCCGCCATAGTGTATAATATGAAACACAATTGGAATAACAAACGGTCCGCTACGCTGCCCCTTGTAGTTATTGGCAATGTATTCTTTGGTGTAGGCCGATAATTGCGCCTCATCCAAAAGTATTTCGGGATGCTGCTTGATGAGTTCACGTCTTGCCGCATCGTGGCCACATGTAAACTGAGCTGAAATACTGCCGGAAAAAAGCAGAGTAACAAAAATGGAGAGTGCTGTTGTAATTTTAATCATGTATAATATTGTGGAGGTGAAATTATAAACTATTCTTTGTCAGATTAAAACAAGTTTATGTACATATAGTTCATTCCCGAGAAAAGATGACGTTGCTATGACAATTGCTCTTATCCGCAACAAGAAAAGCCCTGCGCGCTACTGCGGCAGGGCTTTTAAAATATATACTCTGAAATTTACTGCTTCATCACTTTAATAGTGCGGATAGCATCGCCCGATTTGATAGTCAGCAAATAGATGCCTTTGCCACTTACGTTAGTAGCATCTAATTCATAAACATCACTATTCACATTAATCTCGTTGCTCAACACTACACGTCCGGTTACATCGCGCATTTCTACACTACAGTTACCGCTCGGTAAATTGTTTAAGTACAAGGCATTGCCAAATGGGTTAGGTTGTACAAAAAACTGCGACAGCACATTGTCTTCAATACCTACAGGTGCAGAGCCAATGTTGATGTCGTCAATAT
This sequence comes from Chitinophagales bacterium, assembly GCA_016787045.1. GTDB lineage: Bacteria > Bacteroidota > Bacteroidia > Chitinophagales > LD1 > Bog-950. The sequence continues at coordinate 203,787 of JAEUVA010000046.1, forward strand.
AAAAGTTGTTGGTTTTAATGGCGCTCCACACCTGAAACTTGAAGCGAACATTAGGTTGCTTGAATGTAGCCGGTAAGTTTTGCTTTACGTAGCGCCAGTAGGCCTGGTCGCTGCCCGGTACATAGAATCCGGATTGATAGCCGGCATTTACAATTGGGGCCCCTCCTTTGTTATATATTTTGGTCCAGGTACCGCCACAATTAGTAGTGGCATACACCACAATAGAATCTGCTAAGTTCATAAAATCCTCATCCCAAGAACCCAAGGAGTAGTAGAATGAGATATTCATTTGAGCAGTAGTTAACTGCGATAAGTCAAATGGTGGAGATATCAATTCATCAATATCATGATCAAAACGAGCATAGTAGTTATTCAACATCATGCTGTGATTGCCCGACTTGCCGGCATTGCTTACTTGGGTAAAGTAAGTTTCGTTTTGGTCGTAGTTTGATGAACTCCAACCAAAATCATTCAAAGCACCCGGAGTTTCAAAATTCTCATAGAATGGAGTGGCAAAAGTAGTGGTGGGTGCTACAAATATTTTTTGGTTGTCGGTTTTTGTACTGGTGCCTTGTGCATTGCTCACGGTCAGTTTTACTTCTTGCCAACCGGTAGTATTAAACACTACACTTGGGCTAGCATCTGTAGAGGTAGAGGGTGTGCCGTTAGGAAACTCCCAAAGCAAGTTGTCTATAGTACCGTTGTAAGAAGTATTGATAAACTTAACGGAGTTTCCTACACAAGTGTAGCGCTGGTTGGCACAAAAATCGGCAATGGGTGCGCAGGTTTGTGTAAATCCATCATTGGTGCCGGTGGCTATCAGGTTAGCTTCTGTGTGTAAGTTGTTGCGCTGAGATTTGTCTGATAAAAGTGCTGCATGTACTCTCTCTTTTTGGCCCTCGGTGTACATCCGTGAACAATAGGAGTATTCCATATAATTTTGATAATTCTCGCGAATTGGCGGGTTACAAACAGCAGAGTTTTGGGGAGAAGGGCAAGAGAACCATCCTTTAGTGATAGGTGTATCATCCACATCATCATCACCGCAAGATTGACCCGGCTCGTTATTATCTCCCCATACGTGCGATAGGTTGCTCCAGTGGCCTACCTCGTGCGTAAGTGCGCGTGAGCGACCAGAGTTGCCTGTTCCAATGCTACCTACGTAATCGTGCAAGATAATTACCCCATCGCGAGCTGGTACGTTGTACAGTGCGTTTACTGAACTTGGATAATAGGAATAACCCGCTGCACCGTTGCGCATTTTGGCTACCACCCAAACATTCAGGTACTTTTCGCGGGGCCAGTTGTGCAGTTTTGAATAGTCGTTGCCCATCCAGGTTTGCGCAGAATAGATGCGCTCAATACCATCTGTACAGTTACCCCAAGGGTCAATCTGCGCCAAACGGAACTCTACCTGCATATCTGCTATAATATTTTTGAACTCCGCAATCACTACAGAGGTATCTGCATTACGCTTATTAAAATCATCATTCATTATTTTCATAGCATCCAACACTTGGGCTTTAGAGATATTCTCTAAACCACCCTGATGAATGATGTGAAAAACAACCGGAATAGTAAACGGCCCACTGCGTTGACCCTTGCTGTGATTGGCAATATACTCTTTGGTAAAGGCGCGCAGCTGCTCTTCGTCTATCAGTACTTCCGGATGACTTTTGATGAGTTCGCGTCTTGCTGCATCGCTGCCACAGTTAAACTGTGCAGTTACGTTACCGGCAAAAAGCAGCGAAACGAGTGCCGGCAAGAGGGTAAAAATTCTTTTCATGGTTAATAATGAGTTTTTAAGTTTTCTTAAATAGGTTCTTAGTGTTAAAATTCGTTTGCGTGAATTTTGTTCAAATAAAAACAAGAATTTGGTAATGAAAACGTGATGTGAATAAAAATGACAATTCCATGACAAAAGCCGCTGGCCGTGTGTTAATCGTAAGTTTCTATATGTCGGTAAAAACAAAACCCTCCGGTTAAAGAGGGTTTTGAGTAGAAATAATTTAGTTCTTAGATTCTTTATCGTCCCAAGATACAAGTATGCGCCCGCAGTGCTCGCAGGTGATAATGCGTTTGCGCTGGCGAATTTCGCTTTGGCGCTGAGGTGGAATTTTTGCATAACAACCACCGCAAGCATCGCGGAGTACCGATACTACGGCTAATCCATTTTTGTAAGCGCCACGGATACGATTATACCATTTGAGCAAGCGCTCTTCAACCTTCTTGGCTTGCTTGGTGCTGTCTTTTTGTAGCTCTACTTCCTCTTTCTCGGTTTCTTCAATTATTTTCTCTAATTCTTTCTTTTTGGCTTTCAGATTCTTCTCGCGCTCTTTCATTTGCTTTTCGGTTTCGTCAATTACGGTTTGTTTGGCGGTAATTTTAGCCGTAGCATCGTTTATTTTCTTTTCGCAAAGCTGAATTTCCAATTTTTGCAACTCAATCTCTTTTGAAAGTGCATCGTACTCGCGGTTGTTCTTTACGTTGTTTTGCTGTTTTTCGTAGCGGGTAATCAACTCCTTGGCCATAGTTTTGGCGTTCTTGCGGTTATTGATTTCTTCTTCCAACTCACTCAACTCCGATTGCATGTTCTGGATACGGGTATTCAAACCCTCAATTTCGTCTTCCAAGTCTTTTACCTCTATAGGTAGTTCACCTTTCAGAATCTGTATTCTGTCAATTTTGGAATCTACTTGTTGAAGTTCCCAAAGTTGGTGTAATTTTTCGTCAACCGAGATTTCTTTTGATGCTGCCATTTTTAAAGATATTTTACCGGATTAGTATTAATTTTTGAAATTAGGGGCGCAATTATAGGAAATTTTTCTGAAAGGTGCTTGGCCAGCAAATCTTTGGTAAACTGCTCGCTTTCGTAGTGGCCAATATCGGCTATAACTAATTGATTTTCGGCATCAAAAAACTCATGATACTTAAAGTCAGCGGTAACAAACGCATCGGCTCCTGCGGCCACTGCCGCTTTAAGCAAAAAGCTGCCCGCTCCGCCACAAATAGCTACCCTTTTTATGGGCTTGTTGCGTAAGGCAGTATGTCTTACACAAACTGTTTGCATCTGTTTTTTTAGTTTTTTCAGAAAACTCATTTCATTCATCGGTGCCTTTAACTCCCCTATCATGCCGCTGCCAATTTGTGCGTGCGTGTTTTGTAATTCTACCACATCGTATGCCACCTCCTCGTAGGGATGTGCTTTAATAAGTGCCGATACTACAGCCGACTGCAGATGAACAGGAAAAATAGTTTCAAACCTTACTTCATTCACTTCTTCCAACACACCCTTCTTGCCTATGGTGGGGTTAGTGTTTTCGTTTCCTCTAAAAGTACCGGTGCCTTGTGTACGAAAACCGGTTTCGCTGTAGTTACCAATATGCCCGGCTCCGGCTGCAAATACTGCCGAAGCTACTTTGGGGTAATCGTTTACCGGGATAAACGTGTAAAGTTTGCGAAGTGTGGATGGTTTGGGAGCCAATATCTTACAATTGGTCAAACCAATTCGTTTGGCTATTTCGGCATTAACGCCTTGCAGTACATTGTCGAAATTGGTGTGTATGGCATAAATGGCCACATCGCTTTTAATGGCCTTTATCACCACCCGCTCTACATAGTTTTTGCCATTCAGCTTTTTCAACCCTCCAAAAATGATGGGATGATGCGCCACAATCAGATTACATTTGTTTTTTATAGCTTCATCTACCACTTCTTCGGTGCAATCTAAGGTAACCAATACCCCTTTTAGCTGGGCATTTTTAGTACCCACCAAAAGCCCGGAGTTATCGTAACTCTCCTGTAAACTAAGTGGAGCAATACTTTCTAAGTAATCGGTAATCTGCTGTATAGTCATAGCGTAAATGTATTACAAAGCAGTGAGCGGAAATGATTCTTTCTCGCGTATGCCGCGCTCGGTTTGTTGCAGCGAGCAGCATTCATTTACACGGTCATGCTCAAAAAACAGAATGTAGTTTTTTGGAAGCGCTTCCTGTAAAAGTTTTTGCTTTTCGTCTATGGTGAGTAATGGGCGCGTATCATAGGCCATTACATACGGCAAAGGCAAATGCGCCATACTCGGTATCAAATCGGCACAATACACAATGGTGTTCCCTTTGTATTGAATGTGTGGTATAAACATACCCTCGGTATGTCCGCTGGCGGTGTGTAAGATTACATTAGGATTCACATCTATGCTTCCACTTTCGGCAAACTTCAACTGCCCGCTCTGTTGTATAGGCAAAATGTTTTCGGAGAGGAAAGAGGCCTTTTCACGAGCGTTGGGTTTTGTAGCCCATTGCCAGTGGCTTTGGTTGCTCCAATAAGTAGCATTTTTGAAAGCCGGCACTAACAAATCTCCTTCGCGTTTTATGGCTCCGCCACAATGGTCAAAGTGCAGGTGGCTGAGGATAACATCGGTAACATCATCGGCAGTAAATCCAAGTGTGTTTAAAGATTTCTCCAAGGTATCTTGGCCATGTGGTTCGTAGTAGCTAAAAAACTTTTCGCTTTGCTTGTTTCCTAAGCCACAGTCAATCAAAATTAATTGGTTGCCGTCTTCTACCAATAAACATCGCATGGCCCATGTACAAAGGTTATTGGCATCAGGTGGGTTGAGTTTGTGCCAGATCGTTTTAGGCACCACTCCAAACATAGCGCCTCCGTCTAACTTAAAGTAGCCGGTGTTAATGGTGTGCAGTTTCATTTCTTACTATTCGCTTCTTCCAAATCAATCAACCGCTCGTGTAGTGCCAGCATTTTTAAGGCCGCAATGGCACATTCTTCACCTTTATTGCCATGCACGCCACCGGCACGGTCTATGGCCTGTTGCATGGTATTGGTGGTGAGTAGTCCAAATACAAACGGCAAGTTTTCGCGGGTATTCAGTTTCATCAACTCATCCGCTACTGCCTGGTTGATGTATACATCGTGCTCTGTATCGCCTTTTACCACACAACCCAAACAAATAACTGCTTCGGGTTCAAAATGATCGCTCACCCACTGTGCTGCCAAAGGTAGCTCGTAGGCACCGGGAGCATACTCCACCAATATGTTTTCTGCTTTTATGCCATTGCTTACCAGTGTAGCAATTGCCGCATCGCGCAAGCTAAAGGTGATACTGCTGTTGTACTCCGAAACTACTATACCCACTTTATAGCTCGGGTGCTTTAAGCTGATAGAGGTACCTTCTTGTATTGATAAAGGGCGATCTTTAGATGACATACTGTTTGAATTTAAAAGCCCAAATTTCAAAAATCAAAAAAGCAAATACAAAAGCAAAAAAAAGAGGGAATTGCTTCCCTCCTTCATTGTATTCTTATCCGCCCACACGGGTAATGTATTTTTGGATTTCGCGCCCTTCATCGCTGTTAGGGTACTTGTCTTTTATCTTTTGATAGTATTTTAATGCCGCTTCCTTGTTCCCTTGCTTTTCGTTGGCTAAGCCGGTTTTAAGCAAATAATACGGGGTGTACGTTTCGTTAGCCGAATAATCAGCTGCTTTGGCATAGTAGCTGATGGCTTCTTCCATATTTCCTGCTCCGGCAAGGGCATCACCAATTGCATTTAACCGTACCGCACCCACTACCTGATCGGATGGGCTTGATTTTTTGAGTTGCTCAGCAGCTTCGGCAAATTTTTTCAATCGCAAGTAACATACACCTGCACAGTAGCGGGCGGTATTACCGGTTTTAGTCATACCGTATTCATCGGCTATTTGCAAAAAACCTTTAAATGGAGTAGTTCCCGGAGTACTGCGACCATTCAAAGCCAGGGCAAACGAATCGGCATTGAAGGCAAACTGTGCCATGTACACTTCGTCTTGTGCCTTAAGTTCTTGAGCCGGCAAATGCTGTAAGAAGAAATACAACAACCCTGCTATCAGTAGCGCCAACACACCACCACCAATGGCTATTTTTTGCTTGTGAGTTTCAAACAACTCTACGAGAGTTTTTGGAGCACCACTACCGGTTTCTTCTACTTCGTTTTCTACCTCTTCAATAGTATTGTCAATTTCTTCGTTGGCCATGCCTTTGGTAAATTTTGAGGGGGCGAATATAAACGAAGCATTTATATTACACAGAGCCGCCCGGTTTGTGGTTTTCAACAGTCTATTACCCGGCCACAAACAGTTACAAATTCATTAAAACACACTATTTGCCTTGTAGTGGTAAACTATGCCGATAGTTTAGCCGTCAGGATTACTAACAGTTAACCCGCGTGCCTTACACAGCTTATTAATTATGCTACCTTTGGCGCGCACACTAAAACAAGGACTATGGGATACAAAATTACGGTAGAGAGAGCCGTGCAGTCGCGCATTAGCGAAGTAGATTTTAACAACCTGCCCTTTGGTACGGTATTTTCTGACCACATGTTTATTGCAGAGTATGCCAATGGTAAATGGAGCAATTGCCGCATACAGCCGTTTGGCAATATTTCTATTCATCCTGCGCTTTCGGCTTTGCACTATGGGCAAGCTATTTTTGAAGGAATAAAAGCCGAAAAAGATGCCGATGGCAACCCGATTGTTTTTCGTCCGCACAAAAATGCTGAGCGCTTTAACATTTCTGCCGAACGCATGGCCATGCCCGAAGTACCAGAAGAGCTTTTTATGAGCGCCTTGGACCAACTGCTGACCATTGACAAAGATTGGATACCAAACGCTCCCGATAGTTCTTTGTATATCCGCCCGTTTATGTTTGCGGCCGAAGAACTGGTGGGCATTAAACCGGCAGAGCATTTTATTTTTTGTGTGTTTACCAGCCCTGTAGGTAAGTATTACAACCAACCGGTTAAAGTTTACATACACGATAAGTACGTTCGTGCGTTCCCGGGAGGTACCGGATTTGCAAAGTGTGCAGGCAACTATGCTGCCACCATGATGCCCGTGCGCGAAATCCGCAAACTGGGCTATGACCAAATACTTTGGTTAGATGGTATTCATCACCGCTACTTGCAAGAAATAGGCACCATGAACATATTTGTAGTGATTGACGGTATTATTATCACTCCATCGCTTAGCGAGGGCACTATTCTCAATGGCATTACCCGCGACAGCATTATCACCTTAGCGCAAGATGAGGGATATGTACTTCAAGAGCGCGACATCTCTATTGAAGAAGTGATTGATGCTTATCAAGACGGAAAACTGGAAGATATGTTTGGTACCGGCACTGCTGCAGTACTATCGCACATTGGTGAGTTTAACTACAAAGGTGAGGTATATGAACTGCCTCCGGTAGAGGGGCGAGATGTATCTAACAAACTCCGCGACCGACTTACCACCATCAAATCGGGCAAAGCCGAAGACATGTATAACTGGCTATATCATGTGCCTGTAGATGTGTACGAGGCACAGATGCAGTAATCACTCAGCACTAAAGTAATATTCCGGCAATGGTGGCGGTCATCAGGTTGGCTAAGGTGCCGCCTATTACCGCTTTTACTCCCAAACGTGCCAAATCGCCTCTGCGCTCAGGAGCTAGTGGGCTTAACCCGCCTATTTGTATGGCTATGCTACTTAAGTTGGCAAAACCACACAAAGCAAAGGTGCTCATAAATATTGTTTTGTTAAGCTGTATGGAACTGTTGGCGATGAGTTTTGAAAGCTCTCCATAAGCCACAAACTCATTCAGCACTACCTTGGTGCCCAGCAGAGTTCCAAACTGAAATGCTTCTGAGGGTGGTACCCCCAGCAACATGGCCACATACTGCAACACCATGCCAAAAACTAACTGCATACTAAACTTGGCGCCATAATGTGCCATGCACCATTCATTAATACTGCCTATATCGCCAATTTTACCCAAGCCCCAGTTGGCAAAGGCAATAAGCGCGGTAAATGCCAACAACATAGCTCCCACATTCAAGGCCAATTGCAAACCTCCTGATGCACCTTCTGCGGCTGCTTCTATCACATTCGATGAGGTTTGTTCTACTTCAAGTTTTACGCCATGGCGGGTAACCGGCTCTTGGGTTTCGGGCAAAATAATTTTAGCTAAAACCAGCGCGGCAGGAGCAGCCATAAAACTGGCGCCTAGCAACTGCTCAGCAAACTGTACCTGTGCCAATTCTATGGATATACCATGTGTAGCGGCATAAGCATTACCCAAAAACTGTATGTATGCAGCCATTACGCCACCGGCAATTGTGGCCATGCCACCGATCATAACAGCCAACAATTCGCTGTGCGTCATGGTGCTCACAAAGGGTTTTATCATCAATGGAGCTTCGGTTTGCCCCACAAAAATATTGGCTGTACACGATAAACTTTCAGCACCACTGGTACCCATTAGTTTGTACATGACCCAAGCCATACCTTGCACTACTTTTTGCATAATGCCTAGGTAATACAATACAGACATTACAGAAGAGAAGAAGATGATAGAAGGCAACACCTGAAAAGCAAAAAAGAAGCCCATAGAATCTTTAGCCCCAGGAGATATGGCTAAGTTTCCGAATATAAACATAGCCCCTTGTGTGGTAAAGCTGAGCACCTTTACAAATCCTCTGCTAACAAAATTGAAGAAAAGTTTAGGCCAGCCAAGCGGGGCGAATATCTGTGCTAAATCATTGCCCTTAAGAATGAGTATCGCAAATACAATTTGCAACGTTAACCCCACCGCTACTAAGCGCCAGTTTATCTTTTTTTTGTTGTTAGAAATTGCCCAAGCCACCAATAAGATAAATGCCATGCCCAATAATCCGGTAAACCGCTCCATGCTTTTGTGTTTGGTTCAAACCAACATAAAGTTTTGCATTTTGCAAATGCGGTGAATGGAATAATGGAGTAAACACCACAAAATGTAGGTACTTATGTCCTACAAAATTTTAATAGCCCCAAAAAACAAATACGTTTGCCCTTTATGATAAAGAAGGATTTTGTTGAAGAGTTACGCTGGCGAAACATGCTGCAGGATATGATTCCCGGCACAGAAGAACTGCTGAACAGGGAAATGGTAACCGGCTATATCGGTTTTGACCCAACCGCTGATTCACTCGGAGTAGGCAATATGGTGCAAATTATGACCCTCTTGCATTTTCAAAACTGTGGGCACAAACCTATAGCATTGGTTGGTGGTGCCACCGGCATGGTGGGCGACCCATCGGGCAAAAGCGAAGAGCGGAATATGCTCAATGAAGAAGTATTGCAGCATAACCTAGCATGTCAACGGAAACAGCTGGAGAAATTTTTGAATTTTGACAGCGGTGCCAACTCAGCTCAAATTGTAAACAACTACGATTGGTTTAAGGATTTTACCCTGATGAGTTTTTTGCGAGATGTGGGCAAGAGCATTACAGTAAACTACATGTATGCCAAGGACTCGGTACAAAACCGGTTAGAGGCCGGCATGAGTTTCACCGAGTTTAGCTACCAACTCATTCAGGGCTACGATTTTTACCACTTATGGAAAAACAATGGCGTAAAACTGCAAATGGGCGGCAGCGACCAGTGGGGAAACATAGTAACCGGTACCGAGTTAATCCGCAAAAAAGATCGTGGAGAGGCATACGCGCTAACTACACCTCTTATTAAAAAAGCAGATGGCACCAAGTTTGGCAAATCAGAAAAAGGAAATATTTGGTTAGATGCCAAACGCACTTCGCCATTTCGTTTTTATCAATTTTGGCTAAACGCTGCCGATGCGGATGTAGGCAACTACATCCGTATATTTTCGCTTAAAGGCAAAGAAGAAATTGAAGCCATAGAGAAAGAACACCTGCAAGCGCCTCACTTACGCTTGTTGCAAAAAGCATTGGCGGAAGAAGTAACTGCCCGTGTACACTCTGCTCAAGATTTGCAACGCGCACAACAAACAACTGATATTTTGTTTGGCGCTTCGTTTGAAGATTTCAAACAACTCAGCGGCAGTGAGATTGAAGATGCGTTTGATGAAGATGCTACTTTTAAAGTACAAAAACTATCGCTTACAGAGGTGGATATTGTCTGTTTACTGGCCGAAAAAAGTGCTATTTATCCATCTAAAGGTGAGGCGCGAAAAGCCCTGCAGAGTAATGCAGTAAGCATCAACAAGCAAAAAATTAGCGTAGACTACAAACCCGCTTTGGCAGACCTTTTGCACGAAAAATATTTATTGATTCAAAAAGGGAAAAAGAATTACTACCTGATTGTTGCCGAGTAATGCATAAAGTAATTGTATCACTTTCTTTACTTCTGTTGATTGCAAGTATCCACTCTTGCACCAAGCGCCCGTATGCGTGCTTCAGAACCATTCCCGAAGAAGATTCTCTCAAGATAAATGTACCCATCACCTTTATTGCCAGTTGCAGCAGCAATGGCGAAGATTTTTTTTGGGAGTTTTATGATAATCCCGACTCATCAGAGTTTGGGTATTCCACTGTTCGTACGTTTCACACAGCGGGTCAGGTAGAAGTTTTTTTGCTTGTAGCAGGTAATGGTAAGACTGCCGCCACTACCAAAATGGTGACCATTAATCCTTAAACATTCACCCTTTATCTGCATTAAGCAATTGCATGAGTGCATTGGCAATTTCCCTGTCATTTTTAAGGCGGGGTACTTTGTTTTGTCCGCCTAATTTGCCTATGCTTTTCATGTAGCTGGCAAAAGTACCTGCCGGCACGGCTCTTACTTTTAGTTGTTGTAACACATGCCCCTCCCGCAAATCGCGGTAATAGGAGTTTTTGGCTTTCATGTATTCATCTAACATACCGGCAAACTGGTTGATGCTGTGGGGCAATTTACTAAACTCTACAAACCACTCGTGATATGGCGCGGTACCATCGGGCGGGGTAACCTGCGGTGCCACCGTAAACTCTGTCACAGAGCAATGCATATCTAACATGGCGTGGCGGAGCGAAAACTCCACCTCTTCGCTTATCACGTGCTCACCAAAAGCAGAAATAAAATGTTTAATGCGCCCTGTAACTACAATGCGGTATGGATTTTTGGACACAAACTTTACCGTATCGCCAATGCTATACGCCCACAGCCCCGCATTGGTAGTGAGGATAAGCGCGTAGTTAACTCCTATTTCCACATCTTTTAGGGTAAGCCGCTCGGGGTTAGTATTGTGTATCTTGCTTAATTCAACAAATTCAAAAAAAATACCCCCGTTTACATTGAGCAACATGCCCTCGTGCTGTTGAGAATCTTGGTAAGCAATAAACCCCTCACTGGCCGGGTAGGTTTCTACCGATGGAATCTTGAACCCCACCATGCTCTCAATCTTGTGGCGATACGGCTCATAATTCACCCCGCCAAAAGCAAACAGTTCAAAATTTGGGAAAATATCTTTAATCAAATCTTTACTACTCAGTTCGCGCAACTTCTCAAAATACATCACCACCCAAGGCGGTATGCCGCTAATTAAACTCATGGGTTGGTGCAGTGTTTCCTTAGCTATAGCCGTTACTTTTTCTTCCCAATCTTCAATACAGTTGATTTCGTAGGAAGGCATACGGCTGGCACGGGCATAAAAAGGTACATGGTGGTAAACAATACCGCTCAACCTACCGGCTGCTATTTCGCCATGTTTTTCCAATACCGGTGAACCTTGTAAAAAAATCATCTTACGGTCAAAAAACTGGGCTTTGCCGGTCTCGGCTACATACAGCATTAAAGAGTTGCGGGCTGCCCTCACCATATCGCTTATCTGCGCTGCACTTACCGGTATGTATTTGGTGCCTGAAGTAGTGCCACTTGATTTGCAGAAATAAAGCGGCTTTCCTCTCCACAATACATCCGGTTCACCATCGGCAATTTGATCTATGTACTCAGTAAACCCCTCGTAATCGCAAATGGGCACCTGCTGCTGAAACTGACTTGGCTCCATGTTTTTATGCAGATGGTGCGTTCTGCCAAACTTGGTTTTGGCACCTACGGCCAACAAGTTTTCCAGCAAACGCTGCTGTATATCAATGGCATTTGATTGCTCTTTGTAAATTTGCGGAGCTAATACACCGGCCAATTGCCGGGCAGCAAACGACTTTATTCCCATAGCCCGAAAATAGTTTTTCAACCAACAGTTGCATGGGCTTTGGTATTTTGAAATGGGCTTTTATATTTGCGCTCCCAAAATTTAAACCATGTACGCAATAGTAGAGATAGCCGGTCAACAATTTAAGGCAGAAGCAGGAAAGAAATTATATGTACACCGCTTAGCCGGTAACGAAGGTGATTCCGTGTCTTTTGACCGCGTATTGCTAACCGATAACAATGGCAGCGTAGCTGTAGGTGCACCCACTGTAAGTGGTGTAAGCGTAAAGGCCAAAATTCTGGTTCACAAAATGGCCGATAAAGTAACCATCTTCAAAAAGAAGCGCAGAAAAACCTACAAAAAATTGCAGGGTCACCGCCAAAGTTTTACCCAAATTGAAATTGAATCAATAGGATAATTTATTTATTAAGGACTACAAAAAACCAGAGAAATGGCTCACAAGAAAGGCGAAGGTAAGGTTAAGAACGGACGCGAATCACACAGCAAACGCTTAGGCATAAAAATATTTGGTGGCGATACTGCCATACCCGGCAACATTATTGTTCGCCAGCGTGGCACTGCTTTTCACCCCGGTAATGGCGTAATGATTGGCCGCGACCACACCATTTTTGCTGTAACCGAAGGCGTGGTAAAGTTTACCAAAGGTAAAAACGACCGCAGATTTGTACATGTGGTACCTACCGCTACTGCCTAGTATTTCCAAACACGAAAAACTTTCAAAAGCCCTTCGCGAACCGAGGGGCTTTTCATTTACATTAATTCATAACTTGCGCGGATGAATACTAAAGAATTTATTGACCAATGGCTAAGCGCCTGGACAGGTAACCACCCCCAAAAACTATTAGATTTTTACACTGAAGAGGCCAGCTATTGCGATCCTGCCAACCCCGTTGTATTACACGGGAGAGAACAACTAGAGAAGTATTTCACAAAACTACTGCGTAAAAACCCTAACTGGGTTTGGACCGCCTCTGAGATAATACCTACCGAAAAAGGATGCACGCTGAAATGGAGAGCTCAAATACCCGTAGGCGAAAAACTATTGGAGATTAGTGGTTTAGATATTGTAGAGTTTACCAACGGTAAAATATCGCGCAATGAAGTGTACTTTGACCGCACACCGTGGTTACAAGCACTTAACAACCCCTAAAAACAAAAAATCCCGCTGCAAATGCATCGGGATTTTTACTGAAACACAGTACGATTAAACTTAAAAGTTAGCGATTATCTCATCTGCAAATTCGCTACATTTGATTTCGGTAGCTCCTTCCATCAACCGCGCAAAATCATAGGTAACGCGCTTTTTAGCAATAGCTGTTTCAAGCCCGTGGTGGATCATTTCGGCTGCTTTATTCCAACCCAAATACTCCAACATCATAGCTCCGGAAAGTACTACAGAACCGGGGTTCACTTTATCTAAGTTAGCGTATTTGGGAGCAGTGCCGTGTGTAGCTTCAAAAATGGCATGACCGGTTACGTAGTTGATGTTTGCACCGGGAGCAATACCTATACCGCCTACCTGCGCTGCTAATGCATCGCTCAGGTAATCGCCATTGAGATTAAGTGTAGCTATCACATCAAAATCTTCGGGGCGGGTAAGCACTTGTTGCAAAGTAATATCGGCAATAGAATCTTTAATAATGATTTTGCCGGCTGCCTGTGCGGCTTTCATTTCATCATTAGCTGCCGGCTCGCCTTTTTCTTTTTTGGTGCGCTCCCACTTAGCCCAAGTGTAGGTTTGCTCGGCAAACTCTGTTTCGGCTAATTGATATCCCCAATCGCGAAAGGCACCTTCGGTAAACTTCATGATATTTCCCTTGTGTACCAGGGTTACACTTTTGCTCTTGTTGTCAATAGCGTACTGTATAGCTGAGCGAATTAAGCGCTGCGAGCCAATTTTTGAAACCGGTTTAATACCAATGCCCACGCAGGTTTCGGGGTCAGTGTCTTTGAGCCGGGCTACTTTTAAATATTCCTTTCCTTTCTTTTTATCGCTAAAGCGAATTTTGCCAAAATCTTTTTCAAACTTCTTTTTCAAAAATTTGAGCAATTCTGCTGCTTGCTCAGTGCCTCCAGCATATTCTATTCCGGCATATATATCTTCGGTATTTTCGCGAAAGATAACCATGCTCACCTTTTCGGGATGCTTAACCGGTGAAGGTGTACCATTATAGTAACGCACCGGACGCAAGCATACATACAAGTCAAGAATTTGGCGCAGCGCTACATTGAGCGAGCGAATGCCGCCACCCACCGGTGTGGTCAATGGCCCTTTAATGCCTACCAGATATTCGCGGAAGGCATCTAAGGTTTCATCCGGAAGCCAGTTGCCGGTTTTGTTGAAACTTTTTTCACCTGCCAACACTTCTTTCCACTCTATTTTCTTTTTGCCTTTGTATGCTTTTTCAACAGCAGCATCTATTACACGAACAGATGCCCTCCAGATGTCCGGCCCTGTGCCGTCACCTTCAATAAATGGTATTACCGGATTTTCCGGCACTTTCAGCTTCCCGCGGCTGATGGTAATTTTTTCTCCCATGGTTTATTTGTTTTAATTTTTAGCAGCGACAAACGTATAAAAATTCGGTATTGTGCATAGTTATCTCCATAAGCCACATCATTCACGCCATTAAATTGGAGTTAGCGTAACTGTCATTTCCTTTTTTTTCAAAATGGGTTAGGTTTGGCGCAACAATGCAGAAGATGCCTTTTCGCTACTTAGTAGTTTTGTTTACCGTGTTCAGCCAAGCAATGTTTGCACAGGGCACTTTTGTACCGCTTGGCAGCGATGCTTATCATATTGCAGACCGGTTAGATATTAAGTACAGCCGCATTATCCCTATTCAGCATACGGCTGATAAAAGCTACTACCGCGGGCAGGTGGCAAAAGTGGCCGAAACGCTGATGCTCTCTAACCTGCGTTTTAATAAAGTTCAACAGTACCAGTTGCAATGGCTGGCTGACGAAGCACCGGAGTATTTAGACAGCTTGGAGAGCCGCACCAAAAGACCTTTGTGGAAGTTTTACCGCGAGCCGGCTTCTTTTTTGCATGTTACATCTAAAAAGAAAGGGCTATTTGACCTGCGGCTAAATCCGGTTTTAGATTTAAAAGTTGGGGTAGAAAGTTTTGATAGCCGGTTTGTATTTACCACCAGCCGAGGAGTTGAAGTTCGGGGAAATATTAAACGTGTATTTAGCTTTTATTTTAATGCGTTTGGTAACGCAGCCAGGCACCAAAAGTACATTACCAACAAAATACGTAAAGAAACACCGTATGATAGGTACACCTACGTACCGGGTCAGGCGTACTGGAAAGACTACTCTTCAAAAATTTTCAAGTTTGATGATGGCATAGACTACTTTGATGCCCGCGGATACATCAATGTAAATGTGCTGAAGTATATCAACATCTCCATGGGTCGCGATAAGTTTTTTATAGGCAACGGTCAGCGCTCTATGTTTTTATCTGATTTTTCGGCACCATACCTTTTTTTAAAGTTAGATATATCGTACTGGAGATTCAGGTACCAAAGTATTCTTGCTGAACTTAACACACAATACATCCGCGGTGCCGATCAGTTATTGCCCAAAAAATACATGGCTATTCATCACCTGAGCATTCAGCCCACACATTTTTTGAGCATTGGTTTGTTTGAAGGGGTGGTGATGCAGCGCAGTAAACAGTTTGAACTACAGTACCTGAACCCAATTATTTTTTACCGGGCTGTGGAACATGCCATTGGCAGCCCGGATAATGTGTTGCTGGGCATTGATTTTAAGGCCAATGCCATTAATCACCTCAGCTTTTACGGGCAATTTTTGTTAGATGAATTTAACTTCAAAAATGCTTTTGCCCGAAACGGTTGGTGGGCCAATAAGTGGTCTATGCAATTTGGTATGAAATACATAGATATAGCCCCTAACTTAGATGGTCAGTTAGAACTTAACATCAGCCGACCCTTTATGTACACCCACGAAGCGGGCACTAACTACACCCACTACAACCAGCCGCTGGCACACCCGCTGGGAGCTAATTTTGTAGAAGTAATTACCCAACTCCGCTATCAACCTATTGCGCCACTTACCCTACAGGCAAAACTGATTGTAGCTCGTTTGGGCGAAGATACCGTAGATGCCACCGGCACAGCACTTACTAATTTAGGTGCAGATATTTTCAGAAACTCGGGCGGTGGAAGCACTGTTACAAAAGAATATGGCAACAAACTTTTGCAAGGTGCACAAAGTACATTGACCTTTTTTCAGTTATTGGCCACCTATCAGCCCTGGCACAATGTGTACATAGATGCTGAAATACTATACCGGGCAAAATCGGGCAGCAAAACGGAAAGCAATGTTTCTAACAATTTTCTGCAACGCCAATCTACCTTTGGCTTTTGCGTAGGCGCACGGGTAAACTTTGCTGCTAAGCGGCATGAATTTTAACCGCAGTTACCACTTATCCACCATCTGCATTTTGAGATAAGGGGCTTTCGCGTAATTTTCGCCCCAAAACAAACTCTGATGCGTCAAATTTACATCATCTGCTTTTTACTATTAACTGCTGTAATCTCTTCTGTTGCTCAAACCTCTATTACCAATGGTAGTTTAGAAAGCTGGCAAAACGTAGGTTCTAATACCGAAGAACCCACACAGTGGAATAGTAATAAAACCGGTGGGGGAAATGCCACAAGTGGCCCACAAACCTGTTTTCGCGAATCAAGTAACCCGCACGGTGGTCTTTATTGTGCGCGCATTGCCTCCGGCTCTGTGTTTGGAATAGTGGTTAACGGCTCATTAGCCACAGGCAAAGTAGAAGCACCTTCCACCAACAAATCAGAAGGGTACATCCGCACTATTGCCACTGACCCCAATTATGCCATGCCCTTTACCAGCAGGCCGGATAGTTTAATTTTTTGGTACAGATACACCAAGCAAGGCAGTGACTTCCCACGAGTAGAAGCGCGCTTACATGTGGGCAATGCATACGCGCCCGAAGCCCCGGTAAACGGTAACCACCCAGATAGTACGGTAAACATTATAGCCCGTGCACAATGGCAAGGGCCGGCCACAACAGTATCGGGCTGGACCCGCATAGCTGTACCGTTTGTGTATGTAGATAATCGCACACCACAATTTATATTAATATCCACCACCAGCAGTGGCGACCAAACCGGTGGTACATCGGGCAGCACACTTTGGTTAGATGATTTTGATGTATTCTATACCCCATCTATTGCTGTTGGAAACATTCAACCCCTCACCTATTACCTCAATGCCGCTACCGGTGCCACCATAACTGTACCTTACACTATCCTAGGCAACTTTGTAACGGGCAATACTGTAAGTGCTGAACTGAGTAATGCCGGTGGTTCGTTTTCTGCACCTATTAGTTTAGGCAGTGTAGCCGGTACAGCGCCCTCTACTATTGCCGGAAATATACCTGCCGGTACCCCCGATGGCACCGGATACCGAGTAAGAGTGTTGACTTCTAATCCTGCACTAACTTCTACCCCAAATACGGCCAACATCACTTTGATTACCGTAAGTAATTCTATTGCGCCAACTGCCACGCAAAATATAGCGCAGGGCAGCAACGGCACGCCATTAACAGTAACCGAAACACCCGGTGCAAGCGGGCGTGTATGGAAATTTGCCACCACCAGCGGTGGACCATACAACAACATTACACCAATACAAACCGGAGTTAGCTATACGCCTAATTTTGCTATTGGTGGTACTTTTTTTGTTGTGTGTGAAACCTCTTATCCGGGCGGAACAAAAGTTATTAGCAATGAAGTACAAATTGATGTAGTAGGCAACAACATAACACCGGCTGCAAACCAAAGCATAGCCGTAAATGCCAATGGCAATACACTGACCGTTAACGAAACTGCACCCGCTACTTCACGCGAGTGGAAATATGCAACTACACAAGGTGGGCCTTACGTTTCATTTAATCCAGCACAAACCGGTACAACATACGTTCCAACCTTTAGTGCCAGTGGCTTATACTTTGTAGTTTGCCAAAGTGTGATAAACGGAAACACCGTAACCAGCAATGCGGTAGAAATTGAAGTATCTACTCCGTTTTTAGTTACCGGTAGCATTACCGGATCACCATTTGAGTTTAGCGCCAGTGCTCCTGCTGCTACAGTTAATGTACCATATACTGTTACCAGCGCTGTGTTTCAATACAACAACACCTTTTTTGCTCAATTGAGCGATGCCAGCGGCTCTTTTGCATCACCTGTGGTTATTGGCAGCAAAGCAGATACCGGTAGTGGGGTGATTGTATCTACCATTCCATCTACCACACCCACCGGAACGGCATACCGCATTCGCGTGGTGAGCAGCAGCCCGGCTATCAACGGCAGCAATAATGGTGTTGATTTAATTGTAAATCAATTTATCAATGCCATTGCACCAGATACAGCGCAAACAATTTTGCATGGCGCTAATGGTACTTTGTTAACTGTTATTGCCTCTCAAAATGCTACTCATGAGTGGAAATACTCTACTACTTCGGGTAGCGGTTATGTGGCTTTCAGTCCTCCACAAACAAGTGGCAGCTACACGCCAAACTTTGCCGTGCCTGGTACATATTATGTGATTTGTGCATCTAAAAACCAATATAACGATGTGGTAAACAGCAACGAAGTAGTTATTGAAGTGCTTAATGGTACAACTATCACCACTACTTCTGCCAGTGGCTCACCCTATTTGATTTCGCCAAGTGCAAATGTGAGTACAAACGTTACGTATACATCTAATGTAATATTTAATGTGGGCAATGTGTTTAAAGCACAGATTTCTGACTATACCGGTAGCTTTGCATCACCAGTTGAGATTGGCAACTTATCCGGCACAACCATTGCACCTATAACTGCCACTATACCCAACAGCTTGCCATCGGGAACACAATACAGGATAAGGGTAGTAAGTACTAATCCTGCGGTAACCGGTAGCGATAACGGTACTGATCTTACAGTTGTTCCATTTGAAACCTCCGTTACCCCAAACGACACACAGTACATTGCAAAAAATCAGGCAGGTACCACCCTCACAGTAACCGAAACACATCCGGCCACCCGCGAATGGCAATGGAGTGAGTTGACCGGTTTAGGGTTTAGTGGATTTAACCCACCACAAACCGGTACTACATACACTCCGCAGTTTAATGACGAAAAAGTATTTTATGTAATCTGTAAATCTCAGAATGCTGCGGGCGATTTTATCACCTCTCAAGAAATTGTGATTGTGGTAGAAGAACCACAAAGCATTAACGAAACAACCAACCACCATATCAAAATGTGGTGGAGCAATGACTTGTTAATGCTAGATGCTACAATGGCCTCTTTTGAAACGAGCACGGTGAACATTATTGGCATGAATGGAAAACTACTTGTGAATGAGAAAATATATGGAGGCCGCGTAAACACTCTAAACACTTCTCTACCTACCGGAGTGTATGTTATTCATACTTTTAACGCTAACATCAACAAGACAGTTAAGTTAATGAAGTGGTAAATCTCATTACTATATTTCTAAAAAAAAACCGCAGTGTAAACACTGCGGTTTTTTTTTAGAAATTATGTTCATCTACTTACTACTTAGCTTTATTACCGGCACAATCATTTCTTCCAGCGAAATACCTCCATGCTGAAATGTGTTTTTGTAGTAATTGACAAAGTGATTGTAGTTGTTAGGATAAACCAGATACTTATCTTCTTTGGCAAAAATGTACGTTGAGCTTAACCGTGACTTAGGTAAGCCAATTTGCTCCGGTTCTTTTACGGCAAACACATCTCTATCTTCAAAATTGAGATTCTTACCGGTTTTATACCGAATGTTTGTGGTGGTTTCGCGGTCGCCAATGCAGCGCGATGGCGCTTGTACGCGGATAGTTCCGTGGTCTGTAGTGAGCAGTAGGTTTACATCTTTCTCGGCTAACTTTTTAAGAGCATTTTGCAATGGCGAATGTTCAAACCACGAAACAGAGAGCGAACGATAGGCCGCTTCATCGCTCGCTAACTCTTTGAGTACCTCCATTTCTGTACGGGCGTGAGAAAGCATATCCACAAAATTGTAAACGATAACAGTAAGCTTGTTGTTTAAATAATTACTGATGTTGTTTTCTAGCAGTCCCCCATCGCGATGATTGGTTATTTTTACATACTGGTGCTTAATCGTATCACGAAAAGTGCGTTTCAAAAAATCTTCCAAAAAATCTTGCTCATACAAATTTTTGCCTCCTTCATCATCATCATTTTTCCACTTGTCGGGAAAATTTTTCTGAATATCTAAAGGCATCATACCGGCAAACATGGCATTGCGGGCATACTGTGTGGCAGTTGGCAAAATGGCATAGAAGGTGCTCTCCTCTTCTACCCGGTAACTATCCATCACCATGGGTTGTATAGACTTCCACTGATCATAACGCAGGTTATCTATCACTACCAAAAATGTGGGTTTATTCTCTTTGAGTAGGGGTACTAATTTTTGGCGCAATAGGTTATGACTCATTATCGGGGCATTATCACCGGGTTCAGTATTAATCCAGTTTTTGTAATTCTTGGTAACATACTTGCAAAACTCGCGATTGGCCTCTTCTTTTTGCGATTCAAAAACCTGTTTCATGCTGGAATCACTCTTATCCAACTCTATTTCCCAGTAAATTAATTTCTTATACAACTCAGCCCACTCTTCATGATTCATATTTTCTTGAATCTGCATAAAGAGTTTCTGAAACTCCTGCTGATAATTAGAAGTTGTTTTCTCGGTAACTAAGCGTTCGTTATCAATAATTTTTTTGAGCGTGGAGAGTATTTGCTGTGGTTTTACGGGTTTAATGAGGTAATCGGCAATTTGGGAGCCGATGGCTTCTTCCATTAAATTTTCCTCCTCGTTTTTAGTAATCATTACACAAGGTATGTGCTGATCTATGGTTTTTATGCGTTGCAGTGTTTCTAAACCGGTAAGTCCCGGCATGCTTTCATCTAAAAATACCACATCAATACCACGAGCAGCTACGCGGTCAATGGCATCTTTGCCGTTTGTAACGGGTATTACCTTGTATCCTTTATTTTCCAGAAACATAATGCTGGGTTTCAGCAAATCAATTTCATCGTCTGCCCATAGAATGGTAATAGCGGCCATGTTGGTTGGTTGTATTTGTGCTTGTATCATGCAATAATAATGCAGCAAGCGGGTATTTATTGTGTAGAACTAATGTTAAGAAAAACAAATGCACTTAAAGTAAGTATTACATACTTGAAAAGAGAGATACAATTCTAAAACACAACTACAAAACCTCTAACACACTCCAGGCATTTGGTTTAGCGCTAAAATATTTTTTGGCCAATTGCCAGGTTTCGGCAAAAAAGGCAGAGCGCCTGTAGTTTTCTAAATCATCGGCCGATTTCCATTTGCTATATGTAAAGAAGATGTTTGGATTATCAGCATCCCGGAGCAACTGCACGCCCATACATCCTGAAAAAGCTGCTATGGTGGCCTTTCTCTCTTCAAAGGTTTTTAAAAAGTGCGGCACTCCATCTGTATGGAACGTCATGCATACAATTCTTATCAGCATAGCTCTGAGTTAATCAACGGTTATTTGTACAGGAGTACCTACCCTAAGTGCCAATAGTTTATCTGCCCTGCCTTTACAAATGGCAATTTCAATAAAACCAGTTTTACTAAGTAGTGCTACTAACTCTCCTTCTTCCACGTTATCATACTGTTCGCTTATTTCATTAATCTGACCCACACCAACATATATGTTAAATTTCTTTTCTCCGATATAATGAGCTAACATATTTGGTGTAATGTTAGTGATTGCATTACCATAGTTATCAATATGAATAACACTGCCCAGTATGCGACCGTTGCTTGTTAATGGCTGTATTAACCGAAGATGAACGGCTTCGGTAGTAAGGTGTGCAAAATCAGATGGCTTGTACTCTTGCACCAAAAGATTCACTATTTTACCTATTGCTGCCTCCATAAGGGGCGTGCTTTGTACGGTTAGTTCTTCGTTTACCTCGTAGGTTTCATGAGGAGTTTTTTCAAACGCTAACGATAAAAAACCGTTATCAAACGTAACGAAAAAATGTCCATCAACAATTGACACAAGCAGTCTTCGCTTGGCATCGGTGCTACTCATGTGTACCACATGAATGGTGCCTTTAGGAAAGTACTTGTAGCTGTTGCGAACAGTAAAAGCTGCTTCTTTTATGTCAAAGGGCATAATGCTGTGTGTTACATCTACTATGGGCACCACCTGCTCGCAATATGTAATAATGGCGCCTTTGATAGCCGCCACATAGTAATCGCGAATGCCGAGGTCTGATGTAAATGTGACTAAAGCCATACAACTGGTAATGAACGAAAATGAACCAATTTACGAGCATTAAAAACCAACTTAGTGGAAAAAATTGTGGATAGATATATTTTGCTGTACAGCACCACAAGAAATGGAATACCTACATTCGTTACTACTAAAACACACCTAATTGACAGAACTTACACTCAACATTGAGGGCATAGACCCTATAGATTTTTTCGGAGTAAATAATTCACGATTTAATTTTATTAAGAAAAATTTTCCTACGTTACGAATGGTAACCCGTGGCAATGTAATTAAGGCAGAGGGGAACGAGGAAGACCTTGCAGCTTTTAAAGAAAAGGTGGATAGGATGATGAGCCACATAGAACGCTATGGTAAGCTCACTGAGGATAATATTGAAAACATAGTGCTTACCAAACCCGAAACCACAGAGAGAAAAGAAAAAGAAAAAGAGCCGAAAAACATTATTGTGTATGGCAATAACGGTTTGGTAGTACGTGCCCGCACCGAAAACCAATTGCAAATGGTAAAAGAAAGTGAGAAAAATGACATAGTTTTTGCCATTGGCCCCGCAGGTACCGGAAAAACCTACACAGCAGTAGCCATTGCCGTGAAAGCACTTAAAGAAAAAAACGTAAAGAAGATAATCCTTACAAGGCCCGCTGTAGAGGCAGGTGAAAGTTTGGGATTTTTGCCCGGAGATTTGAAAGAAAAAATAGACCCGTACCTGCGCCCGCTATATGATGCGCTGGATGACATGATACCGGCTGATAAACTGACCTACTACATGGAAAACCGCGTGATAGAAGTAGCTCCACTGGCGTTTATGCGCGGAAGAACACTAGACCATGCCTTTATTCTATTAGATGAAGCGCAAAACTGTAGCGATATGCAGTTAAAAATGTTTTTAACCCGCATAGGTGCCAATTCAAAAGTAATAGTAACCGGTGACCCCACACAAATTGACTTGCCACCAAAAGTAAATTCCGGACTGCATACTGCCTTGAGAATACTGAAACCGGTAAGCGGAATTTCGCAAATTATGCTCAACGAGAGCGATGTAGTTCGGCACCGGTTGGTAAAAGAAATTATCCGCGCCTACGATACCATCAACAAAAACAGACAAGATTAAGCGTAGCACTTCTGCGTTATCTGCACAAGGCATGGTTGAAAACTGCTCCTATTACTAAACATTCAAAAGCTACCTTAGAGTAAAGCAATTTCTGTGGAAATAAAACGTTTTGCAGCCATTGACATAGGTTCTAACTCAGTACGATTACTGATAGAAAACGTACTGCAAAACGGTGAAGGCCCTATCTTCAAAAAAAGTGCCCTAATACGAGTACCTGTTCGCTTGGGTGCAAATGTGTTTAGCCAACAAGCAATACCGGAAATCACCATCAGGCAATTAGTGGACACCATGATTGGCTTCAAACATATTATGCGCGCCAATAATGTATTACACTACAAGGGTTGCGCCACCAGCGCAATGCGCGAGGCGGCCAATGGTAGTGCCATCGTAAAGCGTATTAAACGCGAGGCAGGTATAGACATCGGCATCATTACCGGCAATTCAGAAGCACATATCATTTTCAACAGCCAAAGGGCAGTGCGTGAGCGGGTAGGCAAAAACTGTGTTTTTATTGATGTTGGCGGTGGCTCTACCGAGATTACAGTTTTTAAAAATGGTAAAGTACATGCTGCTAAATCCTTTAAAATCGGAACTATTCGGCTGCTACAAAAAACAGTAACTAAAGCTGAATGGAAAAAAATGAAAGACTGGCTAAGCAGCAAAATCTTTAGAATGCGCGATGTGAGTGTAGTTGGTTCGGGAGGAAACATTAACCGCATCAGTAAGTTAGCACAGTTGAAAACGGACAAACCACTTTCATACAACAAGCTCAAACAAATTGTAGAAGAACTTCAACAATACAGCTACGATGATCGCATCAAAAAATTTGACCTCAACCCCGACAGAGCGGATGTAATTTTACCTGCCGGTGAAATTTTTACCACCATCATGAATTGGCTACATGCCACCGAAATTTTTATACCTAAAGTGGGCTTAGGCGATGGCATTGTACGAGAGGTATATAAAGAGTATCTGAACGGCAAATCCAGTAAGCTGTAACCATACCGCATTATTTATTTAACCTTGTAACTACAACAATTCAAAATGTTGTGTGTTTGTGACTGATTAAATGCTACTACATGAATTACAAAAAAGAAGAAATCTACAATGCCGATGGCATTGAAACGCTCCGAAAAAACTACACCGAGATTTTAAAAACGCTTGGCGAAGACACCAGCCGCGATGGTTTAGAGAAAACACCTGAGCGTGTGGCCAAGGCAATGCATTTTCTTACTCAGGGTTACCACATGGATGCTGATGCTATTTTAAAGGGTGCTCTTTTCAAAGAAAACCATAATCAAATGGTGGTAGTAAAAGATATTGAGTTATACTCTCTGTGCGAGCATCATTTACTGCCATTTTATGGACGTGCACACATTGCGTATATTCCTAATGGAACAATAGTTGGGCTGAGCAAACTGGCTCGGATAGTAGATGTTTTTTCCCGAAGATTGCAAGTACAAGAGCGCTTAACCATACAAGTACGCGATGCTCTGCAAAATGCGCTACAGCCGCTGGGTGTAGCTGTGGTAATTGAGGCCAAACACTTGTGTATGATGATGCGCGGTGTGAGCAAACAAAACTCGGTTACCACCACATCGGCATTTACCGGTGAGTTTGAAAAAGAAGCTACTCGTAACGAGTTTATTAAGTTGATTAGCTCAACACTCAGTTAATAAGTTTTTTATGACCACTTATGTTTTTCCGGGGCAGGGCTCGCAGTTCAAAGGTATGGGCAACGATTTATGCGGAACCCAAAAAGCGCTTGAGCTTCTTGGATTAGCTGATTCAGTAATTGGCTTTTCATTATCAGATGTTATGAAAAACGGCAGCAATGAAGATTTGAAACGTACAGATGTTACACAGCCGGCTATATTTGTACACTCCGTTATTACTTATCTTCTTTTGGACAATCCAACACCGGCCATGGTTGCCGGTCATTCCCTTGGTGAGTTTTCTGCCTTAGTGGCCAATGGTTGCCTGAGTTTCGAAAACGCTTTAAAATTAGTGAGCATACGTGCACAAGCCATGCAAAAAGCATGCGAGCAAAACCCGGGCACTATGGCGGCTGTGTTGGGGTATTCATCTGATGAGTTAGTGGAAGAGGTGTGTGCTAATATTTCAGATGATGTAGTGGTACCCGCCAACTACAACGCTCCGGGGCAATTGGTCATATCAGGTTCTGTTGCAGGTATAGAAAAAGCCACCGAAAAACTGAAAGCAGCAGGTGTAAAACGTGTATTGAAACTCCCTGTTGGGGGAGCTTTTCATTCTCCGCTGATGCAGCCCGCTGCTGCAGAGCTTGAAAAAGCGATTCATGAATTGCAGTTTAATGTTCCCGTTTGCGCTATTTATCAAAACGTAACTGCAAAAGCAGAAACAGATGCTACATTTATCAAAAAAAATCTGATTGCGCAACTTACCGCACCTGTACGATGGACTCAATCGGTAAAGCAAATGCTAACCGATGGTGCTACTGAGTTTAGAGAAATAGGTCCCGGAAATGTGCTCACCGGCCTTGTAGGCAAGATACGTGCATAGCTGCTACTTCAATTCAAACGATTGGTGCAACGATGGTATTTGTACATCTGTAAAACCTTTGCGCAATAGTTTGCTTCTAAATGTTTCTTGTACATCATACTCGCCATGCACTAAAAACAACTGCTTTACCATACCTTGGTTTTGACAACTGAGAAACTCACACAAATCTTCGTAATCGCCATGTGCGCTCATACTACGCATAGTTTGCACTTCGGCCCGCACTGTAAATGGCTCACCAAAAAGTGTTACCTCAGAGTAACCGCGCATCAACTTTCCCCCCAAAGAACGCGGCTCACAATAACCCACCAACAAAATAGTATTCCGCTCATCACTGATTACATGTTTAATATGGTGTTTTACCCTACCGGCATCAGCCATGCCGGATGCAGAGATGATAACACACGGCTCTTTGCGTTTATTCAACTCCATTGAATCTTCTATGCGAGTAATGTAGTGAAGCCGCTTGAAGTTAAATGGCTCTTTATCCTTTTTTAGAAAGGCATGAAACCGCTCATTCAACTCATCTTGGTGTTTTCGCATCACTTCGGTAGCTTCTACCGATAGTGGAGAGTCCACAAAAAAATCAATATCCGGAAGTGCCTTAGAAATATCTAAACGGTTAAGTGCATATACCAGCTCTTGAGTTCGCCCTACACTAAAAGCCGGAATTATCAATTTGCCTTTTTTCTTCACACAAGTATTCACTATAGTGTCTAAAAGCTTCTGGTCTTTGATAGCCATGTCTTCATGTAAACTATCGCCATAGGTAGATTCTAATATGATATAATCTGCTTGAGGAAACTTTTCGGGTGAACGAAGTAACTCATCGCCATATCGGCCTACATCACCGCTAAAAGTAAGTTGGGTAGTTTTATCCCCTTCAGTGATTGTTAAGTGTACTGCTGCACTACCTATGATGTGTCCGGCATCAGTAAAAAGTACTTTCAGGTTATCGTTTAGCTTATGTAGTTCTCCATACTCTACCAGTTTAAAATGGCGAAGTGCCAGATTTACATCTTCCTCATCATACAGCGCTTCTATGGGCTGCTCTCCTCTCTTACTTCTCTTTTTGTTATGGTAAAAAACATCTTGATGCTGAATATGCGCACTGTCTAACATTAGTATTTTTGCTAAATCAAAAGTGGCGGGCGTACAATAAACTTTGCCTCTGTATCCATCAGCAAAAAGTTTTGGCATTAGTCCACAATGATCAATATGTGCATGTGACAGAATCAGATAGTCAATCTCTTTGGGGTCAAAGCCCCACTCCCGGTTTAGCTCATCTGCTTCACGAGGGTTGCCCTGAAACAGGCCGCAATCCAACAAAATTTTTGTGCCACTATTTAGCTCTATAAGGTGTTTACTACCGGTAACTACTCTGGCTGCTCCATGAAATGATAGGTTCATACTTTTATTTATGTGTTATAGACCTTTCCAAACAGGTTTTCGTTTTTCTGTGAATGCAGCAATTCCTTCTGCGGCATCATCTGTTTGTATGGCCTTATTGAGCATTTGCTTCAAATAACCGTGTGCTTCAGCGTCTGAAATGTTTTTAAGTTGCTGATATGCCTCTAATCCTAACCGAATAGCTGAGGGCGAGAATTGAAAAAGTTCAGTGGCTAATGCTTGTACTTCTGCATCAAGTTGATTAACTGCTACCACTTTAGTTGCTAAACCAACAGTTTGTGCCTGCATAGCATCCATTGTTTTAGCGCGCATACAAAAGTCTAGTGCTTCTCTGGCACTCATAATCCCTAACAAACTTTTAAGCACTTGAAAGGGAAACAAACCGCGCTTTACTTCGGGCAGACTAAAAGTAGCATTGTCTGAAGCAATCACGTGTGTGCAACCACATACAATTAAAAAACCACCGGCATACACCGGAGCGTGTACCTTAGCAATACAGGGTTTGTGCAAAGCATTAAACACATCACCAATTACTATTTCGCTATTTGGCTCAGGAATGGTAGAGTTATTTTGCTCAATAGCTCCTGCAAATGCTTTTAAATCTGCTCCGGCACAAAACACATCGCCATTGGCAGCTATCAGTACAGCCCATACATCGCTTGCATATTTGGCATAACTTAGGGCAAATGCCAATTCTTTGAAAAGCGTAGGGTTAAGTGCATTTTTCTTCTCAGGGCGGTTGAGCGTAAGCGTAAGTAAGTTTTCCTCTTGCTTCACCAAAAGATGGGCAAATGTTTGTTGGGAAAAATCTTGGACTTGCGATTGAGTATAAAGCATGATATTATTTAATATTTAGAAGTATTGAATTGGCTTGCACAAAACTTTTTTCGGCCACAAAAATTTCTTCTACTACACCATCTATTTTGGCTTCAATCGTCATTTCCATTTTCATAGAAATCATCACCAACAAGGGTTGTCCTGCAATTACCTTATCTCCGGGCTTAATTAACACTTTAAGTATTTCACCGGGCATTGGCGAAACATATCTACTCGCTTTCTCTGCTGCTTTTGCATTCAAAAATCGAGGCAGAAGTTTAACTTGATGAGTGCCCGATAATGGATGCTGCACATAAAAACTATCCTGCTGCTTTGCAGCAAAAAAATGCCTTCGGACGTTGTTGATCTGTAAATAGAAATACTCTTCTTTGCTATCTAACAACTGTACATTCAGCAACTCACCATTTGCTTGCACCTGAAAGTAGGCCGCAGAAAGTTGGAGATAAGAAATGGGATAAGTTTCTCCTATCAGTTCTACCTCTATCTTATGCGGCTGGTAAAAAATATTGCGCCAGTTAGTAAGCGATGGAGAGTGAGATAAAGATTTAGTTTGCAATGAAAGATGATACGTCAAAGCAGCGGCAAGTATTTCGGCTGTAGTAGTATCGTCAGGCAAATTAATGTAAGGGTCAAACTCACGTTCAATCAATTTAGTATCAAAAGTACCATCTGTAAAACTGGGATGTTGTAACAATGATTTCAAAAAATCCTTATTGGTGGTAACACCCAACACCACTAGTTCATCTAATGCTTTCAATAGCAACCGTATCGCCTGCTGTCTGCTCTCTTCAACCACTATTAACTTGGCCAACATAGAATCGTAATAGACACCCACCTTGCTGCCGGTTTCTACTCCGGTATCTACGCGCACATTTTCCATATCGGGCTCGCGCCAATACAAAATGGTACCACTGGAAGGAAAAAAATTATTAGCCGCATCTTCGGCACAAATTCGGCATTCAATAGCGTGCATGGGGGCATGCTCTGCTTGTTGCAAATAAGCCGGAATTGGTTGACCCTCTGCTATTTGAAGTTGGAGCCGTACCAAATCTACCATAGTTACCATTTCTGTAACCGGATGCTCTACTTGTAAGCGCGTGTTCACTTCTAAGAAATAGTAGTTTCTTTTTTCATCTAATAAAAACTCTACCGTACCGGCATTGGTATATTTAGCCGCACGGGCTACAGCAATAGCAGCATCGCCCATTTCTTTTCGCAATTCATTACTCAAGGATGGAGAAGGCGCCTCCTCAATTACCTTTTGATATCGCCTTTGCAAAGAACATTCTCTTTCGCCTAAGTGCACATAATTGCCCTGCTCATCGCCCAGTACCTGAAACTCTATGTGCTTTGCTTTGTGGAAATATTTTTCCATCAAAAGTTTATCGTCACCAAAACTATTTTGTGCTTCGCGTTTTGCTGCTTCAAAAGCCGGTGCCAAATCCGGTTTATTGTTCACAATACGCATTCCTCTGCCACCACCACCTGCACTTGCTTTTAGCAATATAGGGTAACCTATTTCCTCTGCCTCATATTCAAAGCGAGCCAAATTTTGGTCATCGCCATTATAGCCGGGCACTACAGGCACACCTGCTTTGCGCATCAATTCTTTAGCAGCACTTTTACTGCCTAATTTTTCTATGGCTGTAGCAGATGGCCCTACAAAAATAATTCCCTCCTCTTTACAGCGTTTTGCAAACGCAGCATTTTCACTCAAAAAACCATACCCCGGATGAATAGCATCGGCTCCGGTTTGCTTGGCAGCAGCTATTATTTTATCCATCAATAGATAACTCTCTGCTGCTTTGTTTCCACCAATGGCTATCGCTTCATCAGCTAACTTTACATGCAATGCTTGAGCATCTTCATCAGAAAAAACTGCTACTGTAGAGATGCCCATTTCTCTGGCGGTGCCAAAAATACGGCAGGCAATCTCTCCGCGATTGGCCACTAATAGTTTACGTATTTGTTTCATACATTATTACATTCTAAACACACCAAAACCTTTTGCTCCTTCAATCTTTTCTTGATTAATAACTTGTAAACAAAACTTGAGGTAATTGCGCGTTTCACGCGGGTCTATCACTCCATCATCCCACACTTGCCCGCTGGCAAACCAGGCATTGCTTTGCTTTTCGGCCTCTGTAATCATGTGCACTGCCACAGCTTGGCCTTGCTCCTCATTGTAAGGTATGCCCGCCTTTTCGGCTGCCTGCCGGCCAATAGTTTGCATTACCCCGGCTAACTGCTCAGACCCCATTACTGCAATTTTTGAATTTGGATAAGTAAACAAAAAGCGAGGTTTGTATGCTCGGCCACACATGGCATAATTACCGGCTCCATAACTGGCACCGGTGATTATAGTAATAGCCGGAACTGTAGAATTGCTCACTGCGTTTATCATCTTAGCCCCATGCTTAATAATACCCTCTTCTTCATACTTTTTACCGACCATAAAACCGGTAATATTTTGTAAAAAGAGGAGCGGTGTATTGTTTTGATTACAAAGCTGAATAAACTGAGCCCCTTTATTGGCTGCCTCGCTAAATAACACTCCATTGTTGGCTATAACACCTATTTCATATCCATCTATTTTTGCATATCCGGTAATTAATGTGTTGCCGTAATCGGGTTTAAACTCGTGAAAATCTGAACCATCTACAATTCTTGCAATCAACTCTCGCTGATCAAAAGTTACGCGCACATCAGCGCTCACTACACCTAAAATTTCTTCTGCCGAATAATGTGGCTCTGCAACTTGCTTTGCATGGTCATATACTGCTGATTGCTTTAAGTATGAAACTAAATCGCGGGCTATGCGAATGCCATCCATTTCGTTTTCGGCCATATAATCTGCTACTCCTGATGTGGTACTGTGCATTTGTGCCCCGCCTAAACTTTCTTCATCGGTTACTTCGTTGGTAGCCATTTTTACCAATGGCGGACCGGCCAAAAACACTTGTGCTTGATTTTTTACAAAAATGGTATAGTCGCACATACCGGGTATGTATGCACCACCGGCCGTGCTGCTGCCAAACACAATACTGATAGTTGGAATTCCCGCTTTGCTTCTGCGGGTAATCTCCCTAAAATTGGTTCCTCCTTGATTAAAAATTTTTGCCTGATCAGGCAAGTTGGCTCCTGCACTCTCTACCATGTTGATGGTGGGCAAGCCATTCTCCATAGCTATTTCGCCAATGCGAATACCTTTTTGTAGGGTGGCGTAATCAATAGCTCCACCTTTGATGGTGCCTACATTGCTGTTGAGCATACACAAGCGCCCGCTAACAAAACCAATGCCCGTAACAATGGTGCCACCGGTTCCAAAACCATCGGTACCCCAACCGGCAAAAGGACAAAGCTCCATGAATGGTGAATTGTCATCTAAAAGCATCTCTATGCGATCACGAGCTAGCATCCGGCCTGCTTTTTTGGTACGGCTCAGGTATTTTTCTTCCCCTTGAAAAAGGGCTTCTTTCTTTTTGCCTTCCAACTCTGCCACCTTTTGTAGCATTAGGGCAAGATTTTTTTGATACTGCTCCGTCTGCGGAATTATTTTAGAAGTCAAAACTGCCATACTGCTAGGTTGAATAAATCAAGAATAATGATTTTTGGGGTTTACAAGGTTTAGTTTTTTATGAATTGTGGTAGCACAAAAAAACGGGCTGAGTTATTCACTCAGCCCGTTTTTTATTTTAGCAATTACTTTTTCTACTCTACCTTGCCTTTAAACCCCTTTTGGTATTGATCGTATTGTGTGGTTTTGTAACTATTACTATACACAAAGTTGAGCACACCCTCCAACTGCTTAGCATCCATATAGCCGGGTACCGGAAAAATAACTTCCATTTTTTCATCCAGATATACACTGGTGGGGTAGCTGAGTTGTCCCCTTAGAATTTCGGCAGCCAACTGGTTATAGCCCCTGTAACCAGAGGCCACAAATCCGTACTCTTTCCCATTAAACTTTATTTTATCGTGTGTTTCGGCATCAAACTTAATGGCGTAGAAATTTTGATTGATGTAGCTCACGATTTCTGAATTGGTAAATGTGGTGGCATCCATGCGCTTGCACCAACCACACCAATCGGTATATACATCTACAAACACTTTGCGCGGCTGCACTTTTTGCTGTTGCTGCATTTGCTCCCAAGTGAGCCATTTAATACCATCAACTGTTGGTTTAAAGGAAGTAGTGCTTAAAAACAAACCCAACACAACAAATCCAAGATACATTTTATTCATAAAAAACGTTTTAGGATACATAGATAACGAACTATTGACCGGGCGAATATACTCGTTCTGCTTTTTTAAGAATTTCATTCCAATCAAATGTCATTCGCTTAAATTTTTCGTTGGTAAAAAGTTCCATTTGGTCGGTATAATGTTTACTGTTTGAACGAGCCGATGCTCCATAAGGACTAATTGAATTTATCTCTACCCCATCTTTTGAGTACCTGTTCATTTGCATGTATCCATCGCCACTGTTGATGCGCCAAATTCCATGCGTTTTATCGTACAGCTTAGGATCTGCTGCTCTGGAAACCTCGCGCAGGCCACTGGCCGGATAACTCTTATCGCCTCTTACAAGCCGCTGAATATCGCCAAGTTTTACATCAATAGTGCCGTACTTGTCTAACATAAATTTTTTGGTTGCGCGCAAATGTGGCACTAGGTCAACATCGGTCAATGGCTGCTTTTTTATCATCAAAAATGCAAAGGGTACTTTCCATGCTTTTTGTAAGCGCTCATGCAGTATTAGTGCAATAGGTGCTTCGCGATTATTGATATCTCCTTGCCAATTCCACTTTTTAAGCTTGCGGATTACATCGGCTATATCGGGGTATTTATTCTCCTCTAGCTGATACAGTGCTTTGAAGTTTTTAGCATAGCTGGCCGTTTTAGAGTAGCTCTTATCAAATTTGATGCGGTGAAAATCTTGCCAGGTGATTTTCCCTTTAACGGCTGCCAGTTGTTCGCCAAAAACTTCACCTCTATTATAGTTGAACTGTTGGATGCCTACCCAACTACCTTTCCATTCGCAACCCGGTCCGCTTACTGCGTACTGTGTTTGGTTACAACTAAACAAATAGCCGCACGATGGATTTAGCAGCATCGGTTTACGTTCATACGGTACTAACTGATTCCATTTATATTTAGACGAGGTACCATCTATGGGAGTATTCCAATTGAGCGAAGTATCGCGCAACGGAACTTGGCAACCGCTTTGATAAAAAATGTTCCCATCCACATCGGCATACGTGGTATTAAACAGCGGAATGGCTT
Source organism: Chitinophagales bacterium (assembly GCA_016787045.1). Taxonomy (GTDB): domain Bacteria; phylum Bacteroidota; class Bacteroidia; order Chitinophagales; family LD1; genus Bog-950. The sequence goes on from JAEUVA010000046.1 coordinate 237,316, forward strand.
CCATTTTTAGTGCCGCTTCAAACTCATTAAAGTTTTTTGCTTTATTCATGCGGTACCATTGCTCAGTAGCGCGCAAATCCATTGCCCCCGGAAACCGCAAAGCATACCACGCTTTTTTGTTTTTGAACACCGGGCCATGCTCTGTGTACCGTATTGTTTTTGTAACTCCTAACTTAATACCACCCAACTTCAATTTCAGTTTCGCTTTTTTGGCAACAAATTTTCTCCACTCACCATCATACAGGTATTTATTGCCTTTACGTACTAACTTGTAGATGTCGCCAAAGGTGTGGTAGTTGGTGGTGTGCGCCCAGCCAAGAAATGGGTTGGTGCCTACAAAAATGGTAGTGCCCCCGGGAAACAAACCACCTATCATATCCCAACCTTCATCGCTTTTAATGTGCGCTTCGTACCAGGCAAATCTGCCTTCAATGGGCTGATGCGAATTGACCAATAGCCAAGTTTTTTCATCTTCAGTTTTTGACGGTGCAATGGCCAGTGAGTTAGAACCCACCTCGTTGGGCTGATGCACCAACTCAATCATATTTTCTTTAATGGATTTAAGCGCCATTCCACCCCCGGCAAAAAGCGTGAGCGTAAGCGTAGAACCCTTTACCATATCCTTGGCAGTAAACGGCAACGATTTTTGCAATAAAACTTCTTCAGGATGCTTAGCGGCATAATCATTAACGCCCTGCACATAACCCTCTAATACCTTTTTGAAATCGGTTGAGATGGCTCGCTCATAGTTATTATCTACCAGAGTATCTACACCAAAAAATTTTAATCCAAAGTCAAAAAGTACACCTTCTTTTCCTAGCACTTCGCCTAGCATACCTTTGGAGGATAACAAACTTTGCTGTATGGATTTAAAATCATCTTCGCAATGTGCATAGGCCAAACCATAAGCAGCTTCAGCATCGGTTTTTCCGTAAATGTGCGGCACACCAAAACTATCGCGGGCAATGGTTACAGAGAGTGGATTGATTTGGGCAACTACAATTGAAGTTGTAAATACAGTTAACAGTGCGGTAACACAAAAAATGCGGTAAGTTTTCATAGCCGTGCAATAAATAAAAAAAATCTCCCGCCTCAAACTGTGTGAAGCGGGAGAAACCACCTGGGTACACCTAAAATTTATCTGCCGTGTTGGCAATCGTGTTTTTGACGATGTATGTTTGCATCGGCCTTTTGAATTTCTTTGCGCAACAAATGTTGCTCTTGCGGGGTTACTACCCCATCGGCCATAGCCATTTGTTTTAACCGGTGTATGTGCGCTTGTTGTGCTTGCAAAATGGCTGCTTCTTTGCCTGTTAACTCCCCGTTTTTAACACCTTGTCGTATTCGTTTGTGTTGTTCGTGGCTCAACTTTTGACTGCAGCGTTTACAATGATTATTCTTTGCTTCTGCGGGCAAAAATGCTAATGTGGCTACTACAAACAATGCTCCTGCTATTATCTTATTCATGGTTACTATTTTTTAAAATGGTGAACAATGCATTAAAGACCATTCCACGAAGTATGAGTTTAACCGCAGAAAATTTTTTCTTCGTAAAAAATTGAAAATGCTGTTAAAAGATAAAGTGGCTTTAGTAACCGGAGGAACCCGCGGCATAGGATATGCCCTAGTTAAAAAGTTTGCAGAAAACGGTGCGCATGTGGTATTTACTTACATGAGCAGCGATGAACGAGCGCGCCAAATAGAAACAGAACTCTCCGGGCTTGGTGTAAAGGTAAAGGGAATAAAATCAGATGCGGCTTTGTTTACAAATGCCGAGAAAGTAATTGAAGAGATTACCGCTCAGTTTGGTAAAATAGATGTGTTGGTAAATAATGCCGGCATTACTCGCGATAATCTGATACTGCGCATGACCGAAGAACAGTGGGATGAAGTGATAGATGCCAACTTGAAATCGGTTTTCAATTTCACTAAACACGCAGCCAAGTTAATGCTTAAACAAAAAAGCGGTTCCATTATTAACCTCACCAGCATTGTGGGCGAAAAAGGCCAAGCCGGGCAAGCCAACTATGCGGCTTCTAAGGCAGGCATTATTGGTTTCACAAAATCGGTAGCCGATGAGTTTGGCTCTCGTAGCATCCGCTGCAATGCCATTGCACCCGGTTTTATTGAAACCGACATGACAACGGTACTTAACGAGCAGGTACAAAAATCTATTCTAGAAAAAATACCTATGAAAAGAATGGGAACTGCAGAAGAAGTGGCAAATGCTGCATTGTATTTAGCCAGCGATTTATCTCAATATGTAACAGGTCAGGTGCTGAGTGTGTGTGGCGGCATGAACAGGTAAAAAGATTTATACTATTCTCGCTACACAAACTATTGTAATCTGTGAGTTCATTTTCATTTCAATATTCTTCTTGGTTTTTGATTTTGTGTGTGGTGTTAGCTGCTGCCTATACCGCAGCGCTCTACTATCGCGATTCTATTTTCAGCGAAAAAGAAGTGAGCAACGCTTGGTGGAAACGCATAATGAGTGCAGCCCGATTTGCGCTTGTGTTTTTGTTGTGTGTGTTGTTACTGTCTCCCTTTTTTAGCCACCGTAGTACGCAAACTTTTAAGCCGATTGTGGCTATAGTGGCCGATAATAGTGAGAGTATGAAATACGGATTGGCTAAAGACACATCGCTGTTTAAACAAACACTAAAAGAGCTTGAAAGTGTATTGGGGCAAAACTATGAAGTAGTTAACTACACAGCAGGTGATGCTTTGCGAAACAATACTACAATTGACTTTAGCGAAAAAAGCAGCAACTTAAGTACTGCATTAGAAGAACTCAACGGCATATACTACAACCGTAATCTTGGTGCCGTAATCTTAGCTACCGATGGCATTTACAACAAAGGCATCAACCCCGTTTACAGCACAGAGAACAGCACTTACCAAGTGTACAGCATTGCTGTGGGCGATACGAGCATCAAAAAAGACCAGCGTATTAGTGCTGTATTCCATAACAAGTTGGTTTACCTCAACGATAAGTTTGCTGTTAGAGCAGATATTGAGAGCAACAACTTGAATGGAAAAAACACAAAAATTACCTGCTACGAAATTACTGATGGAGGAACTAAAAGCATAGACACTAAAGAGATTACCTACAACACCGATGCCAGTTTTCGGTCTGTTGACTTTGTATTACCGGCCAACAAAACAGGCGTAGCTCATTACAGGTTTGTTTTGGAGAACCTGACCGGTGAAGTAACTTATCAAAACAACGTACGAGATATATATGTAGAAATATTGGACGGCAGGCAAAAAGTACTTTTAGTAGCTAATACTCCACATCCGGATGTAGCTGCATTTAAGAGTGCCATTGAAAGCAATAAAAACTATCAGTTAGATGTGGCTATGGCGGAGAGTTTCAACAAATCGCTTAATGAGTATAATTTAATTATACTGCATCAATTGCCTTCCGGCAATCAGAAGGTTACCGCTCTATTACAAGCTGCTCAAGCGCAAAAAAAATCTTTGCTCTTTGTGCTGGGCACACAATCGTTTCCGGTTGATTTTTCGAAAGCACAAAACTTAGTAAATGTTAGGGGTAGTACCAACAACTTTAATGATGTAACCGCCCAAGTTAACAAAGACTTTTCGCTCTTTACACTTAGCGAAAAAACACTGCAAACTCTTCCTAAACTACCACCACTCAGCAACTTTTTTGGTGATTACACGGCCAATTCTTCCACAAAAACACTTCTAAGTCAAAAGATAAACAACGTAACTACCGATTACCCGCTTTGGATTTTTGGCGAAACCGGAGAAACCAAAACCGGGGTGATTTGTGCAGAAGGATTGTGGCGCTGGCGCAACTATGACTACATGCTCAACAAAAGTCATGATGCCACCAATGAAATTATCAATAAAACAATACAATATCTCTCAGTAAAAAATGACAAGCGGCCATTTAGAGTAACACTTAATAAAAATGTGTTTCAGGATAATGAAGCAGTGATTTTTGACGCTCAGCTATACAACGCCAACTACGAATTGGTAAATACTCCAAACATAGAATTGGAAATTAAAAATGAAACAGGCGAGCGAACAAAGTATAGTTTCAGCAAAACAGATAACAGTTACACGCTCAATGCCGGATTTTTTGCAGCAGGCAACTATACCTACACAGCTACCACATCTTTAGGAAACAATACGCTTACCGCTTCCGGCAAATTTTCGGTTAGCCCATTGCAGTTAGAAGAGTTACGCACCCGTGCAGACCACCAATGGCTGTACAGAATAGCCGCACAACACAACGGCTCTATGCATTACCTGAGCACAGCAAAAAATATTGCTGATGAAATCAACAATAAAAATCAGCTAAAGCCGGTATTGTATGACACATTTTTGACAGAGAGTGCCATTAATCTAAAATGGATTTTTGTGTTGCTATTAGCACTACTTAGCTTAGAGTGGGGTACCCGAAAATATTTAGGTGGTTATTAACAGTTACTCTTCTTCATAAAAAAATGCATCGGGAATGTGGTGAATGTTTGCTCCATTACCGCATAGTGTTACAGAGATAATATCAAATCTTACTTCGCCCTCCCATTGCTGCTGATACACATACTCCTCAGCAGCCCGTTTTACCAAGCTTATTTTTTTGGCATCAACAAATTCTTCGGGAAATCCGTATCGGTTACTCTCACGGGTTTTTACCTCCGTAAATACCAGCAGCCCATTATGTTTTGAAATCACATCAATCTCTGCACGGCCATACCGGTAGTTGCATTGCAAAATTTCGTGTCCCGCAGCAGTTAAAAATTTCACCGCTGCCTCCTCTCCTATCTTTCCGGTAGTGTTATGCTCTGCCATATTGCATTACAAATTTTTCACTGCTACCGTTAACCGGCTTACGCAAACTACTTTGCCTCCATCATTGCTTATTTCGATATTCCAAACTTGAATGGTACGGCCTACGTTTATTGGCCGGGCTGTGCCATGTACATACCCAGTAGTTGCGCTACGAATGTGGTTAGCATTTATTTCTACCCCCACCACTACTTGCTTGCCATGCTCCACACACAAATTTCCGGCTACACTACCAAGGGTTTCGGCCAACACACAACTGGCACCGCCATGCAGTAGGCCAAAGGGCTGTTTGGTACGCTCATCTACCGGCATTCTTGCGCTGATAAAATCTTCACCTATTTCGGTAAACTCAATGCCCAAAAAATCGCTCATACTTTTAGTGGGATAAGCATTCAATTGTTCAACTGTGGGTTTTACTTTCCAAATCATTTTTCCAATTTATTTTTAAACAAAGTAGAGATTTATTGTGGTAACGCCTACAATACTACTCAACTCTTTAGCAGTATTGTTTTATTTGCTGCATGTCATTTCCGCAAGTAGTACTTCATCAAAGCAAAACCGCAGCCGTACAGCGCTACCACCCGTGGATTTTTTCGGGAGCGATTAAAAAATTACCTAAAGGCATACTTGATGGCGATATAGTGGATGTAACCGATGAGCGCGGCAGGCACTTAGCCACCGGGCATTACAGCGTTGGCAGCATTGCTGTTCGTGTTTTTTCGTTTGCACCAATTGCTGATTTGCGCAGTTTTTGGAAACAAAAGTTTGAAAATGCTTTAGCACTGCGCAAGTCATTGGGGTTAGTGAATAACACAGCCACCAATTGCTACCGGCTCATTTTTGCCGAAGGAGATGGCATGCCCGGGTTAATTGTGGATTGGTACAATGGTACAGCGGTTATTCAATGCCACAGTTTGGGAATGAATAAAGTGAAAAAAATCTTTACCGAAATATTGAAGGAAATATACGGGAGCCGGTTAGTAGCTGTATATGACAAAAGCGCTGCTACTTTGCATAGTAATGACAAATCTACCACAGATGGTTGCTTGTACGGCACTTCGCATACGGGTGAAATATTAGAAAATAATTTAAAATTTAAAGTAGATTGGGTACAGGGACAAAAAACAGGTTTTTTTATAGACCAGCGCGATAACAGGGCATTGTTACAACACTATGCAAAAGGCAAAAACGTACTGAATACCTTTTGCTATTCGGGTGGATTTTCGGTTTATGCGCTACAAGCCGGTGCAGCGCTGGTACACTCTGTAGATAGCTCAGCAAAAGCTGTAGAGTGGACGAATGAGAACATGACGCTAAATAATTTTTCAGATGCCAATCACCGGGCATTTGCGCAAGATGTGTTTGAATATTTTGCTGCCTGTGAAACTGCGTATGATGTAATGGTACTTGACCCACCCGCTTTTGCTAAAAACTTAGGTGCAAAGCACAACGCGCTAAAGGCCTACAAGCGGTTAAACGAAACGGCTTTTAAAAAAATAAATTCCGGAGGAATTGTATTTACTTTCTCTTGCTCACAAGTTATTACCACAGAATTGTTTTATGGCGCAGTAATGGCAGCAGCTATAGATGCCGGAAGAACTGTACAAGTGCTTCACCAACTTAGCCAACCACCTGACCATCCATCTTCAGTTTTTCACCCAGAAGGGAAGTACTTAAAAGGTTTGGTGTTAAGTATTACTTAGCAAATCTTATCGTCTTCCATATGCATAATTGCAAGTTATCGTTGAACTGAAAATAATTACTCTACTTAATTTGTAGGTTAAATAGATTTAAATACTATTGTACTTTATCTATTAACTTGATAGACTAAATAGCCATGAAAAAAAATTTACTATTTCTACTCCTCACAAGCTTTCTATTTTCTAACCTTACAAGTGCACAACAAACAATAAAAGGCAGGGTAACCGATGTGCAATCGAACTATATAATTGTGGGTGCGTCTATCGGTATTTTAGGAACATCTATTGGAACCACCTCAAATACTGAAGGCCTATTTGAGCTGCAATACACAGGGGCAATGCCGGTGGAATTAACCGTATCGTACTTGGGCTATACTCCTGCTAATGTTAAAGTAACTAACAGTGACGAAATCATCGTAAATCTAAAACCAAGCAACGAAACACTCAGCGAGATAATTGTTACCTCCAGACGCAGAAAAGAAGTAGTGCAAGACATCCCCATCCCCATATCGGTTTTCACTTCAGCACAAATAGAAAACTCACAATCCTTTAACGTAAACCGACTAAAGGAACTTATACCTGCTGTGCAGTTATACAGTTCTAATCCGCGCAACACTACGTTAAACATTCGTGGATTAGGTTCAACATTTGGATTAATAAATGATGGAATAGATCCAGGTGTGGGTTTCTATGTAGATGGTGTTTTCTACGCCAGGGCAGCAGCCACAACATTAGATTTTATTGACATAGAACAAGTTGAGGTTTTAAGGGGGCCTCAGGGTACATTGTTTGGCAAAAACACAACTGCAGGAGCTTTCAACATTAGTACCCGAAAGCCAAGCTTTAACACCGGAGCAACGTTTGAAACCAGTTTTGGCAACTTAGGTTTTATTCAAGGTAAAGCTACGGCAACAGGCACTTTGGTAAAAAACATATTGGCTGCAAGAATTTCATTTTCGGGCACACATAGAGACGGTACCATTTACAACACAGCTACAAAAAAACGAACAAACACATTAAACAATCTGGGCATTAGTGCTCAATTGCTATTCAAACCATCCAAAAAAACAGAGCTGATTTTGCGGGGAGATTTTACCCGACAACGACCAGATGGGTATGCACAAGTGTTTGCCGGTGTAGTAACCACCAAAAGAGCCGAGTACAGGCAGTTTGAAAGCATCATAAAGGATTTGAACTATGACCTCCCCAGTAGAAATGCATTTGACAGAAAAATAGACCACGATACACCATGGGAATCTGGGCAAGATATGGGCGGTGTTTCATTCAATGCTGATGTAGAGTTAGGTCCCGGAAAATTCACCTCTACCACTGCTTACAGATACTGGCATTGGATGCCCTCTAACGACCGAGATTTCACCGGCCTGCAAGGGCTGCGCCTATCACAGGCGCCATCTAAGCATCACCAGTTTTCGCAGGAGTTTCGTTATAGTGCAAATTTCTTAAACAATTTATCAGGAGTGTTTGGACTCTTTGCTTTGGGGCAGATACTGAATCCCGCAGATGCGCACACTGAAGAGGCAGGAAAAGACCAGTGGCGCTTTTCGCAAAGTTCAACAAGTGCTTTGTGGCAAACACCCGGCTTATTGGAAGGATATGGTATCAAAACCTATCCGAAGTTTAGAAATATCAGTGGAGCAATTTTTGGGCAACTGGATTACGCTATATGGAAGTACATCAGCATAATGCCCGGCATTCGTATAAACTATGATTGGAAGAAAGTGGACTTTAGCAGAAAAACGTATGGTGGTTTAAAAACAGAAGACCCATCATTAATTGCACTGCAAAAACTGGTGTACTCTAATCAAGAGTTTGTAGCAGGGGCTGATAAAGTCAACGTATCGGGTCAATTTACCTTACTTGGTAAAATTCATAAGCAAGTTAGAGTTTTTGCTACCTACTCTCTAGGGTTTAAACCCATAGGGCTTAATCTTGGTGGCTTACCAACCGCCTCCGGAGAACCTATGGTAGAACTGGCCACTGTAAAACCTGAGCTGGTACATCATGCAGAATTAGGTATAAAGTCTGAACCGGTTAAAAACTTTATACTAAATGCTACTTTCTATAACACAGAGATAAAAGACTATCAAACTCAGGTACAAACGCCTGACTTATCGGTAAATCGCGGATATCTGGCTAATGCTGAGCGCGTGAGAGTTTTTGGTGGTGAACTGGAGGCGAGTTATCGGTTCAAAAAATATATTCAAATTAATAGTGCTTTAAGTTACACCAACGGCCGTTATGTCAAGTTTACGAACGCACCGGTGCCTTTGGAAGAAACAGGAGGAAACTCATTTAAAGATATTTCAGGTACGCGCTTGCCGGGCATTTCGGAATGGGCATTATCTGCTGGTGCAGAATCGGCACTTAAAGGAAAACTGATTAAACAAACCGGAGAATATTTTATTGGACTGGATTTATCCTATAGATCCAACTTTTCATCCAGCCCTTCTGAATCAAAGTACTTAAACATTGATGGCTACGCATTACTGAATGGACGTATCGGGTTTAGGGCTTATGAAGGATTTTCTATCATTTTGTGGGCCAGAAATATAACTAACCAAAACTATTACGAAATGCTCCTGCCCGGTGCAGGTAATGTAGGGCATTATGCCGGAGTGCTTGGCGACCCGCGTACATTTGGAGCTACTTTAAGATATACCATTCAATAAAACAGAGTATCATGCTTCAGTACATTTAAAAAAAACATTAAAAAGGATTAGCTTGTTTAATGGAGAAACCAACGTTTAAAGATGCTTTAAAGTTTTGGATAAAGCTTGGTTTGATCAGTTTTGGTGGGCCGGCCGGCCAGATTTCAATCATGCACGAATACCTCGTGGTAAAGAAAAAGTGGATTAGCGATAGCCGATTCATGCACGCACTTAACTACTGCATGATTTTGCCAGGGCCCGAGGCACAGCAACTGGCTACATATTCAGGGTGGCTATTACATGGTGTTTGGGGCGGTTTAGCAGCAGGCACACTATTTATTCTCCCCGCTATGTTTCTGTTGCTTGGCATGAGTATTTTGTATGTTACTTTCGGTAACATCCCGTGGATTTATGCCCTTTTTACCGGACTAAAACCTGCCGTGGTGGCCATTATTGTACTTGCCCTCATTAAAATAGGCAAAAAAGCATTATTGAGTGCTTTTCACTACATTGTTGCAATTTGCGCGTTCATTGGCATTTTCATCTTTCACATTCCATTTCAAATAATCATTATTGGTACAATAGTTTTGGCGGTAGTGTGCCTGTTGTTTTTCCCCAACGTATTTCAAAACAAAGACAACGATGCCAACAAAAACAACATTGATGAGAGCGAATACTACATCAACAACACTGTTACTGATACAAAAAGTAAGCTAAGCCCAGCACAAGCGTTAGCAAAAATGGCCATCAGCATCGTGCTGTGGTGTGCTCCGGTTGTCTTACTTTATACGTTTTCCGCTCAGTTTGAATTTTGGAAAGAAATAACCTTGTTTTTTACACAAGCTGCATTTATCACCTTTGGTGGTGCCTATTCGGTGCTGCCGTATGTAGCACAAGAGAGCGTTGAGAAATACCATTGGCTCACAAACTTACAAATGATGGATGGGCTAGCGCTCGGTGAAACTACACCAGGTCCGCTAATCATCATACTCTCTTTTGTTGGATTTATGGCTGGCTACCACCATTACGATATGTCGGTTATTATGGGTACTCTGGCCTTGCTAGTAACAACCTATTACACATTCTTACCTAGTTTTACATTTATCTTCATAGGCGCACCAATCATTGAAAAGACACAACAAAACAAGTGGGTAAAAAAAATACTCTCATTAGTTACAGCAGCTGTAGTTGGGGTAGTTTTGAATCTTGCTTTCTATCTGGCCAGTGCGGTACTACTATCTGACCAAGCTACTTTTATGCTCGTAAACTGGGCTGCATTAGGTTGGATACTCGTATCTATATGGGCAATGTATTATCTGCAAATAGGCATGATAAAGTGGATTGGAGTAAGCATGCTCTTTGGTATTGCATCTTATCTGATACCACTACTTCTCGTATGAGGTGATACATCTATACAAAAATGTGGTTAAACATAAAACCATCCATTTTTAACCTCTGCTGAACCGACTACGGTTCATTTTCTTCATATTTGCAGCAACCAAAAATCATCACCATGAAAAAAATGCTATTCCTGTTAGTGTTTGCAGTAAGTGTATCCGCTATTTATTCCTGCAAAAAAATAAAAGACCTGGTAGGTTACTTAGAATGCGAAATAGACGGAGGCGGCTCCGTGAAGGCATTACAAGTGTATGGTACCAAAATAGACAGTGTGTTGATTGTAAACGGATCGGGTATTTTAGGAAAAACCGTTACCATAACTCTAAGTAACTATGGTGGTGTAGGTGTGTACAACATTACTCCACCCAAAAATGCGGTATGGTTTGGCACACCCAGCAGCCCAACCGACCTGTTTGGCTCAGACAGTACCAGCACCGGTACCATTACTATTACCGATGTAGATGGCCGGTATATAGATGGTACATTCAGTGGCACCTTAGTAGCCCCAAGTGGGGGCAGCAAAACGCTGACCAACGGCAAGTTTCGCTTCATCAGCCCTTTATAGGTAACACTGATTAGTTTTTGCTTATTTTCCACATTAGAACTTTCTAATATGGAACAACCCAGTGAATACTTATCTATCAAAACATGGGCGGAGGAAGACCGCCCGAGAGAAAAACTATTACTGAAAGGCAAAGACACTTTAAGCGATGCTGAACTTATAGCTATTTTACTGCGTACCGGAGTTACCGGTTCATCTGCCCTAGATATTGCCAAAAAAATATTGAGCCGAGTAGGCAATAACTTAGATGAACTGGGGAAGCTATCTGTTTCTGATATCAAAAAAATGGAAAAGGGTTTGGGCGATACAAAAGCCGTAACTATTGTAGCCGCACTAGAATTAGGTCGCAGGCGCTTATCAAGCAGAGTACGAGAGCGGGCTACCATCAAAAACAGTAGAGATATTTACGAATACGTGTATCCACAAGTAGCCGACTTACCGCATGAGGTTTTTCACTGCCTTTACCTAAACAGAAAACACGAGGTACTTGCCCAAAAAGAGATTAGTACCGGAGGCGTAAGCGGTACCGTGGTAGATGTGCGTATTGTACTGAAGCATGCCGTGGAATTGCTCGCCTCATGCATAGTGGCCGTACATAACCACCCATCAGGCAACCTAGAGCCAAGCGGGGCCGATATCAACCTAACCCGGCAGCTAAAAACAGCCGCCAAGTACTTGGATATAGACCTTATAGACCACGTAATTATTGGCCACCAAGACAGGTATTACAGCTTTTCAGACAATTCTATGCTGTGAGTTTGCAAAAATTGCAGCGATGATTAGATTTGCGCCCGCTTTAAAGCAAAGCACTGGCCCATCGTCTAATGGCAGGACTACAGATTTTGGTTCTGTGTATGTTGGTTCGAATCCAGCTGGGCCAACAATAAAATCCACCCTCATAAAGGGGTGGATTTTTTGTTTTGTATGACTTTTGTCAGTTGCTTGGCCTTGCAGAGTATGCCTACTTTTACACCCAAGCTACAAACAATATTAAGTTAGCACCTGGCACAATGGAAAACAGTTTAAACAAAGAAATGGTTATGGCTTCTCTTTTTGAGAATGCTACTGAAGCCATTATTCTAACTGATAAAAAAGGTCAAATAGTGCTACTGAACCCTTGTGCCGAAAAAATGTTTGGTTACTCAAAAAGCGAACTCATTGGAAATCGGATAGAGCAACTACTACCCGATAACGTTCGCGAGAAGCATGAGCACCTTCGCGATACATTTCACCAAAACCCGGTAAACAGAACAATGGGTGCCGGCCGTGATTTGTACGCAAAAAATAAAAAAGGGAATGTTTTTCCTGTAGAGGTGAGTTTGAGCTACTATGAACTGAATGGCGAACGGTATGTCATTGCATTTGTCATAGATATTACCATACGCAAACAACATGAGGCCATTCAGCAAGAACAACAAAGAGAGTTAAAACGAGTAAGCAGCGAAATACAAAAACTAAACCAAGAACTGGAGCAAAAAGTAGAAGACCGAACCACTATGCTGCGGGAGACATTAGCGCAATTAGAAAAATCTAAAAATGAGTTAGAAGACGCGTTGGAAAAAGAAAAGGAACTCAACGATTTAAAAACCCGGTTTGTTTCCACAGTATCGCATGAGTTTCGCACTCCATTAGCAGCTGTACTTTCTTCTGCATCGCTTCTATCAAAATATGTAAAAGAAGAAGAGCAAGAAAAGCGCAATCGTCATATTGAGCGCATTAAAGAAGGCGTGCGCCATCTCAACTCTATGTTAGAAGATCTGCTATCGCTGGGTAAACTGGAAGAAGGGTTAGTAGCGTCCAAATCTACACCCATTAACTGCACAGAGTTTATGCGAGACTTTTACAATGATATGAGAGAGATCCTAAAACCGGGTCAGCAACTTTACTTTGAACATCAAGGAGAAGAGACTGCTTGCACCGACAAGCGTTTACTTACCAATATTCTCCTCAACTTAGTTTCTAATGCCATAAAATTCTCTCCAGAAAACGGTATCATCAAAATTCTCTGCCGGAACCAATCAAATTTGCTTACCATAACAGTAAGCGATAGTGGGATAGGCATATCTAATGAAGACTTGCAATATTTGTTTCAACGTTTTTTTAGAGCTAAAAATGCTACAAACATACAAGGTACCGGACTGGGCCTGCACATTGTAGCTAAGTATTTAGAACTATTAAATGGCAGTATAAAAGTTACAAGTGAGTTAAATCGAGGAACCACTTTCACCATTACAATACCCCACAATTAATTGTCATGAATAAAAAAATTGTACTTATAGAAGACAATAAAGCCGTACGCGAAAACATAGTAGAAATTTTAGAGCTGGCTGGTTATGAGATACATGCTGCAGTTAACGGTAAAAAGGGAGTAGAACTGGTACAAGCCACTACGCCCGATTTAGTTGTATGTGATATAATGATGCCTGAGTTAGATGGCTACGGAGTACTTCACATGCTAAGCAAAAATCCAAACACATCTTCCATCCCTTTTATTTTTCTTACTGCTAAAGCAGACCGTGCAGACATGCGCAAAGGCATGGAAATGGGTGCCGATGATTTTATTACCAAACCCTTTGAAGATGTGGAACTACTCAACGCTATTGAAGCTCGGCTGAAAAAAACCGAAATACTAAAAACAGAATTCGCATCGGGCATTGAAGGGATAAACGATTTCTTGTATCAGGTGCGCAATGCCGGAAGAATAAACTTGACTGAAGGGGATAGAGAATTGCAAAAATTCAAGAAGAAACAAATGATATACTCACATGGCAACCGCCCCATGTACTTGTTTTTTGTTGTTGCGGGTAAGGCGAAAAGCTTTTGGATGAATGAGGATGGAAAAGAACTCATCATCTCCATCTATAAAGAAGGTGACTTTATAGGTTACAATGCGCTACTGGAGGAAGTTAACTATGCCGATAATGCAGAAGCCATGGAAGATTGCGAGCTAATGCTAATACCTAAAGCCGATTTCTATGCTTTGCTAAATACCAACGCGCAGGTGGCTAAAAGCTTCATCAAACTTCTATCACACAATTTGGTGGAACGCGAAGAAGCATTACTGAATTTGGCCTATAACTCACTTCGCAAACGGGTAGCCAACGGCTTACTGCTGGTGAATGAGCGGTTCAAAAGCGCTCCGGCCGATAAACCTAAGCTAGAGATACCCAGAGAAGATTTGGCGCAAGTAGTAGGTACCGCCACAGAGAGTTTAATTAGAACGCTTAGCGACTTTAAGAGCGAAAAATTGATTGAGATTCAGTATGGAAAAATTGTAGTGTTAGATGAAAACAAGTTAAGGAAATTGATTAACTGAAGATCACTCCCACACATCTCGGTCAGTCAAATCTGGGGTATCTTCTTTATGGCGGGTTTTGCTGTCACTCATTTCATAACCCTCACGGTTTTGCTGCTCCAGGGTCCATGAATCGGTGAGAGAGGTTTCTATCCATAAGTTTCCGCTTTTGCGAAACACCTGAGCAGATAAACCGAAGTTATTCCACATGCTATTTTCTAAATCTCTCACTTTTTGTTGTGGCAATATTTCAAGCAAACCCGTGTTATGTTTTTTACGGCAAGAACCCAGTTTTTTGTCTGTCGTAAAAATTTTTGATTTGGGCAGTGCTTCGTTTTCTCTATGAGGAGTGTCAAAAAATTCAAGTTTTAAAAATGGAAAATGACTAGAGAATTCCCTTTGAATATCGCTGATTACTCGCGTATCGTTAATAATGATTTCCATAACCAACTATTTTTTTGAACAACAAGTTTGTTTAGTGCAATCAGTTTTACTCAGCTCAGGGCTAAGGTAAGGTATACCCAAGTTTAAGCCCCTTAAAATTAAAACGCATGCCATAAGCCCAACAAAAACCGGTACTGCCTGGCGAATACGGCTTCTCCATTGTAAGTTAAATGCACCCGCGGCCATAGTTACCAGCATCATAGCCGGCACTGTACCCCATCCAAAAACGGCCATAAACAAACTGCCCCGCCACATATCGCCTGTGGCAATGGCACCGGCTACCGCCATATACACTAAACCGCACGGCAACAAACCATTAAGCATGCCAATAGAAAAAAGTGACGGCAAACTGCCTAGTGAAAACAAATATCCTAACGCAAATTTGAGCTTACTTACAAACGGATTTAGAATTGGCAACATAGAGAATTTACTAGTCCACGATTTTGGCATTAGTAACCCTACCAATATTATTCCCCCAAGGGCTATTGACAAGGCCTGTTGGTATCCGCCAATCACAAACCCCTTGCCCAGCAACCCAAACATCCCTCCAAATATGGCGTATGTAACCGTACGGCCTGCATTATAAATAAGTGCAATGCCCATTCGCATTAATTTATTGGAGGTACGCACAGGCAAAGCCAATGCTATGGGGCCACACATGCCCACGCAATGAAAACTACCCAAAAAACCGAGCGATAATGCCGCTATCCAAACTTCCATTATTGTATATTGATGGTTCCTTCGTTATAGTAACTCACCCCACCAGCACTCCAATCAATTTTCATTTGATAAACCCCTTGCTTTAATTGCGATGCATCTATGCTGCACAAACCACTTGAATCGGGCACACATTGAACGGTCACATCATTTTTTGCTTTTGATGGGCTATAAAACAATACTTGTGCTGTGAGGTTGCTCTCTATCATATCTTCCGGAAAAACAATTTCAACTTGTTGAGAGCCGACCCGCCATGTTGGTTGTACTTTCAATGCCGATGTACGCTTCGCCTTATCTATTTGCTCTTGATAACGAAGCTCATGAGCATAATAATTGGGAGTCACCAAATCATCGGTTACTGTGGTAGTTTTCCATACCAAAAAGAGTATAAATAGCGCAAAACAGCCATACAAAATGGCTATCCGCCAACCCCAGTTTATCTTGTTTAACATATATATTTTTTTTGATTTTAATTACTCATAAATGATGTAGTTACCTGATCAATTTTTCTAACTCCCGAATACACCCCAATTTCAATTTTCGTTTTACGAGTTTTCAAATCGGCTTTATCTACATACACAAAAAACACACCGTCCCCTACCGACTCTGGCTGCACTTCAACAGCGTTGCCTACTTGTTTAATCTCACCATGTAAACCATCCGTTTCCAACTTTAATTGTATGGGTATGTTTTTACGAGTTTTATTGATCAATTTTATATTGTACAAGTTACTTAATTGATTATTGGGCTGCTCTTGATACAACATACCCTGTGCGCGCATTACAGTGGTTTGTATGTCCTTACGAGTTGCCAGTAGCGTTACCAATACGCCTATCAGTACCAGTAGTACTACACTGTAAGCTGCTGAGCGAAACGTAATCTGCAATTTTTCGCCTTTGCGGATATTATTTTCGGATGCATAGCGTATAAGGGCAGTAGGGCGATGAACCTTAGTCATGATGGCATCGCAAGCATCTATACAGGCCGTACAGTTAACACACTCTAACTGTGTACCGTTACGTATGTCAATACCGGTTGGGCATACACGAACGCAGTCAAAACAATCTATACAATCGCCTTTATTTTCGGCACTATGACGGTCAATCTTTCCACGGGGCTCACCACGAACGTGGTCATACGCAACCACAATAGAGTTAGGATCAAGCATTACACCCTGTAAGCGTCCGTAAGGACAAACTATAAGACACGCCTGCTCTCTAAACCACCAATAAACAAAGAAAAACACACTGGTAAAAATGATGAGCGGAATAAAGGTACCTAAATGCGCTATAATACCTTCTTTGACATACAACAAAACATTATCCATACCTATAATGTATGCTAAAAAGTAATTGGCAATCAAAAAAGATACGGCAAAAAAGGCCAAAAATTTGCCGGAGCGTTTCAGGATTTTTTCGGTATTCCAGGGCATTGCCTTAAGGCGCTTTTGCTTTTCAGCCTCACCATCTATAAGGTATTCTATCTTACGAAAAACCATTTCCATAAAAATGGTTTGCGGGCACACCCAACCACAAAACAAACGCCCAAAAACTACTGTAAACAATACGATAAACACCATGAAGGTGAGCATACCCAACGCAAAAACAAAAAAGTCCTGTGGCCAAAAAATCACACCAAACAAGATAAACTTACGCTCTAGTAGGTTAAACAAAAACAGCGGCTCGTCATGTATCTTAATACAAGGCAGGGTAAAAAATACCAACAGATACAGCCAGCTTACAACGGTACGTGCATTGTAAAACTTACCAAATGGTTTTTTGGCAAATATCCAATTACGCGCACCCTCTTTAGTAATGGTACTTATTGAATCTCTAAAAAGTTCGTTGGGCTGGCTCACTGCAGAATTGATTATTTGCTAGCTGTAGCGGTTGAATCATTAGTTGCCGCGGTATTGGCATTGTACTCATCGCCTTGCGGTTCTTTAGCGTTGGGTGGATTAGTACCTTGTAAGCTGTAGATATAACTTACCACATTTTTGATTTGCACTGGACTAAGATCAGCTTGCCATGATTTCATACCCTTTGAAGGCCATCCGTATTTTACACTCTTAAACACATCTGAAAGCGAACCTCCATGCAACCAGTATTTATCGGTAAGATTTGGCCCAACCGTATTACCTTCTCCTGCGCTTCCATGACAGGCCGAGCAGTTGGTTTTGAAAATGTCTGCTCCTTCTAAAATTCCTGCATCATTGGCAAGAGTTACACTGTTCTCATCTACACTTAAGGCATTAGTGCGGTTATATTCTTCTACTTGTAGTTTAGCTAACTGTACTTCTTTTTCATACTCGGCTTTGCTAGAAAGACCGTTACCTACATGATAATATGCTAAGTAAAAAATAGACCACACTATTGATATATAGAAGCTGTATTTCCACCAGGGTGGCAATTGATTATCTAACTCACGTATACCATCATAGTTGTGATTCAACAAAATGTCGGCCTCCTTTTCAATAGCTACACTGGCATTTAGATTATCAAACAAACGAGGTAAGTGAAACTCTACTGTTTTCACTTCGGGCTGGGGTGAAAGCTGATTCAGAATTTTTCGGATAGCCAAGGCAAACCAAACTAAGGTCAGCAACTCAATGCCCAAAACAAAAATTCCTATGGCTATATCGAACGATATAAAATGTGTAGCTGCAGGTGCTTCGGGTGCTTGTGCTGTTGACCATAACGAAGAAAACATAAGCAGAAGAATAACTACTCCTTTAGCGGCATCTTTCATCATTTTCATTTGCACCAGCGATACATACACGCGACCAAGCAGGTATATAGCCACTAGTAATATGGCACTGCTACCTATAATGATATAAATTAATGTATCATTATTTGATATGGCAGAGTCAGTGGATGTGGCCTGTTGAGCGCTAACCATTAGTGACAATAATACACCGGTGAGCACTAGTATGTGTTTTTTAAATAAAGTTATCATGTTCTATGGTTTATTGGGTTTTAGTCAAGTGGCAAATGCTCTATTTCTTCAATGTATTTTTTATCCGCACGCAGGGCAAACCATATCATACCTATAAATACTGTAAGGAACAACACCATTGCTACCTTAGGGTATATTTCTATACCTTGCATGGTGGCCGCATATTTTTTGATGAATGAAATCATATTAATTTTTACTTACTTGTTATTGATTAGCTGAGGTAGTGTGTTCCCCTTTTATATCTTTACCCATACGCTGCAGATAAGCAATCAGCGCTATAATTTCTTTCTTCTCGCTGCAGTTGATGCCGTCTCTTTTCAAGCTGGCCTGTATTTGAAGTGCCTGTTTTTGCAGGTCATCATTAGCTACTTTATCGTAGCCGTCTTCGTAAGGCACTCCCAACGTTTGCATCGCTCTTATTTTAGCTGCAGTACTAGTCACATCCAAATCCTTATCAATCATCCACGGATATGCCGGCATAATAGAGCCGGGGCTCATAGTAGTAGGATCAAGCATGTGATTAAAATGCCAGCTATCCGAATACTTACCGCCTTCGCGAGATAAGTCAGGTCCGGTGCGTTTGCTACCCCACTGAAACGGGTGGTCGTACACAAACTCACCGGCCTTGGAGTATTCGCCATAGCGGGCTACTTCGCTGCGAAACGGGCGAATCATTTGTGAATGACACACATAACAACCCTCTCTAATGTAAATATCACGGCCTTGTAACTCCAGTGGAGTGTATGGTTTCACACTACTGATAGTGGGCACATTGCTTTGTATCAAAAAGGTAGGAACCATTTCTATAATACCGCCTATGGCCACTAACACAAACGCTCCTATAAGCATTTGTATGGGTTTGCGCTCTATCCAACGGTGCCAGTGCTCACTGCTGTGTGTTTCGTATTTTTTAGGCAAAGCAGGGGCTTCTGCTTCTTCGTTGGCCAAGAAACTGCCTTGATGTATGGTTTTTATTAGGTTGTAAATACCAAAGAAAGAACCCACCAAATATAAACCACCACCAAAAGCGCGGGTAATGTATAGCGGCATAATGGCATTAACTGTTTCCAAAAAGTTAGGGTACTTAAGTACACCTTCGGCAGTAAACTGTTTCCACATAAAACTTTGTGCAAAGCCCGCCCAATACATGGGTACCGCATAAAACAAAATACCCAGTGTACCTAACCAAAAATGGATGTTGGCTAACTTACGAGAGTAAAGTTTTGTGCGGAACATTACCGGTACCAACCAAAATAAAATACCAAACGTGAGGAATCCATTCCAACCCAATGCACCTACATGCACGTGTGCAATGGTCCAATCGGTATAGTGCGATATAGCGTTTACACTTTTTACCGAAAGCATGGGGCCTTCAAACGTAGCCATACCGTAAGCGGTTACGGCCACTACATAAAATTTCAACACCACATCATCGCGCACTTTATCCCATGCACCACGCAATGTCAAAAGGCCGTTTATCATACCACCCCAGCTAGGCATTATGAGCATTACGCTAAATACTGTACCGAGCGATTGCGCCCAATCTGGTAGTGCTGTGTACAACAAGTGGTGTGGACCCGCCCAAATGTACAGGAATATGAGCGCCCAGAAATGTATGATAGATAATCTATATGAGTAAACCGGACGACCAGCAGCTTTAGGCAAGAAATAATACATCAAACCCAGATATGGTGTGGTTAGGAAAAATGCCACCGCATTGTGTCCGTACCACCACTGCACCAGTGCGTCTTGCACACCGGCATATAAGCTATAGCTCTTGAGCAATGAAACCGGAATAGCAAGTGAGTTAACTATATGAAGCATTGCTACAGTAATCCATGTAGCTATAAAAAACCAGATAGCCACATACAAATGTTGCTCTCTGCGAGTGAGAATAGTACCAAACATGTTTATACCAAAAACAACCCATATTAATGTAATGAGAATGTCAATTGGCCACTCCAACTCAGCATATTCTTTACCGGTGCTAAAACCAAAAACTAGCGTAACTGCAGCAAGTACTATGATGGACTGCCATCCCCAAAAATGAATTTTACTAAGCGTATCGCTCCACATACGCGCTTTACATAATCGCTGAAGCGAGTAATACACTCCCATAAAAATACCGTTACCTACAAATGCAAAAATTACTGCATTAGTGTGCAACGGTCGCAAACGGCCAAAGGTGGCCTGCTCTATAAAATTGAGTTGAGGAATAAAAAACTGGAGGGCCACAATGAGACCAACCAGCATACCTACCGCCCCCCACAAAAAGGCCGCATAGCCAAAATTGCGTACGGAGGTGTTGTCATAACTAAACTTTTCTACTTGCATGTGTCATGTTTTTTCTGAGAAGAAGGTTTTTCGGGATTGTCAAAAAGTATTCGAACAGATGGGGTGTAGTCATCATCATACTGCCCGGTTTTTACGTTGTAGATAAACGCAACCAAAAAGCCGAATGCAAAAACCAAACTGATACCGATGAGAACAAACATCACACCCATTGCTTAAAATTGACATGCAAATGTGTTGGAGTACCGCTATGAAACTTATGACCAAAAACGGTATGCGGCCTGATTTATATCAGTTTGTGAATTAAAGTACTATAACTAGCTATTGCCACTTGCGAAAAGCCCAAAAGGAGGAGGCGAGCGTGGTAAAGAGAATAATGGTAATCGAACTAATAGGCATCAGTATCGCAGCAACCAACGGGCTCATTGTGCCCTGCACGGCAAAATACAAACCGATAACATTGTACAACAGTGATATTACAAAACTGATTTTGACAACCTGCATAGCACGGTTGGCTACAAGTAAAACATCACCTATTTTTTCAAACTTTATGGCCTCAACAATACCATCGCAGGCCGGTGAAAAGTTATTGACATCATCACTGATAGATAAGCCCACATCGGCCTGTTTAAGAGCACCGGCATCGTTCAAACCATCACCTACCATCATTACCGTATGGCGTTGATGTTGCAAATTTTTAATCACTGCCAGTTTATCAGCCGGTTGCTGGTAAAACACTAATTTTTTTTCTTCAATGTGTTGTTTCAAAAAATTTCGTTCTGCATCATTATCGCCACTCACTACATACACAGCAAATTTTTGACGAAGTGTTTTCATCAATACAGTAAAGCCCTTGCGGTATTCATTTTTTATCAAATAAAAACCTAATAGTTTTCCATCTATACCCACATACACTTTTGATGCATGACGAAAATCTGACTCAGTAGAAACTCCAGGGTAATTTTCGCCATACAAAAACTTTTTAGAACCGATGCGCACACAGTGTTCATCTATCCATCCTTCTATGCCTTTGCCTTCGGTTTCTTTAAAATGTTCGGTAGGTATCACTTTCACATTTTTCAAATACTCATAAACTTTTTTGCTCAGCGGATGTGAAGAATGATAGGTGAGCGATTTAACCAATTGCTTGTCATAATCAGTCAAGTCAGCAGCCGTTACTGATTCACTTACAAAGTTGATGTGGGCTATTTTGGTATCGGTCAAAGTGCCCGTTTTATCAAAAACTACCGCATCTACTTTGGCCAATTGCTCTATAGTGATGGCATTTTTGAGATACACACCGTGTTTGCCTAATAAGCGAAGAATGTTGCCAAAAGTAAATGGCGATGATAATGCCAGCGCACATGGGCAAGTAATAATCAGCACCGAAGTAAACGCATTAATTGCTTTTTGAACATCTGTACTCCACCAAAATGATGTGGAGGCAAATGCAATAAACAGAACCAGAGGCGTAAACCAACGGCTTACTCTCGTAGCTATTGAGCTAACAACGGGGCTTTGTGGTTTGGCAAATACAGAGTCGTTCCAAAGCTGAGTCAGATAACTGTGCGACACATCTTTGAGCACTTCTACTTCTATAGCGCTGCCCACCTGCTTTCCTCCGGCATAAATCATGTCTCCACTTTGCTTGGGCAGTGGTGTGGCCTCTCCGGTTACAAAACTGTAATCAATATTTGCAGCTCCTTTCAATAAAACGGAGTCGGCAGGTATCAGCTCCATATTGCGTACTAACAGCCGGTGCCCCACTTGTAACTTAGTCAGCGGAATTGTTTTCTCCTCTCCCCTTTCGGCTACTGTAACCGATACCGGAAAATAAGATTGATAATCGCGCTCAAAAGATAAATTATCGTACGTTTTGTTCTGAAACAAGCGGCCAATAAGCATCAGCATTACCAAGCTGGCCAATGTATCAAAGTACCCTCCTCCTTGCATTAAAAAAACATCGTATGTGCTGCGCAAAAACATTGCTACAATACCAAGCACTATTGGAAAATCCATATTGAGTGTGCGTTGCCTTATGGCACCCCAGGCCGATACAAAAAACTCGGTAGAACTATAAAACAAAATTGGCAAAGCCAATACAAAATTGAGGTACCCAAAAAATTTACGCAATGGCGATTCGGTGAGTGCATCAATTCCCATATACTCCGGAAATGAAAGCAACATAATATTGCCAAAAGCAAAAAATGCTACCCCAATTTTGAGGTAATACGTTTGCAGATGTTTACTCTTTTGCTTACGTTTTAAATCGCTTAAATTGATGTGTGGCTCATAACCAATACTACTGAGTAACTCCACCACTTGCCGCAAACTGATTTTGGAATTACTGTAGGCGATATTAACCTCACGCTTGCTAAAGTTGACTGTGCTACGGCTAATATCGTGTCTAATTCTATACAGGTTTTCTAATAAGTAAATACATGAGGTACAATGTATT
Source organism: Chitinophagales bacterium (assembly GCA_016787045.1). Lineage (GTDB taxonomy): Bacteria > Bacteroidota > Bacteroidia > Chitinophagales > LD1 > Bog-950. The sequence continues at coordinate 260,627 of JAEUVA010000046.1, forward strand.
TGGGGTACATAAAAGGTAACCGTAGAAATATAGCCATCTGTGAACTGCACCAACTTGCTCACCACCGATTCGTCATCCAAATAGGCAAAGCGCTGGTTATACCCCGCACGCTCCTTCTTCACCGATAGGCCAGGTGATTTGTTTAAATCGTAATAGCTACAAAGGTTCTTGTCATTCAGAATTTCGTACACGCTTTTGCATCCAGTACAGCAAAAAGTACGCTCCTCCAATTTTATAGAACTATCGCAGCTATCGCCACAATGATAACAGACATCAGTACTAACTTCTTCAATTTTTGGCATAACCCATCAAACCAGTAGCAGCAGCTATCTGTAGCAATTAGTTCAAAAAATTACTAATAGGTTTTGCTGGTATTGATGTCCATTATATCATATAGCGGACACCAACGCAAAACTGCTGTAAGAAAAAGTACAGATGTAGGAATAACCAACAACCACATGCTACCACCAATAATAATACCAGCACAAGCAGATAAAATAAATAACAGAGTGCGGAACCAACCGTCAAATGCACCAACATTTGTTTTCATAACTATTTGTTTTTTGTTGGTACAAAAGTGCCGGAATGAATTACTGTGCCCACTGAGCAATTTCAAAAAAAAGTATGATTTTTATCAGCATTAAAACTATTCCTGCATAAATCAGAGAATGTATTAAATTCATTTTCTGCATGAAAAACTTACTCCTCACAATAGCTTTAGCAACGTTTGTATTTGAAATTTTTGCGCAGGGGAATTGTGAATCTGACCGGTACAAACAAGTTGTTTTTGACAGCATAAAAGTAACTTCAGGCATTCAATTTGGCGTTGCTGACCCGTATGGAATTATTGACCAACAGCAACTATTTTTAGATGTATATGAGCCACTTGGCGATACAGTAAGCAAACGCCCGGTTATTGTATATGCGTATGGGGGAGGTTTTTTGATAGGCACACGCAATCAACCACCTATACCATACTATGGTAATTTTTTCGCCAAATTGGGTTATGTATTTGTAGCTATTGATTACCGATTGGGTTTTAATGTAACCACACCCGGCAGCCCGGAGCGGGCGGTTTATAGAGCCGTACAAGATTTGCGCGCAGCCGAAAGACACTTAGCGCAGAGAGCAAATTTGTATAAAATTGATACTTCAAAAATTATTCTCTTTGGCAGTAGTGCAGGTTGTTTTGCGGCATTTCATTCTACTTACATGGAGTACACGCAAGCAGCTGCATTTGCCACACCCATTCCAATTTTAGACCCTGAAGTATTGGGTGGTGTAGATTCCAGCGGTAATACAGATTTTAACTTCAAGTACATAGAGCCGTTTGCCATTCTTAATCAGTGGGGGGCATTGGCCGATACGAATTGGATTGATACCGATGAACGGATTCCGGTTATTTCTTTTCATGGCGACCAGGATAATGCTGTACCTTATGTTTACGGATATCCGTTTTCGTATCCGGTGTTTCCAAATGTATATGGAAGCAAACCCATACATGAGCGATTGACTCACTTGGGTATCAAAAACGAACTGCACCCTTTAGTAGGTTATGGCCATGAACCCGAATTGCTAAACTTGGACTTACGCGATACTGTTTTGCAAAAATCGCGCGATTTTTTGTATCCGCTTTTACAGCCCAACACATCAAGTATTGTTGGATTAAGTGTAGTTTGCACCGGAAGCAATACATCCTACAGTGTAAACCCCACTCCCGGCAGCAAATACTGCTGGCAACTTACCGGCAATGGCAACATTACTCAAAACAATGGCCACAGCATAAAAGTTAGTTGGAACGATACCGGTTGGGTAAAAGTACAGGTTCGGGAAATCAATCAGATTAGCGCCTCCGGGGATTTAAAAACTTTGGACATCTATGTTAAACCGAAAGTAACTGCTGGGTTTGGATATCAAATCAATGATTTGTTGGTTTCACTTGTAGATTTTTCTACAGGAGCTGAAAACTTATTGTGGAATTTTGGTAATGGTAATTCCAGCACGGTTCAAAATCCGGTAGTAAACTATTTGCAAGGCGGCACATACACCATAACACAAATAGCAGACAACGGAGTATGCCCCGATACTTTTAAAACTTCGCTAACTGTTGACTCGTGTCCGGTTGCATTTTTTACGCAAACGTATCTCAACAACAACAGCGTTGTATTTAATGCACAACCTACCAACACTGCGCTCTACAACTGGGATTTTGGCGATGGTTACACCACCACCACTACAGCAGCTAATGTACTACACATGTATCAGCAAACGGGTAGCTATATGGCTAGTGTAAAGGTTCAAAATGTACTCGCCTGTGCAGATACTTTTTACAGCAGTGTTTTGCTGGTTTCATCACTCAGTAAGCCAACAAGCGAAATTTCATACTCGCAAAATTCAAGTTTGTTGAGTATATCACTCAATAATTCCGGCAACTCTTTATGGCAACTCTATGCTTTGGATGGACAATTAATAACGCAAGGCATCTTTGAAAATCAACTTGACATTTGTACCAACGAGTTATCTGTGGGCACTTATGTACTTTGCATCAAAACAAGCAATGATATGTTCGTCAAAAAATTGATGATTTATTAAACTGCTACATTACTATCCGGCAAGTGCTACCACCACATTTGCCGCCCTTTCAGAAGCACCCGTGCCACCTAATTTAGTGCGGAGCAAGGTATAATCTTCGCTTAATTGTTGCTGCACTTTTGTAGTGAATAGCAACTTCAGTTCAGCAACCAATCGCTGTTCATTTACCTGATGCTGTATCAATTCTTCCACTACTTTTTTGCCACATATCAGGTTAACAATACAGATAAAGCCAATGCTCTTATCAATCACCAAATGAGCAATAAAATAAGAAATCCAACTTCCTTTGTAGCAAATCACCTCAGGCACACGATGCAGCGCAGCTTCTAAGGTGGCAGTGCCCGATGTAACAATTGCTGCATCAGCATTTTGTAATACTCCGTACGTATTATCCATCTGTAATTCCACCTTACAATCACCAATAATTTTGAGATAAAAATCTGTGCCTATAGTGCTCATGCCGGTTACTACAAACTTCTTTTCCGGAAAATGCTTGACCACTTTCAAATACTCCGGAAGCAGGTACGCAATTTCTTGTTTGCGGCTACCGGGTAGCAAGGCCACTACATTAGTAGCCACTGCTTGAGTATCCATTTTTGCCAGCGCCAACTCATCTAACAACGGATGCCCCACAAACTCTACAGCTACTCCGTATTGCTGGTAAAAGTCCTTTTCAAACGGAAAGATAACGAGCATCCTATCCACATACTTTTTCACCTGTTTTACTCTGCCTTTTTTCCAAGCCCAAAGCTGTGGAGATATATAATAACAAATTTTAAAGTTATTCTCCTTTAAAAATTTCAGTATCCGAAAATTGAAACCCGGATAATCAATCAAAACCACTACATCGGGTTGGTAGTTCAAAATATCCTTTTTACAAAAACTAATGTTACCAAGTATAGTAGGCAAATGCTTGAGTACTTCAAAAAAACCCATAAAAGCCAAATCACGTATGTGCTTTACAAGTGTCCCCCCTTGCTGCTGCATTTTATCGCCACCCCAGCAGCGCACATCTGCGTGTATATCCTTTGCTTTAATTGCTTTTATCAGATTCGCCCCATGCAAATCACCCGATGCTTCACCAGCAATGATGTAGTAACGCATTACATAAAAAATTTGGCGTACAAAATAGGTATGCCCCAAAGAATAGTAGCGGCTATTACACCCCGGGCAGAATTGTAATAGTCTCGCGATATAAAAATGAAAAACAATCCTAAATTGATAATACAGCCAAAACTCAAAATCTTAGCTACAATAGTGGGGTAGAGCATTGTTTTGAGGTAGGCCTCAAAAGTCATTACCTGCATCTGAAACAAATAAAAAAAAGCAAACGATAGCAAAGGCAGCACCAGAGCAGGTAACAATCCTATAAAAAATTTATCCCATTTATAGATAGTTGGTGTTTGATTAAAAAGGCGTTCTACCATAACAAAGTTGGTTATATGTAAAAATTATGAATTAAATGCCTCGCCTCCAGCAGTGCGATTGCCTATGTTTGCCACGGCTTCCAAATCCCATGTTTCATTAATGAGCGGAATCACATGATGGGCAGTTAAGTCGTGCTGCACAGGCACAACGCTTACAAACCCGTTGGCAAGCGCCCATTCATCTGTATCTTGTCCTTTGTCATAATTCACAAATTTTCCGGTGAGCCAATAATATGGTTTGCCCATGGGATCCAAACGTTCCATATATTCTTCTTCCCACTTGGCATTTGCCTGACGGCAAATTTTCAATCCTTTAATCTCCTTAAATTCTCCTTTGGGAATGTTTACGTTTAGCAATGAATGCTTGGGTTGGCCGTATTTGAGTACCATTTCTGCAACAAACCTGGCATACATTTTTGCGGCACTAAAATCGGCTTCGTAGCTATAATCCAGTAGCGAAAAGCCAACCGAAGGAATCCCTTCTAAACTGGCTTCCACTGCGGCACTCATAGTACCCGAGTAAATAATATTGATAGATGAATTGCTGCCGTGATTAATGCCGCTTACACACAAGTCAGGAGTACGGTGCAATACTTTGTCTACTGCCAATTTCACACAATCTACCGGAGTACCGCTACATTGATATGACTTTACTCCATCAAACAAGTGCATTTCACGCAAACGTAAGGGCTTGTTGATAGTTATGGCATGACCCATGCCGCTCTGTGGCGAGTCGGGCGCCACTACAACAACCTCTCCCAGATCATGTACTGCTTCAACCAATGCTTTGATGCCCGGAGCAGTAATGCCATCATCGTTTACAACTAAAATTAAAGGTTTACTCATGTAGGCGAAAATACTTTTTAACGGCATGTTTTTTATGCTGTATTACGCGTATGTACACATCAAAAAAATAGTAACATCGCAGTATGAATACAGACCTGCTACTGCAATACCGTTCAAACCGTACCTTGACCGATGAAAAATTTTTGAAAATGGTGCGTAATCCGCTACTGTTCAAACTGTTTTTGTTTACTAAACTACCGGCTGCTTTTATTGCCGGCTGCAAAGTAAAAGAGGTAAATACACAAAGTTGCAGTATAACGGTGCCTTATCGTTGGCTTACTCAAAACCCGTTTCGCTCTACCTACTTTGCGGTGCTGAGCATGGCCGCAGAGATGAGTACCGGTATGCTGGCACTAATGATGACCCAAGATTCTAAGCCATCTGTGTCTATGTTGGTTACCCACTTAGAAGCCGACTTTGTAAAAAAGGCAACCGGCATAACTACCTTTGTTTGTAACGATGGTAAAGCCATGAACGAATTGGTGGAGCAAGCCATTATTACCGGAGAAGGTAAAAGTTTTACTGCTACCGCTACCGGTTACTCGCAGAGCGGAGAAGTGGAAGCCGTATTTAAAATAGAATGGAGTTTTAAAGCACGATTGAAAAAATAAAAATATGCGTTACGATAGCATTGACAACAGTCTGTTTAAATTAAATCGCAAAAACTTCACCCGGCAGATGAAGAAAAATGCGATTGCTGTGTTTATCAGCAATGAACTACCCACCCGTAGTGCCGATGCCGGTTACGACTGGAGGCAAAACCCGGATTTGTTTTACTTGACCGGAATTGACCAGGAAGAAACATATCTAATTTTGTTTCCGGATGCTCCGGAAGATAAGTACCGCGAGATACTTTTTGTGCGCAGAACAAATGAGCACATTATGTGGTGGGAGGGCAAAAAACACTCTATAGAAGAAGCCAAAGAAGTATCGGGCTGTAGTAATGTGATGTGGTCTGATATGTTCGAAAATGTTTTTAACATGTTAATGCACTATACCTCGCATGTTTACCTAAACACTAACGAGCATGACCGTAGTGTAAGCATGGGCGAAACCCCTGAACTGCGATTTGCTCGTAAAGTGATGAATAATTTCCCGTTGCATAAGTATGAGCGTTCTGCGCCCATAATGCATGAACTACGCCTTTCCAAGAGCGAAGTAGAAGTAGCATTACTAAAACAAGCTATTGACATTACCCGCAAAGGATTTTTGCGCACACTAAAGTTTGTAAAACCCGGTGTGTGGGAATATGAGGTAGAGGCAGAGTTAACACACGAGTACACCATCAACCGAGGTACCGGCCAGGCATATACCCCCATTGTGGCTTCTGGCGAAAACGCCTGTGTGCTACACTATATCACCAACAACTACCAATGCAAAGCCGGTGAAGTACTATTGATGGATTGCGCAGCCGAATACGCCAACTATAATGCCGACCTCACCCGTTGCATACCGGTGAGCGGTAAGTTTACTGCCCGCCAACGCAAAGTGTATGATGCTGTGCTGCGCGTGCATCGCGAAGCGGCAAAAATGATGCGTGCAGGCACCGTACTTCAAGACTTAAATAATGAAGTAGGCAAAGTGATGGAAAGCGAGTTAGTTGGTTTAAAATTGTTGACTAAAACCGACCTCAAAAACCAAACAAAAGAAAACCCCGCATTCAAAAAATATTTTCCTCATGGCACAGCTCATTTTTTGGGCTTAGATGTGCATGATGTGGGAAATCGTTATGAAAAATTGAAAGCCGGTGCCGTACTTACCTGCGAGCCGGGCATCTATATCCGCGCAGAAAAATTAGGTATTCGTTTAGAAAACAATTTGCTGGTTACAAAAAATAATCCGATTGACCTGATGGCCGACATTCCGATTGAAGCAGATGAGATTGAAACTTTAATGAATCAGAAATAATCCATGCAGTTGTTTAATCTGCCCAATTTACTTACGCTCATCAACCTTTTTAGTGGTTGCTTGGCAGTGGTTTTTGCTTTCAGTTACCACATTGACTGGGTGCCGTACTGCGTACTCGTATCATTAGTTGCCGATTTCTTTGATGGTTTTGCTGCGCGTTTTATTAAAACTAATAGCGATTTAGGCAAGCAATTAGACTCCTTAGCAGACGTAGTAAGTTTTGGATTAGTACCGGGTTTAATTGTGTTTTGGATGCTCAATAATTCGTTGAGAGCAGACATCCATAGTTTTTCAGATAACGAAATTTTGTTGGCATCTGCACCGGCATTTCTACTTACACTTTTTGCAGCGCTGCGCTTAGCAAAATTCAACATAGACACCCGGCAAACAGATGGTTTTATCGGTTTAGCTACACCTGCATCCACTATGTTTGTTACCGGTATTTTGCTTATGGTATTACAAAATAGCTTTGGGTTTGCTTCATTGCTTTACAATAAGTTTTTACTCTACAGCATTATCCTCTTCCTTTCGTATTTAATGGTTGCAGAGCTACCCATGTTCTCTTTCAAGTTTAAATCCTACAACTGGGCGGGTAATGAATGGCGCTACTTGTTCATAATTCTTTCGTTGATTTTACTGGTTGCGCTTAAATTTGCTGCCGTTAGTTTGATAGTTATCCTGTATATAATTTTATCGGTCACATTAAAAATCATCAACAAATGAATTTCAGAGCTGAAATAGACATAATGCCGCTAAAAGAATTATTAGATCCACAAGGCAAAGCTGTTAGCAGTGGCTTAAAAAAAATGAACTTTACTTCGGTAGAAGATGTGCGCATTGGCAAACACATCAGCATTAAGCTAAGTGCTAATACCAAAGAGGAAGCAACCACCCAAGTGGAAAATGCTTGCAAAAAACTTTTGGCCAACCCCATTATGGAGGGCTATAAGTTTGAGCTAATTGCCGAATAGCTTCTCTTCTTTTCACTACAACTAAATCAGCTACATTGAAATTGTTTGTAGTTCCCACGCCTGTAGGCAACTTAAAAGACATCACGCTGCGAGCGTTGGATGTACTAAAAGATGTAGATTTTATACTGGCAGAAGATACCCGCCAAACGCTCAAACTCTTACAGCATTATCAAATTCAAAAGCCGGTTTATGCGTATCATAAATTTAATGAGCGCAAAAGTTCGGACGGCATTGTTCAGAAACTAAAAAGCGGGTTAAAAGGGGCTTTGGTGAGCGACAGTGGTACTCCGGGTATCTCAGACCCCGGCCATGTGCTTATTCAGGAGTGTATTAAAGAAGAAATACAGATTGAAACCCTACCGGGGGCTACCGCTTTTGTTCCGGCTTTGGTTAACTCCGGGTTTGATACCAATGAATTTTTATTCATTGGTTTTTTACCTCACAAAAAAGGAAGACAAACGGCTTTGAAAAGAATAGCATCAACCTCAAATACAGTTATTCTGTACGAATCGCCATTTAGAGTATTGAAACTGCTCTACGAGTTAAAAGAACATATCGGCACAGAAAGAAAAATTTCCTGCTCGCGCGAAATCTCTAAAATGTTTGAAGAAACTGTACGCGGCACAGCCGAGGAGTTGATTCAGCATTTCACGCTAAAAGAACCTCGTGGCGAGTTTGTAGTTATTATATCCAACCTAAATGATTAGTGATTGAGCTTCGCAAAAATGGGTTTGTTGCGAGTATAAATCTCTGTAAAGTATTCAAACCTTTCTGCATATAATTTTGCATTGGCTGCGTTAGGTACAAAAACCTTGCGCACCTCTACACTCTTAGCTGCATCTTCTAAACTTAAAATATCCAACGCCATTAAAGCCAACATAGCAGTACCTCGGCTATTGGCCATTAGCGGCTCATTGACCTGCTGAATTTTTCTATCCAGAACATCAGCCATTATGCTGCACCACAGCTCTGAGTTGGCACCACCGCCTATAAAGTTGATGCTCTCCATTTTGCGGGCAGTCATCTTCTCTACAAACTGCAACAACCATCGCGCATTAAGTGATACGCCCTCTAATACTGCACGCATGAAATGCGCACGTGAACTACTCAAAGATACGTTGTAAAAACCTCCGCGGGCGCTGTGGTCATCTATAGGGCTGCGCTCGCCATACATCCAGGGCAAGAAAAAAACTCCCTCACTACCGGGTGCTACTTTGGCTGCGGTTTTATCTAACAATTTGTAGAAATCTTTTGGTGGCTCTGCGGTACTTAAATCATCTTTGGGATAAAAGAGATTATTCTTCAAAAAGTTAAGACAAGCGCCTGCCGTTTCTTGCTCATTAGCAATTAAATATCTGCCGGGAATTGCCGATGGGATGGTACCCATGTTGTGAAATATATCTGTTTTTTTGTATGGAACATGGCAAACCAACCACGATGAAGTGCCTACGTACACATGCCCCTCAAAATCGCGAATGGCGCCAGAACCTACAGCAGCACTTTGCAAATCGGGCGTACCGGAAACCACCCGAACATTTTCGTTTAACCCAAACTCGTGTGCTATAGATTTGCTTACAGTGCCAATTACAGAGTTAGTTTTCACCAATTCGGGTAACTTTTCTTTTTCTATACCAGTCAGTTGCAATAACCCATCATGATATGTGATGTTATTGATATCTCTATTATCGGTAATCCAATGCAGAGTGATAGAATCGTACGATGCGCAAAAACGGCCGGTGAGCCATAGATTCAAAAAATCTTTCGGTTCTAAAAACTTATAGGTGCGCTCATATACTTTTGGCAATTCACTTTTAATAAAAAGGATATGCGCTATGGAGTCTTTTCCGCTTTTAGTTGGTCCACCACCAGTCAGGTTTATCCACTTTAAAATTTTACCTACACCGTAACCTTCTACCCTTATTGGGCCGTGGGTAAGCTGCTTAACATGAGCGGCTCCTCTGGTATCCATCCATATTACAGCATTCATTAACTCTTTACCGTTTTTATCTACACACACCGTGCCGCTCCATTGTGCGGTGCAATTGACTCCTACAATTTGCTTGGTATCAATATTGGTTTTTGAAATCAGGTTTTTGTAGGCAGTTGTAATGGCCTTCTTCCAATCTGTTGGGCGCTGCTCTGCACCACCGCCATCGGTAAGTAGCAGGGGAACTTCTTCAAACTCGTAACCCACGCAGCGGGCTTGAGTATCAAACAAACTTACTTTGGGGCCTGAGGTGCCGAGGTCTATAGTTAATATGTAGCTCATACTGGTAAAAGTTGAAAAATAAAAAACCTCCCGTTTTTGAGGCGGGAGGTTCTCATCATTTACTGCTAACCAAAAATCATAGATAAATGACGGTTTGTTTATGAAAATATTTTAGTGAAACTGCTCCGCTTCTGTAGAACCGGCTAAGGCAGTAGTAGAGCTTTGCCCTTGTTGCACCACGTTTTGTACGGCATCAAAATAACCGGTACCCACAAATGCCTGGTGTTTAATGGCTTTAAATCCATCTTTTTCCATAGCAAATTCGCGCTGTTGCATTTCGCTAAAACCGGCCATACCGCGCTCTACATAGTTTTTAGAAAGTTCAAACATAGATGAGTTGAGTGCATGGAACCCGGCCAGTGTAATAAACTGGAACTTGTAGCCCATTGCCGCAATATCTTCACGGAAAGTGAGCATTTGTTTTTCGTCCATAAACTTGGCCCAGTTAAAAGATGGCGAACAGTTGTAAGCCAACATTTTGCCCGGGTATTTGGCGTGAATGCCTTGTGCAAATTCACGCGCCAATCCTAAATCCGGGTTTCCGGTTTCCATCCAAATTAAATCGGCATACGGGGCGTAAGAAAGACCACGGTCAATACCTTGCTCTAAACCATTTTTTACATAGAAATAACCTTCCGGAGCACGCTTACCTGTTAGGAAACGGGTATCGCGAGGGTCCACATCAGTAGTTATCAAGTTTGCTGCTTCGGCATCTGTACGGGCAATTACCAAAGTAGGCACATTGCATACATCGGCAGCTAAACGCGCAGCAACTAATTTGTTGATAGCTTCCTGCGTAGGTACAAGCACCTTTCCACCTAAGTGTCCGCATTTTTTGGCAGAAGCCAATTGGTCTTCCCAATGCACACCCGCAGCACCTGCTTCAATCATGCCTTTCATTAATTCAAAAGCGTTCAGGTTGCCGCCAAAACCTGCTTCGGCATCGGCTACAATCGGCACCATCCAGTCGCGCTGTGGCTCGCCTTCCATATATTCAATTTGGTCTCTGCGCATTAAAGCATTGTTAATGCGCTTAACCACAGCAGGAACTGAGTTAGCCGGATACAGTGACTGGTCAGGATACATTTCGCTGCCAAGGTTAGCATCGGCTGCTACCTGCCATCCAGATAGATAGATGGCCTTCATACCGGCTGCAACTTCTTGTACTGCCTGGTTACCGGTGAGGGCACCCAAACCGGCTACCCAGCTATCGGTGTGTAGACGGTTCCATAGTTTTTCGGCACCGTTGCGAGCCAATGAATATTCAATTTGAACAGAACCGGCAATGTTAATTACTTCTTCTGCTGTGTAAGGGCGGGTTACACCTTTCCATCTTGCATCAGTTTGCCAGTACTTTTTTAGCGCTTCTGCGCGTTGCTGTTTAGTTGCCATTTATTGTGTTGTTTTAGTTGACTCTTGACTTTACAATAGAAAAACTCAGATCTTTAATTTTCAAAAAATATTTTTCAAAATACTCATATGATACGGCTGATACGAGAATGGTTAACATTAGCCCAACTATAAAAAACAAATGTGTGGAGTAGTGGTGCGGCAGATAATGAAGGTAGGCCTTTTTTAGCAAAATGGCTATTGCTAAATGGTACACGTATAAGCCGTAAGAAATCTTGCCGAGAAATTTCAACCAACTCAATTCTAAGCAGACGATTGTCCGGCTGTTACAAGCCAGATTGATTATGATTAATGTAAAAAGAGTAGCAAAAAGCTGATCGTTTACATACTTGACATGAATATTGCTTATCCAGAGTGCTATTGTTGCTATGTACAGAAATATTTGAAACGGCACAGAAAAAAACACCGTTAAAAGTTTAGGAAAGTGCAAGTATATCCACGCTGCGAAAGCACCAGTAGCCATACTGTTGAATGCTATACGAAGCAATAGCTTTGAAGTAAACTCTGCAGCACTGTTTTTACCGTTGTGATAGTGAGTGTTTATGTAGTCAAGCAGATTGGGTACTACAACAAAAACAGTGATTATAAGTAAGCAAATCAACACAAAGTACTTTCTGAAAAATGCTATCAAAAATGGCCATATCAGGTAAAACTGCTCCTCAGATCCCACTGACCAAAGAATACCCGCACCGGGGTACGCTTCACGCATAACAAACAAGGCATTGGAAAGAAAAAACAAGTTAAACAAACCTGTTTTCACCGGATCAACTACACCACTAGGATGTACATTGAAATAGTATAGTAGAAATCCGATGATGGTAACGAGGTAGTATAGTGGCCAAATCCTCAAAACCCTTCGCATGAGAAAATAACCAATGGCTACCTTACCTGTTTGCTCCACTTCCTTAAACAAAAGGGAAGTAATTAAAAAACCACTTAGACAAAAAAACAAGATTACTCCCAAATGGCCGTTTATCACCGAGTCTCCATAGTAGTGATACACTATCACACTAAGCGCAGCAAAAAAACGAAGGCCTGTAAGATTTGGAAAATATACTTGAGTTGACATTGGGTGTACGCAGCTATCCAGATTAATCAATTTCTTCGTAAGCTGGCAGGGTCAAAAACTCTTTGTAATCGCCCTGCTGCACCAGTTCATCAAAAATTTCAATGGCGCGTTTCATAGTTGCGGTGTTGTAGGCAGTTTCACCTACATACGCTTTTACATTCTCTAATTCTGATGGAAGAATTTCTTTGAATAGTTCATAAGTAACCATTCTGCCATCATCTAGTTTGCTGCCGTTTTTAATCCATTGCCAAACCTGTGTGCGCGATATTTCGGCTGTGGCGGCATCTTCCATTAAGTTGTGCAGAGCCGCTGCACCCACACCGCGTAACCAACTTTCAATGTAAAGAATACCTACATTGATGTTCATGCGTAAACCGTTTTCGGTAATGGTTCCTTCGCAGGGAGTAAGTAAATCTTTTTGCGTATAAACTTCTCCCTCACGAGTAATATGGTAATTGTTGGGCGTTTTCATATTCTCATTGAAAACATCCATGGCTACACCCACCAAGCCCGGGTGAGCTACCCATGTGCCGTCATGCCCGTTGATAGCTTCGCGAATTTTATCTTGCTTCACTTTATCTATTGCAGCAGTGTTTGCGGCTTCGTTATTCTTAATTGGAATAAAGGCACTCATACCGCCCATAGCGTGTACATTCCGCTTGTGGCAGGTTTGTATCACCAACTTGCTGTAAGCCGCCATAAAAGGCACGGCCATAGAAACCTGAATGCGGTCGGGCAGTATGTACCCCTCTACATTACGTAGCTTTTTAATATAAGAGAAAATGTAATCCCAACGCCCGCAGTTGAGACCTGCCATGTGCTCGCGCAGTTCGTAAATAATTTCGTGCAACTCAAAAGTTGCAGTGATGGTTTCTATCAGTACAGTAGCTTTAATAGTGCCTTGTGGAATACCAAGTTCATTTTGCGCCAGCACAAACACATCGTTCCACAAACGGGCCTCTAAATAGCTTTCCATTTTTGGTAAATAAAAGTATGGCCCGGTGCCGTTTGCAATAAGTTGTTTTGCATTATGAAAAAAGAACAAACCAAAATCAAACAGTGAGCCGCTCATTACTTCTCCATCTATTTTCACATGCTTTTCGGGCAAATGCCAGCCGCGTGGGCGCACCATCAGTACGGCAGTTTTTTCGCTCAGCTTATATTCTTTACCTGCTTCGTTTTTAAAAGAAATAGTTTTGCGGATAGCATCGCGCAGGTTGAGTTGCCCGTCTATATTGTTGTTCCAAAATGGCGAGTTTGAATCTTCAAAATCGGCCATAAAAACCTTAGCGCCACTATTCAACGCATTGATTATCATCTTGCGGTCAACGGGGCCTGTAATTTCTACTCTCCTGTCCTGAATATCGGCAGGTATGGGCGCTGCTACCCAATCGCTTTCACGAATGGCTTTGGTTTCCGGTAAAAAGTCGGGTAGTTTTCCTCCATCAATAGCTTTCTGGCGCTCCACACGGGCTGCCAACAGTTCTAGTCTTCTTTTATTGAACGTACGCTGGAGTTTGACTACAAACTCTAGGGCCTCGGGAGTAAGTATTTCGGCAAACTGCTCCGGTACCGGAGCTAAAATCTCTAAACCATTGATTGCAGCTAATGCCATTGCAGAAATTTCGCGCAAATATCTAAAGAAAAATGAAATAGCGAAATTTCGCTGGCAAGGAAAATTTGCTGATTAAAAAAAACGATATCAGCGAGTTTGTGGCAACAACTCAACACCTAATGTAGCAAACGTTTCTGTGCGCATTCTCTGCAACTTATTGTTAATGAATTTATCACGTGAACCCTCTTGCATTATCTCAATTTTGGTTTGATTGCCCTTTAGGCGAATGGCCGCATTTCGCAGTTTTTTTGCTTTGAGTAGATACACCTCTTTGTTGAGTAAATACTCGTGGCCCAAACCCAACTCAATTTTTTTTGTTTGGCTAAAACCCAACATTGTGTTGTACTGATGCGCTACGGCATTATCGCCCTTTACTTTGGCAAAAACAGTTTGAATGTTGAGCAAAAGAAAAAACACATCTAACATGGCTAGCGATGCGCTAACCGGTATGTCTGTGCCCAAATAAGCATCATCATAGATAAATAATCCGCTATAAGCTGTTTGGCTTTCCCAGTCAATAGACGACATATTGATAAGCCCTACGTAGTTGCCATTGTACTGAATAAGAAAAAAATAATTCTGTTCGTTATTTACTGAGGTAAACCACTCTTGCTGCATTGCGGTGGTAATCTCACCCTTGTAAAACATGTGCTTAGCAATTTTTTTATCGTTACGCCAATGGCGCACCATCTCTGTATGCTGTGCGGTAAGCAGTTCTAACGTTATGCCGTAGCGGGAGATTTTCATAAAATGCTACTACTTCAATACTTCTTGTATAAGGTAAGGTGGCTTACGATGCTGCAAAGCAAACAGGCGGTTAAGGTACTCGCCTATAATACCCAGCGAAAACAAGATGAGCCCGGTGGACATAAAAATAGAAACGATAAGCGCAGTGAATCCGATAAATGCATCGTACACTATCTTCATGTAAATAAAATAGCATATAAATAAGAGGCAAATCCAAAAAGAGAAAAAACCGAACCAAGTCATAAAACGAAGGGGTACAGTGGTATATGAAAAAATGAGATTTAAAGAGAGGAGCACTAGCTTGGGAAGGCTATAGCCCGAGGTGCCTTCTCTGCGTGGAGCATGGCGCACCTGTTGCCATTCAATTTTGGTAGTGTGCCACGAGAGTATTTCGTCAATAAAAGTGAAGGAATGGTTGTAATGTTTTACTTTTTCTATCACCGTTTGGCGAATAATTTTGAAACTACTCCCCTGACCCACCGTGTTGCCAAATTTTTCAAAAATATAGGCCACAAAATTGCTACCCCATTTACGGAAATTGTTGTGCTGCCGCTCGCCTTCATATACGCCATACACCATATCTGCCTGTGTCTCTTCAATGCGATTGATTAGTAAGTGAATATCTTCAGGATAGAACTGCAAATCATCATCAATGGTTACTACATATTTGCCCTGTGCATACTGAAAGCCGCAAAGCAGCGCTTTATGCTGCCCAAAGTTTTTGCGCAGATGTATGGCCGTCATTTTCTCCGCAAACTGTTCTTTCAGTTCTTTAATCACTTGCCAACTGCTATCGGTGCTAAAATCGTTGACTAATACCAACTCAAAACTCATGTTTAAATCTACAAATGCTTTACTCACACGTTCGCATAACTCACGCAATGTTTTTGCACTATTATACACCGGTATCACAACACTAAACTCTGGCGCTTGCATTAACTTACTTCAATTAACTCTGAGCAAATAATATTTTCTGTTTTCAATAATACACTACCCCAACTTAGCCCTACACCAAACCCCGATAATAGCAAATTAAGCGATTGACTTTGCAATTGATTTCGTAATTGTGTAACCATGGTAACAGGAATTGTTGCCGAACTAGTGTTACCAAAATCGTGCAAACTGTATGGCACCTTTTCTTTGGGAGCGTTCAGTTTTTTGCGCACACTCTCTAGCATCAGCAAATTTGCCTGATGGAAAACAGCGTACTCAACATCATCAACTGTTTTTTGGTGAGCATTAAAAAGCGCTTGAATATTAGGCGCAACTTCGCGCAGCGCAAAATTGAAAATTTTCAAGCCATCTAATTTCATATCGGCATTACTACGGCATATACCCGGTTCAAACTCGTTTACTGTAAACGATTGTTTATTTATCGGATTTCTAAAACCTCCATCGGGCACAATTATATCGTCAAACTCGCTGCCGTCATTCTGCAAATGAAAGTGCATGTCGTTGTTCAAAGAATACTCCAGCGCAGATGCAGAACCGGCATCGCTGAATAACGGCCAGGTGCTTTTGTCTTTATCTGAAATTACGTGGGTACTTACATCACCAACCAGTAGCAGCGCTTTAGCACCCGGCATATTCTGCAACATACTACCTATTATACTTAACCCATATACATAACCGGAACATCCTAAATTTACATCAAAGGCCAAACAGTTTTTGCCTAAACCCAAACGATGCTGTAAGATAGATGCCGTATTGGGTATCACATAATCGGGGGTTTGTGTAACCATTACTAAAGCTGAAATATCCGCAGCATTCCATTGCAAATGGTTAAGTAATTTTTGGGCTGCCGCAAAACATAAATCAGCAGCGGTTATACCTTTTGGGGCCACCCTCCGGTAACGTATGCCTACAGTTTTTACAAACATTTCGCGCTCTCGCTCAGAAAGTAAATTGCATTGCAAATTATCTTGAACGGCAGTGGGTACTGCTGCTGCAATTCCGGATAATTTAATGTTAGGTATAGTAAAAAGCGACATGCGTGTTCAAACCTACACTTTTAAGAGGAAGATTTAGCGTAACAGGTCAATAAATTCTTCACGATTTTTGGGCTTACGATCGGGTATCCATTTAAAATCTTTGAGTTTCATCTGCTCATCGGTAAGCAATTTTATAGGGGTAAAAACCGCTTCGGGTTTACGGATAAACACAATGCGAGAGATTTTTTTCTCTGAAAAATACAAGTCTATGTCTGTACTCTGTGCCTTATTGTTGCCAATGTATTTGTTCTTATCGTCTTTACCATAGTAAATACTTTCTGCATTGCCACGCACCTCTACTTTAGAAAGCTCATTGTTGGTAAAATATCCAAATATGTTGATGCCCTTTATCTGATCAAAATACTTTTTACCGGCCGGAGTAACAATAAATCCGGCATTGTAGATAGTCATGCTCTCGGCCTTTTTTTCTTTGGTGCGCAAGTAAATGGTATCACCACTCAGTTGAGTATCATCACTCCACAGCACAGGGTTGTAAAACATCCGGAAAGTAGAGTCTTCAAAAGAATAAAACAGCGAATCACATACTCCTTGCATATCATTCATAAACAAACGCACTTTGTGGTAGGCAAAAAAGTTACGAATAGTATCGGTGGCTGATTTTGTTTGCGACTTGAGTGTATCTGCAGTCAAAAACAAAGAATCGTTAGCCATTTTGTAAATCATTAATGGCTGCTTGGTGGCCATAATGTACTGCCGCTCGTCTTCATACTCTCCATAGCGGCCAAAAAGTTCCACATCCATAGTGCTATCTACCCACCTGAATTTGTCATACGCCTTGCCAAAGCCCTTGGCCCTATCATAATATAAACTATCCGCATATATTAGTTGTGGTGGATTAACTATTACTGTATTCTTGCCAAAAGCAGATACATCGCGCTGGCTATCGTACCAACCATTGTTACACACAATACGGCTGTTTTTATTAAAAATTTCTGTGTTACCGTAGAATGTAGAAACCTTGGTTTCGGTATGGTAGCGGAGAGTATCGCTATTCAACTGATAGTTAGGGTCGGTAATCCGTACACTGTCTTTAAAAAAAACTTCTTTGCTACTGCTATAGTAGTACCCTTTTTTACTGACGATGATGCTGCTATCGCGATATACTTTTCCGGTAGTTAAATAGTATGCGGTTTTAGAACTGATGTTATAGAAAAGCTCCTCTGTAAAAAGTTTCATTTTAGAATCGGTGAGAATTGCGTTTCCGCGTAGCACCGCAAATTTTTTATTCCCTTCATAATGCAGCGTATTGCTGTATGCCCGAATAGTATCTTGCTGTATTTGCACATGGCCGTATGCATCTACAGAGTTAGTTTCTTTGTTAAGTAATGCACTATCGCACCACATGTACACATCTTCTTGTCGCAGTTGTACATCGCCAATCAGTTTAGTTAGTTTTTTGCCGTCTGTTTCTTGATACTTAAGGTAATCGGCATTAATAATCTCTACTTCTTTTTTTTCTTGAGCAATCACCATCGGGCAAATCCCAACAAATAAAAGAATGAACAAAAAAGATTTTAGCCGTTTAATATCCATACTTCTCCTTCCAGCATTTTCTCAAATAATTACGGGTTTCTTGTTCACGTGCATTGTTCCCAGGGTCATATAACTTAGAGCCGATAATTTTTTCGGGCAAAAATTCCATGTCAGCAAAATTGCCATCGTATGCGTGAGCGTACTGGTAACTTTTACCATAGTTCAAATCTTTCATTAATCGGGTTGGGGCATTGCGTATGGGTAATGGCACTGGCAAGTCACCGGTTTTTCTAACCAATGCCAGTGCCGCGTCAATGGCGGCATAGGCGCTGTTGCTCTTGGGCGATGTAGCTAAATAAATGACAGTTTGCGATAATATGATTCTACACTCGGGGTAGCCAATCATGGTAACCGCCTGAAAACACGAAGTGGCCAACAGCAGCGCATTAGGGTTAGCATTACCTATATCTTCACTGGCTAAAATCAACATTCTGCGAGCAATGAATTTGGGGTCTTCTCCGCCTTCAATCATTCGGGCTAAATAATAAAGTGCAGCATTTGGGTCGCTGCCGCGTATGCTTTTGATGAAGGCCGAAATGATGTCATAATGTTGTTCACCACTTTTGTCATAAATCGCCATTTTTTGTTGCACCACTTCTTCCACCAACTGATTGGTGATTTCTTTTGTGCCTTTGCCTGTAACCGCACTTACCGCCAGTTCCAGTACATTGAGTAGCTTACGAGCATCGCCTCCGCTATAAAGCAACAGAGCTTCTGTTTCTGTAATAGAAACGCCTGAAGTTTTTAGCCATTCATCTTCTTGTAAAGCGCGTTGAAGCAATTGTTCCAAATCGGTTCGTTCTAAATGTTGCAACACATATACCTGACAGCGCGAGAGTAGCGCAGAAATTACCTCAAAAGATGGGTTTTCGGTAGTTGCTCCAATTAATATTATGATACCTCTTTCTACAGCGCCCAAGAGTGCATCTTGCTGCGCTTTATTGAACCGGTGTATTTCATCAATAAACAATATGGCTTTGCCGCTTTGCGCTGCTTCATCTATTACTTTGCGAAGCTCTTTTACTCCGCTATCAATGGCGCTAAGTTGGTAAAAGGGTAACTTAACTTGTGTGGCAATAAATTGTGCTAAAGAAGTTTTACCAACACCCGGTGGCCCCCAAAAAATAATACTCGGTATAGTGCCTTTTTGCAAAAGTTGGCGAAGTACTTTCCCTTCTGCTAACAAGTGCTGCTGCCCTACAAAATCGCTGATTTTCTGGGGTCGCAAACGTTCGGGCAATGGAGCGGGCATTCAAAACAAAAATTGATAATTAAATAATGAATATTGAATGCAAATATTGCAGCAGTGGCAAATTTTTTAAAACAGGCCGAACAATTCTGCGTTAACTTTATTGATAACTTCTGCCTTTGCCTCATCTTCTTCCGCAAAATTGCATTGGTCAATATCAATTACCAACAAGCGGCCTTCTTTGTAATTGCCTATCCACTTTTCGTAGTACTCATTTAGTCTGCGCAAATAATCTAAGCGCAGGTTGTCTTCATAATCGCGGCCGCGTTTTTGAATCTGGTTAACCAGTGTGGGTACAGATGCTTTGAGGTAAATCAATAAATCAGGCGGACGAATAAGTGATGAAACGGTTTCGTACAACTTGGTGTAGTTGTCAAAATCGCGTGTACTCATCAAGCCCATACCGTGAAGGTTGGGGGCAAAAATCATGGCATCTTCATGTATAGTACGATCTTGAATAACCACTTCAGTGCCTTTTAAAATCTCTACAATCTGTCTGAACCTTGAGTTGAGAAAAAACACCTGAAGGTTAAAGCTCCAGCGCGGCATATCCTCATAAAAATCATTGAGATACGGGTTGTTTTCCACGTCCTCAAAATGTGGTATCCAGCCAAAGTGCTTAGACAAAATTTTAGTTAGTGTGGTTTTGCCAGCTCCTATATTTCCGGCAATGGCTATGTGCTTGATGGGCTTTTTGGGCTTGCTGCTTGAAGCTGTAACAGTTACTGCTTTTTGCTTTTCGGGTTTTGCTTGCTTCTTGGCCGGTGCGGGTTTTGAGCCCGCTGGTTTCTTTATAGGGGTTTTCTTTGCTGGGGTTTTCTTGGCAGCCGATTTTTTAGGGGCTGACTTTTGGGCCGCCTTCTTTTGCGGCTTTGCTTTCTTCTTCGCCATTGGTGTTGGTTTTCCTTTTGTGCCAAACGCTGTTAGTGTGTATGGCGTTTATGTGCAGGGTGAAAATAGAATATTGTTTGTCTGTCAAAAATTTTTGAAGCCGATTATTTCGCGCACATCACGCAAAGTTTGTGCCGCACTTGCGCGGGCCTTACTAGCGCCATCACCCAATATCTCGTAAACTTTGCTCTCATTGGCACTCAACTCTTCAATTTTTTGGCGAATGGGAGAAAGGTAAGCGACCATATCTTCGGCTAACTGTTTTTTTAAATCTCCATAGCGAATGTTGCACTGGTTATACTGGTCATTAAAGTGCTGAATAGTTTCGGTGCTGCTCACCAATGCCATCAGGTCAAAAATATTTTGAATAAAGGGCGGTTTAGCTGAATTGGGTTCTGTTGGGCCGCTATCGCTGGGCATACGCATAATTTTTTTACGTATCTGGTCTGGAGTATCTTCTAAATAAATGCAGGTGTACTCGGGTTTCGATTTGCTCATTTTTCCCTCGCCATCTAAACTGGGTATGTTCATCAGCGTATCCGAAAAACTAAATGGCACCGGCTCCGGAAAATAATTTACCCCATAAAAATTATTGAACCTGCGCACAAAATCGCGGCTCATTTCTACGTGCTGCTGTTGGTCTTTACCAACAGGCACTTTGTGCGCTTTGTGAATGATGATATCCACCGTCATCAACACCGGATAAGTGAGCAATCCGGCATTTACATTGTTGGGCTGCGAGCGTACTTTCTCTTTAAAAGTGGCCTCCCGCTCCAGTTCGCCCAGGTATGCGTGCATGTTAAAGATGAGGTACAACTCCGGTATCTGTTGTACATCGCTCTGTAAATAAAGCGCACATTTATCAGGATCTAACCCGCACGCCAGATAAATGAGGGCTATGTTTTTTGATTTCTCCCGCAAATCTGCCGCGTTTGGGTGCGTGGTTAACGAGTGGTAATCGGCCACAAAAAAATAACCGGTGTAGGAATCTTGCATCCCCACAAAATTTTTGACAGCCCCAAAATAATTGCCCAAATGCTGCCTGCCGGTGGGGCGAACCCCGCTTACGGTTATCACTTTGTTATCTGATGCCACTACACTATATTTTTAAATTTGCGCGAACAAAGTAAACATTTGCCGAATTGAAAACGCATAGCGTATGAAGATTGATAACGAATTAGTAACCAAATTAGCCGAGTTAAGCAAGTTAGAATTTAATGCCACCGAAACCGAACGCATAAAAAAAGACCTTCAAGGAATTTTTGATTTGGTAGAAAAATTGAAAGAATTGAATGTGGATGGTGTTGACCCACTCATTTACATGACCGAAGAAAAGAATGTGCTGCGCAAAGATGTGGCCGAAGGAATGGTTTCTAAACAAGATGCGCTACTTAACGCCCCACAAAAAGATTCCGATTACTTTAAGGTACCAAAGGTAATCAAGAAGTAATCTATAACTGTGGGATGTACGAACATCAACACAGCAAATCGTTAACACATCCGCACTGCCGCATAAATTTTAAAAAATGTCTATCATCTCTATCAAAAACATCAGTAAGGAGTACATCATGGGGCGCGAAAAGATTTTTGCACTCAAAGATGTTTCTATCAACATAAATAAAAACGAATACGTAGCGCTGATGGGGCCATCGGGCTCCGGTAAGTCCACACTCATGAATATTTTGGGCTGTTTAGATTCCCCCACCGGGGGAGAGTATGTGCTCAATGGCACCAATGTAAGCCGGATGACCGATGATGAACTGGCGCATGTCCGTAACAAGGAAATAGGGTTTGTGTTTCAAACTTTTAACCTTTTGCCGCGTTTATCTGCCTTAGAAAACGTAGCCCTGCCCATGGTATATGCCGGATTAAACAAACAAGACCGTACTGCAAGAGCCGAGCAAGTAATGGATATGGTAGGCCTAAAAGACCGTATGCACCATAAACCAAATGAGCTATCGGGCGGGCAGAGACAGCGCGTGGCCATAGCTCGGGCACTGGTCAACAACCCCTCTATTATTTTGGCCGATGAGCCCACCGGAAACTTAGACACCAAAACGAGTTACGAAATCATGAACATTTTTGAGGAAATAAATTCAAAAGGAAACACCGTGATTTTGGTAACACACGAAGAAGATATCGCTAAACATGCCAAACGCATAGTTCGCTTGCGCGATGGTCTGGTAGAAACGGATGTTCCGAATATTCCTACAAAAATGGCCCTTGCCTAACACCTCTACCAATGAAAATATATACCAAAACAGGAGACATTGGCGAAACATCGCTCTTTGGTGGCCGCAGAGTATCTAAAAGCGAGTTGCGTATTGAGGCCTATGGTACAGTGGACGAACTAAACAGTTGGATAGGATTACTGCGCGATATACAAGCTGAAACGGAAACAAAAAATCTGCTCAAAGAAATTCAGGATAGACTGTTTACTCTCGGAGCCACTTTAGCTGCCGACCCAGAAAACGAAAAACTTAAAGTGCCCGATTTGCACGAGTCTGATATTGTAGCACTAGAAAATGCCATTGATAAATACGATGAAAAACTTGAGCCGCTTAGAAGTTTTGTGCTCCCCGGAGGTCATTTGTACGTATCGTATTGCCATGTATCACGCACCGTATGCCGCAGAGCGGAGCGGTTGGCAGTGGCACTTCATCACACAGAGCCACTTCATCCGCTTATCGTAAAATATCTTAACCGCTTATCTGATTATCTGTTTACTCTCTCACGCAAAATGGCTCAAGATTTGGGAGCGGAAGAAGTGAAGTGGGAGCCGCGCAAGTGATTAGTTGAACGTAAAGGTTTTTTTATTGCACCACACTTTCGTTTCAAAGGGTTGAATGGAGTAGGTTACAGCTTCGTTGTATAGGTTGTACTTCTTCACAATTTGATCACTTATTTCTACTTGCTCGCCATAGTAAAAACCTTTGAGCCGACCATCTAAATCCTGATAAACAATTATGTCGTTATCTACCTCAAAGCTCAGCGGTATGTAGCGCTCTAACCAATACTTTTTGCCTTTGTACCAGCACCAAAAGTTTTTACCGGCATCGGTGTAAGCAATCAAATTTTCTTTCACTATCAATTTCTGTGGCCGGTCTTGCATAAGTACAGTTACCTCATTTTTGTAATATACAGCTAATTGCTTTTGTAAAGTTATATAGGCCATAAAACCTTCACCGGTCCAATATTCATTAACCACGGGTTGTTGAGTTTCAAACAATTCTCCTTTGTAAAAATATTTGAAGTTGGAGTAGTAATCTGTATAAGCAATAAAGTCGCGGTTGGGCTCAAAGTTTGCGGGTTCATACGTTTCAATAGTACGGGCTTCACCTCTATAAAACACTTTAAAATTTCCGCTCAGGTCTATCCAAGTCATCACATTATCCTGAATTTTTACACGGCTTACCTCATTGCGCTCTACAATTTGTGTTTGCCCATTGTAAAACACATTAAACTCTCCTAGGGTGTTTGTCCATGCAATAATGCTATCGCCATAGTACAACGAATCTACTCCGGGGCGGTAGAAGGTTTCAATAGTTTTAAACTCGTTGTCAAACAAGACCTTAATTTGATTGAAATTTTGGTACAAAAAGAAGTTGTCTGTCATGTAATAGTTAGCCGCATTATCGTTTACCGTATAAGTTTTCCCTCTGTAATAAACCTTTAACCGGTTGTTAGTGGCGATGTATGCAAATATATTTGCTCGGCCTACTTTGTAAGAACGCAAGGGGAGGTTTTCTATCAAGTTACTTTGGCCGGCATCAAAAACATACACAAAGTTGTTGAAGTCTTGAAACGGAGCAATGCACTGTGCAGAAAGCCCATTGTACATCGACACCAAAAGAAAAACGAATAAATATCGCATACCAGAGTAATGACCATCAAAGAAATTATTTTTTTGCATCGACTTATCATAAAGTTTGTTACCCATGACCTACAGCGAAGCAAGAGATTACTTATTGCAACAATTACCCATGTTTCAGCGGGTGGGTGCTGCCGCCTACCGCGCAGACCTCACCAACATTACGGCTCTCTGCCGGTTGCTTAATAATCCGCAGCAGCAACTGAAGTGCATACATGTGGCGGGAACAAACGGCAAAGGATCGGTAACGCACATGATTGCATCTGTATTACAAGCAGCCGGATACACGGTAGGCGTATTTGTTTCGCCACATTACAAAGATTATAGAGAGCGAATCAAGGTAAACGGCCAATACATCAGTAAAAAATTTGTGGCCGATTTTGTGAAAGACAATAAAAGTAAGTTCAGTAAAATTAATGCTTCATTTTTTGAAATCAGCACAGCCATGTGCTTTCAGTATTTCAAAGAAAAAAAGGTGGACTTTGCCGTGATAGAAACCGGAATGGGCGGGCGGCTGGATTCTACTAACATCATCCAACCCATATTGTCTGTCATTACAAACATCAGCTTTGACCACCAACAGTTTTTGGGTGATACTTTAGAAAAAATTGCTGGCGAAAAAGCGGGTATCATCAAACCAAAAACTCCTGTTGTTATTGGGGAAACTCATGCAGAAACAAAATCTGTTTTTACAACCACTGCTAACAAACTAAGCTCGCCAATTGTATTTGCCGACAAAGTACAAAACCTCACTTTACCCAAGTGCGATTTGGAAGGCGATTACCAAGCAAAGAATCTACGCACAGCACTTGTGGCCATTCATCAACTGCAAAAAAATGGAACTCCCATTTCATCAAAAAACATTAAGCATGGTTTTGCCCATGTATCGGCTAATACAAAAATGATGGGTCGCTGGATGGTGATGAACAAAAAACCGCTCGTTATTTATGACAGCGCACACAATGAAGCCGGCATAAAACAAGTAGTGGAACAACTCAAAAAAATAAAGCATAACAAATTACACTGGGTATATGGCACGGTAGCCGATAAAGACATTAGCCCTATTTTAAAATTACTTCCTAAAACCGCTTTGTATTATTTCTGTAAGGCCAAAATACCCAGAGCTTTACCGGCTAACGATTTGCAAAAAATGGCTAACGGCTACCAATTAAATGGTCAAAATTTCAAAAGTGTAAAAACCGCCTACAGGGCAGCAATTGAAAATGCTTCCCCAAACGACTTGGTGTTAGTGGCCGGCAGTGTGTTTATTGTAGCCGAGGTGCTGTAAACAAAAAAGCCGCAACCAAAATGGATGCGGCTCTCTAAAAATTTATACGAACGGATCATTCTACACTCATCAACTCAGTATCAAAAATCAGCGTGGCATTAGGAGGAATAACACCCCCAGCACCATTGGCGCCATAGCCCAATTCAGATGGAATAATCAATTTATACTTAGAACCTACCTTCATTAGTCCAATACCCTCATCCCAACCTTTTATTACTTGGCCAATACCTAATGTAAATGGCAATGGCTGGTTACGGTCGTAAGAAGAATCAAACTTTTTACCGTTAGCCAACATGCCGGTGTAATGTACCTTTACTTGTTTGCCGTTTTCTGCTTTGGGGCCGGTACCTTCTTTCTCAATTACATAATACAAACCACTGGCTGTTTTCTTAGCGTTTGGATATTTTTCTTTTACAATCTCTGCAGCAGTTTTGGTAATAGCCGCTTGCTCACCACGTACTTTCACCTCCATTTCTGCTTTCTTGGCTTTGTAAGTGGCAATGCCATCAAACTTTTCAGCGTCTTTGCCCACACGTATAATACGAACAGTATTCATTACATCACCTTGGGCAATCGCATTGACTACATCTTGACCTTGCACTACACGACCAAATACAGAGTGTTTATCGTCTAACCAGTTAGTGGCTACATGCGTAATAAAAAATTGTGTTTGGTTGGTTCCTGCTCCGGCATTGGCCATTGAAAGAACTCCCGGGCCATTGTGGCGTAAAGTGGGGTCAAACTCATCGGGAAACTGGTACTTGGTTAAAGCTCCGGTACCATTACCGGCTGCATCGCCACCTTGTATCATAAAGTTTGGGATAACACGGTGAAAAGCAATACCATCATAAAACGGCTGTCCGGTTGGGCGGCCACAGTCGGCTTGTTTGCCTTCGCAAAGTGCCACAAAGTTTCCCACGGTCATAGGTACTTTCTGGTATTCTAATTTGCATACAATAATCCCTTTTGTGGTATTGAATTCTGCGTAAAGTCCCGGTTCATTTTTCCAATCGGTAGGGGTGGCTACGGGTTCGGTGGCTGGTTGTTCGGTCACGGCTGGTTGTTCGGTGGGGTTTGGTTTGGCGTTGCAAGAGCTAAGCATAGCTGCAAATGCCAAAAGGGTGAAAAAAATGTTTTTTGTTGCTGTCATACTTGTTTGGTTTACTGTTTATGGTTTGAATTTAGTTGTGGGTTTTGAGTTAAAGAAATCTGAGAGTACAAGCGAATAAGGTTCAGTTATTCTGCCCGCTCTCATATCCTCAGATTTTCAAATCGTTTATCGCTTTTAAAAATTTCTTTTCTGTTTTTTCTACGCCAATCAAACTTTTTCCTCCGGCTGCGTTTCGGTGGCCGCCACCTTCAAAATAAGTACGGGCAAATGTATTGACATCCACCGAACCCCGCGACCTGAAACTCACCTTTATTTTATCCGGCTCTTCGCTAAAATAAGCACTCACCATTACTCCATCAATTTTAAATGGGTAGTTAACCAACCCTTCACTATCGCCACTTTGCAAATTAAATTTTTTGATCTCTTCTTTAGTAAGCATCATATATGCCACTTTTCCACCTTTAACAAGTTTTAATTTCTCGTGGAGGCAGTATCCAAAAAAGCGTAGGCGAGTTTCCCGAAATACGTTATTGATTTTTTCACTCACAAAATCGGGCTTCACTCCTTTTTGTACCAAAGCAGCAGCTACCCGAAAAGCATTGGGAGTAGCGTTGTTGAATTGAAAAAAACCATTGTCCGTAGCTAAGCCAACGTACAAACAGAGCGCTATTTCCTCATCCATCAAGTCTGTTTCTGAAAGTCCGGCTACAATGTCGTAAACCATTTCTGCGGTGGCGCAGTAGGAAGTATCACTAAACATTAAATCGGCAAAAGAATCGGGCTGCTGGTGGTGGTCTATCATTACCTTGTAGCCGGTAGCTTTTTTTACTGCTTCTCCTAATTCTTCTATCCGTGAAAAACTATTAAAGTCTAAACAAAAAATAAGGTCTGCGGCATCTAATTTTGCATTGCACAGTTTTTTGCCCATGTCTGTATCATACACCATAGTGGTGTCTGTACCGGGTATCCAAGATAGGTTTTTGGTATAGTCGGTAGGAGAAATAAAACTGACTTGGTGCCCCTTCTTCTCCAGAAATTTTTTCCAACCCAAACTGGAGCCCAAAGCATCGCCATCGGGCTGCGGGTGAGTAACAATCACCACCTGCTTAGTGCCGGTGAGTTGATTGGCCAACTCTTGAACAAGTGTTTGACTAAACGCCATGGGGCGCGAAAGTGCTATTTTTTTTGAATTGCAGGGATGTATTATGCAAGTGATGGCTACTTACACTCTCCCTTGTATTCTACACTTACTGAGGCACATGCGGCCTCGCAGGCGTTGCCGTAAGTTTTGCCATTGCAGCCACAAACCGGGTCGTATTGCATGGTACACATGCAGTTGGGCTTTTGCTTTTCGGTGCATTGTTGCTGATTGCAGGTGCTGCTCATTAGTAGTAATGCTGCAACAACTACATAAAGTATGCTGAGTAGAAGTTTCATAAAATTCATTTGAGTGTAAACGTAAGCAAATAGGGTGTAGTTGCTTTGTAGCTTACAGTTCGCTTGCAAAAAAACGTATCATGTAATACCCTACAGGAAAAAAGAAAACTAGCAGATAAACAACAAAAATTAAACCTTGGGCTAATGGTCTAAGAATCCAAATTTTACGCTGCACAATGAGGTTGACCAATAACCCCACCGCCAGATATACCGAGGCAATGCTGGTCATCAACATAGCTAAATTGTAAAAACCGCGAGCCAAGTCATCTTCAGCGGTATTGCCACGCCAAAGCATAGAAAACAGAATATACAACACCAACACCAGTGCAACAAGGTTAACTGCAAATGCTATCCGCATCCAAGCACTTATCATCTGTTTGTTTCTCTCAAAAAATTGCATCGGCTTTTAATATTCTTGCAGTATGAAGGTAATCATTTTGGGTTCAGCACATCCGCTGCGTGGTGGTTTGGCATCGTACAACGAGCGGTTGGCCAGAGAGTACATTCGCCAAGGGCACAGTGTACAGATATATACGTTTAGTTTGCAATATCCGGAGTTTTTATTCCCCGGCACCTCGCAGTACAGCAATCAGCCAGCGCCCGATGATTTGTACATCCATGTAAAGGTCAACTCCATCAATCCGTTCAATTGGTGGAAAGTGGGGAAAGAGATTGCCGCGCTCAATGCCGATTTGCTGATTGTAAAATTTTGGTTGCCGTTTATGGCGCCTTGCTTAGGAACCATTGCGCGTATTGTAAAACGCAATGGCAAAACAAAAGTCATTTCCATACTCGATAATGTGGTGCCACACGAAAAACGCCCCGGAGATACTCTGCTGGCCAAATACTTTGTAAACAGTGCAGATGGTTTTGTGGCCATGAGCGATAGTGTGTTGCATGACCTCAAGAAGTTTGATGATAAAAAGCCCTGTGTTTTTTCGCCACACCCATTGTTTGACAACTTTGGCGAGCCCATACCAAAGCCCGATGCGTATGAAAAATTGGGTTTAGCTATTAATGAAGAATACCTTTTGTTTTTCGGATTTATCCGCGATTACAAAGGGCTTGATTTGATTCTCCGTGCAATGGCCGATGAACGGGTGCGCCAGCTCAATGTAAAACTGATTGTAGCCGGTGAATTTTATACCGATGCCAAACCCTACGCAGATTTGATTAATGAACTTGGCATTCGCGACAAACTGGTATTAAAAACCGATTTTATACCAGATGACGAAGTGCGCAATTACTTCTGTGCGGCTGACATGGTAGTACAGCCATATAAACACGCCACACAAAGCGGTGTTACACAAATTTGCTATCACTTTGACCGACCCATGCTGGTAACCAATGTGGGTGGCCTACCCGAAATAGTACCCCACGGTAAAGTAGGTTATGTGGTAGAGCCAAACCCTAGTGCTATTGCAGATGCGCTGGTAGATTTTTATAGTAACCACCGGGAATTAAAAATGCGGGATAACATCCGTATTGAAAAGAGGAAATATGCTTGGGCAGAGATGCTTAAACAGATTGAAAAAGTTAGACAAACTTTGTAAACCTCATTACCTTCGTTTAATTTTTTACTTCGCACTATGATATACCGCAGCAAAGCCCCCTTGCGCCTCGGATTAGCCGGTGGTGGCACCGATGTTTCTCCTTACTCAGATTTGTATGGCGGAGCCATATTAAATATTACGATAGGCATGTATGCGTATGCTACTATTAAGCCATTGAGCGGAACTAAAATCCGTATTAAAGCGATAGATAGAAATGAAGAAATAGTTTTAGAATCTAAAAAACAATTACCAATCAATGGTCAATTGGATTTGGCCAAAGGGGTTTACAATCGCCTTGTTAAAGACTTTGTCAAAAAACCACTCGCTTTTGAGTTAAGTACGTATGTAGATGCACCTCCGGGCTCGGGGCTGGGTTCTTCTTCCACCTTAGTGGTAGCTATAGTGGGGGCTTTTGTTGAGTGGCTTAAGTTGCCCCTTGGCGAGTATGACATTGCTCATTTGGCCTATCAGATAGAACGCGAAGATTTAAGTATGCACGGTGGCAAGCAAGACCAATACGCAGCTACATTTGGGGGCGTTAACTACATGGAGTTTTATGCCAATGACAAAGTAATTGTGAACCCGCTGCGTGTGAAAGATAAATGGATACACGAATTAGAAAATAACTTGATTTTATTTTTTACCGAAACCTCACGGCTCAGCTCAGAAATTATCAAAAAACAAAGCGATAACGTAAAAAAGAAAAACGTCAAAAGCATTGATGCCATGCACAGTTTAAAAGAGCAGAGCGTAATGATGAAGGAAGCCCTGCTGAAAGGCAATGTGGATGGCATTGGCAAAATACTGCACTACGGCTGGGAACACAAAAAAGCCATGGCCGAGGGTATCAGTAACCCGCAAATTGAATCTATCTATAATGCTGCATTGAAAGCCGGTGCTACTGGAGGCAAAATATCCGGAGCCGGTGGTGGAGGTTTTATGATTTTTTATGCCCCATACATCCATAAGTTTAAAGTGATTGAAGCACTCAATAAACTGGGTGGGCGGGTAATGCGGTATAACTTTACCTCGTATGGGCTAACTACTTGGACAATCTAATTTCCAGTTTGTAGTTTTTAAGAATTACAGATTTACATGAAAAGGTTTTGTGCCGTAGAACAGCATGCTACTTGGGAACAATAATCGTGTAGTAGTTGCTGGCGTATCCGGCCCAAACACCCAAGCCATTTTTGATATTAGACTTTATCTTTATTGGCGATGAAAACGGACTATCGCCCCCATCATTCTCCAAGGTATAAAAAAATTGATACGTAGCATTGTCAATGTTGCTCCACTTTACGGTCACTGTATCTCCCTTCCAAAAATAGGGGCCGGTATTGATGTTAAAGTCCTCTCCGGAAGGGCGACCGCGGTCTAAAGGCAAGCCCACACTCAGACCTACAAATAGTTTATCATCATACACTGAACCGCTTTCCGGCTTGTAAAAAGGTTGGCTGTTTCGCTTGGTCCAATAGCGAATGGCGTTGCCAAATGTATCGGGCACCGTAAAGTAGGCATAAACGGCCATCATGCTGTCTAGGTAGGCGGGGTTGGGGTGCAGCTTGGTACCTAAAGAATCTAACCCAACTGAAGCGGGAATAGTGGTGGTAGAACTTACACGAATAGAATCTTCTCCGGTGGTAAATGGCGGAGCGATAATTTCTAACTCATATTTTGTTTTTTCTTTTCCCATAAAACTACAAGTACCGGAGGAAAAATAAGTGGCAATATCTGCCACGCTGTAAAAACATATATCCGGAATTGGAGTGCTATCGTTTAAACTAAATCCGAAGGCGGTTAACACCACTTGCTTTTCTTGGTCGCTAAGTGGTAAGTTTTGCAAACAATATTCATTTAAAATGGCCTGTGTACCATCGCTGGCCTTAACTGTTACCTGCGCACCGCGCACAAAATACGCTCCGAGGTTATTGATGTTGATGTTATCAAAAAACTTTTGGCTCTGTGTAAGCAAAATCACCGGAGGTGTATTGAGTTCTATACTACCCTCCACTACAATTTGTTTTGCACTTTCTGGTATATCAATATCTACTTCTTTGGTGCAAGAAGGCAGCGCAAAAATCAATGTTACGAACGTAATCATCGCTACATAAAAAAACAATCTGCCTGCTGTGCTCACTTGAAAGTTGATACTTGATGTTAGACGCTTCACTTTATTAAAATTTAAAATTCCAGGTTATGCTTGGCAATAGCGGAAAAAGGGACGCCTGCTTTGCGCGAAAACGAAACTCATTGTTATTGCCTTCCTCTTCATTAGTGCCACCAATTCCACCTTTATCAGATATGTAAAGGAAATACGGATTCATACGATTGTAAGCGTTGTAAATAGAAAAAGAAATGTCTGATGTAAAGTTGACTTTGAGTTTACGCTTGGGGATGATGGTGTATACAAAACCTAAATCTAAGCGGTGATAAGCAGGTAGCTGATACCAGTTGCGCTTGCCATATACAAAATGCGGAGACCCTTCGTTCAAGAAAAAAGAAACCGGCAAAGTGGTTCTCTGGCCGCTGGCAAAAACAAATGTGGCAGATACTTTCCAGTGCTTATTGAACTCATACATATTTACAATGCTGAGGTCGTGTCTGCGGTCAAACTTGGCTAAGAATTTTTCTCCGTCATTTATCTCCGGGAATTTGCGCCAAGTCCAAGCCAGAGTGTAGCCAATCCAACCGGTCCATTTCCCTTTGGCCTTCTTCACAAAAAACTCTGCCCCGTAGCTCCATCCCTTTCCAAAAGTAAAGAGGTCTTCTACATCTACTGTAATATTGCCAACAGCGCTCTCGCCATATTCTATCTGATTCCAAAGTTGTTTGTAGTACACTTCTACACTAGTTTCTATCATATCATCTTTAAAATTTTGGAAGTAGCCCACTGCTCCCTGCAAGCCAATTTGTGGCTTAACAGTTTTGGTGCTGGGCACCCACAAATCTACCGGTAGTGTAGTAGTGCTGCTGGATACTAAGTGAATGTATTGTTGGTTGTAAGTAACCCCCATTTTGATGCTGCTCGTTTTACTTACTTTAAAGCGCATGCTCAACCTCGGCTCTAATGCCCAATAGGTAGCAATATTCTCACCGGGTTTGTAGTTGAGCGTATCTAACGCAATGCCATCTTGAAATTTGATTTTACTGAATGGGCCTACAAAATTGAAGAGCGATGCGCGCAAGCCGGCATTTATCTTCAGCCATTTGGTAGCATCAAAATCATCTAAGATGTAGAGCGATGTTTCGTGGGCAAATTTGCGGTCTTGGTTGGTAGTTTTAAAGGAGGTTTCACCTGAATTTCCGGTAGCTTGGTATGGTGTGAACACATGAAAATTATACTGCCCGCCAAACTGCATCATGTGTCCGGCCACGGGTGAATAATCAAAATCAACTTTTGCAGTGGCCTCGCGCACACTGCTGTTGAGCGAAAAAGTAACATCCTGAAAACTGGTGTTGGCTTTGAACCCAAAATCGTTGTAAATGAGCATGGTGTTCATAAACAGCTTATCGCTAAACAAGTGGTTCCACCGAAAAGTAGCTGTGGCATTACCCCATGGAAAATTGAGTTTAAAATTTCCTCCCGGATCGCGGAAGTTAAATACATCGCGTCCAAAGTAGCCACTCAGGTATAAACGGTCTTTATCACTGATTCGGTAATTGATTTTTGCATTGATGTCGTAGAAATAATATTCATTGCCCGCAAACTCACCATCGCCAATTCTTGGCAAAATGGGGCGCAGTAGTAAGTCTATGTACGTTCTGCGGGCACTAATAATAAATGAGCAACGCTCCTTCTTTATTGGTCCTTCTACAGTCAATCGCGATGAAATAAGACCAATACCGCCCGTAACACTCCATTTTTTCATGTTGCCTTCTTTCATCTGCACATCAACTACAGATGAAATACGGCCTCCGTAATTAGCGGGCATTCCTCCTTTTACAACCGTGGTGCTTTTTACAGCATCGCTGTTAAACACACTAAAAAACCCAAACAAATGTCCGGTGTTGTAAACTACTGCATCATCTAACAAAACCAGGTTTTGGTCAGGCCCGCCACCGCGCACATAAAAACCGGAATTTCCTTCTCCGGCACTGGCAATGCCGGGCAATAGTTGCAATGTTTTTAAAATATCAATTTCACCAAACAAAGCAGGCAATGCTTTAGAAACTTCAACACCAAGTTTTTGCTTGCCCATATCGCTGCTCTCCACATTTTGGTCTTTGCGCTCACCGGTTACTACAATTTCTTCTATTTGGGTAGCAGAGTTTCCCATTTCAAAGTTGAGCCGCAGATCTTCGTTCAAATCAATCTTCTTTTCTATAGGTGCAAACCCGATGTAAGAAATTTTGAGCGTGTACTTGCCTTGAGGTAGCGTAAGGGAGTAAAAGCCGTACTCGTTGGTAGTAGCTCCTTTGCCCAACTCTACGGCATATACTGCCGCGCCCATCATGGTTTCGCTGTTAGCAGCTTCTTTTATGTATCCGCTAATGGTAAACCGGGTAACTTTTGCAGAGGTTTGCCCATAGGCAAAAGCCACGAAAACAATAAGCGTAAAAAGGAGTGGAAATTTGAGTAAAAAAGTACGGTTCATGGATTACAAAAAGCGCTGAGTGTAAGACGGGCGCAAACGTACTTTATTTTGCGAAATAGTTCAGCGCCAATCCAGTATAATTACCATCGGGCGGCTGAATAGTTGTCTGCATCAAACGCTGAAGCCGGCTTCCTCTAAAAACTCTACCTATAAAAATTACATTCGTGCCCCTTTTCAAAAAAGATTTGTTTATGAAATTGCCATTTAAAGAACCGGCTCACAAAATAGAACTTCACTATTTCTTTGCAGACCAGTCGCACAGTATGCACGCCCACATCCGCAACAAGTGCGAGGCGTATCTTCTTGGAATTTTAAAGGAAATATCAAATGTACTTAATGCCCGATTGCTCATAGAGACAGAGGCATATACCGAAGGAGGATTGCGCGAGCGTTTTGTACTGCGCGGTAAAAGTGAGTTACTGCGCAGTTTTGCGGCTGCTATTTTTCACTATGTGCTACCGCTAGAAGTAGATATTGAAAAAACGGTGAATGAGGAAGACCGCCAGATGACCAAACAAAATATTGAAACGCTGCGCAGAGAGCTCAAAAATTTTGAGCGCGATAACGACCAAAAAGTAGATATTGAGAATGCATTTTACCTGTTTGGCAATAACCTCAAAATCATCAAACTTAAATCTAACTTTTACCGCCACCTTAGTGGATGCGAAAAGGTAACCAAACTATCTGTACAAACTGTGAATGCAAAAAATGAGTTGACCGGCAAAGCTGCGGTGGTTAACCGAAAACAGTTTAACACCTACATGCTGGTAGCAGATACCCTTAAACCCGAAAAAGATAAAAAAGCGGTCATAGAGATTGTTTCTCCGGTGCTACGCCCCGGCAACTACAAGTGGAAAGGCATTTACCAATCCACCGGAAAAATCATCAGCTTTCGCTTGCAAGATGAAGATTTCAAAAATGAAGTTATCAGCCAGGGCATGGCATTCAAAAATGGCACCTTGATTGAATGTGTGCTGGAGAGCAGCCGCAAAATGAGCGAACTGGGCGAAGTGGTGGTAACCGGCTACTCGGTGCTATCGGTTGAGCGAAAATTGGATGGCGAAATGATTACCGAAACACCTCGTCCAAAACCTGCTAAAAAGAAACCCGAACCGGTGATACAGCAGTTAGATTTGTTTGGTTTTTAAAGCTGAAGGTGGTAAACTTAGAATTGTGAGCGGCTCTAGCTAACTAAACTTACTGTGCGCTGTTTACACTTTGCTTTTTGGCTTGCTCGTAGGCCTCTTGAATTTGCTGAAACTTTTCTGCCAGTTTTTTGCGCTCCTGTGCGTTGGCGCTTTTATTTCTATCGGGGTGAAATTTTAGCACTAAAGCGCGATAAGCATTTCTGATTTCGGTAGCGGTGGCCTGTGGTGATACTCCCAATATGGCAAAACAATCTTTTACTACATACACATGTTGTAGCTTGATGTTTTTGTACTGCACATCATTCACATTCAGATATCCCGCAACCCTAAAAATGAAGTAGTTTTCTTTATCAGAAAGCACACCATCGCACTGCGCCAGATCTACCAACAGGTGTATAATTTGTTCTCTGGTACCGTGGTTGGTGTTTAACCGCAACCAATCACAAGCATTGTTTAAATCATATTCTTTTTCGCAGCAGTGATTAATTACTAAGTACCGATTGGTAGTAAACCGTGCATCAAAATGTTCGTCTAAAAAACGGTGTAGGTAATCGGTTTCATGTACAGTAACCTTGCCATCTATTTTAATTAAATGTGAGGCCAATACAATCACATTCACTTCCAGCTCAGATAATCCATTAAGTATTGTAGCTGCCGATGAACTCTCGCCCTTGTCTAAAAAGTGCCCCGCCATAAAGCCCACCATGCCCCCCAAAGGGTTGCCGGTAATAGCCCAACCTAACGAAGCGCCTAACCATTTGCGATACTTAAACATACTTCAAAAAAATATGAATTAATCTGCCTGTGGCACATACCCATACTGCCATTTTCCGCGCCATGTCATCCAACAAAAAAGAATACCCACTAATATAAACGGTACACTCAACATTTGCGTATGGCTTATGGCATTGAAATAAACTCCACCTTCGGGTTCTTTTAAAAACTCTAATAAAAAACGAATGGTAAATGCCGTGAGAAAAGAGAAACTAATATAAATACCGGGCTTAGCTTTTTTGTAGTGATGAAACATCCAAAGCAGTATGGGCTGCATGGCAAAATAGATAAGCGCTTCATACAATACCACCGGGTGGCGGGGAATCTGGTCATAAAACACAAATGCCCAGGGCACTTCGGTGGGTTTACCTACTATTTCTGAATTGATAAGATTGCCCATACGCACTAAACCTGCAAACAGAAAAAAACATATAGAACCCATATCTAATGCAAAAAAGAAGGGGTAATCATCATACTTCCGGCAAAACAGCCATAACCCGATTATGGCTCCTAATATACCTCCGTGGCTGGCCAGCCCACCCTCCCATACATAAAAGATTTTGATGGGATTTTGCAGGTAGTACTCGGGCATGTAAAACAACACTTGCGCTAATCTAGCACCTATCAATCCTCCAATAAAAATATATTGAATAGCCAAAGTGAGTCGCTCATCGCGCAAGTGCATTTGCTTCACTAGATGACTCGCCAAAAAATAGCCCGCAAAAATACCGATACTCCACATTAGACCATACCACTTTATCACAAAAAAACCGAGGTCAATGGCGTTGGGGTCAGGATTCCAAAAAATATAATTGAGCATGCAAACGAATTGGTGCGCAAAGTAAAAATTATGACACCGTTAACTAACCCGCCCTTTAAGGAATATCCCCCAATCAGGTGATAAAATTTGACTTGACACCGCTCGTATTATCCGTACATTCGTAAAACTAAAAATCACAGGCATGAAAAAACATTACTCCTTCATCCTTCTCTTATTGGCATTTGGTTTCATCGGTTTTGCAAAAGACGTAGATGTACAAACTGCCGAAAAAGTAGCCCGCCATTTTTATTTCCAAAACTCTACCCGGTCGCTAAACGAAATTTCGCTTACTCTGGCTCAGCAAGTAATTATGCCGGCTAACGTAGGGCGAACAAGCGATGACCGCCCGGTGTATTACGTTTTTTCTATAAACAATAATGGTGGATTTGTAATAGTGAGTGGCGATGATTTGACAGAGCCGGTTTTAGGTTATTCAACAGAAGGTAATTTTGTTGCCTCTGACATTAATCCATCTACCCGCAAGTGGCTCGAAAACTACCGTGAGCAAATACTATTTGTAAAAGAAAACCGTGCAGAAACCACTGAAGAAATTACTCGCTTATGGGATAATTATATCCATAACACTTCTAACGGTTCGCGCGGTGCCAATGCAGTTAATCCGCTTTGTGCTACCAAATGGAATCAGTCGCCTTACGAAAACATGTACAGCCCTTTTGATAACCAATACAACGAACGCACAGTAACCGGTTGTGTGGCCACAGCGATGGCGCAAATCATGAAATTTTGGAATTACCCGGCACAAGGCACGGGCTTTCACTCGTACAACCACCAAAAATACGGCACACAAAGCGCCAATTTTGGCAATACTACCTACCAATGGAGTTCTATGCCCAATGTGCTGAACAGCAACAACCAAGCAGTATCTACCTTGATGTATCACTGTGGCGTGGCTGTAGAAATGAATTTTGGCCCTGCGGCTACTGGTGGAAGCGGTGCTTATGTAGCTACAGCGGCCTCGCCCATACAGGCCTGCTCGGAGCATTCATATAAAACTTATTTTGGCTACGATCCGGCTACCGTACAAGGAGTATTGCGCAGCAATTACAACAGCACTCAATGGAGCAACTTGCTTAAAGGTGAGTTAGATGCCGGGCGACCTTTTCAGTACGCAGGTATTGGACAAGGTGGTGGCCACACTTGGGTGTGCGATGGATACGATAACAATGGTTTTTTTCACATGAACTGGGGTTGGGCCGGTAATAGTGACGGCTACTTTTCACTCAGCAATTTAGACCCGCAATCGTTAGGTGCCGGTGGTGGCACCGGTGGGTTTAACAACAATCAACACGCAGTTATCGGCATCAAACCACTGAATGGTGGCGGGGGTGGCGGAGGCGGTGGTGGCGGCACCATCAACCAAGATGGCATACAGTTATATGCCGCTACCACAGTTAGCGCTAACCCTTTTACAAGCGGTGGAAACCTAAGTGTGTATGCCACAATTGCTAATGCAGGTACTACCAACTTTACCGGAAATTTTGCCGCTGCACTCTTTAATAGCGAAGGAGTTTTTGTTGATTTTATCCAAGAGTTCACCGGGCAAACTGCACAGGCCGGCTACTACTACAATGTTACTTTCACTAAAAATGCGCTGAGCTTGATTCCGGGTTTATATTACATTGGAATATACTATCAAAACGGTAGCAACAATTATTCGCTGATCAATCAAACTACCTACTACAACCCGGTAACCATTAATGTAACGGGGCCATTCAACAGTATGCAAATGTACAGCAACACTACGTTTAGCCCTACACAACCCATCAAAAGCCAAAGTTTTACGGTGAATACACAAATTGCCAATGCAGGCGGCACAAATTTCAGTGGCTACCTAGCGGCTGATTTGTTTGATATGGAAGGCAACTATGTGGCTAACATACAAGACCTTTCGGGGGTAAGTTTATCTTCCGGTTACTACAATAATTTTCAGTTTGCTACCAATGGCCTAAATGTAGATCCGGGCACATACTATGTGGCTTTTTACAGTTCCACCAACGGCCAAAACTGGAGCTTGGTGTACAACAACAACTATCCCAATCCGGTAACTGTAACTATTGTAGCAGCACCACTCAGCCCAGACCAATATGAGTCTAACAATAGCTCAGGTACAGCTTACGCCATGCCCGTAAACTTTAGCGGAAACAATGCTACTGTTTTAACTACCGGTTCAAATATGCACGTGGGTAACGATTATGATTACTATAAACTCAATTTGCCATCCGGCACCAACTATGCTATTACCGCAAGAGTTCACGATAGCTACAACAGCGGCAATGGTCAAAACTATACTAATGATGTTCAATTCAGTTATATGGTAAATGGCGGCAACTGGAGCGATACGTATGACGATATAATGCCCGGCAACATTGTGATCAACAATGGTGGTACCGTAGTTTTTTGGGTGAGTAATTATTTTTCGGGAAGCACAGGCACATACTTGCTTGACTTACAACTTCAACGCGGACAGAGTGTAGGTATAAATGAGCCGTATGTAACCACCATTTCGGCTTTTCCTAACCCCACACAAGATGTTTTATTTATTGATGCCGGAAATTTGACCGGCAGCTATTTGTTGCAAATTTGTGATTACAATGGTCGTGTAGTAAAGCAAAACGAGGGAGTTTTATCTGACGAATTGATAAAAACAAGCACCAATGGTTTGGCTAAAGGCATATACTTGTTACAACTAACCACAGCCGAAACTAAAGCTACCACCAAAATAGTAATTGAGTAAATTATTTCATCCACCAAAGGCACCGCTCGGTGCCTTTGGTTTTTCAAACTAATGCTATGTGGAAATACTTCGTTTGCTTACTTACCATTATCACCGCTTGCAAAACAAAAAATGTGGTTGAGGGAGTTACTTACACCGGTGAACAAACCATTGTTTACAAAACTGTGAACGATTACCACGAATACGTACCGGTAACTATGAATACAGAAAAAACAGAAATTGTGGCTTACCCATCGCCCAAAGATGTGTACCGCAATGGCCAACTGGCTTTGCCCACCACTTTAGCAAACGGATACTGGTTAGATAACCGTGGAGTAAATGCAAACACTGTTTTTCTAAACATTACTTACCGTGAGTATGCTCAGCTAACCGAAGCCCCATCATTACAAAAAATGCTAGATATGATTAAAGACAAAAACCCCTTTGAAAGTATCTATAATTTAGGAACCCGCAACCGTTTCAAAGATGAGGTAAGCGAAATCAACTACATCATCAAAAAGAATTTACTACAGCAATTCAAAAAAGTGAAATAGCGTGGAGTTAAAGCGATTTAATGTACGAGTTTACGGACTATTGATTAACGAACGCAATGAATTACTTGTTTCTGACGAAGCGTTTAAAACCGGCATGAAAGCCACCAAGTTTCCGGGCGGAGGGTTAGAGTTAGGCGAAGGAACTATAGAAGGACTGATACGGGAGTTTAAAGAAGAATGCGGCATTGATATAGAAGTAGTCAAGCACTTTTACACTACCGATTTTTTTGTGCGTTCTGCATTTGAGTTTAATAGCGATAGCCAAATCATTAGTATCTACTACATCGTAAAATCTTCAGACTGGAACAAAATCAAAACATCTGAAGTAAAATTTGATTTTGAATATGTACCGGGCGTTGAGCGGGAGTCATTTCGCTGGGTAAAACTAACTGAGTTAAAAAACGAAGAAGACATCAAACTGCCTACCGATGTAGTTGTACTCAACCTTCTCGTATCAAACAACAACGCGTAGCGTAATACATTTCTACATTTTCCGTTATTTACTGCATGAATCAAGCATTGGTAAAAATGTGGAGCAAGTGCAACTGGTTTGTGGTACCATACCTCATTTTTGTGTTGCTGGGCGCTGGCATCATGCTATCTTTTGAAAAGGGAGCTGACATCCTTTACATCAATGCACTTCACACGCCTGCAGCCGATTCGTTGTTCAAAGTACTTACCAAAAGTGTAGAGTTTCCGTTGATAGTTGTATGGATGATAATAGTAGGTGCGTTTCACTTCAGGCATTCTTTGTTTGTTGCTGCGTGCACGGTGTTAGCAGGCATGATTGTCCAGGTGCTCAAACATTTTATATTTACTGATATGGCAAGACCGGCTTTATTTTTTCAACAAAAAAACAATTTAAATTTTGTGGATGGAGTGGAGATTCTGCACCAGCATAGCTTTCCATCAGGCCATACAGCTGCGGCTTTTTCGCTGTGCTTGGCATTAGCATTAATTGTACAAAACAAAAAAATAGGAGCTTTACTTTTTGTTACCGCTCTTTTAGTTGCCGTATCGCGTGTTTATCTTTTGCAGCATTTTTTTAGAGATGTATATGCCGGTGCTGCTGTGGGGGTATTTGCGAGTATTGCCACCTACCTTGTTTTTACCCAACTCCATCTATTTTCCAGCGAAAAAGAAGCGTAGCAATCGCCAAGTACATAGCAATAAAAAAGGGACATAGTTTCCTATGCCCCTGAGTTATGTTTTAAATGTTTACGTTTTTCTAATGTTCATCTTCATGAAAAAAGAAATCGTCTTTGGTCGGGTAATCCGGCCAAATGTCTTCTATCCCTTCGTACATTTCGCCATCATCATCCAGTTCTTGCAGGTTCTCAATTACCTCTACGGGTGCTCCAGAGCGGATAGCATAATCTATTAGCTCATCTTTGTTAGATGGCCAAGGTGCATCTTCTAAGTATGATGCTAATTCTAGTGTCCAAAACATATGTGTCCGTTTTTAACGAGCGGCAAAAGTAATTTTTTCCGTTACGCTCCAAAGTTCTTTGAAACTTAGTGTACAAGATGTGTACAAGTAGCCCTAAATCAGTTAGATTTTTAAGACACCACCGGGCTTTTCAACATCAGAGCTACCAAAAGGGCTGTTGCAACCTGCTTTCGGTTGGCTATGTTTGATGCAAATATTTTTTCAGTTGGCAAGCAGCAAAGGCACCTCTTATTTTTATTCGGTTTTTGGCACTACGTTAGTGCTGTTTGTAATGGGCGTGGCTTTGCTTTTGGGCTTTGAAGCCAAAAAAATTTCGGGTGGTTTTAAAGAAAATCTGGTGGTAGAAATTGTACTCAACGACAGCTTGCCACTATCTCAAATCTCTGCCTTACAGAAAAAAATTGAACAGCAAGAGTACTGCAAACAAGTGCAGTTTATATCTAAACAAGATGCCGCCAAAACTTTGCAAAAAGATTTAGGTGAAGATTTTTTAGACATATTAGGATACAACCCCCTGTATGCATCGCTGGTACTTAACCTCAAAGAAGAATTTGCCAACTCAAAAAGCACGCAACTGATAAACACTGAAATAAGCGCTATGGCAGGCGTACAACAAGTTAATTTTCAGAAAAATATTTTAGAAAAATTAGATGAAAATATCCGACAGTTTTCTTTGGTAGCTGTTGTAATCACGGGCTTGCTGCTCTTTTTTGCGGTATCGCTCATTTTCAGCACTATTCGTTTAGCTATTTTCTCCAGCAGGTTTATTATTAAAACCATGCAACTGTTTGGCGCCACTAAATGGTTTATTATTAAAC
The DNA here is from genome assembly GCA_016787045.1 of Chitinophagales bacterium. Taxonomy (GTDB): domain Bacteria; phylum Bacteroidota; class Bacteroidia; order Chitinophagales; family LD1; genus Bog-950. Next base: position 303,319 of record JAEUVA010000046.1, read on the forward strand.
CCTTTTTAGGCCGCAGCATTTTCAACGGCTTTTTGAGTGGCATACTCAGTTGTGTGTTACTTATCGCATTGATTTGGTATTTTGACTACACACTGCCTGAACTTGGTTTGCAGGGCGATTTGGTTACATTCGCGCTGCTGTTTGGGGGGCTGTTGCTGTTTGGAATGATTATTTCGTTTTTCAGCACACTCACCGCAGTACTTCGCTACCTACAAATGAAGGTAGATGACTTGTACTAATTCGCTTTAAACCATGGCAAAACAACAACCACAGCAAAAAGCCAAAACGGCTTCGGCTACTGTAGCACCAAAACAGGTGGCACCTCAATTGCCCTTTATTTTTGATCGCACCAACTACATAATTATGGTAGTAGGTGTAGTAGTCATACTTGCGGGATTTTGGCTGATGAGTGGTGGCGCTACTACAGACCCTAACGTGTTTCCGGCCGAAGAGATTTACAGTTTTCGCAGAATAACCTTAGCTCCAATTGTGATTTTAGTGGGCTTTGCCATTGAGATTTTTGCCATCCTTAAAAGACCTAAGAATTAATGACTACTGCCGAGGCGGTAATACTTGCTATTGTTGAAGGACTTACCGAATTTTTGCCCGTATCTTCTACCGGGCACATGATACTTACCGAAGCGCTGCTGCACATGCAGGGCTCCGAATTTTTGAAAGCGTTTACCGTGTCTATACAATTTGGTGCCATAGCCGCTGTGGTGGTGCTGTATTGGAGGCGTTTTTTTCAAACCATAGATTTTTACCTCAAGTTGTTTGTGGCTTTTTTGCCCATTGCAGTTTTGGGTTTGTTGCTCAAAGATTCTATTGAAAGTTTACTAGAAAATGTAGTGGTGGTTTCGGTGGCATTAATTGTAGGTGGGGTAATACTGATTTTTTTAGACAAAATTTTTCACCACCAGATTGAAGAAGCCATTGATGACCCGGATTATGTATCGGTAAAAAAAATAGATGAGTTTGGCGTTGAATATGTGCAAGATGAACTGAGACAAATCAAAATAAGTTGGAAGCAGGCGTTTATTGTGGGTTGTTTTCAGTGTATGGGTTTAGTACCCGGTGTATCGCGCGCTGCTGCTACTATTGTTGGTGCCATGCAACAAGGGTTCAACATAAAACGTGCCTCTGAGTTTAGTTTTTTTCTGGCAGTGCCTACCATTTTTGCGGCCTCCGCATATTCACTTTGGGGGCACCGCACAGTTATTACAGGCACCAACATTGAGTACCTTATCATAGGCAACGTGGTGTCTTTTATTGTGGGGATGATTGCCATTCGGTTTTTTATTGAACTCATTACCCGCTTAGGGTTACGCTTTTTTGGGTATTACCGTATCGCCTTGGGGGTTATCATCCTCATCCTGCTTGCGTTGGGTTACGATATTAAAATCAATCATTAAATGGATTTTAAAGCAGGCGGAGTTTGGCTAATAAACAAACCGGCCGGATGGACATCTTTTGATGTGGTTAACAAACTGCGCTATACTGTTACCAAAAAAATTGGCGAGCGAATAAAGGTAGGTCATGCCGGTACTTTAGACCCTTTTGCCACCGGATTGCTCTTAGTTTGTTACGGTAAAATGACCAAGCGTATCGATGAATTTACGGGCATGGATAAAGAGTACACTGGCACCATTATGTTTGGCGCTACCACACCCACCTACGACCCCGATAGCGAAATCGACCAAACCTACCCAACCGCACATTTAAACAAAGAGACAATCACCCAAGCTGCTACAAAATTTGTGGGTGCTATACAGCAGATACCACCGGCTTATAGCGCCATAAAAGTGGATGGCAACCGCTCATACGATTTGGCTCGAAAAGGTACTGCTGTTGAGCTAAGAGCACGGCCCGTGAATGTATATGAGTTTGAACTAACACGTATTGAGATACCAGAGGTGGACTTTAGGGTGCTATGCAGTAAAGGAACTTACATTCGCTCATTGGCTTACGACTTAGGAAAAACCGTAGAAAGCGGAGCGTATCTCAAAAGTTTATGCCGTACTAAAATTGGTGATTTCAGCATAGACAACTCACTCTCTATTGAACAAAGCGTAGAGCAAATAAAGAATGCAGAAGTTTAGATTTGCACCAAAGTATGAATGTATTTTATCAGTTAAATAATCTTCCGGCATTTAACCGATCCGTCATTACCATTGGTACATTTGATGGTGTGCACAAAGGTCATGTGCAACTCATTGAAAAAATTAAAAATATTGCCGACCAAACTGCTGGAGAAAGTGTCATCATCACCTTTCATCCGCATCCGCGCTTGGTGATAAACCCCAGCGACCAATCGCTGCGACTGCTCAATACCATTGATGAAAAAATTGAGCTACTGAGGCAGCACGGTATTAACAATGTGGTGGTGGTTCCTTTTAGCCGCGATTTTTCGGAGATGAGTGCAGAAGAATATGTTAGCAGCTTTTTAGTCAAGAGCTTTCATCCGGCAACTATAGTAATTGGCTACGACCATCGATTTGGCAAAAACCGCACGGGCAATTTTTCGCTTTTAGAGAAAATGAAAAGTGTTTATGGTTACGAACTTGTAGAAATACAACAAGAAATGCTAGACGACATATCTATCAGCTCGACCAAAATACGCACTGCGCTAAATGAAGGCCATGTGCAACTGGCCAACCAACTTCTCGGCTATAAGTATGCTTTTACCGGTACCGTGGTTAGGGGTTTACAAAACGGCAGAAAGTTAGGTTATCCCACAGCCAATCTACAGTTATCTGATGAACGCAAGCTGATACCGCGTACAGGTATATATGCGGTACGTGTACTATATAAACCTAAGTCAGAAAATTTACCGGCACAAGTGTACGCGGGCATGATGAGCATCGGCTACAACCCTACGTTTGACGGTAAAACGCAAACCATAGAAGTGAACATCTTAGATTATGATGGCGATTTGTACGGAGAGCAGTTAACCGTGGAATTGGTAGATTTTATTCGTAATGAAAAAAAGTTTGACTCTATAGATGAACTCATTGCTGCCATAGCGGATGATGAGGTTAAAACACGAGGTATCATCCGATCTGCCATATAGTGTTTGTTTGTTATTTTAGATGTGTGAAGCATTTTGCCGCCATATTACTTACTACACTTTTACTTTGGATGAATAGTTGCCGCCCTGATTATCCATTTTATTCGGTAACAGGACTAAAGCCGGTGTACATCAGCCACGACTCATTACCTTTAATTTACAATTTACCCCCACAACCTGTAGTCAATTCGGGGCCTATTTTTTTGCAAGACTCTCTTTTTTTTATGGTTGAAATGCGTAAAGGCATCCATGTATTTAATGTGAGCGATAGCGCAAATCCGTTGTCGCTTACTTTTCTCAAAATTCCTGCGGTAACAGATTTTACATTGTCTGGCAATACGCTCTATGCAGATAATGGTACCAATCTGGTAACCATAAACCTTGCAAATCTTTATTCTATACAAGTCATGTACACACAACAAGATGTATTTTTGCCGATGCTATTTCCTAACAACTATTCGGGTAGATTTGAGTGTGTGGACCCTAAAAAAGGTATTGTAATAGATTGGGATACGGTTACTTTAAAAAGTCGTTGCTCATCATCTAATTAAATAAATAAATTATGTATAAAACATTAATTGCTGTTTCTGTAATGTTGCTGCTTTACTCTTGCAGTAAAGATGAAACCACCTACAACCCTGCCGCTAAAGGCAAGAGTGGTTCGGTTACCCGTTTTGCGGCCCACAATGGTTATCTGTATGTATTAGATCAAAATAAAATTAAGACTTACATGGCTACGGGCAGTGGTGAACCCACGTTGCAATCAACCGTGTACACCGATTACGGATTAGAAACCATTACTATTTATGATGCAGTTATTTACCTTGGCTCAAGAGACGGCTTGTACATATTAGATATCAGCAACCCTTCATTGCCAAAAGTGTTGAGCAAAACCGAGCGCAGCACGCTCTTTGGCCGTTGCGACCCGGTGGTAGTGCAAGGCAACTATGCTTACTCTACCGTAAAAACTACTGAAAATAGTTGCGGAAGCATTAGTGCAATAAGCGCATTGATTACCTACGATGTAAGCAACAAAAACAACCCTGTACAGATAGATGCTGTTGCACTTAATCAACCTAACGGATTGGGTATAGCCGGCAACCACCTTTTTGTCTGTGATGATGGTGATGATATGATTCATGTATTTGACATCACATCTACTACCCCGGTAAACTACACCACTATTACAGTAACCGATCCACGCGATGTAATTTGTACGGATGGTAAAATGATAGTTTCTACAGCCAATGGTTTTTGGTTTTACAACATCAGCAACATCAGCGACATAAAACTAATTGGGAATATTGCGCAATAGAATGAAGCCGCATATCACTATTATGCTGGTACTGCTTTGCAGTGCTGTTGCCTATTGCCAACCTGTTGCAGATTCAACAGCAAATGCAGCATTTAAAAGTGATAAAGCGCCCGCTCCGGTAGCTAACATTAAACTCAATTTACTGACCTTGCTTGACCCCATTCGCACCTCGCTAGCAGTGAGTGCAGATTTATATCTGCATGAACGAGTAGGATTAGAGTTAGGAGGAGGTTACATTTTTAGCAACTGGTTTCAGTCTTACAAGGGCGAAAAACTATACGGCTTTAGAGGGCGATTAGGGGTAAAATATTTTTTAAACCCCGATGATGAAACCGTGCCATACTTTGGTATAGAGGGAAAATTAAACTGGTACCACAAAAAACAATGGGAGCAAATTTGCCGCTATGGTTGCCAGTACAATGAAACATTTGTAACTACTAAACGGATAGTAACCGGAGGTATAGCGTTCAAAGCCGGCTCTCTGTTTTACATAAATAAAAAACGAAATGTTTTTTTTGATTTATATGGAGGTGTGGGATACAAATTAACCCACATCAATTACCTGCTGCCGGATGATGCGGAACTGTTGCGGAATAGAAGTTGGCTGATGGGCATTAACCGTTTTACCGGAACTTACCACTTGCCAGACTTTTTGCTGGGCTTAAACATTGGCTACGCATTTTACCGCAAAAACTAAACAATTTCTTCGGCAGCAGTAGCTACGGTAATGTTATTCTTACTCCTTAGCCGTTGGAGCAAGTAAACAGTTTTAGGCAACTCATATTCAAAATAATAGCCGCAGGCATGTTGCTTAGATTTCAAAAACTCTTGGGAGTAGGCCGCAGAAGATGCTGCTAACTTTTCGTTAGCAGAGGCACATTGTTTTAACCACTGCCAAGCCACGCAAACAATACCAAATGCCTCTAAGTACAATGTAGCATCACTCAAAAATACTTCCGCGCCTTTACTTTGTGCTTTAGCAAGCAGTTCAAACGTAGTTTGCTGTAAATCGTTCAAAACAGATTTCAAAGAACTAACATACGGCTGCAACAATTGATGTTGTGCCGCTCGCTTCATGTCCTCTGCTATCTCTCTCAAAAGCAACTGTACAGCTTTACCATTTTGCATTGTAACTTTGCGCCCGAGTAAATCCATACCATGTATGGCTGTAGTGCCTTCGTGCAGGGTGTGTATGCGAGTTTCGCGAAAAAACAACTCTGCCATAAAATCTTTGGTAAACCCATAGCCACCAAAACACTGCAAGGCAGCGCTGGTGGTTTGTATGCTCATTTCTGCCGGATACGATTTTACTATTGGTGTAAGTATTTCTAACAGCAGAAAGTACTTTTCTTTCTCTTCGCCTACTGTGGCTTTCCACATGTCAAAGTACCAGGTAGATTGCATACAAAGCGATAATGAGCCTTCTACAATTGATTTTTGAAAGAGCAACATGCGCTTAACATCAGCATGGTTAATGATTTCGGTTTGAGGTTTTACCGGGTCTTTATCTGTAATTTTACGCCCCTGCTTACGCACTTTGGTATATTGTAATGAATGATAATATGCGGCAGAAGCAATGGCCACCGCACTCATACCCACCCCTATCCGGGCTTCATTCATCATTTGAAACATATAGCTCAATCCTTTATGCTCCTCGCCCACCAAATAGCCGTGGCAATCTTCTTTTTCGCCCATTATCAGGTGCGCAATAGGAGCACCGTGGTAACCCATTTTATGAAACAAACCTGCGGTGCTCACATCGTTACTTACCAAACTGCCAGACGCATCTATTCGTTTTTGGGGAACAACAAAAAGAGAAATTCCTTTGGTGCCAGCCGGTGCACCTTTTATACGCGCCAGCATCAGGTGCACTACATTATCGCAAGCATCATGGTCACCGCAACTGATAAATATTTTTTGACCTTTGATTAAGTAATGCCCGCTTGCAGTTTTCTCTGCCGTGGTTACAATATCTGACAACGAGCTACCCGCCTCCGGCTCAGTAAGCGCCATAGTACCCTGCCACTCGCCTGAGTAAATTTTTGGAATAAACTGTTGTTGCAAATCTTTGGTGGCAAACGATTCAATGAGATGTGCCGCTCCATTGCTCAAAAACGGATACGCCATAGTGGAATAATTAGCTGCTGCAAAAATGAATCCTACAGCTTGCAGCAGGGTAAATGGTGCGTGCAAACCACCATGTTCTTGCGGTGCGCTCATGCTTATCCAACCATCATCACCAAATTTTTTCATAAGCGAGCGCATGGCCGGGTGTACGGTTATTTTGCCGTTGACCAACTGCGGAGGATTTCTATCCATCTCCATTAGAATGGGTCGCAAATGCTTTGTGGCCAAGCTATCGGCTGCTTCCAGCATCATGTCAAAACCCTCCGTGGTGTGGTGGTTATACCGCCCTAACTTACATAGTTCGCTGATGTCAAAAACTCCGTTCAGCAAAAAATGCAAATTCTCTTTTGAATAAAATATTTCGCTCATACGTAATTTATGCTAAGCGTGCGTTAGAAATAATTTTTGAAAATAATCCGGGGAAAAATCTTTTCACCCATACTGCCATTCGCTCTTTGAATCCGGCTAACAAAATTTCTTCTTTACCGGCCAACGCTGCATTCACAATATCTTTAGCCACTTGTTTAGGGTCTAAACCCTGCTCAATCATAGGGCTTTGTTTATTGATAGGTTTACCCTCCTTATCAAGCGAGTTTTTAGCCACATTGGTTCGTACAAAACCAGGGCAAACCAGTAAAACCTTTATTCCGCTTTTTCCATACTCTGCTCGCAGGGTATCAAAAAAACCATGCAGTGCATGTTTGCTGGCGTTGTAGGCCGCTTGTTTAGCGGTTACAATTTTACCTAGAATGCTGCTTACAACAATTATCTGCCCCTGCTTTTGCTGCAGCATGTATGGCAGTACCGCTTTAGTCAGAGATGCACTCCCCATAAAGTTGGTATTCATAATAGTGCTGAGCACATCCATACTCATATCATTAATGCGAGTCCAGTGGCTAAGACCTGCATTGTTAACGAGCACATCTATCTTTCCAAATTTTTCTAATACAATTTTTACTTTTTCTGTTGCCTCATTAATTTTTGAAACGTCCATAGGCAATAACAAAATGTTACCTGCTGCTGTGTTGCAACCTTTTTTTACCCGTTCCAACTCCTCTTGTCTGCGGGCGCTTAACACCAGCTTTGCACCGTGTGAAGCAAATTCGTAAGCAAGTGCCTCACCAATACCGGAAGATGCCCCGGTAATCCATACAATTTTATTCTCTAATTGTGCCATAGTGTGTATTTAGAGTGAAAATAAAATTTGCGCTTAAAGGTTCACTACACTATTATATTCGCCACATGTCCTTACAGGAAAAAATACAGGAGCAAGTATTGCAGTTGCAAGGCCCCATCGTGGTTTTTGGTGCCGGTGGGTTTATTGGCGCAAATTTGGTGCGGGCTATCCTCCAACACCGCAACGATGTTTTTGCGGTTACCAGCAAGCCCTTTGTGCCCTGGCGTTTAGATGATATACCGACCAACCATATTTTGCATTGCAACATCACTAACAAAAATCAGATAGAAGATTTGTTTGGCCGACATGCGTTTAAAACCATTTTTGATTTAGCGGCTTATGGTGCTTATAGTAAACAAAGCGATGTTGAACTAACATATGACACGAACCTTAATGGACTACTCAACTTATTAGAAATTTCTTCTCAGTATTCCATACGTGCTTTTATACATGCCGGCAGTTCCAGTGAGTATGGTCTAAATGCAGCAGCACCTAAAGAGGATGCTCCACTTTTACCCAACTCACATTATGCAGTTACAAAAGTAGCCGCTGCACATCTTATTAAGTATTACGGTATTCTGAAAGAAGTGCCGGTGGCAAACCTGCGCTACTACTCTATTTATGGCGCCTTTGAAGAACCGGATCGATTGATACCGCGCCTGATTGAAGAGGGCATTAAGCAAACGTATCCGCCCTTAGTACAGCCCGATATTTCGCGCGATTTTGTGTACATTGACGATGCCGTATTTGCTACACTTTTAGCCGCTAATCAGATTGGGAAGGTGATAGGGGAAAGCATCAACATTGCCAGCGGACAAAAAACCACCATTCAGCAGTTAGCAGACACAGTAAAAGAAATTTTTCAGATACCCACATCACCGCAATGGGGCGATTTTCCAAACCGCAAATGGGATTTGAAAGATTGGTATGGCGATGCCACTTTAGCCATAGAAAAGTTAGGCTGGCAAAACGCTACCTCGCTCAAAGATGGATTACAAAAAACATACGAGTGGCAAAAAAGCTACTCTAAGCCACTGTACGAAAAAAAGTTAGCACAAGACAAAATCCGCCACAAGTTATCGGCAGTTATTGCCTGCTATAAAGATGCAGAAGCCATACCTTATATGCACGAGCGGCTGACCAACACATTCAAAAAAATTGGTGTGGATTATGAAATCATTTTTGTGAATGATGCCAGCCCGGATCACGCTGCAGATGTTTTGCAGCAGTTGGTCAATCGCGATAACCAAGTAATAGCTATTGAACACTCGCGCAATTTTGGTTCACAGGCGGCTTTTCTTTCGGGCATGGAAATTTCTACCGGTAATGGTGTAATACTCTTAGATGGTGATTTACAAGACCCGCCCGAACTAATAGAAGATTTCTACAAAAAATATTTAGAGGGCTTTGACATTGTGTATGGCCGTAGAGTAGCTCGCGAAGGCAACCAAACACTAGCGGTTTTTTACAAAATCTTTTACCGCCTTTTTCGCAGCGTCAGCTATGTACCTATACCCTTAGATGCCGGTGATTTTAGTTTGATGGATCGTAAAGTAGTAGATGAGTTGGTAAAAATGCCGGAGACCGACCAGTTTATGCGTGGTCTGCGTGCCTGGGTGGGCTTTAAGCAAACCGGTGTGGACTATGTAAGGCCCGAAAGAATGTTTGGTGTAACCACTAATAACTGGCGCAAAAACATGGCTTGGGCGCGTAAGGCCATTTTCAGTTTTAGTTTTGTTCCACTTGAGCTATTGACCTATGTAGGTTGGTCGCTTACTGCGTTTTCGTTTATTGCAATCGTATTACAAATTATACTATACTTCGTAATGCCCGGCAACCCGCACGGCATTACCACCATTATTGTATTGATTTTGTTTTTTGGCGGACTAAACATGTTAGCTATTTCTATTATTGGTGAATATCAAGCCAAAATTTTAGAGGAGACCAAACGGAGACCTAAATTTATCAGACGCAATATTTTGCGCAAAGAATCCGGAAGGTAAAACGGCAATCAATGATGGCCGCATTACAAATACTGCTCTACTTCTTTTGGCTTTACTTCCTGGTCAAGATAGTAAGGCAGCACTATTTTTTTCGCTCTTCGGGTGTTTCGCCAAACGCACTCACCACTTTTTTTTTATTTAAAGTGTTAGCCGGTATTGCGCTCACACTCCTCTACACATATTACTACACCGACAAAACCAAATCTGACATTTGGCGTTACTTTTCAGATAGTGTCATCATCAGCAAATTGTTTTTCAGCCATACAAAAGTTTGGTTGCAGGTCATCAGTGGTTGGGGATTAAATGAGCCGGAAGTGTTCAGGCATATTCTGAATACGCAAAACTTCAGCCATCCGGAAAGTGATTTTGTAACAAACAATGCATTTATTATACGCGTTGTTTCTGTACTAAATATACTTACGGCACACTCCATATATGCCAATACATTAATATTTAATTTCTTAAGTTTTGTGGGCTTTACTGCGCTTTACAGGGCTTTTTCTACTTTCTTTAAAGCATACAATAGAATGTTGCTGGCCGCGTTTTTCCTTCTGCCATCGGTAGTTTTTTGGAGTAGCGGTTTATTAAAAGACGCATTCATTTTTGGGAGCATGGGGATGCTGTTTTACTGTTGGCTACATACATCACTACCGGCCGCTAAACGCATTGCTTACCTCCTATTTTTTGCATCGGTTTTGCTGCTATCTAAACTGCAAGTATTGTTAATGGCCGCTGCTCTGTTACCGATTTTACCTACACCATTTATCCGCATAAACAATAAATGGATTATGGTCATGATAGTAAGCTACGCAGTAGCACTTTTTGCATTACGAGAACACATAGTGTCTCTGTTATGTGACCGCAGAAACCAGTTTATTGAACTGGGCATGCAGGAACAAGCAGGAAGTTTATTTAGCACCGTCCCCTGCGAGAGCTCTAACACGCTTTTACAAATGACACATGGGTTTGTGGATGGCTTGCTACAACCTTTTTTATGGAACACCGCAACATACATGAATACTTTAGCCGGAATTGAAAACTGGCTTATACTAGGTATCTCTTTAGCAGTATGGATTAGATACGCCTCTGCAAAGCATATTAACTACCGCTTGGCTGTGTTTTGTTTTACATTTTGCATAGTCAATTTAACCATTATTGGTACTACTGTGCCAATAGCTGGAGCGCTGGTGCATTACCGCACAATTTCCATTCCCTTTCTAATTATTGGTGTGTTGAGCACAGTTAATTTAGAGAAATTTAAATATGATATAAATCGTTTCTTAACGCTCATTTTTCCAACTAAATCCTGAAAATTCTTACAATTCAATCAACAATCTACTCATTTTTATCCTAAAAATATACCATTGTGCATAAATTTTGAGCAATTTGGTAAGAATTGTAAACCAATAATTTACTTTTGCGCGCCATAAAACCAACCCTCTAATGAGTAACGCACGCAAAAATGCACTCCAAACCGTGGTCAACCGCGAAGTGGTATCACCACGAATAGCCGGAACCAAAGTTTCTGACTACTACGCTTCAAATGTATTTAATGATGCCGCCATGCGCGAGTATTTATCAGAAGATGCGTATAAAGCCGTAAAATCTGCCATGCAATCGGGCACTAAAATCAGCCGAGAAATTGCCGATGCTGTAGCTGCCGGTATGAAATCATGGGCTATGAGCAAAGGGGCCAACTCCTATACACACTGGTTTCAACCCCTCACCGGTTTAACAGCCGAAAAACACGATATGTTTTTTACGCCTAAAGGCGATGGAGCCATTGAAGTATTTAGCGGTGATGCCTTAGTGCAACAAGAGCCAGATGCTTCTTCTTTCCCGAGCGGTGGTATCCGTGCTACTTTTGAAGCCCGTGGTTATACGGCTTGGGATCCGGGTTCGCCCGCTTTTATTATGGAAATTGGCGATGGCAAAACATTGTGTATTCCTACCATATTTATTTCGTACACCGGTGAATCGCTTGATTTTAAAGCGCCTCTGCTCAAGTCTTCACACTTATTAGAAGAGGCAGCACTGCCAGTAGTGCACATGTTTGATAAAGAGGCCACAAAAGTAACTGCTACCTTAGGTTGGGAGCAAGAGTACTTTTTGATTGACGAGGCACTGTTTTATCAACGCCCGGATTTAATGTTTGCCGGACGTACCTTACTAGGTGCTGCACCACAAAAAGGCCAGCAGTTTGAAGACCATTACTTTGGTTCTATTCCTGAGCGGGTGTATGCCTTTATGTTAGACTTAGAAACAGAGTGCCACAAATTGGGCATACCGGTGCGCACCCGCCACAATGAAGTAGCACCCGCACAGTTTGAGTGCGCTCCGATGTTTGAAGAAGTTAACGTAGCTGTTGACCACAACTCTTTGCTGATGGATTTGATGGAGCGTGTGGCTCGCAGGCACAAACTGCGTGTGCTATTGCACGAAAAACCATTTGCAGGAATCAACGGCAGTGGCAAGCACAACAACTGGAGTATGGGTACCGATACCGGCAAAAACCTGCTTTCTCCCGGCAAAACACCAAAAAACAACATCCTGTTTTTAACTATATTTGTAAACGTAGTAAAAGCGGTAAGCGAGTATGCCGACTTGTTGCGTGCATCTATTGCCTCTGCCAATAATGACCACCGCCTTGGAGCCAACGAAGCACCTCCGGCTATCATTTCAGTATTTACCGGCTCTTACATGAGAGATGTATTGAGCGAAATTGAAAAGCGTGTTTCTAAAGATAAATACGATGAGCTTTCTAACGCCAATTTGAAGTTGGATATCCACAACAAAATACCTGATGTACTTTTAGACAACACCGACCGAAACCGTACTTCGCCATTTGCCTTTACCGGAAACAAATTTGAATTCCGTGCTGTGGGCTCCTCAGCTAACTGTGCACTGCCTATGACTATAATGAATGCCATTGTAGCCAAACAGTTGCAAAAATTTAAAGCGGAAGTTGACAAACTAGTGAAAGGCGGTGAGACAAAAGATGGCGCCATCATGCGTGTACTGCGTCAATATATTTCTGATTCTAAAAATATATTGTTTGAAGGCGATGGCTATAGCGATGCATGGGAAAAAGAAGCTAAAAAACGTGGGTTGAGCAATGTAAAAACCACCCCTTACGCTTTAGATTTTTACACCAGCAAAAAAGCAAAAGAAGTATTGGTAGATACCGGCATTTACTCTCAGCGCGAGTTAGAGGCAAGAGTAGAGGTATTTCATCACAACTATATTCTTAAAATTGATACAGAATCAAGAATACTGGCTGATATGGCTACCAACCAAGTAGTACCGGTGGCACTTGATTACATGAATAAGTTGATAGCTAACATCAAAGGGTTAAAAGAATTAGGTGTAGCTGCAACAGCTTCTAAGGCACAAAAAGAAATTGTATCTGAAATTGCAGTTCATGTTAATGCCATTAAAGTAGCGGTGGACAAAATGAACGCTGCTCGCGAAAAAGCCCACCATGCCAAGTCTAATGCAGATGCCAGCAAAAACTACTGCGATAAAGTAAAACCATACTTTGACGAAATCAGAAACAGTGTAGATACATTGGAAACTTTGGTGGATGACAACTTGTGGACATTACCAAAGTACAGAGAGATGTTGTTTATCCGCTAATTATTTGCCAAGCGGCACTACCGCTATTTGCGGATTAAACACACCGCTTACATACAATTTACCTTTCCAAATCAGCGCTGTAGATGCAGCGCTGATTTTTTTTCCGTTATCGTAAAAAATTGGAACGGTGGTTTTAGTGGTTGGGTTTATTCTAAACACCGTACTGGGCGATAATTTTTCAGCATTTTTGTAATGCTTCAAAAAAGCAACAAATCGTAAGTGTCCGGGCACAATCAACTCTTGCCCGTACAACCGGATGTTATCCGCGCCTTTCACTCGGCCTATCTCTACCCGATTAATCAACTTCTTGTTTTCTATATCAAACTGCCATACTTTATTTTGCATGGTAGAGGCAAGAAAAACCTTACCATTTTCATATTCAATACCATTGGCATAGCAATATCCCTCCGTGGCCACAGTGCAAACTGTATCGTGGCAATAAATAATTTGTCCGTGTTTTAGTTTAAAAAGAATTTCCCAAGCGTTGCCTTTTTTGCGTGCATCGTTGCTCACTATAAAATCTCCGTTGGATAATCCACAAACAGCATTAGGCGAAACAATAAGTGGATGAACCGTTTTGCTGATAAAGCGCAATGTATCCGCATATACCTCATATTTCAATACAGAATTGATGTTGGTTTTATGCTCGTGATTAACCACCAGCAAAAACCATTTTTCGTTCACTTTTACCAAGTCTATACCATGCGGATTAAATGACAAATCAATCGGCTCATTTACTCTAACCAAAGGTGTTGTATATTGAGCCAAAGGGTAAAGCGCTTCAATTTCTCCGTAATCTTGTTCGCTTTTTCTACGAGCGCTGCAAGACACCAAGATACGGTCGTTCATGCTATCTATCACCATATCTTCGGGCCCTGGTCCGGAGTTTATGCTTTTGGCATCCGTTTGTAAATATTTAGGAAGCGTGTAACATGAATTAAGCAGTACGCACATTACTGCTGCGCCAAAAAGAGTTCTCATTCTTCAAAAATAGCATTACAGACACTTGAATTAGGCAAATTTTTAAATTGGGTTAGGTTTGCGCCCGCAAAAAAAATCTTGTATGAGTTTACAGTGTGGTATAGTAGGATTGCCCAACGTAGGAAAATCAACCTTATTCAACGCGCTATCCAGTGCAAAAGCCCAGGCAGCAAATTTTCCGTTTTGCACCATTGACCCCAATGTGGGTGTTGTAACTGTGCCCGATGCACGTTTAAGAAAACTGGAAGAATTGGTAAAGCCACAGCGTGTGGTGCCCACCACCATTGAGTTTGTGGATATTGCCGGTTTGGTAAAAGGCGCCAGCAAAGGCGAAGGATTAGGCAATCAGTTTTTAGGAAATATACGTACGGTGGATGCTATTATTCATGTGGTGCGTTGTTTTGAAAACGAAAATATTATACACGTAGATGGTTCGGTAAACCCCGTGCGCGATAAAGAAATTATTGATACCGAGTTGCAGTTAAAAGATTTAGAGAGCGTTGAGAAAAAACTGGACAAACTGCGCAAAATGAGTAAGACAGGCGATAAGGAAACTTTGCGCGGTGCAGAAGTATTGGAGACCTATAAGAAACACTTAGAGAGCGGACAAAGTGCCCGCACAGCACCGGTTACCGAAGAAGATAAACGTTTTGTGGAAGACATACAGTTGCTTACTGCCAAGCCAGTAATTTACTGTTGCAATGTGGACGAAGGCAGTGTGGTAAACGGCAATCAATTTGTAGAAGAAATACGCGAAGTTGCCGCTACCGAAAATGCAGAGGTGGTAGTGATAAGCGCGGCTATTGAGGCAGATATAGCAGTGATGGAAACAGCCGAAGAGCGCGACATGTTTTTGAGTGAGTTAGGACTTACAGAGAGCGGTTTAAACCGGCTGATAAGTGCAGCATATCATTTACTTGATTTACAAACCTACTTTACTGCCGGAGAAAAAGAGGTACGCGCATGGACCATCCACAAAGGTTTCAAAGCACCGCAGGCAGCCGGAGTAATACACTCTGATTTTGAACGTGGGTTTATTCGGGCTGAAGTAATGGCATATAACGATTTTGTAACCCATAAAAGCGAAGCTGCTTGCCGCAGTGTAGGTAAACTTAGGTCAGAAGGTAAAGAATATGTTGTGCAAGATGGTGACATCATGCACTTCCTTTTCAACGTATAGCGTTAAGTTTCTATATGCTCATCCTCCGGGCGGTGGATGGTAAAGTAAAAGGTTGTACCTTCACCTTCTTTAGATTCAAACCAGATTTTACCCTGGTGTAGCTGAACAATTTTTTTGCAAATGGCCAATCCGATGCCCGTGCCGGAATACTCAGAGTCATTGTGTAAACGCTGAAAAATTTGGAAGATGCGATCTTTAAATTCATCGCGGATACCTATGCCGTTATCCTTGATTGTAAACTGCACATGGTTTGGCAATTGCTCTGCGGTGATAACAATCTGTGGTTTTTTATCTCTTACAAACTTGATGCCGTTATCTATTAAGTTTTGAAACAGCTGCACCAACTGTGTGGGCTCGCCATACACATCGGGTAGTTTACCAACTTCTACAGTTGCTCCGGTTTGTAAAAAGGTACTTTTGAGATTGTGTAACACGGTTTGCATCACATCATTAGTATTCACTTTTACAAATGGCTTGGGAGTTGAGTTTAAGCGGGAATAGCTGAGTAAATCCTGGATTAAGGATTGCAAACGCTTTGCGCCCTTTACCGAAAAATCTATAAACTCTGCCGCCTCTGCATCTAACTGTGTTTTGTAGCGCATTTCTAATAACTGCAAATAGCTGGCAATAGTGCGCAGCGGCCCTTGCAAATCATGCGATGCCACATAAGCAAAACGCTCCAACTCATCGTTGCTCCGTTGTAACTGCTCGGCTCTTTTCTCTAGCTCCTTTTGGGTGTCTTTCAAATCGGTAATGTCAAACACCATCACCATACCGTACATAATCTTGCCTTCGTCATTTCGGATAGGAATATGGTGTACGCGCAGTGTGCGGCCGGAGAAGGCCTGCTCCATTTCGCTAGTTTCTCCGGAAAGTATATTCCGGTAAATGCCCTCTACGCGCGGCAACTCTTCGCTCTTAATGGTTTCGCTAACCGTTTTTCCTTCTATTTCTTCCTTGGGTTTGCTGATAAACCCAATCAGTGGGCCTTCGGCAAGTGTATAGCGAAGGTTATGGTCAAAAATGAACATGGCTGCTTTGGGCAAGTTGCGGGCAATGGAGCGATACAACTGCTCTGATAAATGCAGTTCTTCTTTGGCTTGTTTAATAGCGGTTACATCATTGGCTACACCCAATATATTCATGCCTTTTCCATCGGGTGAGGGAATGGCCTTTTTTACAGTACTCAGCCAAGTAGTGATACCAGTTTGTGTATTGTGATACTGCCGCTCCGGAAAACTTACAATCTCTCCGTTTTTTTGAAGGGCTAAGTCGTCTTGTTCTTTAAAAGCAATCAAATCTTCTTGCGAAAAATTATAGTCGCTATCGTAATGCCCCTCCATGTCGTTGGTGGACATACCATAATAACGAGCCACTGATTCGTTGGCGAGAATAAACTTCCCACTCTGTTCTTTTACAAAAACCAAATTGGGCAAGGCGTCAATAATTTGACGAAGCGAATCCTTTTGTCGCTGCAATTCATCGCGTGCTATTTGGCGTTGTTCTATTTCAGTAAGTAAAAGTTTATTCGCTTCCTCTAACTCTGCTGTGCGCAACTTTACTTTTTGCTCTAGCTCATTATTGAGTTCTTTGAGTAGTTGTTCTTTTTGCTTACGGTCAGAAATATCGCGAACATGCATGAGCATGGCCGGCTTGTTGTTAAACTCAATTTTGGCAGCACTAACTTCAATGGGTATCACCTCACCATTTTTGGTTACACACTCACTCTCAAATTTTTTAATTTCTCCACTAATCAATTTTGGCTGTCGCTCACGTATGGTAGTGTGTAGTGCAGGTGGCGAAAGGTCGTAAATACTTTTCCCCAACAAGTTTGCAGCTGTGGTTTCATGCAAGCGGCAAGTGGCTTCATTTACATCTAAAACCACCCCATCTATGCTCTCAATGTAAATAGCATCGGGCGAGTTTTGATAAATATCTCTAAAACGTTGCTCGCTGTGTTTCATAGAAACCTCCACCAACTTTCTCTCGCGTATCTGCTCGTTGAGTTTGTTGTTGGCCTCAGAAAGCTGACGGGTACGGGCATTTACTTTTGACTCTAAATCCTCTTTGGCATAAATCAATTCTTCTTCCAGCAATTTTTGCGCAGTAATGTCGGTGTGGATAGTAACCGATGCCACAAACTGCCCATCGGAATCAAACACAGGTTTGCCATTGAGCCGTACCCAGATAGGGTCACCATTTTTTTTGCGCATGAGCATTTCGTACACATCGCTAAGCCCTTTTTTGCGGAGTTCTAACTTTTGGCGGGCAATGGCTTTGTATTCTTCCGAGTAGAAATAGTCAAAAATGTGCGAACCGATAATTTCATTGTGTCGGTAACCGAGGTTACGGCAAAACTGCTCGTTAGCAAATAAGATAATGCCATCCGTATTAACACAAAAGATGCCCTCATTAATCCATTCTACCAACTGTTTAAAATGGATAGCCGCCTGGCTACCACTTTTATTGGTAATAGAAATTATTTCTCCGGTGGTGTTATCCATTTTCTCGTTTCCACTATGTAGCCATGGCGTTTACTCCGGCTACAATCGTGTTTGTACGAAACAAACAATATTTTGTTTTAATCGGAAACTGTTATTCCAACACTTTAAGCTCTACTTTGGGGAAACCCAGTATAAAATCTTTGCCATACACCTGCGAAGGGGTATGTGCGCCTGTTTTTAAGTTACCGGCAAGTACCTGTTTTACAATTTCTACGGCTGTGAGATAAGTGAGCGTGTATCCCTCGGGCAGTTTCAGCAACATCCGCTTTGAAATACCCAAATGGTTAGATGCTTGCCCCCAGATTGAGGAAGAAGCAGTTTCGCGCATTTGGTCGGTAGGGCCGGGTGGTCTGGATTTTATACGGCTTCGCAGAATTTTTTTCATCAAAGTAGAGCGGAGGATAAAGCCAAATGAATTACTGATTTTGAACGAACGAACTACTTTGAGTGGCAATAGGTTATACACCGTAATGTTGGGTATGGCTGTGGAGCGGTAAGCAGTGGATATATCTCCCCACGAAATAGCCACTGCAGTTTTTTGTTTTCCATCCAATACAAGGTCTATGGTTACTTCGCCATTTCGTACGGTATCTAATTTACCCCGCTTGCGAACAACAGTACCTGTACCCATGTTTTCGGCAATGGTTAGCGCGGTGCCTTGCGATAATCCACCTCCTTGGTTCATGAGTACCAACTCTAAGGTTGTAGCAGAGGGCAATACTGCTTTTAACTGGGCAGATAAACAATCGGACGGTACTACATCAAAACCTACGCCCGGTAGTAGCATGATACCGCTCTTTTTTGCATCTGCATCTAACTCAAACATACGCTCAAAAACCTGATACTCTCCCGTAATGTCCAAGTAGTGCGCCTTAGCGGAAAGGCAGGCCTGGACCATTATTTCAGCAGTAAAAATAAAAGGCCCTGCACAATGCAACACTAAGGCAAATCCAGTAAGCTGTTCGGTAACTTCACTTACATTTTTTACATCAAATACCTTGTAGGGCAATTGCAACTCTTCTGCCAGTTGTTTCACCTTTTGCTCATCGCGACCAGCCAACGTAGGGCGCATACCTATTTCAACTGCATGTTTTGCAATCAATTTTCCGGTGTATCCATAACAACCGTACAACAGCCACTCATTGGGGTGCGGCATATATTCAACTGTGGGTTTATGGTAAAAAAAGTAAGTTTATTTGTGGCATCAAACCTGCTCTAGAACCAAATACACTTCTAATCTTATTTGCCCATACCATGATGAAAACAAACCTATATCTGATCCCTGGTTTAGCTGCCGATGCCCGCATGTATTCTCCACAGATAAATGTATTTTCTTCTGCTATAGCACTCAATCATTTATCATTTCAAAAAGGTGAAACCCTTTCTGATTATGCGCAGAAGTTCATCCCTTTTATTGACCAAACTCAACCCTTTGTATTAGTTGGCTCATCTATGGGTGGTATGGTGGCTATTGAACTAACACGGTTTATCAAACCTCAAAAACTAATCTTGTTAGCAAGTATCAAAAGTCGCAAAGAGTTCCCTTTGCTCATCCGCAGCATGCGCTACCTTAAATTGCATCGGTTCATTTCCGGAAACACCATAAAAACATTTACCCGAAAAGTAGCGCAACAGCTCAAAAACAGTAATGATAAAGAGATTACCAACCTGCTAATAGACATGGTAATGTGCACTGATGCTAAGTTTATTGAGCATGCCATGGAGGCGATAGTACATTGGCAGCCACCAACTACTCTTCCCGAAAACACTTACCACATACATGGTAGTAATGACCGGCTTTTTCCGGTGCATCGCATCAAAAATGCCATTGTGGTAAAGGGCGGCACACATGTGCTTAACTTACCAAACAGCCAAGAAGTAAATCAACTACTGCTCAAAATAATTAACTCCTAAACCCATGCCCATTCAATTTCCCAAAAATTTTGCTTTTGGTACTTCTACTGCAGCCGCTCAAATTGAAACCGCTTACGAGCATGAGTGGGTTAACGTAAAATCTAGAGATGGATACGTTTTTAACCAAACCTGCGACCATGAGTTTAGGCGTGAAGAAGATGCCGCCATTATAGCTTACTGTGCTCCACACTACCGCATGGGCTTTTTGTGGAGCAAGTTGCAGCAATCGCCCTTAGCGCCTTTGCACGAAGAAACGGCTCTGGAGTACGAAAAATTCATACAGTTGCTACAAGCCAAAGGGGTAAAACTTATGCTGGTGTTACATCACTTTCACAACCCCAACTGGTTTAATATACTAGGTGGTTGGGAAAACAAAAACAACATAAAGTATTGGCTTGATTTTGTAGCCAAAATAGCTGAGCGATTTGGCAAGTATGCTACTCACTGGAACACTTTCAATGAGCCAAATGTATATGCCAGCAACGGCTGGATATTGGGAGAATTTCCTCCGTTTAAGAAAAATTTGTTCAAAGCGTTTGCCGTTATCAAACACATGGGCATTGCTCACCATCAGGCATACGCCTTACTCAAAAAAACATTTTCGGACAAACCGGTGGGCATCAGCCATAATACAGTGTACTTTACTGCTGAAAACTGGTTGGGAATCATTCCGGCAAAAATTTCGGATTGGTGGTTTATGGAACATTGCCTAAAACAATTTACCGGCTCATTAGATTTTTTTGGCATGAGTTACTACGCAAAAATGTCGCACGACCCGGCTCCTATTACTTACATTGACACTCCCGGAAAAATTAAGCAACTTAATAAGCCACATGACGATATGTGGGAGTATTACCCGAGTGGCATGAAAGAAATTATTGAACGCTATTGGAACAAGTACCACCTGCCTCTTATTATCACAGAAAGTGGGGTTTGCACTACTGACGACAATTTTCGCATACAAGCCATGAAAGATTACCTGCATATCATACACAACTCCCTACAAAACGGAGTTGACATTCGTGGATACTACTGGTGGAGTACTTTCGATAACTTTGAGTGGAACCTTGGCCCCACTTTTCGCTTTGGACTGTACGAAACAGACCTGGTTACAAAAAACCGAACCAAGCGCCCAAGTGCGGATGTTTATCGCCAAGTGGCTTACGAGAAAAATTTAGTGTGATTTTTTAGTAAAGGGCTCCGCTCCTCTCGTTGTCTATATAAACCCGCTGAATATCTTTGCCGGCTTTCAAAAAACAGGATGAGTTTCATAATACGCAAAGGAACCCAAGATGATGTACCGGGCATGATGCAACTGGTACACGAACTGGCCACATTTGAGCGGGCGCCACAAGAGGTGGTAAATACCCCACAAATGATGCTGGAAGATGGATTTGGCAATAACCCTATTTACAGAGTGGTAGTAGCTGAAGAGGCCGATACCAACCGCATTATTGGCATGGCATTATTTTATACTGCGTATTCTACCTGGAAAGGACGCATACTTTTTTTGGATGATTTGATTGTAACCGAAAGCTACAGACGCTACGGCATAGGCCGCAAACTTATTCATGAGTTTTTGAAACAAGCCAAAGAGGATGGTGTAACTCAAGTACGCTGGCAAGTGCTTGACTGGAACACTCCGGCCATAGAGTTCTACCAATCATTAGGCACAACTTTAGATGCGGAATGGATTACCTGTAAAATGACAAATGAACAGATTAACCAATATTTAAATACAGTTAAATAGAATTTACAATCATGCAAGTGTACAAGTTTGGTGGAGCATCAGTAAAAGATGCAGCAGCCGTAAAAAATGTGATTTCCATATTGCAGGAAAACAACTTTAAAGAAAAAGTGGTGGTGGTTTCGGCTATGGGAAAGAGTACTAATGAGTTAGAAAAAGTAGTGAACCAGTATTATGCCGGTGATGATTTATGGAAGGCAACTCTAGAGCAGCTTTTTCAAAAGCATGTAGCTATTATGCGGGAGTTATACACCAACGGCAGCTATGATAATGCGGTTAAAGAGGTGCAAGTAATCATTGACCAAACTACTAAGTTCTTGACCGAAAATCAATCGCGCAACTACAACTACATTTACGATCAGGTAGTATCTATTGGAGAATATATTTCTACTACCATAGTTAGCGATTATGCCAACTCTGTAGGGCTACAGAATACACTGCTAAATGTGAAAGAAGTATTGTTTACAGACAATGCTTACACCGAAGGCAAAGTAGATTTCAAAAAAACAGAAAAATCTATTAGCGAAAAGGTAAATACATTAACCCAAACCGGATTTGTGATTACACAAGGTTTTGTGGGCTGCACCCCCGAGGGGTTCTCCACCACATTGGGGCGCGAAGGTTCTGACTATACGGCCTCTATTTTTGCCTATGCGCTCAATGCCGAGCGAATGACGGTGTGGAAAGATGTGGAGGGCATTATGAATGCCGATCCAAAAGAGTTTTCTGAGGCACAGTTTCTAAGCGAAATCACTTACCATGAAGCTATAGAAATGACTTACTATGGCGCCAGTGTTATTCACCCCAAAACCATCAAGCCGATTCAGAATAAAAATATCCCTTTGGAGGTGCGCTCGTTTGTCAACTACAGTAAGCGCGGGTCTGTTATTTCGGCAAATGCAAACACCAATTTTTTACCGCCAATTTTGATTTGGAAACGTGGTCAATCATTACTTTCATTCTCAGCAAAAGATTTCTCGTTTATTGCCGAAGACCACCTCAGCAAAGTGTTTGGTACTTTTGCCGAAAACCGTTTACGCATCAATCTCATGCAAAATGCTGCTATCAGCTTTTCGGTAGCCGTAGATTTTAAGAAAGAGAAAATTGAGAATGTGATTGAGCAACTCAAAGATGACTTTAGCATTACCCGCAACGATGGATTGTCTTTGCTGACTATCCGCCACTACAACAAGGGTATTATTGATAAACTGACAAAAGACAAAGACATTTTGCTCCGGCAAATTTCGCGCAATACGCTACAAGTGTTAATGCGTGAGTAATAGTACTACACGCTCATCATCTGAATAAACCATGAATAAAATACACTATACATCCATTGTTTTTTTAATGCTGCTAGCAGCATGTTACCCAAAAAGTGAATGGTACCGAACCAAAATTTTGCAACAGGAGAGCAACATCCTAAACCTAGCTAAGAGTGGAGTTTTGGATTCTACATCCATTAACCAACAGTTGGTGGCTTACGAAGACTATGCTGATAAACACCCCAGCGACCCGCAGTCGGTAGAGTTTTTATATAAGGCAGCAGATTTTTACAGAGCCATGAACATGCCTTTGCGCAGCATATCTGTGTATGAAAAAATATATGAAACATTTCCTAACCACTCGCAGCGCCCAAAGGTGCTTTTTTTACAGGGGTTCATTTATGAAAACGATGTAAAAAACTACACCGCAGCGCAAATCAAGTATCATGAGTTTTTAAAACAGTATCCCGATCACCCGTTGGTAAAAGATGTAAAACTCTCTTTGCAGTTGATTGGCAAATCACCGGAGCAGTTGATTGAAGAGTTTAAGAAAGCCCGGCAAGATTCAACAGGTATAGCTACTAAGTAGTGCAACAGATTATATTTGCGCTGCAAAAAAAAATAGAGAGGTGTCCGAGTGGTTGAAGGAGCACGCCTGGAAAGTGTGTATACGTCAAAAGCGTATCGAGGGTTCGAATCCCTTCCTCTCTGCAAACAAAAAAGCCCCTCGCTGTTGCGAAGGGCTTTTGTAATTAAAGGTAACACTACAAAGATTTAGCGAGCCACACTTACACTTCGTTTTTCGCGAATCACCGTAACTTTTACCTGACCTGGGTAGGTCATTTCTTTTTCAATTTTTTGAGAAATAGCAAACGAAATTTCTTCGCTCTTCTTATCATCCACCTTATCGGCTTCTACAATTACACGCAATTCTCTGCCGGCTTGTATGGCGTACGCTTTTTCTACCCCTTCAAAACCCTGAGCTAAGTTTTCTAAATCTTTTACACGCTGCAGATAGCCCTCCATCATTTCGCGCCTTGCACCGGGGCGGGCGCCTGATATGGCATCGCATGCCTGTACGATAGGCGAAATCACATACTTCATTTCCATTTCATCGTGGTGGGCACCCACAGCATTTACTACAGCCGCATGCTCCCCATATTTTTCGCACAACTTAGCACCAAGCAGCGCATGCGATAACTCACTTTCCTCATCGGGAACTTTGCCAATATCGTGTAGCAAACCTGCACGTTTTGCCAGCTTAGGATTTAGACCTAATTCCGCAGCCATGGTGGCGCACAAGTTGGCTACTTCGCGGCTGTGCTGCAATAAGTTTTGTCCGTATGATGAGCGGAAACGCATACGCCCTACATACCGAACTAGTTCCTGGTGCATACCTTGTATGCCCATATCTATTACTGTACGTTCTCCAATTTCTAAAATATGCTCCTCTAACTGTTTTTTGGTTTTAGCTACCACTTCTTCAATACGAGCCGGGTGAATACGGCCATCAGTAACCAAACGTTGTAAAGAAAGGCGGGCAATTTCTCTGCGGATGGGGTCATAGCCCGAAATAATAATGGCCTCAGGTGTATCATCTACCACAAACTCGCAACCGGTAGCGGCTTCCAAAGCGCGGATATTGCGCCCTTCGCGGCCTATTATCTGTCCTTTTTGCTCATCGCTGTCTAAGTTGAATACAGACACTGTATTCTCAATAGCATTCTCCGCTGCAGTGCGTTGAATGGTTTGTATGATAATTTTTTTGGCCTCTTTATTGGCTTTTGACTTAGCTTCGTCTATCAATGTTTTTGTTAGTGACAGCGCCTCGGTTTCAGCGGCTTTGGTCATGCTTTGCACCAATTCTTTTTTTGCATCGTCTTTGCTGAGCCCGCTGATTTGCTCTAGCTTGCTAACAAATATCTCGTGGCTCTTTTGCAACTGCTCACTCTTGGTGTTTACCTGCTCAATTTGCTTGCTCAGGTTTTCGCGAAGCACCTCCACCTCTTTTTCCTTTTTGGAAATTTCAGCATTTCGTTGAGAAACTTCTGTTTGCTGTTGCTTAATTTGTGCTTCCTTTTCTAATGCTTTTTTATTGCGTTCGGCCACCTCTGCCTCGTGCTTGGCTTTTAGCTGTAGGAAATTTTCCTTGGCTTCCAGCATTTTGTCTTTTTTGGTTTGCTCGGCTGTTCGCTGGGCATCGGCCACTATTTTGTCGGCTGATGATTTGGCATCGGCAAGTTTCTTCTCTGCCTCTTCTTTCAATTTTTGCTCAATATCGTTGTTCGATTTTTGAGTGATTGAACGCCCAATCAACAAGCCCGCAATGGCAGCCACCACAGCTATACCTGCTGCAATAATGATGATGATGGTAGTATCCATTTTTTAACGGTTTTTGGGGTAATAAAATCTTTCTGTTTCTAACAAAACACCCGGAAACCGTATAGTTGAAGTAAAATCTGAAAGAATTAAACCTGAAGAGAAGAAAGAGTACTCCGCAATGCGGCTATTTTTTCTTCTATCATTTGATGGTGAAGAGCAGATTCGTTTTCGGCACTTACGGCTTGTACTGCAAAATTAATGAGGCACATGGCCAGGTAATCTTGCTTGTCTTTGCCGCTGTATTGTAACTGGTATTGCTTAATCGTATCATTTACCAGTTGTACTGCGTTTTGAATTTTTTGCTCATCATGCTTTGCCACTAACAGCGGATATGTTCTATCTGCTATGCTTACCTGCATATTCACTGTTTCTTGCTTGGCTCCCATTGTTTATCTAATCGTTCAGAATTGCAATGCAACTATCTATTTCGCGTATGTATTCGTTTATTTTTTTCTTGATTTCGGCAGCGGGTTCATTTTCGCTGCCGGGGTTACTAATATTTTGCGCTAACTTAACAATTTTGAGTTTTTCCGATAACTCTATGTTTTTTTTCCTCTCTGCTTCTAAAAGTGTCTCTAAATTGGCCATTTCTGCCTGTTGGCTTTCTAACTTGGCTTGAAGTTGCTTTAGTTTACCGGCAACTAATAAAGCTCGGGCATTAAGTTCATCTAAATCTTTACTCAAAATCATGTGCTGAAAATAAAAAAGTCCCCGCTTTTTAAGCGAAGACTTTTTGTTGAATAGGTAAGGTAATATTAGTCATTCACGTTTACTACCGATGCTACACCGTTGATGGTCAGTATGCCTAAATCATCGCAGGTGCCATCGCCATAATCTAAAGACTCTGTTGGCTGCCCGGTGCGCTGTGTATCCACTACTCCGCTTACAGTGTTAACACAAGTTGTGTATGGCTGCACTAACTTCTCGGTAATCGTGTAGATAACGTTTGGCGATGCTGATGGACTGTCTTTGATTGTAATATTGCCGGTTATCCAGTTTTCATAGCCGGGGTTTTCTACCATTATATCCATAGATTGAAAGTAGGTGGTATTGTTGCTTAAATTAGTGATGTAAGCACTTGACTTTACTGAGCCACGAGGAATTCCATTGGTTCCAATACCCAGGTTTTTCATGATGAGTTTACCCTCTTGGCTAATGCTGCCAATTGCAAAGTTATAGTACTGCACTTTGAACTCGGTGTTGGGCACTGCAATATCGGCTGAGTTATAGGTAACCGTTACTTTGCCTCTGTAGTTAACTCCATTTACATCGGTACAACCGGTGGTACCAAAATCAAGTATGGCCATTGTTTTGCCACCGCCTATATCTTCGGTTAATACCTGTGTACATGGATTTGGGAAAAGCGGAGTGGCCTCATCGTTATTTTTGTGCGAGTTGGCTTGCGCTAGAATGTATTGCATTACTTCTATGCCATGAGAAGAGGAATATAAAGCATTGTTGACCTGCTCAACGGTGTTTGATTTGTCTGTGGGTGCCACAAGTGTTTCTTTGGTACAAGATGATACACTCATCAAAAAAACAAAGAGTGTAATCGGAGTAACTAATTTTAGGTACATACTATTCATATAAAAAAACATTTGCCTGTGCTTACGCAACAGGCAAATGCATTGTTTCAGAAAAATCAATTATTTATTATTCAAATTCGTAGTTGGTGGTAACACCGTTTACAGTAATGGTGTAGAAGTTATCGCAAGTTCCATTTCCAAAATCTGTCAACTCATCATCAGCACCGGTTTCTTGTTTCAGCACTTTGCCACTCACTGGATTATCACAAGTGTTGTACGGATGAATAACCGTTTCTACTCCTGTCAAACTAACCGAATTTCCGGAAACTACTTCTGTTAGTGAAATGTTGCCATCTATCTGTGCCTCATCTCCGGGGTCTTGTATGTGAATGTTAGCAGATGCGTTATACACCTCATTGGTTGATAACTGAGTAAGTTGTACATTGGCAATTATCTCACCGTGTTTGTTGCCAACTGCATTAGTCCCCTTGTTTTCTACACTAACAATTCCATTCATTCTAAAAGTATCTATGGTAAAATTGGTAAAAGTAGATTTGATAAACGCTCCGGCCATACCCATGTCATCGGTGTTATATTCTACAACTATAGTTCCGGTGTACAGTTTACCCTCGTAATCGTAGCAACCTGTAGTACCAAAATCTAATGTTGCACGGTAGCCATCCGCTAATGTATCGTAGGTTACTGTGGCGCAAGAACCTTCAAAATCTATACCCTCTCCATCGCCATTCGTTTTTTTGCTCAATCGGTTATTTATCATGTAGCTTACTACACCCAATGCTTGCTTACCAAGACCGGTAGTTGTTAAAAATACTTCGCCACCCGATTGTTGCATCAAAGTGGGTTGCTTGGTAGGGTTATTGATTGTTTCCTTTTTGCAGGAAGACAACAGCAGCAATGTGGCGAAGAACATTATGCTGAACTGTACGAATTTTGCTTGCTTTTTCATTGCTTGTTTCATTTTATGGCTCCTTGTACGTGCGCTTTTAAATTTTTGTTGCAGTTAAAAAATGTGCATTCATCACATCTGTTATATTTAGCTCATGCTCAAACAGTTTTTAAAAATCTCTTCCGGTCCTATATCCGCTATTAGCATATACTTATTAACCAAAAGTGCCGGATTTGATCATCCGGCTGCGGTGATGTCTGCAGTGGTACTATGGGTGGGTATGTGGTGGATGTTAGAACCTGTGCACCTTGCGGTTACATCGCTGCTTCCCTTTTTGCTGTTACCCGTTTTGGGAATTTTGAAAACTGATGAAGTGGCCATGCAATATATGGATCCTATCATTTTTCTTTTTATCGGTGGATTTTTTTTGGCGTACAGTATGGAAAAGTGGCGCTTGCATGAAAGAGTAGCATATTCTATCATATTAAAAGCCGGCAATCTTCCTTCGCGAATTTTGTTTGGCATTATGCTATCTTCTTACCTCATATCTATGTGGGTAAGCAATACCGCTACCGTTATGATGTTGCTGGCTGCCGTACTCGCTATAGTCAAACAAAAAGAATTGTATGCAGAAAATGCTCATCGTAAAGTTTCATCTGCATTACTGATTGGCCTATCGTTTAGCGCTACTATTGGCGGTATGGCTACCCCTGTGGGCACACCACCCAATATGATTTTTGCCGGTTTTTATGCCCGCGAATTTACGGATGCGCCTGCTATTGACTTTGTACAATGGATGAAGTTTGGTGTTCCGTTTTCGTTTATACTGCTTGTGGTTTGTTACACCATATTACGGATTTCACTAATTCCTAAGAATGCCGATTTGGCATTTAATATGAGTACTATCAGCAATAAACTAACCTCTTTGAAAGAACCCGGTTTTGAAGAAAAAACAGTGGCGGTTATTTTTGGATTGACTGTACTTTTGTGGCTATTTAGAGATACTCTGAACTTTGGGGCGTTTTCCATAACCGGCTGGACAAAACTGCTCGGTACTTATGGCACAAATATTAAAGATAGTACTGTTATCATTTTCACTACAATGCTGTTGTTTTTTATCCCGGCAAAAAATAAAAAAGGCCGTTTGTTAGATTGGCAAGACACACAACAGTTGCCGCTGAGTGTTATCTTACTTTTTGGTTCGGGCTTTGCATTGGCTGCGGGCTTTGAACGCTCTGGGCTAAGTGTGTCAGTAGCTCAACAACTAACACTATTGCACGGAGCACCGGTTTGGTTAGTTCTTCTTGGTATAGCTGTAACAGTTACCTTACTTAGTGAGTTTGCTTCTAATACTGCAACCGTACAGTTAGTGCTTCCGGTCATAATTCCATTAGCGGCCTCCTTACAATTACCACCACTGCTACTCATGCTCACGGCTACCTTTGCAGCATCACTGGGGTACATGCTTCCGGTGGCTACCTCTGCCAATACAATTGTATACGGCAGCGGAGAAATTAAAGCCAGTGAGATGATGCGTGCCGGTTTTTTGTTAGATATAGTAGGCATACTCTTACTTTTGTTATTTATGTGGTTGTTGGGTAATAGTGCGTTTGGATTCACTTTTTAACTGCCGCAGATTCATTGAAAGCAATCCATTTTATTCTTACTAACTGCTTATTGCTATGCGTAGTAGGCCGCAGTATGGCCTACCAACTCAGTGGCAAAATTACCAATACAGCCAACGAGCCACTCAGCTATGCTAATATCTACATCAAGGGAACGTCTAACGGCACATCGGCCAATGTAGAAGGCATCTACACTATTGAACTGCCCGAAGGAATACATGAAGTTGTTTTTCAATACATTGGTTATCAGCAACGCACAGAATTTGTGACAATTAGTGGCAATAAAGAACTAAACATTACCCTGCAAGTGCTGCAATACCAAATGAATGACCTGGTGGTAAATGCTAAAGAAGATCCGGCTACACAAATTATCAAACAAGCTATTGCCCGCAGAAAATACTTCTTAAATGCGGTAGAAAGTTATTCGTGCGATGCATATGTAAAAGGGATACAGCGAGTAACCGACTTACCCTTTTGGGCAGAAAAACGTTTAAAAAAAGCAGGAATATACATGGGTAAAGATGGGGTGATATACCTGAGCGAATCGGTCTCTAAACTTTATTACAAAAAACCGGATAAGTTTCATGAAGTGGTTAAATCTTCTAAAGTAAGCGGAAGAAGCGAGGGGTTTACCTACAACTCAGCACAAGATTTCTTTTTCAATTTCTACAAGAGCACCATTGATATACCCGGCATTGCACCGCGCCCGCTTATATCGCCACTAAATGACAATGCATTTTTTTATTACCACTTTAAAATGCTTGGTGCTCATCACGAGGGTGGTTTGCTTATCAATAAGATACAGGTAACTCCTAAACGCAAAGCAGACCCTTGTTTCAATGGATTTATCAGCATAGTAGATGGCAACTGGAACATCCACTCGCTGGAACTTTACCTCACTAAAGCCAACGGTATTGAGTATCTGGATACTCTGAAAGTAACTCAATACTTCCTTCCGGTTAAAGACGACCTTTGGCTGGCCTCTCAGCAGCGATACGATGCCAACCTCAGTATGCTTGGCGTAAAGGGCAATGGCTATTACCTCGGTATTTTTAAAAACTATGAACTCAACAATTTGTTTGGCGCAAAAAAAGACTCGGTGAAACCCGTTTCGGCTACTCCAAAAGCTGCACGACAACAGAAAAAAGAAATTGCAAAAACAGAGAAAAAGATTTTCACCCCAGAAATAATTCGCATAGAGCAAGAGGCCAATAAACGCGACTCTATCTATTGGGATAGCATACGCCCTGTGCCACTCACTGTGTTAGAAACAAACGATTACCAAATTAAAGATAGCATTCAAACATTTAAAGAGTCTAAGACCTTTAAAGATAGTACCGACAAGCAACTCAACAAACCGGGCTTCATGAGTATCTTGACCGGTTATACCTACCGAAAGCAGTATAAAAAAATTGAATTTACTTTCCCCTCACCATTTACCGTTTTCAACTTCAACACGGTAGAGGGCTCCAACATTGACATTAAACTACGGCTAAGAAAGCGATGGGATAAAAACAGAGCCGCCCTATCTTTTGAACCGGTTTTCCGCTATGGATTTACCAATCGCGATTGGCAATTGAAAGCCACGGTTAGTGCGCGCATCAATCAACAACACGATGAGCACATTAGCATTAGTGGTGGTAAGTACATTAGTCAGTTTAACGAAGCACAACCACAAAGCGGCTTCGGCAACACAGCCATAAGTTTGATTTTCAAAAGCAACTTTATGAAGCTGTATCAACACTACTTTGCACGTGTTGCATATAGCCGAGAATTGTACAACGGTATTTATTTGAATACTGCATTGCTTTACTCCAAACGAACTCCTTTAGAAAACACTAATCAGTACTCCTTCTTTCCAAAGTATCCGGGTAGTTATACATCAAACGGAGTGGATTTGCCCGGACTTACCAACGAAACCAACAATATTACCTCCCATTCGGTGTTTAGGATAGATGTGCGCTTCAAGTTTGTGTTTGGTCAGCAATACATTACCCGGCCCGATTTTAAAATCCGTACATCTTCAAAGTACCCACAACTTAGCATAGCTTACAAAAGAGCGATTCCCATTAAAGGTTTCAGTAATTTAAATTATGACTATTTAGAAGCTCAAATAGCTGGGGATATTCCCATGAAGTTAGGCGGAGAACTGCACTATCGTTTTGGGGGTGGTGGTTTTGCCAGTGCAAAACAAATTCAATTTACAGACTACAAACATTTCTTTGGCAACTTTTTGACCACCGGAGAAACCGATATGCTCGGCTTTTATGGATTACGGTATTATAGACATAGCACTAACCGGTATTTTGCAGAGGCCCATTTAGAGCATCATTTCAAAGGTTTTTTCTTTAACAAGATACCCGGCTGGCGTAAATTAAAGCTGCACGAAACTTTAGGATTTCATTTCTTATACACACCTACCAGGCAGCAATATTTTCAATTAGATGCCGGTATAGAAAACATACTTAAAGTTCTTCGTGCTGATTTTATAGCCGGCTTTGGCTCGCAAAAAAACGAATACTACTTTGGTGCGCGATTAGGTTTACTGCTAAACGTAAGCAACTAAACTTTTACATTACCGAGAAACGCACGGTGTGTACTACCTCGCCAGAGGTATACTGCATAAGATAAATACCCGCAGTAAGAGCGTCAGTAGTAATTTGTACTGTGTTAGCACCACTGTTTAACTGCACACTTTGTTGTGAGAGCATAGTGCCTTTCAGGTCAAAAACACTCAACACAGCGTTGGCCGTTTCATTGATAGCCAATAACACATTGATTGATTGAGATGAGTTAACCGGATTTGGGTAAACTGATATGCTAACCTGTTGAGCTAAATCTACACCCAAAGAACTGTACACAAAAGTTTGTTGTGCTTCGCAACCTTTAGAGTCGGTTACAGTTACCGAGTACGTGCCAAAAGAGATATTGTTGTTAGATGCATAAATCTCACCATTGCTCCAAGAGTAAGTGTATGGTGGGGTACCACCTTCGGGCATGGCGTTGAGGTTGTTGCCCACCTTACTTATTCCTACCAAAATCAATTCCGGATTTTTAATCTCAAAAGTAGAGATGGCCACCTCACCGGCTGCATCGGTAATAGTTACGGTATAAAAACCCGCAGCTACATTGCCGGTGCTGTTGGTTGTAGCTCCGTTTGACCATACGTAACTGAACGGTGCCACGCCATTAAGCGGAGTAACCGTGATGCTGCCATCTGCATCGCCCGAGCAAGAAGGTTTAATGTTGGCAACGGAAGTAAGCAATGAAGCGCTGCTGGCAAATTGCATGGCTGTAAAATTTCCGCAAGTGTTGCCATAAGAAATTGCCTTTACTCTGTATTTGTAGTTTTTGTTGGCTAACAAGTTGCCGTAAGTAAAAAATGTATCGCGCACTACAGTATCGGCAAGCATAAGTGATGATGTGGTGGTTTGCAACTTAAAGTGATAGTACTGCGCACCTGCCACTTTGTTCCACCTAAAAATGGTTGGGCCGGCAAGTAAGGTAGTGTCTCCATCTATGGGGGAAACAAATACCGGAGCCGGGAGTGGGTTTACATCAGGTACTGTTTGGTTGAGTAACTCAGGTCTGTCAAGTGTAAGCGTAGTATTCATTTCAGTTTGCTGCATGGGGCTAAACTTGTTTTGACACGCATCATAAAAGTAAGACATGTATAAAGTTTCATCAATCACATTTTTGTACAAGTCTCCATTGGGGTCGGTCTGTGGGCCATTGTATGGACATGGGGCTCGGTAATCCACAAAATCTGCCGGGGTATCGCAAAAACGGTCACCTTTAGTGGCGCAGTTGCTGCCGTTGACATACTCTACTGGGTTGGTATCTTCAAACGTATGGGGCAAACCCATAAAGTGACCCATTTCATGCTGTAGTGTAGAAGTACCTGCACCGTAACAACTTTTGTTCAAAAAAATTCCTCCTCCGCTGGACATACCGGGGTAGGTAGCAAAGCCACACACATCTAAATTAGGACTAACATAAACATTGCACTTTGCAGCAACATTATAGGCAGGAAAAGTGGTCCAACTGCTAGGGTAGGTATTGTTGTATAAAGAGGTGCTTTTGATAGAGTCTATAGACGCAATAAAAAACCCCATGTCAAATGGATTGTAGGCCTCGTTTAGCTCACAATGGCTGTCAAAAATCATTTTCAGACTAATACCACCAGAACCATCATCTTTTGTGAGTATATGATAAACCACCGGAATCCAGCGCATAGCACGGGTACCGGGCGTTTGTTCATAGAGGTAATCCATATTTTTTGTGTAGTACTTCTGCCTAAAGTCTGCAGGCATTTCGGTACCACAGCTGCGTAGTGGCACCTGAGCATAAATAGCCGAAAAAGAGAACAATAAAACGATACTTAAAAGCTTATTCATGAGTTGGTTTTGAGGATGGCGAATAAAACAAATACTACTAATTACAAAAAGAGAGAGTATTTGTTCGTGGATAAGGTTGCAAAAATCAGTAGCAGTGCCAACGCGCAACATTTGCACAGCCCGCGCATTCCTCTATGTTTGCGCAGCTTTTTTAAAAAATCAATCACTCCTTAAATCCTCTAAAATGAAAATTACAGTAGTAGGAGCAGGTGCAGTAGGCGCTACCGTGGCCGATAACATTGCTCGTAAAGAACTTTGCCAAGAATTAGTTTTGTTAGACATTAAAGAAGGTTTTGCTGAGGGCAAAGCCATGGATATGATGCAAACCGCTGCCATCTTAGGTTTCGATACTAAGATTACCGGAAGCACCAACGATTATGCAAAAACTGCCGGAAGCGAAGTAGTAGTAATTACATCCGGTATCCCGCGCAAGCCCGGTATGACCCGCGAAGAACTAATAGGCACCAATGCCTCAATAGTAAAAGGAGTTACTGAAAATATTTTGAAACATTCTCCCAATGCCATTATTGTGGTGATTAGTAACCCAATGGATACTATGACCTACCTTGCCCTTAAATCAAGTGGCTTGCCTAAAAACCGCATTATTGGTATGGGTGGAATATTAGATAGCTCACGGTTTAAGTTCTATCTATCTTCTGCGCTCAATTGCTCACCGGCAGACCTGCAAGCTAATGTGATAGGCGGACACGGAGATACTACCATGATTCCGTTAACTCGTTTGGCTACTTACCAAGGTGCTCCGGTTTCGCAGTTTTTAGATGCCGCATCACTTAACAAAGTAGCTGCCGATACTATGGTAGGTGGAGCTACTTTAACCAAACTGATTGGCACATCTGCCTGGTATGCACCGGGTGCCTCGGGCTGTGCTTTAGTGGAAAGCATAGTGCGTGACGAAAAGAAAGTGTTTACCTGCTGCGTATCATTAGAAGGCGAGTATGGACAAAAAGATATTTGCCTTGGTGTACCGGTAGTAATTGGCAAAAACGGTTGGGAAAGTATTATTGATTACAAACTAAATGCCGAAGAGCAGGAGGCATTTAATAAAAGTGCAGAAGCAGTGCGCAGCATGAACAGTGTGCTATCTACCTTGACACTGTAATATCTGCATCTACTACACTCCTATCCGCATCGGTTGAGCCGATGCGGATTTTTTTTGCTGACAAAAATCATTTAGAATGTTTCTAAATAATTTGGAAAATTGCCGCCCTGCTTTAGATTCGCAGCCATAAATTTATTTAGAATTAATCTAAACAACAAAAAAACAACATGAAAAAAAATCATTTTTATCTGCTACTAGTAGCACTTACAGTCAGTTTATATTCTTGCAAAAAAGATAACAATAACAACTATGATGTACCAACCACCTATAGTTTCAGTAATGTGGACTATAGCGGCCAAACCTACCGTTTAGCCATGCTCACTGAATTATCTACCGAAATGAAAAAAGGCAACACACAGGGTACTGTAGTAGATGCTCAGGTTCTCAGAAACATGTATGCCAATACTGGAAACCCTTTCAGCAACGATACACTGAATACTTCCGGCAAAAAACTGAAGGATAAAACATTTACCACGGAGCAAAGTGTGATTGAGGGGTATCTTGATACCCATGCATGGGCAAGTACTTCTCCCGTTGCCGGCAGCAACGGAAGTGCTGGTGTTGTACAGGTAGGTACGGCTAAGTATCTTTTCGATGAAAACGGCAGGGAATACACACAGTTGGTTGAAAAGGGACTATTTGGTTCACTCATCTATTACCAGATTGCTGCGGTTTATCTGGGTACCGATAAAATGGGAACTCAAGTAGCTTTAGCAGACCGCCAACACCACTGGGACGAAGCATTCGGCTACTTTGGAGTGCCTACGGATTTTCCTTCCAACATAACCGGTATCAAATTCATCGGCAAATATTGCAATGACCGCAATGCACTCCTAGGAACAAATGTTGCCATAATGAATGCTTACCTAAAAGGTCGTGCTGCGCTGAACAATGGCGATGAGACAACGGTTGCAGAACAAATCAATATTATCCGCGAAAACATAGAGAAGGTACTTGCCGGAACTGCCATCCATTACATCAACGAAGCGCTTGCGAATATCGCTAACGATGCAGTGCGTAACCACACACTAAGCGAAGGGATTGCCTTTGCGCGTGCCTTAAAATTCAGCCCCACCAAAAAAATTACTGATGCTCAACAGAGCCAGATAGAAACCTACTTCGGCTCAAACTTTTATACTGTGAGCACTACCGATTTGCAGGCAGCTAAAAACTTGTTGAGCACCATTTACGGATTTGATTCAATAAAAGACCAACTGTAAGCATGAAGAAGTTGAAAATTGCGGCAGCGTGTTGTTGCATAGTATTGCTGAGCGCGTGCATTAAAAAGAAGAAAGACGATTTTAATCGCACAGAGATGCTGAATAGTATGTACACCATGGTTGTTCAACCCGGCTATACAGGATTGAAAGACGCTTCTACAACTTTGCAAACTACTGCAAACATTTTTCTCTCATCGCCCGACTCTGCTTCGCTCGGTAATTTGAAAGATGCATTTTACGTAGCTTATGCCAACTTGCAGTATGTAGAGGCGCTTGATTTTTCTAGTGAATCTGCATTGCGAAACGACTTAAATACGTTTCCGGCAGACACTGCTCAAATTGACAATAACATAGCCAGCGGCAGTTACAATTTAAGCACGGTGAACAACCTTCGTGCAAAGGGTTTTCCCGCCTTAGATTATTTGCTTTACAGCAAATCGCTCGCGCAAACCATCTCCGATTTTTCAGGCAGCACTAATCGCAAACAGTATTTAACTGATGTGGTGAATGATATTGTGTCAAAAGCGAACGCTGCTTCCGATTGGTGGAATGCCAACAAAACCACTTTTGTAAGTGCCGCAGGAACCGATGTAGGAAGTTCAGTAGGCATGTTGGTAAACGACTTAAGTTTTGAAATGGAGCGAAACCGCAGAGAACGTGTGGGATCTCCGCTGGGGTATATAGGTTTAATTTATAGTGGTAGTGTAGCACCACAAACAACGGAAGCATACTACAGCAGTTACTCTAAAGAAATGTTTTTAGAGAATCTAAAAGGGCTTGCCGCGCTTTATTCCGGTGCAGGTGGAACTGGCTTTGATGATTACCTAATTCATTTAGGAGCAGATTACAACGGCACCCCGCTTGCAGATGAAATTTCTACCCAATTTGTAAAAGTGCGCACGGCTGCTGAGCAAATTCCCGTTCCATTTTCACAGGCAGTTACTACCCACAATGCCGAAATGCAAACATTGTTTTTAGAATTGAAAAAGTTGACGGTGCTATTAAAAGTAGATATGAGTTCACAGTTGGGCGTCATCATTAACTATAGTGATAATGATGGCGATTAAAAGAAGCGATTGGCGTTATACGATAAACGACTGGCGAACAACCGCAAGTAATGGTCGCATGTCGCGTATCGCGAATCGTTTAACCACCTTCTTAAACAAACCCATTTATACTTCGCCTTTAACCATCTTCCGCTTTGCTTTCGGCATCATGATGTTCATATCGCTCGTGAGATTTGCTGCCAACGGATGGATTGATGCACAGTATATTCAACCCGAATTCTTTTTTACGTTTTATGGGTTTGAATGGGTAAAGCCGTTGAACGAAACAGGCATGTATGCCGTGTTTGCAGTTATGATGCTTGCTGCACTATTTGTTGCTTTTGGAATTTTTTACCGCATCAGCATTATCACTTTCTTCTTGCTTTTTACTTATGTAGAACTGATTGACAAAACCAACTACCTCAATCACTACTACTTTATTTCATTGCTAAGTTTTTTGATGTGTTTTCTGCCCTCAAACCTAGCTGGTTTTAAAAACCTACGAGGTTTTGTATTTATCATTCAACTGCAAATAGCCATCGTATATTTTTTTGCGGGCATAGCCAAGATAAACAGCGACTGGTTACTACATGCTATGCCTCTCAAAATATGGCTGGCATCAAAAGCAGATTTACCACTCATCGGAAATTTACTTACTGAGCGATGGGTAGCGTACACATTCAGTTGGTGCGGTATGTTGTTTGATGTAAGTATTATATTTTTTCTTTTCAACCGAAAAACAGTATGGTACGCTTATGCAGTGGTAGTGGTGTTTCACACGCTAACGGCAATTTTGTTTCCGGGCATTGGTATGTTTCCATTTATTATGATGGTGTGTGCCACTATTTTTCTACCTGCAACTTTTCACGAACAAGTATTACAAATTGCGAATCGCGGATGGCGAATGATAGATTTGAAAATTCCAAGCATGCAATTCAATCTGTGGCCCAAAATTCATAATTTAAAATTTTACCTCATTCCAACTTTTACAATTTTCTTTCTAATTCAGTTTGCGCT
The DNA here is from genome assembly GCA_016787045.1 of Chitinophagales bacterium. Lineage (GTDB taxonomy): Bacteria > Bacteroidota > Bacteroidia > Chitinophagales > LD1 > Bog-950. Next base: position 341,472 of record JAEUVA010000046.1, read on the forward strand.
GCCTTTCCGCTATCTTCTTTATCCTGAAAATCTGTTTTGGCATGAACAAGGTTACCGCTTTTCGTGGCGAGTAATGCTCATGGAAAAAGCAGGCACAGTTTTTTTTACAATAAGAGGCTCAGATGGAAAATTGTTTGAAGTGAATAACCGCGATTTTCTGACCATGCAGCAGGAAAAGCAAATGAGTACACAACCCGATATGATTTTGCAATTTGCACACCATCTAGCCGAATTGTATCATAGCAAAGAGGTGTATGCAGAGGCGTATGTAGCGCTCAACGGCAGAGCCAGCCAACTGCTGATTGACCCCATGCAGAATTTATGCGAGGTGCAAGATGGGTTTGCTAATAAAGAATGGATCACATCACCCCACTCTCTCAATGAAGTAGAAGTGTTAACCGCTAGCAACAGATGAAGGTTGTTTATGGCTGTATTTTAATGTGCTTACTGCAATTAGTGGTTAACCGAGTAAACGCAAAGTATTACACCATTAGTGGAAATGTATTTAATGCGCAAACCACAGAGCCGGTGTACAACATTATTGTGGAGTTAGAACCCTCTGAGGCAAAAATGCGCACCGATAGCAGCGGTGCATTTGCCTTCAATAATTTATATCCTGGCAAGTACAGAGTAGTTTTCAAAAGCATGGCGTACGAGCGCAAAATTGTTGCAGTTGAAGTTACAAACGAGTCCATTCATTTAGACAGCATTTTTGTAACCCCATTTGTTCGCCAGCTTACAGAAGTAACTGTACAGGGCGAGCAGCAAAATTTTGGGGTAACGCGCCTGCGAAGCATAGATGGCACTGCCATTTACGATGGCAAAAAAAATGAAGTGATACTTGTGCAAAGCATGAATGCAAATTTGGCGGTAAATTGCTCACGCCAAATTTTTTCAAAAGTGCCGGGCATTAATATTTGGGAAAGCGATGCAGCCGGCTTGCAAATTGGTATTGCCGCACGCGGCCTTGACCCTAATAGAACATCCAATTTCAACACCCGGCAAAACGGTTATGATATGAGTGCAGATGCACTCGGTTACCCTGATGCGTATTATGTGCCGCCTTCTGAAGCGGTGGAGCGCATTGAAGTTGTGCGAGGTGCGGCTTCGTTGCAATATGGGCCACAGTTTGGTGGCATGTTAAACTATGTTTTGCAACGCGCTCCGGTTGATAAAAAAATTGAGTTGACTTCGTTTACAAGTGTCGGTGCTTACAAACTGATGAACACCTTTAACAGCATTGGCGGCTCTATAAAATGTTTTAAATATTACGGCTACTATAATTACAAGCAGGGCGAAAGCTGGCGCCCCAATGGCGGCTTTCAATTGCACAATGCATTTGCCAACATCGGGTATCAGTGTAGCGAAAAATTAGCGATACATGCCGAATACACTTTTAGCCAATACACTGCACAGCAAAGCGGTGGATTGACCGATGCACAGTTCAATAACAATGCAAAAGTATCGCTACGCAACCGCAACTGGTTTGCTACCAACTGGAACATTCTCGCACTCACTGCCAGCTATAAGCACAATGCGTTTCACCAATTGAATATGCGCGTTTGGGGTTTTATCGGTTCGCGCAATGCAGTGGGTTATCTGGGCCCGGCCAATAGAATAGATGACGAAAACAAAAACCGCGATTTGATTGCAGACAAATACCAAAACTTAGGTGCCGAAGCCAGATACTTGTGGAAGTATTACATCAAAAAAAGTTTGAGCACGCTGCTGGTGGGTGCTCGTTTTTATACCGGAGTTACGCAAAAGCAGCAGGGCTTTGCTAGCAATGGTAAAGATGCAGATTTCAATTTTGCGGCAGATAGTTTGCGTAGCAGCAGTTACCGGTTTCCGGCAATGAACGTGGCAATGTTTGCAGAAAATGTGTTCAACATTTCCAATAAAGTAAAAATTACGCCCGGCATTCGTTATGAGCACATCAGTACAAAGGCAAACGGTTTTTACAAACAAGTACAAAATGAAATTGTAAGCGAAAATGCGGTAAATGAAAGCCGAAATTTCAGTCGCAACTTTGTGTTGCTGGGCTTAGGCGTTAGTTACAATGTATGGAAAGCAACAGAACTATATGCCAACTTTTCGCAAAACTATCGTGGTATTACGTTTACCGATATGCGTGTTATCCGCATCAGCCAAATCATTAATCCGAATTTAAGAGATGAAAACGGATTTAATATGGATTTAGGTTACCGGGGTGAGATTGGCAACTGGCTTAGTTTTGATATAAGTGGCTACTGGCTGCAATACAATAACCGCATCGGGCAAATACAAGTGGTGGACAGCGCTTACAATATTTTTCGCTACACCACCAACGTGGGTACTACACGCAGCTTAGGCGCTGAACTGTATGCAGAAATTGATTTCTTATCGGCTGCAAATGTTTCAAAGCGCGCTGGTAATCTATCGCTTTTTGTAAGTGGCGGCTACACCAATGCAGTGTATGTAAAATCTCCGTACAACAATGTAATTGGCAACTCGTTAGAATTTGCTCCACAACTATCTTTACGTAGCGGAGTTTCTTATCGCTATAAAAAATTCAGCACTACTATACAGGGTTCATTTACCGCTAAACAGTTTACCGATGCTACCAATGCAACGTTTACACCTACAGCAGTAAACGGTGCCATACCTGCCTATTTTGTACTGGACTGGAGTGCAAAGTACGCTGTAAAGTGTGTGCAAATTGGAGCCGGCATCAACAATTTTACAAACAACAAATACTTTACCCGCAGAGCAGTAAGTTACCCCGGACCCGGCATTATACCTGCCGAGCCACTTACGTTTTATGCCACTTTGGGAATAAAACTGAACGAAAAAGCTAAAGAATTAAAGTGGAATACGTTTTAATAGGATATACGAACACTAAATATAACAGTTATGAAACCTGAACTAAAAGAGTTGTGCGAAAACACTTGCATTGTAAAACAACTGTGGAGCAAAATTTCTTTGCCTAAAAAAGATAAGTGTTGTAAAAACTTTAAAGAAGGAAAAAGATGCAAGCGATGCCCAAAACGATAACAGAATCAGATAATCAATTTTAATATAACATAAACCAAAACGCCATATATGAATAACAACAAACCATTTGTAGCCATAAACTACATTGAATGCAACGAAGATTACAAGCAACGCTTTGAAGAACTATTCTCTAGCAGAGCGCATGCCATAGACCGTATGCCCGGATTTCAACAAATGCATGTATTAAAGCCCAGCGATGACAGCGGCAAGTATTTAGTAGTCAGCTATTGGGATAACGAAGACCAATTTAAAACATGGACAAGCTCTAAGGAGTTTATAGAAGGCCATAAGCGCGGCTTTGCCGACCTTGCAAAAGCCAAAACCGAAGGAAAAGAACCGCCCATGAAGTCAAGTTTTAAAACTTACTCTATTATTACACGCTAAAATGGAAGAGACAAAACCAGCTACAGACAGCAAATGGAAACTCTGGCTCAAACGAGCGGGTGTGGCGGGCTTTCTATTTTTCCTTATCAAAGGGCTGATTTGGATTGGAGTTGCTATTGCTATATGGCTTGGCTTCAATAAATAGATAAGGCGGCTCGTGTGTACGAACTGCCATTCTTATCCATGCTGCTTTAGCATTAATTCAAACCTTGTATTGCTGCTTTCAGTGCTTCAAAGTTGACTTGTGCTCCGGGGTTAGCAGTTTCTTCGGCATAGGCAATGTTACCATCTTTACCCACTACCACTACCCCACGCTTAGCTACTCCCTTTAAGCCAAAAGCAAAATTGGGGAAATACATATCGTAATCATGTATCATTCGTTTGTTAAAGTCAGAAAGCAACGGAAAGTTGATTTTGTTTTGCTCTTTAAATACTCCGAGTGAAAAAGGCATATCTACAGATACCCCCACCACATCGGCACCAAGATTGTTGAAATAGGCCAGTTCATCGCGGCTGCTGCAAAGCTGCTCGGTACAAACACCGGTGAAGGCAGCCGGGAAAAACTGCATTACTAATACTTTACCGGCATAATCTGCCAGAGAAACTTCCTTTTTATCGGAACTGAATAATTTAAAATCGGGTGCTTTTGAGCCAATTGTAAGTGCCATTTTGATATGTTTTTTGTGAAAATTGACTACAAAACAACGATTTGCAACGAAGGTTGCAAAGATTTTTGCAACGGCTGCAACCTTTTAGCATTCGTGTTTGTCTATGTATCATAGTTTAGTTTTTAAGGGTTAAACAGGGAACCTTCTGCCATTGCGGAAGGTTCTTTGCTTTTTAACAAGTTGCCAATGCTGGCAAACCGATTATCTTCGCATCCATTCATTAAAAAACCTTCTTAACACATGAAAAAAATTTTACTTGCTTTAATGGTAGCGGTAACTGTTACCTCACAAGCACAAATTCTCAACCACGATTTTGAAAATTGGAAATGGGATACCATTTATTTCCCAGGGGCAAGCGGTGTACCACCCGATACTTTTGAGGCCTTCAACCCCCTTGACTGGACTACCTCTAACTCCCTTTCTGGAGCCGACTCTTTGGGGGGTGTTAATTTCGTAAACTATACTTATGATGCCTACAGCGGTGGGTTAGCCGTAAAGATGGTAACAGATACCATTAAACTACCCCTAATCCCCGGTTTTCCTGCTACCAAATTGACTATCCCCGGCTTTATTGTAAGCGGTAAGTTTCCGGTAAAGGCAGAATCGCTAATCACCAGTGGCTCTGTTATTTCCCCTATGGCATTTTTAGATGCCGGTCAACCCATGAATCAACGTTTAGCTAAAATCAAGGGCTACTATAAATATGCTCCTCAATTTATTAGCGGCACCAATTCTAACGATACTTGCTTGGTTTGGGCGGTTATGCGCAAAGGTCCAAAAGAAGTGGGCCATGCTATTTTCAAAAGCACCACCAATACGGCAAATGCTTATTTACCCTTTGAAGCAAACTTTACTTACACCGATTGCGATATGCCCGACACACTGGTGTTGTTTATCGCCTCTAGTGTACCAAACATTGCCGCTATTTTGGGTGGAAACTCAGGGCTAATACCCGGCAGCGATTTACGTGTAGATAGTTTATCGTACGATGTATTGCCCGGCAATTACAATTTTGCACCAATTGCTTTGGCTGATATAGACACAACTACAAAAAATACGCCCAAAACCATCCAGATCAAAGCCAACGATAGCGATTGCAACGATCCAATCAGTAACTTAACCATTAATGTAACTCAAAACCCAACCAATGGTTCGGTATCCGTATCGGGAAGTAACGCATTTGTAGTGTATACACCAAACAATAACTACGTAGGTATTGATAGTTTCTACTACACTATTAATGATGGCACTAATACCTCTGCACCTGCCCGTGTTAGAGTTTTAGTGTTAGATGTACAGGGAATCAATAATGTGAACCAAGTTGCAGTAAGCATGTATCCTGTACCTGCTACCGATGTACTAAACATTAACTACAACTATAGCGGTAGTTCTACTCTTGTAGTTTATGATGCAGTTGGTAAGGCGGTAGTTCGCCAAACATCTGCCGGAAATTTTGCCTCTATTAACACAGAACCTCTGGCTAACGGTGTTTATTTTATCCAGATTTTAGATGCTAAGAATGCTGTGTTGGCAGTTTCTAAGTTTACTGTGAGCAAGTAATTTGTCTTTATATTTTCTCAAAAGCCCTCGCCACAAGCGGGGGCTTTTTGTTTGTGGATGGTATGTTATATTTGCACAAGTTTGGGTATTGATGCTTTTCAATTGAAAAGGGAATGCCGTGAAAATCGGCAACACTACCCGGTGCTGTAAGGCAGCCGCAAAAAATGCGGTAGAACATTTTACCACTCTCAAAAATATACGAGGGGAAGGAAGTTCTAAAAAATGCCAAGTCAGAAGACCTGCCCAAACCAAATTTTATCATCATGCCTTCGGGAAAAAAGGTGGCGATGGAGCAGATACTCTACTCCTATCTCTATTTCAAAAGGCCTAAACATTAACGGTGAAGCACGAACCAAAACATTGTGCACATTGCAGCGATTTATTTGAATGCAAACCCAATGCCATATCGGCTTGCCATTGCAGTCAAATCCTTTTAAATGATGAGGAACGAGCATTTATCTCCGCAAAATATAACGATTGTCTTTGTAGTAAATGTTTGGTTGCCATAAAGCTGGAATATGAGCAAATGCCCTTATTTTATACAGAGCATGGATACTACGTGATGACTGTGAAGCATCACTTGAAACGTGGATTTTGCTGCAAAAACGGATGTCGACATTGCCCTTACAAAAACAAGGCAGCGGGGTTGCCGCATATATAACTAAAGTAATACGATGAGTGCATCAATTAAAATTTTTACGGCAGTTACTTTTTATATGTGTATAGTTTGTGCACAAGGCCAGTTTGCACCAGCCGCTGGCCAGCCCGGGTCAACAGCAATTTTCAAAGACAGTAGCATAATCGTCAACTGGGCTACGGGTTGTGAAATTGTAAAAGGATATTTACAAATAAATTTGCCGGATAGTGGATTTGTATCGGTTGGCAGTGCCGTTTCAGCTATCGGCAAAGCCGGAGAAAATGGAGTGGTAAGTTTAGGAGATGGAGGCATCGCCACGCTTACATTCTCCTCCCCCATTATCAATGGTGCAGGTGCCGATTTTTGTGTATTTGAGAATTCATTTTTAGATACGTTTTTAGAATTGGCTTTTGTAGAGGTAAGCAGCGATGGCGTATACTTTGTGCGCTTTCCGGCCATATCACACACGCAAGATACGCTGCAAACAGATGGCTTTGGCTACACGCAACCCGAGCATATACACAACCTTGCCGGTAAATACCGTGGCCTATACGGCACTCCCTTTGATTTGGATGACTTAAAAGATAGTGTAAGCATTAACATAAATAATATTACCCATGTAAGAGTGATAGATGTGGTAGGCAGCATAGATTCTATGTATGCCACTTATGATGTATTGGGCAACAAAGTGAATGACCCATTCCCTACACCCTTTCCTTCAGGTGGATTTGATTTAGATGCTGTGGGCGTGATTCATCAATCTCCATTATCATCACCAAACATCCACCAAACGGCTGTGCTGATTTTTCCAAACCCCTTTACTAATACACTAAGCATAAGTGGCCACATTATCCAAAGTATCAGCATCACTAATTCAATTGGTCAAAAAATATTTTCTGAGCTATACCCCACGCTTCCTTGCACAATTCAATCAAACGATTGGCCTTTGGGTACTTACCACATTCAACTATTGATTGATAATGCAATAAGTACCTTTACTATTATTAAACAATAGTTATGCGTATAGAAATCATCTACGCCCTGCTGTCTATGATGGCCGCGGGTGTTACCTCGGTAATTGCAAAACAGGGATTAAAAAATGTAAGCGGAGATACCGGATTATTTATTCGTACGCTCTTTGTTGCTCTTTTCATTTCCTTCAATTTCATAGTGTTTGGCTATGCAAAGGAAATGCGCCAACTCACTAAAACCGATATTTTGTTTTTATGCGGCTCAGCAGTTACCACTACCCTTTCGTGGGTATTTTACTACAAAGCCATAAAGATTGGAAACGTGAGTGAAGTAGCACTTATTGATAAAGCCAGCATCCTCATCACCTTACTTTTATCGTTTTTTATTTTACGTGAACCGTTTACGGTAAAAATTGCTGCCGGTACTACGTGCATTTTGGCCGGGCTGATTATCTTAATATGGAAATAGTTTTTTAGATTCATCTAAATTTTTATTTTTGCACCATGAAATTTATTTCATGGTTTGTATTATTAGCTGTATTTGTGCGTTCCACAGCACAAGTTAATGTAAAGATTTCTGTTGATACATCGGTGGCTACTCCATCTCACCGTTTAGAGGAAGTGGTGATAAGCGGCACGCTGCAAGAGCGCAGCAAGTCAGATTGCCCCATAGCTGTTGAAAGCTACTCCGCCAAGTTTTTCCAAAAAAATGCCAGCATCAATCTGTTTGAAAGTATGAACATGATAAATGGTGTGCAGCCGCAGCTGAATTGCAGTGTATGCAATACGGGCGATATACACATTAACGGAATGGAAGGCCCATACACCATGATACTGATTGATGGTATGCCAATAGTATCATCTCTTGCTACGGTTTATGGTTTGATGGGAATACCAAATGGTATGATTAAAAGGGTGGAGGTAGTTAAAGGCCCTGCTTCTACACTCTACGGCAGCGAAGCAGTAGCCGGACTGATAAACGTAATTACAAAATCGGGTATAGATGGCGATAGATTTAAGTTAGATTTTAATGCCAGCAGTTTAGGTGAGTTTAATACAGATATAGCCGCAGCATTTCGGCTAAAAAAGGCGAACACATTGTTGGGCATCAACCACTTTAATTATTTGATTCCGCGCGATGTAAATGACGATAATTTTACAGATGTTACCTTGCAGCATCGCCTATCTGTTTTCAATAAGTGGAATTTTGAACGCAAAAGCGGCAGAGTATTTTCTTTAGCCGCTCGCTATGTGTGGGAAGACCGATGGGGTGGCCAAATGCAGTGGCAGAAAAAATTTTCGGGTAGCGATAGTGTTTACGGAGAAACCATACTTACGCACCGTACAGAATTATTTGGCGCTTACCAGTTACCTACCGGTAACGAAAACTTGTTTTTAGATTACAGCTACAGCTACCACTTTCAAAATAGTTTTTACGGCACTGTGCACTATAAAGCCAAACAACATGTGGGCTTCGTGCAATTGCGCTATGTAAAGCAAACCGGCATACAACACATTACAGTAGGAGTGCCGTTGCGAGTTACTCACTATGACGATAACACCATTGCAACCTCTCAATCTGATTCTATTTTCACCAAAAACAAACCACAGCTAACCATTTTGCCGGGCATTTTTGTTCAAGATGAATTAGTAATCACAAACAGGTTTACAGCATTGTTCGGTATCCGGTATGACTACAATTCATTGCACGGCAATATTTTTACTCCGCGATTGGCATTTAAAATAACTCCGGTACCAAATCATGTGCTGCGATTGAATATTGGTAATGGGTACAGAGTAGTGAACCTGTTTACAGAAGACCATGCAGCACTTACCGGTGCGCGCAAGGTGGTAATTGCTCAAAAACTAAAACCTGAGCAAAGTTGGAATGCCTCGCTTAACTATAACACGCAAATACAGCACAAATTTGGCTATGTAAACATAGATGGCAGTGTATTCTTTACTTATTTCACTAACCGGATAGTACCTGATTACATCAGCAACCCTACCGAAATTAGATACAATAATCTAAATGGTTATGGAATCTCGAATGGTGCTGCCGCTAATGTTGAGGCCAATTTCACTAATGGTCTAAAAATGCTTGTTGGGCTAACCTATGCCAACAACTATCAGGTACACAGAAATGACAATGGAGAAAAAACGAAAACACAAGTGCTGCATGCGCCACGTTTTAGCGCAACCTTTAGCGCTGGGTATAGTATTCGTAAATTAGGATTGAGTTTTGATTTGACAGGCCGCATCAATGGACCCATGTATTTGCCAGTAGTGCCCAATGACTTTCGCTCGGAAATATCCCCTTGGCACTGCATACTAAACTTGCAGGTAACCAAAACATTTAAACAGCAGATAGAACTATATGCCGGTGCAAAAAATATATTAAATTTTATCCCCGCTCATCCCATTCTTCGCCCGCACGATCCATTTAACAAAGCAATTGATGTTGATAATCCGAACAACTATCGCTTTGATACCAGCTACAACTATGCCTCGGTACAAGGAGCAAAAGCCCTGGTGGGTATCAGATATACATTAAAGTAAATAATTAGTTATCAATACCGTTCTTGGTTTATTTGTTTCAGCAAATCACGGATACGAGAAGAAAGATAAAGCATTTCCAATGCAATCCGGTGATTAAGTTGTTTATACTTTAATTTTTCGCGAACCGTTTTTTCAAAAGGTGTTGGGCTAGAGTAAGGTAAATGAAAAGTGGAATACTTTGCCGCATTGCCGCTTGGCTCTTTTTCATCGCAAATATTTACTACCACACCCATTGTAGTATCTATAGTCCCTACCATTGATTTAGAAGAAACAATACTCTCCGGAAAATCTTTACTAATAGAAATCATGTAACCATTAGGATCGGCATTTGCTAACCTGCTGACATAAAAACCTACTTCACTCAAAACATTTGCCACACCACTATATACCGGTGTAACCGTATCTCCAATCGAAAAAGCATTTCTATCCGCCAAACCGTAGTAGTAAAATCCGGTTTGTGCCCATACTTGCAGCAGTACTGTTCTACGCGAATTGGTTTTGCATGTAAATACAATATACCGTTTATCTACCAAATCGCTGGCCATAAGGTCTAGCACTTGCTTACGTTCTTCTGATACGGTTCTGTAACTTTGGATTAACTGCTTGCAATATTTATCTAATTTGCTGGTAAAGCGATTTTCTTGCGCGTTTGTAGCAATAGCCAGCAAACACCAAACAAAAACGAACAAACATTTATTGTGCTTCATCAATTCAAACGAATATACTCATCACAAAATGTCTATTAAGGTTTATACTACTGAATTTGCAACGGGAACGTAATATCCACATCAGTATCCCCGGGGGTTTCTGTGCCGTTTTTTGTACCCGGCTGGTGGCGCAAAACCACATTTACTTGTCCTACAGATGTCGAACCGGTTATCCATTTGCTTTCTACCCCTACAGGTAAGTTGTTATCGTCTTTATCCGTTGCGTTCACAGCCAGGTTCCCAATAATATTCTTGTATAAAAACAAATGGTCGTTCTTCTCATTTAGAATATCAGCTGTAACATTGTGTTCATGAACGCCATCATGCAAAGCATAAACCATAATATTTACTAAGTACACATTAGATGCATTCAACTTTATAGTGTCTATCTGTGTGGGATTATTGCCCCCTATACCATCCGGATCTGCCCAGGTAAAAGTACCCACTGAAGTGTTGGTTGCAGAATCCGTAAACATCAATTGCACTTTGGTGATAGCATCATGCTCATCATCATGATTATGGTCATCTGGCTTGCAGGCATACAAACCGATAACTATTAGCGCAAAAGTTACAGTAATTTGAATAGCGGTTTTGAACTGTGTGGTCATGTTATTTGTTTTTTTGTTTTAATAAAAATTGAATGGGAATTTGTATTCGCAACGCAACATTTATTCCTTTCTCATCGGCAAAGTACCGGAATCGGTTTAAATAATCGCGATAACGAATGTTTAATGCGTTGGTGATAGAAATGTGAATGTGTAATGGTTGTTGGCGAATAAGAAACGAAGTACCGGTTTCAAAATTGAGTAGCCAATACGCCTTAGGTGGTGCTGAGTAATCCTGATTATCGGGTACTAAAGTTTGACGAAAAACATGGGTAACAGATGTGCCCAAATAAAATCCTTTAGTGTTTTTAAAATCTTTAAACGTGTAGCGAACCCCGTTTTCCATCCGCTGTGGAGGCATCAGTATCAACCATTCTTTTGCAGTTAAATTTCGTGCAAAAAGCAAAGATGTCTTGTTATTGATTTCCAATCCTTTTGCAGGCATTATAGTAATGTCAACATCACTACCCGTAAGTGATGCGTTGGTCTGTGTGTAAGCAAAAGCCGGGTAGGCGCCACGAATAGTTAACTGCGCAGGTTGTGTGGGTTTGAGGTAAATGTAGTTTTGAATCAGGTATTGATACAAACCAACCGATGTACGAAGCCACCTGTAACTGATCTGAAGTGATGTGGACACATCTAACGAAATTTCGGGTTGTAGTTTTGCACTGCCCCGCTCAAAAGAAGCAGAGCCATGATGCACCCCATCGGCATACAACTCTACCACTTGTGGCGCACGCCAGGCAGATGCCACATTTATATTCCACCGAACATGTTCGTTAAAATGATAATCCATGCCTATGCTGCCACTTGGCACAATCCATTGGTGTATTGGTTTAGCTCCGCCTTTTGATACCGGCAAGTATGCCTGAAGCCATTTGTAATCTAAACGTACACCGGCTTCTAACTCTAACTTTTTGTAATTCCATCTTTCAATAGCATAAACACCTGTACCAAAGTTCCAGAAGCCGGGGATAAAGTACCCATACCTATAGTTATTGGTCTGTGTACTACCACTTACACCCACTATGCCCGAAAAACCACGAGTTGGTTTATGCTCCCAAGTGAAATCTAAAGTCATGGTTTGGATTAGAAACTGAAACGCAGGGCGGTCGTCATTATCCCCAATAGGTTTATGCTTATCAAACTCAGTACGCTGGTTATGCTGTAAGGCAAATGTGGCGGCAAACATACCCACCTTATCCGATTGTAAGTATCCTCGAAATTTTGCCAGTTGATGTACAATATCTTGATATGGGCGATTAATTGCATACGAAAATTTGCCTTGCTCTAATGGCACGGGTGAGTCAATGGCCTTTTGCAAATCGGTCAGGTTGTGAATGTGCGCAGCACTCAAAATACCGATTTTAGTTTTGAAGAAACTGTAAAACACTTCTGCTCCGTAATGCTGTTTTTTCCAGCCCAGTGCTACTGAAAAGTTTCCTTCTTCCATACCGGTATTTTTGAGCCAGTATTGCGGTGCTTTCGCGTTAGCTCCCTTTCTAAATGTTCCTTGAATACGCCATCCCAACGAAGGCACTTTAGCCAGATTGCCTTGCAGAATACCCGAAGTACTCACCTCGGCATTATTAGAAAAAGCCGCTAAATTAAATTCACCCTTTAGTTCCTGCTCGGTAGGTAAAGGAGCGGGGTCAACTAATATAACACCTCCAATAGCATCGCTACCATAACGGAGCGATGAAGCACCCTTTATCAATGTAATTTTTTTAGCAATGTAAGGATCAATCTCCGGTGCATGTTCACTGCCCCATTGCTGACTTTCTAACCTCACCCCATTGTTGAGTATGAGCACTCTGTTGCTATGCAACCCGTGTATAACAGGTTTGGAAATAGTGGAGCAGGTATTGATGGTGGTTACTCCGGGTAGTTTGCTCACAGATTCGCCCAAAGTTAGGCCTTGTAACTTTTGTAGTTGCACGCCTTGTATCTCTTCTGTTGCCTGAGTTACATGGCTTTCTTTTTTATGTTGTACAATTTCTAAATTTTCTAAATCATGACCCTTGTGCGAAAGGATTATACGCACAGTAGTATCTGCAGCAATAGTGTACTCTAACTGTTTGGTCTCACATCCTAAATGCGATACAGTAAACACCACTTTGCCCGCACATAAGTTTTTCAACTCAAAACGCCCTTTGCTATCAGATAATACCTGCACATTGTTTACAGTTACCACTGCTGCTTCTAATGCATCAATGCTATTCTCATCGGTAATTTTTCCTTTTACAGACAAAGAGCAGTTTTGCGCATGCACATACACAGATGCGTACATCACCAAAAGGTAAAGCAAAAACGATTTCATTAGAAATTTTAGAAATGAAACAAGAAATACGAGAGTTACAGTAGCTTATACTGTAACGGGGGGCCTCGGAGGTAAGAGGTGAACTTTTTTAAACTAACGTGATTGGTTTGCAAACCAGAGGAATAAGTAGGCGGAAAATGAACAACAAACTTATTTGAGGGTGCAATGCCACCTTCAGCCACCACTAACAAGTCTATTTTACAAAAATCGCAATGAGACTCTTCGGCACCGTGTAAGTGATTATCACAATGCTCGGTGGGCTGATGCTGTGTAAATAGGTAGTGCAGTTCGTGGTAACCAAAAGCAAACACCACAGCAGCAGCAAGCGAAGCAGCGAATAGTTTGCGTAACTGGTTAACAAAAATCATGCGCCAAATATATGGTTGTGCTAATAATCGCGGGTGTTAATTTTCTGTGCAACTGCCGTCAGCATTTGTTTGGCAGACAGGTCAATACTTATGCTGCTGAGTGCCTCAATGGCCGCATTAAAAAGCTGCTCTGCTTTTTGGTTGCTTTGCTCATAACCACCGGTAGCTTTCATCAATTCTTGTATGCCGGTTATCTTTTTTTGCTCATCCGCCTCTAGAAGCAAATGGTTTAACTGTTCGCGTTGGGCTAATGAAGCCAATTGCATGGTGCTGATCAGCAAATAGGTTTTCTTGTTGAGCAGAATATCACCTCCAATTTTTTTACCTACTTTTTCGCCTTCGCCAAAGGCATCAAGCAAATCATCTTTTATTTGAAAAGAAAGGCCGAGATACAAACCAAAATCGTATGCTTTTTTTTGCTCATCGGCACTTGCTCCGGCCACAATAGCACCTATTTGCATACAGCAGGCCAAGAGTACCGATGTTTTGTACTCTACCATCTTGAGGTACTCGTGCAGTGATACATCGGCACGGGTTTCAAAATCCACATCCATTTGTTGTCCTTCAAATATTTCAATGGCCGTTTTATTAAATATATCTAATAGAGCCGGGATTTTTACCCCCTCTACCGATGTGAGATATTTGTAGGCATAGGCCAACATCACATCACCGGCAAGTATTGCAGCGTTGGTACCATACACTTTATGCACCGTGGGCTGGCCTCTGCGGATATCTGCCTTATCCATTATATCATCGTGCACCAATGTAAAATTGTGAAACACTTCCATAGCAAATGCGGGGCTCATGGCCTGTTGCACATCTCCGCCAAACATATCGCAACTCATTAGCACTAACAAAGGGCGTATTTTCTTTCCCTTCATTTGCATAATATGCTCTACCGGCTTATACAAATTGGTAGGGCTTGTATTAAAATTATTCTTACTAAAATTTGCTTCGTACTGTTTTAGTAGCTCTTCGGGGTGCTGCATAGTTTCTTTAAACAAACCGTTAATCAGAAGGTTTGCCGGTGCAATATTAAGATTTTGAAGAAAGGGATGTTTGCTGCAAAGAAGCCCGCCCCAGTGCCCAAAGCGGAAATATGTTTCGGTAATTAGTGTAGCTAATCATGCAATTGTGATTAAACACACCGTTGATGTGCTCTTGCACAAAGTCGCCATTGGGCAATTGTTGTGATGCTAAAAATGAAATACCGGCTGCAATGCTCCTCTGAAGCTCTGCTGTGGGCAAATGCTCATTTATCTTTAGCAATGCAAGCAATGCCCAAGCCGTGTTAACTGCCTGAGAACGGGTAGTGCTGATGTATTTTTTTTGCACACTGCTCTCAAAACTTTCGCCCCAACCGCCATCGCTTTGCTGTTTGCTGATTAAAAAACGGGCTGCTCTTATCAGAGCATTTTTCATGGCCTCTTTGTTTTGTACATCCTCCGTTTGTACATAAGCGCACAATCCCTCACAGCCAAACCAAGTACCGTAGGTAAAACATACTGCCCATGAGCCATACCAGCTGCCATCGGCTTTTTGTTGGCCCAACAAATAATTTATACCGCTTTGAATGGCCTGCTTTACCTCCACACTTCTATACTCCGGATAAATGCGATTGAACTTTATCAGCGCTTGCAAACTCGCGCTGCTGCATTCGGTATAGGAATAATCTATCATAATATTTCCGAATACTTCTGAAGGATTTAGCCACTCTAACCACTTAGGTCCCCGGGTCAACTCGTATGATGCCCAGCCGCCATCTGTATTTTGAAAAGAAAGAAGCAGGTTGCAAGACAGTTTTAATCTTTCTGCCAACTCATTTTTGGAATAGTTGCCTTCTTCCACAGCACTTAGCATAATTTTAAGCCCTTCGGCAGTACAATCGGTAATAGGCCAACCATGAGGCGATGTAGAAAAGGGCCACCCACCTACTGAATCGTGGCGAAAAAATTGTTTGTGATCATTGACTTCTTCGCGCACTTGCGTGCGGTCAATAAAACTAAGCGCACTTTTTGCAACCGATTCAAATTTTGAACTTGTGCTAGATTCCTTTAATGCCAGATAAGCGAATGCGGTATCCCACAATTGCGAGCCGTTGTAGCCCTGCATTTTTAGCCCATCTTCTGCCAGCCAAAGATACTCTGCCCAACGTTCGCGATGCTTTCTGAAGGGGATTGAATTTACCCCGTAAGCGTGCCATACACAAATAGAATTGATGACTTGATTAACAGGGCCTATATTGATGTAGTTGGTCTGCTCATCCTCAGCATGTATATACTCCAGCATAAATTCTTGTGCCTTTTTCCTCCATAACTTTACAGGTGACTTTTCATACTGATTCAATGCCTTGTTTAGTAACTTCAGTAAGGATCTTTGCGGATAATACAAATCCGTTTCAGCACATTGGTTTCTTGCCTCTGCCCAATCGATTTTTTCAAATGGCTCAGTATATATTTCCTTACGGATTTCTTGAATCAGCGGACTGATTTCTCCTACAACTTTGTAACTAAAACAATACGCCATGGGCAAATACACCATGCGCGTATGGCACCAATACTTAGCAGGGTGTACGGGCAGCCACTTGGGGAGCAGCCACATTTCCGGAAACAGCGAATTGCACCCTTTCCAGTCGTATAAACCCAACACCGACAAGTAAAATTTGCCCCAACTAGGTATTTGCGTAGCACCACCATTTTGCAAAATCCAGTTGCCGGCCTTGGTCATGGCCGGTGTATTTGCACTTTCGCCCAACAACCTAAGCGCCACATATTGCAGCACAGTGCCAAACATGGTGGAGCCGCCTTGTATGTGTAACCCCCAACCTCCGTCTTCGTTTTGATGGTTAAGCATGTAGCACTTCATCAATTCGTGCTCTGCATCTGCAAATGCCGACTGCGTAATATGTGATGCAAAAACCAGACCGGGCAACAAGAATAATGGGCCGCCATAATCGCCCGGCCAATGCCCGCTTTCGGCCTGCAATTGGCTAAAATAATGCCACCCTTTTTCTAATGCTGTTTCTCCTTGGGGCTGAAAATTTTTGCCCAGTTTTTGACTCCGAAAAACGCCATCCGTACTGTTCGCATTCGCTTGCTTGTTGAATCCAAAACCCTGTATCCAGTCGGCAATTTTGGAGGGCGATACAACTCCAGTTGCTTGCCAAACTTGTGCTCCAAAACTATCTGTGCATAGCGCATAAGGCGCATTTTTGTCTTCCATTTGGGCACTAAAGTACCCTCAAAAAGTACCTTTTCTAATGCCGGGGTGTGCATAACTACGGGCTAATCAAATTCTAAATTTTATTTAATACGTTGATTTTCAATTAATTAAAGGATGTAATGGCTATATCAAAACAATTGTGAAAAATTCGCTTATTAAATTGCGGAAATTTCGCGTTTTGTTTGTGCGAAAATTACGCTATGGTAATAGATATGATAAAATCTGCTCACCACCCGTCTGAATTGATGGCTATGCTCAAAATCAAGTTCAGCGGCAAGGTACCCCACGACCATAAAGAGGGGTTAGAGGTGCTGGCGAACAAACTCAACCAACGAGATTTTTGCTACGCGGCACTCAACAAAGTATCGCGCTCTTTTGCTGTAGTTATTCAGCAACTTCCCCGTGAGTTAAAAGACCCGGTTTGTGTTTTTTACTTAGTGCTTCGCGGCTTAGATTCTGTGGAAGACGACATGACTTATCCGGCAGAAAAACGTATGCCGCTGCTCCGAAACTTTCATGAAAAATGCTTTGAAAAAGGTTGGAAATTAAATGGCGTAGGTGACTCTGACGACTACCGAACCCTGTTGGCCAACTTTGATAAAGTCATCCATCTGTTTTTACAACTGGATGAATCGTATCAGTTTGTTATTGCAGACATCTGCAAGCAAATGGGCAACGGCATGGCCGATTACGCGGAGCGCAAAGTGAATACGCTGGAAGACTACGACCACTATTGCCATTACGTAGCCGGTTTAGTAGGCATTGGTTTATCTGCGTTGTTTTCTGCGTCCGGTTTAGAGATAAACCGATTGCAACAAGAAACAGATTTAGCAAACTCTATGGGGCTGTTGTTACAAAAAACAAACATCTCACGCGATTATTATGAGGATCTAAACTTGGGTAGAGTGTTTTGGCCCAAGCAGATTTGGGGAAAATACGCCACACAGTTAGAGGAATTTCACAACAAACCCTCCTCTCCCGAATCGCTGGCTTGTATCAATGAGATGGTCACCAACGCATTGCAACATGTATCTAACTGCATTTTGTATTTACATCTGATCAAAAACCCTCAAGTATTTCGTTTTTGCGCCATACCACAAGTAATGGCCATGGCCACTTTAGCCAAAATATATAACAATCCGAATGTATATACCGAGGTGGTAAAAATACGTAAGGGCATTGCCGCCAAAATGATGATTGATACCACCAATATGGATCGGGTACGGTTTTACATGGAAAAGTTTGTGCGCGAAATACAGAACAAAATGAGCGAAAGCGACCCCAACTATGCGCTTACCCGTAAGCGGCTCAACCGCATAATAGAAGCGCTGGATGATGTACTGTTTTCTCCCGAAAACTTCCAAGAAAGAACTATTGAAGAAACCGTATTGTTTTAAAATGGCCGAGGAGTTTGATATCTGTATTGTAGGAGCAGGAATAGCCGGTGCATCTTTGGCTTGCTACTTGGGCAAGCATGGAAAACGTGTAGCCGTTATAGAAAAAAGTATGGTGGAGCGCGATGTAATAATTGGCGAATTGCTGCAACCCGGTGGTGTAGATGTATTGCAAGAAATGGGATTGGAGGAATGCTTAAATGGTTTTGATGCACAGCCGGTAGAGGGGTATGCGTTGTTTATGCAAGGCGAACATTTCACTATACGTTACCCAAATCACAAAGCCGGCAGAGGTTTTCGGAATGGCAAGTTTTTGCAAGCACTACGTAAAGAAATGCTTGCCCAACCCACTGTTACGGTAATAGAAGGCACTGTAGAATCACTTACTGAAATTGATGGTATCATTAACGGAGTGAAATACAAAACCAAGACAAGCGACAGCTCACAGACTATTTCGGCAAAACTTACGGTGGTGAGCGATGGCATGTTTTCTTTGTTTAGAGAGCAATTATCAGCCAATGAGAAAAAGGTAACCAGCTACTTTATGGGGCTATTGCTCAAAAGTTGCGAGTTGCCGTACAAGAACTATGGCCATGTGGTGGTAGCAGAACCCTCGCCCTGCCTAATGTACCCCATCAACGCTACTGAAACCCGCATGCTCATTGATTTTCCGTGGAGCGAAGCACCACGCAAATCACCCGAGCTTATTGCCTATTTAGAAAACACCATAGCCCCTCAATTACCTTCAAGCATGTTGCCCTCCTTTTGGGAAGCAGTTAACGAGGGTAAGTTTAAGGTGATGCCCAACCACCACATTCCGGCAAAGCCGGTTTACAAGCCGGGAGCTGTTTTACTGGGCGATTCGCTAAACATGCGGCACCCGCTCACCGGTGGTGGTATGACGGTAGCGCTAACCGATGCAAAAAATTTAGGTGCCCGTCTAATTGCTATTCAAAATTTTGCTGATACAAAACAAGTCGGTGAACTGGTGAAACAGTTCTATGCCACGCGGCATAACCAAACCGCCACTATCAATATACTGGCCGATGCGCTTTACGGAGTTATGCGCAATGAAGACTTGAAAAGGGCTTGCTACGATTACTTAAAGCGCGGTGGTCATTACGCACATGAACCCATCAGCATACTCTCTGCCGTATCACGCGATGTCAATTTACTTTTATCTCATTTTTTTTCTGTAGCCGGCTATGGCATAAAAAATTTGATACGTACCAAATCAATAACCGTAGGGCTGCTTCGTAGCCGAGCCATGTTGCGCGATGCCGTAAATATTGTAGCCCCGTTAGTGCTCAACGAAAAACCATCATGGAAATGGAAATATCCGATAAAAGCGGGCCAAATAGTTTTCAGATAATTGACCTGCCAGTTTAACCCAACTACTACAAATGAGGTGCGTTTGAAAAATTATCTGACCTTAGCACCATGCACAAAGCCGGATTTGTAAATATTGTTGGTTTGCCCAATGTAGGTAAATCTACCCTGATGAATGCGCTGATGGGTGAAAAAATGAGCATCATCACACCCAAAGCGCAAACCACCCGCCACCGCATTCGCGGCATTTGGAATCGAGACGATTACCAAGTGGTGTTTTGCGATACTCCCGGATATATTACACAGCCCGCGTACAAGCTGCAAGCCAATATGAACGAGTTTGTGGAAGAAGCATTTACCGATGCCGACATAGTACTTTTTGTGACAGACAAGTTTCAAAAAAATGAAGAGCAAGCAGCACTGCATACCTACTTACAAAAATCAAAAGCACCCGTAGTGGTAGCCATTAACAAGTTGGATTTGTGCAAGCCCGAAGAAGCCCAAAAACTATCCGAAAAGTGGCAAGCCGATTTGCCCAGCGCAACAGTGTTCATTATTTCTGCAGAGCATAAACATGCAGTGAATGAATTGCGAAATAAAATCATAGAACTACTGCCCGAATCGCCACCGTATTTTGAAAAAGACCAGATTACCGACCGTGCTGTACGTTTTTTTGTAACTGAGATTGTGCGCGAAAAACTGCTATTACTTTACGATAAAGAAATACCCTACAGTTGTGAGGTTGAGATAGAAAGTTTTAAAGAGGCAGAAAACATAGACCGCATACGTTGCAACATATTTGTGGAGCGCGAATCACAAAAAGCCATCATCATTGGCAACAAAGGCGAAGCCATAAAAAAATTAGGTATTGAATCGCGCAAAAGTGTGGAGCAACTTACCGGTAAGCAAGCGCACTTAGAACTGTTTGTAAAAGTGAAAGATAAGTGGCGCAACGATGAAAATGCACTGCGCAAGTTCGGCTATAAAATCTAACCTCTTCGTTTCAGCACATAATCTGCTATATCTTTGGCTACTTCCGCTTTGGCTTTAAGCGTATACTCAATAACCTTTCCGGTATTGTCAATTATCGTAATGCGATTGGTATCGTACTGAAATCCTGCACCGGCATCTTGCATGGAGTTGAGCACCACGGCATCAAAATTCTTTTTAGCCAACTTTTGCTCCGCGTTTTCAAGTTCATGGTCGGTTTCTAATGCAAAACCAATAACCGTTTGATCGTTTCGTTTGCCCTTGCTGAGTGTGCCGGCTATATCTATCGTTTTTACTAATTCCAGAGTCATTTCTAGTTCCTTCTTCTTTATCTTTAAGTTACTGGGGTATTTAGGCGTATAATCAGCTACAGCGGCTGCAAAAATCACTACATCACTTTGCTGAAAATAAATAGAAGTGGCCTCAAACATTTCGGCTGCGCTTTCAACATCAACCACTTTTATACCATGTACCTTAGGCAATACTGAAGTAGGCCCCTTTACTAAAACCACTTGCCATCCACGCAGGGCAAATTCATCGGCCAAAGCAATACCCATTTTACCCGAAGAATGGTTACTAATGTAGCGTACCGGATCTATGTGCTCACGAGTGGGGCCGGCTGTAATCAATACTTGCATCATACTGCAAGC
The DNA here is from genome assembly GCA_016787045.1 of Chitinophagales bacterium. Classification (GTDB taxonomy): domain Bacteria; phylum Bacteroidota; class Bacteroidia; order Chitinophagales; family LD1; genus Bog-950. Next base: position 362,869 of record JAEUVA010000046.1, read on the forward strand.
GATAATACAAATTACCCACATACATTTTCAAACAATTGTTTGAATTTATAGTGTCTCTGTTATGTTTGCAGACGAATGAAGCACGATAAAAAGAAGAAAGAAATTTTACGAACCGCGGCCAGAGTGTTTCGGCAAAAAGGTTACCATGCCACCCGCATACAAGATATAGCCGATGCGCTGAAAATGCAAAAAGGCAGCTTGTATTACTACATCAAAACCAAAGAGGATTTACTGCGCGGTTTGGTGGAAGACATTTTGGAGCAAAGTGTTTCGCTGCTTCATGATATTAAAGACAAACACCATACCCCATCAGAAAAGGTGCTCATGTGTATAGAGAGCCACCTCAACCTGTTTCATAACAATATAGATGCCTTTGGCGTATTTATTACAGAAGACTTACAACTCATCAATAAAAATTCTGAAAAAGATGTTTTCAAATTGATTAAGAGTTATGAAAACGGTTGGTTAAAAATTTTTGAGGAGGGGGTTAAAACCAGTGAATTTCGCCAAGCCGATTACCACATGATGGTAAAAGGAATTTTAGGCATGCTCAATTGGAGTTATCGTTGGTACCATATCAAAGAAGGATACAGCATTCATCAGGTTTCTGCAATTTTTGCCGACCTGGTGCTGCATGGCGTTAAAGAAAATACTGCAAATAATAAACTAAAAAAATAATTACTATGAACGAAGCTTACATCTATGACAGTGTGCGTACACCGCGTGGCAGAGGTAAAAAAAGCGGCTCACTTTACGAAGTAAAACCCATAGACCTTTTGGCCACTTTATTTCGCGCCATCCATCACCGCAATGGAGAGTTTGACACCTCAGAAGTGGATGATGTAGTGTTGGGATGCGTAACTCCCATTGGCGAACAAGGTGGAGATATTGCAAAATTTGGCCATGCCATGGCCGGTTGGAGCGATAAAGTATCGGGCATGCAAATCAACCGCTTTTGCTCTTCGGGTTTAGAGGCCATCAATTTAGCTGCCATGAAAGTGCGTAGCGGTTGGGAAAACCTCGTAGTAGCCGGTGGCGTAGAAAGTATGAGCCGCAACCCTATGGGCAGCGATGGCGGTGCCTGGTATTTAGACCCACAGGTAAACTCTAAACTCGGTTTTATTCCGCAAGGTATTTCTGCTGATTTGATTGCTACTATTGAAGGATTTACCCGCGAAACTGTAGATGCGTATGCTCTATCTTCTCATCAAAAAGCTGCGTTTGCCCGTAAAAATGGCTACTTCAAAAAATCTATAATCCCGGTAGTAGACCAAAGCGGATTGTTGATTTTAGATAATGATGAAACTATACGTGAAGATGCCAGCATGGACGCGCTAAAATCGCTGCAACCTTCGTTTGCCATGATGGGTGAGTTTGGGTTTGATGCGGTAGCCATGCTGAAATATACAGCAGTAGAAAACATCAACCACGTACACACTCCGGGCAATTCTTCAGGCATTGTAGATGGCGCAGCTATTACTCTAGTGGGCAATAAACAAATTGGTGAAAAACTGGGCTTAAAACCACGTGGTCGTATTGTAGCTGCTGCGGTAACCAGCGCAGACCCTACCATTATGCTCACCGGGCCTGCATTTTCTGCCAAGAAGGCATTGCAAGTAGCCGGTATGAATGCCAAAGACATTGACATCTATGAAATGAACGAGGCATTTGCGAGCGCAGTACTCAAATTTCAAAAAGATATGGATATAGACCCCGCTAAACTAAACGTGAACGGTGGTGCTATTGCCATGGGGCATCCATTGGGAGCTACAGGCAGCATGTTGCTGGGCACAGTACTAGACGAACTAGAGCGCACAGGCAAATCTACCGGGCTCATAACCCTGTGTGTGGGTGGAGGTATGGGGGTGGCTACCATTATTGAGCGGGTGTAAACAGATGTGTATTGTCTATTGATAATTGACAATTCGCGCTTGTTCTTTTTCGTGAGTTGCAATTCTCAATAAATCTTAACTGCCAACGTTGTAGATTTTTATTCTATAACTTAGCCATCGTGATTTTTTTGCGTGCAGTTATTCTTTGGGGTTTTAGCTTTTCAGTTTTGGGCCTTACTGCCCAAGGCCACTTACTTGATGAATGCGGAATAGAGTGTCACAAAGCGTTGCATAATTTTAGTTTCAAACAAGAAGAAACAGCTGCGGATATCAATGTACTACACCACACCTGCCGATGGAATATTGATCCTGCACAAAGTTACATCAGTGGCTCCGTGCAAACTACCTTTACAGCAAATGCACCGGCATCAGAAGTGGTGTTTGATTTGCATGATTCCTTAACGGTTGATAGTATATTAAGAGGCGCATTTACGCTCAGCTTTTCACGCAGCAATCATCAAATACGTATTCCGTTTAATGTATCCACCGGTTTGGCAGAAACGCTAACCATTTATTACCACGGCACTCCGGGCAATTCGGGTTTTGGTTCATTTGTACAAACCGAACACGAATCGCAGCCAATAGTATGGACCCTCTCTGAGCCGTATGGTGCGCGTGACTGGTGGCCGTGCCGCCAAAACCTATCTGACAAGATTGATTCTATAGATATTTACATCACTACACCTCTAGGGTTTACTGGTGTATCTAATGGTGTGTTAGCCGATACTTCTGCTAATGATTCTACGGTTACTTATCACTGGCAGCACCGCTACCCCATTGCCACCTATTTAGTGGCTATATCAGCTACCAACTACATACACTATATAGATACAGTTGTACTGAATGACTACACGATACCGGTACACAATTTTGTTTTTCCGGAGAGTGAAGCCGAGGCGAGAACAGCTACGGCAAAACTGGCAGATCAGATGCAACTCTTTGATTCGCTGTTTGGCCATTACCCGTTTAAAGAAGAGAAGTATGGACACGCACAATTTGGCTGGGGAGGTGGCATGGAACACCAGACCATCACCTTTATGGGTGGATGGGGTTGGGAGCTAATGGCGCATGAGTTGGCGCACCACTGGTTCGGTAATGCCATTACTTGCGGCTCTTGGCAAGATATATGGCTCAACGAAGGATTTGCAACCTACCTTAGTGGTTTATGTTACGAATTTATAGATACGCAGTGGTGGATGCCGTTCAAAAACGACCGCATGAACCGAGCCACCCAACAAACAGACGGCTCTGTGTATTGTACAGATACTACTGAGGTTAGCCGCATTTTTAGTGGCAGAATTACCTACGCTAAAGGAGCAATGATTTTGCATACACTCCGGTGGCTCATTGGCGACAGCGCATTTTTTGGTGCATTAAAAAACTACATGAGCAATAGCAACTTACGTTATGGCTTTGCTACATCAAGTAATTTGATTACGGCATTTGAGCAAGCCAGCGGAATGAACTTGCATAACTATTTCCAACAATGGCTCTATGGCGAGGGCTATCCTACTTACGAAATACTTTGGAGCAGAAGCTCTAATACAGAAATATTAGTATCTGTACATCAAACCACCTCTCATCCGTCTGTAGAGTTTTATGACCTGCCCATACCGGTACGCTGCTTTGGCGAAGGGCGCGATACCACGTTTCGGCTGAACCATATCTATAGCGGGCAAGTGTTTGTGTTAAACACACCATTTAAAACAGACAGTGTGGCCTTTGACCCCGACCGCTGGATTCTCAGCCGGAATAACACCGTACACAAAATATTGAGCTATAAAGTTGCTAATGACATGCTCATAGATATTATGCCCGTGCCGGTAAAAGATGAATTGACGGTGAAGGTTTTCCGATTAAATGCAGAAGATGAAGTAACGATCAGTGCATTAGATATAAATGGACGAGTTTTGTATCAGAATAAAATGACTTCTCCTGCTCACACCATACCTACAAGTGACTGGGCAGCAGGTGTATATCAGATTGTGTTTAGAACTGCCTCCGGATTAACCTCACGCTCCGTCATCAAAACCAACCAGTAGCCGTTGGCACATCTATCTGCACACTAAACAATTATTCATTACCACCTGCACCAAATAAAATACCCCGCACTAAGGCGGGGTATTTTATTTGGTGCGTGGGCAAAAAACTACGACAGGTGCTTGCTCAAGATTTTAGCCAAGTCAAACATGCTGATAGTTCCTTTACCGGCAAATAATGGCTTCAAAGTAGCATCAGCATTGATGTTACGCTTGTTCTTAGCATCCTGAAGTTTGTTCTTCTTGATGTAATCCCAAACTTTTTTCACGGCCTCAGTGCGAGGTAGTGCTTTGCTGCCGATTACTGCTGCCAACGTAGCGCTGGGAGTAAGGGCTTTCATAAATGCTGCATTTGGTTTGCGCTTTACCTTAGCTTTTGCCGGCTTAGCTGCTTTTTTTGGTGCCGCTTTTTTAGCAGCGGGTTTTTTAGCTTTCGCTTTTTTAGTTGCCATGTTTAATTGGTTTTAGTGCACGAAAGGTAGATACGCTATTCACTTACACAAAATGCTGGCTTACAATTTTATTCACATACTGTGCAGAATGTGGTGCGTTTTTGAGAGGCAAAAATAGGTAACACAGAGGGAAGAGACTGAAAATAAGATTTTTACATTAACTTATTTAATAACATTTTTAACGATAATCTTAGATGAGCTGACTGCACATAACTCGCTGGCTGCATTGCCGGCAATAAAGTACAACTCATAAGTACCCGATAAGGGTGGTGCTGGTATTTTCATTGGTAAAACCTTATTCAAAGTGTTACTCGTAATTGTAACTCCGCTATACATAGGTGCCCTATGGTTTTTGGGTTGTGCATATTGAAAATATAGTGGCACACCGGTTTGCAAATACCCGTAAAGCAGCTTTTTACTTGAAAATTTTTCTTCAATTAAAATATTCAGAGATATAGAGTCGGCTCCTTCTAAACACATAGGGTTATCCACACTTTTCACTCTGAAACGGTAGTATGATTTGTGGTTTTTAGCCCATCTGTAACTGAGATTTATGCGCGGAGTAGCAATTTTTGGGTCAGAACTATAGTACCAATCGTTCGTAATTTCGAGTACTTCTTTACCGGCCATTTGCTCCCCGTATCCCCAATAATCAAATTGATTTCCGCGTTGAGCAGTGGTGTTTACTGAGGTAGTAAGCCCACCACTATAAAACGCATATGTAGCCGCCATGCGATATGAATTCATAAATACCACCGGCTTATCTCCTGCAACCTGTTGAACAGCTGTAGCCAGCTTCTTCCATCCTTTCAACTCTGTTCGTTGAGTTACTATCTCATCAAAAGCAGGCATAATTAAAACTGCCTTAATGAGAAAGATGACGCAAAAGGAAAGCACTGCGGTACCAACTACCCACTTACGTAATAATAGGCGGTGTTGTAATACTGTATAGGACAATATGGCAAACGGAATTAGTATGGGCGCAGTCCAGTTAGCTTCAACCGTATTGCGAAATGAGTTATATAAGAAAAATAAAAGGAACCCGATAACATTCCACTTTATTGCTGTGAGCCATTTATCATCAAACTTAGTGCGCATAGCAAAATACAAAACCGGCAGGCAGATAAACGGCCCTAACACTAACCACTGCCCGGCTATGTAATTAGTCGTGTACCACAATTGCCACGGCACATCATTTCGCCCTGAAAGATGATACACCACCGATGGAAAACCATGCTGCCATTGCCAGTAAACATGTGGCAAAAACAATATTGTGCTGGCAATTACTGCTACCCAAAACTTTTTGTTGGTTAATACATTAACATTAGCCGCAATACAGAAAAACAACACTAAAACAGTGTGGTACTTAGTGTAAAGCATTGCAGTGGTAAGAAGGGTAAGTACAACTACACTTGCCCAATCATTTTTAGCTAAAAACCTTTGGTAAGCCGCAAAAAAAGCAGCGCCAAAAAAAACCAGCGGAATATCGGGCGCGGCAAATCCACTGCCTAAATGCAGGAGAGGCAACGAGAAAAAAACCGCTGTAAAAAGCAATTCGTCTTTGGGCTTAACCACCCTATGCACAAGTACTAATGCAGCCAGCGAGAAAACAAGAAACACTGCGCGCACTCCAAATTCGGAATGACCTAAAAAGCAGCTCAGTTTAATGAGCAAAGCCACCATAGGTGGATGATCAAAATAACCCCAATCTAAGTTTTGAGCATAGAGCCAATAGTAGGCCTCATCGGGCAACAGCTCTGTTTGTGTAACCTGCCACAATCCGGTAACTGCTGTAAACGCCAACAATAACCAAAACCAAAAACGACTACCAGATGCAGGCATCAGTCAACATTTTTGTAAACATAATAGAACGCATGTTATACTTGCAAAGATGAAAGATGTTGTATTGGTTTTTATTGGTGGTGGTTTGGGTAGCGTTTGCCGCTACATGCTAGGGAGGTGGGTAAATACTTTTCATGCACACCATTTCCCGTTTGGCACTTTTGCAGTAAACGTTGTAGCTTGCTTTGCTTTAGGTGCAATATTGGGCTTCATCGCACAAAAAGAAATGTTTCCTTCAGCCACAAAAATCTTTTTGGCCGTTGGCTTTTGTGGCGGCTTTAGCACCTTCTCTACGTTTAGTCATGAAAGCGTAGTACTTTTTCAACAAGGCCATTACGTATCACTAACGGCTTATATTTTGCTGAGCGTTGTGCTATGCATTGCCGCTACACTTAGCGGTTTGTATTTGGCAGAAAAACTGATTTAGAAAAAACCGTACACTTTTAGAGCGGTCGTGTACGGTTAGCATAAAAAGTGGAGCTGGTGGGAATTGAACCCACGTCCGGATAAGTTGATGATAAACTTTCTACATGTGTAGTTACTTATTGATTGTCGGAGTTGGGCAGGATAAGTAACCCTCCAACCTTTCTCTTACATTCTTTTGTACACTTTCGGCCAAGGGAATGATGCTTAGCCGAAGCGTTACCAGGGTTTGATTGCGTTTTACGCTGTGTATGGTACCTCAAGCGTAAGGCAAATGGTGGTTAATCTCTAAGATTAAGCAGCCATAGCGTATTGATAGTCGCCAGCTAAAATTGATTTGCACAATGGATTAAAGTGGTTTTGTACACCCACTACATGCCGGTTTACCGTCAATGCCTCCCGTCAATACCGGTCAGCCCCATTAAAAACAAATGCTGTTATGCTGATTATTATCTAAACAACCTTATGCATTGGTTTCTACTTTTCAAAGAACGGCACAAAGATAGCTAAAACGCATTCCCTATTTCCCAAAAAATTGGAAATATGATTTTGGATTTCGGTATGCCCGATGGTATTTTACTTTTGGCGCTCCTTAATTCATTGCGTTGAGCGACTGCCTCGTTATTATTCCCACTTACAACGAAATGGGCAACATTGAAAAAATGGTGCGCAAAGTCTTTTCGCTTGCCCGTCCGTTTCATCTGCTCATTATTGACGATGGCTCACCCGATGGCACGGCAAACAAAGTGAAGGAGCTACAACAAGAGTTTCCGGAAAACTTGTTTTTGATACAGCGCAGCGGCAAGTTAGGATTAGGCACCGCATACATTGCCGGTTTTAGGTGGGCTTTACAAAAAAGTTATCAATACGTTTTTGAGATGGATTGTGATTTTAGCCACAACCCCGATGATTTATTGCGCTTACATGATGCTTGCCAAAGCGGAGGTAATGATGTTTCGGTTGGCTCTAGGTATGTGCCGGGTGGTGGTTTTGTGAACTGGCCCAAAGACCGGATTCGTTTGTCTAAAAACGCCTCATTGTACGTTAACTTGGTTACCGGTATTGGCATTAAAGACCCTACTGCCGGATTTATTTGCTACAAACGCAAGGTGCTGGAAACCATAGATTTAGACAAAATCAGATTTGTGGGCTATGCCTTTCAGATAGAAATGAAATTTGCAGCCCGAAAACTCGGGTTTAAAATAGCTGAAGTTCCTATCACCTTTACAGAAAGAGTAGAAGGCGTTTCAAAAATGAGTCGAAATATCATTAAAGAAGGCATAATAGGTGTGCTGCAAATACAGTGGAATAGCTTTTTCAGCACTTACCGCAAAAAGTAGGCAATTAGGGCTGTAACCTTTTTGCAGCAAAGGCGTAAATACTCACATGCGCCTGACTTTTACCTTAAAAAACATCCTGCTCACTTTGCTGATTGTATCGGCAGTGTCTTGGGGCAAGGCGCAAACTGCTTCTACATCTCCCAACGAGGTTTTTAAGATTGCCTACTCTGCCTACCAAATGGGTAACTATGAATTGGCGTTGAAGAATTACAATCTAGCCATTACCATTGATCCATCGCGCAACTATTTTTATTACAACCGCGGTCTCACTTTTAAGGCATTGGGCAACATTGGACGTGCTTTGGCAGATTTCCGCATGTCCACGGAGTTTAAACCTACGGCCGAAGCATTTTACCAAATCGGCCTCATGTCATACGAAAAAAATGACTTAGATGCTGCTTTAGCCGAATTTGAAAAAGCGCGTGAGTTAAAAGAGGATTTGGAACGTATGAACTTTTATATGGGCATGATTTATTACCGCAACAACCGATTTGAAGATGCGGCAAAATGCTTTTACACCTACACACAACACGTAAAAAACTTTCCGGATGCTTACTACTATCGCGGTTTGTGCGAGGCAAAAGTAGGCAAGTATGCCGAGGCCATTACCAGTTTCAAGTTTGCCATGATGTACAAAAACAACGATTGGAAACTGTACTACAAAATGTATGAAATTTACTTGGCCATGAACGATAAAAACAATGCACTATACAGTATTTCAATGGTTATAGAACTAGGTGAAAAAAAACCTGAGCACTACGATGAACGCGCTCGGTTATACTTAGACACCGGTGATATGCAACGCTATGATGACGATGTGCAAACAGCCAAAGAAATCCGCCAAGCCACTGCAAGCGTGGTAAAGTAATTTTTTACAACTCAACTCCCCGTTCTGAATAAATTTGCGGCAAAATTCTTTCATGCCGTTTCGTTTCGTTGTTTTACTTGCTTTCATCACTACCGCTCTTTCGGTTAGTTCACAGTATACAGACAGTGCTTTATTAAAAAAACACATTTACTACCTGGCATCAGACAAACTGAAAGGCCGGGCACCGGGTACACCCGGAGAAAAAGCTGCTGCAAAATACATAGCAGAACACTACAAAAACTATGGGCTTCTACCCAAAGGTACAGATGGCTACTATCAGCCATTTACTTACAATATGCGCAACAACCCGCACGATACTGCATCAACAGGCAAAATGCACAGCGGCAGAAATATCATAGGATATTTAGATAACAAAGCCCAAAAAACGATTGTAATTGGCGCTCATTTTGACCATTTAGGTAACGATGGACGTGGCTCATCGTTAGAAAAAAATCCAAAAGGAAAAATCCACAACGGTGCTGACGATAATGCCTCCGGTACAGCCGGTGTGCTGGAACTTGCCCGCTACTTTAGCAGCAACAACTCTACAGAGCCGGTAAATTTTTTGTTTATCTGTTTTTCTGCTGAAGAAGCCGGACTAATTGGTTCCAAATACTTTACCAACCATCCAACCGTAGAGTTAGCACAAATACACAGTATGCTAAATATGGATATGATTGGGCGATTGGTGGACTCTACGCAAAAACTGTTGATATACGGTGTAGGTACGGGTGATCTATTTGTTGAGAAATTAAACGCAATTAACCGCAACCGTTTTGTGTTAGTGTTTGATTCTTCGGGCATAGGCCCCAGCGATCAAACTAGTTTTTACTTGAAACAAATACCTGTTCTGCACTTCTTCACCGGCCAGCATACCGACTATCACAAACCGAGTGACGATGCCTCTAAAATCAATTATACCGGAGAAAGTAAGGTACTAGACTACATGGTAGATTTGATTACTGAGTTTAGCTCCTCACCCATTGTTTTTCATGAAACTGCGAACAAAGAGAGTGGCAAAACCAGTTTTAAAGTAACACTAGGAGTAATGCCCGATTACTCCTACCAAGGCAAAGGGCTAAAGGTAGATGCCGTAACTAAAGATAAACCCGGAGAAAAAGCCGGTTTAAAAGCCGGTGATATAGTACTGCAACTTGGAGATACTGAGGTGAAAAATATTTACGATTACATGGGCGCATTAGGTAAATACAGCAAAGGCGATAGTGCTACTCTTAAAGTACAGCGCGGTGAAAAGAAGTTGTCGTTTAAGGTAGTGTTTTAGAAGTATCACCCATATCAAACCCCTCCCAATATTTTTTGAACACCACCCTCAATCTACACATTGATGTAAACAAAAAAGCCAACCTTCGGTTGGCTTTTCGTTTTATGAATTAGTAAGAGTACTATTCCGTTACTACAAATTTCTTGGCATAAACAGAGCCATTTACACTCAAGTTGAGAAAGTAAATACCTTTAGCTAATCCTGTACCGCTGATGTTTATCTCATGTGTACCTGCAACCTGATTCTCCTGTGCTAAGGCAGTAATTAGCTTGCCGGAAACATCGGTAATATTTGCAGTGATAACAGCATCATTTTCTAGGGTATAAATTACTTTACCGTTTCCATTCATTGGGTTAGGGTAAACACTAAGTTGCAGGTTTTTAGCTTCCGGATTGTTGATTGACACAGTAGCTCTTGGGTCTTGGCTCGTGTAGAAGTAGTAGAAGAGTTGCATTTCATCATTGGTGGTAAAACCAAAAGTTACAAACTGCTCTTGTATATTCCATGCAGTGCGAGCAACTAAGCCGGATTTTTTTGTACCGTGTTTGCCAAACTTAACAGGTATAAAATTGTTTTCGTAGCGCGTAGAGGGATGTTCCCAATCATAAAAATTACCGGTTAAACCTGTAGTATAATCAGTAAATCCCTCGTAGATTTTTTCGGCAATATTGCCGGAAGAATCGCGAACATAAATATCATAATCTGTACCATATTTGTGGGTGTGCGAAGTAAGTGCCCAAATATAGCGCCATTCGGTTGTGCTCAAGTTGTTGGCAGGGTCATCATAGTCGCGGGTTTGGTTGCCTTGAGTCAAAAAGAGACCTACATTGTTAACCAAATTGGCTTTCATCTCAATGGTTTGTACGCTGCGTGGACGGAAGTAAATATTGAAATAAAAATCGCAAGGCAATACAGCAGTTGCATTGTAGTTTTTGACATGATAATTCATGTCTAAGTACGATTTCTTATCCCAGAATAATGCTGTACCCTGTGGTAAGTTAAACTCTGCATCATCCTGCCAAGCACTGGTCAAAAACTTATCCCCATCAAATGATGTGCTACCACCGGCCATGGCCACTTTTTGCATCCCCACAGGGTCGTTGGCGTTTCTGTCAATTGCTGCTGAATCCTGAAATTGAAAAAGCAAAAAGTGGTGCGACTGTTGGTTCATAAACCCATCTACTTTGTACACCTCAGGTACTACCGGAAAATTGACTTCTTGCTGCATCAGCCACTCTTGCTCAATCTCTCCGGTGGCAGGTAAAAAAACAGGACCCATACGAAACTGCAAACCTTCGTTAGCCGCAGGTTTGATGGGCTTAGGCAAAAAAGCATTGGTGGGGTTATCATAATAATCGCTCACTAATTGCCAGTTTGGCTTAAAGTCGTTGTTCGCATAAGTTTTCTTAGCGCTGAACATTATCCACTGACGGATAAACTCAATTTCTTTATTGGTCAATTGGTTTCCGTTAATGTCTTTCATCAGATCGCCTTCGTTGGCATCTAAGGCCAAATCGGTATCAAATCCCGATCCTGCAATTTTGCGTAGCAAAAAACTCATGTACGGATGCCCGGGCTTAATCTGCTTTTCAAACTTCGCCACAGACGCTGAGTTTTGTGGTGTAGTGTTGTAGATAGCCGCATACACCGCATTGATATCACCATCAAACTTTAAAGCATCGGCAGAAGCAGCGCTGTGGCAAGTAGTGTTTTGGCATTTGGTGTTTAGGGTGTTGTAAACTCTTTCAAAAGGAGTTTGCGCGTAGGTAAATGTTGCAATAAGCGTAAGTAGTGCAACGGTGTAAAGTTTTTTCATTTGTTGGTTGTGATGCGTTTTTGGATTTCCGAAGATAATGAGTTATCGGTATTTCCAAAACAAAAGTTTTGCCGAAAAGTTGCCGGTATAAAGCCCAAAGCCACCGCACCTTACGGGCGGTGGCTTTGGGGGGGAAACTTAGCTATTGGCTGTTAGCATCAGTCGCGCGGAAGAATGGTGATTTCTTCCTCCAACCGCCCATCGCGAAACATACGCAGGAAATGCTTTTTGCCTTGCATTTCATCGCTGCTTAATTGATAGTTGTAGGTGTATTCACCGGGGCGTTGGTTTTCGTTGTTTACGTACACTGTTTTCATTTTATTGCTTTCATCAAAAAGAGCAATAAGTACTTTGGCGCTACGCGAAACATTGTAGCTCAACGAGCCGGAATAAGTGTAGTAAGTGCTGTAAGTTCTGGCAGGCGCACTACTACCCGAACTTAGCGATGCATAGATGCTGCTGTCGGGCATTCCTTTGAGTTTGGCCACACACCTGCGAAGGTCATACATGAGTGCAGTATCTGCACTTGTAATGCTATGCAAATCACGGTTATCGCTAATACACCATACCGCATCTTGTGCAGCATTGCCCTGATATTTTTTCTTGTTCAAAAATTCTGCGATACCCAACAAATTACCAGTAGAGCGCTTTAGCAGCACAAACTTCATATCCTCTTTTGGGCTGCCATCGCTGGCTTCTATGCACATGGCATACAGCCGATAGTTTTTCTTTTGCTTAGGAGCAAGATTCACCATCAGGTTTTGAGTAACCATCATATTCTGAACAGAGGTATCGCTAGGCAGCAACTGGTAGCCATACTCTAGTTCTAAATTGAGCGCATCGGTACTGTTACTTGCTATTTCCATAGCAATACATGGCCCATAGTGCGATGATACCTCTCCTTTAAAAGAGGTATCTGCTTTGGCTCCCTTAAATTGTACTGTTACTAAGTTTTTCTTGATGGCATCGTTGAGTTTGTACGATACAGATGCTGCGCTGGCTGCGCTGCAAAGGCACAAGGCCAAGGCAAAGGTGGTGGTACGTTTCATAGCCGGTGGTTTTATGTACGGTTGATGCAGTAAGCGTTATTACTTCACTACTGCATACAGCTATTTAACCGGCTTTTAACAAACTGATTATGTGTAAAACAAAACAGGCAGAGCGAAAACACTCTGCCTGTATCTGGTTAGATAATAAATCTACTATGGAAAAATACCCATGGCATAATAGCTATCGCGAATTTTATTGATAGAAACCGCAAAGGCAGCTGTGCGTAAATCGGGAACATTTTTTCTGCGCTTTTTAAACTCGCGAATATCTTGGTAGGCCTCAATCATGGTATCTTCTAAACCGCTGTTCACTAAATCAATTTCATCGGCACCATGTATAAGCATGTCTATCTTAGACTTGCTTACGGTTTTGCCGGTGAGGTCTTCTACCAGTTTAATAAAATTGCGCTGGTGTTTTTCTTCCCAGCGTTTTTGCATGCGTCCAAAACTTACGTGCGAAAGATTCTTCAGCCATTCAAAATACGAAACAGTTACTCCACCTGCATTGATGTATATGTCGGGAATTATCATTACTCCTTTTTTGAGTAATATTTTTTCTGCTGCGGGTGTTACCGGACCATTAGCTGCCTCTGCAATAATTTTTGCTTTAATACGGGCTGCATTTTTATCGGTAATCTGTTTTTCTAGTGCAGCAGGAATCAGAATGTCACAATCCAGTTCTAATGCTGATAAACTATCGGCAATTACTTTTCCCTTCGGATAACCTTTAACCGATTTTTTCTCGGTGCGGTAGCGGTGTAAATCCACCGGGTCTATTCCGTTTTCATCATACACAGCACCATCGCTTTCGGCTACTGCTATTACTTTGGCTCCATACTCGCGTATAATGCGAGCGGTGTGGTAGCCCACATTTCCTAATCCTTGTATAATGACACGTTTCCCTTCCAAACCTGTAGAAAGGCCAAGCCCTTTCATATCATCGGCATACGAGCAAACTTCGTTCAATGCATATACTACACCGCGGCCTGTAGCTTCAGTTCTTCCTTTAATACCATTTAGCGATACGGGTTTGCCGGTTACGCAACCGTAGCCATCTATCTCTCCCGGGCGAAGTGTTAAGTAAGTATCCATAATCCAGGCCATTTCACGCTCACCGGTGCCGTAATCCGGTGCGGGTACATCAATTCCGGGTCCTATAAAATTTTTCTTCACCAATTCGGCTGTATATCTTCGGGTAACGTTTTCTAATATCTCTGGCGGAGTTTGGCGAGGCGAAATTTTAATACCGCCTTTAGCACCACCAAAGGGTACGTTTACAATGGCACACTTGTAGGTCATTAACGATGCCAGTGCCATCACTTCATCTTGGTCTACCATAAGTGAATAGCGGATCCCCCCCTTGGTGGGCATGCGGTGGTGCGAGTGCTGCACGCGATATGCTTCTATTACTTTTACTTGGTTACCGTACTTTACCGGGAAGTGCATTTTATATATGCTGTTGCACACCTTGATTTGGTCTAAGAGTCCTTGCGGAGTGTCGGTAAACTGCGATGCACGATCAAAATAAAACGAAACACTGTCAGAGAAACTGAGTTTGTTTAAGTCTAACTTTCCATTCTTATCAGCCATAAATTTGTTTTAATGAATAATGGGTTATCAGCAGTTTTTTTTCACTGCTGCTACGCAAAGGGATAGGTTTTTTTTCCGAAATACAAAATTGTGCTGTGGTTATGTTGTGGCGGCAAAAACTATATTGCGGCCATGAACAGTTTTGACCAACGTTTGCAGCAAGCTATCCGCAATGTACCCGATTTCCCTAAACCGGGCATTCAGTTTAAAGATATTACACCCCTATTTTTAGATGCTCAGTTATGCGATGAGATTGCTGAACAAATTATCTCCTCTTTTTTACATCAGCATGGTAAAATTGATGCCGTTTGCGCCATAGAAAGCCGTGGTTTTTTTATCGGTATTTTGATTGCCAACAAACTACGCATACCGCTTTTTCCGGTGCGCAAAGCCGGTAAGTTGCCAGCCCAAACCAAATCGTACACTTACAACTTAGAGTATGGCACTGCTACTTTAGAAATACATACTGATGTAGTAAAACCTAACTGGAATGTAATGATACATGATGACCTGCTGGCTACCGGAGGAACGGCAGTGGCTGCTGCTGAACTGGTAAAAGCAGAAGGTGGAAGTGTAGCGGGGTTTTCATTTATTGCCGAGTTGGACTTTTTAAAAGGCCGCGAAAAGATATTGCCCTACACCGATAAAATTGTTTCGCTGGTTCGTTATTAATTTTTTCCATTTCCAAATTTGAGTGCTTAACTGCACCTTTGCGCCTTAAACTGTGAGCATGAGTTTTACAAAAGAAGATGTTATCAATGCACTGCGGCATGTCAATGACCCAGACCTTAAAAAAGATTTGGTTACATTGAATATGATCAG
Organism: Chitinophagales bacterium; assembly: GCA_016787045.1. GTDB lineage: Bacteria > Bacteroidota > Bacteroidia > Chitinophagales > LD1 > Bog-950. The sequence goes on from JAEUVA010000046.1 coordinate 378,284, forward strand.
CGAGGTGGAGATTGCCGGAAATAATGTTCGGTTCAAAGTTACGCTCACCACACCTGCATGTCCATTAAAAGAAAAGATAAAGCAAGATTGCATCAATGCCGTTAAAGAACGGGTAACAGGCGTAGAAGATATAGATGTGGTAATGGATGCGCAAGTAACTTCGGTGCGCAACGCCAACGTAAATGTACTGCCCAGTGTAAAAAACATCATCTGTGTAGCATCTGGCAAGGGTGGTGTTGGTAAATCTACAGTATCGGCCAACCTTGCAGTTAAGTTAGCCGCTCAAGGTGCCAAAGTAGGTTTAATAGATGCTGATATACATGGCCCCAGCATACCCACCATGTTTGGCGTAAAAAACCAACGGCCAACCGTACGTTTAATTAAAGAAAAGCACTATATGGAACCGGTGGAAGCGCATGGTGTTAAGTTACTTTCGTTAGGTTTTTTAGTGAATGATAATCAACCGGTGGTGTGGCGCGGCCCTATGGTTACCTCTGCCTTGCGCCAGTTTGTAACCGATTGTGTGTGGGGCAAGTTAGATTACTTAGTTATTGACATGCCTCCCGGCACCGGTGATGTACACCTTACCGTAGCGCAAGTGATGAATGTAACCGGTGCCGTGATAGTAACCACACCGCAAGAAGTAGCATTGGCAGATGCTCGCAAAGCGCTCAGCATGTTCAGATTAGATAGCGTCAACATTCCTATAATAGGTGTAATTGAAAACATGGCCTATTTTACTCCACAAGAATTGCTCGAAAATAAATACTACATTTTTGGTAAAGACGGGGGCAAGCAATTGGCCGATGAATATGAAGTACCTTTTTTGGGTGAAATTCCGATTGTACAATCCATTCGCGAAGGAGGTGATGAGGGCAAGCCCGCCTCGCTTTTTAGCGGCAATAAACTGGTTGAAGATGCCTTTGAGCAACTGGCTATTCGCGTAGCACAAGAGGTGGCTATAAAAAATGCTGTGCTGGCATCGTCAGAAAATTCAATGACCGAAACTGCTGGATAGTATGTTTACAGGCATCATAGAAACCATCGGCACTGTAACTGCGTTGCGGAGCGAAAGCAATAATTTACACATTACTATTCAATCTACTATTTCGGCTGAGTTAAAAATAGACCAGAGCGTTTCTCATAATGGAGTTTGCTTGACTGTGGTATCTATAGATGGTGATACCCATACGGTTACAGCTATACAAGAAACGTTATTAAAAACCAATTTTAGAAATCTATCTATTGGTAGTATTGTAAACTTAGAACGTTGTACTCCCGCTAATGGCAGATTTGATGGGCACATTGTGCAAGGGCATGTGGATCAAACTGCGGAGTGTATCTCCGTAAATGATGTGGGAGGTAGTTGGGTTTATACGTTTCGCTACCAACCCGGTTTTGCAAGTATGATTGTAGAAAAGGGATCTATCTGCGTAAATGGTATTTCGCTTACTGCCTTTGATGTAAAGCAAAATTTGTTTTCCGTAGCCATCATTCCCTACACCTTTGAGCATACTAACATTAAAACCGTAGCGCCCACAAGCCAAGTCAACTTAGAGTTTGATATTGTAGGCAAGTACATTGCCAAACTGATGGAAACAAAAAAGTAAATCTTACGATAGTGGCTTCTGCCGGATAAGTGTTTTTACCGGAGCACCAATGGTATAGTTAAAATCGCCTAACTGATCTACTGCCGGATATAAAAACAGAGTGTCGCTTGAAAACTTAAAATGATATAGAGTATTCAGAAACTCTGAACTTTGTTCCTTATCGTAGTAAAGTTGTAAGGCATCAAACTCTATTCCTTCCATAAAATCATACAACAAAGCGTAGTGGTTTTCGGTCCAGGTTGAAAGTATGCTGCCATCTGCATTTAGGGTAACACTTTCCTGAGTCTTCAAATCGGTGTACACACCCGCTAACAAAAGCCGGTTCAGTTCTTCATCTACATTGTTGACTTTGCGATAAAGCTCTCTGGAATTAGAATTGATAAAATAAATTTCCAGCAAGTTGCTGCTGATTAGTCGCATTTCAAACGGTTCGTCTATATACCTGTACGTTACCGGTTTACTCAAATCGTTGATAAATCTACCGCTGGCAGAATCAAACTTTAAGTCGGCAGTATAGCCACCTTCGTGTTCGGTAGCTCCGTTAATGGCTGCCGAATCAGATAAAAGATTTTGTTTACTCAACCAGAAAACAAAAAAACTAAAGGTTACATCTCTGGCTCCCCACACCGATTTACCATGCTCCACAGCCATTAGATACTCTTCAGGCATCCAGGTGCCACTCAACGAGTCGGCAGTTAGCATTTTTAGCACTGCCGTATTGACAGCAACCGGTTTGTTAGTGCAAGAATGTAATAGACATGCACAAGCAATGACTAAGGCGCACAGTATTTTTTTCACACAACAAAAATCGGTTTTTAGTTGTTCCTAACATACAGATTTATTCACATTGCCATGTTTAGCATATTTTGCTTTACATTCGCCAATTCTTCCTGTAGTAAAATGGCAAAAAGAAAACGAATTAAAATACATCGCGAAGGGCACAAAACGCTGTTGGTGTCTTGCGTACTCTTGTTAGCGCTTAACGCGTTTGCAGCGTTCTACCTCAAAAATCCTACTGTATACACCGTCACCGGCATTGCATCGCTGTTTATTATCGGTTGTTTTGCATATTTTTTCAGATTGCCACATCGCGAGTTTGTTACAGGCAATCATCAGATTATTGCACCAGCCGATGGCCGTGTGGTGGTAATTGAAGAAACGCATGAAAAAGAATATTTTGACGATAAGCGAATTCAGGTTTCTATTTTCATGAGCCCGGCAAATGTACACGTTAACCGCTCACCAATAAATGGAGTGGTAACTTACCAAAAGTATCATCCGGGTAAATATTTAGTGGCTTGGCACCCCAAGAGCAGCGAAAAAAATGAGCGCAATACCATAGTGTTGGAGCACGATGAAAGCGAAGCAGAAATTCTTATCCGACAAATAGCCGGCAAACTGGCACGCAAAATTCGTTGGTACCTCAACGAAGGCGATGAGGTAAATCAAAATGCAGAGCTTGGATTTATTAAATTTGGTTCGCGGGTAGATATGTTTTTGCCCCTTGGCACTAAGATTGATGTATCACTTAAACAAAAAGTAAAGGGTGGAATTACTGTAATTGGTACTTTGCCCGAAAGCGACTAACACAAACTCCTGTATCATGAAAAATTTGTTTCTCCTTGCCCTTTTATTTGCCAGCGCAACTGTTTTTGCTCAACAAGATGGTGCTACCGGCCCATCGGTAACCAAAGCCACACCGGTGATAAAAGTAGATGCTCAGCCCAACAATAATTTTGTAGCACCTAACACCAATACTCGCTCTGTAGAAAACAAAGACAATGCCTCCGGCCAAGCGCCTGCCCCTTCTACCAATGGTGCACCGGCTACAAATGAAGTGCGAAAAAACAACAACAGCACTTTGCAAAACGCCAGCCCATCATCCAACAACGGGCGCAGAGAACAACCACAAATAACTAACAGCAAGCAGTAGCGCTACTGCCCTATTATTGGGGCTATTCATCTGCAATCCACATCGTTTAGTTTACTAGTAAAGTAGGTTACTACCTAATTACATAGCAGTTTTGTGTACTTAACTCATTAAAGTTTCGTTACACATAAAACTATGCTATGATACTGTTACAAATTGTAACTGACGCTGCTCAAACTGCCACTACTACGGCTCCGGCACAGCAATCACTTTCGTTGCTTTCGCTGATTTTAAAAGGCGGATGGGTAATGATTCCCATCGGCATTATGTCAATACTTTCTGTTTATCTGATGATAGAGAGATACTTAGTGATCTCGCGCGCGTCTAAAGTAGATGGAGGATTTATGAATAACATACGTACCATGCTGTTGGATGGCAAAACCGATGCCGCACTCAGTTTGTGCCGCAGCACCAACACCCCAATTGCCCGCTTGTTAGAAAAAGGCATTAAGCGCCTCGGCAAACCCATTAAAGAAATTGAAAGTGCAGTAGAAAACACCGGCAAATTAGAGATTTATAAATTAGAGAAAAACCTCTCTTATCTTGGCATTATTGCCGGTATTGCACCTATGATGGGCTTTATAGGTACTATTAGCGGTGTTATTAATATATTCTACAAAATATCTATTTCTGCCGACTTTGGCATTCAGCAAATTTCGGATGGATTGTACGAAAAAATGATAACCAGTGCTGCAGGGCTTTTGGTGGGTATTATTGCGCACATTGCCTTTCATTATTTAAATACCATGATAGACCGCGTGAGTTTTCAGTTAGAAAGTACTACCGTAGATTTTATTGACCTTATTCAGGAACCTACAAAGTAGTTATCATCAATCTCTAAATAGTGCTGTATGCAATTGCGTAGAAAATCCAGAATGCACAGTGAGGTCAATACCCACTCCATGAACGACATCATGTTTTTCCTTATGTTGTTTTTCCTGCTAGTGAGTACCATGGTAGTGTCATCGGGCATAAAAATTGCTTTGCCCAAAGCTGCGGCCGGTAAAAATATGGGCAAGCAAAATATTGTGTTGGCGGTAGATAGTGTAATGAATTACTACATCAACAATGAACCTGTAACCCGCGAAGAATTAGAGCAACGCCTAACCACAGTTGCACAACAAGACACCAGTAAAGAAGCCACTATCATTTTTAAAGCCGATGGCCGCCTTACCTTGCAGCAAGTGGTAGATGTAATGGACATAGGGCAAAAGTTGAAATTGAAAATGGTAATGGCCACCGATAAAAAAAGATGAGAAACCGGAAGCAACAATCCGATAACAACCCGCAAGCATTACTCTTGACTCAGTTTCTATTGTGGAAATTAAACAACAAAGGCATCTTAGCATATAACAAAAAACGCATCCATGTTTGCCACCGGATTTGAACAAGAAGAAAACAGTTTCAGACAGCGGAAAAATATATCTGCTGCGGCTGTAACGCTGTTGTTGCATGGGGCACTTGCACTCATTTTATTTTTAGTCATGATTACTACACCCATTCCACCATTTCCGGAGTTAGCGGGTGGCGGTGTAGAAGTCAACTTTGGTTTTGATGATGCGGGTACTGGCGATATACAGGCCTTTAGCAATAACCCGGGACCAATGGATATGTCTTCATCTAACAAAGGTAACTCATCACCCATTGCGCAAAACGAAGATGTACTTACACAAGAGAATGAAGAAACGGAAGTAGAAGCAGTAAAAAACGATAAACCCGTAAAACCAAAACCGAACTTAGTAACACCGCCAAAGCCCAATAACAAGCCAACAAACACCCCAAATCCGTCTAATAACAATACCAGCAACAGTAATCCGAACCCGGCACCAAAAGCCAACGAAGATGCGTTGTTTACCAAAGGGGCAAAAGGCAATCCAAACAATAGCACTGGCGATGGCACCGGTGGTGGACAAGGTGATCAGGGTAAGCCGGATGGTAATCCTAACTCGCACAATTACTTGGGTGATGGCGGAGATGGTGATGGCCCGGGAAAAGGTGGCCCCGGCAGTGGCGGCTATAGTTTAAAAGGCCGAAGCAAAATAACCTTACCTCCACCACCACAATGTAACAGTCAGGGGAAAGTTGTGATAGAAATTAAAGTAGAAAAAACCGGCAAGGTAGTGGCAGCAAAATTCTTACGATTCAGCTCTACAGTTTTTGATGATTGTAATGTAAATAATGCTTTGGCGGCAGCTAAGAAAGCTACCTTCAATGCTGACCCAAATGCAGAGGAGTTGCAAACGGGTACTATTACTTATGTATATAAAGTAAACTAACCGCACTTCACTATCTACAAAATAAAAAGGGCAGCGAACGCTGCCCTTTTTATTGGGGGAAAATCCTTTTTATCTCAGTAAAGTCACCGATCCTTTTTTCTTCACTTCTTCACCGTTGGTCAGTTTGCCTACTAAGGTGTAGGCATATACCCCAATATCGCATTTCTTCTCGTTGAATTCGCCATTCCAGCCATAGCTCTGGTTGTTGCTTTCAAACACTTTTTGCCCCCAACGGTTGTATATCTGCAAATTGAAACTTTCAAAGAAAGTGCCATCCGGTTTTGTAAAAATTTTGAATATGTCATTCACGCCATCGCCATCAGGCGAAAAGCCGGTGGGGGACAATATCTGAATTGCAGTATCTGCATTAGTAGTCGTTTCAACAAAATATGCAATAACTGTATCGGGCATTTGTACGTTGATAAACACAATAGGCACATTTGGATTAGGTGTGGGGGTGTGATAAATAAACTCATACCGCTCAAAGCCATATGTTTTAACACCGTTAGATGTGTTTAGTGTATTACCGGTAGCTGCAAAATCTACGTTAGTACCCTCTTCAAAATAGTACGTGTATGGGTAAGTTGGCGGAGTAATACCGGCCACCACCACATTACCCGCCAATACGTTTGGCTTCACATTCACTACAATAGCATGTGTATCGGGTGGGGATGGAATGTAAAACGCATACAACGTATCGCTTTGATTGATAGCAAAATTTACGGTAGCTGCCGTAGTGTTCGGATTCAAGTTTCCATATACCAAATGCCAATTGTTGAAGAGGAATCCGGTGTTAGGTGTCTGTGTGGCTACCACATTTGTACCTTCTGTAAAAAACAATTTTTGTGGAAATGTGGTATAGTTTGTTCCATTTACATTTACTGTACCATCGCCCGCATTAAACATTTCTACCACTAAAAAGAAGGTATCCGGCAAGTCTACAAAATGGGCAATTAACGTATCGTTTTGTGTAATGCTAAAAGATGCATTTACCGAGCTAGCGCTTGGGGTCAATGAATGATTCAGCAGAGTCCAATTTACAAAACCAAATCCTGCTAATGGCGCGGCAGCTACATTCACATTGGTACCGCTTACAAAGTTGTACTCAAAAGGATAGCTTGGTGGAGTATTACCGTTTACACTGATGTTACCACTTGCCGCAGGATTAACCAACACAGTCAGTTTAAACGTGTCTGGGTTAAGCGTAAAGTTGGCAACCAACGTATCGTTTTGACCAATCACAAAAGATGCATTGGCAGAAGTACTACCCGGCACAAGCGTGTGGTGGGCTAACGACCAGTTGGCAAACGAATATCCAACATTAGCCAGGGCAGCTATGTTGATTAGCGTGCCACCTGTGAATTGTAATGTTGTAGGGTATGTAGAAAGCGAAGCGCTGTTGACACTTACATTTCCACCAGCCAGCGGATTCACTAAAACGGTCAAATCAAAAGTGTCTATAGTAGATACAAAATTGACAATTAACGTGTCGTTTTGGTTGATAGTGAAGTTGGCATTTGCCGTAGTACTGTTTGGTGCAAGTGTGTGATGTAGTAAGGTGTAACTACTAAATGCAAAATTCACATTTGGAGTAGCAGCCAGATTGATCAGCGTGCCATCTACATATTTTACTATTGTTGGATAAGATGGAGGAGTAACCCCGTTTAAACTCACATTTCCGGATGCAGGAGGAACAACAATCACCGTTAAATCAAAAGTATCTGCCGGAATCAAAGAGAAGTTGGCAATTAGTGTATCATTTTGTTGAATAGTGAAGCTGGCATTAGGTGTGGTGTTATTTGGATTTAGTGCATGGTGCAGCAAGGTATAGCTCTGGAAATTGTAACCGCCAAGTGGTGTGGCAGCCAGGTTTATCAGTGTACCATCCACAAATTTGAGCACAGTTGGGTACGCACCGGGCGTGGTGCCATTTACACTAACATTGCCCCCGACCAAAGGATTTACAATTACTGTAAGATCAAAGGTATCGGGTGGAATGAGTACAAAATTAGCTATTAAAGTATCGTTTTGGGTAATCGTAAAGCTGGCAGCGGGCGTAGTATTGTTAGGTGTAAGCGTATGATGCAGCAGCGAATAATTTTGAAAACTATATCCACCATTGGGTGTGGCCAATAAATTGATTACCGTGCCATCTACAAACTTCAAGACCGTAGGATATGCTCCGGGGGTAGTGCCATTCACGCTTACATTGCCCCCCGGAAGAGGATTGACCAACACAGTTAAGTCAAACGTATCTGGTGCATCAAAAATGGCATACAAGGTATCGTCTTGAGTGATGGTAAAAGACCCCGTAGGGTTTGTATTGGCAGGCGCTACGTTGTGATGAGCCATTTGCCAGTTTTGGAAAGTGTAACCGGCAGTAGGTGTGGCTGATAAGCTAAGAGTAGTATTTTTAGGAACCGGTATAGTTATAGGAGCGGGCACAGATATGCTGTTAATGCTTACCGTTCCCCATCCGGGCTGTTGAATAATAACCGTTAGATAATCGGTATCTATCACATTGCAATTGTCAAAAATTGCCACCAAAGTATCGGGTTGTCGGAAGCAGAAGTAGGCATTTTCTATGGTATCACTTGGATATAAAAAAGTATGCTTCAATGTCCACTTGTTAAATGTGCAGGTGGGTACGGGTGTGGCTAACAAGTTAAGTTGAGTACCTAAAGTGTATTGGTACGTTTGTCCGTTTTGAACAGGCGTTCCGTTAATAGTCACAGCTCCCGGGTTGGTACCTTGTATTAACACCAATAAGTTTCCGGGAGTTGGGTTTTGCTGCGTAAAAACCGCCACCACCGAATCGCCTGTACTGCCTAAGTCAAACCAAATACTATCCGCATTGACGTTGGGCTGTGGGGTGTGGCCAACCAATTGCCAATGGCTAAACACCCAACCGGAAGCCGGAAATGCTTTAAAACTTACGTTTATGCCGCCATAGTAGTTACCCGAAAACGGATACTGATCAGGTACTGTGGTATTCACTTTAACTTTGCCTGCGCAAGCAGGAGATACATTTACTTTTACCGGATAAGGGCCTGTAACATTGTAGCATGGCCCAAGACCTGTAACCACACTGTTACAACGTTGTGCGATTTGATTTCGGGTATATGACACCGCATTGTTCCATTGTGTAACGGTACTGCCCCAGCGCTGTGTTTGGCGTTGCATTTCGGGCGCGAGTCGGGCAATCATGGTGTCAAAGTGAGTAAGCATGGTGGGGCAGTAGAAGGCCGTATTCACCAAATCAGCGTAACGGTTGATGTACAACTGCTCAAACTGTGGGTTGGTCATCAATTTGTTGAAAATACGGATGTGCCCCTGTTGAGGGTTTGTTGTGTTGGCGTAAGTTCCAACCGATTGTACTCCGCACGGAGAGGCGGTTGCTGCCGTAGAAGGAATACCGGTATAGTTTTGCCCTAAGTTGAAGGTGTTATCCTGATCCCAAAGTTTGTACCGCCATTTTACTTCCTTACCGGGCTTACGTCCACGCCACCATGCGGTATTCCAGTTTAGCCAGTCGCTGTTAACGGTGTAGGTGTTTAGTACAATGTAATCAATCAAACTCATAAAATCTAACCGCTGGTTTACATAAGCGTAATTGGCAGCATTGGTCATGCTGTTATTCACCACAAAGTTGAAGAGGTTGTTCCATGCCGTATCGCTACCGGCTACTATTTGCATTCCGCCCCAATACTCTAACATATCCACCCATTTCTCTCCGTTATCAAAATAATGCTCGGTGTACTCCACATCTATTCTTTCGCGGCTTTCGTAAACACCATAATAACCACCATTTACGTAAGTGATGGCGTTTTTAAATCTGCGGACATCTACATTTAGATTAAACTTCTCTGATAGCGTTTGCACATAAGCATCGCGTACGTGTGCGCAGCGCTGCGGTGGGTTGCTACCTCCATCCGGAAAGTTATCAGAACCGGCTGCTTTGATAATTACCACATCAAAATCGGTACGTGTGGTGGTAGGAAATATTGGGTGATCTATCTTGTTAGCGTAGCCGTATTTATCGCGGTTGTAGTAGCGAAAACCTTGTTGATCATAAGCCCATGAGTCGTTACCGTGGCGCTTAATGTCTCCTTCTTGCTGAAACATTCGCTGACCGTTGTGTGAGCCGAAGTACTCAATACTCACCATTGTTTCGGCTCCAGAGCCACCAAAAAAACTGGTCGTTAAACTTGGGCCCACAACTGACCATACAGGAAAAGTATTAACCGGTTCATTAATAAAAATGGTGTTGGTTACCGTAAAGCTGCCGGCATACTGTCCGGTATTGTCAAAAGCCCTTGCACGTACCGCTCGTGTGGTGGTGATGTTGATAGGCCCTGTGTATAAAAAGTTAGTGCCTGATGCTACGTTGGTGGGTACCGCACCATTTGTGGTATAGTAGATTGTGGTGTTAGCCAATGGGCATGATAAGGTGAGCGTTTGTGCTCCGGTATAAAAACCGGCCTGAACACTAAACACTACTTTAGGTACATATTCAAGAAAAGCAGTTTGCCCTCCGTTAGACGCATTTGGGGTGGGCGTTTCAAAAACTCTCCAATTTGGTGAGCCATCGGTAGCACGCCCACGCGAATGATTTCTACGAACGGGGATAACTGAAAGTGAATCAATAAAATTACCCGCCCCATCGGTAAGGCAAATTTCTTCTGTACCGCTACTCTGTGTAATAGCAAAATTGGTATGGTATTGTCCGCTAATTAACCCATCTCTGCTATCGCAATAAAACATTCTTCGTCCACCGGCTGCCAAGTTTACGCCTGCTGGTATGGTCCACTTTAGGGGTTGGCCTTTTTGGTCGCTCAAGTGCCATCCGCCAATGTTTACAGCGCTGGCTCCGGCATTGTACAGTTCTACCCAGTCTTCGTAAGCACCGGTGGCATCGGCATGTTGGTTTTTGTTTCCGCAGGAGTATTCGTTAATAACTACCTGACCGTAAGAAACATTTGCAATAAATAATAACAGTATCGCTACAGTGGAGAGTGGAAATTTTTTCATCGTTTTGTATAAGCGGTTACGAATGTAAACAAACTGTTAGGATATTATAGCACTATAGTTAACACCCAAATTAGATGTGGAAAAGGGGGTTGTGGTTGCTCAAAAACCCGCGTTGCCCCATAGCTAAATTCTAATTAGCCATACAGTAAACTAGAAAAACAGTTTCTCTCCTACTTCCCCGCGAATACTGGTTTCCGCTTTTCTAAAAATGCAGCGGTACCTTCAGCAAAGTCTTGCGTGGCTACGCATTTGCCAAACAGTTCTATCTCGGTATCAAACCCGTTAATACCGTCTTTAAAATGGGCATACACACTTTGTATCACTTGGGCTATGGCTATGGGTGCCATGCCGGTAATTTTTTGTAAAAGTGCCTTGCAGGTGTCAATCAATTCTACGGTTTGTACCACATCATTAACCAATCCAAGTTTTGAAGCACAGGAGGCGTCTATGGTATCTCCGGTCATCAATAACTCCAGGGCCTTGCCTTTGCCCACCAATTGTGTAAGTCGTTGTGTGCCACCGTAGCCGGGTATTATACCCAACTTTACTTCGGGTTGTCCAAATTTGGCATTCTCGCTAGCTATGCGGATATGGCAAGCCATGGCTAACTCGCACCCCCCGCCTAACGCAAAACCATTGACAGCCGCAACTATTGGTTTAGCGCTCATTTCGATTTTATCAAATACATCGTGGCCTCGTTGCGCCAGCGCCTTTCCTTGCTCTTCGCTCATTCCTTTAAACTCGCTGATATCGGCACCTGCCACAAAGCTTTTGCTTCCTTTACCGGTAATAATCGCCCCTTTTATTTCTGAGTTAGTGTATACTTCATCAATTGCTTCATTTAGCTCACTAATAACAGTTTTATTTAATGCATTTAGTTTGTCTTCGCGATTAATGGTGATGATAAAAATGCCTTTTTCAAGTTCTGTAAGAAGGGTCTGATAGGTTTTCATTGCTATAAAAATTTTGCGGTCGCAAACTTATACTAAAGTGCTAATTACACCGAAATGCCGCTATGGATTTTTCCACTAAAAAATGCACACTAACGCACATTTAACCTGCGTAGTATTTTTTTGAAACTAAATTTTCAGAATATTTTTTTTGCGCAACCGGTCGGCAACCTATGTCATCTTTCTGTCATAAAACCGGTTACAAAACCGGCATAAGAGCCAAAAACCTATTTTTGTCACGAAAAATTTAGAAAAATGATAGCAGAAACCGCCTTAACTAAAGCTCAATATCTTATTGAATTGGAAGAGCGCTACGGAGCACACAACTACCACCCGCTACCGGTAGTGTTAGAGCGCGGGCGTGGTGTATATGTGTGGGATGTAGAAGGCAAACGTTACTACGATTTTCTCTCGGCCTATAGTGCTGTTAATCAGGGCCACTGCCACCAATTAATTATAGATGTGCTGAAAAAACAGGCCGAAAAACTAACGCTCACTTCGCGCGCGTTCCATAACTCAGTGTTGGGCGAATACGAAAAATATATTACCGAGTATTTTGGGTATCATAAAGTGCTGCCCATGAATACCGGTGTAGAGGCCGTGGAAACGGCTATCAAATTAGCACGCAGATGGGGATACGAAGTAAAAGGTATTAAAGAAAACAAAGCCAAGATAATTGTGCCTGAAGATAATTTTCACGGGCGCACACTTTTAGCCATCTCTGCCAGTACCGACCCTAGCAGCTATGCAGGTTTTGGACCTTTTGTACCCAACTTTGTAAAAGTGCCTTACAACGATTTAAGCGCCCTGTCAAAAGCGCTGGACGATAAAGATGTTTGCGGTTTTATGGTAGAGCCCATACAAGGCGAAGCTGGTGTAGTAATGCCCGATGAGGGCTATTTGGCCAAAGCAAAATACTTGTGCGAAAAAGCGAATGTGTTGTTTATAGCCGATGAGGTTCAAACCGGCCTGGGCCGCACCGGCAAAATGCTGGCTTGCGAGTGGGAAGAAGTACGACCCGATATACTCATTTTAGGCAAGGCCTTAAGTGGCGGCACATTGCCAGTTAGCGCAGTTTTGGCCGATGATGAAATTATGCTCAACATAAAACCCGGTGAGCATGGCTCTACCTATGGCGGCAATCCGTTGGCTTGTAAAGTAGCTATGGCTGCACTACAGATTTTAAAAGATGAAAATCTGGTATACAACGCTATGTATCTGGGGCAGTACTTGCGCAACGAGCTGGGTAAAATTAAATCACCCCTCATTAAGCAGATTCGGGGTAAGGGTATGCTAAATGCTATAGTGCTGAATACCGATAAAAAAGATGCCGGTTGGAATTTGTGCTTAAAGTTTGCCGAGCATGGCTTATTAGCTAAACCTACACATGATTACATTATTCGTTTGGCTCCACCACTTTGCATCAGCAAAGAACAGGTAGATGAGTGTGTGCAAATTATTAAACAAAGTATAAAAGAGTTTAAAGCATAGATAAGGCCTGTTTTAAATCATCAGGAGTATCTATAGATATTGTTTCGCCTGTTGTAAGTACGCACTTTATCTGGTACCCATTTTGCAACCAGCGCAGTTGCTCTAAGCTTTCTTCTACTTCCAAATCGGTGGGGGAGAGTTTCACCACTTGTTTCAGTATATCGCTGCGAAAAGCATATAATCCGATGTGCTTGTACAATTGATAGCTCTCTTTGACCAGGTTACTTAGCGGTTTTCGTGAAAACATTAGCGCATCAAAATTATTGTTCACAAATGCCTTGACCCGTGATGGATTGGCTTTCTCTTGCTCGCTGTAAAAAGCCCGTATTAAGGTGGCTATCTGCACGTTTTCATCATCAAATGCTTGAACAAGAATTTCTATTTGTTTAGGTTCAATAAACGGCTCATCGCCTTGTATGTTGACTACAATACATTTCTCATCCAAAAAAATTTGTTGCAATACTTCCGCACAGCGCTCCGTGCCATTTTTGTGAAGTAGTGATGTCATCATCACCTTTCCGCCAAAACTTTCTACTTCGTTGTATATGCGCTCATCATCGGTGGCCACTATTACCTCTGATAAAGCAGCACATTTACCAGCTTGTTCATACACTCTGCGAATCATGGTCTTCCCTCCAATATCCACCAATGGCTTACCGGGAAAGCGGCTACTTTCATAACGCGATGGAATGATGCCGATAGCTTTAATCATTGCGGTAGCATTTTGTTATTACGCACGCGGGTGTTGTATTGCTGAATAAATGCTTTAACCATAGTTTCCATTCTATGTTGTGCATCGGGAATGGCATTTAACAGATTAATTTTTAGACCAGGGTCGGTTTTGAAATTATACATGGCGGTTGTATGCGTACCATCAAACTGCAATAAATAGTCGCCATCAAAAAGCTGATATAAACCACTAAAACAGATTACCACCGGTTTGCGCTGCTGCTGAAGCAGGCTTGTACCAAATGCTACAATGCTATCGCCCAAACATAAATAATCAATAACTGTAGGAAATATATCGGTATGCTGAGCCAACTCGTTTCTAAAACCCAACAGTGATGAGTCAGGAGTAAAAAATACAATAGGTACTGCAAAAAAACCCTGTGGGTTGTAATATTCATCGGCATAAGCAGATTGTGTGGCTGCGTGGTCTGCCGTAATCACAAACAATGTGTTTTTATACCATGGCATTTTGCTCGCAGTTTCAAAAAAACGTTTTAAAGCGTAATCGGTATAACCCATACTTTGGTGAATATCTAACGTACCTTTTGGAAAAGCAGAAGAATAGCGCACCGGTATTTTAAATGGATGATGTGATGTGGCAGTAAAGATTACACTTAAAAAAGGTTGCGTGCCTCTGTTTAACTCCTGTGCAAAGTATTGCAGGTATTCTTCGTCCCAAATAGCCCACGCACCATCAAAATGAGAGGGGTCAGGATAATCGTCTTTGCTAAATGTTTTTTCAAAACCGGCTATTCTGCAAAACTGAGCAAAATTCATGGTGGTACGGTGCCCTCCATGGTAAAAAGAAGTGTGGTAACCATATTTTTTTAAAACTGTAGCCAACGAATTAATTTTATTATTTACATGTGGAGTTAAAATATATGCCTCTGCTGCCGTTGGTATGGCAGAGGTAATAGACGGAAGAGCTTCAACACTTCGCTTACCATTACTGTAACCATACTGAAACGTAAGCGAATGGCTGATGAGCGAATCCAAGAAAGGCATGTATCCGGTGTAATTGCTGATACCCGAATTGTAAGCGCCAACAAACTCTTTGCTCATGCTCTCTACAATAATGATAACTACATTTTTCATTGAAGCTGAAGAATCGGGAGCCAGATGATGAAGCGGGTTGTAATACGTGGCAGCTTCTTCTAAAGTGGCAAAATAGTTTACTTCGGGCACTAGTGTGTTACCCCAAGTCATCATAATACTAAATGGTGTATTGAGAACTATGTTGGTATGCTCCGGGTGTATTACATATTCACCCGCAGCAGATACACCGGCAGGTCTGTCGCTTGGGTTAAAACTGCCTCTGGCCAAACCCAACCACAACAAAACAACGAAAGGCAGGAGCAAAAGTTCGCTAGCTCGCTTTTTCGAGCTACTTACATCCATCTCGGGCATCTTTATCCAACAGTAGCTTTTACAAAGCACCAACACAAAACCTAAAACGGATACAAATACATACCAGTATGTACGCAAAAAACTTCCTGCATTTAACAACAAGTTTGTATCGTTCTTAAACTCTTGAAAAAAGGATGCATTGGTACGGTGCAGGGTGAAGGAGTAGTAAGCAACATCGGCCAAATTGAACACAATAGCTATAGCGTGCGGCAGCAAGAAAACAAACATGCCAATAGATTGGTACCACTTTTTGTTTCGTAAATTAACCGGCAACAAAAACATAAAGTAGTAAACAACTGACAGGTACATGATAGCCGATAAATCAAATCTGAAACTCCCCCAAAGGGCACTAAATAATTCTTGCCATGTGAGCGAGGGAAAAAATTTATAGTTAATCAACAAAAAAACCGCCCTCATCGCCTGATAAAGAAACACTAAAACAAGTGTGCGTTTCACCAACATTTTCTGAAAACGAAAAAACATCACGGATGGTTAAGTTGAGCTAATCTAAATGTTTGCAGCATTCTGTAATTGTTGATGTACCAGATGTTCATCGGCCTCAATGGATATAAGTTTTATACTATTAGTTTTCCCTCTCAATATAGTAATTGAAGAAAGCGGCAATTTCAGCAACTGAGAGAGGTAGCGGATCAAGTATTGGTTGGCCTTACCACCTTCGGGCACTTCGCGTATCTTAATTTGAAATGTGCCATCAGCCAGTTGCCTTACTGCGTCTAATCTACTGCCGGGGGCTACTTTTACCCGTAGTTTCATTCTGTAGTGTCGTTAAATCCGCTGTTCGGATTTGTCCAGTACTTTCGCCATTTGTCTAAAACAGCGGCAAAATTATCTGGGAGTGGACTTTCAAAAAATACTTCTTTTTTGGTGGTGGGATGTACAAACCCTAAAGTAGCAGCATGCAATGCCTGGCGGGGTAGCATTTCAAAACAGTTATCAATAAATTGACGATATTTTGAATATACCGTTCCCTTTAAAATACGATTGCCTCCGTACCTTTCATCATTGAATAAGGGGTGCCCGATATACTTCATGTGCACCCGTATTTGGTGCGTGCGCCCTGTTTCAAGCACACACTCTACTACAGTTACGTAGTTTAAACGTTCTAACACTTTGTAATGTGTTATAGCGGGCTTACCAAAATCACCATCCGGAAACGGTTCAAACTGTCTGCGTTCTCGTCCGCTTCTGCCAATGTTTACATTTATGGTTCCTTCGTTTTCTTTCACATCTCCCCAAACCAAAGCCACATATTTTCGCTTAGTTGTTTTATTAAAAAACTGCTTAGCCAAATGCGCGAGCGCCATTTCATTTTTGGCCACTACTACCAAACCACTGGTGCCTTTGTCAATACGGTGTACAAGACCCGGCCGGTAAAACTCTCCTCCTGCCGATGGCAGATCATTAAAATGCCACATCAAAGCGTTTATCAAGGTTCCTTTGGGGTTGCCCAAACCGGGGTGCATAACCATGTAGGGGTCTTTATTGACCACCAACAGATCATCATCTTCATACACGATATCTAATGGAATATTCTCCGGCAATAAGTCATAGTTTTCTGCATGGCGGGGTATCAAAAGCCCCACCTCATCGCCACCACGTACTTTGTAGTTTTGCTTAACCGGTTTACCATCTATGGTAATGTTTCCGGCATCGGCTGCGTACCTGATTTTTGTGCGACTTATATTGTTGCCAAGTATGTTGTGCAAAAACTTATCTATTCGTATGGGCTCTTGCCCTTTGTCTATAACAAACGTAGTACGCTCTACCAGTTCATCTCCGGCAGATTCGGCTTCGTTTAGTAATTCATCATCTTGTTCGGTAAGCATAGCATACAGCACCAATTTGTTGGGTGCAATTGATTTATGGTAAATGATGCCTAATGATGGCTATGGTCGCCATGCTCATGCACGTGTCCATGCTCAATTTCTACCGGATGTGCTGCACGAACTTCCACTACCTCTCCGCTAAAATAAAGCGTTTTACCGGCAAGCGGATGGTTTAAATCTACCACTACGTTTTCATCTTGTATATTCATGATTCTTCCTTGAAAAGGGTTTCCGTCCTGATCTTGAAGTGGAACCACGTTTCCTACAAAAAGCATATCTTCTTGCACCACTCCATTGTGGCTAAACACAGATTTGCTGAGTTGCAGTACAGCTTCCTCTTCATAAATACCATATCCTTCTTCGGGGTTAAGCACAAAGTTGAACTGATTACCGGCAATTTTTCCGGCTAAATTTTCTTCAAATTTTTCCAGCACATTTTGGTGGCCGAATAGGAATGAAAATGGTTGTTCTTTTTCTGCTCTGTCCACCACTTCTCCATTGGGTTCTGTGCGTAGTTCATAAGCAATTCTTACTACTGAATTTGGGCTGGCTTGCATATCTAAAATTTTGCGCGAACATAGTTAAATGCCGCAGAGTGCTGCACATTTATGAATTTACTTCTACAGCTTGCTTCTGGCGCTTGAAAGTGGTGCGGTAAACCAAATCCCAAAAGGTGGTGCTTACGCCAAAGCCATTGTGCGGGTCGCTGTAATGGTGAATCATGTGGTGCTGTTTTAAATCTAACCAAAATTTGCTTTTGAAATTGACATGGTGAAGCGCATAATGGGTCATATCGTAAAACAGATAACCGATTACAAAACCTACAAAGAATGGATTGACAAGGTTTGCATCACCAAATGTTTTTGTCAATAAAAACTTAAACAACAGGTAAAAACCAACTGCTAAGGGTAAACTTACAGCCGGTACCATAACCAGGCGCTTGCTGTCGCGTGGATAATCGTGATGTACACCATGAAACATAAAATGAATGCGCTCACCAATTTTACCGGGTGGTTGCCAATGAAAAACAAAGCGGTGAAGGTTATACTCAGCAAAAGTCCACACCATTAAACCGAATAAAATGAGCGGCAGGATGTAGAATAACGGAACGGTAATAAAGGATAGATAAAGAAAGTAGACAATAACAGGAATGTAGATAAAGAGTGGAACTTTGTAGTCTATACGGCTAAAAAAATCTAGCCAGTCGGCATTGAACATTCGTACGCTCTCATCGGTATTTGAAACAAAATGCTTAGCCATAATGCGTTTTAAATCTGCGCAAATGTAGGCAAAGAAACTTGGTAAGCTAAGGTTTTTAGCAACAGCCGTTTAGAACATCACCGGGCAATGGCCCGGGCGTGGTTTTTTACGGGCGCAACCCTGATACATCAGCGATATTTCAGGAGCACCCACAGATCCGGAAGCTGGCAGCAGTTTAGATACGTTTACATCGTAACTTACCCCTGCGCTAAACCCTTTTACATCTACTTTTGCAGCAATAATCACCGCGTCATAAAAACCATAGTGGAAAATTCCTCTATATTGCATTCCTACGGTAATGGCAGTTTTGCTTGATTTGGTGTTACTGCCCAACAAAGAACGCACCCCAAAACCAAGGTTAAATTGGTTAGAAGGTCCTTGAACAAGCACCATAAAGTTTGGCAAAAGAGACAGGCGACCACTTTTGCCCACATTTACCGCAGAGCCACCATGTAATGTAATCTTCATATTTAACCGTTCATTGCCTACATCGCCATTTGGCCGAAAAGAAATTTTGGGCTGGTTGACATGGTTTAGTGCAAAGCCGAAATAAAAATTGTCGTCACGCTTGGTAATGGCACTATACAAGGCACCAAAACCCGCATCGCCAAACATTATTCTGGTGCGGCCAAAGTTTTCTTTCAATCCATTAGGATCAACATTACCGGAAAACGGGTCGTACTGCGAGTCAAATGTGGCTTTTGAGTTATCAATAGTTCTAAAATTGAAGGCCCCTTGCAAACCGGTTGAAATTTGCATAGTACCTTTTCTGTTGAGCATAAAATGATACGCGAAATTCAGGTCTACGTGATAGTTGCTAAAGTTGAGTGCCCCGGCTTGGTCTAAGTAAAACTGCAATCCAAGTCCGGCAAAACTGTTGTATTTGGTTACCTTGCCTATGCTCATATCAGCACCCGCAGCAACGGTGCGATACGTGTTGCCGGCAGATACAGTTGGCCACTGCATCCTAAAATTAGTGTACACCCTGTAGTCGCAATTGTTCATACCTGCCAGAGCCGGGTTAAGTAGCAATGGAGCAGCATTGTACTGCGAAAAGTGAATGTCTTGCGCTATAGATTTGTTGCTCGCAGCAAACAACAAAATAGTAAAAGCGAGGAATAAAAATTTTTTCATATTCAATATTTATCTAACTAATGTTACATTGCCCTTTCCGGAAACGGTGTCACCGTTAATGCACTCAATCTCATACGTGTAAACGAAAACTGCCGGGTTTAGTTGCTCTCCTCCTCGGTCGGTGCCATCCCACCCCCATTTTATCTCGTTTGGAGCGCCATCAGTGGCTTCGAACACCATTTTACCCCAACGGTCATACACTCTAAAGTAGTTGATTTTTACGGCTGCTAATCCACGAATCATAAAGATGTCGTTCAATCCATCTCCATTGGGCGTAAATGTATTCGGCACAAAAATGATACTCTCTTCGCAACTGCCCAATACAGTGATAGTTACGGTGTCATCTATGGCACATGTTTTACCATTCATGCTGTAGTAAACTGTGGCCGTATAAGTGGTGGTTTGCGTAGGTTGAGCAATTGGGTTGGGGCAGTCTCGGCAATCAAGCGTATTAAATGGAGCCCATATAATACTATCAATTGGTGCCGGTATTTGAGAAGTAATTGTAGAAGTTAGACCAAGCACAATTTTATCGGGTGTAGCGCTTACACTAAAAGGTATTTGTTGAATCACATATACATTAAATGATGAGGTAGCTGCGGCACATACGCCATTTACTGCACTTACGGTATATCCTATATTGGCCAATGGATTAATAGTAACCGTAGATGCATATGGATCATCAATCCAAACATTGGGCTGCCATACAATGTTATCAAACACTCCACTTACACTATACGTTACTACTTCACCAAAACAAATGGTTGTATCGCCAGGGTAAATTACCAATTGAGAAATGGAATCACTCATTACTGTTTTAACCACAGTATCTGCACAACCATACACATCCACCACTACCAACTGTACCGGGTAGTTACCGGCCGGGAATTGATATGATGTGTTGCAATTATTATCAATAACAGGATTTGGCGACCCTAACCAAAATGTCCACTGGCAGGCATTAATTGCGCCATCACCCTGAAGTGAGGTGCTGTTAAATGGCATTGGAGCGGTTTCGCAAGAAGTAGTCCAGTTGAAATTAGCACTTGGCGCCTCGTACAGAGTAACAGGAATACTCATGGTATCAAAACAGCCGTTTTGATCGGTTACAGTTAGACGTACTATATAGCCGGCTTGGTAGGGAGGGGTGTAGGTATGGCAATGAGGCCCATTGCCAGTTGTAGTGAATCCATCTCCGTAAGTAAACACGGTGTTTGTTATGGGAATAGTACTGGTAGATAAGTTGGTAGCACAAATTTGCTCATACGAACATATTACAGAATCGTTTAAACTAAATATGGCATCTGGGCTAGGCAGAACAGTAATGGTAGTAAATGTTGAATCTACACAGCCATGATTATTGGTTACATGTAGCGAAACACTGTAGCTGCTTCCGGCATTGGAGTAGTAATGGCATGCATAAGAGGTGTTGTAGGTAGTATTATCACCAAAATTATAGTTCCAAATAGCCGTGGTACCGTTAGTGTTTGTGCTTAAATCAGTAACACAAACGCTATCTTCCAAACAGTAACTGGTACCTGTACTAAACGCGGCAAAAATTTGCGAGTGGGTTAACATGGCATAGTCAGTATCGTTACAACCGTACTGATCGCCAACATAAAGTGTAATCAATGTATCGTAACAAATGGTAACTGTGGGTGTGGCAATGGTGGGGTTAGAAAACAAACCTGCCGGCTCCCACTGATAAGTACTACCGCCACTGCCATTGATCGTAGTAGTTACACCACAACATACAAACCTATCTCCCCCGGCATCAGCCTTGGGGTTATCTATTACTCTAATTACAATGCTAGAGTCACAATCGGGGCAGCCCACGCTATCAAACACACACATGGTAACCCGATAGTACCCCCCGGTATCATAACTATGGCAGGCAGATGGCACACCTTGCATGGTATCGGTGCTACCATCGCCCCAGTACCAAATCCAGTAATCTGCTCCGGTAAGCGGATATATCCATGATGTATCGTAAAAACAAATCGGTGCAAACTGGCAGATAAGCGAGTCATCAGCATAGTAACCGGCAATCGGAAACTCCGGAACTACCACTACAGTGCCCACAGAGGAATCAATACAACCATGATTACTTTCTATGTATAGCTTAACATTGTACCCCCCCACAGTAGCATAGTAATGACAAGGAGAAGGATTTTGAGAAGAATCTATTGGTGAGCCGTCTCCAAAATCCCAATAACGATTAACGGTATAAGAGTGGTTAGAAGGTAAATTGTACGAGGTAATGTCTTCAAAACAAACGGTGCCATTTACACAAACTCCGTAGTTATCAAAAGTAAATTGTACTGCAGGAGAATCAATGTACAAATAGCCCGAATCAATATAAACTTGGCATCCGGCACCATCTCCCAACACAATCTGAGGGAGGCACGAATCTGTTACACAATATGGAAACGAAACTGTGATACAAGTAGGATTAGCATCGGAGCCAATAGGGTTAATATTGTAAAGCGGAGTAAACAAACTACAACCTGAGAGTAGCGCCAAGTTGCTCGCTTTAATGGTACAAACATTGTAAGTAACCGAATCTGAACATGCACATACATACGGTGCCGGCTCCAAGCTAAAGTAGCCGGAGGGACCTAAAACAACAATAGTGTCAATAACTGAGCTATCACAACAACCATTATTACAAACATTCATACTTACAATATACTCGCCCGGCTGATTGTAAATGTGTGTGGGGTCTTTAAGGGTACTTTCGTCCCCATCGCCAAAGTACCAATGCCAAGTTGAGTTGTCATCAACATACTGAGCAGTGCTAGTGTATGTAAGTACTTGAGGTGGTGTAGGGCAGGTCAGGGTATCGTCACTCACTACACCCGAAGCAAGGGGAAGTTGTACATGTATCCGAATGCTGTCAATTTTTGTACATGTTGTGCCCGTGCCTACCTGTGCCTGTACAACCAATGTATAATCTCCGGCTATTGGAAAACTAAAACAGGGCTGAGTAGCAGTGGAGGTAGATGGTACGGCTCCATTGCAGGTCCACTGATAAGATACGCCCGGTGTAGTGGTATTATTAGTAACACATCTTGACTGCCCGGGGCAAAATAATGTGTCAATACTGTACAGTAGATTTAATGGAGCGCCTACTGTAATGGGCTTAGTAACAGAAGCATTACAACCGGGGGCAGTAGTTACCGTAAGTGTAACGTTTTTAACCCCCTGAGTCAGGTACTGGAAAGATGGAGAAAAAGCTGTTGATGTAGCACCTGTTGTACTGCCAAAATTCCAAAGCACAGCAGAAAAAGCGCAATTGGTGGTATCACTACTGAGGTTGGTAAAATATGTTGAGTCGGGCAAACATGCCACATTTGCCGTAAAATCAGCAATGGGTTTGCATACGTACACATCGCCCCAAACAGTGTCTATACATCCGCTGCTGTTGGTGCTAATCATGCGCACACACCAACGGCCTTGCGAGGTGTTGTTAAACAATCGTGTAACGGTGTTACCTGTAAGGGTACCGCCATTAATGGTACATCCGGGACCCCTAAAAAAAGTCCAAGTTGTTGAGGTGGGGTTAGGCGTAAGGTTGGTAAAGGTTACCGATCTATTCACACATATTGTGGTATCTAAAGGTGTAAATGTTGAATTAATGCAAGGGCCTACAACTGTGTCTGTGTATTTATGGGTGCAGTTAAAAGTGTCATTGTAGGCAATAAGTGTTATAGGGCAGGGTAAACAAGCGGGTATAAGTGCCTTTAGATTGCCATTGGCGGGTATGGTATCTCCTGTACATCCCAATACCCAGTTTAAGGTTTTAAATCGCTCCGATTCGTTGATCAATAACACGCTGTCTGTGCTCGCTCCACATGGTACATTAAATGAATACTGCGCTTTGGGTGGATTTACTATAATTGGTAACAACACCGTATCGCTTGCACAACTATCTCTATACATCACTACTTTTGTAGTGAAGTTACCAATGGCATTATACACCTTTTCAAAAGTGGCGATAGTGCCACCGGACACCGGATATGACTCCCAATTACCATCTCCCAGAAAATCTACATTAAGAAAATTAATAGTGTCTGTACAAGTTACAGTAAAAAATGCTGTATCCGTTTCGTAACAAAGCGTACTTGGTTGCACGGTAACTCCACAAGTGGGCTTTACCCCTACACAAATGGTGTCCTTCAATTTTGTGGTATCTACACAACCGTTTACGGTACTCATAGCCAGCCATACATCGTTACAACCTGGGTTGTTGAAACATTTTGTTGCCGGACTCCCATTAATACTCTGGTTTGAGCTATCCGGAAAAATCCATCGGATTGTGGAGATAGCATCTCCGGCAGGTATGTTAGCCAACGGTGTAAGGTTTGTAAAAGTGACACACAATGGGCCACAACCCTTTGATTTATTAAACCCAATTACCGGTTGAATCTTTCTTAACTTGATAAAAAGTGATTTTACCAAGGTATCTGAACAGCCGTTGGCTGCAGTAACCCGTTGAGTAACGTTATAGTTACCAAAGTTGGCATAAGTTACTTGTGGGTTTTGAGCTGTATTGTTGGGGTTAAAAGGAGGGAAACCACTAGAACTCCAGTTGTATGTACAACCTGCACAAGCAGATAAATCATTAAGCTGCACTGTAAAAGGCACCTTACAACCTACAGTATCCGGAGAGTCAAAGTTTGCCGAGGGGCGTAGATTAGAAACAATTTGCTGGCTGCTGGTATTGGAGCACCCCGGAGCAAAGGTTACGGTATGTGTGATGGTAAATGTGCCCTGAGTACTAACACAATAAGTGGCGTTAATCGTATTTTGAGGAGTACCTCCGGGTGTAAACGTCCATTGATGTTGTGCGTTCGCTCCTCCGGGTGTATTGTCTGTAAAAGTTACACAACCCGGCTTAGAGGCACTTGCGCAAAAAGCGGTAGCTGATGATGTGAATGCGGTAGTAGGTTGCGGCCGGTTACATATCATGGCCGGGTAAGTAACCGAATCAGCACAACCGCTTGGGTGGTAAGCCACTATTTTTACATCGTAGCAATTAGGGTTTACCGCAAATATATGCTGGTAGGTTTTGCTGGTATCGTCTTTTACCACCACATTATTAATTAAAATACGGTATCTGACCAAAGGGCTGGCAGATGGATTACAAACCGTAAAATTGGTGGTAAGCGGAGTAGAAGAACAGTTTTGTGTAGTGTTATCTGCAGTTAAACAGGCAGCCGGTGTTGGTACTTTACAAGTGGCATTAAGTAGCTTTTGCCGGCCAACACATCCCGCATTATCGGTTGCAATCAGCGTAAGGTCATAACAACCATTTGGGCAAATGGTGGGAAAGGTGTAACTAGCCGGACAAGCTCCCTGTGTGGTAACCGGCTGCCCGCAACTGGGTTGAAAAATAGTTTGCGCTAAACTGCCACCCACTATACCCACATTGCAGTTAATAGCAATGGTATGTGGCAAACAGCTCTCTAATGGGGTTACACTAAAATTTACTGTAGGAGTATCGCGCACCAATATGTTGCTCACTGTTTTTGTGCACGATTGTCCATTACTTCCGGTTACCCCGGCTGTAAGTTGATAAAGACCGGGCGTATTGATGATATATGCAAATCCCTTCACACTACTAGTTGCAACAACTCCTACCCCACTTAGTGTAAGTTGCCAACTATACACCGGATTAGGCAATGGCGGCACAACCGAAACAAAAGAATCTATGAGCAAATACGGCCGGCAGATAACTGTATCTTTAGATAAAATAGTACAGGTAACCTGTGCTTGCGTTTTTTGTACGGTAACAGCAAATGAACCAACCAGCAAACAACATATTATCCAAAACTTAAGGGAGCGAGTAGCAAAGGAGTAAAGTTTCAACATCAGGGTCAAGGTTTCGTTCTCAAAATCAGGGAATGCTAAATAAAGATTCTTTTTACAAACAAAAAGTTGCAATGCCAGGCCGTGCAACTCTAACAAACTTATATAAAATGAGGTCAATGGCATACGCTGCACATCGGTGTGTAGAAACATAGCGTTACAATGGTCTTATTAAATCGCCCACATTAGATAAGTTTGAAAATGGTACAAGGCATTTGTCAATTAAGTATGGTTCCGGTTCGCAAAGAACCCACTCACCGCAGCGAAATGGTTAATCAACTTTTGTTTGCAGATACCTACACAGTGTTGAATGAACAAACCGGATGGTTGCGAGTAGTCGCCACTCACGATGAATACGAGGGATGGATAAACGCTTCGCAACATTTTGCTACTACGCCAAAAGAGTTACAGTTACTTCAGTCGGCTGATAGAGCCATTGCATACGACTTAGTATGCACAGTTCCCGGCAGCAGCACCCCGGTTTTAGTCACAGCAGGTAGTACACTACCTGCCTTTGACGGGCTGAACTTCCGGCTTGGTAAAGAGCGCTTAGTTTACAATGGCAAAGCCATACCTGCCGAGCCGGCCAACCTGAGTATGATTGAAAAATTAACCAACCGCTTTTTAGGCGTACCTTACCTATGGGGTGGTCGCTCGCCCTTTGGTATCGATTGCTCGGGGTTTACACAGGTTGTTTTCAAATACTTGGGCGTGGCGCTCAAGCGCGATGCCTATCAGCAGGCCGAGCAGGGCTTCATCGTCAACTTTATTAATGAAACAAAGCCCGGTGACCTTGCCTTTTTTGCCAATGAAGAAGGCAAAATTACGCACGTAGGCATTGTACTAAAAGACCAACAAATCATACACGCCTCTGGTGTAGTACGTGTGGACCGCTTAGACCACTTTGGTATTTTCAACACCTCTACCAACAAATACACCCATCAACTCAAGATTATTAAACGGTTAACATGAGCAGAAGAAAAGTAGTGATTTTGACCGGTGCCGGTATAAGTGCCGAAAGCGGAATAAAAACCTTTCGCGATTCGGGTGGGCTTTGGGAAAACCACCGCATAGAAGATGTGGCCAGCCCCGAAGGTTGGCAACGAAACCCCAAACTCGTTTTAGATTTTTACAACCAACGCAGGCGGCAACTGTTGCAAGCGCAACCCAACCGGGCACACCTTGCCTTGGCTGAACTGGAAAAAAAATTTGATGTAACCATTGTCACCCAAAATGTAGACGACCTGCACGAGCGCGGTGGTAGCACAAAAATCATTCACCTGCATGGCGAACTGCTCAAAGCCAGAAGTGAGCAAAACGAATCGTTGGTAGTTGATTGTGTAAATGATATTCTACTGGGCCACAAAGCCCCCGATGGCGCACAACTGCGCCCGCATATTGTTTGGTTTGGCGAGCCGGTGCCCGAAATAGAAAATGCTGTGCCGCATGTAAAAGAGGCCGACATCTTTGTAGTTATTGGCACATCGCTGGCGGTGTATCCGGCTGCCGGACTAATACACTACACCACTTACGAATCAGAAAAATGGCTCATAGACCCTAACGAAATGCCTCTGCCTCGTATTCCTAACCTGAAATTCATCAACGAAAAAGCTACTGTGGGGGTAGAGTTTTTAGTCAACCGCTTACTATCCGATGATTGACCTTAGCCAAGTAACTAAGGCCTGGTATCACCCTTACCGGCTAATGTTCAAAAACCCCGTACTTACTTCGCGGGGTAGTATGGACTATAAAAATGGGTTCTACCTATACCTAAGTAATGACATAAACACAGGTGTAGGCGAATGCAGTTTTATTGAAGGGCTAAGTATAGAATCTACCCAAACAGCAGATAATGAGTTGAAGAGTTTTTGCGAAGCTATTCATCAAAAAAAAGTTCATACAAACTCCTTTAAGTTTTGCTCTTCGGTGCAATTTGCACTGGAGTGTGCGGCATTAGATTTGGCAGGCGGTGCCAGAAAGATGCTGTTTGAAACTGAGTTTACAGCCGGAAACCGTAGCATACCCATCAACGGTTTAGTGTGGATGGGCGATGAACAATTCATGACACATCAAATGGAAGATAAAACTGCGCAGGGTTTCCGTTGTTTAAAGATGAAGGTGGGGGCACTGCCCTTTGAAACCGAGTTGGCCATTTTGAAAAACTTCAGAAAACATTATCCGGCAGAAAATTATGAACTGCGCTTAGATGCGAATGGCGCGTTTAATGCTGAAGATATTTTTGAAAAACTTGAAATTTTATCGCAATACAATATTCACTCCATAGAACAACCCGTGGCCGCAGGGCAGTACAATTTAATGAAAGAAGTGTGCCGCTCCTCTCCCATTCCGGTGGCTTTAGACGAAGAACTAATTCATTTGGCACACCTGCACCAATTAGAAACAATTGCCGAGCTTAAATCGCAGTACATCATTATCAAACCATCTTTAATGGGTGGTTTTGCGATGGCTGATAAAATCATAACCATAGCCGAGCAACATCACATTGGCTGGTGGGCAACCAGTGCTTTAGAATCAAACATTGGGTTAAATGCCATTGCCCAATGGGTGGCCACCAAGCATAACGATATGACACAGGGTTTAGGAACAGGAGGGCTTTATGTCAACAATGTAACTTCACCACTTTATATTGAGCATGGGCACTTGCACTACAACCCTTTTACTGCTTGGGGAGATATACCTCAATAATTTGTGTTTCACATTAGCTTTGCGCAAGTATGTTTCAAATACCGTGTTACGACTTTACCCATTTTCAACTCTTTGAATTAGCACAAAAAAAACTTGCTGAAAACCCTGTTGATTGGGAAAAAAACGTTTGGAATATTGTAGAGCAGTTTTGTAATCCGGCAATTAATTCGCTCACTTTTGGCACCTCTGGCAGCACCGGCAAACCCAAACTGATTACTGCCTCAAAAAATCATCTGCAAGCCAGCGCAAAAACCACCGTGCTCTATTTGCAAATTGCGCAGCGCAGCAATACCCTTCTCTGCTTACCTGCCGAAAAAATTGGTGGTGCAATGGTCATTATTCGGGCAATTGTGCAAGGGTTAAATCTAATTTGTGTAAAACCGTCTTCCACTCCATTAGAGCACATCCGCAACATAGATATTCACTTTGCTTCTTTCACCCCTATGCAGTTTTTTTCTATCACCCAAAACCCCACTCATTTTGATACTGCCGAAAAAATAGGCACTGTGCTTTTGGGCGGCAGCGTAGTGAGCGATCCCCTGTTTTCAAAAACAAAGTATATGCGTAACCGCGTGTATGCCACTTACGGCATGACCGAAACGCTGAGCCATATAGCCCTCCGAAAAATCAGCCACGTGCCCGATAGCGGTTTCCAACCCATGCCCGGAGTTACGCTCACTACAGATACTGATAATGCCCTCATTATAGATGCTCCGCACTTAGGTGTGCGCCAGTTATCTACCAATGATTTAGTGAAACTATACCCCAATCAAACATTTGAATGGGTGGGTAGAAAAGATAATATCATCAACACTGGTGGATTGAAAATTATACCCGAAACAGTAGAGCAAAAACTAAAATACATTATGCCCTATCCGTTTTTTTTGGCGGGCTTGCCCGATGAATACACTGGTGAGCGGGTAGTATTGGTGATAGAGCAAAGAGAGCTGAGCACAGAAAATGTAGAGCGCTTAAAATTGCTCCTTCAAAAAAACTTAGCAGAATATGAAAGGCCGCGTCAGTTCTTATTGCTCCCAAAATTTGTTCGTACCGAAACCGGGAAGATAGTACGCAAAGAATCGCTTGCCGCTGCGGTAATCTATCATCAACAAAATACATCTGATAGCCCCGCAAAAGCAGATTGACAAGTATTTACCGAGCACACTCTTTAGTTGGCATGCTCGCTATCCAATCCCTCACTAAAGCTACCCCTTCTGTATGCACCAAATTTTTGCCTACCTCCGGCATTTTGATGCCCGGGTCTTCAGATTCCATGCGGAAAACCAAAATGGATTTATCGGGCTGGCCCGGTACTACATCATATAATCTTCCTCCGGTGGCTTTGCCGGCAGCTACGGGGGCCTTACAAATACCCAAATTTTCAGCATTTTGATTTTCTAAATTGAGGTATAAACCCGATGTATATGCAGGGCCTTTAGGGTTGTGGCAGTGCCCGCAGTTCATTTCCAGATAGGCGCGAGTGCGCTGCTCTAAAGTATAGTTTTTATCATCTTTCCAGTCGGCTATCTTCGGGCAGTTCTCCGGTGCCGGTGCATTTTTAAGAATGTCCGCTTTTACCCAATAAGTAAGTTGATTAAACTCCCCATCTGAGTAGGTCAAATTTCTATTCAGATTGCGCACCTTGGGGCCTATGGGGCTAATAGCTGCCTTGTCGTTTCGCCAATGGCAACCTTTGCATTGGTTTTTATTAGGCACCACGTAAGTAGCAGTGCGCGATACACCATCATAATGTTTCCATTTTACTTCGGTTACTGCTCCGGTGTTTTCTAAAACTGCATCGGTTTGTTCATCGTTCCACAGGTAATCTATAGCATCCCAACCGCTTTGGCGATGTACCAGCAAACGGGTTTCAATTATTCTGCGTTTGCCCTCTGGTTTTTGAAAATCTTCGGGATAGTAAAAGTTTTTTATCAAACACGAACCCACGGGCAATTGCAAAACCTGTGTAGTATCAAACTCCGCAGCCACACCCTCCGGCACATATACAAAGCGCGCTTTAAAAGCATAGTCTGTAAAAAGCGGAGTAATCAATTCATAAGGTATCACCCGCTCATTGGGCAAAAGCTCATTTACTTTCCCTTTAAAAAAACCATACTCCGAAAGTTTTTCAAACGGTTGTTTAGCCACATCAAGTACTACAGCTTTGGGGGTGCCTTGCAAGCAACTATGGAGTAACAAAACAGTAGCAGCAAGCAAAAATATTGCTGTGATAAAGGATATTTTTTTGAATAGCATTTTGTATCAAATTGAAAAAGCTGATGCGAATATGCAGTAAACAAATTCAATTATCGGAAGGTTTGAACAGGAATCTCATCAGTGCTATACGAGTTAATGAAATAACGCCACAGGCGAAATTTCGCTGTTTGGCAAAATCCACTTATTTTGCGAATCATTCGCTAACAGCAAATTTTCATGGAAACAACCACCGAAGAAAATATCCGCATCATTTTCGGATTAAAACTCAAGAAACTACGCTCTGATAACAAACTTTCGTTACAGGAACTGAGTGAAAAAAGTGGGGTTTCGGTATCGTATCTCAACGAGATAGAAAACGGCAAAAAGTACCCCAAGCCCGATAAAATTACCGAGTTAGCCAAGGCATTAGATACCACCTACGACCAATTGGTTTCGCTCAAAATCAACAAAAACCTAACGCCTGTAGTACAGGTACTCAACCTCAAAATCATCAACGATTTTTTGTTTGACACGTTTGGTGTGGACAAAAGTTTGCTGATGAGCATGATGGCCAGCGCACCTACTTCGCTGTCTGCGCTAATTAACTCCGTGTTTGAAATTTCGCGCAACTACAATTTGCAGGAAGAGCATTTCTACTTTAGTTGCCTGCGGTCTTACCAAGAAATGAACGACAACTATTTTGATGATATAGAGCAAGCCGTAGAAAATTTTAGAGCAGATTCTGGCGAAAAAACCAAAGCGCAGTGGAGTTCGGCAATGTATGCTTCGCTTTTAAAAGAAAAATTTAACTACCAACTCACCGAAACCGATTTTGCGGAGTACCCCAAACTGCGCCACTTCCGCTCGGTGTATGTTAAAGGTGAGCAACCCACCTTGCTGTACAACAAAAAACTGACCGAGCAACAACGCATTTTTCTTTTTGGCAAAGAGTTGGGGTTTGCCTACATGAAAATTGACAAACGCCCCACTACTACCTCATGGTTAAAGGTAGAGAGTTTTGACCATGTACTCAATAACTTTAAGGCCTCTTACTTTGCGCAGGCGCTGCACATCCGCAAAGAGCCGTTGATCAAAGATCTGGAAGATTTTTTCAGTCAAAAAAAATGGAAAGCGGAGTTGCTGGTAACCATGGTAGATAAATACAATGCTTCTCCGGAAATGCTGTTTCAGCGCATTGCGAATCTGCTGCCAAAGTTTTTTGGGTTTAACGAATTGTACTTTATCCGTTACAGCAGCAAAGAACCCGCCAAGCACCTCAAAGAAATATCTAAAGAACTTCACCTTAGCCGCAATCAGGTGGACATCAACTACATCATCAGCGAACAAAACTACCGCAGGTGGATTACCCGCTCGCTCATGCGCCACATAGATGCCAAGTGGAATGCCGAAAACAAAAAAACGCTGGTTGATGCCGTTATCAGCAAAAACGAAGATGGCGATGAGTACCTCACCATATCGCTGCTACGCACCATGCCCGAGCTAAACAATAATGCCAATTCTGTAACCATAGGTTTTATTCTAACCGAAGCCGTAAAGCGCAGAATTCAGTTTTTGAACGACCCTGGTTTAGCGTTTGAAAAACTGGGGCCGGTGAGTGAACTCAACTTCGAAACACCGTTTCAGCTCCGCAAACAACGCGAAGAAGAAATGCGCCAAACAGAGTACGAGCGATTGACCAAAGAACTGAAAGACGGCACTGCATTAATCTAGTACTGCTTGCGCCATTGCTCAACTTACTGTATAGTTGTGCATCAAAACCATTGACCTTTGGCTAAGCAAAAAACACAATCAATAACTAAAAAAACTCCGGAAAAAACGGCAGTGCCCGTATTGGCTAAAAAACATAGCCCGGCAGTATATGCCATTATATTCTTCTTCTCCTTCATTATATACAGCAATACCATCAACAACAAGTATGCAATTGATGATGTGATTGTACTTACCGATAACAAGTTTACCAAAAAGGGCTTTGGCGGCATAAAAGACCACCTTACGCACGATATGTTTGAGGGCTTCTTTGGCGAGCGTGGTGCCAAGTTAGTAAGCGGTGGTCGCTACCGTCCGCTGAGTATGATTTCACTTACTGTGGAGTACGAAATCACCCGCAGATTACGTGGCGATACCCGCACGGTGATAGATGATAAAAACGTAATTATTGGCAGCGAGAACGACCCCTACATGGACCCCAAACTCAGCCATTTTATCAATGTACTCTTGTTTGCACTCACCTGTGTATTGCTTTATCATGTATTACGAAAAATTTTACCCTCTAAGTTAGCGTGGAGCACACCGCTGGGCGATTTGGGCATTGCGTTTTTTGCTACGCTATTGTATGCCGCCCACCCCTTGCATACCGAGGCCGTGGCCAACATCAAAGGCCGCGATGAGGTAATGTGTATGCTCTTTTCGTTAGCCGCACTGTATGCCGCCATTAAGTATGTGCAAACGCAAAAGGTAGTACACATCATTTGGGGAACGGTGATTTTCTTTTTGGCGCTGATGAGCAAAGAAAACGCCATCACGTTTTTGGCGGTAGTGCCGCTGGTGTTTTACTTTTTTCAGCACAAACAGGTAAAAACCCAAAACTATGTGTGGAGCATCGGTTTGTATGTAGCTGCAACAGCCATTTTTTTGGTACTCCGCAAAATGAATACCCAATCGGGTGTATTTGCCGATTCGCCCGAAATACTCAACAACCCTTTTGTTGGCTCTACTTTTGCACAGCGAATAGCTACTGCCGTTTACACTTTTTTGCGCTATTACTGGGTCATGATTTTCCCGGTGCACCTCACCCACGATTATTATTTTAATCAAATACCTATCATCGGTTTAGATGATGTAAAGTTTGTAGGTTCATTTTTGGTTACCGTTGGTTTGGTGGTTTATGCTTTGATGAATTTACCAAAGCGCAATGTGGCTGCCTTTGGCATTCTTTTCTTCTTCGTCACCTTTTCGGTAGCCAGCAACATTTTGTTTACAGTAGGGGTATTGATGAACGAGCGCTTTATCTACATGAGCTCGCTGGGCTTTTGCATTTTGTTGGCCTATCTGTTTTTGAAATTCATCAAGCAACCTAAAGTGGCGGGGGCGGCTTTGCTGTTAATTGTATCACTGTATTCTTTTAAAACCTTCTCGCGCAATTTTGACTGGATGGATAGCTTCACGCTATTCCGCAAAGATGTAAAGTACAGCCCCAACTCTGCCAAAATACAAACCTCTTTGGGTGGCGACCTCACCAAAGCTGCCGACATGAACATCAGCGCCCTGCGCGATAGCGGTATGATCCGCAAGTACCTGACTGACCTAAATCCTAATTTGAGCGAAACCTATTTGGCCAATGTAGAGGCACAGCCCGACTCTACAATTCGGAAGTTGCTGTTAGATTCTTCTATTGTACACCTGCGCGAAGCCATCCGTATTTATCCTACCCACAGCAATGCCTTTTTGTTGCTGGGCAATGCATTGTACAAACGCAACAATGACCCTAACGAGGTGATAGACATTTATCAAAAAGCCAATGCCTACCGCGTGGGCGGTTACTACGATTCGTACTTTAACTTGGGCGTGGTGTATAACGACATCAACAAGCCCGACTCAGCCATTGCCAATCTGCGAAGGGCTTTGGAAATGAAACCCGAAAACAGCGAATGCAAATTTTTGTTGGCGCAAAATTTTGCGAAGAAAAACATGCCCGACTCCGTAGCCGTTTGGATTCAAAAATTTAGTGCAGAGCGCAAAATGGGTGCGGGTGAATACTATTTACTCGGCACGGCTTATGGTAAAGTAGCCGGTAATCTTGCTGCTGCTATTGATAACATCAAACAAGCTATAGCCCTGCAACCCAATGTAGAAGTATATTACGAAGACCTGGCGGTGGCCTACGGCTTTAGCGGCAGGTTTGACGAGGCCATTGCCACTTCGCAAGAGCTGATAAAGATAAACCCCAACTACCCGGCTGCTTACTTTAATATGAGTGTAAGCTACCGCAACAAAGGCAACAAACAATTGGCCGATGAATACCTGGCCAAGTTTGAGGCGTTGAAAAGCGGGAAGAAGTTGTAGGTTTTGTGTTTGTAGTTTAGGGTTCGCGGTTTGCTAACGCAAAAAGTAATTTCCGGTTTTTACTACTTTTTTACCGGCAGCCGATTTTATCTACCCGGTTTTGGTGGCGGCCGCCCTCAAACGGAGTTTCTAAAAAAGCTTCTACACATGCTTTGGCCGTTTCTATAGAAATAAAACGAGCCGGAAGGCAAAGAATATTGGCATTGTTGTGCGCACGGGTCAGCTTGGCCAGTTCAGTATCCCAAGCAATACCCGCACGTATGCTTTGGTGTTTATTGGCTGTCATAGCCACCCCATTAGCGCTGCCACATATCAGTATGCCAAAAGTAACCTCGCCTTTTTCTACTGCCGTGGCTACGGGGTGTACATAATCGGGGTAATCCACACTATCGGCAGTGTGGGGGCCGTAGTCCTTTACTTCAATGCCTTTGGCAGTGAGGTAATTTATCAGTTCTGTTTTGTATTGAAACCCGGCATGGTCGCCTCCAAAAGCTACATTCATAATGTGTACAGGTGTTTTGAGGCGAAGGTAGGTAATTTCAGAATGGCTAACCATAGTAGGCACTCAACAAATGATCTCCCATAGAAAATAGCCGGATTTTGGGCATTTGCCCACCACAATCGCAGCAGTTTCCAAAAAAATCTTTGCGGGCGGTTTGTAACTCTGTTCGGGAAAACTATATTTGCGTCCCTTTTTGAAAAGGAAAGGGCAGAAATTAAGTAAATCACACACAAAATTACACACCTGAATGGGTCAGAAAACGAGTCCTATAGCTAATCGCCTCGGTATTGTAAGAGGTTGGGAGAGCAATTGGTTTGGCGGTAAAGATGCTGCACAAAAGTTGATAGAAGATGAGAAAATTCGTCAGTACCTAAAAGTACGTATCAACAAAGGCGGTATTTCGCGCATAGTTATTGAGCGCACCATGAAACGCGTTACGGTAACTATCCACACCAGCCGTCCCGGAATTATTATTGGCCGCGGTGGTGGCGAGGTGGACCGTGTAAAGGAAGAGTTGAAAAAACTGACCGGCAAAGATGTACAGATCAATATTGTAGAAATCCGCAGACCAGAGTTAGAAGCAGCTATTGTAGGCGAAACTATTGCCAAGCAGTTAGAGGCGCGTATCAACTACCGCAGAGCTATTAAAATGGCTATTGCCTCAGCTATGCGCATGGGTGCCGAGGGGATTAAAATACGTATTGGTGGCCGTATTGGCGGTTCAGATATGGCTCGTACCGAAGAATACAAACAAGGTCGCATTCCACTCCATACCTGGAGAGCAGATATTGACTATAACATTTGCGAGGCCTTGACCATTTATGGTAAACTGGGCATTAAAGTATGGATTTGCCGTGGTGAGGTGTATGGTAAAAAAGACCTGACAGGTGCTTTTGCCGGTGAAGAAAAACAAGAAAAACGCAGACCTAAAGGACGCATACCTGCCGGTCGTAAAGAGAAATAAGCAAGGACGATTAACTATTAACTAATAACTCTTAACTATCCTCTGATATGTTACTCCCTAAAAGAACCAAGTGGCGCAAAACCATGAAAGGCCGTGTGGCCGACAAAACCTACCGTGGCGCAGAAATCGCCTTCGGCACGTTTGCTTTAAAAGCCATGGAAAGCGGCCGCATCAGCAATAAGCAGATTGAGGCAGCCCGTGTGGCCTTTACCCGCTTTATGAAACGCGAAGGAAAAGTATGGATTCGGATATTCCCGGATAAGCCCATTACCCGCAAGCCATTGGAAGTACGTATGGGTAAAGGTAAGGGTAACCCCGAGGGCTGGGAGGCCATGGTAGAAGCCGGCCGTATATTGTTTGAAGTGGACGGAGTAAGCCGCGAGGTAGCCATGGAGGCCATGATGCTTGCCGCGCACAAAATGTCAGTAAAAACCAAGTTTATCACCCGCAGAGATGCCGTAGGTGCTTAATTAAACCACCACAGAAATACCATACACCATGGGAGCGAATAAAAAAATGAGCCAAAAAGACATCCGCCAGTTTGTAACGGATGATTTAGTAGCTAAAATCAAAAGCGAACAAGCCGAGTTGAACAAGCTAACGTTCAACCACACCGTTACGCCCTTAGACAATCCACTGAGCATACGCGCCAAACGCAAAAACGTAGCCCGTTTGCTTACCGAAATGAACAATCGTAAAAAAGAAACCAAAGCATAATAGACTGCCATGGAAAGAAAGTTAAGAAAAGAAAGAGTTGGTCTTGTAACCAGCGATAAAATGGACAAAACCATTACCGTTTCTATTGAAAGAAAGGTACAGCACCCCATTTATGGCAAGTACATGAAACAAACCAAGAGCTTTAAGGCACATGACGAAAAGAATGATGCCAAGCAAGGCGACACGGTAAAAATTGCCGAAACCCGCCCTATGAGCAAAACCAAGCGCTGGCGCTTAGTAGAAGTAGTAGAAAGAGCGAAATAGTTTTTCATTCCCCATATCCCTAACAACAATCAATACAGTAAGGTATGTTACAGCAAGAATCAAGAGCCAACGTGGCCGATAACAGTGGTGCTAAAGAAGTACTCATTATCCGCGTGTTGGGTGGTACCAAAAGAAGATATGCCGGCATTGGCGATAAAGTGATAGTAACCGTTAAAAAAGCGCTGCCTACCGGTGGTGTTAAAAAAGGTTCGGTATCTCCGGCTGTAGTGGTACGCACTACCCGCTCATTGCGCAGAAAAGACGGCTCCTACATCCGTTTTGACGACAATGCAGTAGTACTGCTCAACAACCAAGACGAGCCACGCGGTACCCGTATTTTTGGGCCGGTAGCCCGCGAATTGCGCGATAAGCAATTCATGAAAATTATCTCATTGGCTCCGGAAGTACTGTAGCCCATTTCAACCCAATTATTATACAAAGATTTAAGCATAGCATTATGAAACTTCAGATAAAAAAGAACGACACTGTAGTGGTACTTACCGGAGAAAGCAAAGGCGATACCGGCCGTGTAATTGATGTGGACCGCAAAAAGAACCGGGTGTTTGTAGAAGGCGTAAACCTGCACGCTAAACACACTAAACCAAGCGCTAAAAACCCACAAGGTGGTATTGTAAAAAGCCCTGGGGGCATTCACATCTCTAACGTGGCGCTGATGAGCGATGGCAAAGCCACCCGCGTAGGCCGCAAACAAGAAAACGGCAAAACCGTTCGTTATTCTAAGAAGACGGGGAAGAATATCGACTAATTTACTGCTAAACTGACACTCTCTGAAAGGCAACCCGCGGGGTTGCCTTTTTTGTTGTTAGTTGTTAGCGGCAGTGCCAGATTACAATAAACAATTCACCCTCCCGTCTGTTACCTACGCATGAAAGATTCTCTGTATCAATTTACGCTGCACACAGCATCGGGCAAAGCACTACCGTTAGATCATTACAAAGGCAAAGTATTGTTAGTGGTAAACACGGCCACCGGTTGCGGGCTATGGCCACAAATGAAAGACCTGGAAAAACTATCGGAAAAATACCGCAACCAAGGTTTAGAAATATTGTTGTTTCCATCCAATAGCTTCTATCAGGAACCCAAGAGCGGGGCAGAAATGCAACAAGTGTGCGAAGTAAAATTCAACTCTACGTTTACCGTTTTTGAAAAGGGCGATGTAAAAGGCAGCAACGCCCAACCCCTGTACAAATGGCTGCGCAAAGAAACCCGGGTGGCCCCTATTTGGAACTTCCATAAGTATGTGATAGACCGCAATGGCCGATTGGCCGATTGGTTTAACCCCTGGAGGCACGTAAATCATGACAAGGTAACTGCCTTAATTGAAAAACTACTGGCCGATAAGCCAAATTGACCATCCACACCGGCTGTGGAAACATGAAAACCGCTCAGGCATACGAATTGCTATACTTGCACTCCCAAACAATTACAACAAATCTCAATCACATTAAATTTAAAAACATGGCAAAACAACTCACCGACAACAACTTCAAAACCGAAGTATTAGACTCTAACCAGGTAGCCCTTGTAGATTTTTGGGCAGAATGGTGCGGCCCCTGCAAAGCTATAGGCCCTATTGTAGAAGAAATCTCTAAAGAATACGAAGGCAAAGCCATTGTAGGTAAAGTGGATGTGGACAACAACCCCGAAACCGCAATGAAATACGGCATCCGCAACATTCCTACCATCCTGTTTATCAAAAACGGGCAAGTGGTAGATAAGCAAGTGGGTGCAGTGCCCAAGTCAAGTTTAGTAGCTATGCTAACAAAGCACTTGTCGTAATTGAAATACTTTTTTTACTGAAACCCAAACAGCCGCTATTTGCGGCTGTTTGGGTTTATATAGTGACAAACAAGTAAACTAAATGATAAAAAATAACTATTGGATGCGTGTAAAAAACTGCGCTTGCTATATTTTCACCAAATGCTCATTGGCGGCTACGGCCTGCTCAATCCATTCAAAAGAGGTAAGCATTTCTGACTTTACCGGTTTCACCCATACCGTGTGCTCGTAGTGTGCCGAAGGTTTGCCGTCTTGAGTTATCACCGTCCAATCATCATCGGCAGTATATACATTTCTGGTGCCCATGTTCACCATGGGTTCTATAGCCACAACTGCATTCTCAGGTAGTTTGGGGCCATCGTTTCTTTTACCATAGTTGGGTATCTGCGGGTCTTCGTGTATTTGGCGGCCAAGGCCATGGCCTACTAACTCGCGCACACACTTGTACGGATTTTTTCGCTCGCAATATTCTTGCACAGCAAACCCAATATCTCCGGTACGCTTACCAGCCACTGCTTCGGCAATTCCCAAGTAAAGCGACTCTTTAGTAACCTGCATCAGCTTTTGTGTTTCGGGCTTTACATTTCCTATACCAAAAGTGTAAGCCATATCGCCATGAAAGCCGTTCATATACACCCCGCAGTCAACAGAGATGATATCCCCATCTTTATAGGGCCTGGCGGTAGGCAACCCGTGCACTACTGCATTGTTTACGGAAATACACAAGGTGGCCGGAAAGCGGTTGTAGCCCTTAAAGGAAGGTACCCCTCCGTTTGCACGTATAAAATCCTCTGCTAGTTTATCTATTTCAAAGCCGGTAGTGCCGGGCTTCAGTGCTTTGGCCACTTCGGCCAATGCCTGCGATAGTACCGTGCAGCTTTTGCGCATCAGTTCTACTTCTTCAAGGGTTTTTATTTTGATAGCCATATACAAACTAAAACCCCTCTCG
The DNA here is from genome assembly GCA_016787045.1 of Chitinophagales bacterium. GTDB lineage: Bacteria > Bacteroidota > Bacteroidia > Chitinophagales > LD1 > Bog-950. Next base: position 418,001 of record JAEUVA010000046.1, read on the forward strand.
TTTCGGAGAGGGGCTTCTTTATTTTCTTAATAACTGGTTTGGTACATATTGCCCTGGCGACCTTTAATGCGCCCACTGCTGGTCAATCCATCGTAATGGCGGTTGAGCAAGTAGGTTTCTATGGTTTGCAGGGTATCTAACACCACACCCACCATAATCAAAATAGATGAGCCACCAAAGAACAAGGCGAAAGCACGGTTCACATCAAACAACATTACAATTGCCGGCATAATAGCCACAAAGCCCAGGAATATTGCTCCGGGTAGAGTAATGCGAGAGATTACTGCGTCAATAAACTCTTCGGTTTTTTTACCGGGTTTAACTCCGGGAATAAAGCCACTGTTGCGTTTTAGGTCATCGGCAATCTGAGTAGGGTTAACTATCAAGGCCGTATAAAAATAGGTGAAAGCCACTATCAACACAAAATAGATAGAGTTGTACAGTACTGAAGTGATGTCGTTCAAATCCATCAAAATAGGATTGTTTTGATTGATGCCCAGCACTTGAAAAATAAGAGCCGGAAAGAACATAATTGCCTGTGCAAAGATAATTGGCATTACGCCAGATGCGTTCAGTTTAAGAGGTAAATACTGACGTACACCACCGGCTTGCATCATTTTACCGCCCTGTACAATATTGCGTTTAGCATACTGAATAGGAATTCTGCGGGTACCCTGTATCAGAAGAATACAAGCGGCAATGACTACTATAAGTACAGCCATTTCTAAAACAAATGCAAACATACCACCCCGGCTCCAGCGCGCACCGGCTTCCTCTAAAATAGAAGAAGGGAAACGAGCCAAAATACCCACCATGATGATGAGAGAAATACCGTTACCAATTCCTTTGTCGGTTATCTTCTCTCCCATCCACATCACAAACATGGTACCGGCAATAAGCGTAACCATAGTAGATACCCAAAACACAGCCGGGCTAAGGTCGGTTAACACAGCCGCACCATCGGTGCTGCGCAAATAAGTGGTGTAAGCCCATCCTTGAACTGCAGTTACCACTATGGTTAAGTAACGGGTGTACTGGTTCAACTGTCTGCGACCACTCTCGCCTTCTTTTTGCAAACGCTGAAAGTGAGGCACAGCCAAAGTGAACAACTGAATGGCTATAGAGGCAGATATGTACGGCATAATACCTAACGCGAAAACCGAAGCGCGCGAAAACGCACCACCGGCAAACAAGTTAACAATGCCCAACAAACCACCTGAACCGCTATCGGCCATGTTGGTGAGCTTGGTGGGGTCTATACCCGGAAGGGTAATAAAAGTACCAAACCGATAAATGAGAATAAGACCAAGCGTGAGGATAATGCGTTCGCGCAATTCCTCAATGCTCCATATTTCTCTTAGTTTTTGAATTAGTTTCATTCCTATTTAGGGGATATGCTATGAGTGAAAAATCCCGATGAGTATTCAACCGGGACTTTCTTAAATATTTATTTTACGATTGTTACGCTGCCACCCAGCTTTTCTACAGCTGCTTTAGCTGATTCGCTGATGGCATGTACCTTTAAATCTACTTTGCTCTTCAGTTCACCGGTGCCTAACACTTTAACTAACTCAGTTTTGCTGAGTATGCCGTTTGCACGAAGGTTATCTACGCTTATTTCGCTTAATTTGTAGGTATCCAAAATTTCTTGCACACGGCCAAGGTTAAGGGCGGTGTACTCCTTGCGGAAAGGGTTATTGAAACCCACTTTAGGCATACGTCTTTGCAATGGCATCTGACCACCTTCAAAGCCCAATTTTTGCTTGTAACCAGAGCGAGATTTAGCTCCTTTGTGGCCACGACCCGAAGTGCCGCCATCGGTAGAACCTTGTCCTCTTCCTTTTCTCTTTCTTTTACCGAGCGATCCTGCTGCGGGTTTTAAGTTGTGTAATTCCATTGTTTATAGGTTTTCAACTTTAATTAAATGCTGAACTCTTCTAACCATACCTGCTACTGCCGGGCTGTTTTCCAACTCGTTAGTGCTGCCTACTTTGCCTAAACCTAAGGCCTGCATGGTTCTTTTTACACGCTCGTCTTTTTCGATGGTGCTCTTTATCTTGGTTACTTTAATCTTTGCCATGTTGGTGAGTTTATGTTGTACTCAAAAATTATCCTTTGAAAACTTTATCCATTACCACGCTGCGGTTTTTTGCCACAGTAAATGGGTCACGCAGTTTACCCAGTGCATCCAACGTAGCTTTAATTACGTTGGCCGGGTTTGAACCACCTTGTGATTTTGCCAACACGTCTTTAATACCGGCACTCTCCAACACCGCGCGCATGGCACCTCCGGCTATTACACCGGTACCTTGTGAGGCGGGTTTCAACATCACTTTTGCAGCACCAAATTTGCCAAACTGAATGTGAGGAATAGTGCCTTTAAACACCGGTACACTCACCAAGTTCTTCTTAGCGTCATCAATCGCTTTTTGAATGGCCTCTTGTACCTCGCGGGCTTTTCCTAAGCCCTCGCCCACAATACCGTTACCATTGCCTACTACTACTGTAGCAGAGAAGCTAAACGTACGTCCACCCTTGGTTACCTTAGTTACCCTGCGGATATTTACTACTTTTTCTTTCAGTTCAATCTCGCTGGCTTTCAGCTTCTGAATATTGAGTTTTGACATGTTACTTTGTCTTAATAGTTGTTGTTAGGAATTAGAATTTCAGACCGCCCTCACGTGCGCCTTCTGCTACTGCTTTAATACGACCATGGTACAAAAAGCCGTTACGGTCAAATACGATAGTATCAATACCTTTCTCGGCAGCTTTCTTGGCAATAGCTACACCTACCGCTTTGCTTTGTTCGGTTTTATTACCGTTGCGGCTGAAGTCTTTCTCTTTGGTAGAGGCGGCTGCAAGAGTTACTCCTGCATCATCATTTACCAACTGAGCGTACATTTCTTTATTGCTGCGAAATACACTCAAACGAGGGCGCTCGGCTGTGCCGCGGATTTTGCCGCGAACTCTGCTTTTAATTTTTTGCCTTCTTGCTTCTTTGCTGAATGCCATGGCTATTAATTTTTATGGATTTACAGAAATCTTTCGGTTAACTAATTACTTTTTAGAGGCAGACTTACCGGCTTTTCTTCTCAATACTTCGCCTACAAACTTGATACCTTTACCTTTGTATGGCTCCGGCTTGCGGATAGAGCGAATCTTAGCGCAAACCAACCCTAATAACTCTTTGTCGTGTGTTTCTAAAGTGATAATCGGGTTTTGACCTTTGTCTTGCTTTGCACTGGCTTTAATTTCAGTGGGCAACAATACCACCACCGGGTGAGAATAACCTACTGACAATGTAAGCGCCTGTTTCTGAACATCGGCACGGTAACCCACACCTACAAGTTCTAACTCTGCTTTGTATCCATCACTAACTCCCTTCACCAAATTGTTGAGGATGGCACGGTAAGTACCATGCAGCGCTTTGTGGCGTTTTTGCTCAGTAGGGCGCTCTACAGTCAACACTCCGTCTTCTACTTTAACGGTAATATCCGGGTCAACAGCTTGAAAAAGCTCCCCTTTGGGACCTTTTACCTTCACTACGTTTCCGGCACCTATTTCTACGCTAACTCCCTTGGGAACTGTAATTGGTGCTTTGCCTATCCTTGACATATCTTTATCGGTTAATGGTTAATTACTATTTGTTCAATTTAAAATACTTCGCACAATACCTCTCCACCTATACCCAAATTGCGGGCTTCTTTATCAGTCATCACTCCTTTTGAAGTAGAGATGATAGCAACACCCAAACCGCTAAGTACGCGTGGCAATTCATCTTTGCCTTTGTATTGGCGCAAACCGGGGGTAGAAACACGGCTCAAATTCTTGATAACCGGTGTTTTGGTAGTCGCATCATATTTCAAAGCTATTTTGATAACTCCTTGATTGTTTTCAGTTGGCTCAAACTTGTACTTCAAAATGTACCCTTTGTCGTATAGAATTTCGGTGATCTTCTTTTTCAAAGTAGAAGCCGGAATCTCCACAAAACGGTGGCCTGCTTGCTGTGCGTTGCGGATGCGGGTTAAGTAGTCAGAAATTGGATCAGTCATTTTATTGAAATTGAAATGTGATGAACAGTTTTAATTTATTACTACCAGCTGGCTTTTGTTACTCCCGGAATTTTACCCTCGCTGGCCAAGTCGCGAAACTTGATACGGCAAATACCAAACTGACGAACATAACCACGCGGGCGACCGGTTAATTGACAACGATTGCGCAAACGAACTTTGGAAGAGTTTTTTGGCAACTTGTCTAACAAAGACCACTCACCAGCTTCTTTTAATGCCTCGCGTTTTGCAGCATATTTTGCTACTAATGCCTCGCGCTTGCGTTGACGTGCTTCTATTGATTTCTTAGCCATGTATTAAGGTTTGTATGACAGGTTTTTGAACTATTTTTTTTCATCTTTTTTGAATGGCATGCCCAGCGCTTCTAAAAGTGCATAAGCTTCTTCATCGGTTTGGGCGGTAGTTACAAAAGTGATATCCATACCGTTTATCTTCGTGATTTTGTCAATCTCCATTTCCGGGAAAATGATTTGCTCTTTTACACCAAGCGTATAGTTACCGCTACCATCAAAACCTTTGTTATTGATGCCTTTGAAATCGCGCACACGAGGTAGTGATACTGCAATCAAACGGTCAAGAAATTCAAACATGCGGTCGTCACGTAAAGTTACGCGGGCTGCAATGGGCATGTTTTCGCGCAATTTGAAGTTTGAAATCGCCTTACGGGCACGGGCAGCAACTGCTTTTTGACCGGCAATAGCGGTCATTTCGTTTACCGCAGTATCTACCAATTTTTTATCGCTGGTGGCACCGTTTACACCTTGGTTAAGGCATATCTTTTTAAGGCGAGGCACCTGCATTACGCTGGAGTAGCTGAATTTCTCTTTCAGTGCAGGTACAATCTCTTTAGCATAGCGCTCTTTAAGGCGCGGAGTGTATTTTGTTTTGCTCATTTTGAATATGTTTTTGTACGATTCCCAACCGTACCGTTTTTCAAAAGGGAGCGCAAAACTAACCGAACTGTACAGATTTCCAAATCTTTTGTTCAATATTCAAAAAAGCAGGGGTAAGGTTCTTTGACTAAACAATGTAAAATCGTTTGGATTTTCTTACCGGGCAATCAAAACTTTAGTACAATGTACGTCTTGATTAGTGGTAAAGAGCAGGTGGTACAATCCGTTGGGCAAACTGCTCAATTCTAAATCAAAACTATTCGCCCCGTTGAGTAAATTGATTTGTTTACCGGCAACTATTTGGCCGCTAGAGTTACACAAGCTCACCATTCCAACCGATGCTTCTATACTGTTAATCAGTACTTTTACTGAGTATTGAGCGGGATTTGGTATTACTCGTAAAACCATCTCCGGGCTGCCTTCCGGCAACTCTGTGTCTTCAGCTTCTCTAAAATTGTTTGAAGACGTAGAAACCATCAGATTGTAACACTTTGTAGCGTTAAAAGCACCTGCTACTCCATAAATTTTTAGATAGTAGGTGCCGGCTGTAGTTGCGTTATGCTTAATGAGTTCTGCTCTGGTACCGGCATTTTCAGAAGCTACAATTTTAAAATTGGTGGATGAATTGTAAAGTACCATATTGTAATTAGCCGGTAGGTTGGTCAAATCTACACGTAGCTTTGTGTTTGGTGCAGATGTGGTAACTGTGTACCAGTCTTCATCGCTTGCCGATGAAATTTGTGCGCTAAGGTCTGTATTGAGCGCTAAAACCGGTGCAGTAGCCGGTGAGTTGTTGGGCTCGTAGTTATCTACACAACTGCCTAGTGTGGTAAATGAAACCGGTGCAGAATAAACTGATGTATCATTTGCACAAACTGTTTGCACCCTCCATTGGTAAGCAGTGCCGCTAAACAAATTGCTCATGGGCAAAATAGTGTCCTTTGTGTTCAGCGTGGTGGTCCAAGTGGGTGAACTGAGTAATTTATACTGCAAGTTGTAACTAATTGCCACACTTACAGATGACCAGTTTGCATAAGCCAAATTTGTGTTTACAGATAAAGTTGCCAAGCCGGTGGGTGTTGGGCAACTGGGGGGCAGGGGTACTACACAACCCAAAGAATTTAGTAAAGATGCCCTAGCACCACCCGGTGCAAACAAAGCATTCATTCGTGCGCTTTGACCTTGGGTGAAAATATTCATACATGGGTCTGTGGTATAGTCCATATAGTTCATGTACATATCGCCATTGGGGCCGTTGCTGCAACTGAGTTTTGGAAAAGTGGGACAACCGGAGTTGGGGCCTGCCTGGTTTGGAGTGTCATTTACGTTATCAGAGCCGGTGCAAGCGGTACCATCATCGCCCCAAATATGATACAGGTTTAGCCAGTGCCCTACTTCGTGTGTAGCTGTGCGCCCCAAATGATAAGGCACTGCAGTGCCCGGAGTGGCTATACTACCTACCGATGAATACAACACTACCACACCATCAGTGGCTGCGGCTCCGCCCGGAAACTGTGCGTAACCCAACAAGCTACTTCCTAAATTACAAACCCAAATATTTAAGTAGCTACCAGCCGGCCAGGCATTGCTGCCACCGGTAGCATTATTTTTAACTGCATTGTTTGTTGAGAATGATGTAACGCCAGTTGATCTGCGTACTATACCTGTGGTAGGGTTACCGCTGGGGTCGCGCGTAGCCAAACAAAACTGGATATTGGTATTAGCACCCAACGAAGCAAAAGCAGCCGGGGTATTACCGGCATCTGTGTTCAAACGAGCAAAATCTGCATTCAACTGGTTAAGTTGCGCCAAGAGCAATGCATCGGGTATGTTTTGTGCGGCCGTATTGTACAATACATGAAACACAACCGGTATAGTTATCACAGCCCTTGAGCCGATAGGTGAGTGAGTGATATACTCTTGAGTGAACTCCTCAATAGCTTTTCTCTTCTCCTCTAAATACGGGTCTGTGGTTTTCAGAAATTCTAAATACTCCATAGACGAACACCTATGGTAAACTTGTGCCTGCAATGTACTCACAACCACCGCCAATAACACAGTACTAATAATAGAAATCAAAAATCTTGCATGACCAGCCATTGGACAAATATACATGGTTGCGTTGTAGTACACATAGATACATAATGTACCGCATATTTTTTGAAAACTCGTTTCATTCAAAAACGTGGCATGCGGCTCTGGGAGCGATTATTACATTCGCACCGCAAAAATGAGCACGGTAAAACCATATAACGACCCCCGCAGCAAAAAACAGCAAGTGGAAGAAATGTTTGACAACATTGCGCACCGTTACGATTTTTTAAATCATTTGCTCACGCTGGGTATAGACATTGGCTGGCGCAAAAAGGCAATACGTTTTTTGGCCCCATTTCAACCCAAACAAATTATTGACATTGCTACCGGCACAGGCGATTTTGCTATAGCAGCACTATCGCTAAATCCCGAAAAAGTAATTGGCTTTGACTTGAGCGATAAGATGATGGATATTGGCCGCTCAAAAGCAAAACAAGCAAATGCAGAACAAGTGCTTCAGTTTATACAAGGCGATTCAGAAAAAATGCCATTTGCAACCGAAAGTTTTGATGCCATTACAGTGGGGTTTGGAGTGCGTAATTTTGAGCATCTGGAAGCCGGATTACAAGAAATGTTTAGGGTGTTAAAAATGGGTGGCCATGTAGCTATTTTAGAAGCATCTATGCCTAAAAATGCAATATTACGCTGGTTGTTCAGTTTATATTTTGGTAAAATAGTTCCGCTGGTTGGCCGGTGGTTTTCGAAAGATGCACGCGCTTATGCATATTTGCCCGAAAGTGTAAAGGCCTTTCCGGAAGGAAACGATTTTGTAAAAATTTTAGAAGCAACAGGATTCAAAAATGTAAAATGGACACCGCTCACTTTTGGCGCCTGTGCATTTTATACTATGGAGAAATAACAAAAAAGTAAATGACATTCCGGCTTTTGACTCTTAGTATCCTTTCGCTACTGCTCACCGGCACAAAATGCTTGGCTCAGTTCAATGTACACGAACTGGGCAAAAAGGATGTGTACTTTGGTATTGCTATGGGGGTAAACGTAGGAGACTTTAAAGTTTACCATACAAAAAAGCAAGCCGCCAACGACTCTATTCGTTACTTCAAACCGAGATTTGGCCCAGGTTTCAACTTAGGTATTATTTGCAACTACCAGTTTCACCGCTATTTTGATTTGCGTTTTATACCCGCTCTATCATTTTCAGATAAAGCCATAGAATATGAAGACATTGATTACAACAAGGTGCGCAAAACCATTTCATCTATCTACCTTGATTTTCCACTCCAACTGCGTTTTAAAAGTGAACCAATAAAAGACTTTAGAGTGTATGTTATAGCCGGACTCCGCTACGATTTTGACTTAGCATCTAATGTAAAATCACGCAAAGCAGATGATATCATCAAACTCAACCGGCACGATGCATCAGCAGAGTATGGCTTGGGCTTCATGATCTACTTCCCTTACTTTATCCTCTCCCCAGAGTTTAAAGTTAGTCACGGATTTATCAATATTCATTCACCCACTCCCGGTCTGATATACTCTAGGGTGATTGAACGCATGTACTCGCGCACATTCACATTTACCATAAACCTAGAAGGTTAAAAATGTGCAGTGAACCAAACGGCCACTGCACTTTGCACCACTCTTAAGCAGCTACAATGCTGAGGTAACGTTTTAGTGCATCTAACTCAACCTGTGCTACCAACTCCAAAAATGCAGATTTGTCGGCATCGGCTTGTGCAGTTTCGAGAGCTTGGTAGTATGCCATACGGCTGGCAGTATCTCCCTTAATGTTAGCAATTACATATCCGTGTCTTAGCAGAATCAGATTCATCACAAGACGAGAAGTACGGCCATTACCATCGATAAATGGATGAATAGTAACTACCCGCTCGTGCATTTCGGCTGCTAAAACTACCGGATGCAGTTTTCTACGATTAGTTTCATACCACAAAAAGCAATCTTCCATTTGTTTAGCCACCAAATACGGAGCCGGTGGAGTATGCCGGCTTCCCTTTATCATTACCTGAACACTTCTGTATTTACCGGCATTCTGAGCATCAATACCGCGCAGTATCAAATTGTGAATGCGCAATAATTCACGCTCATTCAGTGGCACATCTTTTTCTATTAAATGCTTAATGTACTCTATCGCGTCTTTATGATTGATGGCCTCTAAATGCTCACGCATACTTTTGCCGGAAATAGTGAGCCCCTCATTGACCACCAAATCTGTTTCGCGCAGAGTAAGCGTATTGCCCTCAATCCGGTTACTCTCATAAGTATACTCCAACTCTAAGGCCTGTGCAATTCGGTAGCTATCCAGCTTTCTGAATTTGTTAAGTTGCTTTTTCAGCTTGTCAATTTCTAATAGCAAGCTCTTCAATGACTTTGAAACACCCCAATTATCAGATTTTGCAAGATTATACTTCACTTCTTCTTCAGCCAACATCATGGCTTTAAGCGCCAGTTCATCATCACCAATCTCATATAGTATCTTTTCTTTCATCCAAGCCACCAACAACTGGTCAGCATCTAACTCTAATAGCGATGCCAATTTGATAACCTGCTCTTTGGTAGGTTTGCGGGTACCACTTTCAAACTTGCTTACCAATGCTGCATCAATACCCATTTGCTCTGCCAATTCTCTGATTTTCCACCCCTTTAGCTCTCTGGCATTTTTTAAAAGATTTTTCATGATGACAATTGTTTTCATGACAAAAATAGTCATTTTTTGAAAACTCCAAACCCCTCTCCTTTCCCGAAAGGTATTTATACTGCTACATTATGCTCCCGAAGAGCATCATTAAGTGATGTCTTGAGATCGGTACTGGCTTTGCGCTTACCGATGATTAATGCACATGGAACTTGGTACTCTCCTGCCGGAAACTTCTTTGTATAGCTACCGGGTATTACTACTGAACGCTCAGGTACAACACCTCTATGTTCAACAGGTACTTCACCTGTTACATCCAATATTTTTGTACTGGCAGTCAACACTACGTTAGCGCCTAAAACTGCTTCTTTTTCTACTCGAACACCTTCCACCACAATACACCTTGAGCCAATAAAACAGTTATCTTCAATAATAACCGGTGCTGCCTGTACCGGTTCTAATACCCCTCCAATTCCCACACCACCACTCAAATGAACGTGCTTACCAATTTGAGCACAAGAGCCCACAGTGGCCCAGGTATCTACCATGGTTCCCTCATCTACATAAGCACCAATATTTACAAAACTCGGCATGAGTATTACGCCTTTAGACACGTAGCTTCCGTAACGTGCTATGGCATGTGGCACTACACGCACACCTAAACTAGCGTAGTTAGTTTTAAGCGGTACTTTATCAAAAAACTCTAGCACGCCTGCATGTAACGTCTGCATAGTTTGTATTGGAAAATAAAGTATAACTGCCTTTTTGATCCAGTCGTTTACAACCCATTGGCCAGTTAAATTTTCGGCCACACGAATTTCTCCTTTATCCAACATTTCAACCACTTTGTTAATAGCGGATTTACTCTCCTCTGATTTCAACAACTCTTTGTTGCTCCAGGTGTTTTCAATAATTGTTTTAAGCTGCTCCATTTTTTTTATTGAATACTTTAAAAAACACAATAATGGCAAACTGTTTGTAATTACAAATCAAATTTTTGTAATAGCTTTCAATAATCCTACATTTGGACACGCAAACAATTGAATATGACCAAACTGATACTAACTTCTATAACTTGTGCTTGCATAACAACCGCTTTGCATGCGCAAATTTTCATAAACACCGGAAATCCTAACTTAGATAAGTACAAAAAAGAAAATCCAAATGCGGTAATTTGGAACGAAGGAAACAGTGTTCCGATACCTGCCAATACCCCGGTTGAACCTGCCGAAAAACCCAAGCCGGAAGTTAAAAAACAAGAACCCACTAAACCAACTGCAACCGAAAAAGCAGTAGAACCTATAGCACCAAAAGCTATACCAGTAGTGGCCAACAGCAACTCCGGAGGCGATTATCCGCCAAATGCTATACCCGGGAAATGCTATGCCCGCTGTACAGCACCCGACCAATACGAATACAAAGAAGAAACCGTAATAGATAAGCCAGCCACCTTCAAAGTAGAAAAAATACCAGCACGCTACGAAACAGTTTTTGATACAGTAGTAGTAAAACCTGCCTCTACAAAAACTGTAACCATACCTGCACAATATCAAACCGTGAAAGAACAGCAGTTGGTTTCGCCTGCCAAACAAGAGTGGGTAAAAGGGAAAGCGGATGTAAACTGTCTATCGCAAAACCCTAAAGATTGCGAAGTATGGTGCTTGAAAGAAATTCCGGCTGTTTACAAAGCGATTGAAAAGAAAATAGAAGTGGCACCCGCAGTAACTAAACAAGAAGAAGTGGCAGCCATTACCAAAGTGGTTCCCCGCAAAAAACTGATTGAACCAGCTCGTGAAAACAAAACCGAAGTACCCGCCACATACAAAACTGTAATGAATAAAGTATTGGTAAAAAAAGGTGGTTATCAAGAATGGAAAGAAGTAATGTGCGAACAGGACGTAACCAATAATAAAGTTAAACAAATTCAAGAAGCGCTAAAGCGCGAAGGTTATGACCCTGGCCCCATTGACAATGTAATGGGCGGCAAAACAAAAGAAGCACTTGCTAAATTTCAGCAAGATAAGGGCTTACCGCAAGGTAACTTAAATATGGAAACTTTGAATGCACTGGGCGTAAAGTAACCTCTTACATCTTTCAACAAAAAAAGGGGATGCTTTGGCATCCTCTTTTTGTTTTATGTCTCAAATTCTTTAAAACAAAACTGAATTACTAAGTTTGGCACTGTTGTTGGCTAACGCTTAAAAAACATAAATTATGAAATCAGTGATAAGAATTATTGCCCCTACATTTTTAGTCCTTTTGAGTTTTCGAGTTACAGTGGCTCAAAAAATTGGCATGGGAACGGGAACAACCACAACTCCAACCGGTACTGCAACTACACCTAACAGCAATACTAAACCTACTAATACCGTAACCAATACAGTAACCAACTTTACCAACGCAGAAGCCGCAAGCGCTATTAAAGAGGCGCTAAGTAAAGGGGTAACTGCAGGGGTTAACAAAGTGAGTGTATTAGATGGCTACTTCAAAAATGAAATGATTAAAATTTTGTTTCCGCCTCAGGCAAGAGAAGCAGAAACTACCCTCCGAAAAATAGGTTTAGGGTCAATGATAGATAACGTGGTCAAAAGCATGAATCGTGCGGCTGAAGATGCGGCAAAACAAGCCGGCCCAATTTTTTTGAATGCCATCAAACAAATGACCATTAATGATGCTGTAAACATTGTAGCTAATCAGCAAAAGGATGCCGCGACCCGTTTTCTGGAAAAGAACACTACCGAACAATTGGTGCTTTCTTTCAAACCATCCATAAAAAGTGCTTTAGATAAAACCTTAGCCACAAAATATTGGAGCGATGTTACCACCCGCTACAACCGCATACCATTTGTTAGAAAAGTAGATACCGACTTGCCGGATTACGTAACCCGCAAAGCCATATCAGGTCTGTTTTACATGGTAGCACAAGAGGAAATGAAGATACGCAAAGACCCTAAAGCTGCTGCCAGTAGCATCATCGAAAAAGTGTTTGGCGGCATTAAGTTTTAACGACTAACGTATTAGCAAAATATCTTTTGTAATCCGCTTGGTCTTATCCGGGTTCAGCGGGCTGCCATATTCTACAGTGCAAACATAGCTTCCCAAAGGTTGTTGATTGCCTTTATAGGTACCATCCCATTCGCTGTTATCTTCCGCTTCAAAAACTAATTCACCCCAACGGTTGTATATTTTGATACTAAAGATTTTGGCATACTTGAGTGGAAACACTACAAAAAAATCGTTGTCGCCATCTGAGTTTGGCGTAAAAGCATCCGGTACCTTTACATCAGGTATAACCAACTCTACTTTATGGCATGCCGATGCAGAGCAGCCGTTTAGCTCTGTAGCGGTTACACAATACACTGTGGTAACATCTGGCTTAGCTATAGGTGCTTGAGTTGTAGATGAGTTTAATCCAGATGAGGGTGACCATGCATAATACCAAACGCTATCGCCACTTGCAAACAGTTGTACCGGCTGCCCTAGTAAGACAGTAGAGTCTGGCGAAGCGGTAATACTTGTACTTATTTGTGGTACCACTGCGTTAACAGTTTTCACTACTTCGCAGCCACTGGTGTTAATTGCTGTAACATCGTAGCTCTGTGAAAAGAAAATAGTTTCAGAAAACACATTTGAAGTACTACCACTGCTCCACTGATAGCTGAGCTGCTGTCCACTGGTATTCACAATGCTAAATGAAACTACCTGACCCGAACACACCACCGTATCGCAGCAAAGAAAAATATCAGGAGGATTGTTTGACACATTTGCAGAAACACTAAGTACTTTTTCACAATACATGCGATCCGATACAGTAACTTGATAAACACCGGATTGATTTACCTGCACTAAAACAGAAGCGGTTGTGTCTCCAACTGACCATTGATATGCTGGAGGTACGCTGGCAGTTGCAGTAGTAATGAAATCAACATACGCACCACTGCATACGGTAGTATCGCAGCAAATGCTTGCAGTTAATGGTACAAAAGGCAATTGTGCAAAGGGCACATTTAGACCAGTAACTGTACCACCGTCATCCCCCGGCTGTGCACCGTTAGTAGCACCATACGGACAAATGGTGCTCAATGTCCAAACGTTCATTCCGTTTACTCCACCAGCAGCATTAAAGTTAATACCAGAGGGTATGGTTTGATTTTTTACCCAAAGTACTCCCCCACCTCCACCAGCTCCGGGTCCAAAGCAATAGTTGTTTAAGCCCGAGTTATCCAGATTACCACCCTTACCGCCTTTGGCCGTTACATTCAAGTTTCCTGATATATTGTTTACATACAGCAAAACCGTTCCGCCCCCGCCACCGGCTCCTGCACCATCGCTATTGGCTACAATTTTTACAGAGTCCGCATCAGCATTAACCGTGCGGCTGTTGCCCACAAGCACATCAGCCAGTAGCAACACTATACCACCTCCATTTGCACCGGCTGTACCCTCGTTATTGTTTTCGTCACCTGCGCCACCTCCACCTCCCATATATATTTTATTAAATGCATTATTATAGTCCAACGCAGCACCGCCTACGCCTGGTGAGGGCCCAGGGCAAGAGAAGGTACTCGCGTTAGTTCGCTGCCCACCCAAACCGCCTTTGCCGTAGTTGCTACCACCACCGCCACCGGTGTTGTGGTCGTTTCCACCACCACCACCATTTGCATTTTTGCCGCGCCCGAAGGGCGCGGGTGTGTTGCCTATGCCTTCGCCCTTACGCGCTCCGGTTTCATCTGTTGTTGACACATAATCAAAAGCACCACCGTTTCCTCCGTTCCAGCAAGTAGTTTGATTACTTAACTGTGCCCCCCTAAAACCCAACCCTTTTGCTGTTACATTGGCATTTAAAATAATAGTATCTGCTTTAACTACAAGTACACCCCCTGTGTTTCCATTCCAAGCCAATGGCTGCAATACAGAGTCAATTACAGCACTTGAGTATTCAGGTATACTGACCAACTGAACTTTTCCGGCTACATCGTAATAGCGCTCTATTTTATACTTCAGCAAAATAGAATTAGCTGAAATGCTTTGAATCTCGTTCACTTCATAGTTACCGCATCCATCGTAGTCGGTTACATCGCCAAAAAAGCCGGTATTTGTCGTATTAATCTTTGCACCAGTCATTTGAATGAGCAGCACTTTTTGACCAGCGAAAAAACCGGATGCGGAGCTTAGCTGTAGCTCGTTGGTGCAATAATCAACAACCGATACGGTTGCGTAACTATTCACTACTCCGCCAATAGATGATTGTGCTATAGAACAAAAAGACGCTGCAAAAAAGACACAAAAAATACTCCATCTCATAATCTCCAAATGTAAAACAGTTTACACAAAATGTCAGAGAAGTGCAGAAACGCCATCTCCTATTTCCGTTTGGTAGAAAGATGCCATCAGCCCTGTATGTTTAATGTACACTTCACCAACTTTGTTAACCAACTCTTCCATTTTGGTTGTATGTACTAATGCAATGGCGCAACCACCAAAACCTGCGCCTGTCATACGGGCCCCTAAGCACCCCTTTACTTGCTGTGCAGCATGTACCATTGTGTCTAGCTCCATTCCGGAAACTTCATAGTCTGCAGCTAAAGATTGGTGAGAGGCATTCATCAGCCGGCCAAACGTACTAAGGTCATTTACCTGTAGTGTCTTAATGACTTCCTTTACACGTAAATTCTCAGTAACCACATGCCGTGCGCGCTTGTATATAATTTCATCAGTAATTTGTTGAATAGCATGTGGTACAACTTCACACAAATTCTTAATATCTGATGTGGTAGTTTGAATAACGCGCAGAGCTTCCTCACACTCTGCTTTACGTTCATTGTACTTTGAAAGCACCAACGAGCGTGGCTTATTGGTATTCATAATCAGCAACACATAGTCACCGGTTTCAAATGGTATATAATCGTGCTTCAGCGCAGCGCAATCTATAAGCAGTGCGTGGCTTTGCCTACCTAGAGCAACAGCGTATTGATCCATAATACCGCATTGAACTCCAATAAACTCATTTTCCACTTGCTTACAAAAGTTTGCGAGCCACACTAAATCAATACGAGAAGTGGTTTGTGATAACAAGGCAAATGCTGTTACAATTTCTACTGCTGCTGATGAAGATAACCCGGAACCTTCCGGCAAATTGCTGTTGTAAATCAAATTGCATGAGGGTACCGCATACCCTTCCTTCTTCATTTGTGCAATAATACCCAGCGGATAGTTACACCAATCATTTTCTGTCTGAAACGCAATATCATCACTAACATCAATCTCCAAAGTGTGTGAATGAGTTGGAGAACTAAGTTGTATCTTACCATCGTTCCGTGGCAAGAGAGCTAACTCCACTCCCAATGTTAGAGCCGCAGGCAATACCAAACCACCATTGTAATCTAAGTGCTCTCCTATAAGGTTAACTCTGCCGGGCGCAAAGTATTTTTGAATCTGCATGTTCGTATCAAATTAAGTCTCGCAAAACCTTAGCGCATTCATCTACATCTAACGGATTAGCCGCTGCTCCGGCACCCATCTCACTTCCTGCATACCATTTTATTTTGTCTTTTGCACGAAGCGGTGGATAGAACTCTATATGAAATGCATAGTAGTTTTCTGCATTCTTGTACTTACGTTCATTTACGGGTGTTTGATGCAAACACATCATATACGGAAATTCTCTATCGTATATTTTATCAAATCCTGCAGTTAGCTTTTTGAGCATTTCTGCTAAATCCTTTTTTTCTGTAGCAGTAAACTGCGTAATGTTACCGCGCAAATTTTTGCTGACTACAAATACGCCAAACGGGTAATCGGTAAAATAGGGGATGTAGGCAATAAAATTTTTGTTTTCGTAAACCACCCTCGTTTTGTTTTTCTTCTCCGAATCATTCAAATCAGCAAAAAGGTTTCGCCCATGGAGTTTAAAATACTGCTTGCAGTTACGCAATTCCGTTTCTATTTTGTGTGGCACAAAAGAATAAGCATATAACTGCCCGTGTGGATGGTGTATGGTTACACCCACTTCTTCTCCTCGGTTTTCAAACTCAAAAATGTATTTTATTCTTTTGTCTTTCTGCAATTCGGCAAAGCGAGAAGCCCACAATTCCACTATCATTTGCACGTGTTCGACCGGTAACTGGTAGAGCGTTTTATCATGCTCTGGTGAATACAAAATAACTTCGCACTTGCCTACAGGTTCGGCTCGCTGAATCATCTTACCGTTAGGTTTTGGCGAAGGCAACTTTGAGCTTAAATCCATCACCGGAAAATCGTTATCATAAGCCAATACATCATACTCGGGTAATGCTTTGTTATCTTTTGGGCAAAATGGACAATACGTTTTAGGCAGGTGGGGCCTATGCTGGCGATTAGTAGCTACCATTGTCCATGTAGCTAAAAGCGGATTCCATCTAAATTCGGGCATGCTGCGAATATGCTCATAGGTATGTTAAGTTTTGAAGAAAAATTTTTACCCGCTATTGTAATTGACACAGAGGGTTATTTTAGCCGCGCTTTTCACCAACACTTTTACCCGATGGACGATGGTAGTTTACTTCAAAAAAGAAAATGGCGGACTCAAAAAATTGACCGCACCGGAAAAGGGCTGTTGGATACACGTATATGGTCCATTTAGCTCTGAAGAATCGCAAAAACTAAGCGAGCACCTCTCTATTGATATAGAGTTTATCACCGACTCATTAGATATTGACGAACGCGCCCGTTATGAAAGTGATGAAGGCAAAGATTTGATAGTACTTAAAACCCCTGTAGAGAATGAGGGAATTTCTGACAGTGAAGCGCTCGTCATTACCATACCTATTGGTATAGTTCGCACACCTGACCATATCATCACTATCAGTGCTCACCGTAACAATGTAGTAGAATCATTGATGAACAATGCTCCCAAAGGATTTAACCCCGAAGATCAAGAGCAGTTTATCCTTACCTTGTTTGAACGAAACGTAGATGCATTTTCGCACTACCTGCGCACACTAAACAACAAACGCTATTCGTTTGAAAAAGCATTGTATAATTCTTCACGAAACGAAGATTTAACCAACTTGCTAAACATTCAAAAGAGCTTAATCTACTTCGTAACCAACCTGCGTACCAACGATTTGCTGCTGATGAAAATTCAGCGTACCAATTTTTTGAAAATACAGGATGAAGAACGTATTGATTACCTGCGCGACATAATAGTTGATAATGGACAAGCATTAGAAATGAGCGAAATGTATTCCAACATCCTCAATGGCACCATGGATACCTTTGCTTCTATTATTTCTAATAACCTGAACCAGGTAATGAAGCGACTCACATCGGTGACCATCGTACTGATGATACCTACATTAATTGCCAGTTTTTACGGTATGAATGTGGAATTGCCATTGCAGCATAGTGCATATGCGTTTGTGTGGGTATTTGGCATTTCTATATTGGTTGCCATTTTATTTACCATGTACTTTGTTCGCAAAAATTGGTTCTAGTTTTTGTTTATGAATCCGCGCGATATTAATATCAGTGATTATTCATATTCGCTACCCGAAGAAAAAATTGCTCGCCACCCCTTGCCAAATAGGGATGCATCAAAACTTTTGATTTACCGGAAAGGAGAAATAGAAGAAGATACGTACAAAAACATTAGCGCTTTTATTCCAGATGGTTCACTGTTGGTTTTTAATAACACGCGCGTGGTACCGGTGCGCATGATTTTTAAAACAGCAACTAATGCAAGTGTAGAGGTATTTTGTTTAGAACCCGGTAGAACTTCGCAGGATATTGCCGCTGCGCTCCAACAAAAAGGTTCTGCATTTTGGAAATGCATGGTTGGCAATGCAGCCAAGTGGAAAAACGAAACGCTAACTATCCGGCATCATACGCTTGAACTCTCTGCATCGCTGATTGAAAAAGAACAAGGACAATACAAAGTTTTGTTTGAGTGGAAACCGGAGAAAAAAACATTTGCTCAGGTGTTGGAGTTGATAGGTCAAATGCCTATACCACCCTACCTCAAAAGAGAGAGCGAACTATCGGATGAAGAACGGTACCAAACCGTATATGCCAAAAAAAAGGGTTCTGTAGCTGCACCTACAGCTGGCCTTCACTTTACCGTTGAAGTATTACAGTCTTTGCTCAAAAAGAGATGCCAACCTGCTGAAGTAACACTACATGTTGGGGCAGGAACATTTAAACCGGTCAAAACAGACCGATTAGAAAAACATGCCATGCATACTGAGGAATTTATTGTGACCCGGAAATTTGTTCAGCAGTTAATTAGTTGTGCTTACAACAATACTCCAATAGTAGCAGTAGGCACTACTTCGCTTCGTACTGTAGAATCACTTTATTGGATGGGTGCACGAGCCGAGAAAAATGACAATGCTACATTAGAGGAGTTAGAAATAGGTCAATGGGACGCTTACCGAATTTCTACAAATCTTACTGCCACTCAAGCACTGAGCAATTTGTCGTACTGGATGCTAAAAAACAACTTAGAGACATTAACCACACACACACAAATACTTATAGCACCTCCATATCAGTTAAAGATTGCCAACGCATTGGTTACCAATTTTCACCAACCTAACTCTACTCTTTTGTTATTAGTGGCAGCAATAGTAGGTGATGATTGGAAAAAAATTTATGGCTATGCGCTTGAACATGATTTTCGGTTTCTAAGCTATGGCGATGGCAGCGTATTGTTTCCCCAATAAATTGCTATCGCTCACCGGTAATTGATTTACTGTTTCTATCAATCATCCCCGGATGATAAACTCGCTCACTATCCTGATATATCAGTTTCTTATCAAGGGTCATAGGTTTAAGTTGTTTATTAACAAACATCTCCATTTGGTCGTTATAGTGTGGGCTCTCTGGCTTTGCCGAAGCACCGTAGGCATGCACCGTCTCTAACTCTACTCCTTGTTTTGAGTAGCGCACCAATTGAATGTACGACTCCCCCACAAATGTTCTGCGCATACCTTTTTTATATGGTTGTGTTAGCGTAGCTGCCAGCACTTCCGGCATACCGCCTATGGGTAATATTTTATTGCCTCTAACATGTTTCTGCACTTCACCTAAAGGCAAGGTGAGCGTGCCAAAGTGTTTAAGCATGTGTTTCTTTGCATTATGAAGTGCCTTTGCGTACTCCTTCTCGGTAAATGTATTGGGCTCGTATGGTGTACCGCGTGAGGAAATTTTATCAATCAATGGATACATAGCAAATGTTATTAATGCCACATGAGGGTTGCTGACATTACTCATGCAATTCCATTTACGCACCACCTCAATAGCATCTGCTATATGCGGATACTTACGCGGATCCAACTCAGACAATAAATAGGCATTGGTTAGTCCATGGTTATACATACTGTCATTGTACTGCTCATCGTACTTAATTCGCTTAAAATCGTTATATGTAATTTTTTTGTATCCGGATATCAGGTGGTGTGCCATAATACTTCGGTTGTTTCTTCCCTCTATACCCATTTCATGTGTTGGTGCAAAATTTTCCCTAACCAAGTTGTCTCCTTGACCAGTACATTCAAACGGAGAGTTATTTGTGTTCAACAAATAGCCGCTCTTGGGGTTGAGCACCTGTGGCAATGAATCGAATGGAAGAAATTCAGGTTTCCACAAAGTAGCCGATGTGTTACCCGGCAATACTTTACTCCAGTCATAAGCTATATTTCGCTGCGGAAATTGACCATTGCTGACATAAAAAATAGTATCCGTTTTATCGGCATATATGAAATTAACTCCCGGAAAAGCACCTTGTCGCATCACATCGCGCCACTCCGTAAAGCTTGTCGCTTTATTCATTTGATACAGCTGCTCACAACCTCGTATATCCATATTGGCCGGAAAGCGCAGTGAGTAGTAGCCGTATTTATTCTTCAAAGTAGTACCATATTTGCTCCAGTAAAATGTTTTGGTGATTGGAATGCGTAATTTACCCAACTTTACTTTTACAGTCTTCCTACGTACCTGAAGAGTTTCCCAATGATCATCAAACCAATATTGCAAATGGTTGGACGGGTTCATTTGCAATTTATATACATCGCATAAGTTAGGATTATTGAGTGTACATGCCCAACCCAAGTTCTCATTTGTGCCATGAAAAACACTCATCCCTCCTGGAAAGGTTCCTCCCAAAATATTCATACCCTCATCACTTACTAAATGCACCTCGTACCAACTGAATAAACCCTCCAGCGGCTGATGAGAATTAACTGCTAGATAAGTTTTACCATCTTCTGTTTTACTTGAGTTAAAAGCAAAAGCATTGGAACCAGACGGCAAATTGGTTTCATAGTTTTTTATGAATCCGTTAAATACTTTCTGTACATCTAAGTAAACTCCTGTAAGTAGCATATTGGTCATTACATACTGCGCTATGATTGTTTTGGGAGTTACCGGAAACAAATTCTCTCTTAAAATTTCCTGCGGATGTGCAGCAGCGTATTCATTCAGCCCTTGAGTGTATGATTCAATAATTTGCTTAAACTTCAATGAAAATGAACGTTCGTACATAGTATCTACCACCTCCTCAGCACCCGCTATAAAAGACAAGAAATCTAACATTGCTCCTCCTTTGCCATCAACTTCTGCTAATCTACCTTTTACGGCAAGCAGCATTTTTTGTACTGTACTGAAGTCGTCCTCACAAGTTGCCCAAGCTAATCCATAAGTTGTAGCAGCATCTGTTTTGCCAAATATGTGGGGCACGCCCCACTTATCGCGTACTATCTCTACTTCAGTGCTGTAATCTTTTGCTTGTGAGTTTTGTGTTGAACCCAAACACAACAACACTGCCATTACATATCTTAATAAATGGAGTAAAGTATTGCTAATCTTCATAATAGAATAGGGGGGCTTGAATTGACTAATGCTATTAGTGTGTCGCATTTGCACTAAACATATTTTAAACCGATAAAATTTTGTTTTGCAAAACCACAAGAATCAACACTCACAGCCATATAAAACACAACCCCGATGCAGTGCATCGGGGTTGCGTATAAAAACTCTATTTCAAAAAAAACTACTTCACCACCACCAATCGCTCGGTGAGGCGGAGTTTGCTGTTGCTTACTTCGGCCATGTACACTCCGGCTGATAACTCGCCTATTTGTACGGTGTTTTGACCTTTGCTGATGCTGCTCGTGTAAACTACCTCACCTATC
>JAEUVA010000049.1 GCA_016787045.1 Chitinophagales bacterium
CTTGGCTTGTAATTGACGGTATGTCCCTCCGCCACCAAGGTAATCTGATATTACCCGTTCTTTTAATTTTTTATCGTATTTCTCCATTTTTCTTGTCCTAATTTAAGTTGATTTTTTGTCAACCTATTTCAGGACGAGACAAACCATTCCAACCAATCAAGTTTATGAAGTGTCACGGTCGGCAAATGTGATGTGAATTTATTTTTTCTCTTGTTGCTCGTCATCGTTGTTTTTAGTCATTTCGTTAAAGGTTGCACTGTCGCCAAATTATAGCCGCTAACGTTTTGCGGCTTTGTGTCAGTGCGGGTTTAGGATGCGCTACACTGTCCGCTGGGGGTAAATGTATGAAAGAAGAACTACATTTTTGTTTGAAGACTTCGCCCCGCATTGCACAAAACCGCTGTTGGCAGCAGGTGCCGCTTTTAACTTGAAGGGCAAAGTGTTCTGATGTCAAGACTCACCGGAGTGGTGCAGGTGTACACCGGTGTAATCTATCCCGCGATAGGGTTGCTGTGCAATGAGGGCTGCACTGTGTGTGGGTTGCGCTCTCTTGCCGCAGCAAATACCTTTATGATTTACATGCATGCGGCTGCGGCAAGTGAGCGCAATGGTGGGTGACACGCGAGGTATTTTTGTTCGTTAACGGTGAGAAGTTTTGGTTAAGCTGATGATTTTGGGAATTCAGCTTCTATTGATTTGAACATTACCGAAGATAGTTTTGAAATGGCAAATGTAATTTTTGACTTAGCCAAAGGTGATTTGGGAATGACCTAAGCCGATTTTTAGACGGCCAAAGCCATTTTTGACTCGGCCAAAGAGGATTTTGGAACGACCTAAGCCGATTTTGAGTCGGCAGAAGGAAATTTTGTCAAGACCAAAGGGATTTTTGAGGCGACCAAAGGAAATTTTGACAGGGCGGAAAGGCCAGAATGCAACACACCCCTGCTTGGCTAATGGCTTACGCACTCCCATTTTTCGCCATTTTCGGTCATGCTGATGTGGATCTGGAAGTGTTCGAGCAGTTTGACGTATTCATTACAGCAGTACTGCACTCCGCGGTCGCTGTGGTGGATGAGCGTGCTTTGCCGCTTGGATTTAGCGGCCATCAGCAGCGCGTTAACAGGCCCATCGCTATGCAGTGTGGGGTGTAAGCAATAGCCGATGATTTTGTGTGAGTAAGCATCGGTAACTATGCTGAGGTAGCTGAAGCCATGAGTTAACCGGATGTAGGTAATATCACTCACCCAAAGCTGACCGGGATGGGTGAGGTATTTGATATCGCGAATGAGGTTCGGATATTTTTTGTAGGGATGTTTGCTGTTGGTAGTGATGTGTTTTCTTCTGCGGTAGCGAAGTAAATAACCGTGTTCGCCCAGCAATTGATACAAAGCATCTCTGCCTATTTTTATGCCATGTGCCACAAACTTTTCTTGCAGTATATGGTGTAGTTTAGGAACACCTGCACGGGGCAAATCTTCGCGTATTTCCTTGACTAATTTAAGCACTATGGTAGCTGCCATGTGCTGCTTTTCTTCGCGCCTGGTTTGCTCATACCAGCCCTGACGGCTGCGCCCAAACAGTGAACAGTAATACCGCACGCTATACTGCGGGTAGAACTGCCGGAGCTGTGTTACTGCTTGGGCCCAGATTTTTTTCGGATGCTGATTTTTAATTGCTCTTCGGCAATATCAATCATCGTTTCCAACGCAATGTTTTTCATCTGCGCATCTTCGAGTTGTTTTTCCAACTCCTTAAGCCGTTTGTGCGCGGCTTCTAATTTCTGTTTTTCTTTTTCGGTCATTACCGGTAAAGTAAAATCAATTTCCGGTTTGTATTCACGAAGCCAGTTTCTGATAAGTGATTCCGGGTTTTTACTGCGTGTAGCGTAGTATTCTTTGGCTTGACCCATCGTCATGCGGCCGGAATGTATCTCGCGGGCTATCCACCGCTTTTCTGATTTACTAAACGATTTTTGTTCTTCCATTTTGAGTTTGTTTTTGCCTCAAAATGTGTCAAGCTATTTCAGGAAGGGACAGGAAGTTAAACAGGATAAGGATGGGGTGGATTGTCATGGTTTTGTAAAAATGGGTGGGGGGGGTGTGGTTGGGTGAAATATGGGTGTGGGTGTGGGCGTTGTTATGTATATTTTTTCACCTATAAAAAACATTAGTTATGGCACTTACCACACCACGGCCTATGGCTGATTACAGTTGCTCTCAGGCGGCACTGTATGCGGGATTAGAAATTGCCTGGAACAGTGAGGCGGAATTGGAGCCGGAGTTTGCGGCAGAGAATACGATTTATACGCCCGGTTTATCGGTAACGAAGATTGCGGCAATACACGCGGCCCGGGCTTTGCCGGATGGGCAGGCGCGGTATGCAGAGGCAGAGGTGCTGCGGATAACGCTGGCGGAGAAGCAGGTGGTGGCGATGGGGCGGTGGAATTCGCTGGAGGGGTATGTGAGGCGGGCGTTTACGGGAGCGTATTACAAGCCGCGAATTGAGGAGGCGGGGCAGGATTATTATGCGCGGGCGGCTGCTCAGAATTGGGAGTATGTGGAGCTGCTGATGCAGGCGGGGGTGAATTTTTTGGGGGTGCATGGTGCGGTGTTGGTGGCGGATGGGGGTATGCCTGCGGGT
>JAEUVA010000001.1 GCA_016787045.1 Chitinophagales bacterium
GATAGGGAGTATGGGTGGCGGCAAAAAGGGGGGCTTGCATTGCCCGCCATGGGTATGGCCGGCCAAAATCCAGCCGGTGTAGCCGTTCCAAACATCTAAGTCGCAAACATCGGGGTTATGGCAGAGTACCAAATTAGCTATGGCGGGGTTGTAGTGGCTCATGGCTTGTGCGGGGTTAAAGTTGGGTCCCCAGTAGTCGTCTATACCAATAAAGTTGATGCCTTGTATTTGTGCATTTTGATTTCGCAACATTGTAATGCCCGCTTGGGTGGCCATGTGGGTTACTTTTTCGGCTACTTTTTGCAGCGTCCAGTTCATGCCGTAATCGTGGTTGCCTAAAATGCCCATCGTGCCTACGCTGCCGTGTACGGTGTGTTGCAGCACTTGTTGTAGTTGGTTGTACCGGATAACCGGGTCGGTACCGTTTACAAAATCGCCAGTATAAACCACAAAGTGCGGTTGATATGCTTGTGCTTTGAGCAGTGCCTGAATGATAAACTGTGTATCCACTTCATCGCCAATATGTAGATCACTGATTTGCATAATTGTTTTACCGACCAAGCTATCGGGCAGGTTTTTGACCGGCATATTGATTTTTACAAACTCTACCCAAAATGGCTCTATCTGCCAGGCGTACCCCCCGGCAGTTGCCAAAGCCCCTACCGCACCCATAGCACATTTTTTAATAAAAGTTTTTCGTAGCATTTGGTTTTGGTGGGTAGAGGTATGTAAAGGATAATTTTTATATAAATATAGCTTGTTTGCAGAAAGTTACATTACTTACTATAGGCAGGAGGGGTGGGGTGCGTAAGCACGGCATAAATGTGATGATGCTGATTTAAGAAACAAACAGATATGCATCATCTCTTTTATGCCGCTGAAGGTTAGCCAGTCGGCTTGTCCGGCTGTATGGATACCTGACTACACTAAACTATTTGTGCAAAACTGAAATGACATTGCTGCCAACAAGCAAAATATGCGCAAAAAAAAACGGCAGGTTATGCACCTGCCGTTACTTAATTTTTGTTTTTGCCTATTACTTGCTTATCGTTTTTTCTAAGTACTCAATGGCCTGTCCTACAGTACCAATGGTTTCGGCTTGCTCATCAGGGATAGAGATGTTGAACTCCTTCTCAAACTCCATGATCAACTCCACCGTGTCTAACGAGTCGGCACCAAGGTCGTTGGTAAAGCTGGCCTCCGGGGTTACCTGGCCTTCTTCTACGCCTAACTTGTCAACGATAATTTTTTTTACTCTTTCAGCGATGTTTGACATGTTTATGGGTTTTAAATGTGGTGCGAAAGTAAAAACATCCTGCCCACCGCCAAACAATATTTGAGTGGGCAAACAGGAGTGTGCAAAACCTTCGCCCACATAGTGGAAATATACCTACCTTAGCTTGTGCCATGGCCGAAAAACGAATAAAAAACGAGTTTGATTTTAACTACCGTTTGGTAGGCATAGCCACTACACTAAAAGAGTATAAATTGGCATTTTACCTGAACCAGATTTTAGACTGCGATTTCAGAAAACTGAAAGATCTTTTGTTTGAAAGCAGCGAGCGCGAGCGCAATGTGTTTTTTAGTGTACTCAAAGCAGAATCAGAAGATGAAGCCAGCGAATACATCATTTTTGCCAACAAAAACGGCACCGATACGTTATTACCTGAGGCACCGGCATTTGATTTTATTTTACAGATACAGGGCAAGCAAGTTCAAGAAGAGTTAGCAAGCATCATCGCCCAAATCAAAAAAGCCAATGAAGTGATGTTGTGCGCAGAGGTGCCGATAAGCAAAGTAAAAAACCACCACCGGCTTATTTATGAAGAAGAAAAACCAAATACCCGACCACTGTTTAAAAACCGGTTTGGAGCAAAAAAATAGCTATGCGCATACGAATCAATAAAACAAAAATAATAGCCACCTATGGCCCCGCTTGCAGCAGTATAGAGGTGATGGAAAATATGGTCAAAAACGGTTTAGATGTTTTTCGTTTTAACATGAGCCATGGCGACCATGCTCAGCACTTGGATGGTTTTGAAAAAGTACGGCAAATCAACAAGCAGCACAACCTCAACATAGCCATATTAGCCGACCTACAAGGGCCAAAAATCCGCTTGGGCGAAGTGCGTGATAATATAGAAGTGCTTGAAGCCGGGCGCGAAGTGGAGATTACCAACAAAGAGTGCATCAGTACATTCAAAAAAATATTTATCAGCTACAACCATTTACCACAGGAGGTAGAACCGGGCGATGCCATTTTGATTGATGATGGTAAAATTGAACTAAAAGTAATCAGCAGCAATCGTAAAGACCTTATCAAAGCCAAGGTTATTGTAGGCGGCAAAATCAGCAGCAACAAAGGCGTAAACCTGCCCGATACCAAAACCTCTGTGCCTGCACTTACCGATAAAGACCGTAAAGATTTAAAATTTGCCATTGCCAATGGAGCCAATTGGATAGCTCTCTCTTTTGTGCGCTCGCCCGAAGATGTGCTGGAACTGAAAAAGATAGTGGGCAAGAAAAACTCTTACCTCAAAGTAATGGCCAAAATTGAAAAGCCGGAAGCCCTAAAAGAGATTGATGAGATAATTAGGGTAAGCGATGGTATTATGATTGCCCGTGGCGATTTGGCCGTTGAGGTACCGCAAGAAAAAATGCCGCTTATTCAAAAAGACATCATCAGCCGCTGCATCCGCCAGGCCAAACCCGTGGTGGTGGCCACGCAAATGATGGACAGCATGATAGAAAACCCCAACCCCACCCGTGCCGAAATTACCGATGTGGCCAATGCCGTGATAGATGGTGCCGATGCCGTAATGCTGAGTGGCGAAACCAGCACCGGTAAACACCCGGGCAGGGTAATAGAGATTATGGAGCGCATCTTGAGCAATGTAGAGCATTCCGGCATGATTTACGATAAAGACCTGCGAGCCGAAAAGCGATCAAATACGTTTATTAGTGATGCCATTTGCTACAATGCCGCCCGCATGAGCAGCGAGCTGGGTGCCAAAGCCATAGTAGGGATGACCTTTTCGGGCTACACGGCCTTTATGCTCAGCAGCTACCGGCCCAAGGCCAACATTTTCATTTTTACTGAAAACCGCGACTTGCTCAACACCCTTAGTTTGTGCTGGGGGGTTCGCGCTTTTTACTACGATAAGTTTGTTGGGACTGATACTTCTATCCGCGATGTTATCCGCACGCTCAAAGAAAACAGCATACTTAAAGCAAATGATTTAGTAGTAAATGTAGGTAGTATGCCTTTAGCCAGTAAGGGCCGAGCAAATATGATGAAGGTAACCGTAGTAGAATAAAAAACTACCTGAAATACTCCTGCAAATGCTGAACAATGTGTTCCGGCTCGGCCATGCGGCCTTCGCCAGACAATCCGCTGGCTAATTCACCATCTTCTACCGGTATAAGCAAATTGCCATAAGAGTGCAGCAATTCAATATTTCGTTTTACAGCTTTGTGCTTCCACATGTCTAAATCCATAGCGGGGGCAAAAAACACGGGGCATTTGGCCGATAGGTACGTGGCCAGCAACATATTATCGCAAATACCGTGTGCCATCTTAGCTATTGTATTGGCACTGGCGGGTGCTATAAGCATAGCATCGGCCCAGAGCCCAAGTTCTACGTGGTTATTCCAGACCTGCGTGTTACCCGCAAAATCGGCCATGGCTTCGTTTTTGCTGAGCGTAGAAAGAGTAAGGGGTGTAATAAACTCTGTGGCAGATTTGGTGAGGATAACCTTGACTTCTGCACCACTTTTAACTAACAAGCGGGTAAGAAAAGCCGACTTGTATGCAGCAATAGAACCACAAACCCCGAGTACAATTTTTTTTGCTTGCAGGTTGTTCATGGTGGTAAACTAAGGTTGAAAATTATTCTGCCGCAACCGGCTCCTGAGTGCGGTAGTTCAGTTCATCGCTCATAAACTCTTTAGTAGCGATGATGGTAGGGTGCGGCAATTTTTCGTAGAATTTAGAAATTTCTATCTGCTCGCGGTTTTCTTGTATCTCTTCGTAGCCATCGTTGTGCGTGGCAAAGTCCTCTAACTTAGAATGGAGTTCCTCCTTAATATCGCGCGAAATCTGATTGGCTCTGCGGGCAATCACGTACAGCGACTCGTACACATTATTCGTTTTCTGACCAATGGCTTGCAGGTTTTGCGTTTCTAAAACCGGAGCTATTTGGGTCAGTTTCATGCGTTTTGTCTTATCCATTTGATTTCAGTTTTTTGAGTTGTTCGGTGCTGTTCAGAAAAATCTTTTCCGCTTCTTTAAAGTACTTGCTTTTAGGGAAAAGGTCGGCAAATGTATAATAATTTTGCACAGTTTTTTGCAAAGCAGTTTCGCGCTCCTTTTCCTTCTTCATTTCGCTCAGCAAAAAGTAGTTTTTAACAATCATAAAATGCCCGCGCTCTATCCAGTCACTAAACTCTTGCTTTTGCTTTTCATCGGCAATAAAGGGTAACTGCTGCTTGGCTTCTGCAAAGGCAGTTTTGTAGGTCCGCTCCTTATCGCCAAGGGGGCAGGCATCGGCCCATTCAAACGAACTTTTTACCGCCAGATAGTGCGATTGCTGCTCGTATTTTTGGGCCTCCTCTAAATACTTGCTTTGGGCAAACTTGTATTTAAAGGATTGGTAGCTCTCTATCACATGCTTAAAGCGCTCTACCCGCTTTTCAAACACTGAGTTTTCGGCATACTTGTAATTGGCCTTCACAATCATGAAACTAATCTTCTCATTGTCTTCAATATCGGGGTAATCTTTCAACAGGTTTTCATACGAAGTAGCCGCTGCTTTGTAGTTTTGTGTACGGTAGTATAAATCGGCACTACTTAGGGCTTTTTTTTCTAACTTTTTGCGCAGCTTGCTTACGGCATCGTTGCTCTCGTTAGTGTATTTACTATCCGGAAACATATTAAAAAAATACTGAAATGCCTCCAGCGCTTTGAGCGTATAGGTTTGATCTAAATCGGGCTTGGGGGATAATTGCAAGTAACTTTTGGCGTACATATACAAACACTCCTCTGCGTGTACCCCGTTGGGATATTGGTCAAAAAAATTTTTGTAGTGATAAGCCGAAATCATGTAGTCGCCTTGCTTGTAGTTGGCCATACAATACATGTAATAAAAATCTTCTACTGATTCGCGGCCTTTGAGCAAGCCAATGAGTTCTTCCAACACCGGAATACACTTTACGTATTCTTTCTTGTTGTACCATTGAGTGGCCTTGGCTTTTTTGTACTCAATGCTGGTGCTTTTGAGCACTTTCTCAGGTGTTTCGCAGGCGCTCAAAACCAGTAAACCCACCAATACAGTGAACGAAAGTAAAGAGTAAAACGGACGAGAAAGCATCATAAAACGGGGCGCAAATCAACTTTAAGTTTTGGCATTTACAAAAAACGGTGTTTAAGAGATTTATTGCATCGCTGCACAGTTAACCCAAATCGCATAAATGGTCAATATTAGCTAATCTGTATATTGCAGCCGTTTATGCGCATAGATATTATCACCGTACAGCCCGATTTGTTAGAAAGCCCTTTCAATCATTCTATACTCAAGCGCGCCAAACAAAAGGGCTTGCTGGAAGTAAACCTCATTAACCTGCGCGACTATGCCACCAACAAGCACCGTACTACCGATGATTACCAATACGGTGGCGGAGCCGGCATGGTGATGCTCTGCGAACCCATAGCCAAGTGCATAGACGAGTTAAAAAGTGAGCGCCATTATGACGAGGTGATTTACATGACCCCCGATGGAGAAACTTTGAAGCAAAGTGATGTCAACATACTTTCGCTTAAACAAAACCTCATTATTCTATGCGGGCATTACAAAGGCATTGATGAGCGCATTCGTGAGTTGTACATTACCAAAGAAATATCCATTGGTGATTATGTACTGAGCGGTGGCGAGTTGGCAGCAGCTATTTTGGTAGATGCCATTGGCCGATTACTGCCCGGAGTGTTGAATGATGAAACCAGCGCACTGTTTGATTCATTTCAAGATGGCTTGCTTTCACCACCTGTTTACACCCGCCCCGAAGAGTTTAAAGGATTAAAAGTGCCCGATGTTTTGCTTTCCGGCCACGAAAAAAACATCCGGGAATGGCGGCACGAAAAAGCGATTGAGCGCACCAGACAACGCAGACCCGACTTATTGAATGAGTAGCAAAAAATTGAGCATGAACAGATTCTTCCTCTCCACATTATTGCTGATGCTTATCATCTCCTTTTGTAAAGCAGAGGATTTACGCAGCGATACCATAGATGTGCGCTCCTACTACCTGCAGTTAGACCTTACAGATTTTGGCGGTAAAATTTTGAAAGGCGAAGCCCGCATGGGCATCAAAGCAAAAATGAATGGGGTGAAAGGAATTCGGTTAGACCTCCTCAAACTGACTGTAGATTCTATAAAAGTAGAAAATTACTTAGCCCCGTTTATACACAACGATACGCTCATCAACATTGACCTGCTCACCACACTCAATACCAATGATAGCGTAACCATCACCGTATTTTACAAAGGCAACCCTTTACAAATGAGTGGTGATATTGGGGGCTTTTACTGGACCAGCAGTTATGCCTTCAACATTGGTGTAAGTTTTTTAGAAGACCCGCACAACTACGGCCGGGTGTGGTTTCCGTGTTTAGATAACTTCAGGCAACGCAGTTACTACGAGTTTAAGATAACCACCAAAAACATTCATAAAGCATTTTGCAATGGCATTTTGCAAAGTGAAACTACGGTTGGCCCAAACAAAGTGTGGCATTGGAAATTGCAACAGCCCATACCCACTTACCTGGCCAGCGTAGCGGTAAGCCAATACGAAACCCTGTACGACACCGTGCAAGGCCTACAAGGGGTAAAAGAGATTCAGTTAGCGGCTCGCGCTTCAGACACTTCAAACCTCAAAAACCTGTTTGTGCATTTGCCCGATGCGTTTCATATCTACGAAAAACTATTTGGCCCCTACCAGTGGGATAGAATTGGCTATTGCATTGTACCCTTTGCAGCCGGTGCCATGGAACATGCTACCAATATTGGTTTTATGCAGTACTACCTCAACATTGCCTCTGCCGAGTGCGAAGAGGCCATGGCTCACGAACTATCGCACCACTGGTTTGGCAACTTAGTTACCTGCGACTCTGCCAGCGAAATGTGGCTGAACGAGGGCTGGGCGCGCTACTGCGAAAAGCTGTTTATAGAGCAACTCTATGGCGACTCTGCCTACAAGCAAAGCATGCGCGAAATGCACGAAGATGTGCTACACCGTACCCATCTGCGCGATGGCGGCTACTACCCCGTAAGCGGTGTACCAACAGAGCAAACTTACTCCTCTACAGTATTTGATAAAGGGGCAGATATGATACATACCCTGCGCTGGTACATGGGCGACAGCATGTTTTTTAAGTGTATAAATGACTACCTCCAACATTACAGTTGGCACACTGTAAGTACAGCCAATTTGCGCGATTACCTGATGCAATGCAGCGGCTACAACCTTCACAATTACTTTGATGACTGGATTTACCAAAAAGGGTTTGCACATTTTAGTATAGAGAACCTGAACATAAAATACACCGGTGCAGATGCAGAATGGGCCGAGTTTACTGTACGTCAACGCTTGCACCATGCAGAGCGTTACTACACCGGTGTACCAATAAAAGTAACTTACATTTCGCGACAAGGCACTCCCCTGCTTAGTGAAACAATATGGGTGAGCGGAGATTGTACCGGGCATCAATCACCCATTATCAATTCTTGGCAAGGCATTGGAATGATTGTAGTAGATTTTGACGAAAACCTGCAAGATGCTATTAGCGACTTTTACTATTTAATTTCCGACACTGGGTTGTTTGATTTCAAAGTAGCAAGAGCTAAACTTGGTATAAAAACCAATGCTGCAATTTCCCCGGTTTTGGTGCGTATAGAGCATAACTGGATTCGCCCCGAACCCTTGCAAAACAAAATTTCGGGACTTCACCTTAGCAACCGCAGATACTGGACTGTAGATGCCTCTCGGACCATCGGCATCAATAACATTTTCAATGCTAATCTATTACTCCCCTACGATGGTACAGACCCCGGCTTAGATCAGAGTTTTTTTACCAATACGGAAGATAGCTTAGTAGTAATGTACCGCCCAAATAACAACACCGAATGGCAAATAGCCGATTCCTTTTTTATTGATGTAAAAAATAATGCTGCCGATAAAAAAGGAGAAGCCATAGTTTACAATGTTCAAAAAGGGCAGTACTGTTTCGCTATTTGGAATAGCAACATAACTGATACCACCACTGCCGATGCCGATTGTGCGTTTCAGATAAATGCCTTAGCCCCTCTGCAAATCGGTTGTGATTTTGAAATTTTTCCGAACCCAACAAACCATTTACTGAATGTAACTTTTGCAGCAAATGAGTTTGAAAAAGTATGGATAACAGATGTAGTGGGTCGTGTAGTCTATCAATACACAATAGATAAAAACAATACTATCCACACGTTAGCGGTAAACGGCTGGAGCAGCGGGCTGTATTACATCACCTTGCTCTCAAAAAATCGGCACCGCAAAACAAAACCGTTTGTCATCCATTAAGAGTGTATTAAGTTCGCCACCATGTTAGGGGTTCTCACCAAACAAAATTTCGGGCAATTGTTGCAGCGTTTTTCTACCCATCAGCTAGAAGAAATGGTGCGTAAGTACCCGTACTTTCATCAGGCGCATTTGCTGCTGGCCAAAAAATATCAGGTAGAAAATAATCCACGCTATGATGAACAGTTGCAGATGGCGGCCTTGTATGCTCAAAACCGCGATTTGCTGTTTGAAATTTTTATGGCCAAGGAGCAGCCCATGGTTACACCAAGTATTACTCCAGAAGAAATTACAGGAGTAACGGTATCGGGGCTTGCACAAGAAATAGTCCCCATAACCGAAGTTGCGGCCATTGAAGAAAGCATGGAGCCGGTGCCAACGGTTGACTTAGTAGCAGAAGTAGAAGATGTTGTTGTAGATAAGACAACTACTGACGAAGCAGATATAACTTTTGAAGCATCCAACTCAACTGGAACACAAACAACTATTGATGCTGCCAATACAGATGCAGCGCAAGTTGATACTATTGCAGATGTTACAGCGAAAGAAACGGTTGATGACCAAAGCAACGAAGTTTCACTCCATGAGCCGCATACTTTTGATGAGTGGCTACAGCTATTCTCCGGTCAAAAAATCAAATCTGCATTAGCATCAACCCCTCCGGATAAAACCGAAGCAACTACACAAGAGCCCGATGAATTAGAAAAACTCTATGCGGCCAACATTACAGCAGATTACTTGCACGAATTGGTAAAAGAAGAAACCCACTACTCTAAGGGGTTAGACGAGTTTATTGAAGCACAAATCAAAAAACACAAACCCGTAGAAAGAAAAAAAAGCAACTCCGAAAACGAAATCTCACCCGACTTAGCTACTGAAACACTTGCCACTATTTATGAGCAGCAAAAGAGATACCAGCGGGCAATAGCCGTGTATCAAGCACTTTCTTTGAAAAATCCGGCAAAAAGTGATTTATTTGCCGCCCGCATTGAAAAACTGAAAAAACTAATTTAAAAAATGCTTTACACTATAGTTACCATTTTGGCCATTTTAGCAGGTATATTGCTTTGCGCCATTGTATTGATTCAAAACCCCAAAGGCGGTGGGCTTAACTCTACTATGGGTGGCGTAGGCCAACAGTTATTGGGTGCCAGACGCAGCACCGATGTGGTGGAAAGAATGACTTGGGGCTTAGCCGCTGCCGTACTTCTGCTGTGCTTTAGTACTACCTTGTTTATTAACAAAGATGTAGTAGCTGCCGGCAAAACCGATGCTCCACAATCTGAAGTTGAAAAACGCCAAAAGGAACAAGGTGGCGCTGCTCCATTTGCGGCTCCGGCTAATCCGGGCGTGGGTTCACAACCTACCGAGCAACAACCATCTGCTCCTGCCAACCCGCAGTAAATTTTACTAAAGAATTATACTTTCGGCCTACCTATTCGGTAGGCCTTTTTTATGCCATTAAAACACCATCTGTATGAATATTGATGATTCTAACTGGAGCTATAATGAATTTCTTGCTTTTCTGCTCATTTACGGAGCCGAAATGAATGCACCGTTAACCTCCGAGGAGTTGGCTTACATACAACAGCGCACCAACATCAGCGATGTACTAAAAATTAAGAGCAAGGTAGATAGTGTAAGCGATGCCGAAGCATTAGATGTGATTGACGATTACAAAAAGAAATTTCTGAACACTGCGGAAGCAGAAGCACAGGCACGCAAAGATTTACACAATCTGTTAGACACTCCGGGCATGCACTCGCAGTTAGAAAAAGTAGTAGTACACATTTTGGAACGGTTGATTTAACGCTGCTCCTCCTCTCCTCCTGATATTTCCAACACAAAGCGGATTACCCGCACTAAAAACGACAACACAAAGTAGAAAAACGTGAGCGATACCACCATCATGCGGTATTCCCAGAGGTTCCAGATGCTAATACCCGACATAAACTTGGCCAACAACAACAACGCTGCCGAAAAAGCGATGTAAGAATAAATAGATGGTAAAGTATATTTATATATACTACTCTCCGATATAGATACTATGGAATTGGTCAGCACATAAAAAATCATGGCCACCAACACGGCAAAATACTCCGTCCCATTTTCAAAATTTCCGTAATGAGCAGTGAGCATTCCTACCAACCCAATGGCTACAGCCAATACTACTTGTTTAGGTATGGTGGGTTTTATCATAATATAGCAACAAACTATGCTGCGTTAGGTTCGTTTAGCAGTTTTTTCTCATTACGGGCTGCTATGAAAATACTCAATTCGTAAAGCATATAAATGGGTACAGCTACTAATGCCTGTGTAAACACATCAGGCGAAGGGGTAAGAATACCCGCAGCTATAAGAATAACCACCACGGCATATCGCCTTACATTGCGCATAGTGCCGGCACCCAATATGCCCAAGCGCGATAAAAAGTAAACCACCATAGGCAATTCAAACACTAAGCCAATAGACAGTAGCATGACGGTAAAAAAATCAATGTAGTTTTCAATCGTAAAATCATTTTTGATTTTATCGCTAATAGAAAAACTCACCGCAAAATTGACAGAGAAAGGGATAATGATAAAGTAACAAAACGCCACCCCCACAAAAAAGAAAAACGAACAGGCAAGAATAATTTGCGAAGTTTTTTTCTGTTGCTGCTCGCTAAGAGCCGGAGCCACAAAACGCCATAATTCAAAAATAATATAGGGGAATGCCAATACAAACCCGATGATGAGAGAGTATTGAAAAAGCAAAGTTATTTGCCCAAACATGGCCGTGTTTTGCAATTGCAGCGGTATGTCTTTGTCTATACAAATGGCATCTTTCAAATGGAGCCGCTCGCCTGCCTGGCACATAATTTTGTAGGTAGGAAAGTCTTTTGAGGTAATACCCAATATGATGTTGTTGAACACAAAATCGTAGTAAACGCCAACCAGTGCCGCACACACCACCACGGCAATCACCGAGCGCAACAGATGCCAGCGCAATGCCTCTACATGGTCAAAAAAGCCCATTTCGGCTTCGGGGTTATTATCTCCCTGTTTTGAAAACATGGGGCGAATGTAAAGCGAACCCTTGGTTATGCAACTTTAGCAAAAACATAAAAATTAACTTATACATTAGGGGAAACTATTGGCATGAACCATACCAACGAAAACAAAAAGAAATTGCCGGAATCCATTCACTATCTAACATTGCGGCAATTGCTGGGTTGGTTGGGTATTTTATTGCCCATTATACTGGCTGCATGGTCGCTATTTGGCGCTTGTGGCGAGGTGCAAGAATCTATCAGCGCATATTATTACACCCCACTACGAAATGTGTTTATTGGTATTTTGTGTTCTATTGCATTGTTTCTTGTTTCTTATACCGGGTATCCTAAAGAACCTAATGAAAGAGTAAGTGAAAATGTACTGACCAACATAGCCGGCTTTTTAGCCCTTGGTGTAGCATTTTTTCCAACAAAGTTTTCTGAAACTTGGATTGATACCTGCCACACCTGTTCATATAAGTCAGTTTTTCCTGAAGCATTCCGGTATATACATTACTGTTCTGCAGTGCTATTTTTTGCATTATTAGCGTTTATTTCACATGAAAAATTTACAATATACAAAGGCCCTTTGACAGAAAAGAGAATAAAATTACACGGTGTTTATCGCGCATGCGGCAAAGCAATAGTCATTAGTATAATTATCATTATCATCTACTTTCTTTTAGAACAATTCAAAATTGCAGATGCGCAGAAGTATCCAATCTTAAATCAGTGTCCCCCAATCTTTATTTTTGAAACTATTGCCTTATGGGCATTTGGCTCCTCGTGGCTCATAAAAGGCAAAGCGCACATTTGGTTAACTTATGGCTGGCGAATAGCAAAACACAAGGTGAGCAAAGCACCTTAATGAATGTGCATAGCGTTTAACTTTTTACGATACATGGCCGCAACCTTCATTTGTTGCTCATAGTTTTCGGAGAAAATAGAATAGCCGCTCATGTCAGGATTGGCGCAAAAATAGAGGTAGTTGTGCTCATCGGCATTCAGCACTGCATCAATAGATTTTTTGCGGGGTATGCAAATAGGCCCGGGTGGCAGGCCGGCATATTTGTAAGTATTGTAAGGAGAATCAAATTCTTTGTGGTAATTAGTTACTCTGCGAGTGTCAAAATCGCGGGTGGCGAAAACTAATGTAGGGTCAGCTTGCAAAGGCATGCCAATGTTTAAGCGGTTGAGATATACACCGGCTACAGTGGTCATCTCTTTATCAAAAATCACCTCCTTCTCTACAATAGATGCCAGCGTAACTACTTGTGTTTTTGTAAAATTTAGTTGCTCTGCTCTTTTGAGTCGTTCTTCTGTCCAAAAATTTTCGTTGGCATCACGCATAACTTCCATAAATTTTTGCATGTCCGTATTCTGTTTATCCCAATAAAACTCGTAGTTATCAGCAATAAAAAAACTCAATATGTTATCCGTATTACAATGCAAACTGTCACAAAAAGTTTTGTGGTTGAGATTTTCAAGTACTTCGTTAGAGTCTAACTCTAATGTACGACCTACTAAGCCAGCAAAATCTTCTTTAGTACGTATGTTGTATACCACTAATTTTACGGGTACTTGCAATCCAGCTTTCAGCATATTCACCATCTGTCGGTTGTTCATGCCCGGAGAAAATACATAATTGCCGGGTTTAATGCGTTCGTTATACTTTTTGTACCGGCTTACCAGTTCAAAACTCATTTCATTTTTAAGCAGTTTTTTTTCTCGCAAAAGATTCAATAAATCATTATAGGTAGAGCCGGTTTTTATCTTGATAACTACCGCTTTAGTGTTGCTCGTATTGGGTTGTTGAAAAACAGTATAACCACCATAAAGTGCAGCAAACACCACAAGCACCAAGAGTAAAAGGAACAACTTCTTCATTATCCTAAAAACTTTGCTTTTAGTTCGGGTGTGGGTATGCGGCAGGCCTCTTGCTTACCAAACCAACGGTAGCGGTTACGCGCAATAAAGTTGTAGCAAGCATCGCGGATAAATGCCGGAATGATTACAAACACAAAAGCCATGCTGTAAATACCACCCATCAATCTAAGCATGTGCAGTATGGCGGTAGAGCGCACGTAGTAATTTTCGCCATCTACCAGCACCATGGTATCTAAATAGCTGCCTTGCAAACCGAGTTTACCAATCGTTTGCTGCCCATACTCCGATTGTAGAGAGGCAAACTGCAAAACATTTTTTTTATCGTGATCTATCAGCCAGTTGACCGACCCATTGCATAAATTGCAAACACCATCAAACAAAACAACCGCCATAAACTACTGTTTGATAAATTTTTGCACCGCAAACTTTCCGCTATTTGCATCTACAATTTTCACCAAATAAATGCCGGATGAAAGTGTTTGTATAGGCAGTAATCTCTCTGAGGTATTCATCAGTAACTGACCC
The DNA here is from genome assembly GCA_016787045.1 of Chitinophagales bacterium. Classification (GTDB taxonomy): domain Bacteria; phylum Bacteroidota; class Bacteroidia; order Chitinophagales; family LD1; genus Bog-950. The sequence continues at coordinate 14,054 of JAEUVA010000001.1, forward strand.
ATGATGCTCCAAACTTCTACTCTTATGTTTTGTGCATTTACATCAATACTCAAATAATCTACGGCCGGGTTGGGGTAAAGATTTACTTCTAATTGTTTAGTCAAATCCATCACGCTAGTTCCAAAGCCCCAAAAATTTGAATCATAAATGAGCCGAATCATTGGGGAACCTTTCAAGGTGATTTGTGTAGGCGACCATGTGCTGTTTTTATAGGCATACATGTGTGCATGGCCGAGCTTGCTATTCAAATCGTAACCCACCTGCAAACTGCGGGTATCTTCTTGTGTCCAACCAAAATAAATGCGCGATGGCGCTATGATAGGTGTATCTAAAATATAGGTGTAAAAACCATTTACTGAATCTATGTAAACCGGCTTTTTATTTTCTACCACATAAATAGGTGTGTCTATAGCAGTAGGATTATTCATAGTAATACTATCCCATATTTGATAGTTAAACACTAAATCATTTACTTTTTGGTCAACTTGAGTAAACATGACTTGAAAACCAACTAATGTATCGGGCTGAGGAGTAGTAAATTCATAAGCAAATTTTTTAATACCTAAACCTGATAATCCGTAAGCAACTTCTGCACTGCCATCGTCATACGCCAAATAACTTGAAAACAACTGTGGCTGGCGCAGTGTATCGTTTACTTTACGGGTATCGTTTGGAGTGATAAACAACTCTGACTGCAGCACAAAACTATCTACCGGAAATCCACCCGTTGCAATGCTGTACTCACTGCTTGGCGAAAACTGTACGTTGTATTCGGGTGTGGCATTAAAAGTCTGCGTGTTGTAATTGAGTACTACTGCCTGGGCAGGGTAAAGTTGCTGAGCTCCTTTAGTAAAATTAGTGGCCGGTGGGTTAGTAAATGCCGCAGGCGATAGGTTATTGATTTGTATGCTGATGCTATCCGCCAAATCGGATGGCGGATTGAAGTGGTCAGCAGGCATTTGAGTAAAATTTTTGAGCACCGTTGGAAAATCATATACAAACGAAACATCATTTATGATAGTGTCGGTTGCGCTTCGGTTTTTATCAAACTTTACGTAATCGATATGCCAATGGTCAAGCATACCGTACAACGATGCTTTGTTGCGAATACGAAACTGAAACAAGGGATGAAAAAACGTATTGAACAGTGGCCTGTCCGGCACTTTTACAAACACCTGCTTAAACGTAAGTGAATCGTTGCTGAATACCTGGTATCCCGGGCGAGCCCACACATCGTACCACACACCACCAATATCTCTAAAAGAAACCAAGAGAGAGTCTTGCAAATCTGGAGCTTCGCCTAACCCTTTGGGTTGATAAAGAAAACTGAGGTAAACCGAATCGGCCTCACTAAGACCTTGCAGATTAATGGGCTTTGAAGTGAGTTTATCAGCATCGCCATAAGTGTTGTTGGTACTATTGTTATATGGCAGGCCATATTCATTTAATCCATCTAAGGTAGCTACTCCAATAGTAGGTGGGTTTACCGGAAAAGTATTGTTTCGCCAAGCGTAGTTATCAAACCATAAAGTACCCGGCTCGCCATCTGCAAAGTAAACCACGGGGGCAAAATCTATGTTTTGTGCTGGTGAGTTTACAAACACACTGTCTATGGCTTTTCCGGTACTATCAAAAGTGTACCGCATGTAAGGTGGCCACAAGTAAATAGTTTGAGGGTTAGCGGCAAAACAGTTGTTTGATGATGGTCCAAAAAACGTGTAAGCTACTGCCGGTTTAGCTACAGAATCTATTTTTTGGTTGAGTGTATCGTACGTATAAGTGTAAGCGGTATCTGTAAGCATTACTGTAGCGGTGGTGGTTATTCCCTCAGGTATTAAGCATGGGCCAATAACATTGAAAAAAGTATCGGTAATGTGGTTTTCAACCCATTTGTAACTACGTATGGTACCCGGTTTAGAAAAATCGTCCATGAAAGGTAGCGATAACGTATCGGTTTTCACCACAATATTTCCCTTATCAATAAGGTATTTGTGCTTGTTTTTGCCAATGGTAGAGTGGTAAAGCGGAGCATTGGCGGTAAGTGGAGTTAGCTGCTCCTGCTGCGAAAATGCAACTGCATGACTAAAAAGAATAGTAAAAATAAGTATGTAGTATTTCATGAATGCACAAACGTAACGAAAAGAAAATTATTGGCCGGGAATACTATCCATCATATCATACAATTCCGGCTGTACAGTAATTCCGGCAGGCAATGACTTATCTAGCCATAGGTCAATTGGCTCGCCAATGCGGATACTGTTGCCGCTGCCGTATTCCGGAAACTGTTTGTATATAACTGCTCCTGCGGTGTCTTGAACACCATCAGCTACAACTACTGCACCCACGTTGAGCGAATATCCTTTGAGTTTAAACTCGGCCTCATCGTAGCGCAACCCAATCAGATACGGCACGCTCATGCGGCTATTACCTAACCCGTCACCTAAAATTAAAGTAACGGTACTTCCCTTGGTTACTTTCATCTTTTTAGTGGTGGGCTTGCCATTCACCAAAAGACCAATTACAGCATCTTTGTGCGGGTCGGGTTTATAGATGGGTTCGCCTACTTTAAACCCAAAACTCTCTAACTGCATTTTTGCAAATTTATAGGAGCTGCGCCCAATTAAATCAGGAAGCTCTGTAGTGGGGGCAGTGGTGGCGTTGATAGTGAGATATATTGTTCTGCCTTGTTTTACGTGTGAATTAGCTTTTGGATTTTGATCTACTACACTCATTGGTGGCTTGTTGAGATCAAAAACAGAATCCATCACCTGCCACTCTAAGTTGTTGTCGGCTAAAACCGTTTTTACCTGCTCAAAAGTCATCCCCTTTAAGTTGGGTACAGATATGCTTTCGCCATGGCGCGTGTAAGATTTCAAACTCCACTGTACAATTAACAACAACACCACCACAATACCTAAGGCAATGAGTACATTATACAGTAATATTTTATTAAATATTTTTTTCACCAACTGTGGCTTTTGATACGTTTACGAACAAAACTAAAGTTTTTAGAATGTGGATACGGTTATCCACAGCATACTGTAGCTACTTTAAAACAGCTTGCTACGCTTAGTCAAAAACGGAAGTAAAACTTGCCTGAAATCTTGATTGATATCCGCTTCCACAAAATCAATTTTAAACTGCCCGCAACGTAGCTTTAAGGCAGTTTCAAACTTCTTCATTTGCTCCACGTAATAATCTTTTACCTCATGACTGTGGAGTTTTACCTCGTCACCACTTTCCATGTCAATAAACTTGTATGGGCGATTCTCAAAGGCAAAATCCAACTCCTTGTCTTTATCCACCACATGAAAAAGAATCACCTCGTGTTTATTGTAACGTAAATGTTGCAATGCACTAAAAAGGTCATCGCTGCTTTGCGCATCCATATTGTCAAACATATCGCTAAACAGAATAATCATACTCCGTTGGTGAGTAGTTTCTGCAATCTCGTGCAAAGATTTTGCCGCGTTGGTGGTCACATTAAGCGGACTTTGCCGGAGCAAATTTTCTAATTGAGCATACAACAAATGATGGTGCGTTGTGCTGCTCTTTGCAGCAGAATTAAAGAGTACCTTATCCGTAAAAATACTCAGCCCGGCAGCATCGCGCTGGCGCTTGAGCAGGTGAATGAGCGCAGCAACGGAATAAACCGAAAATTGCAGCTTGTTTAGTTTACTTTCTTCTTTTGGAAAATACATAGATGACGAAGCATCTATTACCAATTGGCAGCGAAGATTGGTTTCTTCCTCGTACCGCTTTACAAACATTTTGCCTGTGCGGGCATAAACTTTCCAATCTAAGTGGCGGGTACTTTCACCGGGGTTGTATAGCCGGTGCTCTGCAAACTCTACCGAAAAGCCGTAGAATGGTGATTTGTGCAGCCCAATAATAAAACCCTCTACTACCTGCTTAGCCAGTAGCTCAAGGTTTTCTATTTCGGGGAATTTGTGTTGGTCAAGCATGAATCGGGTGCTAAGAAAAACTAATTGTCTGATTCACACACCGATTAAACACTGTTAACAAACCCAAGTGCCAGCTAATTTCTATTGCACATCGCTGAGGGTGCGTATCTGCAACTGCGCACCGTTAAAATCGCCTAATACTCCGGTAAACGATTTGTTACCGCTGGGCAAAGTACTGCCGCTAAATGTAGCTTGTGTGCGAGTATAATGGTTTACGCTGCCTGTGGCATCAGTAATGCTTTTTGTACCGCTCCATGTAGTGCCGGAGCCGCTGATGCTGGCAGTTTGTATGGTGATGAGCGTGGACTCCCACAAATCTGCATTGGCCAATACCTGCTGCACGGTGGCTACACGCGGTGTAACAACACCAGTTCCTTTTTTGGTACAAGCACTTGCCGGAGTATTCAAAAACTCTAACAGACCATTGTAACTGGTTAGGGTAAGTCCGCTTACATCTACCTCTACAGAATCGCCAACAAGAAACGAGTGGTTGGCCGTAAAGCGCACCACCACACCACCGGTGCTATCTTGTATTACTAAATTTTTAGGATCGCAGTTGGCATTTACATTATCCGAAATTACAATGCCCGATATTTTTTTGCCGGTGGGCATTACCACATCTGATCCGCTCCATAATTGGCGTACACCCATAATGCCATCGCTTGCAGTTACTACTCCACCGCAGCGTACCGTATCTAACTTCACATCATCTAAATCGCGAATAATAAGTTGGCCGGTGGTATTGAACACGCTATACACCGCTACTAACTTACCGTTGCCGGAAGGTGTTTTGCTGTTGGCAAAATTAGCGTAGCCACTGGTTCGCACAATGATAGTTCCCCCATTGCAGTCTTTCAGGTTGCGGTTTAGAGAACCTTTATTGTAGCCATCGGCATACGTTTTATCAATGTCGGTGAGCGCAAACTCTACACCGTTTAGCTCTATCAAACGGTTTTGGTAGCTATTATTCAGCTGGTTGATGTTAATAGCCAGAGGCACAACCGGTAAGCCCCAAACACCTTTCAAAATATATCTATCTACTAACGAAGAGGAAATAGGTTGCAGTGAGTTGGTTTCGCTGATGTACCCGCCTATCTGATACAGCCCTGCATAGGTACCAACCCATAAACCTTTTAGTTTAATAAACACTCTGCGACCTACAGGATAATCGGCATACAAACTAGTGCGATCGATGCGTACTGAAATACCACCGGTACTATCTTCAATAATAATGTTTTGATATACGTTTCCGCCTTTATCGTTGGCTACTACCACCCCTTTTATCACCAATTCTTCTTGAAACTGATAGTTCTGACCGTTTGAGCGCCCTTTTACAGAATCAATACTAAAGTTTGCAGTAACATCTGGATCTACACCAAACTCTGGCGGAGAATCGTACTTCTCTTTTACACAAGAAGAAATACTGGTGAGTAAAGCTAAAGCTACTATTGTGTTAAGTATTTTTTTCATATCTATTGCCGTATGTTTTAAAATTGAACTTTGTTTTTGAAATTTACTGCATTCTGAATGCTACATTGATAAAATAAGTAGTACCCAACATATAAAAATAACGCGGAGCAAACTTGTTGGCATTGCCGCCATTAAAATCAAACCTTAATTGCTCAAATCCACCGGTTACAAATTGCTTGTTGTTTGTGATGTTGTTGATTCCCACATTAAACACCATGAAATAGCGCTTTTTCATATTCGGAAACTGCTTGTTCATTAACCAAGAATATCCGGCAAACATATCCATCGTAAATTGACCCTTCAAACGGTTTTGATTAAAAATAGTTTTATAGTCCTCTGATTGTTGATCTAAACCATCTATAGCATCTATGGTTCTGCGCACCGGGTTAAAGTTGAGCCACATCCAATCATAGTAGTTAAAGTTTACATTGATAAACCAAAACTTGGGGTCGCGGTAGTTAATGCCAAATGTATAAGCAAGTTGTGGCGTGCCACCCACATTAAATCCTTTGCTGTACACGGTTTCTGTATTGCGTACTTCTGCGCTGTTATCTTGTGTAACGGTGGCCAACATTCTATCGGTGTATTGATAGCGCCCGGCACTAAAAGCAGTAACAAAACTAAATCCACGATACACCTTAACCTCGGCACCGGCTTCAAAGCCCCAATGGCGGGTGTCCATATTAGTAAGGGTGTAGTTAATGAAGGTGCGGTACAAATCGCTATAAAAAGGGATTGTTTGTGTTTGGTTGTTAAACTGAGTAAAGAAAAAATCTGCTTTTATTTTAATGCGTGGAGCTACGTGGCGGTAGCCAATTTCACCGCCAAAAATTTGCTCGCTTTGTAGGTTATTAGCCACTTCATTGCGAGTGCGGATAGAAACAAAAGAGTTATCAAAATACGGTGCACGGGTCAAGTAAGTTCCGTTAAGAAACACATAATTTCTACCATTTATTTTTCCGGTCATGCCGGCCTTAAAGGCATAGTTAAAAAACTGCTGTACCTCTGAATTGCCGAAACTGTTGGTGGGAAACAACCCATTGCGCACATTGCCTTTGCGCCAAAAGGCGGTGTAAGAAAGTTCCGTTCCTATGTAAAAATCAAAATGGCTAAAGCGGAAGTAAGGTACTGCCCACAAGGCACCGCGGTGAATGTTGGCGTTGTAATTATATCCCCATTTATCGCCTTCTTTCAAAATACGGTTGGGATTATTCAAATCGTTTTGCGACATGCTGATGCTATCCGGAAAATCGCGCTCTGCAAATTGATTGACATCCAGATAAAAATCTGCACCAAGCAAATCAACTACAGTTTTATAGTTTAAAACATTTTGCCATTGGTAAGTTAAGCCACCTGACAGAGAAATATTATCCGTAAAAGTATGGTTTACGGTGGAAGCCAGATTAAACTTCTTGGTATCTTGGGTTCTGCCCTCAATAATGTAGCGTGCTCTTTTGCCACTTACCGTGTTACCGGCAATGCCATCTACACTATCAATAACTTCAAAGCTGGTGTAATTAGCTTCATACAATTTTGTCCAGTCAATTTGCCGAACATCTTCATTTTCTCTCCACTCTTTTTCAGCCATTGCCTTAACTAATGTATCGCCTACAAACGAAGGAAGGTAGCGATAGTAATCAGGGCGCGGGTCTGGGGCATTGTTCCAGTCAATGCCGGTAATGGTTCGTTTGCCAAAGGTAAAACCGGCTGAAGTTTCAATATTCGTTTTATCCGCAATTTCTGTTTCGTGAGTTAAAATAAAAACCGGCATGTGCGTGGTAGCAATGCTGCTATTTCTCTTGCGTCCGTTTTGATAACCCCATAGCGGGTTATAGTAATTGCTTCCGGCCAAATCGTAGGCCTCTTGGGTAGATGATGTGTTGCGACCATTACGGGTTGGCGCACCAAAAACGGTAAGCGCTATAGAGTGCTTACGAATTATTTTTTCTACCGCAAAAAAGTAAGAGTATCCGTCAAAAAATGTACCCGGCACATATCCTTCTGCGGCCCATCTGCGTGAAGCCGAAACCGATACAGCCCACCCCTTAATTATACCTGTGCTGTAAGTAGCCATTAGCCGATGGCGGAAATTGCGGTTAGTAGTGGCATACGAAAGTTGCAACTGTTTGCGTTGCTTGCTGGCGCGAGTATCAAATGAGTTGGCACCTCCAACCCCTCCGTAAGCAAATGTGGTGGGCTGCAGGCCTACAGTGTTATCGCGATTCCACATCACATTGTTTAACCCTGACCATTGCGCCCATACGGTACCTCCATCGTCCACATCGTTCATTGGTAATCCATTAATGTATGTTACAAAGTTCTCCGGCTCATAACCACGAATTCTAAATCGTGCGGAGCTAAACACAAATGATGCTTGCGATACAAATGGGTCTCTACTGGCATTGAGTGCACTACTCACATTTTGCCCACTGCCATCTTTTCCATCTACGTCCGAAGCATCAACCACCGGAATATTTTCTGTGTTTTGTCTATCGTCCTCCAAATCCATTTTTTTGTAAAAAACTACCCCGGTATTCGTTAACCACTTATCTGCCTGCACAGATTCATTCAACAAAAATTTTTCGCTACCTACCTGCAATTCTATCTTGTAAGCTCCGGCTGGTAGGTTTTGCGTAAACTTTCCTTCGTTATTGGTCAACGAAGTGATAACTGTATCGGCACCGGTAAAAATGACTGTAGCATTAGCTGCAGGTTCTGTACTGGTTTCTTCTAAGATAATTCCTGTAATAGTATTTTGTGCCAATAGTGCCGCAGGGATATACAGCAGGGCTAAGAGTAGTAGTTTCCGCATAAAGAGCGGCAAATGTAAAGCAATAAATCACCCGCCCAAGAACCCCATGTTAAGTAGTGGATAAGTTATTGTTTTATGGCCCATCCAAATAAAAATGCCTCTCGGGAGGGAGAGGCACTTTCTAAAGTAGATTTCAGGTTAAACTATCTCAATAAAGTAAATGAACCGGTATAGCTTTTATCCTCATAAGTACCCGGATTAGTGGTACTTAACCCACGTACAACCAGATAATACAAGAAGGTGCCGGCTGGCTGATCCTTACCATCAAACTTACCATCCCATCCGTTTAAGCTATCGTGCACTACAGCACCCCAACGGTTGTACACTCTAAATGAAGTAATCGTTTTGTCGCCCATAACATTTACGGGGAAGAAGAGGTCGTTACGTCCATCTCCGTTTGGTGTAAAGGCGTTAGGAATAGCTATACCCGGGCTTAACACTACTATAGAAATTTGAGCAGTATCAATACACTGGTCATCAATATCAGTAACAATAACGGTGTAGGTAACATTTTGATCAGGTGAGGCCTTAGGGTCAGCTACGCCATTATTGCTTAGCCCAGTTGAAGGGCTCCATACATAACCAAAATTACCTTGGTAAGCTGTGGAAACATTCAGCTGTGAGCTATCTCCAAACATAATGGTGTCTGGAACTGCAATAGCAGCGGCCTCTATACACTTAATTTGTACCGAAGTTTGGTCAGCAGCCGTACACCCTGCACTATTGGTAGCGGTAACTGAATATATAACACTTGTGTTATTGGTAGAAGTAATTGCAAGTGTTGTACCGGTAGAGTTATCGCTCCACTGGAAAGTATAGTTTAGCCCGGGAGCCGGGTCTAACGTTACACTTTGGCAACAGGTTTTTACATCGGGTGGTAAGTTAAGTAGTGGAGTATCAGATGCAAAAATTTCTAATGTATCATAACCAAAACAACCATTGCGAATAGCTACAACGCTGTAGAAACCAGGAGTTGTAACTTGGATGGTGTTTCCTGCTCCTCCGGGAGTCCAAGTGTAAGTAACACCCGTTTCACTGCCGGCATTAAGCGTAGAAGCCCCCTGTCCAATACAGATTGCAGCCGGAGATGCTACAATATTAGGAACCGGTAATGAGGTATGTGTAACAACTGCATTGGTAGAGGTAACAGAGCATCCGTTGTTATCGGTGGCCGTGCAGGTATAAGTACCTGCATTGGTTACGGTAATTTGCGTGCCGGGCACTCCATTGCTCCATCCATAATTGCTGTAATTTGGCTCTACAGTTAGAGTAACCGGCTCACCGGCACATACCGTAGTATCACTAAATGCCTGTGGTGTTGCTGTTTGATGATTGCTCAACGTAAATACATCCGACACATAATCGCAATTACCATCATTCACAGTTACGGTATAATTGCCGGCCGCACTAACAGTGATGGTTGGCGTGGTTAGTGTATTGCTCCAGTTGTATGACACATAAGGTGCTCCGCTTGGGCTTACTACCACACTTACACCTGCACAAACTGTAGTGTCGTTATTCAATAACACAGGTGGGTGGGTGTACTGATAAATTTGAATAGTGTCATAGGTTTTGCACAAAGTAGCATCTGTTACCTCTACCACGTATTGGCCGGGAGTACTTGCACTTATGGTTGCAGTAACTTCATTTCCCGGGCTCCAAAGATAAGTGATACTATTTCCAGAAGCATTAGCATTTAAAGTAGTACTTGCTCCCGCACAAATGGTATCGGGTGCTGCAGTTAAATTAACTACAGGTGGCGTTACGCTTACTATTGTTGCTGTGTCTGATACTACTGGACATCCGTTTCCGTCTGTAGCCGTGTAAGAATAATCTCCGGGAGTATTTACAGTAATGCTAGTGGCATTAGAGCCATTGCTCCAAAGTATTCCACTCAATCCACCAACAGTATTAAGAGTTACAGACTGTCCGGAACATATAGCGTCATCATTAAGTGGAGCTTGTGTTTGCGGATAAAAAGTAACAACAACCGATGAAGATCCGGTACAACCATTGGCATCGGTAACCGTCACCGAGTAGGTACCCGAAGTGGTTACTGTAATGCTTGGATCAGTTGACGCTGGTGTCCATGAATAACCTTGATATGGGCCACCGGCTGGTGTAAGTGTGGCTGAAGTAGCTACATCCGGGCAATAATTTTGGTTGGAACCCAAACTTGGTTGTGGTGCCGCGTGAACGTTGGCGGTAACAGTGCTTGAAGCGGTACAACCATTAGCATCAGAAGCAGTTACGGTATAAGTAGTAGTTGCTCCCGGAGTTGCAGTAGTATTTTGTGAGGTAGGGTTAGCCACTGTGCCTCCTGACCATCCATATGTAATGGAGCCGGTTCCACCGGTTAACTGAGATGATAAACTGACTGTACTACCCGGACATACGGCAGTGGTGGGTGAAATAGCAGAAGTTAAACTTACCGAAGTAACGTTTACTGTAGTAGATGCCGTATTTACACAGCTACCAAAAGTGGTAGTAACGGTATATGTTGTAGTAGTAGATGGCTGTGCTGTAGGATTAGCTATACTCGGATTGCTGACGGAACCCGAGGATGCAGACCACGAATACGTGCCCTGCCCCGTAGCGTTAAGTTGAACCGTTTGACCTGCACAAATGCTAGATGGTGTGGCAGTAGCCGCTGTGTTAGTTACGTCATTAATATTTAAAGTTGCTGAAGTTAGAATAGAGCCATCGCATGGGTTGGTCAAATTCATCGTTACGCTCTCCAATCCTTCAGTGCTGCCATCGGCTAATGGTTGTACGGTAACAACAGCAGTAGTACTACCGGGGTTTACGAAAACAGTACCGGGTAGAGAAACGTAATCCGTACCGTTTTGTGCAGTGCCTGTAAGGGTGTAGTTAATCGCAGCCGAAGTGGTAGCCGCTTGTGGTAACGTAACCGTGAAATAACCATTAGTACATCCCTCAAAAGCTGTAGTGAAACCTGGGTCGTAAGAGGCAGCAACAGTAGTACCTACTGATGAGAATGAGTTAGATTGAATAAATACACCGGAATCATAAACACCATCACCCGCATCAGCAATGGCCAGTTTAAAGGTGTAAGTAGCACAAGGCACAACTGCAATTGAAGCAGTGAACACCGTAGTAAAACCATCATAAACTATAGTAGAGCCGGTGTTGTTAACATAAAAACCCGAGTATGCTAAAGACTGGCAACCAGCTGCTGTGTAGCCAGAGCCGGGCGTACCCGAGTTAACGGTGTTGATAGATACTGTAGTATTTGTACCGGGTATAAATGCAATGTTAGCAGCATTGTATGCACCACCGCCCGGGTTGGGGCCTGTTACAAAAAACCCGAATACATCGTTAAACTGAGAGCAAACAAACTCCGGATATTCCTCTGAACCAAACACGTATTGGAAAGAAAGAGAATTACCGGCTGGCACTATGTTAAAAGTGAGCAAACACTTATCTTGAGTGGCTGCGTTTGAAATCAAGTTCAAATCGGCATCACCGGTGTTGGAATTATCAATAGAGGCAAATGCAGTTGCCGCTTGTGGTATAGAGGTAGCATTGCCGGTAGTTAGTACTACACCGGAATTAATACCTAAGTTAGTGGTATTACCATTAGTAAAACTACCGGCACCGTTAGGGCCACAATTTAGTGTAGCATTACTAACCGCCACACCGCTGCCAGCAAGAATTTGAGCTAACTGGGTGGCAGTTTGAGTAGAGTTAACGACCAACTGAGCATTTGCTGCCAAAACAAATAGTAGCAAAGCGGATACAGAAGATAAAATTTTCTTCATTGTGTAAACAGGGGATTTAGGAGCGCCAAATATAATCGGATTTATGAAAAACGTTAATTTAGAACCTTAAGATGAAGAAATTGTGAAAAAAGTTGGCAGCCCAAGGGGCTATCTCCGGTATTCGTGCATAAAAAAGTGGCGAAACCTTGCCGGTTTGTCTGTATTTATCCAATCTACACCATTATCCAACAACACCTTCCAAACCCTTGGCTTATCAGATATATGATAAAAACGAATCTGTTTTTGCTGTTGGTGGGCTTTTTTTACCCATTTGGTCAGTAACAATTGCTGCTCTTGCGGCATCTCTCCTTTACCACTCCATTCAAAATACTTGTGCCAAGCGCTGCTGTATCGGGTTACCCATTTACTGTATATAGTATCTTCCATTGCTGAAAATCTGGCATCAATGGTTGCTAACCCAAAAGTGTCAGTTGCCACTTCGTTAACCGGCACACTACCCGATAGTAACACCTGCACTGCTCCGGGCTTCACCTCTACCCCGTTTTGGTAAGTACTCAAAATGTTTCGGTATTTGGCCAGTACCTGTTTCAGTTTAGTATAAACCTCAGCCCCGTTACCTTTAATGTCTATCATCAATATCAACTGTACGGGGTAACCGGCATAAACTGTACCCCCATTACGCTCCACAATTTTTTGCAATGGCTCCAGATACAATTGCTCTATAGTTTTTTTGGCAAAAAGCCCTACAGGGATATGCGATACCTTCAGCTTACCGCGATGCAGGTACACATCTACTTCTATGCTGGTAAAGCCGTTTTGGAGCGCTAAATCAAGAGGAGGATGCCGCAGATAGTCGTTGTGCGAGTGTGCGTGAGGTATTGGCACTACCTGACCAGTGGTAGCAAAAGATGCGAGTAAGCAAAAAATCAGAAGGTATTGCATGACACCCAATCGTAGTTACCCAACTTGCCCCACTCACCGGGTATGGCTGTAGCGCTATCCTTCAAGGCAGTGTAGCACTCATTTCCATAAAAAACAACTGTGTTTTTTGAATACACCGTACTGTCATTCCATACCGGCTGCGATTCGCAATTTGCACAGGGCTTTTTGCAAGATATTACACACACCATTGCGGTTGCTGTAACAAGTAAGGAGAGTTTCATGCACCCGAAAGTAAACGACCTTTTTAAAGTGCCAATATTTAGCATCAAAAACCTACTGCTGTTCTCGGTTGTTTGCTATACATTCGCCCGCTGAAAAAACAAAACATGCCTCACATCAACCTGGAAGAAGAAAAGAAGAAATTTCGGTTCAAAATGAAGTTAGATATCCGTTGGAGCGATATGGACGAAATGCGCCATGTGAATAACGCGGTGTACCTCACTTATTTTGAGCAGGCAAGGGTGTATTATTTTCATGAGGCGTGTCAATGGAACTGGAAAGAGATTGGTGCCATACTCGCCAATGCGCATATTGATTACCTTAAGCCGGTGGTTTTTCCAAACCCAACTTATGTGTATGTGCGGGTAAGCCGCATAGGCAACAAAAGTTTTGAAACCAGCTACATGATTACCAGTGTGGTAAATGGCGAAGAGCAGCTAACCACCACCGGTTATGCCACTATGGTTTTGTTTGATTATGCCACGAACCAAAGTGTGGCTATGCCCGACTACTTGAAAGAGCGACTTAGAAATTACGAACCCGAAAAAATATAAAGTGCTACTCCGCATTAACCCAGACAATATTGACGACCGCCTGATTTGGCAAGTGGTCAACTGCCTCAAAAAGGGAGGAGTAATTATTTACCCCACCGATACCGTTTATACCCTCGGTTGCGATTTGACTCACCCGGAGGCCTACGAAAAAGTGTGCAAACTAAAAGAAGTAAAACCCAACAAGGCCAACTTTTCTATAGTATGTTACGACCTCAGCCACATTAGCGACTTTACTACAAATGTACCTACTCCGGTATATAAACTGATGAAACGCTGCTTACCGGGGCCTTACACTTTTATTTTAAATGGAAATCACCATCTCTCCAAAATTTTTGGATACAACAAAAAGACCATAGGCATCCGCGTACCCGATAACCCTATTGCGCGGGCCATAGTAGATGAGTTGGGGGCTCCCATTCTATCTGCTTCCATCAAAAACACAGATACCGTGTTGGAGTACATTACCGACCCGGATGAAATTTTTGAAGTATATGAAAAACTGGTGGACATTGTGATAGATGGCGGAGTGGGCGGCAATGTACCCTCTACCATCATAGACTACACTAGCGATGAAGCTGTACTTATTCGTGAGGGGGCGGGCGTTTTTTCTTTCTAGGTTACGCAGCTTTTAAACGGCTAACGGCCATTTTATCCATGCGCATTTCCACAAAATCGCGGCTGATGTTGAAGGTTTTAATGCTCTGCTGTGAAGGCAACTCAAACATAGCATCATTCATTATTGCCTCACAAATAGAGCGTAGTCCACGGGCACCCAGTTTAAATTCTACGGCTTTTTCTACAATGTAATCTATGGCTTCCTCATCAAAACTGAGATTAATGCCATCGGCCTTAAATATTTTTTTGTACTGTTTGAGTAGCGCATTCTTGGGCTCGGTGAGTATGGCGCGGAGTGTAGTAGCATCTAACGGATCTAAATGAACTAACACCGGTAATCGTCCAATTAATTCGGGTATTAAACCAAAGGTGCGCAAATCGTGTGGAGCCACGTACTGCAAAAAATTTTGGTCATCTACCTTATCGCGCTCGTTGCGTTTCTTAAAGCCCACCTTGCTCTGATTCATCCGGTTAGCAATAATGCGGTCTATACCTTCAAAGGCGCCACCACATATAAACAAAATATTTGAGGTATCTACTTTCACTAATTTTTGCTCTGGGTGCTTGCGACCGCCTTGTGGCGGCACTAATACTTCGGCACCTTCCAGCAACTTTAGCATGGCTTGCTGTACGCCTTCGCCACTCACATCGCGTGTGATGGATGGATTATCGCCCTTGCGGGCTACTTTATCAATTTCATCTATATATATAATGCCGTGTTGAGCAGCATTTACATCGTAGTTGCAGACTTGCAATAAGCGAGAGAGTATGCTCTCCACATCTTCTCCAACATAGCCGGCCTCTGTAAACACTGTAGCATCCACAATAGCAAAAGGTACGTTGAGATACTTAGCAATTGTACGCGCCAAAAGTGTTTTTCCGGTGCCCGTTTGCCCCACCATTACAATGTTGCTTTTTTCAATTTCTACATCATCGTTTTTGGTTTGATTGAGCCGCTTGTAATGGTTGTACACCGCTACGCTTAAATACTTTTTGGCATCGTCCTGCCCTACTACGTATGTATCTAAAAACCGTTTTATATCTATGGGTTTAACGGTTTGTGGTAAATTGAACTGAAACTTCTTTTGTTTCTGAAATAATTCTTCATCAATAATGTGCTGCGCCTGCTGCACACAGTTTTCGCAAATGTGTCCTTCTATGCCTGAAATCAGAATTTGGGTATCGCGCTTTTTGCGTCCGCAAAACGAGCAACTCTGTTCATTATCTTTTTTTACTGCCATTATTAACCTCTAAAACTTTTATGAATCGTGAAACGAATAAACACCGTTTATGTTGGCTTACAAAATCTGTTTATGCTTTTTAAGATGAATTTTGCTGCATTTGCGATGCATTACACCTCTTTAACTTCTAACTCTTTGGTACGCAAAGTGCTGTTGTAAAATATACTGGCGTTAATTTCGTAACCGATAAGCAAAATAAAGGAGTTGATGTTTAACCAAATCATGAGCAGCATAATGGTACCAATGGAGCCAAACACCACATTCAGCTTATTGAAATTGCTTACCCAATACGAAAAGCCAACAGATACCAGTAGCGATAACAAGGTGGCCACAGTGGCTCCTGCTGATATGAACCGATATTTTTTCTGCGTTGCGGGGCCGTAGTAATATATGAGCGAGAGCCCAAAGAAAAACATGAGCACCAACAGTACGTAGCGTAGCACACCCAACAACACTGTGGTAAACTTGCTTTTTATGGCTAATGCCTGGAACAGCAGTTTAAAAATCTCTTGCCCGGCTACAATGAGTACAATGGAAAAAATGAATAACACCAGCAATAAAAAAGTAATCTTGAGAGCCACATACCTGCTGTGTAAAGCGTTCCGTTTTTTATAGTGTTCGTAGCTTTTGTCAAACGAACTCATCATGGCCATTACTCCGTTGCTGGAAAGCATAATCACCATAACTACGGAACCAATAAGGATGGTACCTCTGCGCTGAGATAAATCGGTAAGGAGCGGTTTCAATAGCGATTGAATAAATTCAAACGTGTGTTTATCGGGCAATACCTGACTCAAAAAATAAAACACTGTTTTGTCTAAATGGCTGAAGTATGGAATGTATGGTATGAGTGCAAAAACAAATATAAGTGCAGGGAAAAGTGCCAAAAAGAAACTAAACGCAATACTCTTGCTCCGTATGCCAAGCGAGTGCGCTCGTATTTCTGATATAAAAAACCGAAAAACATCGTACACAGGAATGCCCTCAAAACCGGGCAGCGTAAAGGTTTTGAGTTTGACCAATACATCTATCAAAACCGGATACCGCTCTGCAGCACTTGCCCAAATTTCTTGCGGTTTTAGTTGTGCCATACTGAACCAAAGGTAAAATTCCGTGCATAAATACACAGCCCCTCTCCGAAAAACGGAGAAGGGCTGTGAAAAGTAGTTACTAAAAAGATTAGTCGGCAATAAAGAAATGCTTGGTAGTAGTGGTGCCATTAAGTGACAGTGCATAGAAATATGCTCCGGCAGGTAGCTGCCTTCTTTCTACTACAGTACTGTTTTGGCCGGGCACTACATTCAGTTCTGTTTGCTGCACCAGTTTACCTGCCAAATCAAATACACTGGCGATAGCTTGGCCACCTTGTATGGCTGTAAATTCTACCTGAGCAGAAGTATTCATTGGGTTAGGCACAATATTTAGTTCAGTTACCTGAGCAACCATATCATTAACACCTACTGTACAGCCGGTAGCAGCGGTTAAATTGCCTTGGAAAGCCGATGTGGTATCTAATGTAGGGCATACACTTTGCGCATTAGCAATAACACGCAGATAAAGCTTTATGCCTGCCTGCTCGGTAAGTGCTGCCGGCACAGTAATGGGTTGGCCGCCACCATTTATCCATGCTTTTAAAGATAAGCCCAGTTTGTACTGGCCTGTGGCATCGTTTGATGTACCGGCAAATTGTAAACAACCATCCTGGTTTTTTGTATAGCGCTTATCGGCACGGTTAACTGCCCAGCAGATACCACAAGGTAAATTAGAGATAGATACAAACTCTACACTATCTACGTTTTGAGTACCCAAGTAGTTAAACACTTCAAACATTTTGAACTGTACGATGTACTCATAGTACTCGCCTTTAACTATGCAGGGGTAGTTGTTGTTATCACCAAAGCCACCGGTAGCAGGGCCTCCGGTTGGGGTGCACGATGAAGTAACGCCACAGGGCTGAGCAATAAGAAGAGAAAGAGAAGTGAACGAAACAAAGAGTGTAAAAATTACCTTTTTCATTTGTTGAGTTTAGGGTTAATAAAAACTGGCGGAATATTCGCCACGCCAAAACAAAAAAAGTCCGCTCAAAGTGAGCGGACTTCAATTCTAAAGTTTTCAACAACCGATTACTCGCTGATTACTATTCTGCGGGTTACGCTGTTTTTGCCTTCGCTGATGGTGTAGAAATATACACCTGCTGGCAGTTCGCCACGGTTAATTACCAGTGAATTGTCACCTGCTTTCACTTCAACTTTTTTGGTGCTTACTGTGCTGCCTAACAAGTTGGTGATGCGCTCGTTTACAATTGCGGTCTTTTCGCTTACAAAAGAAACTACAGCAGAAGAGTTCATTGGGTTGGGTACTACGCTCATAGAAGAAATAGTGCTGATAGGATCGTTGATACCTACTGGACAATTTGGCTCAGTGCCAGTGTATGCCAAGAAGGCACCTTGAGTAGTATCAACACACGGAGTGTTTCCACCTTGGTTGATAAGGCGTACGTAGTACTTCAAACCTGCTGCATCGGCATCAGTTTGAATCGGAACACCAATATTTGCAGTAACAATAATTTTGAGCTTGTACTGGCCAATAGTATCATTTGGGGTACCGGTCACTTTGATGCAGCCATCTTCTTGGTTGGCCCAAGTGTTGTTGGATTTGTTGGTAGCCCAGCAAACATTAGTACCTTGAGGTAAGTTGCCTATAGAGTCTAACTTTAATGATTGAACGGTAACTTCTTGCCCACCGAACACGAATTTGTCAAAGTTTTTGAATTGAATAACGGTGTTAGTAGCCACGGTGTTAATAACAGCCGGAAGGTCGTTAGAAGCAGGAGAAAGACCCGGCTCAGTAAGTGTGCCTGATGGCGTACAAACTGAAGGACCGGAATTGCCACAATACTGTGCAACAGCACCGAAATAAAAAGTGCCGCAAGAGAGTAGTGTAAAAATTACTTTTTTCATGAGCGTATTTGTTTTGGGTTTTGGTTAATGCACAAATGTAATTAAACCTTTCGGAAGCTAAAAGCAGTTGTTAACATTTTTTCTGTAGTGTACAGCTTATTTGCACAGTATGTCTAAGCTATAAAAGTTGAGTTAAATCATTTACTCCAAATGTACGGTTAACGGTAAACCCTTCAGCATACTTAACCCCTATGGGCACACCAAAATGAAGTGCCCTCGCGCGGACAAACTCTAAAAACTCGGGGCTTGAAATAAAGGTTTGGGGAGCTTTACTATCAGCACTGTAAAACTGCGAACTAAATGCCAATATGGCCTTTTGCTTTTGCTCAAAATGCGGAGTAATGTCCACCACAAAATCCGGAGTTTGGTGCAATGCCTGTATGTAATGGTACACGGCTTTGGGGCGATGGGCTGCCTGAGTTTTACCGCCTTGCTTAGTAGCTATTTTTTGCAAGCCGGAGAGAAAACAAGCATCGCGAATTAATGCCGCAGCACGGCCATGATCGGGGTGGCGGTCGTAGTGGGCATTTCCGATAACAATGGTGGGCTTGTACTTACGGATAAGTTGAATTAATTGGAGTTGATGCTGTTCATCATTTTGAAAAAAACCGTCTTTAAACTTGAGGTTTTCTCTTGCCGTAAGGCCTAAAATTTTAGCAGCATCTGCCGCTTCTTTTTGGCGAAGTGAAACAGAGCCGCGAGTACCTAACTCACCTTGCGTAAGGTCTATAATAGCCACCTTATATCCGGCAGCAACGTGTTTGAGCAAGGTGCCGGCACAACCCAACTCTACATCATCGGGGTGGGCGCCTATAGCTAAAATATCTACCATGTGAATAGGACTAACAAAGGTTAGTCTTTGCGGTTATTGCGAATGAGCACTTCGTCTATCATGCCATACTCTTTTGCCTCTTGTGCACGCATCCAGTAGTCGCGGTCGCTATCAGCCGCTACTTTTTCTATCGGTTGGCCGCTGTGTTCGCTAATGATGGTGTATAATTCGTCTTTGATTTTACGAATTTCGTTGACCGAAATTTCTATTTCGCTTGCTTTGCCGCCTATGCCTCCGAGTGGCTGGTGAATCATTACCCGCGCATGTTTCAGTGCTGTTCTCTTTCCTTTTTCTCCGGCACATAAAATAACTGCCGCCATAGAAGCCGCCATGCCGGTACAAATAGTGGCTACATCCATGTTTACATATTGCATAGTATCATATATACCCAAACCGCTATACACTTCGCCACCGGGGCTGTTGATGTATATTTGTACATCGCTGCGGCTATCGCTGCTTTCCAAAAAAAGCAATTGTGCTTGTATAATAGCAGCTATATAATCATCTACAGCTGTGCCCAAAAAGATAATTCTATCCATCATTAATCGCGAGAAAACATCTACTTCTCTAAATGGCATTTGTCTTTCTTCTATTACAGTGCGGGTAAGGTTTTGCACATCGCCCTTGCCATATACTTTGCGGATGTAGTTTTCTACGTGCATGCTGCTCATGCCGTGGTGCTTTACTGCGTAATTCTGAAATTCTTTTGCTTGATTTTCCATGTATTTTTTCTTTTTAAAACGGTGGCAAAATGAATGGTATTTTTTAATTGGCCAAACAAGTTATGTACAGGGGCTATTCAAAAGGGTTGTACTCTACCCCTTTACGCTCCATTCTGCGCGCGCGGATGAGTTCTTGGCGGATGTACCACGCGCGTTTGTAAAACGGAAAGTGGTTGAGTTCTTCTTCCGTAAAATCTGGGGGTATGGCATCGTGCGGTACATGGCGCTCTGCTTTAGGTTTAAGCATTTGTTTAGCCAATACCTCAAACTTGGTTTGCAAAGCCGCTAAACTCCATTCGCCAAATACAGTGTGGCCGCCTTCATAAATTTGTGCCTGATACTCTTCGTATGTGGTAATGTAACCGGAATAGCCATTGGCATAAGGCGAAAGTATGATGCGCTTCACTCCTCTTTCTTTAAGCACTTCTTGCAGCGAGTCGCGGAGACGTTTACCGGCAATGGTGGTAATTTCGAACGGAAAACCGGCTAATGCAGTATCGCCAATGATAAACAATTGAAGAGGAAGTATTTTTGGGGTCCAGGGTTTGCGAATGTTGCCCACTTTTTTGTGGAAGTACTTAAAGGTAGATATGGCCGGGTCTGCCCAGCCGGGTACGGGTAGGCGGTCTATGTGTTTGGTGCCTAATATTCTTCGGGTGTTGCTCTCTATCAAAATATCTTTGGTGCCGTGAGTGCGGTATTTGCGCTCTATCAGCTTTTTGTATTCTTCTGAACCAAAGTTGGCTTTAAATTTTTCGAGATGTTTGATGATGCGGCTAAACCCTCTGATTAAGTTCGCTACGATGGGGTGCATACCTGGTCCATCTATCATAGTACCTGCAAAGAACGAAACGCCCAACGCAGCCGGACTAGTTTGTGCGTTGGTGTTACCATTGGCAAACTTGGGGTCGGCTGTTACATCAGTAAAGTTAACATACAGCAACTCATAATCTATGTTCCCTTCAATGGCGTGCTGTTGAGGGCTAGCGGCAATTTCGTTGGCCTTTTCATATTGCAGTTGGCCATTATATTTTGCACTCTCTATGTCATTTGGAAACTTTCCTTCCCACTGCCCACGCTGAAAAGGATAAACAGGGTTGTACTTAACACGTGGCGTTACATCACCGGCTGTG
Source organism: Chitinophagales bacterium (assembly GCA_016787045.1). Classification (GTDB taxonomy): domain Bacteria; phylum Bacteroidota; class Bacteroidia; order Chitinophagales; family LD1; genus Bog-950. Next base: position 35,262 of record JAEUVA010000001.1, read on the forward strand.
CCTTGTGCAAAAATGCCCAGATAGGCAGGGTTGCCTTGTGCGGCTCTTTCTTCTTCCATAAAGGCCGAAGCATAGCCCTTGTTATCGTAGCATACTTTGTGGTTGGTGTTGGGTAAGCTGGTGGTGTGTACACCAAACCAATTGATAGAAGCAATTTCTTTGCCATCCGGTGTATCAATACGCAAAAGTGTCATTTCGCGATCGATGGCTAAATGACGCTGCTCAAAAGTAAATTTTTGCTTCACCTCAGGGTTCAGCAAGTAGGCATCTAAACTGCGCTGGTAAGCCACTTCTTTTTCGGGTTCAAAGGTACCTGTAGCTATGCTTAACTTAGCGGGCTGGCGGTTTTGCTCGGCATTAACAATAGCTTGTGTAATGCCATCCACAATTTTTTTGTACACCTCCATTACAAAACCCGGAGTACTGAGGTTATACAACCCATAGTAAGAGTATCCGCTGGGGCCGCTGTGGGTGTGCTGTGCGGTAAGCATAAGGTTATCCTCATCATACTGAAATTCGGGGTAATGCCGCTCTAAATTTTTGAGCACACCCTTTTTGATGGCTATGGTGATAAAACAAATTTCGCAGTTAACGTAGCAGATTTTATGACCGCTTTTTTCATCTATCAGCACAACTGCACGAGCAGTGAGAGGGGTTTCTATGCTCTCCATAGTGTTATAGTGAATACCATAACCGAGCATTCCTACTCCTTTTACAAATGCGGTGATATCTGCTTTGCCGGTGCCTGCTGTGTACATGTATATTTGAGTGATTTTTTGGGGTGAATGTATGGGAATGATTGAACGTGGACGCGTAAGCCAAAAAAAAATTGTGTGAAGCCAACCTGTATTGTTAACAATATGATAAAAGCAGGGGGAGTTGATGGTAAACTATTGGTAACAATGATTAACTCTACATTTGCCACATGCAATTGAATTACAAAAAATTTGGCGAAGGTGAGCCGCTTATTATTCTGCATGGCTTGTTTGGCTCGTTAGATAACTGGCAAACCATAGCGCGCAATATGGTAGCTGTGGCGCAAACAGAGTTTGGGTATGCTATGAGCATCTACATCGTTGACCAACGTAATCATGGTCGCTCGCCACATAGCTATGAGTTCAATTACAATTTACTGGCTGATGATTTAATCCAATTTATTAAACAACACCAGTTAGAAAAACTAAATGTGCTTGGTCACTCTATGGGAGGGAAAGCTGCCATGCAGTTTGCACAACTGCATCCAGAAAAGATTAAAAAACTGGTAGTAGTAGATATTACACCTGCCGCATACGATGACCGCCACAGCGATGTGTTTGAGGCAATAGCTTACGCCATAAACCCAAAAACGGAAACCCGAAAAGAAATTGAACAACGCTTGCGCGAAAAGCTACACGATGATGAGCCAACGATTCAATTTTTGCTTAAAAATGTAGAGCGTACCGATACCGGTTTTAAATGGAAGTTTAATGCTCAGTCGCTGAAAGACAAGTATCATCTCATTAGTGATGAGGTAGCGTTACAGCAACCTGTGCTTTGTCCTACACTTTTTGTAAAAGGTGAACGCTCGCTTTACATCAACACTAACAACTACAGCAGCATTGCTGATATGTTTCCTAACCATACATTGGCGGAGATAAAAAACAGCGGGCACTGGGTGCATGCAGAAAAACCCGTAGAGTTTACAGAAACCACGGTACGTTTTTTAGCCGATAAAGACCATCAGAATTAACTAAACAGTTCTAACTTTTTTTTGCAGCGCTCAATTGAATCTTTAGCCGTATCTAACTGCTTGCTATCAAAAGTATTTGCTGCATAGTTTTTGTACGCCTGAATGGCTTCGTTGTATTTTCCTTGCCCTTCGTACATAATAGCGTACTCGTTGTGAATGGTGCTTTTATTAATGCCGGGTATAGTCAATGCTTTATCCAAGAGTGCCTTCAAATCATCCCACTTTTGCAGCGTAGAAAGCACAATCGCGTAGTTATAGTAAGCAGCATGATACTCGGGTTGATTTTCTATGCTCAGTTTGTAATATTTCTCTGCATTGGGATAATCCTTGTACTTGGTTTCATAGATCCACCCAATATGGTTATACGCCTTACCAAAGTCGGGCATCTCTTGTGTAATAGCAGTTAGTTTACTAAAGGCCTCGCCAATTTTTTGTTCACTTATCAATCGGTCTGCGTCCATAAACATATCTTCCATCCGTATGCGTAATTGCTCGTTCATTGTGTATGATTTGGAGCAAACGTAAAAGTTTGCTTTAGAATTATGTAACTACTTTTTGAAGTTCTTGATATACACCTGCCACACAAAAGGAAGCCCTACAGCAAAAATATATACCCCCCTATACCACGGTATGTTCATTTCGCTAAATACCACCGGCACCACAAACACTGCAACCATCAATAGCACAAAAATTATTGCTAATAGCTTTGCCCACCAGGTTTCATACATGGAAGTAGAGGTAATTTGTGGAGCATCTTTGCTTTCGTTTTGCCGATTTACCGCATCTTCAAATACACTGACCAATGCGTAATATTCGGCTAAGTCGTTCTCTCCTTTGCTTACCGGTGATATATGAAATTTGTGGGGCTTCTGTGTGGACTCTACAGAAAAATACAAATTGCCTTGCGCCTCATCTGTCCAAAAGTTTTTCAAATCCGAAATTCGCAATTGAAAATTAGCCGGTGCAACCAAACCTGTATCTATAAATGTAAAAAAGAAACCATCCGGCTCTTGCCTAACCTCTACACGCGGTTGGAACTTTTTGACTAATAGTAGCACAGATACAATCATTAATACCATCATTACAACTATGGCTACAATGATTAACCAGTCCGGAAGGTCGCCAAACTCGGTACCCAGCATTACAAACAGAGGAACCACCAAAATCGGCAGGCCAATCATGATGGCAACCAACTTATAGGTTTGCGAAAAACGAACTTTGTAGTTCATGCAAAATGTTATGCGATTGAGGCCATTCTGTTTTGTATATCGCTCAGTTCTCCTTTGGGTATAGCGGCAATCAGATTTTTGGTATATTCTTTTTGCGGGTTGTTGTATATCTCATCGCTAATACCCATTTCCTCTATCTTGCCTTTATTCATCACCACCATGCGGTCGCTCATAAACTTAACTACGGAAAGATCGTGCGAAATAAATATGTAAGTGAATTTAAATTCTTCGCGCAGTTGAATGAGTAGATTAAGCACTTGGGCTTGCACCGAAACATCTAAGGCCGATACTGATTCATCGCAGATAATAAATTTAGGATTTAATGCCAAAGCACGGGCTATACATATCCGCTGCCTTTGCCCACCGCTAAACTCGTGTGGGTAACGGTTAAAATGCTCAGGTTTCATGTTAACCTTGGCCAGCAAATCCAACACCTTGTCTTTGCGTTCTTTTTCGCTGCTGTAAATACCATGCACAGTCATAGGTTCCATAATTGCATCGCCAATGGTAATGCGGGGGTTGAGCGAAGAGTACGGGTCTTGAAAGATAATTTGCATGTGTTCCCGCATTTCTTTCATCTCGTTGTTGTTGAGATTGAATACGTTTTTACCATCAAAAATTACTTCGCCACCATGAGCCGGAGCTAAGCGCAAAATAGTACGACCAAGTGTTGTTTTTCCGCAACCCGATTCACCTACTAAGCCCAGTGTTTCACCTTCAAAAACATCAAACGATACATCGTCAACTGCTTTTACATACTCTTGTACTCGGCCAAAAAAATCTTTTTTGGCAGGGAACCAGGTTTGTACATTTTTCAGTTGCAAGATTGGCTTACGGGCAAAAACCTCATCTCTGCGTTTTTGAATTTCTTGTTCAGAAATGACCACCGCATTGATGGCCTCTGCTACCGATTTGTTTTTTTCTATCACCTCACCGTTTTCGGTTTCTTCCATAAAGTCAACCACAGTGGGCAGTTTGCTCAATCTTTTACCCAGCGGTGGGCGGCAAGCCAACAAACTTTTGGTGTATGGGTGCTGCGGGTTGCCAAAAATATCCAACACCTTACCCTGCTCCACTATTTTACCCTTGTACATTACCAATACGCGGTCGGCTATCTCAGCAATAACGCCCAAATCGTGGGTGATAAACATGATAGAGCTATCAATCTCGCCTTTCAACTGCGCCATCAAATCCAATATGGTCTTTTGCACCGTTACATCTAAGGCAGTGGTTGGTTCATCGGCTATCAATACCGCTGGATTACAACTCATGGCCATGGCAATCATCACCCGTTGCTTTTGCCCTCCAGATAACTGGTGTGGATAGGCATCCAACACGCGTTGCGGATTGGGCAAACGTACCTTTTCGAACATGTTGAGGGTAATCTCGGTTGCTCTTTTTTTAGTCACTTTTTGGTGCAACATGATGGCCTCCATCACTTGATCGCCACAAGTAAAAACGGGGTTTAGCGAGGTCATGGGCTCTTGAAAAATCATAGAAATTTCGTTGCCTCTGAACTTGCGCATTTCCTGCTCCGAAATTTTTGTGAGGTCAATGATCTGTCCATCCTTTTGATAGAAATTGATTTCTCCGGATGCAATACGACCCGGTGGGTTGGGTATCAACCGCATCACCGAGAGTGAGGTTACTGATTTACCCGATCCCGATTCACCCACAATGCCTATAGTTTCGCCTCGGTTGAGTGTGAACGATATATCGTTAACTGCCTTAATAATTCCGCCATCGGTTTTAAACTCGGTGACTAAGTTTTTAACTTCTAGTAGTGGTTTTGGGTTACTCATTATTTTCCAATTGATCAATGCTAATATATGTAATCTACAATATGAATTGATTAGTATGCCCTAGCAAAAATTACTCGCTCTTTGCTTGGCTTGCCGCTAAGTACACATACTCCATCCTCTTGCTTATTATTGAGCGGGATACAACGAATAGTGGCCTTGGTTAGTTCCTTTATTTTTTCTTCAGTTTCGGGTGAGCCATCCCAGTGCGCGCTTATGAATCCGGGCTGCTCTATCAACTGCTGAAACTCGCTCCAACTGTTGGCCTCGCGGATATTGTTATCGCGAAACGATTTAGCTTTATTGTAAATATTTTGTTGTATATCGTTCAATAAGTTTTCTATGTAAGCTGCTATCCCCTCAAACTGTTGCACCGATTTCTCCTTGGTATCTCTGCGAGCCACTTCCACAGTTCCGTTATCGTAATCGCGCATACCCATAGCCAAGCGCACAGGCACACCTTTCAGTTCGTACTCAGCAAACTTAAAACCGGGGCGTTTGGTATCGTCATCGTCAAACTTTACAGATATTCCTTTTGCCTTCAACTCTTTGATAGCCGGTGCTACACGCTCATAAATTTTATTCAACTCCTCTCCCGGTTTAGCTATAGGCACTATTACTACTTGCAGTGGCGCTAATTTTGGCGGTAGCACTAACCCATCATCATCACTATGTGCCATTATTAACGCGCCAATCAAGCGGGTAGAAACCCCCCATGATGTTGCCCAAACAAATTCTTGTTTCCCCTCTTTATTCAAAAATTGCACGTCAAACGCTTTGGCAAAATTTTGCCCTAAAAAATGTGAGGTGCCCGCTTGTAATGCTTGCCCATCTTGCATCATGGCCTCTATGCAGTAAGTGTCTAAAGCCCCAGCAAAACGCTCATTGGCTGTTTTTTTGCCACGGATAACCGGCAAAGCCAAATAATCTTCGGCAAATGTGGCGTACACATCCAGCATTTTTTCTGTTTCTTCAATGGCTTCTTGTGCGGTTGCGTGTGCAGTGTGGCCCTCTTGCCACAAAAACTCGGCAGTGCGCAAAAACAATCGGGTGCGCATTTCCCAACGCACTACGTTTGCCCACTGGTTGATGAGCAAGGGCAAATCACGGTAGCTCTGTATCCAGTTCTTGTATGAATTCCAGATAATGGTTTCTGAAGTTGGGCGCACAATCAACTCTTCTTCCAACTTAGCATCGGGGTCCACAATTACTCCGCTGCCATCGGGTGCATTTTTTAGGCGGTAGTGTGTTACCACTGCACATTCTTTTGCAAAGCCCTCTACATGCGCGGCCTCTTTACTCAAAAAACTTTTGGGTATAAAGAGTGGGAAATATGCATTTACGTGTCCTGTTTCTTTGAACATTTTATCTAATGCTGCCTGCATGTTTTCCCAAATGGCATATCCATAGGGTTTAATTACCATACAACCGCGAACGCTGCTATAATCTGCAAGGCCGCCTTTGATAACTAAGTCGTTATACCATTGTGAATAATCGTTAACGCGGGTAGTGATTTCTTTTGCCATAACAAAACTTGGTATGCTATTTATTGTAGTGTTAAAAAAAGCGGGCTAAAATATTAAAAGCGCTTGCTTTAAACCGATGCTGAGTAAATTTGTCATCACCTAAAATAAAAAGCCATGAAACGCTTCCTTTCCATCCTTATCACCACTTTGGTTATCGCCTTCAGCTATCAGTATGTTGTTGCGCAAGATGATTCGTACTACGACCCATCAAAAGATAACAGCCATGTAAACAACAATACCAACCCCGCTTACAGTTACGATGCTCCGGATGAAACCAACACGTACCAAAGCGGTGGCAATACATACATCACCAATAATTATTACAACGATGATGATGATTGGGATGGCTATTTCTATACTACTAACCTGCGCAGATACTACACACCTAACTGGGGTGTAAATTATTACAGTTACTGGTTTACGCCATCGTATTACTACGGCTGGAATAACTGGAATACAAACTATTGGGGATGGAATGTATCGTATGGCCGAGGGCACTGGAACCGCTGGTGGTACACACAGCCGCGCTATGCTCCGGTAGTTGTTTACGACCCGTGGTACAGCAGCCCTTATTGGGGCTATAACTGGGGTTGGAACAGTTGTTCTTATTTCAATAACTGGTACACCCCCTTCTATAACTACAACTCATTTTGCAGTACTCCTTATGTTTGGAACAACTGGGGATGGAATAATGGCGGCTGGTGTGGCAACGGTGGTGGCTGGAACAACGGTTACTGGAATGGCTACAACCAAGGATATAACGATGGATACTGGAATGGCTATAACAACGGTTGGTGGAATAGCCCATACGCCTCAAACGGTGGCGGATGGTGGGGTGGATACTACCGCCAGGATGCTCCAAACACTGGCGGCAAAACTCCTATGGGCAATGAACCTAACAACAACACCGGTGGCAGTTTTGTAAATGTAGTGCGCGGTAACGACAAGCCGGTATTGACTGAAAAAGAGATACCTAAAGAAGGAATTACCCGTCCGTTTGTGCCTACATACAAACCCGAAGAATCAAGCATTAAAAACAATGCTGAAGTGAAGTCGTACGAGAACAAGCCGAATGTAAACCCGCAGCAAAGCACTATGCCGAGTGGCAACTGGGATACCCGCGGCAACAGCAATGAGGTAAATAAACCCAGTAAAGAAAATCCGGCATATAACTACAGCGGTAAACCCGGTAATACGGAGCAGGATTTTAACCGTGGTAATACCAACGTAGCTAAACCTGCTCAACAACCGCCAGTGGTGAACCCTTACAAGCCGGCAGAGAACGAAACTCGTGGAAACACAAAGCCGAATACTGAAGTGAGTAAACCACAACAGCAGTATCAATACAACGCTCCACAAACTACGCAGCCACAGCAAAACTGGGGTCGCGGTCAGCAGCCACAGGTTGAGCAACCTAAGCAACAGTATCAACAACCGCAAAACAATGTGCCGGATAACTGGAACAGGCCTCAACAGTACAGCAAACCGCAAGAGCAGTACAATGCTCCAAAGCAGCAAAACAACACCGTTGAACAACGCGGTAACACGCCTCAAAATGTGCGCCCACGTGAGTATGTTCAGCCACAACAAAATGTTGCGCCCAAACAAGAGTATAGCAGACCACAAAACAATGTTCCTAATCAGAACTACAACCAACAGCAACCCCGTGGAAACAATGGTGGTAGTTACAACGCAGCCCCGCAAAATGTACGGCCACAACAAAGCCAGCCGCAACAGTTTAGCGCACCCAAGCAAAACTATGAGCAGCGCGGGGGTGGTTACTCTTCCCCACAACAAGGAGGGGGTAACTTTCAGCAACGCAGCACACCACCCGCCAACAACGGAGGCAGCAGCCGCGAACAACGAAGAGGGTTTTAGTACCGCATCTTCACACACAAAAAGCGCAGGAAAATTTTTCTGCGCTTTTTTTATGCCTCTGGTCAACCACTTAATCTGCCTTCTTAAAAACATTAAACCACTTACGTACCGTACCAATAGGTATGCTTCGCCATGCCCTTTCGTGGAGGTAATAAAGAATAATTTTAGTGAGCACCTCGGTTACTCCAATCTTTAAACCGGTAAGCGGATTTCCGGAATAAAACCAACCAAGCAACATGGTATCTATGGTACCCACTATACGCCAGGTAACTGCTTTGATAAATGATACTTTGTTGCTTTGCTCTGCCCCTTTCAAAAAATACAGCCAAACCCGCTCATGCAAGTAGTACAAAAACACTTTTGTTATCACCTCAGTAAAGCCAATTTTCAAAGCCATTTTGGCGTGACCGGTTATCAAAAACGAAAGGAGTATGGTATCTAAGGTACCTACAACACGCCACGATATGCCCTTAATTACACTTCTAAAGTGTGACTCTGTTTTCGAACTCATGGGCGCTAATATATAATTCTCTATTAAACAGATAGAGTAGATTGTTCTTACTATAAAAATAAAGCCGGCTAAAGCCGGCTTTAAGAATACTATCTATGTACTACTTTACTTTTTATCGCCTCCCTTCACAATGTTTTCGCGCATGGCAGTATCGGCTTGCACATTCTGCATTTTGTAGTAATCCATAACACCCAAATTTCCGTTCTTAAATGCTTCGGCCATTGCAATGGGCAACTGTGCCTCGGCTTCAATCACTTTTGCACGTGCCTCTTGTGCTTTAGCTTTCATTTCTTGTTCTAGAGCAATAGCCATTGCTCTGCGCTCTTCGGCTTTGGCCTGTGCAATATTTTTATCGGCATTGGCCTGATCCATTTGTAGTGCTGCACCAATGTTTTTACCAATATCAATATCGGCAATATCAATTGATAGAATCTCAAATGCTGTACCTGCATCCAACCCTTTTGCTAACACTACTTTGGAAATCGAATCGGGATTTTCCATCACCTGCTTATGACTCTCGGCAGAGCCAATAGAGGTTACAATGCCCTCACCCACACGAGCTAAAACGGTTTCTTCACCTGCACCACCCACTAACTGTTTGATACTTGCACGAACAGTTACGCGCGCTTTGGTAATTAACTGAATACCATCTTTTGCCACAGCAGTAACGGGTGGCGATTCTATAACGCGCGGTTGTACACTCATTTGCACAGCTTCAAAAACATCGCGACCTGCTAAGTCAATGGCGGTAGCTGCTTTGAAATCAAGTTCAATATTGGCTTTATCTGCGCTAATTAGTGCGCGTACCACTCGGTCTATATTACCACCGGCCAAAAAGTGCGCCTCTAACATATCGCGCTCTACGGGTAAGCCGGCTTTGTGGCCCATTACCATAGCGTTAACTATGGTACCCGGTGGCACACGTCTAAAGCGCATAAACAAGAGTTGAACCAAACTAATATCCACGTTCGCAAATCTTGCAGATAGCCATAGTGGAATGGGAAGTAGCCAGAATAGTATCAGAAAAACGAATACTATAATTCCGGCAAGAAAAAACATGGGTAGTTCCATTGATTAAATATTTAGAGGTTGAACATAAATTTTATTTCCGGTAATCTTAACTATTTGAACATTGGTATCGCGATTAATAAAATCACCAACCGAGTACACTTCTGTTTTCCCTGCTTCAAACTTGGCTTTGCCGTTAGGGCGTAAGTCGGTAAGCGTATGGCCGGTTTGGCCAATCTGAAAATCAGATACATCTTCATTATTTACCTTGCCATCTATCTCCGCTTTCATGGCCAACTTATTGCTCTCTATAACCCTGAATCCGAAGAAAACAGAAACTAAAACAGCCGCTAGAGAAACAGCAAATGAAATGTTGCCGTAATAGCTGCCGTAGTAGTAGTACACCAAAAGCACGCCTATCACCACAGCCACACCACCTGCTATGCCAAAAAGTGTAGTGCCTGGTATCAAAAAAATTTCTAAAAATATCAATAACAGGCCTATAGCGATAATAGCGAGTATGGCAGCAAGAGTCATGTAATTGAATATTGTAGGTTGAGTATTGACGTTTACAACGGACAGAAATTTTACCTCTCGCGCATTTAGGCGCAAATTAACTCCATAAAGTTACTGTACCGTATCCAAGTGTTTCTTTAGGTTTGTAATCTCAGCTACTTCTACTGAATCAAGCCCTTGAAGTTCGGCCAGATAATACGAGAGCCAATCTCCCCAATGAATCAAATAGAAATGTTTTTCAAATGCATTGTTACCCAGCGCAGTAACCTCATGCACATCTGTTTTTAGTGCATCAATCAATCCTTTCATAAACTGAATGCGGTGTTTGTTTCGCTGAAACTCATTACCGGTTAAAAGAAAAAGTACGGCTAAATTATCGTGTGTGTTTCGCCAACCCACCAACTCATTATGGTTTACTTCGGGCACCGCATTGTACCAGCAGTGCATTTTTGAGTTTTCGTTAATCTGTTGTTTAATTCGTAGCGCAATACTTTCATAAGTATCCTCGGCATACAAAATCAAAATTTTATTAAGTAGTTTTTGAGCCAATGCCTGCGTTTCGGCCTTTATAGATGCTTGCGCATTGGTAAGCAAACGAGCCGTACTTAATGCGTCTGTAATAAAACTGTCATCTATCAACCCAAAATACTTGAGCACAAAAAATATCTGCAACGAAGAATATCCCACGCAAGCACGAGGTGGCAACCCAGGTGGAATGAGTATTAAATCCCAATTTTGCTTCTCGGCAACTTGTTGCAACTTTCCTCCGGAGGTAATAACCACAGGGTGGTATCCTCGCAATTTACATTCTTCAGCCACAGACAGTGTTTCTTCTGTGTTTCCGGAGTAAGAGCAGAGTAAAACAAGCGTTTGTTTATTTACGTAGCCGGGTAAAAAATATCCTTTATTTACGGCTAGTGGCACTTCTAAATCATTGCGCAATACCTCACGCGACAAATCACCACCTATACCCGAGCCGCCCAACCCGCAAACAACAATATTTTGAATACCGTGCGGAAACAATGCCTTTATAGCAATCGCTTCTCCTATTTTAACCGCTTGGTGAAGTTGTGTCGGAAAATCTCTTATCAATTCAAACATTACTGCAATACTTTGAGTTGCAAATGAAACAAAAGATTGATTAGGCGCTACTAAACCATTCCGTACAGATTAACACACTTTTATACTTTCACTACATGCAACGCGAATCGCTTAGTGTGTTTGACATGTTTAAAATTGGGGTAGGCCCCAGCAGTTCGCACACCCTTGGGCCATGGCGGGCTGCAGAAATGTTTATACAGCAGCTTTCTGCAGAGGGTTGTTTGCACGAAGTGGAAAAATTAGTATGTCGCTTATACGGCTCTTTAGCCAAGACCGGAAAAGGCCACGGCACAGACATTGCGGTGATGATGGGCTTATGTGGCGAAGATCCGGTTACTTTTCGTACCGAGTTATTACAACAAAAAATTGATACCATCAACCAAACCAATCGCTTAAAACTGGCTGGTGTACATGAAATTGTTTTTGCACAGGATATAAATATTGAATTTAGAAAAAAAGAGAGCTTAGCATTTCACCCTAATGCTTTGCAGCTATGCGCCATGCTGAGCAATGGCCGTGAAATATCTATTACCTATTACTCTGTGGGAGGTGGATTTGTGGTACAAGAAGGTGAAGGTGGTAAAAACAGTGGCAACAGAGTGTTGAAGTACGATGTGCATGATGCAGATGAATTACTTCAAAATTGTATGCGTGCTGGCATACCCATTTCGCAATTGGTGATGGAGAACGAAAATCAATGGCGAAGCAGAATTGAAACTGAAGCTGGCTTGCTAAACATTTGGCGAATTATGCGTGAGTGCATGTATAAGGGCAGTACAACAGAAGGGGTATTGCCCGGTGGATTAAATGTACAGCGCAGGGCTGCAAAAATGTGCCGGCAAATGTTGCCCGGCATTACTTTTCAAAATGAACAGGAATGGCTGTCTGCTATCCGAAAAAGCCCAACCAATTTTACCACTACTATGAATTGGATTAGCTGTTTTGCGCTGGCAGTAAACGAAGAAAATGCATCGTTTGGCAGAGTGGTAACTGCACCCACCAACGGTGCAGCAGGTGTAGTGCCTGCCGTACTCATGTATTATCATTTGTTTGCCGGTGGACATTACGAGATTGACATCATCCGTTTCTTACTCACAGCTTCCGAGATTGGAGCACTATTCAAAAAAGGTTCCACCATATCTGCCGCCATGGGTGGTTGCCAGGCAGAGATAGGCGTAAGTAGCGCTATGGCTGCCGGAGCGCTTACCGAATGCTTAGGTGGCACCCCCGCACAGGCACTACAAGCTGCTGAAATAGCAATGGAGCATCATTTAGGCATGACCTGCGACCCCATTGGGGGGCTAGTACAAATACCATGTATTGAACGTAATACCATGGGAGCAATTAAAGCCATCACAGCTTCGCAGCTGGCTTTGCAAGCAGATGCTGACCTCATGAAAATAAGTTTAGACACCGTGATAAAAACCATGTGGGAAACTGCTCAAGATATGAGCAGCAAATACAAAGAAACGGCTGATGGGGGCTTAGCGGCTCACATTCCACTCAACTTGCCGGAGTGCTAAAGTCAATTAATACTCTTCATACCAGTTAAACTTTTGTTGCACTATTTTCTGCTTCTCGGCACGCAAGTGCTTTAAAAAAGCTGTAGCGACCGGGCTATGTTGTTTCCCCTTTAACCACACTAAACTCCAAGTGGTTTTTATAGGTAGCCCCTTGTAAGGTATTATTTGCAACTCGCCATGTTGTAGTTCGTTACGTATGCCTATCAAAGGCATAATAGAATATCCTAACCCGGCCAGCAATGCCTGCTTCACCGCTTCGTTTGAGGTAAGTTCTATTTTGCTGTTGTACACAATGTGGCGCTTTTTGATAAACGCCTCCATAGTTTGCCGGGTTGCAGAGCCCTGTTCTCTAAACAACAATGGCAAGTGCTGCAATTGATTTGCCTCATTTTTTTTCCACTGTTTGGCCAATACTGTGGAACCTACCAGATAGAGCTTATTCTGCAGCAGATCTATTTTTTCTAACTTCAGTTGCTTAGGCAATACCGAGACTAAAGCAAAGTCAACTTGATTTTGCTCTAATGATTGTACCACTATGCTTTTATTGGTAACATCCATACTTAGCTTAACAGACGGATTGTCGCGCATGAAGTCAGTCAAAAAATAAGGCATTACATACTTTCCGGTAGAAACCACAGCCAGCTTTAGTGTGCCAAACAAGTGACCTTTGTAAGCTAATGATTGGTACTTTATCTTTTCTGCCTGTTCAAGAATACCATCTGCGATTGTCGCTATTTGTTTCCCAAACTCAGTAATATATATCTGCTTGCCTACAATTTCTGTAAGTGGGATATCAAACTGTAGTTGAAAATTTTTGAGCTGCATAGATACAGCTGGTTGCGTCAGATGCAATACCTCTGCTGCCTTTGTAATACTTCCCGCTCTAACTATCTGTAAGTAAACATTAAGTTGCTGTAAAGTATAATTCATAAGCCAAACTTATATTAATCATCATAAAGTTAAATAATTCTTATGAATTATAATGCTCAGTATTGCACAAAAATTATGAACATGACAAAAATTACTGTAGCAAAGGGCGATGGCATAGGCCCGGAAATTATGGATGCCACTTTAGAAATCATATTGGCTGCCGGAGCCAGAATAGAAGTTGAAGAAATCAAGGTTGGGGAAAAGGTGTACCTGTCCGGAAACACATCTGGCATTAGTGCAGAATCTTGGGATGTGATAAGGAGAAACAAAATCTTTTTGAAAGCACCCATTACTACTCCACAAGGTGGTGGCTATAAAAGTTTAAACGTAACTACCCGCAAGTTTCTGGGTCTATATGCCAATATACGCCCCTGCCGTAGTTTACACCCGTACATTAAAACCAAGCATCCAATCATGGATGTAGTGATAGTACGAGAAAACGAAGAAGATCTTTATGCTGGCATTGAACATCAACAAACTGACGAAGTGGTACAGTGCCTAAAGCTGATTAGCCGGCCGGGATGCGAAAAAATAGTGCGTTATGCATTTGAATATGCCCGTCAGCAAAAACGAAAAAAAGTAACCTGCTTTACAAAAGACAACATCATGAAACAAACCGATGGTCTGTTTCATAAAGTGTTTGATGAAATAGCCAAAGAATATCCTGAAATTGAGAACGAACACTGGATTATTGACATTGGTGCAGCTAAGATGGCCGATACACCCGAGGCATTTGATGTAATAGTAATGCCTAACCTATATGGTGATGTGTTATCAGATGTAGCAGCGCAAATTACCGGTTCAGTAGGGCTTGCCGGTTCGGCAAACATAGGTGAAGAGTGCGCTATGTTTGAGGCCATTCATGGTTCGGCACCACGCAGAGCAGGCCAAAATGTAGCCAACCCATCCGGATTGCTGCAAGGTGCTATTATGATGCTGAATCACATTGGGCAAACTGATGTGGCCGAGAAAGTTCAAAATGCATGGTTGAAAACGATTGAGGACGGTTTGCATACATATGATGTGTACAAAGAAGGGATCAGCAAAGTAAAATTAGGCACCAAAGAATTTGCACAAGCTGTGATTGCCAATTTGGGTCAAAAACCACAACAACTACAACCTGTAGATTACGGAAACAGCCAAGCACTTAATCTGCCCACATACAAACGCAAACCTGCAGCCAAAAAAGAATTAATGGGCATTGATGTGTTTGTACACTGGCGTGGCGAAAGCGGTGAGGAACTTTCTACAATAACGAAAAAACTGAACACCCACCAAGCGCAACTCACCATGATTACTAACCGGGGTATAAAAGTGTGGCCAGAAGGTTTTAAAGAAACTTTTTGTACTGACCATTGGCGTTGTCGTTACAAAAACCCGAAGGGAGGTAGTATCACAAAAGATGATGTAATAGAAATTTTGCAAAATGCCCTACGCGAAAATGTGGACGTGGTTAAAACAGAAAACCTTTACGCGTTTGATGGAGTGCCGGCATTCTCACTGGGTCAAGGTCAATAATTTTATTTAATAAACCATTCTGAACATGAAAGCGTACGATGTATTGTCAGTGATTTTCTTTTCTGTTGCGCTGCTGTTGATTTTTACTACTCCAAAAGCACCGGATACTTTGTTGGAACATCTAAGTGGTCCGGTGGCGGTGTTTTGCACAATTATTTCATATTACCTACTTACTAAACATAAAAGATAAACATGAGCACTAAAAAGAAACTAGTACTGATTCATGGTGAATTTTCGCCAACAGAGGCCAAACAAATTCTCACCAATATTTTTAGCAGCAAAATTCAGTTTCACGAATTGAGAAACTTCAGCTCTATGGAGCGTTTGGGCAAGGAAGATAAACTATCCATTAAACGAATACCGCAACTCAAAAAATCGCTAATACAAATTGAGAAGGCCGTGGAAAAGTCCAGAAAACAAAACAAGCGGGTAAAAATTGAATCAGAGATATCTATCTATTTAATAGACTAGGATAGTATTAGATGAAGATTTAAAAGGATGGATAGAATTCTGAAACAATAACTACTTCACAAAAATATAGTGGGGATTCCTGGCAAAAGTGTGAGGCATATGGCTCAGTTGAGTAACAAACTAAAAAATGCAGGGAAATCAGATTAGAATTTTACCTGATACGCTACACCGTAGTGGTCGGAAAGGTCTTTCCCTTTTTTGCGCAATCCATATCTCCAGTTTTTTGTAAAGATAGACACACTACGTTTCATACTTTTAATCTTTGCTCCATTCGAGCGAACAAGTACATAATCCAATTGTAACCGGTGTTTTGTCTTGCCGGCATTAGAGCGGGCAATTTCATTCCGCTCACTATCATGTGTAAACTTATGAATGCCGCTTAAATCACCATCTTCAGCATCTAAACAATGCAGCATATCACAGTATTCTTCTTCAAACTGACGTTCGGTATTCATATCGCCACACAAAATTTGCACAACTCCATCTTTGCGGTTAGGTGCTATCAATTCTGCAAACATTTGTTCAAACTGTTTTTTACGCACTTTAGGTTGGGCATCGGCTTGCAGGTGAGTGCCCAACAATTGAAATTTTTTACAGTTCCATTCACCCTCTAACATTATGGCTCCTTTTCGGGCAAAGGCATCGTTGCCGGCACGGTCTCTGTACTCAATTGTGCCTAACTCATTTAGTGGAATTTTACTCACCACATACACTCCGCTATTAGTACGCACTTTGTTTTGTGCCGGGTTGGCAGGACCGTATTGGTAAGGAAACTCATTTTTAAGACCTTGGCTGATTACGTTTCTTGCTTTCTCCAAAAACGCTTCTTGAAAAACGATAATATCATAGTCGGTCTGTTGGAGTGTATCTACAATAGCATGTGCTCTGCTCACCCGTCCACGAACGGGTACAAACTTGGGAAGCATATAAATATTCCACGATAAAATCTTCAAATCTCTGTCACTATCCTCAATCGTATCTGTAGAAAAAACCAAGTAGTCGTTTTGTGCAATAGCTGTGATTGGTGTACAAGCTAACACAGCTATAAGAATAAGAGACAAACCAAGGGCTTTTTTCATTTGAACAAAAATGAATTACGAAAGTAACGCAATATTTGCGGCAATGTTATCTTGTGATGATATTATTTTAGCTAATGTTGAGCGTAGTTTTCGCTATGAACAAATACCATGTTACAAACTTGATAAAGGCAGAAGCCAAACGGCTTGGATTTGACTCGTGTGGAATGTCTAAAGCAGAAAAATTAGACAAAGAGGCGCATGAATTGGAGCGATGGCTCAACCAACAAATGCACGGCAAAATGAGCTACATGGAAAACTATTTTGACAAACGTACCGACCCTCGTTTATTGGTAGATGGAGCAAAAACGGTAATCTCACTTAGCTATAATTACTACAACCCTATTCAACAAAATGATGATACGGCTCCTAAAATTGCCATGTATGCATTGGGGAAAGATTACCATGAAGTAGTGAGGACGAAGGCAGAGAAACTATTGGTTTATATCCAACAGATGGTGGGTGAAATGAATGGACGCTGCTTTGTTGATAGCGCTCCGGTATTAGATAAAGCGTGGGCCGCTCGTAGTGGTTTAGGATGGGTAGGTAAAAACAGCAACCTTCTTTCTAAAAGAAAAGGTTCTTATTTTTTTTTGGCAGAAATAATATGCGATGTAGAGTTGGAGTATGACAGCCCGGTAAAAGATTACTGCGGTACTTGTACTAAATGTATAGATGCATGCCCTACAGATGCCATTTATGAACCTTACAAAGTAGATGGAAGTAAGTGCATCTCTTATTTTACCATTGAATTGAAAGATGAAGTACTGCCAACAGATATGAAGGGAAAGTTTGAAAACTGGATGTTTGGCTGTGATATTTGCCAGCAGGTTTGCCCTATCAATTCGCAAGCAGAAACACACCATGAACCCGATTTTAACCCAACGCCCGAATTACTGCAAATGACTGCCGATGACTGGCAACAGTTAAATGAAGAAACATTTAAAAATTTATTTAAGCATTCTGCCGTTAAACGCACCAAGTACAAAGGTTTAAAAAGAAACATTAGCTTTCTGCTTTCTAATACCAAATCCGTGTCATGAAATACATTTTTCACTTCATAATAATCGTGTTGCTCTCCTCTTGTGGTGGTAAAACCGAAGCCGTGGTTAATCATACTTCACCCAATGGGAAAGTAAACATTACGGTTACCGGAAAAAGAAGCAACACCATAGAAGCATTTCGCACAGAAATTGTGGTTAAAGCATACGAATTGAGTGAAGGCAAGTTAATATTTGAAATTTATGCGGATGATCTGAATGGAGAGAATGTGAAATTCGCTTGGACAGATGACAAGCATTGTACCATCAGCATAGAACAACGCGATGGAGCTACCAGAAACTTTGCATTACTGGCCACAGAAAGCAGCGTTCAGTTAGCAGAAATCAGGCAGTGAGCTGCCAAAGTTGATAATTTAGCAGGCCAATGAATCAGGAGAGTTACGTCTTACAAGTAGCGGGGTGGTACCCGGAAAATGAAAAATCTACTTCCGGTATTTTTATCAAAAAGCAGTTAGAACTGATAACACAATTTCAGCCATCCATCACGCTATCCGTTCATGAGTCAACACAAAACGCTATACACGAGACCAAAATCAATAACAGCTTTACAGAAATACGCGTATTTTATAGCAAAGGCAAAATGCGCTGGCTATATCAACTCAAATTGATTGCCGCATTTTGCAGAGGTTACTTTCATCTTCAGAAAAAACATGGTGCGCCAAAACTGTTACATCTGCATGTAGTTTTTCCGGCAGGTGTATTTGTTTGGTTGCTGCTACTCGTTAATAGAATACCGCTCCTGATTACCGAACACTGGACAGGGTACATGGATGCCGATGGACGATACGATAAACTACCGTGGCTAATGAAACACATTACCCGTGCATTGTTGCATCAAGCAAAAGGGGTTGCAGTAGTATCGCAGCATCTTAAGCATTTGTTGCAACAAAAATTTTCACTGCCAGAGAAAAAGTTGGTTATCACTTCTAACGTACTTCAGTTTCCTAAAAACAAATTGTACAAACCAACCAATACAAAAACATATTCTGATGCGATAGCTGCATTGTATGTGGGCAGTATTGATGACCACCACAAGAATATTGGTCTTTTAATTGAAGCGACTAATCTTCTTATTCAAAGCACTCAACCAAAATTGAGTTTACATCTGTACGGCAATGGCCCTCAATTAGAGTACTACAAAAGTGTTTGTAGAGAACAAGGCACTTTAGACAAAAACATATTCTTTCACGGGTCTGTAGCTAATCATTTGCTGCCGGAGATTTATCAGCAGCACGATTTTTTTGTAATGTCCAGCAAATACGAAACATTTAGTATTGCTACAGCAGAAGCTGTTATCTGCGGATTACCCGTAGTATGTACTAGATGCGGTGGGCCAGAAGAATTTGTGCATCATCAACAGGGTGTTCTCACAGAGCATACCGCTGAGTCTTTCGCAGAGGGAATGAAGTACATCATCAATAATTTACTAAAGTTTTCAACGAATACATCTGCTACTTACATGACCGAGCACTATCATCCAAATGTAGTAACAAGACAACTCAAAAAATTATATCAACTTAGCCCCGAATAGATAGCGATGACCAGAGAACAATTAAGACCCTACATACCGGCATTTTTGCTCCGGCTGCATTGGAAATATTTCAAGAGCAAAGTGCGCGATTTTAAGACCAAAAATACAGAAGAGATTTTCACTTACATCTACAAAGAGAACCATTGGCGCAACAACGAATCGGCAAGTGGCGATGGCTCAACTCTTAACGAAACACAGTACATCCGCAAAAAGTTACCGTTGTTACTTCAACAATATCAAATTAAAAGTATTTTAGATATTCCGTGCGGAGATTTTAACTGGATGCAACACATCAACCTTACTGGTATTAACTATACGGGTGCAGATATTGTGAAAGATTTGATTGTTGCCAACTCTCAAAAACACAGCAAACCGGGTATTCAGTTTACTAACCTGGATTTAACTACGGATAACCTTCCCGCTGTTGACTTGATTATCTGCAGAGATTGTTTGGTACACCTGAGCCAAGAAAAAGTGATAGCTGCGCTGCGTAACATAAAACGCAGCGGCAGCAAGTATCTGTTAACCACCAGTCATATTTCTGCCAAAAAGAACCGCGATATTGTAACCGGTGACTGGCGGCCTGTAAACTTAGTACAACCACCTTACTCCCTTCCACAACCAATCACGCAATTCAAAGACACCCCTGTAACGGGGGAAAATGAGTTTAGTGATAAAGTAATGGCGCTTTGGGAAATCAAAAATCTGCCACTATGACTCGCGTACTCATCACCGGAGCAGGTGCTCCGGGAGCAGCCGGCATTATTGAATGTTTGTCAAAATCAAAGCAATTAGACATTTGGTGCTGCGATGCCAATGCCGATGCCTCAGGCAAACACTTACTCAAAAACTTTTTCAAAATACCGGCCGCTTCTGATAAAAATTTCATTTCAGAAGTTTTGAAAAAAGCGAAGCAACACAAAATTGAGGTCATTTTGCCTTTGGTAACTCGTGAGTTGCTGCTATTTGCCCGCAACAAAAAGAAGTTTGAAGCGGCAGGAGTTAAAGTCATTTGCTCTGATGAAAATGTACTGGCGATTGCAAACAACAAAGCGCTGCTTTACCAGTTTTTAGAGAGCAAAAAAATTATAGTGCCCGATTTTGTAGTGGTAAACAGTGTGACTGAGTTTCAGCGGGCTGCAAAAAAACTGGGCTATCCGGCAAAGAAAATCACCTTTAAACCCGCAGTGAGTAACGGTAGCCGTGGATTTAGAGTAATATACGACAAGGCGGATAAAGCGCATTTGCTTTGGAACGAAAAACCAAACAACACTTATATCTCTTATCAAGAAATATGCAATATTTTACGTATTCAAATGCCTGTAGATTTATTGGTGAGCGAATACTTACCGGGTGAAGAATATTCTGTAGATTGTTTAGCCAATCGTGGTAAATGTTTGTTGGCCATACCCCGCTTGCGCTCAAAAATACTGAACGGCATAAGCGTGGGTGGCGAGTTTGTAAACAACAAAGAAATTGTGGCGTACAGCCAACAAATTATTGAAGCCCTTGGCTTGCATGGCAACATTGGCATACAAGTAAAACGTGCTGCTGACGGGCGTTTCAAAATATTGGAGATAAATCCGCGCGTACAAGGCACTATTGTTACCAACTTAGCTGCAGGAGCAAATTTGCCTCTTATGGCCGTGCAGCAAGAACTTGGAAAAAAGATTTTCCCTGAAAAGGTAAAAATAAAGTGGGGTTTAAAATTTGTACGCGTTTGGAAAGAAATTTTCTACCAATAGCCCATAGCTTAGAAAGCACGTATGTCCGCCAACACATTTTTTGATTATCAGCTCTACATATTTGATTTTGACAATACCCTTTATGCAGAGCGCGACTACTTGTTTGCTGCATACCAACAAATAGAAATAGTACTAAACACAAAGGGACTAGCTGATTTTTTAAAAAGCGAATTTGACAACCACGGCAGAGAAAAGCTGTTTAACAAGTTGATAAAAAGGTTTAGTCTTAGTGAATCAGAAATAGAAAAATGCCTTTATGTATTGCGCACGGTACAACTCTCCTCCCCTCTTCTGTTTATTCCCGGCACAGTTACCCTGCTGAATATACTCCGCACACAAAGCAAAACCTTAGTGTTACTCACCAATGGCAACGTGCTACAACAAAAAAACAAACTACAACAATTAGAAACTGACATTTACCAATGGTTTGAAGAAGTAGTTTTTGCCAACGAAATTGCTCCAAAGCCCTCTGCAGAATCTGTCTTTTACATTCTCAAAAAAACAAACGTATCTGCTTCAGCAGCTATACTAATTGGAGACAGCGATGTAGATAGACAAGCAGCACACAATGCGGGCATTGCATTTTTACATGCCGATAATTTGCCTCGCTAAACCTATTACTCTTTGTCGGCCTCCGCTTTTTTAACTGCGGCTTGGTAAGTAATGGTGAGTTCATCAGCGCCCTTTTTGAGGTCAATGATGAATGTGTCGCCTTGTTTAGCTTCTGCCCTCAAAATCTCTTCGGCTAATGGGTCTTCCACATATTTTTGAATAGCACGGTGCAATGGTCTTGCACCAAACTGTGGGTCGTATCCACGTTCGGCTAAAAAGTCTTTGGCCTCGTTAGTAAGGGTAACTTCAAAGCCCAACTCAGCAATCCGCTTAAGCACATTTTTCAGTGCAATATCAATGATGCTGAACAGTGAATCCTTTTCTAATGAGTTGAAGAAAATGACATCATCAATTCGGTTCAAAAACTCGGGGCTAAAGGTGCGTTTGAGCGCTTTGTTCAAGACGTTCTTGGCCATTTCATCGCTCTGAGAGCTGCGGGCACTGGTAGCAAAACCTACGCCCGTACCAAACTCTTTGAGGTCGCGTGCGCCAATGTTGGAGGTCATGATAATGAGTGTATTTTTAAAATCCACTCTGCGGCCTAAACTATCGGTGAGGATGCCATCATCAAATACTTGCAGCAAAATGTTGAATACATCAGGGTGTGCTTTTTCAATTTCATCTAAAAGCACTACGCTGTATGGTTTACGCCTAACTTTTTCGGTTAACTGTCCACCTTCTTCGTATCCTACGTATCCCGGGGGGGCACCCACCAAGCGCGATACAGAGAATTTTTCCATGTACTCGCTCATGTCTATGCGTATCAGCGAATCTTCGCTATCAAACAAATAACGGGCAATGGTTTTGGCTAACTCTGTTTTGCCCACACCGGTAGGGCCGAGAAAAATAAACGTGCCAATTGGTTTTTTAGGATCTTTCAAACCCACGCGGTTGCGCTGTATGGCTTTCACCACTTTTTGTACCGCTTCGTTTTGGCCAATCACAGCGCCTTTAATTTCGGCACCCATGTTCACCAACTTGTTGCTTTCGGTTTGTGCTACTTTGGTAACCGGTATGCCGGTCATCATGGCTACTACCTCCGCAATATCTTCCTCATTTACCGGGTAGCGCTTAATGCGCGACTCTTCATCCCACTGCGCTTTGGCCTTGTCTAAATCTTCCAGAAATTTTTTCTCTGAATCGCGCAGGCGAGCCGCTTCTTCATACTTCTGGCTTTTAACTACCTGATTTTTTTGATTCTTAATTTCTTCAATCTGCTTTTCTAACTCTACTATGTTTTTGGGTACGTGTATGTTTTTTAGATGCACTCGCGCACCCACTTCGTCCATCACATCTATGGCTTTGTCAGGCAAAAACCTATCGGTAATGTAGCGGGTAGAAAGTTTTACACAGGCCTCTACCGCTTCTTTTGAGTATTCTACGTTGTGGTACTCTTCGTATTTAGGGCGAATGTTGTTGAGAATTTGCACCGTTTCTTCTGGCGATGGCGGGTCAACTATCACCTGCTGAAATCTGCGGGCAAGTGCCCCATCTTTTTCTATATATTGGCGATACTCATCCAATGTAGATGCACCTATGCATTGCAACTCGCCACGAGCAAGAGCCGGTTTAAATATGTTAGAAGCATCTAAAGAACCGGTAGCTCCACCTGCACCAACTATAGTATGTATCTCGTCAATAAACAGAATTACATCGCGGTTTTTTTCCAACTCATTCATAATGGCTTTCATGCGCTCTTCAAACTGGCCGCGATACTTTGTACCTGCAACCAGAGCTGCCAAATCCAGCATTACAATTCGCTTATTGAACAATACACGAGAAACTTTTTTCTGCACTATGCGCAGAGCCAATCCTTCTACAATAGCCGTTTTGCCTACTCCCGGCTCACCAATCAAAATTGGATTATTCTTTTTTCTGCGCGAAAGGATTTGTGATACCCGTTCTATCTCATTTTCGCGGCCTACAATAGGGTCAAGTGCCCCCTCTTCCGCCAGATGTGTAACATCGCGGCCAAAGTTATCGAGCACCGGAGTTTTAGACTTAGTATTGCCCTGTTTTTTAGTGGGCTGCTGCTGAGAAAAGCCGCGTTTTTCATCATCAAACGGCTCGTCTTCCTGAGGGTCGTTGGGCAGTTCTGACTTGGGCTCAGCCAGGTTATTTTGCTCTGACAACAATTCATTTTTAAAGATTTCATAGTCCACATCTTTTTGAGCTAAAGTTTGTGTAACAATGTTGTCTTTGTTTTTGAGTATAGAAAGTAACAAATGCTCTGTGCCTATCACATCGCTTTTCATCACTTTGGCCTC
Organism: Chitinophagales bacterium; assembly: GCA_016787045.1. Classification (GTDB taxonomy): domain Bacteria; phylum Bacteroidota; class Bacteroidia; order Chitinophagales; family LD1; genus Bog-950. The sequence goes on from JAEUVA010000001.1 coordinate 59,293, forward strand.
CAGAACAGTTATTTTCAGTACTTTTTCTGCTTGTTTGGTAAGTGGCAGGTTGTTAGGGTTAAAACTTCCTTTGGCAGTTTTATCTTTTATTGAATCTTCAATGGTTTTGCGAAGTAATACCGGATCAATATTGAGATTACGTAAGGTTTTAATGGCATATCCTTCGCCATCGCGAATGAGCCCCAGTATCAGGTGCTCTATACCTATAAAATCGTGATTTAAACGGAGGGCTTCTTCGCGGCTGTAAGAAATAACCTCTTTAACTTTGGGTGAAAATTTAGCTTCCATGTATGCGTGTTGTCAAAAATTAAACCAAGTGCCCAATCAGACATTCTGTCTTGCCAAAACAAGTATAATGCAGCAATGTTTGCTTCCGGCTTTTGGTAAACGTAAGGGTTTATTTCCGAAATGACAATACGCTTAAAAATAGTTTTCCGATAAATGCTAACAACTATTTACATAAAGCATGTTTTATGATACATTGCGCTCAAATTTTGATTTTGTAAAAAACCTTGTAGTTTTAAAGAGCGATTTTTGCCCCAACCCAAAACATGTACTATGAAATTTCAAGTTGACAAACGCGACCGCTTAGTAATTGTAAAGCTGAATGAAGATAAATTGTTGAGCAATTTGGCTCCTCAGCTAAAAAGCGAATTGGTTATTCTCAGCAATGAGGGCTTTCGCAATATTGTGCTGGATTTATCGGATGTACAATACGTTGATTCGTCCGGTTTGAGTGCATTGCTTGTAGGTAACCGCCTCTGCAAAGAGCAAGGAGGCATATTTGTACTTACCGGGTTAAATGCTCATATCCAAAAATTAATCAAAATATCGCAGTTAGAGCCGATATTGAATATAGTACCCACCATCAACGAATCGGTTGACTTTGTGATGATGGAGGAATTAGACAAAGATTTGCGCAGCTAATTTTGCCCCAAGCCCATGCAGTTTGACGTAACTATCCTCGGCAGCAACGGGGCTATTGCCGCTTTTGACCGTTTTCCTTCATCGCAGGCCATCAATTACAATGGGCATGTGTTTATTGTAGATTGTGGTGAGGGCACGCAGTTTAGGATGAATAAGTTTGGTATTAAACGCGGAAAATTAGACCACATCTTTATTTCGCACTTACATGGCGACCATTACTACGGTTTAATTGGGTTGCTCACCTCATTTAACCTCAACTGGCGCGAACACCCGTTGCACATTTATGCCCCTGAGGGCTTAGAAGAAATAGTGAAACTTCAATTCAAATACTCTAACACGCAGTTGAAGTTTGCCATTCATTTCCACACCAACGACACTTCAAAAAACGCAGTGATTTTTGAGGATAAAAACCTGGTGGTAGAAACGCTGCCTTTAATTCACCGCATACCCACTTGTGGTTTTTTGTTTCGCGAAAAAAAACCACAACGAAAAATTTTACCGGACAAGATAGCAGAGTATAACATTCCGTTTCAACTCATAAACGATATTAAATCAGGTGCAGATTACACGACCCCAGAAGGCCGCGTAATTAGCAATGCTGCACTTACCACCCCTGCATTGCCTCCGTGCAGCTATGCGTATTGCAGCGATACTGCGTACACCGAGCAATTCATAGATAGAATAAACGGAATTGATCTGCTTTACCATGAAGCTACTTTTGTTCATGAGCATGAATTTAGGGCAGCAGAAACTTTTCATACCACTACTAAGCAAGCCGCTGCACTAGCCAAAAAGGCGGGAGTAAAAAAACTTCTTATCGGTCATTTTTCGGCCAGGTATGAAAACCTGCAAGTGCTGCTGGATGAATGCCGCGAAGTTTTTCCGGAAACCTATTTAGCTATTGAGGGAAGCACATTCGCTATAGATTCATCTGACCAATGAAAATAAAGAACAGTTTACTGCTCCCCTTTTTGTATGTACAAATTGCCGGTGTAGCACAAACAAATTTTGACCTACAGGGCCACCGTGGAGCCAGGGGCTTGTACCCTGAAAACACCATAGTAGCTTTTATTGAAGCCGTAAAACTGGGCGTTACTACTTTAGAAATGGATGTAGTGGTGAGCAAAGACGGGCAATTGGTAGTGAGCCACGAGCCGTGGATGAATGAGAGCATCTGCGCACTGAATGGAGAAAAACTGAAGGGCAACGCCAAAGAGCAACATAACATTTATCAACTTACGTATGAGCAAATAAAAAAATACGATTGCGGAAGTAATGGCAACGACCGATTTCCGGACCAGAAAAAGATAGCTGCTTCGAAACCGCTTTTGGCAGAGGTGATTGATACGATAGAAAAATATGTGGCGGCCAATAAGTTAAAACCCCTTTTCTATAATATAGAAACCAAAAGCACGGTAGATGGCGATGAAGTATTTCACCCCAAGCCCGCTGCGTTTTCGGAACTATTATATAATATGCTGAAAAAGAAACATGTGCTACAGCGCAGCACTGTACAGTCGTTTGATATACGGACGCTCCAGGCCATTAAGCAGATAGATAGTACCGTTACTTTAGCGCTGCTGGTTTTTAATGCTGATGGCTTGAACAAAAACATAGAGCGTTTAGGTTTTACCCCACACATCTATTCACCCAATTTTGCGTTGGTTAATAAAGCACTTGTCCGGAAGTGTCATCAAAAAAATATGCTTATCATTCCATGGACAGTAAATGATGAACAGAAAATGAAGCAACTTAAACGGCTTGGCGTAGATGGGTTAATTACGGATTACCCAACCATAGCAACCGCTCTGTTCTTCGCAAAAAAACAGTAGCTGTGTTTTTTTGAAATTATATTTTGCAAAAAAAGAAAAGCCAATATATTTGCCGCCCTAATCGGAAAAAGGATCGGTAGTTCAGTCGGTTAGAATGCTGCCCTGTCACGGCAGAGGTCGCGGGTTCGAGTCCCGTCCGATCCGCTAAAAAGCCCCTTCGGGGCTTTTTTAGTTTTAGGGCTACTCTGATTTCGCAACAGCGTATTAAAAATTAACCACCAGTTTAGCATTTATTCTACGGGCGGTAAGGTAGTTGGGTACTGCATAGCGGTTGTTGTAAACATCGTTTACCCACAGATAAGAAACCGTATTGGTGATTCCAAAAATATTGTACACATCTAACCAAAGCCAAACACCTTTAAGCCCTTGATTAAACTTGTTCTGCTTTTTAGCCCATTTGGGGTTCCAGAGTTGGCCGCTAAAGCCAATGTCCACTCTGCGGTAGGGTGGTATGCGCAGCACATCTTTGTAGCGGTCGTTATCGGGTGGGCCAAACGGTAAGCCGGTACCGAAAATCAGCCCCATGTTTACTTTAATAAAAGGAAACTTAGGGATATAGTCTTGAAAGTACATAGAGAAATTGACCCGCTGATCGGTAGGGCGGGGAATAAAGCCGGGGTAAATAGTAGAGGAATCTACAATACGCTCGGCATTGCGCGGCACGTTGGCAATGGCCTTGCCGCTGCTATCGTAATAAGCAATGTATTTATCGCCAATAATATCTTCGGCTGTGCTCATTATGCCGAGGGTAATCCAGCTTTCTAAACCCTCTGCTAGCTCTCCGTTAAGGCGCAAGTCTATGCCGGTGGCGTATCCGCGCGATTGGTTTTGACCGTAGTAGCGAATGAGCACGTTATCAAACTCAAACGGCACTAAATCCCACAGGTATTTGAAATAGGTTTCGGTAGTAAACTGAAACGGGCGCTTCCATGCTTTAAATCCATAATTAAAACCCACCACTCCGTGAAAAGACTTTTGCGCTTTGAGGTTGGTGTTCACCTTACCTTCTAAGTTTCGCATTTCGCGGTAAAATGGCGGCTGGTAGTAAGTGCCTGCCGATACGGTGAGCATAATATCTTTTTTGCCTTTGGGTTTGTAGCTGAACTGTACCCGCGGAGTAATGATGGGTTCTTTGTTTACATCCCAAAAACTAAAGCGCACACCGTAGCTTAAACTAAACTGCGAGGTATCGCCAAACTTCCAGGTATCTTGAATAAACGCACTGATGCGATTGCTCTGTAAACTGAAGGTTGATTTAAGCACGCCCTGAATACCGATATTGCTTTTTGTGGATATGAAATATTGGTTGGTATCTACCAAAAGTGGGTTGGTGTAATCGGTTACGTATTGATAGGGTAATGAATGCCCGGCAGAATCTAAGCGGCTCCACTCGTTGAGTTTATCGGTTATCACTTCGCGTTTGTAGTCCACACCCCATTGCAACTGGTGCCCCTTTTTGAACCATGAGCCGCGATGGCCGGCATAGTACACATCGGTATTCAGTTTGTTACGCGCCCAATCGTGCAGGCCGCCAATGCCTAAGCTGTAAAGCACATCGCCAAAACTACTTTTGCCCAAATCGCTTTCTACTTGCGAGAGGTAGTATTCGCCTAAAATATCGTATGCTTCATATTCGCGATTCATGTAATGCGATGCCAAGAATTTGATGCGTAAATCTCGCGTGGGAGTATAAACCACCGATACACCATTCATGAGCGATTGGTAACGGTCGGCCTCTTGCCCGTCAAAATAAACCGTTAGTTTTTTTACATCCGTAAGTAACCCAAAAGTGGTTTCGCGGGTAACGGGTACAAAGTTGTAGCGATTGGCGGCATAGTTGCTCATGATTTCTATACCCACCCTGTCTGATACGGCTATGGTAAAGTAGCCCTGCACATCTAAAAAGTTGGGGTTGTATTGCCCCTGCTCATCTAAACTGCGCAATACATACTGGCTCAACCGCTGGCGAACGCCCACTAAAAATGTAAACCGATCTAACTTGTGTTTGTCTTTAATTACTCCTTCAACATGACCGCCAAAGCCCAATAAGCTGGCATAAAAAGAACCACCAAACTGGCGTGGACGTTTGTAGTTTACATCCAATACCGAACTCATCTTATCTCCATAACGCGCCTGAAAACCACCCGATGAAAACTTAACGTTACTCACCATGCCGGGGTTAATAAAACTGAGGCCCTCTTGCTGTCCGCTGCGGATAAGAAACGGACGATAAACCTCAAAATCGTTTACGTAAACCAGGTTTTCGTCAAAACTGCCACCGCGTACGGAGTAGTTAGAACTGAGGTCGTTGTTTTTTACCACGCCCAAGCCCTGAAACTGTATATTGTTTTCGAAACTTTCGTTGGGAGAAGAAAGATTGGTTTGAGTTTTAATTTCTACCTGAGAGCCCACCTGGTCTTTTCTATCGCCAATAATCTCTACGGTGCCTTTATCATTCACCTTTAGGTTTACGGTTTTATTCAGCACCATTACTTCGTTAGGTTGCACCATCACCTTCTCGCGCGAGGTAACAATGGTAAGGTTGCTGGAAAAAACTAAGGTGAGTTTTTCGTTGGCAGGCACCTTTAGCTCGTAGCTGCCGTTTTTATCGGTAACGGCTGCATACTTGGGGTATTCTTGCACGGTAACCGACACCAACTCTACCGCATTGTTCAAAGAATCTTTAACTGCTCCTTTAATGATACCAAACACCTGTGCAGATACACTTAGCTGACAAAAGATTAAGACAAAAACTACACTTAAGCGAAACAACATGCGAATGGTAAACGGTGTATTAGTGGATTATTGTGTAAAGAAGGTTGTGAGTTGCGAGTTGCGAGTTGTGCGTTATGCGAGGTTTAATTCAAATAGTTTTTAGTGGCATATACTTATCATTTCCTCAATTGTTTTCTCCGGATTATCTGAGCCGAATACGGCATTGCCGGCTACTAAAACGTTTGCTCCTGCATTGTACAGTTCTTTAGCATTGTGTAAGCCCACACCGCCATCTACTTCAATTTTTGCAAATGACCCTTTGGCTTGCAAAAGCGCTTTGGCCTCTGCCACTTTTCGGGTAGCGTAGGAGATAAATTTTTGCCCGCCAAAACCGGGGTTCACGCTCATGATAAGCACTAAGTCTAACAAGTGCGCTACTTCACTCAAAACACTTACTGGTGTGCCGGGGTTAAGCGCCACACCGGCTTGCGCTCCGGTACTTTTAATTTGATGAATCACCGAATCTACATGCGTAACTGCCTCGTAGTGCACCGTTATCAAATCGGCACCGGCAGCTCTAAACTGCATAATGTATGGCTCTGCCTGTGCCACCATCAGGTGCACATCTAAAAACTTTTTTGAATGCTTGCGAATAGCGCTCAACACCGGAAAACCAAAAGAGATATTGGGCACAAACACACCATCCATTACATCTATATGTATCCACTCGGCTTGGCTGCGGTTGAGGAGTTCAATATCTGCTTGCAAATGGGCAAAGTTGGCGCTGAGCACCGATGGTGAAATAATGACACTCATGCGGGCGAAGATATAATTGTGTGGCACTTACACACTCCTAACAATACACACTGCACCAATTGTGGTTTTGATTGCTTTTCTATCTTGCGCCCCATGCCTGCAGCTACCACAGAGAGTGTATTAGCCGATATAAAAGCCCGGAAGTTTGCGCCCATTTACTTTTTGTGTGGCGAAGAACCGTATTTTATTGACCAGATTGCCGATTGGATTGAAGCCCACGCGCTCAATGACATGGAAAAGGCGTTTAACCAAACGGTGCTATACGGCAAAGACACCAACGCCCGCCAAATTGTAGAAACCGCAGGCCGCTTGCCCATGATGGCCGAGCGGCAAGTAGTGATAGTACGCGAAGCACAGGCCCTTAGTATAAAAGAAGAGGAGGAAGCACAGTACCTGCGCTACATCAAAAACCCGGTAAAAAGCACCATACTGGTATTTGCCTGGAAACACGGCAAGCCCGATGGCAGAAAACAGTTTGGCAAAGAAATGCAGAAGGCCGCAGTATATGTAGAAAGCAAACCGCTGTACGAAAACCAGGTAGCGCCCTGGATAAAACAATGGCTGGCCGAGCGAAAGTTTAAAATAGAAGAACATGCTGCAGAACTGTTGGTAGAGTTTACCGGTACCGATTTATCAAAAATCAGTAATGAATTAGAAAAACTACTCATCAACCCACCGGCCGGTGGGTTGATTACCGTAGAGCATATTGAAAATGGCGTAGGAATAAGTAAGGATTTTAATGTATTTGAGTTTAGCAAAGCCATTAGAAACCGGCAGGTTTCTAAAGCACAACAAATAGCTACTTATTTTAAGGCCAATCCTAAAAACGGACCGTTTGTGCTGATACTGGGTACGCTGCACACCGATTTTGTGCGCCTGTACCAAATGCACTTTTTAAAAGGTGCTTTAGATAAAGAAGTAGCCAGCGCCATAGGCGTAAACCCTTTTTTTATTAAAGACTACAAAACGGCTGTCAATAATTACACGCTCGCAAAAATTGAACAGGTTTTTCACCTGCTCAAAGAGTATGATTTGCGATTTAAGGGCGTAAACAGCAGCAATAACATAGACGAAGGAGAACTGCTGCGCGAAATGACTTACCGTATTTTGCAGTAAGTAGCAATTACTTACGGTACCGCTTCAACTTCTTTTCTTTATCCATCAGTTCGGCAAAGTTGTTGTCTTTGAGTGTGGCCACGGTTTGCTCGCGGATAATCCGAAACACTTCCCGAATGGGGCAGGTAATTTCATCCACACATTCTTCGCAAGGTTCGTAGTACTTATGGGCTACACAAGGCACCAGTGCAATAGCTCCGTCAAAAAGGCGCATGACCTCTGCCATAGATATTTGCTCGGGGGTTTTTATCAGGTAATACCCTCCGCCTTTTCCTTTTTTGCTTCCTAATATGCCGGCCTTACGCAAGTCTAGCAATATGGCTTCCAAAAATTTTTTGGGGATGCGCTCTGCCAGTGCAATATCTTCTATCAATACCGGTGTTTTAGCGTTTTGCTTGGCTAAGTATAGCAGTGCCTTGATGGCGTATTTTGATTTTTTGGTTATCATTCCCTTACATTTCGCCTGTAAATTAAACAAGTTATGAATACCGTACTGCTGCTGCTTTGCTCTAACATTTTTATGACCTTTGCGTGGTATGGCCACCTTAAATACAAAGACGTACCGCTTTGGAAAGCCATAGCAGTAAGCTGGGGCATTGCTTTTTTTGAATACTGCCTGATGGTACCGGCCAACCGCTTGGGTTATGTAAATGGAACCTTCAGCGCGGCACAACTCAAAATATTGCAAGAAGGGATTACGCTGGTAGTGTTTGTGGGTTTTGCGGTACTGTACCTGCGCGAAGAAATAAAGTGGAACTACATAGTTAGTTTCTTCTTTATACTCTGTGCCGTGTTTTTTGCGTTCAAAAAATTTGATTGATCTGCTTACTTCAAAAGTTTACGCGCAATCAGCTCCTTCATTATTTCGTTAGTACCGGCATAAATGCGCTGCACACGGGCATCGGCCCAGGCGCGGGCTACGTGGTACTCCCACATGTAGCCGTAGCCGCCATGCAGTTGCAGGCACTCATCGGCTGCTTTGCTTTGCAAATCGGTAAGCCAGTACTTAGCCATAGAGGCGGTGGCTTGGTCTAACTTCTTTTCATTGTGCAGCTCAACACACCTATCTACAAAGCAGCGCCCTATGGTTATTTCGGTAGCTACTTCAGCCAGCTTATATCGGGTATTCTGAAATTCGGCAATGGGTTTACCAAACGCCATGCGCTCTTTGGTGTACTGAATGGTTTTTTCTAATACCCCCTCTGCGGCACCTATGGCCGAAAGCGCTACCACCAATCGCTCTTGCGAGAGCTCAGTCATCATGTACTTAAAACCTTCGCCTTCATTTCCCAACAAATTTTGTTTGGGCACTTCTACATTTTCAAAAAAAAGTTCGCAGGTATCTTGCGCATGAAGCCCGGCTTTTTCAAATGGCTTGCCTTTAGTGTATCCCTTCATGCTGCTATCCATTACCAGTAGTGAAGTACCTTTGGCCCCCAATGCCGGGTTGGTTTTTACGGCTACCACCACCACATCGCTCAGGTAACCGTTAGTGATAAACGTTTTAGAGCCATTCACCAAATAATAATCGCCCTTATCTACCGCAGTAGTGCGGATGTTTTGCAAATCGCTGCCGGCCCCCGGCTCGGTCATGGCTATGGCGGCAATATACTCACCGGTAATGAGCTTGGGCAGGTACTTTTGCTTAGTTTGCTCATTTCCATAATGGTCTATGTACGGAGTTACAATATCTGAATGCAGCGGATACCCCACCGCAGGGCCTGCAGCACCGGTTTTGGCCAGCTCTTCGGTAATAATGGCGTTGTAGCGAAAATCTTTAACCCCCAAGCCACCGTACTGCTCCTCTATCTGCATACACAGGTAGCCCGCCTCGCCAAACTTGAGCCAGCTTTCGCGGCTCACCATGTGGTCTTTTTCCCACTTGGCGTTGTGTGGAGTTACCTCCTTAGCAATAAAATCGCGCACGCTTTGTGCAAACATCAGGTGCTCTTCGGTATATAGGTTTCTTTCCATGGCATTATTTTGAGGGGGCAAGTATAGGCGGTAAAAAACAAACCGGCTAAACAAAACGCGCTCTAATTCACCATCCCCGTTAAATAAATATGGGGGTTCCCCCGCCCGCCCGGCCCAAGCTGCCCCTTCGGGCGGGGTCGGGCTATTCACTCCAAGTCCTCGCACCCGCTACGCCATTGCCCGCCCTTCGTGTGCTGCGGGCTTTCCGCTACTATCCCTAACCCGCTGGCGCCAGCAAAAACGCTACATTGGCAACAGCCAGATGAGATAATGCCATTAAGAACACTGTCGCGTTGCTAATAATATTCACTAACTGACTAAATATTGCTGGATATACGCAATAAACAGTATATTTAGTTTCGTATATTTGGGAGTTGGTGGCAATTTTAAAGAACATACCGTAAACAAACAAATGAACAAAAATGAATAGACTTCTTCAATTGACAGTTTTGCTTTTATTTCTCGTAACAAGTTGCAAAACACAATCCGACAAGACCGTCTTGCTTAGAAATAAAATTGAGCAAATATTATCCGACAAAAATGCAGTAGTTGGAGTTTCAATAATTGGGAACAATGGAAAAGACACACTATCGCTAAACGGAGACAGGCGATTCCCTATGCAAAGTGTATTTAAGTTCCATATAGCATTAGCTGTATTGTCTGAAATTGACAAGGGGAAACTTTCATTAGACCAAAAAATTGAGATTGGAAAAGATGAACTTTTACCAGAAGATTTTTGGAGTCCCCTTAGAGACGAAAATCCTAATGGCGGAATCTTTACTATTGAAAGACTAATTCAGTATTCTGTCTCTCACTCCGACAATACCGCTTGTGATGTATTAATCCGACTAATTGGAACACCTAAAACAGTTGAAGAATACATTAAAAAAAGTGGCATAAATGATATACAAATCACCTTCAACGAAGAAGAAATGCAGGCGAAGTGGGAGAATATGTTTCAGAATTGGACTACCCCGAAAGCAGCAAGCCAAACTCTTAAATTATTTTATGAGAATAAAAGTAACTTACTTTCAAAAAGCAGTTATAACTTCTTTTGGAAGACAAATAAAGAAACAACAACTGGCAAAAACCGAATAAGGGGACAATTGCCCAAAGAAACAGTTGTTGCTCACAAGACAGGTTGGTCAGGGACAAACAAAGAAACAGGAATTACTGCCGCAGTAAACAATATAGGTATTGTTTTTTTACCGAATGGTGAATATTTTATCATCAGTGTTTTTGTAAGTGAATCAAAAGAAAATTTTGACACTAATGAAAAAATTATAGCAGACATTGCAAAAGCAACTTATGACTTTTACACAGCAACGGAAAATTAGAAAAACTGCCACCAACACGGGTTTTGCGTCAGGCGGGCTGACGTGCAAACTTGGAGTTTTGTGCTTCTATCAAAGTTCAGTGCTGGCAGACAGTTTTGTACTCCGAAACCCGCCCGAACGCAAAGCCCGTAACCGTTAAGCTGCAATTGATGGGTTCGTGAGATAAGGTCAGTAATCGGCTTTGATGGATGTTAAGCGGAACATAAATGCCGGAGTGTTGAGCGGTGTTGCGGAGTAGTAGGCATAGCCCTGAAGTCCACAGTCGGTAAAG
>JAEUVA010000008.1 GCA_016787045.1 Chitinophagales bacterium
ATTCGCCAACTGACTTTCGTGTTGCTTGTACAGTACGCGGCCCTGTACATCGGTAAGCATAAACGTAGCTTCCTTAATATGCTGCTCACCACGCAGTGTAATTAACACATCTTCTACAAACGGATTAGGGTAAACTTGTATTAAGCCCCCTTCGGGGGTTGGGGGGCTTGGGCCGATGCCCACCGGCTCTAAGCAAAACTTCATCAACCAAAAATCATCTGTATTATAAGTAGTATCCCAATTGGTTGCTGTTTGGTAGCCGTTGGGGGGAACTATTAAATCACCTCCCAAAGCATAGCAATCATCGCTTGTTCTCGTAGAAAAACCACCTGCATTGGCAAACACGGTTTTGTCCCATATTTTGTTGCCAGCCGAATCTGTTCTAATGAATAGTGTCCCCTTACCAAGCTCTGTTTTATCATCGGTTGTATCCTCTCCCCCCCCCCCCCCAATAATATATCCTCCATCTTCCAGCTCCTCTAAATAGCTAACGTAAGCTGTTATACAAAATTCGTGTACAATATTTCCCGAACTATCTAACTCAACAAACCATGCCCCACCCTTCTGGATTGATTTATTACCGCTAATACCCGGATAAGCTCCTCCTACTGAAAAATAATTCCCATTCTTCTTCTGGAAACATTTTCTGAATGTGTCATCATGGTCACTCGTTCCCAGCGTTCTGTCCCACTGCTTGTTGCCGCTGCTGTCTATCTTTATTATCCAGTAGTCGCTACCGGTGCCCCAGTTGTTTTCGCTCTTATCGCCACTGCTGTTAGATCGGCTAATGCCGCCCAGTAGGTAGCCACCGTCTGCAGTTTGTATCACATCTTCACAAAAATCTTGTATGCTGCCACCAAAGGTTTTGTCCCACTCTTTGTTGCCTATGCTGTCTATCTTCACCACCCAGTAATCTTCAAAGATGCCTCGGTTGGCCTCAGTTTTGTCGCCCCCTATGCCCGATTCGGAAAAGCCGCCTAAAAGCGCTCCGCCATCCTTGGTCAGCGTCATAGCCCACAGGTAATCGGCACCTGGGCCACCATAGCACTTATCCCATAGTTTGTTGCCATTGCCATCTGTTTTCACTACCCAATAGTCCCAGTTACCCTTCCCATTTTCACTTTTATCGCCTCCGGCAACAGGGCTGCCACTGTGCCCAGCTATCAGGTAGCCCCCATCTTGTGTTTGGGCTATTTTAGTGCCTGTTTCGGGGCCGCTGCCGCCAAAACGCCTGTCCCATTGTTTAATGCCATTAGCATCTAATTTTATCATCCAGTAGTCAGATACTCCCCGATTAATTTCTGTAATGTTCCCTCCCTTAGGAGAGTAGGAGCTACCACCCATAATAAAACCGCCATCGGTGGTTTGTTGAAACCCATAACAGTAGTCATTATCATACCCTCCGTAGCTGTAGTCCCAGAGTTTGTTGATGCTCATTTGCGCTAGCAACACAAGAGAGCAACACAACATAAGCTGACTTACCAATAGCTTTTTCATAACTTAGTATTTAACTAGTTTACCAGTATGCTGTTTATCATTTGCTACCAATTGGTAATAATAAACGCCTGCATTTACGTTGGCTGCCTGCCATACCCACCTTCCGTTTTCGCTGCGCTCGTTATATTGCAACCGACCGCTTGCATCGGTAATGTTCAGCGTTCCGCCCTGTACTCTCTCTGCGCTAAAGTTAAAGCTGCCATCTGATGGGTTGGGCCATACTTGCAAAACAAAGTCAGTGAGTGTGTCAGCAGTTATCAATTGAATATCTTCCGTCTCATCTGTTTTGAAGGTATTGATGTTGTTGTGTGTTTCGGGGCCTGACACATTACACTCGGTTACGTAATGTGCATTTACCCAATCTACCTTGTATAATTTGTGGTTGCTCTTTGTATAAAACAAGCGCCCAAAGCTACCATGCTCTATTGCTATATGTCCGGCTATTTTATGGTCATATGCTAAGGGCGTTTTGTGCCAGTTGGCTTTGCTGACTAGTGTAACTTTAGATGTACTCAGGTCAGTTACAAAACTGTGTTCTTTGTCATTAAAATAATACCACAGATTACCGTCCAAACCTTTGTAATAAACCATGTTTCTATCTGAATTTAATGTTAGATTGCTTTGAGCATTATAGTAATCGCTACAACGAGTCTCGTTGTTGATGTCATTTGAGGTTTCTTTTGTCTTGTCTGCATACGACACCCTGCTATTTCCTAACTTAAACAAGCCGTAGGGCTTAGGACTGCTGTAATCGTAGCTGTAGTAATACACGGCATGGTCGCTGCCGATAAAAAACACTCGGGCGTTGGTTTCGTCTAATGCTACCTCATCGGTTACTATATTCTGGTTAACCACCGGCACCATGCTATGCCAGGAACCTGCCCAGTACAGTTGTCGCAGCTTGTTTTGCGCATCACGGTAAAACACTAAGCAGCCGCAGTTGGCCATTACCAAACCGCCACGAACGCTTCCGTCATACGTTACCTGCTCCAACCAGTTGCTGCCAGGGTGCCAGCAGAACAAGTTGTGGTCTGTGCCCTTGTACCATATTCGCTGGCCGTTGTCGGTGATAGTGATGTACCCGTCACAATTGCTTATTATGGCGGGTTGGTTACTAATTGGTTTGTTGTAAAGTGCTTTGGATTTACTCCATGTGCCGTTGTTGTTTTTAAAATAGCTCAGGTGATTGTAATGGTTCTGAAAATATACAAGGTTGGCGTTCACCGGTGTCATCCAGTCTTTCACATCTCCGCCAAATAGGTTCACTGGCAAAGGCCGCTCAATCCACTTACCAGCATACCCCCAACTTCCATCGTCAATAAAAGCCATATATCCCCGCTTATCAGTACCGTATCCCCTGTAAAAAATACGCACATTGCTACCAGTACCTGTTATACCCATTCGTGTTCCACCAATATCATGCGAATTAGACTTTAGTATCTCAAAATAAACCGCCTTGTTATTAGAACCTGCAGCAAATATACCATTAGAAAACAAGCTCAATGCTGGCGTTTCAGGTGTCTTAGGCGCTCCGCTTAACCTATTTTGCATATATATATCGCCCCCAATATTCCCATCATCTGGCGTATAATGCCTGAAATAATCCACTTCAAACACTGCTTCATCATACTCACCGCCCCATGTCTGTAAACTAATAATTAAATCGGCTTGCCAATTCGCTATAGCACTCGGGAAAGTAGCTCCATTGTAAGTAATCTTCTTCCCCCAAACCTCTTTGCCATCTACAAAAAAAGTAATGTCGTTACCCACCGTATATACCATGGTGAAGGTGTGCCAATCCTGTGTATAGTCGCAGGGGGTTTGCTTGTATATCATGCCCTGACAACCTCTGCTGCCTTGTCCGTTGTAATTGTAATCAATAACATTTATCGGAAATTTCTGATGAAACAGAACTGGATCTTCATTGGAGGAAGACCACCCAGCTCTGTCAATTACATCAATCTCTGTAGTGTGGTAGTTTGGACTGCCATTATTTTCAAAAAACCAAAAGGTAGGCCACGACCCTTTTTCGGTAGGTAGTTTACACCGTATTTCGTAGATACCACTATGACTAAAGTCAAATTTGTTTCTAGAGTACAGAAGGCCTGATTTGTAATCGAATCTTTTCAAAGAACAGGGATCCGAAGATGCTCCCACCGTGTAATTTTGACATTGTTCGTCAGATGCAGGACCGTTTGAATCTATACAAGTACCGCAACTTAAACTTACAGGATTTGGACTAAGCTTAGTGGCCTTAACATATACCACACCATTGTTAAAAGTTACCTCACCAGCACTACCATCCACACCATTTCCAATACCTGGGTAGTCGGTATTCCCCATATTATGAAACTGTGTTTGACAATACTGGGACCAAATATTATGGTTCCCGCAATGTTTCGCACTCAAGGGATCAGATCCTCCTGCCCACCCATAATTTAATGCCCATTTATCAGAAAATTTTGCACCAACATCTGACGGCATAATTTTATCATAGTCAAACTCATCACTTTTCGCTGCATCATATACCCAGCGGCTTTTATCTATCAAACTAGCGCTTAACATAAAGTACGGTGTTCGTATCGGTATTTTTATCGGCTTACTGGCTTTTCGAGTGCTACTATTTTTGCTTCTTAGGTATAACACGGTATCTGCTCCACTGGGTAAGGCAAGTGTAACGTTTACTGGTGAAGTAGAAATAAATGTCGTATCAAAGTTAGCATAAAATGACCACTCCACTTCATCGCCATTAACCCCGGCAAAAATGCTATCAATCATTAAAGTCAATTCTCCGATAGTATCTGCTATAACAACTATTTCATCCGGAGCTACCGGTATTCCAATATCGGTTACTTTAACACTCAAATCCCTTTGTACATATCCACACCCAGTTGCGCCATGTGCGGTCGCCCGTATTACAAAATCGGTTGTAGCTGAACTGACACAACCACTTAAACTATCTAATTGGGCTGTACCACTCACAATATTGTAGACTATTCTGTCGGCATTATTTCCTATAGCGGAATAACAAACTGTGTCTCCGGTAAAAAATAGAGAATCGTATTGTGTAAACTCTACCGTATCAACGAATTGAACAGGAACTAATGCATAACAAATGTCGAGTGTTACCATATCCCCGCTGCTTGTATCCTGCATAAATACTCTCATGGTTGTAACGCTGTCAATTGCCCCTGTACCCAATACCAGTGTTCCGCCATTCCCCCATCCGCTATTCACAATTGTTGTGTCTTCCAACAAGTAGTATTTATTGCCAACAACAGTACCATAAATCGGTACCTCGCCAGCAAACCCGGCACATACGCCAATCATGGTATCCTTTATCTGTGGTATGTTTTCTACGGTATGAACTAGGGCAATTGTGCTGCTCACCTCGCTCACGCATCCGTTGCCAGTATCGCGGCTTTGCAGCCAGAGCATGGCAAACGTGTCGGTAGCTACTGCAAAGCCAAAAGTTGCGGGACTGTTCAAGGTATCAGCACTCGCAAAATTTTCTTGTAAGCTCCATATCAACTCACCGCCACCAAATCCGGCATATATACTATCGTAATTAAAATAATACCCCGTATCACTCACCACACTCTGCGGAGCCGGAGGTGTTACCCGCTCCGGCTTGAGGTTCACCCTCCCCGTCACATACACCCTCCCACTCACACAACCCGTAACGCTATTTCTGCTCCGCAGCCACACCGTATCCGTTTCGCCCACATTCACCGTTAGGTAAATGCCCCCCTCTCCTACAGGAGAGGGGCTGGGGGTGAGGTGGCTGCTGGCAAACGCAGCATTGTCTGCCCATTCAATACTATCCCCACCACTACCCACCAGTACACTATCCCACACAAACGTATAAGCCGTATCGCTGCAAGCGCTTTTTGCCGCCAAAGCGGGCGGAGCAGCGGGCAAAGCCCCCACTGCAAACTCCCCACTCGCAGCGCTCACATAAATCGCATTGCTCGTTTTTATACGTATGCGGTAATGCGAGCCCGGCAACACCGTATCGGCTATACTCACCCACAAGCTGTCCCAGCCCGGTGCTCCGGTAGCGGTTTTGTGGCCAATCACCTTAGCAGAGGCAAAACTGCCGCTGCTATCGCTCAACTCTGCGGTAAATACATTCCCTTCATTAAAATACCGCGTATTTTTAAATCGGGCATACAAGCTGCTGCCCGGGCACACTACACTCGGCATCTTTACACTGTCTATAGCCGCAGCACTGCCATAGGTACCTCTAAAAACAGCCATGTTGTTATTCACCCCGCCCTGTGCGGTGCTAAACACACCACCTGCCCATATCCGGCCGTTTACCTCATCGGCATACAGCCGCTTGCAGTACCCCGCTATATAATACACATACCCCATACCGTCTCCGGTATAAAAAGTAGCATCCGTTTGTCCGTTGGTTTTTATTGAACCGAGGTACATCTTGCTCGTGCTATTCACCTGTGTAAAAGCCCCGGCCACCAAATACATACTATCCACTTTCAAAAACTCTTGTACATGAAAGTTCGCACCCCCTGCAAAAACGGTGTCCACACTGCCGTTAGTGTTCAACCGCGCCATACGGCTGGCAGCTATTCCGTTAAAGGAGGTGTAGCAATTCACCAACAGCTTTCCATCCGGTTGCAGTTGCAAGGCCTGTATCGTAGTGCTGCTGGTAGTGGTTCCCGCATCAAAGGTGTTGTCTGCCGCACCGGTGCTATCTACTCTTCGTAGCAGCGAGCAAGGTGTGCCACCGCATCCGCCAGACACAGTTCCTCCTCCACCAATCACTTTACCATCGGGTTGCTCTACTATGTCGTGTACTGCCGCGCTAAAAGTGGTGCCGGCATTAAAACCGGCATCTAAACTGCCATTACTATTGAGCCGGCATACCCGGTTTCGGGTAGTGCCGTTGTAACTCGTAAAACTACCTGCTATATACAACTTGCCGCTGCTTGCCCACTTGGCCTCGTTTATTGCTGCATTGGCTCCGCTGCCGCTTTGGTAGGTACTGTCTATGCTGCCATCGCTATGTAGTCGGGCAATCCGGTTTTTAGACACGCCATTGTAGGTAGTAAAACTACCCGCTATTACTATCTTATCATCTGGCTGCACCAGTACCGCATTTATCACCCCATTAGCACCCGTACCACTGCCAAAGCCGCTATCCAGACTCCCATCGCGGTTAAGCCGCATTATCCGGTTCACCGTATCACCATTGTATCGTACAAAATCTCCGGCCACTATGGTTTTACCGCTGCTTTGTGTACCAAAAGCCAGTACCGGCCCATCCGCACCGCTGTTTTTCATAAAGCCCTTGTCTAAACTGCCACTACTGCTCAGCTTAGCTAAGCCCAGCCGCCCAAAACCGTTTACAGTGGTAAACGTACCCCCCACAAACACACTGCCGTCATAGTTTAGCCAGATAGCATTACTGCTGTAATCTAATCCCGTACCGGCAGTAAACGTAGTATCGCGTGTGCCATTACTGTCTAGCCGCACCACTCGCCCAAGTGTGGTGCCATCATAACTCGTAAAGTGCCCGATAACCAAAAGTTTTCCATCGCTCTGCCACACCATTTCATTCACTTGCGCACCACCAAAACCGCTACCGCTGCTGTAGGTGCCATCTACCGTGCCCGTACTGCTTAACCGCACAATGCGGTTCACCGTGCTGCCATTAAATTGTGTAAAGTACCCTGCAAATATCGCTTCCCCTCCCGGTTGAAGCGCTACTTCATTCACCGTATTGTTAGCGCCACTCGTTGCCGTGCTGTAAGCCGTATCTAATACCCCGCTGCTTTTCAGCCGAGCTATGCGCGTGCAACTTACCCCGCTCACAGTCGTAAAACTACCCCCTATCACCAACCGCCCGCTCGTGTCCCGGGCTATACAAAATATGGTATTGTTTACCGATACGCTAAAGCTACTGTACAAACTCCCATTGCTGTTCAGCTTAGCCACCCGCTGCCGGGTGCTGCCATTATATGTAGTAAACGTACCCACCACCACCAACTCTCCACCGGCCAGTAACTCTATATCATACACCGATCCGTTAAATCCCGTGCCTATACTAAAACTCGTATCTCGGCTGCCATCACTCATTAGCCGCACTATGCGATTGCAACTGCTCCCGTTGTATTGGGTAAAATCGCCTCCCACAATCAGCCGCCCGTTGGGCTGCTCTACCACTACATTCACCTCTCCGTTAAAGCCGCTGCCGATGTCAAAACTGTAATCATTAGTACCATCCTGTTTCAACTTCGCCAGCCGGTTGATGGCCCGCTCATGCACCCGCTCAAATGCCCCGCCTATCACAATACCACTATCTTGTGCTACCAAACCCGTGTTCACCTTCACCGGCACCCCCATTGGTTGGTAAATAGTGGTATAAACTTCCCCTAACTGTTGCGCCATGGTCAGGCCGCATAGCAACACGGCAAAGCCGGTGAGTAAACATCTTTTCATGTAGGGGTATTTAGTATGTTATCAAAATCAATATACCGTAAAAGAAAAGAATATAAACCAAATATCAAATTTATTTTTCATTTTTTCTCCCAAACACCACAAACTCAACACATTAAATTTTCCGCACCTTTGTGGTGTCAGCTTGTTTCTCACGGTAAAAAAACAGTCGTGGCATCAATCTGCATTCCTATGTGTTCTATGTTCCTACTGTGTCCGCCTCAGGCGGATGTGGTTCTGGATTCCTCCATAGAAAGGGGAGTGTGTAAGCCAACGCCCAAGCAGGCCTGTCCCGAACTCGCTTCGGGGGGTGTGTTGCATTCCCCAAATAAAAAAGAGCCGCTCCACCGAGCGGCTCCTGCATCTTAATGGCCTTAGTGTACTAAGTGGTCATTTCTTGTATTCCTCTTTTTCTAATAAGCCACAATAGCCACAGTAGTCAAACAATAAATTTTTTCTATGCGGCTCATCATCACCACCGCCCTTGAAGAAACAGGCGTTATCAAAATCGGGCAACGGAGCGTTAAAAACTAAAAGGTGTTTGAGCTTGCACAGCCACTGCGTTGGCGAGTTCTTTTAGTTTAGCGAAGTGAACAGATTTTTAGCCCTGTTTCTTCACCGGCTAGAACTTTTCGTTCTTTTGGTTCAAGCCAAAAGAACAAAAATACAGAAGCAAAAGCCACCGGCCCAACAGGCCTGTCCCGAACCCGCTTCGGGGGGTGTGCATGAATGCCCCTTTCCGCCCTGTCAAAATTTCCTTTGGTCGCCTCAAAAATCCCTTTGGTCTTGACAAAATTTCCTTCTGCCGGCTCAAAATCGGCTTAGGTCGTCCCAAAATCCTCTTTGGCCGAGTCAAAAATAGCTTTGGTCGTCTCAAAATTGGCTTAGGTCATTCCCAAATTGCCTTTGGCTAAGTCGAAAATTACTTTTGCCATTTCAAAACTATCTTCGGTAATGTTCAAATCAATAGAAGCTAAATTCCCAAAATCATCAGCATAACCAAAACTTCTCACCGTTACCAAACAGTGTTTACACACTAATACTTCCCTTACGGAAATCTGTTTTACCAATTATGGCATTCACCACGTATGGTGTACCACTGCGTGTAGCGGCAATGGCCTTACTCACCGCTTGCTTAAATTCATCAATCGTATTTACGCGAGCACCATCGCCACCAAAGGCCCGGGCTATAATTTGGTAATCGCTATAATCCAATTTCATGGCGCAATCGCTTTTCAAAAAATCCACTTGGTCGCGGGCTATCTGGCTCCAGCAGGCATCGTTGCCAATTACAGAAATTACCGGAAGATTAAAACGCTTAAAGGTATCGTACTCCATCAAACTATATCCGGCACTGCCATCACCATAAATGATAAATACATCCTTTTCGGGGAAAACCAGTTTAGCCCCCAAAGCAAAACCTGCTCCCACACCGAGCGTACCAAACACACCGGGGTCTAACCAACTGAGTGGTGAGCGTGGGCGCAATGTATAAGCTGAAGTCGCTACAAAATCGCCACCATCGGCAATGAGTATTGTATTATCGTCTAACAATGGCTCTAACTCTCTGAAAAGCAGGATGGGGTTCATTCCTATCTGAACAGGTAGAGCCGCTTGCTCGTCTATGTTTTTTTCGCGGGTGGCATCGCGTTGCTTGAGCGTATTAATCCACCCTTCAAACTTTCCTTGAAATTGTGCTGAAAGGTCAATCAAGAAATTTTGGGGGTCGGCTAAGATGCCAAGAGTTGGCGTTTTGTTTTTGTTCAAATCTTCACGGCTGCGATTGATAGAAATAAATGGCCGATGACCTATGTGGTTACCGTAATCTAACCGAAAATCGTTGGGCACACCGGCAAGTATAACAAGGTCACTTTCTTTAATGGCTTCTTTGCGGTGGTGACGCATTTGCAGCGCACTGTCTTTGCCCAACAGGCCGCGTCCCATGCCGCTTAGATACACGGGTATGCCTAATTTTTCTACTGCTTTGGCAAGCGTGTTGGCTTCTTTTGCATTCATCATGGCACCGCTTCCTACCAGCATCAGGGGCTTTTGTGCTTTACGAATCATTGCCACCGCTTTGCTGATTTGCGAACTGCGATGTGCCGGAACTTGCGGTGGTTGGATTGGTGCATTAAAATTTACATTCTCTTTTCCGGCAAAAAGATTTTTTGCATGGTAGTTGATATACCACTGCACAACGCGCTCTTGTAAGTTACGTGGCTTTTGGTCTTTACTTTTTGCGCCATACCAACTGCGAACCAACTCTTCTCCATAAAGCGTATCAATAGGGCACTCTATAAAAACCGGCCCCGGCACACCTTGTTGCGCAATGTGAAAGGCCTTCTCCAGAGTGGGCACTATCTCTTTTACTTTACTAATGGTAGTGCTGTATTTACACACAGCTTTCATAATAGAAAGTTGGTCTATGTCTTGCAAAGATCCGCGCCCTTTGAGTATAGTGGCAGCCGCACCACCCAATAAAATGAGCGGTGATTGTGCTAAAGCAGCATTCTTAACTGCTGTGATGGTATTTGTTAAACCGGGGCCGGCTGTTACTACAGCTACACCCGGCACACCCGTAAGCCGCGATACGGCATCGGCAGCAAAAACTGCATTTACTTCGTGGCGGGTATCAATGACGCGGATGCCAATGCGCTCAGACTCTACAAAAATGGGCGATACGTGTCCACCGCAAAGTGTAAACAAAAATTTTACTCCATGCTTTTGAAGCACCCGGGCAATAATTTCTCCTCCATTCATAATGCTATAGTTGTGGCGGTGAATTTAGATGGTGTGGCGAAAGTTCAAAGCCATGTAAAAAAGAAAATGGCAGGTGATAGACCTGCCATTTTGATATTGTAAAAATCTGTTCAGTTTTATGACTGCGCACTATCATCTTTTTTACCGGTAAAAAATTTCACTAATCCACCAATGGCTACAGCAGCTCCTGCAATAATAACTTTAGCAAACTTAGCGAAGATTAGACCGATTTTGGCCAACAAGCCGGTTTTAGCTAAAATACCACCGGCTATCAATCCACCTATTCCGTAAGCGGCAACCTTATCTACGCTTTCGTCAAAATCTTGGTAGCGGTTGCCTTCTGTATAGTTTACTGCAGCCAATAAATTGTTGATGTTGCTCTTGATTTCCGGCAGCTGGTCCATACCGCCAATAGCGTTTAGTACCAATACTCCTTTACGGCCTAAAATACGGATGTTATAGTTGAGGGTTTCTGAACTATCGCCCTCAAACAAGAGCCGTTTTGCCCAGTGCAATTTTTTCGATTCTTCATCATAATATGGATCTGATGCCCAACCTAACATTTCGTAAGTGGCATAGCCCAACTTTTTGCGCTCGGGGTTTATTTTTTCAGTTTCTTCTTGTATTTGCTTCAACAAATCATCGTAGTTAATGTCTTTGGCATCGTCATCTTTTACGTGGCCGTCTTCTTCATAGCTAATTTCAATAGCCCAAGTAGTAGGAATGTATTCATTGGCCTCAGAAGGAAAAATCATGCCCAGTGTTTCGCTGGGTGGATTTCCCCACAATTCACTCATTACATATTTGCTTTGCTCGGGGTTTAAAAACTTGAAACCGGCAGGAATTTTAAATGTGGCCAAGTTATTGCCTATGGTAATGGTGCCGGTAGTATCGTAGCGGAGCGATTGAATAGTAACTTCTTCGGTAGAATCGGTAGCCGTTTCAGTATTGGCAAACGCGCTTAAGAGGATAAAAAGCAGGGGAATGAACAGGAGTTTTCTTTGCATAGTGTATGTGGTGTTTAGAACGCTAGTATATGAGATAAAACTTAGCTATCAACACCTTTTTTCAGCAAAAATTAAAAGTTGGAAACTAGCATTTGAACCTATTCTTGCGGTTGTTTTTTTGCCTTTTTGCTTCCGGAGTAAATGCTGTATCTGAAAAACTTACACTCTAATTGTCCGTTGTAAACGGTCAGTCTTTTAGAGGTAGATAGCCCAAGGTTTTTGAGTGCTTCATGGTTAGAAGAAATAATCCAACATTCGTAACCTTCGTATTTCTTTTTGAATGTATCGCCAACTGCTTTATACAAAGCCGGGGTATCGTCTTTTTCCATCCGTTCACCATAAGGCGGGTTCATAATAAGTACAGGTTGCGGGCCAACAGTAGGTGGTGCATCACTCTGCAAAAAATCGGCACAACGAATGCGTATCATGTCCTCAGTTTTGGAGCGCTTTACGTTTTCTTTTGCCTTGCGGGATACGTGCGGAGAAATTTCAATGCCATACAATATCACATCATTAGTAGATATCCGTTCAATAGCAGCTTCGTTTATTTTTTGCCAGAGTTCCTCGTTAAACGGTAACAACTTACGCCACTTCATAAAACCGAGATTCTCTCTAAAATATCCTGACGGAATGTTAGCCGCCAACATGGCTGCTTCAATCAAAATTGTGCCGGAGCCGCACATGGCATCTACAAGTGTGCTGCGCCTGTCCCACCCGGTTAGCTGTACTAATCCGGCAGCCAGCACTTCGTTGATGGGCGCAAGGTTTGTTTTTTCTCTGTATCCACGTTTATGCAGCGAATCACCAGAACTATCTAAGGCAATTACGCATCTGTTTTTTGCTACATGTATATGCAGTCGCAGGGTAGGATTATCTAGATCTACCGATGGGCGAACATTGTCAAACTTCTCGCGAAAGCGGTCGCAGATAGCATCTTTTGCTTTTTGCGAAATGTACTGTGAGTGGTTAAAAATTTCGGTATTGAGTACCGTGTCTATTGCTAAGGTATCGGTTACATCCATCAAAGTTTCCCAAGCAATTTCACGTACCTTTTTGTAAAAATCATGCTCATCTTCTACTTCAAACTCGGCATACTGCACTAATACACGCAAAGCAGTACGAAGCAGATAGTTGGCTTTATACATCACACCAATATTGCCTTCAAAACTTACTGCGCGGTTGTGGGTTTCTATTTTTTCGGCACCCAGCATTTTTAGCTCATTGGCACATAAATCTTCTAATCCAAAAATTGTTTTGGCCACCATCTTAAAATTACCTGAATCTGCGGGTATTGGAAAGTAATGCATTGGTGCAATAATAAACCCAAAAACAGAATGCCGTTTGAAATGTTAAGGGTTCTTACATTCGCGGCTCAAACTTTGATATTAGTCACTTAACACCGAAATATGGCGCGGGGTTTGAATACTCTATACATTATGCATATCAAATACGTTTTCAGTTTATTGTTTTTTGCACAGTTTTTAGCTTGCTCTGCAGAACAACCCAAAAAAAATCTGCAAGTTGATAAAGGTAAAGAGATAGTTACCGGAGCAGCGCGCACCGAGCAGTACCTGCCACTGCTTAAAGATAAACGGGTGGCACTATTGGTCAATCAAACATCTATGGTTGGCGATGCACACCTGGTTGATGTTTTGTTTGCTCAAAAGGTAAACATTAAAAAAATATTTGCCCCTGAGCACGGCTTTAGGGGCAGTGCCGATGCCGGTGAGCATGTACGCGACAGTGTGGATAGTAAAACCGGCATTCCCATTATCTCACTATACGGTGATAAAAAGAAACCCAGTAATGAAGATTTGAAAAATATTGATGTCGTCATTTTTGATGTGCAGGATGTAGGTGTACGTTTTTATACTTTCATATCCACACTGCAGTATTTGATGGAGGCCTGTGCCGAAAACAAAAAAGAATTGATAGTGCTTGACCGCCCAAACCCTAACGGATGGTATATAGATGGACCTGTTTTAAAAAAAGAGCAGCAGTCGTTTGTAGGCCTTGCCCAAATACCGGTGGTGCATGGGCTAACTATTGGCGAATATGCGCTAATGACAAATGGCGAAAAATGGTTGAAAAATGGAGCTACGTGCCAGCTAACTGTAATAACTTGCGAGAATTATACACATACCAGCCGTTACTCCTTACCAGTAAAACCATCACCCAATTTACCTAATGATGTAGCCATTTATCTGTATCCATCACTGTGCTTTTTTGAGGGTACCGATGTGTCCGTAGCTCGCGGAACAGATTATCCCTTTCAGGCATTTGGCTCGCCCAAAATTTCAATCCGCAATTTTTCGTTTACACCACGCAGTGTGGCCGGTGCTAAAAATCCACCGCACGAAAACCGCGTATGTTTTGGTTTTGATTTGCGAAGAATGACAACCAATGCACCGGGCATCAGTTTAAGTTACTTGCTAACCGCTTACAAAAACCATACTGATACGAGCAGCTTCTTTTTGAAGAATAATTTTTTTGAAAAACTGGCCGGCAATACAGATTTGCGAAAGCAAGTAATAGAAGGTAAATCGGAGCAAGAAATTCGTGCCACCTGGCAGGCAGATATACTGGACTACAAGAAGCGCAGGAAGCAATATTTGCTCTACAAAGATTTTGAATGAAAAAATTACGAATAGTATTTATGGGTACACCGGAGTTTGCCGTACCCATGCTGCAAGCACTTAACGAATCTGCACATGATGTGGTGGCAGTAATAACCGCACCCGATAAACCGGCAGGCCGGGGCATGCAACTGCAAGAGAGTGAGGTAAAGCTAAAGGCAAAAGAATTGGGGCTGTATGTTATGCAACCGGAAAAACTCAAAAACGAAAACTTTTTAGCGGAGCTCAAAACACTGAATGCTGACCTGTTTGTGGTGGTGGCTTTTAGGATGTTACCGGAAGCAGTATGGAACTTGCCTCACTTGGGTACTATAAATTTGCATGCTTCTCTCCTGCCCCAATACCGGGGTGCAGCGCCAATACAACGGGCTATTATGAATGGTGAAACCGAAACTGGTGTAACCACTTTTTTTCTGCAACACGAGATTGATACCGGCAAAATTATTTTTCAGGAAAAGATACCTATACGCGAAAACGAAACCGGTGGTGAGTTGTATCATGCCCTGATGCAGTTAGGAGCCAGTGTTTTATTGAAAACAGTAAATGCTATAGCCGCTGGTAACTATCCGCAAATACCACAAGACCATATTACGGAAATACACCACGCCCCTAAAATTTTTAAAGAGGATTGTAAAATTGATTGGAGTAAACCTGCTAAGCAAGGGTATGATTTGATACGTGCGCTCAATCCATATCCGGGGGCATTTACCCACCTCAACGGCAAACTCTTTAAAATTTATGAGGCCAAGTGGAGCGATAAAAACACAGGTACTGCCGGAAGTATAGATACAGACAACAAAACCTATTTGAAAATTAACTGTGGCGAGGGGAGTTTGGAAATTACACAGTGCCAGCCCGAAGGCAAACGCAAAATGAATATTGAAGAGTTTTTGCGGGGCACAGTGGTGGATACTACTACCCCTTTATCATAAATGATATTTTTACTCTATGAAACGAATAGCACTAATCTTTTTTGCAGTTGTATTGGCAGTAGCTCAACAAAGTTGCAAGCAATGTAACAACCAGCCCGATGTACCGGCAGTTGTAGAAGATTCCACACAAATTCCCGGGCTAAAAGCCATTAATAACGACATAGCAAAAGATTCTACCAACCCCTACCTGTATTACAAACGCGCACAACTTTACCAAGCCAACGATCAGCTAAAGAGTGCGCTTACCGATATGTTTATAGCGCTTTCGCTAGATTCTGTACGGCCGGAGTTTTATGTGTATGCCGCAGAACTGTTTAAACAAACCGGAGAACCACAACGCGGTATTGTATTGATGGATAAAGCCATAGTTACCGATTCGTTCAATACCGCTTACTACGTTAAAGCAGCCGAGCTTTCATATATTGATACTACTATGAAAGGCAATTACATCATAGCAATGAATTACCTTAACACCGCCATTTCTAAAGACCCACAAAATGCCGACATCTACTTTTTTAAAGGCAATGTGTTTAAAGAAATGAAAGACACCGCAAAAGCCATATCCAGTTTTCAAACGGCTACAGAATTAAATCCACAATATTATGATGCGTATGTTCAAATTGGTTTATTACTAAAGCAACGCAACGATAAAAATGCCGAGAAGTATTTTGATAATGCCATCAAGGTTAAAGAAAATGCAGAGGATGCGCTTTATGCTAAAGCCAATCTACAAAAAGAAGAAGGACTAAAGCTGTATGATGCAGGTAAAATACCACAATCCACAATTCGTTTGCAAACGGCCATTGAGACTTTTAAACAAGCAATAACTGCCAATCACCGCAATATTGAGGCATACATGGGGGTTGCATTTTGTTATTATCAAATAGACTCGGTACCACAGGCTTACGAGTATTACGATAAAGCCATTAAAATTTCACCACTATATGCCGGTGCGTATTTCAGCAAAGGGCTATGTGCCGAAGATTTGGGCAAAATAAATGAGGCCATTATGCTCTATGAAAACTGCTTGAATATAGACCCCAACTTTACGCGCGCTAAAGAGCATTTGCAAGCCATAAAAAGTAGTAAACAAAACTAATTTTTAGGGGTGTACATATTTTTCATCTGCTCTTCAAATGCTTTACGCTGCTCAGGAGTCATGTTCTGAATCTGCTGCATCATTTCTTGTACGTTGCCGGGTTTGCTAAAATCAAACGAAGCACCTTTGGTGTATCCATCTAAACTAAACAACGCTGCCGGATTGTTACGCTTTTCGGCCTTCACTAAATCTAACTGTACGCCATTACCGCCTTCTACTGTTTTTACTCGCACGGCCATACCGGCAGCTCCTTTATCTTCTAAGGCCTTGTACATGCTGGGCTGGCTGAATTTTGATTTGAGCGAAGCATAGTCGGCAAAGCCGGCAATATCCTTGGTGGTCCACATTTCCATTTCATTTTTTTGGCCTTTCACTTTTACTTTAACGTGTGTGGTGCTGTAGCCATTTACTGTTTCTTTGCCTACAATAGTTACTTCATAATCTTTATCCGAGTAATCTTTGTACTCATCGCTGTTAGCCGTAGCTATTTCGGTGTAGGTTTTTGACGATGTATTTAATGTGTAAATTGTATTTGGCGATTTAGCCAATATCAACGATACCATATCCATGCCGCCACCTGGCATACCCGGCATTTGCATGTTCATTTCGGTGCGCGAGTTGCCGCTTTGATGGTAGGTTTTAAAATTACCGCTAAAGCCCTGTTTGCTACTGAGAGAAGTCATTATAAACTCCATATAGTACCCCTGAGCAGAGGTATGTAACATTGAGGATAGAGCTATTAGTACAAAGAGTAAGTTTTTCATTTTAAATGGTGTTTTACACAAAAGTAGAAAATAACCGAAAGAGAGAACTTTACAGAGCTATGAATGTTTAAATCTGAAGCTAAAATCACTATATTTGCCACCGAAAAAATTTAAAAATGCTTACAGAAACAAAAGTAAAGTACAAAGTAAAAGACCTCTCGCTGGCCGAGTGGGGACGTAAAGAAATTAAACTGGCCGAGGCCGAAATGCCCGGATTAATGGCGCTTCGCGAAAAATACGGCAAAGAGCAACCCCTTAAAGGTGCCCGCATTGCCGGTTGCTTGCACATGACCATTCAAACTGCCGTGCTAATAGAAACACTTACCGCATTAGGTGCAGAAGTAACCTGGAGTTCATGTAATATTTTTTCTACCCAAGACCATGCTGCAGCAGCTATTGCCGCTGCCGGAATTCCGGTATTTGCTTGGAAAGAAATGACCAATGAAGAGTTTGACTGGTGTATTGAGCAAACATTGTTTGCATTTAGCGATGACCAGCCATTAAACATGATTTTGGATGATGGTGGCGACCTTACCAATATGGTGTTTGACAAATATCCCGAGTTAGTAAAAGGTATTAAAGGGCTATCTGAAGAAACTACCACCGGTGTTTTGCGCCTGTATGACCGTATGAAAAACGGTACTTTATTAATGCCGGCTATCAACGTTAACGACTCTGTAACCAAATCAAAATTTGATAACAAATACGGTTGCCGCGAAAGTTTGGTTGACGCCATCCGCAGAGCTACTGACCTTATGTTAGCCGGTAAAGTAGCTGTAGTGTGTGGCTTTGGTGATGTGGGCAAGGGCTCAGCTGATTCTCTGCGCCATGCGGGTGTTCGTGTTATAGTTACCGAAATTGACCCTATCTGCGCCCTACAAGCTGCTATGGAAGGTTACGAAGTAAAGAAACTTAGCACTGCCATTAAAGAAGCCGACATTATAGTAACTGCCACAGGTAACTGCGATATTGTAACCGGTGAGCACTTCAAAGCCATGAAGCACAACGCAGTAGTTTGCAACATTGGGCATTTTGATAACGAAATTGATGTTGCTTGGTTAAACGATAACTACGGCAGTTCAAAAGATACCATCAAACCACAGGTAGATAAATACACGGTAGATGGTAAAGACATCATTTTATTGGCCGAAGGCCGCTTAGTTAACTTAGGTTGCGCTATGGGCCACCCCTCTTTTGTAATGAGTAACTCATTTACTAACCAAACATTGGCTCAGTTAGAACTGTGGCACAACCACGATAAGTACGAAAACAAAGTATATACCTTGCCTAAACACTTAGACGAAATGGTAGCTCGCCTGCACTTAGATAAAATTGGTGTAGAGCTAGAAGTGCTTAATCCTAAGCAAGCCGGCTACATTGGTGTAGATGTACAAGGCCCTTACAAAAACGATCAATACAGATATTAATATCTATATCCCCATTAAACAAAAAGCCCCGATAAAATCGGGGCTTTTTATTTAAGTAGTATGAATGTGCTATTACTTTAGCGCTCTCACGTATTCAATTACTCCGTTTACTTGTTCATCGCTCAATACTTCTTTAAAGCCGGGCATTGAGTTCTTGCCATTATTGATAAGCTCAACCATTTGCTGATCTGTAAGTTGGGTAGCGGTTAAATCTTTAGCGCCACTTCCACCCAATTTACCATCGCTACCGTGGCATACCTGACACTTTTCCATATACACCAACTTACCTGCTTCTATAGATGAAGCGGCTTGTTCAGTTTCTATTTTTCCACCTGCTTTTTGTTTTTTGTTTACCTCGGCAATACCATAAGCACCGGCTATCAGCAATACCGAAACCAATGCAAGGGCTTTATTACTTTTCTTAAATCCAATAACCGCTAAAGGAATGCTGGCAAATACCATCACCAACTTTACCACAAACAAATTGCCCAGTATTGTGGCATTGAGTGCCAGCACTACACCGGTTACTAAAAATCCAACACTTATTACCATTTCGGCAATCTTGGTTTTTTTAGAATAAGCGGCTAGTTTTTCGGTGCTGTTGGTCAGTAGCAGTACTAGCTTAACCACATAATGAATAAAAAATAACGTTACTAAAAGGGTGTGGGTGTGTAAAAGTCCGGTTTGCATAGCGAGTTTGTTTAGCGGTGAAAATAATGATGTAAAACAATGGCACTGATTTATTTAGCACAGTTTTTCTATTGGCTAAAAAACAACGTTAGTATTATACAAGGCAACTATTCTCCATCATACAACTTTGCTACCTGAGTAGCATATCTTTCGTAAATGGCTTTGCGTTTTAGTTTCATTGTAGGGGTCAGTTCACCGGCTTCTACCGTCCATTCTTGGTCTAAAAGCGCTACCTTTTTTACTTGCTCCCATTTGCCAAAGTGGTGGTTAAGCGCATCTATTTCTGCATTGATAAGCTCTTTAATTTTTTCGTTGCCCACAATTTGCGCGTTAGACTCTACTTGTACACCATTCTGTGAAGCCCAATCGCGCAGGTTTACAAATGAAGGCACAATTAAAGCACTGATAAATTTTTTATCGTCACCTCCAACTACCATAATCTGCTCAATGTAGCGGCTCTCTTTTAGTTTCTCTTCTATCACCTGTGGAGCAACGTATTTACCGCCTGCTGTTTTAAATAGTTCTTTTTTTCTATCCGTAATTTTCAAAAACTGATGTCCATTTTTTTCTACCCAGGTGCCTATATCACCGGTATGAAACCAACCATCTTTGATTACCTCGGCTGTTAAATCCGGACGGTTGTAGTAGCCCTTCATAATGTTGGGGCCTTTGGCCAAAATTTCTCCGTCATCGGCTAATTTTATCTCTACGCCTGGTATTGGCAGCCCTACAGCGCCAATGCAACGCTCTTTTTCATCTATGCGATTGGCGCATAATACTGGCGATGTTTCGGTAAGTCCGTAGCCCTCCAACACATTGATGCCCGCTGCCGAAAACAATTTGATTAACCGCGGCTGCATAGCTGCAGCACCGGTTACAATAAACTGTACTTTGCCACCAAGTGCCTCTAACCATTTACTGAAAACCAGTTTGCGGGCTATGGCTAACTGTAAATTGTACAACAAACTATTGCCACCACCCAATT
Source organism: Chitinophagales bacterium (assembly GCA_016787045.1). Classification (GTDB taxonomy): domain Bacteria; phylum Bacteroidota; class Bacteroidia; order Chitinophagales; family LD1; genus Bog-950. The sequence continues at coordinate 20,260 of JAEUVA010000008.1, forward strand.
CATATTTAGCGCCCAGGTCTATACTCCAAAAAAAGAGTTTACGTTTAAACCCCGTAAGGTCATTGCCTTTGGCCATTATTTTTTCGTACACTTTTTCTAACAAGCGCGGTACAGTTGTAAAACAGTAGGGCTGCACCTCTTTCAGGTTTTCGCCAATGGTTTCTAAGTTTTCTGCGTAGTGAATGTGAATGCCAAAAGCCAAATAGCTGTAAAACACAATACGTTCAAAGCCATGACAAAGCGGCAAGAAGCTTAGGGCTTTTTCGTTTTCAGAAAACGGGGTTACTGCCTGCACACTTTGTATATTGCTGGTCATATTTTTATGTGTAAGCATCACACCTTTCGGATTTCCGGTGGTGCCCGATGTATAAATGATAGTTGCCAAATCATTCTCACTCACTGCATTTTTGCGTGCTTCTATTTCGCTAAGATTAATGGCAGTGGCCGAAGGCAGCGCATCCCAAAAACTGTTGGCACCGGTTATCTTATCAAATGTATAAATACCTTTTAGCGCCTCTACGCGACCCATCAATGGGCGTACTTTATGCAAAATAGATTCATCGCCCACAAAGGCATACTTGATCCCTGCATCATTAAAAATATATTCATAATCTTTCTCTGCTATGGTGGGATACATAGGCACCCCTATAATGCCTATTTGCATACTGCCGATATCTGCAAAATTCCACTCGGGGCGGTTAGTGGAAATGATGGCAATTTTATCGTCTTTTTGCAAGCCAAGTGAAATGAGCAATTGACTCACACGGTTGCTGATATCTTGTGTTTCTGCAAAGGTGTAGGGCTTCCACTGTTTATTCACTTTAGAAGAAATAAATGCTTGGCTACCTTGCTTTTGCACGCGCATGGTTAAGAAGTCGAAGAGGCGTTTAATTTCCATGTGAAATGTTTTGGGGTTATGAAGACAGGTTTACTTAATCAATTTACTAATGGCTTTAAACTCATCAGTACCGGCCTGGTTCAGGAGCATAAACAAAGCCATTTCGGTACTTACAATAAATGCCCCGCTTTGTTTCATTCGCTCTAATGCCAGCTGGTGATTTTGAGCAGTACGAGACCCCACTGCATCGGCCACTATATGCACTTCATAACCGGCTTGTAGAGCATCTAAACAAGTCTTCAATACACAAATATGCGCCTCGGCACCACAAATGAGCAGCGACTTGCGGTTGGTCAATTTTAGCTGCTCGTTCACCGTATCGCTTTGCAGGCAACTGAAGCAAATTTTTTCAATCACAGCAGCTTTAGCCGGCAGTTCTATTTCCTTGCAAGTGTTTCCCAAACCTTTTGGGTACTGCTCGGTAACAATAGTTTCTACCCCTAGCATTTCTGCCCCTTTAATAAGTTTTGAGGCATTAGCAAAAACTTCCTCTTTGTTGTGAATGACGGGCATTAGTCGCTCCTGTATATCAATAACCAAAAGCGCAGTGCTGTCTTTATCTAACAAACCTAATTGCTGCATGTGTGATATTGTATTTCCCCAAAAATAACAAAGCAGTGTAATGATGGAATAATATTAGCCAAACATGTAGCTTGAACTAAATATGGATATGATTGAATTGAATCCGCTCATTTTTTGCGATAATAGCAGCACTTATGGAATGGAACATTATACTCGGATATGCTGGGGCAATGCTTACCGGAGTGGTGTTAGGTTTACTGGGTGGCGGTGGAGCACTTTTTTCAATCCCTGTGTTGGTTTATCTCTTCCACATTCCACCTGCGGTAGCTACGGGGTACTCCTTTTTTCTGATAGGTGTTACTGCCACGTTTGGTGTAGCTCAGAATGTACGAAAGCAACTGATTAACTATTCCGTTGCATTGTACTACGGGGTGCCCTCTGTACTGACTGTTTTTGTGGTGCGCAAATTTGTTATTCACCAACTTCCGGAGATAGTCCTGCAAGGCGGTGGTATTTCCATCAGCAAAGATTTTTTTATACTTACTCTTCTCAGTTTAATGATGCTCTTAGCCGGTTACCGCATGGCTATAGATAGCAATAGAACCCAAGATAAACCCCTTCAGAATAACTACCCACTATTAGTACTCATAGCCATTGGTGTTGGTTTCTTTTTGGGTTTGGTAGGTGCTGGTGGTGGTTTTTTGATGACTCCGGCACTCATCTACTTTGCAGGATTAGATATGCGGAAAGCGTTGGCCACCTCACTGCTGTTAGTTATGGTCAATTCTTTTATTGGATTTTTAGGAGATGTAGGTACAAGCCCACATTTGGATGCTTGGTTTCTGTTTAAATTCAGTTGCTTTTCGCTTTTGGGAATGGCGTTGGGCATGTACCTTTTACATTATATAGATGCCATAAAACTCAAAAAATATTTTGGTTGGTTGATGCTCTGCATGGGACTAGCAATACTTGCAATAGAGATATTTAAATAATACGTAAAGCATGAAAACTATACTAGTGCTCTGTACCGGCAACAGTTGCCGGAGTCAAATGGCTGAAGGTTATTTGCGTTTTTTTGCCGGTAACTTGGCAGAAGTGTACAGCGCAGGGGTTGAAACACATGGTGTAAATCCTCGCGCTGTTGCAAGTATGCGAGAGGACGGCATAGACATTAGCCAACATACTTCCAATAATATTGACGAATACCGCCATATTGATTTTGATTATGTAATAACAGTGTGTGATAATGCAAAAGAGCGTTGTCCGTATTTTCCTTCTAAGGCCAAAAAACTTCACTACAGCTTTCCGGATCCGGCCAAAGCCATAGGCACTGAAGAAGAAATAATGGCGCAATTCAGAACTACGAGAGAAATGATAAAAGTGTATTGCCAAAAATTTGTGGATGAAAATCTGAAATAAATTAAGCGCTGACCGCACTTAACCCCATCTCATTCAGTATCTGCTTTACCCATGCTTGTGTGCGCTCTTCAGTCAGGTTATCTTGATTGTCTACGTCTAAACATAGACCCACAAACTTGTCGCCACGTTGTGCTTTAGAGTAGTCGTGTTCAAAGCCGGCTACCGGCCAAAAGCCCACTAATGTGCCTTTGTTGTCCTCTACAATCTGTGCAAATACGCCCAGTGCATCGCAAAAATAAGAGGCATAACCGTATTGATCGCCCAATCCAAAAAAAGCAACCTTTTTACCGCTGAAATCAATTTGCTTCATTTCATCTATGTAGGCCTCCCAATCTCCTTGTAACTCGCCATCGTACCAAGTGGGCATACCCAGTACAAGCAAATCGTACTTAGCCATATCGTCTTTGGTCTTTTTGTAAATCTCTTGCATCTCTACAGTATTACCGGCCTGTTCCAATAATTCTTTAATGCGTTTAGCAGTTCTCTCTGTGTTACCGGTATCGGTTCCGTAAAATAATCCTATGGTTGCCATGCTATTTTGTTTCGGTAGTTATCTTAACTTTTTTCTTGCCCTTGTTGGGCGCGCTAGAATTTGACTTTGTGGGTTCTTCTTTTGGTTTTAACTGGTCAAAGTTTATTGGATTTGTAATTACAGCCAGTGCCTTAGCAAAAACATTATTAGCAGTAGAGTTGATAACGCGGTACCACATGCCGGTATCAAACAAGTTGCGGCCAATGGTGGCTTTCAGGCGGGCTTTAATCAGTTTTTCGCTGCGTGCTATGTCTCGCTCAAAATTGATGATGCTATCATTTTGTACAGCGCCAAAATATTGCCAGAATGTTTTGGGCGCCATATCCGGTTTTAATTTTAGGGTGCTATCTGCAATAGCAGACTGTAAGTATGCGGCCAGCAAATTGGTATCTATTTCAAACTGGTTAAAGTAGGCATCTGCGTTAGGGAACTTAGCGCTAAGATTTGTGCGATTTTTATCTACAAAGTCTAAGCAAAAACGGTTTTCAGTTCCGCTGCGTACCAGCAGGTTAAACAACGGAGAATTCATAGAAGTATCTATCCCTACAAAATAATCAGGCATTACTCCTCCCCCACCATAAACCTTGCGGCCATTTTTGGTGTATTTCAGCAGCGAGTCGGCAAAGTGAAAAGTATCTGCACCAAACAATTCACCACTTTGCAAACGCTCTTGATAATCGGAGCGATACTCTTTGTTGCCCTGGCCATACGGTTTTTGAATGCAGCGCCCGCTAGGTATGTAGTAATGAGCAGTTGTTAGTTTTAACTGTGAGCCATCGGTAAGAGTAAATGGCTTTTGTACCAAACCTTTACCAAATGTTCTGCGGCCAACCACCAAGCCGCGGTCATTATCTTGCAAACAGCCCGATAAAATTTCGGCAGCCGATGCGGAACCTTCATCAGCCATAATCACTACTTTACCCCCTTTAAGCACTCCTTTACCATCGCTGAAATACGGATAATATGGGGCGTGTACTCCTTGCGTATAAACAATCAACTCTTTTTCGTTTAAAAACTGATTGCACAAATCAACTGCGGTGTAGAGGTATCCGCCAACGTTTCCCTGCAAATCTAGAATCAAATCTTTCATGCCTTGCTCTTGCAGTTTGGTCAGAGCGGTAAAAAATTCGGTCATTGTAGTTGCTGAAAAACGCTCTAAACGGATGTAGCCCACCTGTGGAGCAGCCATGTAGGAAGCCGTAATGCTATAGATAGGAATTTTACCTCTTGTAATTGTAAATTCCAATGGCGTACGTTCTGATTTGCGAAGTACTAAAATCCGCACTTTTGTATCTTTAGGGCCGCGTAGTTTTTTTATTACTCCTTCATTTTCAATTTTAACCCCTGATATAAGTGTATCGTTGGCTTTAATGATTTTATCACCGGCTTGCAAACCCACTTTTTCTGATGGCCCACCGGGTATCACTTCAAGCACCATCACCGTATCTTTCAAAATCTGAAATGTAATTCCTATTCCCTCAAAATTGCCCACCAAACTCTCTTCGCTGCGTTTCACGTCTTTAGCGGGTACGTATGAGGAGTGCGGGTCCAAATCTTCCAATACTTTTTTGATGGCATCTTCCACCAACTTCTCATCATTCACCGTATCGGTGTAGTAGGAGTTAATGAGCGTGAGCACTTCTACAAACTTATCGGCCTGATTAAACTTGCGCTTGCCGTTATCTCCATTTTGAGCCACGGCAGTCAAAGTTGTAACCATCAAAAGAGCCAAAATCAAATTCCGCATATAAATTATTGGGGCACGAAAATATAAATCCAACCGTATATAGCTAAAAGGTAGCCACAAAGCTAACCACACAGAGTTACCACATTAGTTTAAAATGTTTAAAATCGCACGCTTTAAATTTCAAAATTCACACAAAAAGTATTCACATGAGTGTTTTAGTTAATAAAAATTCAAAGATTGTAGTACAAGGTTTTACGGGTAAAGAAGGTACCTTCCACGCTTCGCAGATGATAGAATACGGTACCAATGTAATTGGTGGAGTTACGCCCGGCAAAGGTGGCGAAACACATTTAGATAAACCGGTGTTTAACACCGTAGCCGATGCGCGTAAGGCCACCGGATGCAATGTGAGCATCATTTTTGTACCACCTGCATTTGCAGCCGATGCCATTATGGAGGCAGCCGATGCGGGTGTAGAAGTAGTAGTGTGTATCACAGAAGGTATTCCGGTGCAGGATATGGTTAAGGTGAAGAGTTACCTGAGCGATAAAAATACCCGGCTCATAGGCCCCAACTGCCCCGGAGTTATTACTCCCGAAGAAGCAAAGGTAGGCATCATGCCTGGCTTTGTGTTTAAAAAAGGTAGAGTAGGCATTGTATCTAAATCAGGTACGCTTACTTACGAAGCTGCCGACCAAGTGGTAAAAGCCGGACTGGGAATATCTACTGCCATAGGCATTGGCGGTGACCCAATCATTGGCACAACTACCAAAGAAGCGGTTGAACTTTTTATGAACGACCCCGATACCGATGCAGTAATTATGATTGGTGAAATTGGCGGCAGTTTAGAGGCCGATGCAGCACGCTGGATAAAAGCCAGTGGCAACAAAAAACCGGTAGTTGGTTTTATAGCCGGGCAAACTGCCCCTCCCGGCCGCAGAATGGGACATGCCGGAGCTATTATTGGTGGTAAAGACGATACCGCTGCGGCCAAAATGGCCATCATGCGCGAGTGCGGCATACACGTAGTAGATTCTCCGGCTGCTATTGGCGAAACTATGGCCAAGGTACTTAGTGGCGCTGCTGCAAAGTAGCATTGCTATTAGTAAATTATCGCTGTTTTTATACTTACTACTACCCTAATCTCATCTTACTTTTGTCTTTTGCATCCCTAACTTTAGGGATTTCTGCGTCCTGCCAGAAGCATACTTTTGATACAAAAATTGATTATGCACAAACTGTACGCTATATTGCTTGCGCTCTTGTACTTTCACTACACTACAGCACAAGATTTTCCGGTGATAGATAACAACTTTGGAGTTAATGGACGCAGTGCCATACCCATGTTTGTTAGCCAGGCAGGAAGTTTTTTTGGCAGCAGACAATTGCTTACCTACCCCAACGGAGATATATTTTTGGCCAGCACTACATTGTGGGATGTACCCAACGATGACCGTGATTTGTTTACCGCTCGCCTAAGCGCAAATGGTAACTTAGTAGGCACGTATGGCGATACCGGAACACTCCGCATACATACCGGTGCCCGCATAGAATACATTAACGGTAGCCACATGGGAGCCGATGAAAAGGTGGTTTTGGCTGGTGTGCATCGTGATTTGTTTCAATCGATTGACCGAGCATTACTGGTTAGAATAAACCCTAACGGCACTTTAGATACCTCGTTTGGAGGTGCCGGATATGTAATATCTGACCTGTCGCCCATATCATCAATAAGCGAAGGCAAAGATGTAAAAGTGCTTCCCGATGGTAAAATCTTATTGGCGGCAAGAGTGCGTATTGCCTCCGGAAATCCGGCATTTGAACATGCCATAGTTAGATACAAGCAAAACGGAACTATAGACTCTACCTTTGGCAGCAACGGAGTTTTGTTTATTACCAACCCAACCACGCCCGAGATTGCCGAAAATTTACTGGTACAGGCAGATGGTAAAATTGTGTTGTTGGGCACTACCACCGTAAGTGGCATGGTCAAACTCCATCTGGCAAGAGCTACATCTGAGGGCATTCCAGACTCTACTTTTGGCACCAATGGCACTACAGTAATTACCCTCAGCCCATCTGCAAATTTTAGTGTGCAGGATTTTTACCTGCAGCCCGACCAGAAAATGATAGTTGCCGGTGCTGTAAGTGGTGCAGCTACGCTTATCCGTATAAATACCAACGGTACTATAGATAATAACTTTGGCAGCAGTGGTGTATGCACCATCCCCGCCTCGCGAATGAGTAATGCATTTAAAATATTGCCCGCACCTAACAATAAGTTGTATGCAATAGGCAAAGAGTTTGACTCTGTAAAAGTAGCGCGACTATCCGATGCTGGTATTTTAGATCAAACCTTTGGCGAAGGCGGTGTAGCGGGGGTAACCAATGCCAACCCATTTGGTGTTGACTTAAACGGAGCAGTGTTATCTAATGGCTCGTTGCTAATATGCGGCAAATGGACAAATAACAATGTTGATTACATAAGTACCATTAAGGTAAACATAACCACCAACACCACCGCTATTGACCCATTGGTTCAAAATAATACACGCATATACCCAAATCCGGCAAGCCGCAGTATAGAGATGCTGAGCCAATGGCCAATTAGCAGTTTAGAGGTATATGACTTTTCCGGTAAACTGGCAGGCCATACAAGGGGAATAAACCTGTTAGACATTAGCCATTTGCCCAACGGACTATACCTTGTCCGCTGGGTAGCGGTAACCGGAGCCACGGGGCACACTAAGCTACTGGTAGCTCATTGAGTAATAACCACCACTCCTTAGCCATAAGTCGGCTACCCCAATAACAGTTTACTCTGCTATATTCGCGCCCGCAAATTTTAGCATTCACTACTCTCCTTTTTAACCTTATGATAGCTGTTTCCAACATAGAACTTCACTTTAGCGGTAGAGTGATGTTTGATAAGATTTCGTTTCTAATTAATGATAACGACAAAATAGGCCTTACAGGGCGCAACGGTGCCGGCAAAAGTACTTTGCTCAAAGTACTCAAAGGCATTCAGCAAATAGATGGGGGCGATATTATGTACCCCAAAGGAACCATCATTGGTTACTTGCCACAAGAGTTACACTCGCAAAGTGCGCTTACGGTGATGCAGGAAACCCGCAAGGCATTTGAACTGGTTACCGAGTTTATGGCCGAGAAAGAAAAGCTGATGCACGAAATGGAAACCCGCACAGACTATGAGAGCGATAGCTACATGCAACTCATAGAGCGATTGGGAGAAGTAGAGCACCAAATAGAAATACACGATGGCTATACCATTGATGAACAAACTGAGCGAGTACTCAAGGGGCTTGGATTCGAGCCGGCAGATTTTGATAAGGAGATGAAAAGTTTGAGCGGTGGATGGCAAATGCGGGTAGAGTTGGCTAAAATACTTCTGCAAAAACCTGACTTGGTTTTGTTAGATGAGCCCACCAACCACCTAGACATAGAATCAGTAATTTGGTTAGAAAAATTTTTGAAAGACTATCCGGGCGCCATCATCATGGTTAGCCACGACCGTACTTTTTTAGATAACATTACAAACCGCACTGTAGAAGTAGTAAACGGTGATATGGAAGATTATCCTGCCCCCTACACCCGCTACACTATACTTCGTCAAGAAAGACGCGAGCAGGTACTGAATGCACAAAAAAATCAGCAGCGCGAAATAGCACAGATAGAACGAAATATAGAGCGCTTTAGAGCCAAAGCCAGCAAAGCCACTTTTGCCCAGTCGCTAATCAAAAAGTTAGACAAAATGGACAAAATAGAAGTGGACGAAGAAAATGCAGCAGCCATGAACCTGCGTTTTCCTGCTTCACAAGCTAGCGGAAAAATAGTGCAGCAAGCCAATCACATTACCAAAAAATATGGAGATAAAGTAGTTATCAATAACCAGAGTTTGCAGATTGACCGCGGAGAAAAAGTGGCTTTTGTAGGCAAAAACGGAATGGGCAAAACCACCTTCTCTCGTATAATGGTGGGCGATTTAAGTTACGATAAAGGGGAGATAGTAAATGGCCACAACGTAACCATTGGCTACTATGCACAGCACGCTGCTGACAATATGGACGGCAACGATACCGTGCTGGATGTAGTAGATAGAGTGGCCGTGGGTGATATACGTACTAAGTTGCGCGACCTCTTGGGCTGCTTCCTTTTTAAAGGCGATGATGTGTACAAAAAGGTGAAAGTATTGAGCGGTGGCGAAAAAGGCCGTCTGGCCTTGTGCAAAATGATTTTGGAGCCACGCAACTTTTTGGTGTTGGATGAACCCACTAACCACTTAGATATGCTCTCTAAAGAAATTTTGAAGAATGCGCTAAATGCATTTGAGGGAACCATTATTGTAGTAAGCCACGACCGCGATTTCTTGCAAGGGCTTACCAACAAAACCTTTGAGTTTACTCGCGAAGGTATTAAAGAGCATCTTGGCAGCATTAACGATTTCTTACAGAAAAAAGAGATGGAAGACATGCGCGCCTTAGAACTCAAAAAGGAAGAATCCATAGTAGCTGCAAAAAAGACCCCGGTTGCCGATAAGCAAAAATCGGTGGAGCAAAACAATGAGAAGGAGCAGCGAAAACTCAAAGCGGATTTAGAAAAATGTGAGCAAAAAATAAGTGAGTTGGAATCGACCATCAAAGCCACCGAAGCCGATTTAGCTGATGCAGACAAGTTTCAAGAACTGAGCAAACAGCCGGAGTTTTTCAGCAAGTACGAGCTTCTGAAAAAACAGTTAGAAACCGAAATGCAGCGCTGGGAGGAGTTATCTGCAAGAGTGTAACATATTGCGCTACATCTATACAAACGAAGTAAGTTCTTGTATATTATCAATTGTTACGCAACCCTATTGCCAGGAAGTATTAGCTAGTCAATTCCCTATTAGCATTTTGAGCTATGTAGTTAAGATTTACTACAGGTTTCTATATTTAAACCGTGATATTGAATAACACATTCCGAAACCTCAACCGCACCCGCGAAATACTGAGCATACTCGTCAAGTACGGTTTCGAAGACTTTATAGCCAACAGCACGCTGCGCAACCTCGTATCCGAAAAAATGCGGCTCAGTTGGCTCCGCGATGAAAAGCCCGCCTTAGAATACACCCGCTACGAGCGTGTACGTATGGCTGCCGAAGAGCTGGGCCCTACTTTCGTAAAACTGGCACAAATACTAAGCAACCGCCCTGATATTATACCCGATGAGTTAGTTAAAGAACTAGAGAAACTGCAAGACCGCGTAGCCCCTTTCGAGTTTACTCAAGCAAAGCCAATTATAGAACTCAGCTTAGGCAAAAGAATAGAAGATGTGTTTGATGAGTTTAATGAAGTGCCAATGGCTTCTGCAAGCATTGGTCAGGTACACAAAGCAAAGCTCAAAACTGGCGAAGAGGTAGTTGTAAAAATTCAGCGCCCCGATGTAAAAGAGCAGATAGACCAAGACCTCAGCATTATTAAAAGCGGAGTACGCAGCATGGATAGATACCTTAAAAAACAAGGGGTATTAAATGCAGAGGAGGTAGTGCGGGTTTTTGAACGAGCCATTTCAAAAGAATTAGACTACCGCAACGAAGCGCGAAACATAGAAAGGTTTCGTAATGTATATCGCCACCGTTCAGATTTCTACGTCCCCAAAGCTTATCGCGAAATATCGGGCGATAAAGTATTGGTGATGGAATATGTAAAGGGCTGCAAGATTACTGACATACAACAACTTCGCGAGTGGAACATCAGTCCCGCACGTATAGTAGAGCGCGGCATGGATATATACCTCTCTCAAATATTTGAGTACGGATACTTCCATGGCGACCCACACCCCGGAAACATATTAGTAGATCAAGATGGCCGAATTATATTGTTAGATTTTGGTATGGTAGGTCAACTTATGAAAAAAGACAAGTATGCATTTGCCGGCATTTTTATTGCCATGTCTAAGCACGATGCCCGCGAAATGGCACAGCAAATGCGCAAACTTGCCGTAGAAGACAACATTACAGACATGCGACAGTTTGTGTATGACCTTAACGATTTGATTGAAGACTATGCAGACTTAGATGTTGGCGAAAGTTCCATACAAGACGTTATCACCCGCCTGCAAAAAATAATGTACGACTACCATATCACCGTACCCGGTGGTGTGTTTATCATATTCAGGGCGTTTGCCATATTAGAAGGTATTGGCAAAAAAATGCACCCCAACTTTAAAACTTACGAGTTCATACGCCCTTACGGCCAAAAACTAATTACCGAGCAGCTAAAACCTGAGAACCTTGCTAACGAAGCTGCTCAAAGATTTTCTAACCTTACTTCGTTTCTCAACAGTTTTCCGGTAGAAGTTCGCAACATCCTTCAACTTGTATCTAAAGGCAAACTACACACCGAAATAGAACTGCAGGGCTACGGCTATGCGCTCAAAAAATGGGATAGCATTAGTACTCGTATGGGTTTGGTGTATATTATCTGTGCACTAATGATTAGCAGTAGCATAGCCCTACTGGGCAACTATCCTGATGATATGAAGTTTTATTACGGTATGAATAAGTGGAGTTTCATGGGCTACACTATAGCCAGCGTGCTGTTTTTAGCTTGGCTGTATGCTATTGTCCGCAGAAAAATCTATAAATAGGAAAACTACTTCCGCTTGCGAATAACAATAACATGATGCAAGCCAAATACGGTCGCTAAAGGGCTTAGTAACCATTCTTTAAACTTGAGTAAAGGCGACATAAATGTAGGCATCAACTGCCTAAAGTTTAACCCGCCACACATCAAATAGCGCATATAGTTAGTCAATGGCTTTTGCAACACTATCTCCAAATCTGGATGTGCTGCTCTCAATTTATCTGCATCTCTCGTAAATACTATGTAGGATAGGGCCTGGTTAGCATCCATCATCACTCCTAACCCATCGTTTGTCCATTCTTTTTGCTCCTTATTAAAATCTTCGGTATCAAACACATTTTTATAGAATACCGATGCCACCGGTCCATGGTATGGGTCTATTAAAACACAACCACCACCCGGCTCCAGAACCCGCTCCAATTCATTAAAAAACTTATCAGGATTAGGGAAATGGTGAAAACAATTTATCCCATATATAGCGCGTATAGAATTATTTTCAAATGGCATGTTTAGCGCATCTACTACCATATCTAAATGTGGAGTAGGTTTTATATCTGTAGATACAATCTCCGGATATACTTTCTTAAAAAAACTGACTCCTGCGCCAATCTCTACCCTCTTGCCTGTTCCGGTAAAGTACCTCTTATCTAAGTTGATACAAGCATCATAAAACTCTGTAAACACCTCGCGCATCATGGGCTTTTCTTGCAACACCGTACGGTGCACATCCAAAAACTCTACGCTATCCGGATTTTTGCCCAGCAATCTTGGCTCTTGCAGCCATGTACGTATCTTCTTTAAAAACGACATAAAATTTAGTATAACAGTAGCAAAACTAAGAGAAATAAAAAACGGGAACCATGTACGGCTCCCGTTTACTGAATAAGACTATTGTATTACTTATTGATGATTACTTTGTAAGTGTTTACTGTTTTGGCTTCGTTTTTAACTGACACAAAATACACACCATTTTCTAATGAAGAAATGTTCATTGGAGTACGAAACGAACCAGCACCTAACTCTACTGCAGAAGTAGCATACACAGATTGGCCTATCATGTTGGTAATGTCAAAACTCAATGTGGCCGGCTCTGCAATAGTGTATTCTACATACAATACATCTTTAGCGGGATTAGGATACACTAAAACATTATTTAACGGGTTGCCAGTTTCGGTAATTGCAGTGTAAACTGCGGGGGTAGAGGTTTGACTTACAGTTTCATTGAAAGGTATCTCAATTGCATTGTAAATTTCGTTTTTGTTTGACTTATAGTTGCTGCTATACTCATGTACGAAAGCCACAACATGGCAACGGTTGGCATTCCATCCGGCAGGCAAAGTGTAGGTGTATGTTTTAGTATAGTCGGTGCCGGTTACAGTTGTTGCCGGTATAACTCCAGTAGAACCCCAAGTACCACCTAAAGCAGTGCGCTCTACATGGCGGTGCTGGTAACCAATTATTGGGTTGCCTTTACCGTAGTACGGGTGCCCGGATTGAGTATTGTAGTAATTCACCTGGTTGTAACCGCTACCGGTTCCGCTAACACTATCTTCAACTATATAGCAGTTAATTCTAAAGTCTCCGGTGGCTTCGGTAAAGAAAGTTGCATTAACGGTAACACTCAATGCACGTGTGCCAGCATCGTATGTAGAACTACCAGAAAGTTTAGCTGGAGTTACTTGTGTGTGCCTTTCTATAGTTTTGGTTTCCCAAATATTACGACTAATGCCAACTTTCTCTTGCCCCTTGTAGTAAACGCGGTCAATGTTTGCAGTTGGCGCTCCGTTGGCAAATGCAGAAGCCAAAGCCGATGCCTCTGTAGTAGTCATAGCATCTGTACCAAATCCGGCATGAATTCCAACCGGTATAGCAAAACTGTTGCTGCTAACAATATCTTCAATAACAACCGCTCCATCTGTACAAAACTGGCAAGGTGCTGTGGTAAATTCTTCTATCAATACATTTTTCTGTGGTATGGCACTTAGTGCAGCTACAGAACCATTCTTTGAGTCATTGGCTGGGTTAGCATCGCTAGTATTGTTAGGGTTGCTGGAAGTAACCACTATGTCATATACCTGAGCTGTTGACATAGCCACTTTTTGGCTAAACTGAAAATTGTATGTACTAAAGGGCTGAATATTTAACCCGCTAAAAGACTGAGTAACCTGAGCACCGCCATTAACCGTGTAAGACAAATCTACTGAACCAATGGCGTTGTAACCGTTGTTGGTTAATGTACCTTTTACCGGTTGATCGCTCAGCGATACATACTTGGTTAAATCCAATACAGAAACAGCAACGTCTGTAGCTAATGGCTCAAACAACTTAATGTCATCTATTGCCCACCAGCCGTCCCATGAGCCGGTAAAATTAAAGCGAAGATAAACGGTAGTTTGGTTTGCAGCATACGGGGTTAAATCTACAGTTACCAACTCGGGGTTATCGGTTCCTTTGTTGATAGAGTAAACCTCGTTCCAAGTAGTACCATCGTTACTCACTAAAAGTTTACCGGTGCTATTGGTATTAGGCGAAAAGTAGGTGTAATAATTTTGCTCAAACTGTATAGCCACATGAGAGTTAGGTAAACAGTTGATTGCACTAGTGGTTAAACTGCCATCTTCGGGCTTGTTGTCATTAGATTGAGCATCAGAGATAAATACGTAGAAACCGTTAGAGGCAGTAGATGAAGCAAACCCGTTGAAGGTAGTTCTGCGTTGCCAAATTCCTGCAGTAGGGTTACTGCCTGTGTTGTCCACATTAGTCCATCCGGCAGGTAGGCCGGCAGTTGAAAAATTTTGAGTGTAGATGGTACTTTGTGCAACAACCATTGCCACGGATACCATTAATAAGAAACCTGAGGAAACTTTTTTCATAGTTGATTGAATTGGATACAAAAAAAATTGTTTGATGTTGCTGTAAAGATAATATTTTCTGAAATTGCAAATCCCTAATTTTAGTTACTCCGATTTTTTATTTTTGAATCAGACTAAAACAACTCATAACATGAAATTTTTTACACTTTCCTCTTTGCTGTTTCTTGCCACTTACACAAGTTTTGCGCAGGCAATTATTACTGCACCAAACGATTCTTCGTATGTATCTTCAACCATTACAGATGCCTTTGAAAATACTGATATACACATTGGGTTGATTAACAATGGTAAAGGAGCTGTTGAGTTTACTTGGCTATTGAAAGATTACATAGCACCGCAAGCATGGGAGGTAAAATGTTGTGACAACAACAACTGCTATGACCTGCTTATTAACCCCGGCCCTTACGCTTCATTATCTGTACCTGCCGGTGATACCATGGACATGAAGTTTCAGTTTACATCTCACTGTGTAGATGGCATGGGCAATGCTAATCTGATAGTTTATTTAGATGGTGATAGTGCGAATACAGCAGTTACTATTAACTACAAAACAGACGTTACCGCTAATTGCGCCAGCAGTATTGGCAATGTAAAATCTTTAGAGATAGGTTTGTTTCCAAATCCTGTAGTAACCCAATTGCAAGTAACGGGTCTGAATAGCGGCAGTTACAATTATCAAATCATTAATAGCATAGGAAGTGTGTTGAAACAAGGCGTAACTACAAACGCTCAGCCACTGGATGTACAAGCACTTAACAATGGAGTGTATCAATTAGTTGTTTTTGAAGGGAATACATTAATTGGCAGCCAGCGTTTCAGTAAAATAGATTAGTCAACTGAGCTAATTGCTAATTTGTTACTTACCCACTCCCAGTTAAGTAGGGGAAGTGCCAGTACTAAAAGTTCCGCGCTCATTATTCCCATTACTGCATAGTTGCTTATCACAAAAACTATAAAGGCAGCAAGCAGAAATTTATCATATTTCTTAGTTGCAAAGCCAATGGCAAAACTTAGTTGCAAAATTGTATTAAGCAGCAACACTATGTGCGCTACCGTGCCATGTGTAATAAAGTATTGAGTTATTGCTGCACGAAAACTATCCGGCAGTTCAAGTTGCAATTGTAGTTGCTGCATTTGTAAAATAGCAGGTAACTGCTCTGCATGAAAAGCGCTGCCCTGCAATATTTTCCACAAAGCTGCAGATGCAAAAATATAGAGCAGGTAATAACGGACAGCATCCCATAACAATAGAAAGGGTTTTTCATTTTTTGTCCAAAAAGGGATGGTCATCAAAATGGCACCCACCAAACCATGGTAGTGATGACCCGTTACCATGTTGAATGTAAAGTAGTAAGTGAGCAATAACCCTGTAAACAAAATGGCGAAAATTTGTAGCCGGGTGAGCAAAAAAAGTAGTGGAGTTGCAAGCAGTAGCAAATCAAACAAAGCTGCGCTCCAATAGTGTGCGGTAATGTATTGCAGAAAACCGCTTTTGAGTACGGCAGCATATACCCATTCTGTTTGCGGGAACAAAAAAAGTGGAGAGTTCATCTGGCTCAGCAACGCACTACTGATGAGCCGGTAAAACACCAAAATCAACAACATGCCAAACACAAAACTGCCTCGTAAGTGTATATAGTTTTTACTCTCCTGAGCCGTCATAATAGTACACTTGTTTTTCGCTGTCAATTACCGGTTTGCCGTTGGAGTAATGGCAAATTAGTTCATATATTGTCATTACATTTTCATCTATCACACGCATATCTGCAGAGTAGGTAAACAACCATTTCAAGAATTTTTTCCACTCAGTTTCACTTATCAGGTTACTCTTTTTTAAGTCTATAGCATGACCAAGAGTGGTTTGTATAAGTTCATGCTGCGCATCAGGCAAACTACTCAAAACAATAGGTTGGCCGGAAATCTCAATACGGTAAGTGGTATAGCTGGATTGCGGATACTCTTTTAGCGAGTACATGCCATATAGCAAAATTGGGAACTGTTCTTGAGTGCGATATGCTGCTATGATTGTGCCTACCAACGCCAACAAAAAAACAGCAAATAAAAATTTGCTATGAATAAAAACCTGATACAGATATAGTTTGCGCCACATCGGTTACTCTACCATTAGGTTACAGCCACGCTGCTCAGCAGTTTGTGCGCGGCCAAACACTTCAAATGCACCATCAGGACGCAGGGAGCCAATATCATCAGTAGCAATAAATGAGCAACTATTCACGTTAGCTAAATCAATAATGTTTATAGCCCCTTGTCTGCCACTCAAATGCACCTGCGTGGGCTCTGAGGTATCACGCAGTAAAATTTTCATCCATGGTGGTGTTTGAAAAATACCATTGGCTCTTGAGTAGGCCTGACTAAAAAGCTCAGTCATTCCATACTCACTATGTGCCTGACTTACGCCAAAGCCGGTGCGCAAAATTTGATGAACCGCATGTCTTGAAAGTTCCTCTCTCCTGCCTTTCATGCCACCAGTTTCTATAACTATCAAATCCGGAAAGTCTATTTTCTTCTCTTTTACAAAATCTAGCAAGGCATATGTTACACCAAACAGCACCGCTTTCCGTTTCCCGGTTTTCAAAACATCAAGCATATCAAATAGACCGGCAAAATCATCTAAGAAAAAGCCGTTGGCGTTTTTACCGCTAAGTTTCATAAAATGATTAACCATATAAATGAGCGAAGAGTTTTGCCGCTCTATGTATGATGGCAACAAACCCAAAAACACATAATCAGACGGGGAACCATAAAACAACTCAAAGCCGCGCGTAAAACTTTCTTCATACCAACTTATATCTGTTACATAGTTTTTTGAAAAAACACTATCTGTAGTGCCGCTGCTTTCAAATATTAGCTGCTCTGCTTGGTTAGTTTGTATTATCCGGTGGCTTTTAAAGAACTGAATAGGTAAAAACGGAATTTGAGTGATTGTTTCTACGCTTTGTGGTGTTTTGCTCATCATATCACTAAACTGCCTGTACACCTCAATATTTGCATACTGATGGGCAAACACCCGCAAAGCCAATTGCTCAAAATCGTTGGCTGAAACTTTAAAAATCTGCTCCTTACTAAACATGAGCCAAAGGTGTAAACTATTTTTACTCTATGGCAATATTTTGCAGCGAATTGAGTTTATTCGTTCTATGAAAGCATGTTTTGTTATCCCACTTTTTGCCATAATTACCATAGCTGGGTGTATAAAGCCACCCTCCTACCCCAACGAGCCCCAAATTGCTTTCAAAAGCATAAGCGCTAATTACATAAAGAGCGGTAGTGTAGATACCATCACCTTTACGTTTACCGATGGCGATGGCGACATTAGTGTTAGCCCCGGTGCCGGTGATACTTGCGATATTTGTGGATATAAAAATGGTGACTCGGCCTGCTTTTACATGCCCGGTTTCAATGTATTTTTGATTGATAGCCGCGATACCTGTGTTAGCTTTTACGCTTCTGCCAATATAGAGCCAAAAGGAAAGTTTGATGATATAAGCGGTGAGATACAGGTGATACGCAACATTAATTCGCAAAAATGTTTTGCTCCGCCACAGCCGGGGTGCCCGTTAGACGAAGTGGTTTATACTATACTGCTGCGAGATAGAGCCGGCAATTTCAGTAATGCCATCAAAACACCGCCTATAACAATTGACGGTGAGTAGCCGCGCTTAGTTTTTCTTCAACTTCTGGATTTCTTCTTCAATTACATACTCATCACCTTCGGTGTAGCCATTGTGCATGTACACCACTTTGCCGTTAGCATCGGTAAGTATGGTAAAGGGCACATTCGGAATGTTGAAACTGCGTTTTAAATCTTGGTTCACATCTAAGAGCACTTGGTAATCCCAACGCTGGCCTTCTATGTATGGCTTTACTTTGGTTACGTTGCGAGAGTCATCTATAGAAACGGCAACAAATTGCATGTTATACTTCTTTTCCCACTCTTCTTTTAGTTCTGATAGGTTAGATAACTCTTTTTTGCAAGGGCCACACCATGTAGCCCAAAAACTAAACAGCGTAATTTTGCCTTTACTTCCCAAATCGGCCACATTTACCTTTTTACCATACATATCATTCAGTTCTATAGAGGGCAACGACTTTTCGCCCATTACTTTCTCTATGCCTTTTTTTTCTTCTTGCTGAGCAAAAAGAGCTAGTGAAGCGAATAGCGCGAAAATGGTGAGTACTTTGTTCATGTTTTTAAGTTTGCAGGTGTAATTTCAATTGGCGTGCCAATATTTTACCGAATCTAAAATGTTTTTAAACATCAACGCAGAAAAATATTTTTACCACATACTTTTACTCTTGATGAAGAAATTTACCCTACTCCTGTTATTCACCATTATTTCATTTCACACTTTTTCGCAATGGGGATACTTTGGCGGCTCTTTTCAGAGCAATACCAATTTTTTTATTCGTGATGAAAAGATTGGGGCAGCTAACCTACCACATTACGATAACCTAAAAGTAGGTGCCGATGCTTGGTTAAATCTTAACTATACCAACGAAAAATTTCAATTAGAAACCGGTGTGCGTTTAGATCTGTTTTACAATTCTATTTTAAGAGTGCCCACCACCCCTTACAATGGCGTAGGCATTGGCAATTTTTTTATCAAGAAAAAGATAAAAGACCTCACTATTACCGGGGGCTACATTTACGATCAAATTGGAACCGGTATCATTTTTAGAACATATGAAGAAAGAATGCTCGGTATTGATAACGCGCTTTTGGGCGCACGGGCAGAGTATGACATTAAACAATTGATTAAAGTAAAGGCATTTGCAGGTGTGCAAAAATTAAAATTCAGTGTGCTGAAACCCGTGATTGTGGGAGCAAATGTTGAGGGAAATTTTTCCATTAAAGATAAAGTGCAGCTTATACCCGGGTTTGGGGTAATTAACCGTAGTATGGATCAAGAAACCATGAATCAAGTAGTAAGTACTATAGAGAGCTATGATACTGCAGGCCGGTTTGTGCCTAAGTACAATACGTATGCTGCCTCGGTGTACAACACACTTTCTGTTGGCCCTGTTACCTGGTATATAGAAGGCGCTTACAAGACCCACGAAGCCATCAAAAAAGACCAAATACGCGATGCAGTAGATTCGCTCATCAATTTTTCGGGCAGTTGCATATACAGCACTTTAAATTATTCAACTAAAGGATTTGGCATTACGTTTCAGTTTAAGCGGACAGACAATTTTTTCTTGCACAATTCGCCCAACTCCACAGAAGCGTTGTTTGATGGCAT
The DNA here is from genome assembly GCA_016787045.1 of Chitinophagales bacterium. GTDB lineage: Bacteria > Bacteroidota > Bacteroidia > Chitinophagales > LD1 > Bog-950. Next base: position 40,093 of record JAEUVA010000008.1, read on the forward strand.
CATCTCTTTCTTGCCGCCTGTATCGCGCCAAAACAGCTTGCGCTTACCGGCACGTTATTTTGCGCAATCTTTAGAGAACCGCGAATTGGCTTTTGGCTTAGAGGCCACTTATACGCCAATCAAAAAAGTAACCCTCACTTTTCAGGGGGCCTACATCCGCGACTTTATTGCTAAAAAATACAACCCTACTGATACTACTTTCTTTGGCGAAGCATTTGTATCGGCCAGAATTTTCCCGACTAAAAAGTTAGAGCTGGATTTTGGCATGCACTACGCCCGTTACAACGCATTTTTGTATCGCAAAGAAGGCCACTTTGATGTAGATGCTTATTCTCCGTTTTTTGAAATGGTTTACAAAATCAATAAAAAACACTCTATACGCGCAGAGTTTCAATACCAACATGTAGTTAAAGATTGGGGGCAATGGTTGTTTGGTTTAGTAGAGTATTCGTTTGCTCCGCATTTTACTATAGCCGTAAGCGATATGTGGAACTTTGACCCCAACCCCGAGTTTAACCCAAATGCTAACCACTACTACTCTGTTTTTGCAGGATATACACATGGCCCGCATAAGTTCAACATCAGTTATGTAAAACAGGTAGAGGGTATTGTTTGTACGGGTGGGGTTTGCCGTTTAGAGCCGGCTTTTAGTGGTGTTAAGGTGGGTATTAATTCAACCTTTTAATTCAAAGTTACGTCATGATAAAGATGAAAAAGTATATCGCTATGTTATCGCTTGCAGCATTATTTGTATTGCCGGCTTGCGAAGAAATAGGCCCCGCCATCAACCTCGGTAAAAATGCCAATGCCGTAAGCGACACCACGTATGTAGAAACTCCGGTAGCAACTGCAGAAACCAAAAACGTTTTGATAGAAGAGTTTACCGGTGTGCGTTGCCCAAACTGCCCGCAGGGTCACGACAAGATAAATGCCATCAAATCCAACAATCCCGGCAGAGTAGTTTCGGTGAGTTTGCACCCTATCAATTCGCTAGGTTACCCATATTCATTTAGTGCACAAGATTTTACGAGCCAAAAAGCGCAAACGCTCTTTGATTATTTAGGTCAAATTGGTTTGGAGCCGGCAGCCGGTATAGACCGTACGTTGTTTAGTGGAGAGACAAAGGTACTCCTAGACCGCAGCAAATGGGAAAACCGGGTGAATCAGCAGTTACCGCTAACTACTCCCGTAAATATTGTTATAGATAAGCAGTACGATTCTACCAACCGCGAGTTAACTATCATTACTGAGCTACATTACACCCAACAAGTAACTGAAGATAACAAACTGACAGTAATGCTTACCGAAAGTAAGATTGTATCTGCCCAATTGGATGGCACAGATATAGATACGTTTTATGTTCACAATGATGTGATGCGCGATGTAATTACTGAAACACAAGGCGATTTACTGAGCGCTACTTTAGAGCCAGGGCGCGTATTCCGAAAAGTGTACAAAAAAATATTAGATGCCGCCTGGAAACCTGAGAACATGCACATTGTGGCTTATGTACACGAGTCGGGCAATGTAAAAAAAGTATATCAGGTAAGAGAAGTAAGTGTAAAATAACCGGTTAACGGGGCAAGCAAAAGTATTCTTGCTTTTGATAAAAGGCCACTGCTTCATCTATGCCATTCTTATTGTCGCATACGGTACGGTAGTCGTCTAGCAGGTTACAAATGTATCCGCTATCCTTTAGCGCAGTTAGTGTAGAGTCCACTGCCGCATAACCGGTAGATTTGGTGGCACAAACTTTTATAGCCACAGCGCTGTTGAGCTCTTTTACACAATAAGCACAGTGCTGCTTGCAGTTGTAACAGCGGGCGCATCCGGCTATTGCCACCAATGCAGATAAAAAAACTACTGTCACTACTCTTTGCATAAACATCAAACGATTTTTTGTAGGATTATTTTACAGGAACTAAAGTCAGTTTCATATTCGTGCCGTTCTCATCATTCACATCTAATTGTATTTTTTCGGCACTTATGGTTTGAATGGTGGTTTTAGCTCCGCTGTGTTCGTTTCGGGTAACTATTGATTTTGTTTTTTTATCGTACTGCCAAGTGCCTACCTCTGTGCTTTCGGGCAACTTTACCACATACTTACCTTCTTTAGTAAATGTTACCCGCATTTTTTCTTTGAGCTGATTCACTACTTCTGGCTTTTTTGAGGGGTCGGCAACCAAGTTTTCGTTAAAGTCAATATCGGCCACCTGCCAGGTACCTAACAAAATTTTTTGAGGCGAGGTGCAACTCATCATTAACCATAAGCAACCAACAAACAACAAACGCATAAATAAATTATTACAAATGTATCACCTCCCCATAGGCAGCAGCGGCAGCTTCCATAATAGCTTCGCTCATGGTTGGGTGCGGGTGAACGGTTTTAATGATTTCGTGGCCGGTGGTTTCTAGTTTGCGTGCAGCTACCGCCTCGGCAATCATTTCGGTAACGTTGGCTCCTACCATGTGGCAACCCAGCCATTCGCCATATTTGGCATCAAATATCACCTTTACAAAACCCTCGGTATGGCCGCTTGCTTTTGCCTTACCCGAAGCGGAGAATGGAAATTTACCCACTTTAATTTCGTATCCTTTTTCTTTGGCTTGCTCTTCGGTTAACCCAACACTAGCCACCTCGGGCGAAGTGTAGGTGCATGATGGAATGTTGTTGTAATCTACCGGCTCGGGATGATGTCCGGCAATTTTCTCTACACAGGTTATGCCTTCTGCACTGGCCACGTGTGCTAAGGCAGGGCCTTTTACAATATCGCCTATGGCATACACACCGGGTACGTTTGTTTGATAATAATCATCTACGACTACCAATCCTTTTTCTGTTTTCACCCCCACATCTTCTAAGCCAATGCCTTCTATGTTGGTGGCAATACCTACAGCTGATAGCATTACATCACATTCTATTTTATCTGCACTGCCGTCTTTCTTCTTAATGTTTACTACGGCTTTCTTGCCTTTGGTATCCACACTTTCTACCGAGGTAGAGGTAAGCACCGTAATTCCCTTTTTGCGAAACACGCGCTCCATTTCTTTAGATACATCTTTGTCTTCGCGAGGTAGCAGATTTTCTAAAAATTCAACTACGGTAACTTTTGTACCAAGTGCGGCATAGAAATACGCAAACTCCATACCTATGGCTCCACTGCCCATTACCACTAAACTTTCAGGTTGCTTATCTAATGTCATGGCCTCACGGTAGCCAATAATTTTTTTACCATCTTGTTTTATATGTGGCAATTCGCGGCTGCGTGCACCGGTTGCTAGTATAATGTGTTTAGCTGCGTGCTCTGTAATTTTACCCGCTGCATCTTTCACTTCTACTTTGCCGCCTTTTTTGAGCTTTCCTGCTCCCTCTATCACATCAATTTTGTTCTTCTTCATTAAAAACTGTACACCTTTGCTGTTGCTATCGGCCACACTACGGCTGCGCTTAACTACTGCGCCAAAATCAGCTTTGTTGCCTGCGGTGGTGATGCCATAATCAGCCGCATGGTTAATGTATTCAAACACCTGCGCGCTCTTAAGAAGGGCTTTGGTAGGAATACAGCCCCAGTTTAAACATACCCCGCCAAGGTTTTCTTTTTCTACAATTGCGGTTTTTAGCCCTAACTGTGCTGCACGTATAGCTGCTACATATCCTCCCGGGCCGCTGCCAATAACTATTAAATCGTAACTCATATCTTGCTTTGTTGGTTTACTAATTTGCGGGGCAAATAAAGGCAATTGGGTCAACTTTTAAATAGATAAGTTTTTGTGTCAAACAGACTCCATTGCCATCTATTTTGTAAGAAATATTTATTTAGCCGCCATTATTACATCACTCTAAACAATTCACCATGGCCTTCGAAAAAATTCTGGAAGTATTAACCAACGGTGCCGGCAAGGCAGAAACCTTCGGCAAAACATTAAAGTTTGATTTTGGCGATAAGAAAATATTTATTGACGGTACAGGTGCCAGCAATCTGGTTAGTACAGATGATAAGCCGGCAGACACCACCATTAGTGTATCGGTTGACGACCTCATGGGCATTGTAAGCGGTAGCGTGAACCCCATGATGGCATTTATGAGCGGCAAGATAAAAGTACAAGGCGACATGGGTTTAGCGATGAAACTACAGCAGTTGTTGAAGTAGTTTGTTTTACCCTTTATTAAAAAAGCTACAACATTTTTGTTGTGGCTTTTTTAATGCTAAAAAAAGGGTGAGTAACTACAACAAAAACGCATTAATGGGCCTGTAACCAGTTATTGCCCATGCCCATTTCGGCCTCAATAGGCACGCGTGTTTTTATGGCCTTAGTCATCTTGTCGTAAATAATTGGTTTAATAATTTCCACTTCCTCTTTATGCGCATCAAACACCAATTCATCGTGCACTTGTAGGGTCATTTTTGATTTAAAATTGTGCTTTTTGAATTCCCGGTGTATATCAATCATAGCTAATTTGATTAGGTCTGCCGCGCTACCTTGTACCGGGCTATTGATGGCGTTACGCTCAGCAAAACCACGTACCGTAAAGTTTTTTGAATTAATATCTTTCAGGTACCGTCTGCGACCCATAATAGTTTGCACATAGCCATGCTCTTTGGCAAACTGTATGTTGTAATTCATGTACTCTTTAATTTTTGGAAACTGCTTAAAGTAATTATCAATAATTCCTTTGGCCTCTGTACGACTTACGCCAATGTTATCTGCCAAACCAAAAGCACCCTGACCGTAAATGATGCCAAAATTTACGCTCTTGGCTTTATAGCGCATGTCTTTGGTTACATTGCTGATAGCTACATCATATACCTTAGCAGCGGTGGCAGTGTGTATGTCTAATTTGTTTTGAAACGCCTCTATCAGATTTTCATCGCCACTCAGTTCAGCTACAATGCGCAGTTCTATTTGCGAATAATCGGCAGATAGAATCACAAAGTCCTCGCTTCGTGGAATAAATGCTTCACGTACTTTTCTTCCGCGCTCGGTACGTATGGGTATGTTTTGCAAATTCGGGTTATCGCTCGCCAATCGCCCCGTAGCAGCAATGTGCTGGCGGAATGTGGTGTGTATTCTACCCGTTTTTTTGTTAATCATTTCGGGCAATGCATCTACATAGGTAGATTTGAGTTTTGCCAGCTCGCGGTAGTCCAATATCTTCTCTGCAATAGGATGATGCTTGATTAATAACTGAAGTGCATCTTCGTTGGTAGACAGTTGGCCGGTAGAAGTTTTCTTTCCCTCAAACGGTAGTTTCAAATGACCATACAGCACATCGCCCAATTGTTTTGGAGAATCTACATTAAAGTCAACTCCTGCAAGTGCATACACTTCATCGCGCACTTTAAGCAAATCTGTTTCCAGTTCTTTGGAGTAGCTGCGCAGAAACTGCTCATCAATATTCACTCCTTCGTACTCCATATCAGCTAGCACAGGTATGAGGGGATACTCAATATTACTTAGCACCGCTTCTGCTTCTTGCAGCTTAACCAATGGAGCTAACTTGAGTTTTAACTGCAATGTAATATCAGCATCCTCAGCGGCATACTCCGCAATTTTTTCTAAAGGCACATCGCGCATGTTGCCTTGATTCTTGCCTTTCTTGCCAATCAACTCTTCAATAGAAACCGGTGAGTAGCCCAAATAAGTTTCACTCAAGTAATCCATGCCGTGTTTCAATTCCGGCTCTATAACATAGTGTGCCAACATAGTGTCGTACACAGGCAACGATACATAGATGCCATACTTGCGCAGTACCAGCATATCAAACTTCACATTCTGCCCGATTTTAGCTTTAGTTGTGTTTTCTAAAACACTTTTGAAGTAATGTGTAATGGTTTTTGCTTTTTCTTCATCCGGTGGCAGAGGAACGTAATAGGCCTCTGAAGGAGTTACTGAAAAACTCATGCCTACAATTTCTAAACTGAAATAATCTAAACCGGTGGTTTCGGTATCAAAACAAAATTCATCTGCTTTTTCCAGAACACTTACCAGTTCTCTCAATTCTGCATCTGTTTGTGCCAACTTGTATTGGTGCGCAGTGTTGTGAATATTTTTTCCTGCCACTACTTCTTCGGCTGCTGCTTTTGCATCGCCAAACAAATTTCCTTGCTCTGAATTTGGTTGCTCTACAGCAGATTTTGCAACTTCTGCTATCGGTTGGTTAGCAGTGTAAGATGCACCCAAAATTCTCTTGCCCAATGTACGAAACTCCAGTTCAGCGAAAATGGCACTCAGCTTTTCACGGTCCGGCTCATCTACCTTCAAATCGTTATCGCTAACATGAATAGGTACGTTTAGATTAATCGTTGCTAATTTTTTAGAGAGCAATCCTTGCTCAGCAAAGTTCTTTACATTTTCCCCTACCTTGCCTTTTATCTTATCGGCATTGGCAATGGTGTTTTCCATGCTGCCAAACTCCTTAATAAATTTCTTGGCTGTTTTTTCGCCCACGCTTGGTATGCCCGGAATATTGTCCACGGCATCGCCCCACATTCCTAAAATATCAATTACTTGTTTTGGATCTTCCACCTCCCAGTCGCGCTTTACTTCTTCTACCCCCAGTATTTCTACATCACCACCGCTTCTTGCCGGTTTATAGATAAATATTTTTTCATCTACCAACTGTGCATAATCTTTATCAGGAGTTACCATGAACACAGTGTGCCCTTCGGCAGCTTTGCGTTTAGCTATAGTGCCAATAATATCGTCTGCTTCGTACCCTTCAAATTCTAAAATGGGAATGTGCCACGCACGAATAATTTCTTTGATGTAAGGAACAGCAAACAGTATATCTTCCGGTGTTTCCTGGCGGTTGGCTTTGTACTCTGCATAATCTGCCTCTCGCTCTACGCTGCCACCTAAATCAAACACTACAGCTAAGTGCGTAGGTTTTTCTTTTTGTATTAATTCAAAGAGCGTAGTTGTAAATCCACTTATGGCAGATACGTTTTGACCTTTTGAGTTGATTAACGGATTTCGTCCGAATGCAAAGTATGCCCGAAAAATGAGCGCGAAAGCATCTATCAAAAAAAGTTTTTCGGTATGTTCAGATGTATTTGACATGCTAATATTTTACGTTGCTAATACACAAATTTTTTTGTGGAAATATTTTTAAAAAGTTAACCAACAAACTTTTTGTTTTTGGCGACTGTTGCTACATTCACCACATGTTCTTTGCAAAAGGTGCCTACCGGCATGTAAACATACCCCACACAGTGTGATGCGTTAGTTGGATAATTTTTACAGAACCGGGCTTAAAATTGTAACGTTAATGGCGGGCTGCATCCCGAAGCGATTCGGGACTTCGTCCAAAAAACAAGTTAACAGCAGATTACAGCGATGTTGCTAAGCCCAAATCCTGACTTAAGTGCAACTTAACGTCAGCCCCTGTGTGGGTTTTTTATTTACAGTTAAGATATTTTACTCCAACTATTTTGTTTACTGCTTTTGCTTAGGTAACTGAGCAAAGGTTGATGCTCTGGCTTATGCAACGCTGCATCTTCTTCCAAAATTTTTTGCGCTGACTTACGTGCCGCCTCCAGTATGGCAGCATCATGTACCAAATCGGCAATGCGAAGATTTACCGAACCGCTTTGCTGAGTGCCCTGCAAATCACCGGGTCCGCGCAGTTTTAAATCTTCCTCAGCAATTTTAAATCCATCGTTTGTGCTGCACATCACACTAATCCGATGCTTGCTCTCCTGACTCAGTTTATTGCCAGTCATTAGAATGCAATAGGATTGCTCTGCACCGCGCCCTACACGTCCTCTGAGCTGGTGCAATTGAGCTAATCCAAATCGTTCGGCATTTTCTATCACCATAATACTTGCGTTGGGTACATTTACCCCTACTTCTATTACAGTAGTAGCGACCATAATTTGTGTTTCGTTTCGTACGAAACGCTGCATTTCAAAATCTTTATCGGCCGGTTTCATTCGGCCATGTACTATACTGAGTTGGTATTGTGGTTTGGGGAATGCCCGGCTGATGCTATCATAGCCATCCATCAGGTGTTTTAAATCTAACGCCTCGCTTTCTTCAATCAATGGATAAACGACATACACCTGACGGCCTTTTTCAATCTCATTTTTCATAAACCCAAAAAGTTGCGCGCGGTGTGCATCAGTTTTATGTAATGTGCTGATGGGTTTTCTTCCGGGTGGCAGTTCATCAATAACCGATACGTCTAAGTCGCCATATACGGTCATGGCTAAAGTACGAGGGATGGGCGTAGCGGTCATAACCAAAATGTGTGGTGGGGTAGTATTCTTGTTCCATAATTTTGCACGCTGAGCTACTCCAAAGCGGTGTTGCTCATCAATTACCACCATGCCAAGGTTTTGAAAAACTACTTGCTCCTCTATTAAGGCATGAGTGCCTACTACTATATGTATTTTCCCTTCCGCTAAATTTTGAAGTATGTTTTGTCGGGCTTTACCTTTTACATTTCCGGTGAGCAAGGCCACTTGTACATTCATGCCAGCAAGCATTTGCGATAAACTCTCAAAATGCTGATTGGCTAAAATTTCGGTGGGTGCCATTAGGCAAGACTGAAAACCATTGTCGGCAGCCATAAGCATAGTTAGCAGGGCTACCACCGTTTTACCACTGCCCACATCTCCTTGCAATAATCGGTTCATTTGCTTGCCGCTTAGTGTATCTCGTCTTATCTCTTTGAGTACTCGTTTTTGTGCACCGGTAAGTTCAAACTTTAAATGCTTGTTGTAAAACTCATCAAATAAATGATCTATGTTTTTAAGCACAACCCCTTTACTCACCTGCTGCCGATTGCTTTTGAGTTTTATTAATTGCAACTGTAACAGAAACAATTCTTCAAACTTTAATCTGCGTTGTGCTTCATGCGCTGCTTTCTCATTTTTTGGAAAATGTATGCTACTAAGCGAACTATACCTGTTTATCAAGCGAAAACTATCGCGCAGATAAGTGGGCAAAAACTCAGGCACATCATACTCACTAATGTGCTCCATTAATGTTTTGGTAATCTTTGCAATTCCTCTGGTATCTAAGCCCTTTTTGCGGCACAAATCAGTAGTAGAATAGACAGGTTGCAAACCTTTTCCGCCATCTTCATTAATCTCTTTTACATCATCAACCTCTGGGTGCACAATGTTGAATTCTCCATTAAACAAATTCGGTTTACCAAAAATGATGTACTCCGTGTTCGTTTTTACGGTTTTCAAAATCCAGTCTGACCGCTGAAACCATACCAAATCTATCTCTCCTGTTTTATCCATAAAGGAAGCGACTAATCGCTTGCTTCTCTTATCTCCTATAGTTCTAAATCCGGTGATTTTTCCTTTGAGTTGAATGTATTGGCTTAGTGGGTTGATTTCTGCAATGGTATGAATAATACTTCTATCCACATATCTAAACGGATAATAATATAATAAGTCGCCAAATGTCTTGATGTCTAGTTGTTTGCGCAACAGTTCACCACGTTGGGGACCAACACCTTTTAAGTATTCAATTGGAGAATCTAAAATAGATGCCATGTCGCTATTATCAATAGGCAAGTGGCTAAACTAAAAAATGAATCTTTAGTTTTTGGCAAGTGGAATAGTGCTATTATCTGATGATACCGCAGATGGTGAAGATTCCTCTCTTTCTACAAAAAACCATTTTTGAAAAATGAGAATAATAAATACTCCTGTAGTAATGGCTGCATCAGCAATATTGAAGATAAACCGAAAAAACTCAAAATGCTGCCCGCCCCAAAAGGGCACCCAATCCGGAAAATATCCTTGAAACAAAGGAAACCACAGCATATCTACTACGAGCCCTTGCATCCAGCCCGCATAGCCCCCACTCTGTGGAAACACTTCTGCAACTTTGAAATTGCTATCTGAAAAAATGACTCCGTAAAATGTGCCATCTATCATATTGCCAATGGCACCGGCCAAAATCAAACTTACTGCAGTAACAAAACCCCAATGGGCATTTTCTTTAATGATTTTACGTAGGTACCAAATACCGCCAGTTACCGCTACAAGTCGGAAAACGCTTAAAAATAACTTCCCAAAAACACCGGGCAGTACCATGCCAAAGGCCATTCCGGGATTTTCGGTAAAGTGAATCCTAAACCAGTCTAAACCCAGAACTTTAAACTCTCCTTGTGGGCAACCGTAACATATCATCATATTGGTTTTGACCCAAATTTTAAGTGCTTGATCTAACAAGATGACAACAATAATGATTAATGCTGCTTTGTATGGTTTCATGTGTATTATCCAATCTTTAAAGCGTTAAAAACCCCAATAGTAATCCTCCTCATCTTCTTCTTTCTTTTTGGGAGTATCGTAAGAGTAAACAGAAGAGATGATCTTCTCTACTTCTTCTAAAAAATTAAGGCCGCAGCCGTCTATATCACTACAGGTGGTTTTAACCCGTACTGCAAAATAATTATCCTGTGCCTTGAATACATATTCAGTGAAGCGATACTCTACGTTTTCTATTTTTTTGCTATGCGTGAGTACCTTTGATGGATTGGCCAAAGTATCTACAGAGTACTCTTTCCAATCATATCCACCGGTGGTTTGACTTTTAATGTATGAAAATCTTTTTGCCGCTACAGCTTTCAAATCAAGAGAGGTAGTATCTAATTTGTATAAATCAATTTCTGATTTATACTCCGGTGTACATGATTTAAATGCCAGCCCCTTGTTGTTGGCATGGCGATTTACATAAAACAGTCCTTTGGGGTAGGTGTAAGAAATATTGAGCACATTTTCTTTTACATTAATGTTGTACCATTTAAAATAATTGTGTGTTATCAAACTGCGTCTGTACTCCGTCAAATAACAGTTATAGCTGGGTACTAAAAACATAAAGTGCGCCACTCCTTTACATCCACGATAGAAATAATCTTCTCTGCCAACTGTAGTTGCATCATTCTTAAATCGGTAAACTGATTTTATGATAACCACCTCAAAAACCCCTTTTCTTACTTTCACCTCGGTGTTTAACACTTCGTAGCTATCGCCCACTTTATACTCTTTTATCATCTCTTTAGTTTGGCGGATTAACTCTTCTCTACTCCAATTTTCAGCATGAGGGTAGATATTTACTTCTCCAGCACCTATGTTTTTACCACTATTATCCAAGTGTTCATAGGTGTAAGTAATGAGTGAATCGGTATTTCGGGTTTCCTTAGCTGTAAGCGGATAGCTCATTCGCAAGCCCGCTTTGGGAAAGTAAAATTCCTTGACGTACCCATCTTGTGCGGAGAGTAAAATGGTGCTTAGACAAAAGAATACATGAAAAACGTATCGTGCTATCATGTGCCGTTAGTATAATTTTATGCTTACATTCAAAATCTCTTCATTCATTTCTACTTCATCAAACTCTTTCAGCGAATCCACTAATAAAATTTCATTGGCAAGCACCTCATTGGCAATGTAATCTTTAAAAGTCGCCAGCGTTTTTTCAAGTATTTCGTTTTTCACAACAGTAACCTTGATGCGATCCAGCACCTGAAAATCTTTGTCTTTACGCAGGTTTTGCACTTTGTTTACAAATTCGCGGGCGTTGCCTTCAAGGCGAAGTTCTTCGGTAATAGTAACATCCAACGCCACAGTTAATCCGCTTTCGCTGGCTACTAACCAACCGGGAATATCTTCGGTAAGAATTTCTACATCGCCAATCAATAATTCAAAGTTTTCTTCTTCTATATTCAAGTTGTATTTCTGTTCGCGCTCAATGGTAGTAATATCATCTGCTGTAAATGCCATTACAGCATTTTGAATGGCTTTCATTTTCGATCCGGCACGTTTACCCAGTTCCTTAAAGTTTGGCTTAATTTTCTTCTTCACAATACCCGAGGCATCATCTACATACTCAATCTGCTTCACATTCACCTCACTCAACATGTAGCTTTCCACTTTGCTGAACTGCGTTTTCATTTTGTTGCTCAATACGGGAATAAGAATTTTTGAAAGTGGTTGGCGGACTTTTATTTTTTCTTTTTTGCGCAACGAAAGGATCAATGAGCAAGCACGCTGCGCCAGTTCCATCCGCTCTTCCAAATCTGTATCAATAATCTTTGTATCAGGTTGCGTAAGTAAAGTTAAGTGTACACTTTCCCATTGGAGTGGGGTGTTGTTAGCCACAGCCGCAACACGAATGTTTGTGGTTAGGTTTTGATACAACCAATCGCTAAAAAATGGCGATACCGGACTCATTAACTGTGCCACCACATTCAAACACTCATATAAAGTTTCGTAAGCGGCTTTTTTGTCTTCGCTCATTTCGCCTTTCCAAAAACGCCTGCGGTTGAGCCGTACATACCAGTTGCTCAAATCTTCGTCCACGAATTTCTCAATGGCGCGTGCAGCTTTAGTGGGTTCGTAATCGTTGTAAAAGCCGGTTACTTCCTTAATCAACGATTGAAGTTTTGAAATTATCCAACGGTCTAGCTCCGGACGATTTTCTACCGGAACAATATTCTGCTCGTCAATTCTCCAGCCGTCAATGTTGGCGTAGAGCGCAAAAAAACCATAGGTGTTGTACAGGGTGCCAAAGTGTGAGCGAGTAACATCTTGCAAACCGTTGATGTCAAACTTCATATTCTCCCACGGGTCGCTGTTGCGCATCATGTACCAGCGCGTAGCATCGGCACTGTATTTTTCAATGGTTTCAAACGGGTCAACAATATTGCCGAGCCGTTTGCTCATTTTATTGCCGGCTTTATCCAACAACAAGCCGTTGCTCACCACATTTTTGTACGCTACAGAATCAAACAACATTACACCTAATACATGCAGCGTAAAGAACCATCCGCGTGTTTGGTCAACACCTTCGGCTATGAAATCGGCAGGGAAATTTTGCTTGAAAACATTATCATTTTTGAAAGGGTAATGCCACTGCGCATAAGGCATGGCACCGCTGTCAAACCAAACGTCAATCAAATCGCTAACGCGCTTCATTGGTTTACCCGAATCGGAAACCAAAGTAATTTCATCCACAACTGGTTTGTGTAAGTCTGTTACCTCAATCGGTTTTGAAACACCGGCTTTTACTGCCTTTGCTATTTCTGACTCCAATTCAGCAATAGAGCCAATACATTTTGTCTCGCTTCCGTCTTCGGTTGTCCAGATAGGCAGCGGAGTTCCCCAATAGCGGGAGCGCGATAAATTCCAATCTACCAAATTTTCTAACCACTGCCCAAAACGGCCTTCACCGGTATGTGCGGGTTTCCAGTTGATGGTTTTGTTGAGTTCAATCAAACGCTCTTTTACTGCGGTGGTTCTAATAAACCAACTATCTAGCGGATAATAAATAATGGGTTTATCGGTACGCCAGCAGTGCGGATAGTTGTGCTCGTATTTTTCGGTTTTGAAAAGTTTGTTTTCCAATTTCAACTTCAGTACAATCAAATCATCCACGCTCATGTAGCTCTTGAGGTCGGCAATGATGTTATTGACATGAAGAATTTCATGTTGCAGTTTAAACTCCTGTTCTTTCTCCGCATCGGTGAGGTATGCTTCTTTTACATAGCGGCCTTGCAGCGGAAATACAGGGTCGTTTACCTCATTGGTAAACTTTCCGCTTCTGTCTACTAGAGTAAGTGAGCCGATTCCATTTTGCTTGGCTACTTTGAAGTCATCGCTACCGAATGATGGTGCAATGTGTACAATGCCTGTACCATCGGTAGTCGTTACAAAATCACCCAACACGACTCGGAAAGCATCGCCATCGGTGGGTTGAGTGTAAGGAAGAAGTTGTTCGTATTCGTAACCTTCAAAATCTTGCCCCTTGTAACTTGCCAAAACCTTAAATGGAATTTTCTTATCTCCCTTTTTGTAATCTTCAAAACTGAGTTCTGCATTTTCAGCAGAAAAATATTTCCCAACTAAATCTTTTGCAAGTATTACATGAATTGGTTGATGGGTAAATGGATTGAATGTTTTCACCAATGAGTATTCAATTTGCTTCCCCACCGCCAATGCAGTGTTACTTGGCAAAGTCCAAGGAGTAGTTGTCCAAGCTAAAAAGAAAACATCTCCATCAACATTAAACTTAGAACCTAAAACTTTAAACTGTGCTATTGCTGAAACATCCTTCACATTTCTGTAGCACCCCGGCTGGTTCAATTCATGAGAACTTAGACCGGTTCCGGCAGCTGGTGAGTAAGGTTGTATGGTATATCCCTCGTAAAGCAGATTTTTGTCGTACAGTTTTTTCAGCAACGCCCACAAACTTTCAATGTAGTTGTTCTCGTAGGTAATGTATGGGTTATCCATATCTACCCAATAACCCATTTTGCGCGTAAGGTCGTTCCAGATGTCGGTAAACTTCATCACATCCTCACGGCAAAGTTTGTTGTACTCGGCAACTGTGATTTTAGTACCAATGTCGGCTTTTGTGATACCGAGTTGTTTTTCCACCCCCAATTCTACCGGCAAGCCGTGGGTGTCCCATCCGGCTTTGCGCTCCACGCGGTAACCTTGCAAAGTTTTAAATCGGCAAAACAAATCTTTGATGGTGCGGCTCATTACGTGGTGAATGCCCGGCTTACCGTTGGCACTTGGTGGGCCTTCGTAAAACACAAAGCGTTTATCCTCGGGGCGGGTATCCACGCTTTGTTCAAAAATTTTATTCTCTTCCCACCATTTCAAAATTTCCTTTTCGATGGTTGGCAAGTGGAGTTGGTCGTATTCGGGGTAATGGTTCGGCTGTTCAGGATTCTTCCGTTTCATAAGGGTGGCGAAGATAAAAAAGGAAGCCACACTGCATTTATTTGCCATCCGTTGCCCGATTGAGGCAAACGCCTATTTTCATGCCCAATTTCCGTAACATAATAACAATGTGTTTGTTGCGTTAAATGCCACTAAAATCAATGCGCATAGATGAAAATTAGCTATAGTTTATTGGTCTATTTCTTAACGGTATCCGTTGCTTTTGCACAACAACGTACCCTTGGCACCTGGAAAATGTTTATGCCTTATGGCAACGGTGTAGCTATGGTTAACGCTGGAGATAAGGTGTATCATGCTTGTATCAAAAGCATATTCAGCTATGATAAAAATACCGGAGAAATACGCACCTATGATAAAGCCACCGGCCTCAGCGATTTGGAGATTCGCACCATAGCTTATGATAATGCATCTAAGACTTTAGCTGTAGCTTACGTTAACGGCAATATTGATTTGATAGTAAATGAAACCGAGGTGTACAACATTAATGACATTAAGTTTGAAAACACCACCACATCTATTGGCATAAATGCCATTAGTTTTGCTCAAGGCAAATGTTACGTAGCACATGACCAGGGTATTTCGCTTATAGACCTCAACAAAAAAGAAATCATAAACACCTACGTAATTGGGGCTAACGGTGCACCGGTACGCGTGTATGATGTAGCTTTGGATAACACCACAATCTATGCCGCCACTCAAGAAGGGGTAAAATACGCGCCACTTAGCTCTCCTAACTTGCAAAACTACAATACTTGGAGTTTGGTTATAGGCAACGGATTGCCGGCATTAAAGGCCAAATTTATTGATGTATTTGCCGGTAAAATTTACGCTGTACTACAAAGTGCAGCAACTGATACCCTCTTCCGGTATGATGGTAATACTTGGACACCTTTCTATTTTGACTCTGCACACACCATCACGGCAGCAGGTATAGAAAATGGAACTTATTATTTCAGTTTAATCAGCAAGCTAATTACACAAGGCAAGAATGGAAAAATTAGTAACAGCGGTTCACTAACTGTAAACGTAACACAAGGGCACGTGCGCCCCATTGGGTGGTTTGATGAAAACGGAATTGCTTATGATGCCGATGAATGGAATGGATTGTTTAAGATTCAAGGCGGCAATGTAGAGAACATTAAACCCAACAGCCCCGCATCGGCAAACATCCATCAATTAGATTTTACAGATGGTACATTATTTGTAGGCCCCGGCAGCGTAAGCGACTCGTGGGTTGGGTTGTACAACCGCGATGGTTTTTTTGTGTACAAAAACTATGAGTGGAGTAGCCGCAATCAATACACCGATAATTCACTCAACAATTACCCCGATATTATTTCTATTGCTCCTAATGCGTTTACCGGCAAAACGTATTTCGGCTCATTTTTGGGTGGAGTTATTGAGTACAATAACACCACTAATGCTATTACCACATACGATACTTCAAATAGCATACTGGAATATGATTTAGGAGCACCGGGAGCTATCAAAATCAGTTGCATGGCTACTGATCAAAAAGCTAATGTATGGATGTGCAACTCCGGAGCGCAGTATGGAATAAAAATGATTAGACCCAATGGGGATTGGTACAAGTTTAACGTGCCGGTATCTTACGAAACCATGAAACAAATGATAGTAGATAGGAACGATCAGGTTTGGGCCACCATGCGTGGTGCTGCCGGTGGTGTAATGGTATGGAGTTACAACGGAACGCTGAGCAATACTTCTGATGACAAAGTAAAATTACTGAGCACCGGTGAGGGCAGTGGCAACCTACCAGATAACATCACCTATTGCATAACCGAAGATTTAGACGGACAAATATGGGTAGGCACTAACAAAGGTATTGGAACCTTTTACTGCCCGGGTAGTGTGTTGGGCAATAATGGCTGCGATGCTGACCGCATAAGGGTGGAGCGCGATGGATACATCGGATATTTGTTTGGCAACGAAAGTGTTCGTGCAATTGCTGTAGATGCTGCCAACCGTAAGTGGGTGGGCACTACCAATGGATTGTGGCTTATCAGCAGTGATGGTAAAAAAGAGCTACTCAAATTTACCACAGATAATAGTCCGCTGCCCTCCAATCAAATTTCAGACATTGCTATAGATAACACTACCGGAGAGGTTTTTATTGGTACAGTAGCCGGTTTGGTCAGCTATCAGGGCGATGCTCAAGGAGAGTGTGACGATTGCAAGGAAGCATTGGTATATCCAAACCCTGTAAGGTCGGACTACACGGGGCCAATAGCCATAAAAGGACTTACAGAGCAAGCATACGTTAAGATTACAGATGCCAGTGGCAACCTGATGTACCAAGGCATGGCCAATGGCTCGCAAATGATTTGGGATGGAAAAAATTACAAAGGAGAGAAAGCAGCAAGCGGAGTTTACTTAGTGTTTAGCTCTACCGATTTAGGGAAAGAGCGCAGAGTAGCCAAGATTCTGCTGATGAATTGATGAAAAATAAAATCCGTTTATTTTTTCAGAAACACCGCAACAACACTCTGTTGTTTCTATCGTATTTCGTACTAACGTGTATTTTATACAACAAGACCGTTCACGCCCATTTTCTGTTTGACTGGAATACCGGGTTAATGCAATACTTACAGCAAGGTATAAAGGGGCTTACACATTGCTTTAATGATAAGTCCATGCACTGGGTAAGTCACTCATTAAACATTTTAGTGTTTGAAATTTTTGGCACCAACGCATACGGTTGGCACTTTACTTTGTTGGCTTGGCACTCTTTAAATGCTCTTTTACTAACAAGCTTGATCTATCATTTAGCCGAGTGGCACCAACTAAAAAAAGCGCGTTCTGTAGCTGTAGTGGCAACTTTACTTTGGCTGGTATCTCCCTATCACACCGATGCTGTAGTATGGGGTGGTGCTATGCTGCATCTTGCGGTGAGCAGTTTCATGCTTGCCGGCATGCTTTGTTTTATCCAATACATAGAAACCAGACGCTCAACATACACTTTTCAAACTTATCTATGGTATTTATTAGCCATGTTTACGTTAGAAAATTTCCTCATTTTTCCGGTACTACTATTGGTTATTTATATCCTGCACTTGCAAGTACAAAAACGTTCTGCCAATCTACCAGTTGTTAAGCATTATCTGCTGCCGTTTGTTTGTTTGAATGTGATTTATCTGATAGCTAACAAATTTTACATGGACGAATGGGTGGGGCACTATGGCGAAGACGCTCATCTCAATACAGATGTATTGTTGCTCGTACCAAACCTTACCAAGTATCTAAGTAAGATGCTCTACTTTCCTTTGTTCTTTAGCTATGAAGTACGCGACCACTTGTATGCTTTGCTGCACAAACCAAAAACGGTCTATGTTGCACTAGTATTTTATACAGTATTGTTTAGCACTTTAATTTACTTCTTTTTTAAAACAAAAAAAACAACACTACAGTTAGCTATCGGGCTTTTTGCTTTTTGTTGTGTGGCTATGCTGCCTGTTATCAGTACTTATTTTGCCTACAGCAAAGAAATTGAAGGTGATCGTTACTTCTATTTTCTGTCCTTATTTTTTTATGCGGCATTGGCGGTGGTTTTAAGTTGGCTTGGCAAAAAAACACAGCTATTCATAACTTTAAGTTTAATAATTATATCAATATTTTTCTTATACAGAAACAACAGTTACTGGTACGAAAGCGGCAACTACGCAAACTCATTAATGCACGATTTTAAGTGGCCAACTGCCAAGCGAGTGTATGTGTTACTTAGCCCCGATAGCTACCGTGGCGCGTACTGCCTGCGCAACAAGCCGGAAGGCACATTAACAGAAATGCTATATGTACAACGTGGCCTTGATATGAATGGAAAAATGATTGAAGCATATCAATGGAACGCTATGTCGCCAGATGATTCGGCCAGTTGCACAATAATAGATAGCAATACTCTTGAAATTAAGCTGCATAGCAATGGCGGTTGGTTGTGGTACAAATCATTTGGTGCTACCAATACAGAAAATGATTTTTTTAAAACAACACTTAACGAGTGGTATCCACAGTACACCATACAGTTTAAGCAAAAGCAAAATGGCGATGTGTTTATTTTTGCCAACAACAAAAAATGGCAACAGATAAATAATTTTTGAAATGCACCAGAATAGCCGCGCCATTGTTTTGCATACAGTTAAATACTCCGAAACCAGTATTATTACCAAGTTGTACACCGAGAATAATGGACTTGTTTCTTTTATTGTAAAAGGTGTGCGTACAGTTAAAGGCAAGAGCAAGGCAGCTCTATTTCAGCCATTAAGTATTCTGGATATTTCTTACGCGCATCGGCAAAACAAAAACCTGCAATTCATCAAAGAATATCGTTTAGCACACACATACCATAGTATCCCTTTTGATTCAGCAAAAAGTGCGGTTGGTATGTTTTTGCTGGAAGTCATCAACAAAGCATTAAAGGAGTACGAGCCGGACACAGAAATGTTTGAGTTTATACAGCATGCTTTAGAATGGTTAGATACCGAGCCGCTAAATCCCGATTTTCATTTACTCTTTCTCATTCACTTTTCGCGATTTTTGGGTTTTGTACCCAACAACAATTACACTGCCGATTGCAATTGTTTCAACCTAACCGAAGGTATTTTTACAAAAAAGTACGATACACAATTTACCGTATTAACAGAAACAGAGAGCCGATATATCTATGAGTTATTAGAGAGTAACCTGTTTCAAAAAAAAAATGTACACACACATTTAGCAGACCGTAAACGCACATTGAAAAATTTGATTCAATACTACAGTTTTCACTTAGAGAATTTTCAGCTCAAATCGCCAGAAGTATTAGAAGTAGTTATGAGCTAAGTATGCGTATTTATTCTACTTAATCTTTTCTCAATAAGTGCAATTAGTTCTTGTACAGAGCACCGACATTCATTTTCGCTTAACTGATACGCGTTGGCCATCCATTTGTAGTCAAATTCACCAAACTTTTCCGCTAAGCGCTCCTTCCAAACATTCATTCCCCAAGCAAATATTTTTGCTCCATCTCCTTCAGCGCTGGCTTCACCGCTCAAGAACGGAAGCGAAATCAAACTCAAAACACATAGGCATGCGTGGTTGTAATCAATTTCAAATTTTTCTATAGGGTATTCTACTCCACTTTCACAAAGCAACGAATGATAAATGGATTTAGCATCTTGCTCTGTATTTTTTCGATGCTTCGCCTCTAAACTGAGAACAAGAAAGTAAGCCAAGTCATATACTGCTTTACCTTGGCGAACCGCCTGCCAATCAATAAAAACAAACCTTCCTTCTTTGTCTGATTTCGGAAACATCATATTGCCAATACGCGCATCGCCATGCAACACAGTTTCTTTCTCATTCATCAATATCCAACTGTGCTCAACTACTTTTCGTGTACGTTGTGATACCCCACTCCACCACAAAATATTATCAAATAACAATACAGTACTCGGTTCAATTGGCATCACCTTCAGCTTATCTACTGATGAAATCTCCCAAAACTTGGCGTGTAAAGTAGCCAAACCCTTGAGGACTAACAGTAAATGCTGTTGCTCAAAACCGGTGTAAATAGAATCCAAAAATTCTACATTGTTTTGCATGTACTCAGTAACCAAACATAAATTACCGGTAAGCGGAGAGTTAAGTGCTACGTGTACTTTGGGAGCAGGGATAGATGCATCTGTTTTGACAAAATCTTGGTTGAAGTCTATTTCTTTAATGTGATTAAGTTGAAGATTGAAAATGGTGCGGTTCCAAACTGTGCCTTTTGTGGGAGCAAACTTTACAAAGTACTTCTCTTCAATTTGCCTATCATTTAGAACATACACCAACTGTGCAACACAAGCATCAGATCGAAATATCATTTCACTTTTAAGCGGTATTACATTGCAGGTAAGGTATGTGGCTGAGTTTGATATTGCGTTTGTTTTTTGCAATGCCTCATAAAGCCAAACAGGATTACAGCTTAGCTCATCAACATTTCGCGGAAACGGCAGTTTGAAATGAATTTTTCTATCTAACCAAACTACAATGTATGTACCAAAAACTATGGGCAAATACAATACCCAGATGACTGCAATTTGAATTCCCCGCATTTATTATATTATTTCAAAATACCGTTTGGTTTCCCAGTCGGTAACTACCCGACTAAACTGTCTCCACTCCCACTCGCGGGTTTGAGTAAAGTGTTGTACAAATTTTTCACCCAGCAATTCGTTGGCAATTTTTGAATCGCGCATAACAGCCGATGCATCATGCAGGTTTCTAGGAAACCTTCCATTACTCTCATCGCGGTAGCCGTTGCCAAGTGTAGCGGGCTGTTTCAATTTTAATTTATTCTTAATACCATAAAGTCCGGCTGCCAAACAAGCAGCCATGGCCAAATATGGGTTAGTATCGCTACCTACTACTCTGGTTTCTAAGCGAGATGATTTGCTTCCGCCCGGTAGCGCCCTAAAAGCTACCGTGCGATTATCTATACTCCAGGTAACTGTAGTAGGTGCCCAAGCACCCTCTACCAACCTTTTGTATGAATTGATTGTAGGCGCTACCATAGGTAAAATGTGTGGTAAACAATGTAACTGCCCAGCCAAATAACTTTTGAAAAGATCACTCATTTTGAGTTTGTCTTTTTCGTCATGAAAAAGATTTTTTTCCTTCTTTTTATCCCATAAACTTTGGTGCACATGCCCACTGCAACCCGGTAAATTTTCTGAAAACTTGGCCATGAATGTGGCCATAATGCCGTGCTTGTAAGCAATTTCACGCACGGCAGATTTAAACAAAACTGCCCTATCGGCTGACTCTAAAATATCACCATACATAATGGCCGCTTCATACACACCGGGGCCGGTTTCAGTATGCAGGCCTTCAACAGGTACATTAAATTGGCGCAGTAACTCAAACAGGTCGGTAAAAAATTCATTCTTTAGTGTGCTGCGTAACAAAGAATAGCCAAACATGCCGGGTGTAAGCGGCTGTAAGTTTTTGTATCCTTTATCGTGTAAAGTATCCGGTGTTTCTTGAAAGTTGAACCACTCAAACTCTTGCGAAAATACGGGAGCATATCCTGCTTTATCGGCCTGTGCTATTACTTTTTTTAATAGCTGCCGCGGACAAACGTGCAGTGAGTTATTTTTATCATCAATAAACTCGCCAAGAAAAAACGGCACATCGCTCTCCCACGGAATTTTACGAAATGTACTCAGGTCTATTCTAGCTTTGGCATCGGGGTAACCGGTATGCCAGCCGGTGTAAGCTACATTGTCGTAGGCCACGTCACCACTATCCCAACCAAACACTACATCACAGAAGCCGAAATTAGTTTCAGCAACACTCAAAAATTTTTCCACTGAAATATATTTCCCTCTTAAAATGCCATCAATATCTGTAATAGCTAGCTTTACCTTCTTGAGCGGATGATTTTTTACGTAGTCAATGATTTGTTTTTTGTCCATGCCGTAAATGTGAAGATTTACTGTGAATTTTCAAGAAGTTAGTAGCTATTTGATAGAAAATCTTTACAAAATCTTTATACTAAAGCACTCCTTTTTTACACCGTACTTGCAATAGCCCGCTACATTTGCACTCGAAATTTAAACACAGTGAGCAACTTTACTTTCAATGGCATTTCAAAATCTAAGCAATACCTGCTTAGTATGAGTTGCACCATTACTGTAGCGGCCGTCTGCTACTCGCTTACGCCCGTTATCGGATACAAAGTAGTGGCACTTTTACTGCTGGTTACGGTGTCGCTGCTGGCCATGTTTTTAGATATTTTGCCGGTGTTGTTAGCGGCCGCTTTAAGCGCCTTGTTATGGGATTTCTTTTTCATTCCCCCACATTTTACACTAACCATTGGCGATACCGAAGACCGCATTATGCTGCTGCTTTACTTTTTGATTGCGGCATTGAACGGAGTATTGACCTATAAGATAAGGCAGATAGAAAAAGATGCCCGCGATAAAGAAGAGAAAGCAAATGCCGTAAAATTTTACAATACCCTGCTCAACTCGCTTTCGCACGAATTGCGCACACCCATTACCACCATTGTGGGTGCTACCGATAATCTGCAATCTAACTCCGCTAATTTATCAGACGACAACAAGCGTACTCTTATCAATGAAATTGCCATAGCAGGCATGCGCCTGAACCAGCAGGTAGAAAACTTGCTAAACATGAGCCGTATTGAGGCGGGCTTTATTCAACCTAAATTAGATTGGTGTGATGTGAGCGAACTGATTTATGCCGCTATTCACCGAGCCGAAAAAAACCTGAAAAACCATACGGTAAATGTGTATGTGCAAGATGGATTGCCGCTGTTTGAATTAGATTTTGTATGGATGGAGCAAGTGTTGTTTAACCTCATCAATAATGCCGCAATTTACACTCCGGAGAAAACAGTTATCAGTATAAAAGCTGAATGTGTAAACGAAAAATTATTGCTCACTGTAACCGATAACGGCAAGGGGTTTCCTGAGGATGAAATAGGGAAAGTATTTGACAAATTTTACCGCTTGCAAAACTCCAAAGCGGGTGGTACCGGCCTTGGTTTAAGTATAGTAAAAGGATTTGTAGAAGCGCATCACGGAACTGTACGCGTGGAGAATGCGCAATTGGGTGGAGCAAGATTTGTAATAGAAATACCTGCAAAAACTTCTTACCTAAACAATTTAAAAAACGAATAATCCATCTCCCCTCTCCTTTAGGAGAGGGGCAGGGGGTGAGGAAACTTGAAAAATGAGTAACGAAGCCGAAATATTGGTAATAGATGACGAAGCGCAAATTCGGAAGTTGTTAGACATAACACTACGCACCAACGGCTACCGAGTAAACGAAGCACAAACCGCGCGCGAAGGAATAACGAAAGCCGCTAGCCATCCTCCCGATTTAATTTTGCTGGACATTGGCTTGCCCGATGGAAGTGGACATGATGTGTTGCTGAAGCTGCGAGAGTGGTTTACCAACCCTATAATTGTGCTGTCTGTGTTAAACAGCGAAACCGACATTGTAAAAGCTTTAGACAATGGAGCTAACGATTATCTGGTAAAGCCATTTCGCACCGGTGAATTGCTGGCGCGTATTCGCTCGGTGTTGCGTAAAAACCAAACTGATGAAAACAACCCGGTGTTGCAGTTGGGTAAACTTACCATTGACTTTGTGGCGCGCACTATCAAAAAGAATAACGCGCTGCTCAAGCTCACTTCTACCGAGTATCAATTGCTTGCGCTGTTTGCCAAAAACGAAGGCAAGGTGCTCACACATCAGTATTTGCTGCGCATGGTATGGGGGCCTAGTTATCTAAACCAAACACAATACTTGCGGGTGTTTGTGGCTCAACTGCGAAAAAAAATTGAAGACAACCCCAATCAACCAAAACATATCATCACCGAATCGGGCGTGGGTTACCGGTTTATGGCAGAATAATTTCAATATACAATAAAACGTAATTTATGAATTCGAATGAAAAATTTTCGGACAGGATAACCTTTGCCTCTTTGTTAGTAGCACTTGGTATTATTTATGGCGATATAGGCACCAGCCCTCTGTATGTGCTTAAAGCCATTGTGGGCAATAAACCCATTGATGAGGTATTAGTATTTGGAGGCGTATCCTGCATTTTTTGGACACTCGTATTGCAAACCAGCATCAAATACATTTGGCTTACACTTAAAGCAGATAACCAGGGCGAGGGTGGCATATTTTCGCTCTATGCCTTAGTGCGCAGATACGGTAAAAATTTAGCCATACCCACCATATTGGGAGCAACCACATTACTAGCCGATGGTATTATCACACCCCCCATTTCAGTAGCATCGGCCATTGAGGGTTTAACTGCTGTAAAGGGTTTAGAAAATCTCTCCACCGTGCCAATTGTCATTGTCATTCTTTCCATACTATTTTTCTTTCAACGGTTTGGCACCGAAAAAGTAGGGCGAACATTTGGTCCCGTAATGGTGGTTTGGTTTACCATGCTGTTTACGCTTGGCTTTATTCAAATTCTGCACTTCCCTTCGGTAGTTAAAGGGTTGAACCCTTATTACGCATATCAACTATTGGTAAAATACCCGCAGGGCTTTTGGCTACTGGGAGCAGTGTTTTTAGCTACCACAGGTGCAGAAGCACTTTACAGCGATTTAGGTCACTGCGGCCGAAAAAACATTCGTATTACATGGGCATTTGTAAAAACCTGTTTAATGGTCAATTACATTGGACAAGCTGCCTGGCTAATGCATCAAGGTGAACCTACACTAAATGGCCGAAATCCTTTTTTTGAAATTATGCCGCATTGGTTTTTACTTATTGGTATTGGCATTGCCACTGCTGCTGCCATTATTGCTTCGCAAGCACTCATCAGCGGCAGTTACACACTTATCAGCGAGGCCATGAACTTAAATTTTTGGCCGCGTGTAGCTGTGCGCCAGCCCACCGAAAACAAAGGGCAGATTTACATACCCAGTGTAAATACCATTTTATGGGTGGGTTGTGTTTTGATGATTCTGTACTTCCGCAATTCAGAACACATGGAAGCTGCGTATGGTTTCAGTATTACAATTACCATGATGATGACTACTCTTTTACTATCTTATTTCCTCATCTATAAATTGAAGTGGAATAAATATTTGGTGTTTAGCATTTTGTTGCTGTTCACTACAACTGAAGTGGCTTTTTTTATTGCAAACGTGGCAAAAATTAAAGAGCGATGGATGTTTTTGTTCTTTGAACTCTTTATTTTCCTAACCATGTATGTGTGGTATTACGCGCGCAAAATCAACAACCGCTTAACTCGCTTTGTGGACTTGGGCAAGTATTCATCGCTTATCAAAGAACTGAGCGAAGATGACAGCATCCCAAAATTTTCTACTCACCTTGTTTATTTGACCAAAGCAAACAACCGCTCGGAGGTTGAAGAAAAAGTTATCAATTCAATTTTTGCAAAAAAACCAAAACGTGCCGATGTGTACTGGTTCCTACACATACACCGAACCGAACAACCCTACACATTGACGTATGATGTAAGCGAGTTGGTGGACGATAAAATAATTAAAGTGAACATCAACATTGGTTTTCGCATACAACCACGCAGTGAACTTTATTTCAAAAAAATTGTGCAAGAGTTGGTAGCCAACAAAGAACTAAATCTGCATATCCGACCCGATGGCTCTACCAAATACAATAACGATCCGGATTTCAAATTTGTGGTGATAGAGAAATTTCTTTCAGTAGAAAATGAATTTGCCCTGCGTGAAGGTCTGTTACTCAACTCTTACTTCTTTCTTAAACATTTGGGGTTAAGTGATGAAAAAGCATTTGGCTTAGATAAAAACGATGTAGTGGTAGAAGATGTGCCGTTAGTATATCAACCGGTGCAAAAAATTGAATTAGTTCGCAACGGAAATCATTAGTAGTGATACGCACTTACACTCTCTGCTTAATCATACTCGTTTCATGTTTTGTGGCTTCCGCAAAAGCAGATTCAACTTTGTTGGCAAGGCAAAACGAATGGCAAGGCCAATTGGAGTCAAGCGTTTATATTGAAGCGTATTATCAATACGACTTCAATAAACCTGCAAATGGTTTGCGTCCTGCTTTTGTGTATAGCTTTCATCGCAACAACATACCAAGCATTAATTTGGCGATGGTAAAGTTGAATTACAATTCAATGCGTTTTCGTGCCAATGCGGCAGCAATGGGTGGCACTTACAGTATGGCCAACATGGCAAACGAGCCCATTTACCTGCGTAATATTTTTGAAGCCAATTTTGGTTTCAAACTGTTAAAGCAAAAACAACTTTGGTTAGATGCCGGTGTGTTGCCATCGCACATTGGTTTTGAAAGTGCCACTGGTAAAGATTGCCCCACATTAACGCGAAGTGTGTTGGCTGATAATTCTCCCTACTTTGAAACCGGACTAAAAATGAGCTACACAACTGACAATGAAAAACTGTTGGTCAGTATTCTGGTTCTTAACGGTTGGCAACGCATAAAATGGATAAATGGTAATACCCTCCCTTCTTTTGGCTGGCAGGTACAGGGCAAGCCCAATAGTAAGTTGCTCATTAATTCTTCAGGATTTATTGGTACCGATAAAGCAGATGCCGAGAAAAAGCTGCGCTACTTCCACAACCTCTACCTCACTTACTCCCCTACAGAAAAATTCACAAGTACTCTTGGCTTTGATTTGGGAGTAGAACAGCAAACAAAAAATAGCAAGGTATATTCGCTTTGGTATTCGCCAGCTATAATAGCACGCTACCTACCACTTAAACAATTGGCAATAGCTGCTCGAGCTGAGTACTACAGCGATAAGCATGGGGTAATAGTAAGTGCGGTGTCGCCAAAGGGTTTTCAAACATTGGGCTATTCACTAAACATAGATGCCTTGCCCACTAACGATATGATTTTTCGTGTAGAGGGCAAGTTGTTACAAAGTGTTTCAGGCAAAAATTTTGAAACCACAAACGGCACCTACACTACATTAAGCCCTAGCATAGCTATATCGTTCTGCTATTCCTTTACACATAAATTTTTTCAGTAGCCGCTACTACAATACGAAAGGAATTACCGCCTTTCGCTCTTTCGGATAATTCGAAAATTTAGAGTGATACCAACGATGATGATCAAGTGCGCGAGGAAGTAGATTCACTACAGTCCAAATCGGGAAACTAAATACTGCCAAAGAGCCGTTCATAATGCCGTAACCCAGCCACTCTATCATTTCGCCAAACAAGTTTGGGCAAGAAATTTTATCAAACAAAAAACCAGTTGGAATTTTGTATCCGGTTTCTCCTGGTTTACGGAGCGCAATCAGCATGTTATCGCTTTTTACATTGATGTAAACTCCGATAAAAAAAACGACTAAACCCACCACAAATAACGGGTTAGTAAAATAACTATTATCAAAATTGCCACCTATGTTTCCAAGGTAATATCCAAGAAAAAATGTGTTGCAAAAATTAAAAAACACCGCTGAACCAACTATTATTAATGGTATTTGTTTGCCTTTAGTTTGTGTGCGAAAAGGAAAAATGTATGAGCGATAGATATAATGCAATACATACAAGCCATAGAAAAAGTAGCTGGTATTTGTTTTTTCTATAGTACCGGTAAAAAACCAAAAACTGATAAAAAACGGAGCAACTCCTTCTTGTATCATCCAACCCAGTTGGTTGCTAATTATTGGCCCCCAGTTGCTATTGGCATGTCTGCCATAGGGCGCTGTTTGGCGAAGTAAAAATGGGAAGGCAATAAGCGCCAAAGCAATCCATGCGTACAATAAATAATAGTAAAGCTGTATTGTCATAAATTCAAATATTCATCAAAATTAAATAGTCAATCATATCGTCAGTCCTCCATCCACACTTATCACTGTGCCTGAAACAAACTGTGCCTCATCGCTCGCCAAAAAAGCATATAGGTTGGCTACATCTTCGGGTGTACCCAATTTTTTGAGTGGTACTTTTTCTTTCATGGCCTCAATCACTTTATCCGGAATAGTTTTTATCATATCAGTGGCAATAAAGCCAGGCGCTACAGCATTGACAGTGATATTGTACTTACCTAACTCGCGAGAAAGTGTTTTGGTAAAAGCAATTACTCCGGCTTTAGATGCGGCATAATTGGCTTGGCCATAATTACCATAAAGACCCACTATAGAAGATGTATTAATAATTCGTCCAAAGTTGTTTTGAATCATCACCGGTGAAACTGCTTTGCAGCAATTAAAAACACCTGTCAGGTTCACATCCAGCACTTGTTGCCATTGCTCACTCGTCATTTTTTGAAAAGAAGCATCGCGGGTAATACCGGCATTGTTAATAAGAATATGTACGCTCCCAAAGGAGTTGAGTGTTTGGGTTAAAGCACTAGCCACATCTGTAGGGTTAGCCGTATTTACTTTAAAGAACTTCAGATTTTCTGTTTCGGCACAGGGCGCTACATCCCACACAGCTACTTTTGCTCCGGCATTCACAAATTTATTTACAGCCGCTTTGCCAATACCCGATGAGCCACCGGTAATAATCACCACTTTTTTTGCTAAAGATGAATTGTTCATAGTACTTCTTAACACAAAATATTATTTATACCCTTGCGTTTATCAGCAGCCAAAATAAAATTGCTTTGAGAAAGAGCTTACTTTTTATCGCTTTCATTTTTACCGCCTTTCATACAAAGGCACAAGTGCTGGGTGGGCAAAATACCTACGATTTTTTATCGCTTTCTCCATCGGCAAGAGTAACCGGCTTAGGAGGAATGAACGTGGGCATACTTGATCACGACTTAAGTATTCAGTTGACTAATCCGGCAGCATTGAATCCGCAAATGCACCGGCAGGTTACGTTTGGCACCACAGTTTACCCCGGGCGCAACAACTTTGGCAATTTGGCTTACGGACATCAATTCAAAAAAGTGCCCGGAACTTTTGGTTTTGGATTACAATACATGGCATACGGTAAGTTTAAAGAAACCGATGAAATGGCTAATGTGATTGGTAATTTTAATGCCGGTGAGATGAATTTGTATGCCGGATACGGATATCAGTTTGGTAAAATATTTAGTGCCGGAGTTAATGCAAAATTGATTTACTCTCAATTAGCGCAGTGGAGTTCTGTAGGCATGGCAACAGATTTAGCGGTAATGATTAATGACACTGCCCACCATGTAACTGCCAGTTTAGTGGCTAAAAATGTGGGAGCACAATTCAAGCCCTACACAAAAGGCAACCGCGAGCAGTTACCCTTCGATTTACAAGCCGGTTTAAGTTTTGGTTTTAAAGGAGTGCCGTTTAGAATTCACACTACTTTTCACCATTTACACACCTGGGATATTCGCTACAACAACCCGGCTGATGAAGAAGGAACAAACCTCTTTACGGATACCACCGAAACCAAAAAGAAAAAATATATAGCGGATAAACTTTTTCGGCATGTAATAATTGGTATTGAGTTTAATATCAAAAAAATTGTTCGCTTAGATATTGCCTACAACCACTACCGCCAGCAAGAGTTACGTCTCACCACCCGAAGAGGTGCACCCGGCCTATCTTTTGGTTTAGGTATCCACATCAGGCAGTTTGACTTCAGCTACGGCTTGCAACCTTTGGCACAGGGGCAAACACTCAATCATTTTACGCTAAGTGTAAATACAGCAGGTTTTGTAAAGCAGGTAAAAGCGCCTAAGCAAACAAAGTAAGCACTCCAAAGATTGCTTACCACCAAGTTACTATTGCTTTAAACATGTGGCAGAGCATGATTCCGTACTAGTACCGGATGTAACATTAAATGAAAACGATATTGTATTTGTGCCCAAGTAACCACTACCTGAAATTTGCCCACTGCCAAACGCTTGATTGACAATAGAAACACTGCTGGGTGACTCTACAATAGCTACTATAGTTAGGTTAGTGTTATACAAATTATGAATATCTATCCGCTCAGGAAATGTTGTATTGGCTGTAATGGTGATGGTGTAGTTGCTTGGGGAAGAGCTTGAGCAATTTTCTGATGCAGCATAAACGCCTATGTAGTTGTCGCGCCAGGCAATTTCGCAATACTTACCTTCAAACCCATCAGGGCACATACAATAGCCATCGTTGCATACACCATTATTTTGACATTTTATTTTTTTGCATTCATCAGTAGAGCATGCTCCTATGATTAATACAGCAAAAACAAAAAGAAACAAGATTCTAATTTGCATATCTGTGTTACTTGTTTTTAAGTTATCTGATAAGCGCAACGGTTCCCTTGTAGCTTCTGGTTGAATTGGTATTGCTCACTGTTTTTATGTGATATACATAAGTACCCGGCTTGCACTGCTCGCCTTTGTAAGTGCCGTTCCAAAACTCATTAAAACTATTGGTTTCAAACACTTTCTCGCCAATTCGGTTAAAGAGTTTCACTTCTACAAAAACTACTCCGGTAAAAAAAGTTTGCCATACATCATTGTTACCATCGCCATTTGGGCTAAATGCGTTGGGTATAAATACATTGTAAGGTTCCAGTGGCACGCAGGTTTCAAAGGCCACATTTATTGATGAAGATGAAGTACAAGTGTTTACATCGGTAGCAGTTACTGCATAGTTACCAGCAGTTTGTGGCTGGATAATGGAAGTAGTTTCGCCATTGCTCCAGAGGTAACTTACAAAATTTCCGTTTACAGCTACAGTTACCACCGAATCTGTACAAGCGGTAATGTCGTTTCCAAGATTTACAGCGGCAACTGCATATGGCGCCACATTAGCAGAAGTTGTACCGGTGCAAACTGCATCAGTAGCCGTAACCGAATAATTTCCTGCTGTAGCTACGGTAATATTATCAGTTGTTGCACCATTATTCCACAAATAAGTATTACCCCCACTGGCAGTAAGTACGGTGTTGGCACCAGGGCAAAAGCTAAGGTTACCTGCAATGTTTACAATTATCGGATTAGTGGCTGTGATATTAGTTGAAGCCGAGCCGGTACAACCTGCATCATCAGCGGTTACAGAATAATTACCAGCAGTTGTAATACTAATATTATCTGTAGTGGCTCCATTGCTCCACACATAACCAACACCACCTGTAGCAGTAAGTGTGGTAGGTATTCCGGGGCAAACTGTGCTGCTACCTGAAATACTTACTGTTAGCTGGTTGCTTTCGGTAACCGTAGCAGAAGCTGAAGCTGTGCAACCGTTAGCATCGGTTCCACTAACATTGTATGTTCCTTGTGTAACGGTAACGCTTGAAGTAGTTTGCCCACCACTCCAAATATAGGCCACTCCACCATTAGCTGAAAGTGTGGTATTGCCACCGGTGCAATATGTCAGTGAACCTGAGATGGTAATGCTTGGTGAAACATTTTCTGCCACATTTGTAGTAGCGGTGGCTGTGCAGTTATTTGCATCAGTTCCTGTAACGGCATAGTTGCCTTGTGTAACAGTGATACTTGCAGTTGTGCTGTTAGCTGCATCATTCCAAACATAAGAACTCGCTCCGCTGGCTGTAATAGTAGTATTGCCACCTGCACAATAACTTAATACACCGCTAATGCTAATTGCTGGGGCATTTAGTTGAGTAACTGTAGCACTTGCTGTTCCTGTACACCCGCTTGCATCTGTAGCAGTTACGATGTATGCACCAGCACTTACAGTAATAGCTGCAGATGTTTCTGTGGTACTCCAAACATAACCAGTACCACCATTGGCAGTAATAGTTGTATTGCCACCGGGGCAATAGGTTAACGTTCCGGTTATGTTTACCGGCAAAGTGCTAATCTCTGTTACTGTTGCAAAAGCCGTATCCATACAGCCACTTGCATTGGATACAACAACTCCGTAGTTGCCTTGTGTAACAGTTACACTTTGCGTATTACCAATAGGCGTAAGTGTTCCAATATTTGCCCACATGTATCCGGTGCCTCCGTTGGCAGTAAGGGTGGTATTGCCACCTGTGCAGTAACTCAAAACACCTGTGATTGTAGCAACAGGTACCGGCAATTGGGCAGTATTGCTAAATGAGCTGCTTGCTGCTGAAGTACAACCTGCTGAGCTTGCCTCTACTGTGTAACTTGTACCTGTAACCATACCGTTCACCACACCTCCGGAGCCAACAGTAGGCCCAGTGGGTGTAAACACATAAGTATAAGTAGCATTGTAATTCGTTATTGTACTGCTACCATCAGCGCTGCAAGATGCCGGAGTGGAAGAAATAGTAGGGGTAGCCGGCAAACCGGTAGCGGCAGCGTTGCTAAATGGAGCGCTAGCGGGTGATGCACAAGCTCCGGAACCCATGGTAACAGTGTATGACGTACCGGTTATCATACCGTTGATAACACCACCTGCACCAACGGTTGGTCCAGCCGGGCTGAAAGTGTAAGTTGCCCCTGAAACATAATTACTAATAGTACTTGAGCCGTCAGTTGTACAAGTTGGTGCTGTTGCTGTAACAATTGGCGCTACAGCAGCAGGAATAGTGTTAGTGTAAGTGATAAGAATGCCACCTTCTGCACCTGCACCGCCCTGCGAATCGCCACCACCTGCACCACCTCCACCATAGTTTAAGCCCGGGTTATTCGTAGCTGGTCCTCCGGCACCGCCTGCTGGACCTGCCCCCGCACCACCCGCACCGCCATTTCCTCCACTACCATTTACCCCGTTATTACCGGCAGTATTGGTTGTACCGCCAGTTGCTGCACCTCCAGCACCACCATTGCCCGGGCTGCCACCTGTGCCTGAACCACCGGTGCCGCGTATACCTCCATTTGCAACCAAACTTACCGCATTTCCCCCTGCATCTGTACCACTAAATGTACTGTTTGCACCTGTTGTGCCGTTTCCTCCACTGCTACCATCAGACCCATTAGACCCACCACAACCGCCAGCACCAGCACTATAACTAAAGGTAGATCCGGGAGTTACATTTATAGTAACTGTGGTGTATCCGCCACCACCACCACCACCACCACCGCGGGTATTAAACAGACCACCATTACTTCCACCGCCACCACCACCGCCACCACCGCCACCACCATACACTTGTACAGTTATGGCGGTTACGGTACACGGCACTGTCCATGTGCCTGAAACTGCAGCACCATTACATGGACCGGGGCCATTAAAGGTTACATCTTGAGAAAAAGTGGCCAAAGCCAGTATCCATAAAAGAAAAGAGAATAGCGCTTTTTTCATTCGTTTAATGTTTTTTTTCTCGTCTGTATAGTTTGAAAAAACCGGCCAAATATAGCCAGCGGAACCGTATATTAATCATACGGTTTTAAACAGAATGCTTTGTAAAAATCACAATAACTTTTGCTGGAGTATATTCGCCCGCCTTTCCAATTTGTATAAACCCAATGGCTACCGAAAAAAAGCAACCAATACTACCTACAAAAGTAAAATGGATGCAACGTTTTTTTAGCGTTGCCGGAAACATAGCTCCGGTTACTGCCATTCATATTTTGGTGAAGCTGATGTTCTCTCCTCAAAAGAGAGTGCTACGACCACCGCACAAAGAGTTATTAAAAAAAGCACAGAAACATGTTCTTAAAGTCAGTGAATTCAGGCAAGCTAAAAAGAAACTAAAACTCAAATATTACTCTTGGGGCAAAGGAGAAAAAACAGTGTTGCTCGCCCATGGTTGGGATGCCATGGCTATGGATTTTTACAAAATGATTCCGGCTCTTACAGATGAAGGGTACCGCGTTATAGCTTTTGACGGCCCTGCGCATGGCGGCTCTGAAGGCAGCGCAAGTAATCTTTTGCATTTCAAAGAAGTAATGTTGGATATTATTGAAAAGGAAGGCAACCCCTACGCTATAATCGGACACTCTATGGGTGGTGGTGCTTCTTGCTACTTACTGATGGAACACACGATCAAAGTAAAACGATTGGTGTTGATGGCTATTCCTATTTCCTCCAAACGCTTTTTTGATGGCGTGTTTACTATGCTAAAAGTACCGCAAAAAATGCAACGATTGTTTTTTAAAGGCATGGAAGAAGAGTTCAACTACTCCATAGACCGCATGAACTTGGCCACCCGTACAGAAAAAATAAAGGCCGAAAAAGCAATGCTTGTATATGATGAGTTTGATGAAGTGGTATCGCTACCAGACATTAAAGATTTTTTAAAAGCAAGGCCAGAAGTAAAGCCGGTAAACATAAAAGGTGCGGGGCACAACCACATTATCAGAAACAAGAAAGCAATTGAAGAGATAATCGGATTTTTAAACTGAACCTAAAAGCAGCAGGTTTTGAACCACAGATAATGAAAAACATTACCGCACATACCCCCTCACATTTTGCCGAATATCAACTGATAGACAGCGGCAACTTTTTAAAGTTGGAAAAATTTGGCACACACATCACCATACGCCCTGAGCCACAAGCGGTGTGGGATGCATCAATGAGCACACAAGAGTGGGAAAAAATGGCGCATGTTAAGTTTATTCCAAAAAGTTCATCGAGTGGCGATTGGAAAATGCTCAAAAATGTACCTCAGCAGTGGACGATACCCTACTCCTTACAATCTTCAAAAGATAACACTATTGCTTTTCGTCTTGGCCTTACCTCTTTTAAACATGTGGGTATTTTCCCCGAGCAGGCAGTAAACTGGGAATACATTTTTCAAGCTGTTTCGCAAATGAAAAAACCGGTAAAGTTTTTGAATCTGTTTGCCTATACGGGTGGTGCATCTTTAGCCGCTCGTGCAGCCGGTGCAGAGACCTATCACTTAGATTCTATAAAACAAGTGGTGAGTTGGGCGCGCGAAAATATGGAGTTGAGCAAACTTGACAACATCCGTTGGGTGGTAGAAGATGCCCTAAAGTTTGTAAAGCGCGAGGTTAAGCGAGGAAACAAGTATCAAGGCATAATACTTGACCCGCCTGCCTATGGCCACGGCCCTACCGGAGAAAAATGGAAACTGGAAGACAGCATCAATGAAATGATGAAAAATGTGCTGAGTATTTTAGATGAAGATCAGCATTTTCTCATCCTTAATGCCTACTCGCTCGGCTTCTCTCCTATCATTTTAGAAAACTTAGTGCAGATGAATACTAAGCCGCAAAATTTAGAAACGGGCGAATTGTATTTGGCAGATAAATTCAACAAAAATCTTCCTTTGGGTGCCTTTGCAAGGTTTCAGAAAAATAACTAGTGCTTATCACCTGGCACCACACGCTGGCAACATTCCGGCAATTGGTTGTAAGCAGTTTCATCGCGCTTCACCTCATCGGCATGGTAACCTACTTTAGATATTGCTATACGAAGTGCTTCAGGGCTTGTGGCTTGCGGGTTGTACTTCACTTTTACTTGTTTGCTGTTCAAGTTTAAAACAGCTTCCTCTACTCCACTTACAGCTTTTAGCGCTTTTTCAATTCTGTTTTTGCATGATCCACAAATTGCAGAGGTTTTAATGTTCACTACTTTGCTTTTACCGGGGGCACTGGCGTTAATAGTAGCCGAAAAGAGCAAAAACAAACCGGCAAAAACTACGGCAATAATGTTTTTCATGTGATAGTATTTAGTGCTAAAGTAACCAGTGTACCGATTGGGAAATGTGGAGTTAACAAAAGTTGTTACTTCAAATCTTTGAGCGCTACCGGGGCAACACCAATTTTCTTGCAAACTGCAGCAGCGCCTTTATTGCAAAGTTGTGCGGTTTCGCGCATAGCTATTTTTTGGCGAAACGCCAATGCAGCTATACTAATAACCGTATCGCCAGCACCGGACACATCTGCTGCTTTTATTGGCTTGGCCGGAACAATAAACGAAGACCCATCGCGCAGAAAACAAAAAATACCGTTTGGACCAAGAGTAACCATCAAATTTTTAAAGCGATTTTTTCTGCGCAATTCTTCGGCTCCACTACGTAAACTATCAATGCTTTTTGGGTTAATACGGTAACCAATAGAATCAGAAAACTCGCGTAAGTTGGGCTTAAATAAATCGATGGCCTGGTATTCAAAAAAGTTTTTGGCTTTGGGGTCAACCGCTACGGGTATTTCATGCTTAGTGGCATAAAGTAAAATTTGCTTAACAAAATACTTAGTAAGCACTCCCTTGTTATAGTCTTGGATAATAATGACATCTATTCGCTCGTTGGCCATTATCTTGCGAAACTCTTTTATTAACAAAGTTTCCTGCGCCTCGTTTACATCATCAGTGTCCTCTTCATCAAAGCGCACTACTTGCTTATCGTCATCAAAAATTCGTGTTTTTAGTGTGGTTACTCTGTTTTTATTCTGTAGTACATGCGTGGTTTTTATTCCCTCATTGCGCAACATTTTCAAAAACAAAGCACCTGTTATATCTCTACCCGTCATACTCAATAAAATGGGATTAGCACCCAGTTTACTGATATTCAAAGCCACATTAGCTGCTCCGCCTAACCGAGATTCTTTAGAGGCGATTTCTACCACCGGAACAGGTGCTTCTGGAGATATGCGATTCACATCGCCAAACAGATAAAAATCAACCATCACATCACCTATAATTAATACATTGAGGTTAGAAAAATTGTGTACGGGCATTGTTAGTTAATATGATGATATGAGAATGGTATAATTCAAAGCAGGATTATTGTAATAGGGCAAAAGCTGCTTTCATTCGTTTGCAGGTTTCTGTCAATTTATCTTCACTGGTGGCATAGCTCATGCGCAGGCATTGTTTATCGCCAAAAGCTTCACCGCTTACCAGTGCAATTTTTCCTTCGTTAAGTAAAAACAATGATATGTCTTCGGGAGTATTAAGTATTTGATTGTTGTAACTTTTACCAAAATACGCACTCACATCAAAGAAAAAGTAAAACGCCCCATCAGGTAGATTTACTTTTAGTCCGGGTATCTGTTTAAGTAAGCCATACACCATGTCTCTACGCTTACGAAACTCTGCAACCATTTTTTGGCACTCGGTGAGGTCTGCTAACAATGCGGCCTCTCCTGCCTTTTGTGCAATGGAGCAAGTGCCTGAGGTAATCTGCCCTTGCATTTTATCGCACGCTTTGGCGATGTGCAGTGGAGCACCTATGTAGCCCAAACGCCAGCCGGTCATGGCAAAACCTTTGCTGAAACCGTTCACAGTTATTACCTGTTCCTTCACTTCGCTAAACTCTGCTAAGCTGGTATGTCGCTCTCCGGTAAAATTGATGTACTCATAAATTTCATCGCACAATACGTACAACTGCGGATACTTACGAACCACTTTTGCTATAGCTTCTAATTCACTGCGCGAATATACCGAACCGGTTGGGTTGCAGGGCGATGAAAAAATAAGCAACCGTGTTTTAGGAGTGATGTGTTTCTCCAATTCTTGAGCTGTTACTTTAAAATTGGTTTCTATGGTAGCCGGAATCTCCACGCACTTGCCTTCGGCCAATTCAGCAATGGCTGCGTAGCTCACCCAATAAGGAGCCGGTAGCAATACTTCATCACCGGGGTTTACCACACTAAATACTACATTGGCAATACTCTGCTTGGCACCGGTTGAAACCACTATTTGGTCTATGGTATAATCCAGATTGTTATCACGTTTAAACTTATGTACAATAGCTTTGCGCAACTCCGTGTAGCCGGGTACAGGGGTATATTTAGTGTATCCTTTATCAATGGCTTCTTTAGCTGCATTTTTGATATGCTGCGGGGTATCAAAATCGGGCTCACCCAAGCTGAGGTCAATAATGTCGTGCCCTTGCGCTTTGAGTTCGCGGCTGAGTTTCGCCATTTTGATGGTGGCGCTTTCTTGCATTTGATTGATACGGTCAGAAAGGATTTGCATAGGGAATGTAGCTGTAGTCATTGTTTTGAAAAGTTGCCGCGAAAATAGTTTTGCAGCGGATTTTTGCTGCGAAAAATTTCAACAGTTACTACTTCAACTCCCCATACTCAAATGTGGGGTATCCATTCACTCCGCTTTTATCAAATGCCCTAAAGCGAAGTTTGTAGAATTTATTGCCCTCTTGCCTGATGAAGTAGCAGAAATTATCTTTTACAGAATATGTCCCGCCACCCGTGCCTATACCACTATATACTTTCCATTCATAACCTACTGCATCGCGGTGGCTATGCAGTTTATTAAAATCCATATCGGCAATAGAAACTGAATCGAACGGCTTGTTGAGCGTAGAATCTACATAAGCTGTAATGCGCGAAGAGTTTTGCAAAACACCTACTACTTCGTAAGGCAAGTAATATGGCTCATAAAACACATACGTGTATCTGGTAAAACAAAAATCCCACTCGGTTTTAGCCGGTTCTATGTCATTGATTAAACTACCACCGTTACTCAGCGAAACATAGCGGTAGTTTCGCGCAGCATCTTTATCAATAGCTAGTGAGTAGATGGTTGCACTGCCTAAAGGTTGCCAGTTTATTAAATATCCAACTGACGTGTAATTGCTAATTTGCAAGCGCACGTAGCCCAATGGCTCTCCTTGGTCATCACGCCCCAAACTCAATAGATAAACAGCACTATCGGTTAGTGGCATCCCCGCATTTACATCTTTCCACCAATCTCCTATGGCGCAACTGGTGTCAGTAAATTCACCTAATTCAAAACGCCAATCTTTACCCACAGTATCTTGAAGGGTAACTGTGCTCAAACTTTTTTTCGAAGTTTTAAGTACACTC
This sequence comes from Chitinophagales bacterium, assembly GCA_016787045.1. Taxonomy (GTDB): domain Bacteria; phylum Bacteroidota; class Bacteroidia; order Chitinophagales; family LD1; genus Bog-950. The sequence goes on from JAEUVA010000008.1 coordinate 78,906, forward strand.
ATAAACTTGGCCGTGTTTAGCCAAATGCGAAAACTATCTGCGCCACATTCAAACATCAAGTCATAGGCATACCGTGTGTTTTGACGGAGTACACTATTTGTATTTAACGAATAAAAAAACTGGTCGGCATAACCAGGTCCCATTTCTATCACTGCAGTTTTGATGCCCGGTGCCGGTGGGTTGGGTGGCAGCATGGTATCTTCTTTAAAACAAGCAGTAAGAGATACCAATAACAGATAAATGATACAGCTGAAATATTGAAAAAAGCGGTTCAACATCAGTGCGAATGTAATCGCGAAAAACTTTTGTGTGATTTGGGTTCAAACAAAATGACAGAATAATGACAATTCACAAAATGTAGCATCACTTTTCTATACTATTCGTAATCTTGCCATATGTATGCTTCTATCAACCCATTCAATCATCAAAAAATTGCGGACTTCCCGTTTCATTCTTATCCTGATTTGACGGTATCACAAAATGCTTTCCGCTTCTGGAAAAACCTAAGTTTAGAGGAACGTGGTGAGCAGTTAAAAAAAGTTGCTGCTGTATTGAGAAAAAACAAACTGCAATATGCCCAACTCATTACTTTAGAAATGGGCAAACCGCTTAGAGAGGCCGAGTATGAAATAGACAAAACCATTACTGCGTTTGATTTTTACTTAGCCGATGCCCCCCAACTTCTCGCCCACAAAGGCACAAAATCTAACGCTTCAAAAAGTTACGTCCGGCACGATCCATTGGGTATTATTTTCTCCATTATGCCCTGGAATTTTCCGTTTTGGCAGGTATTTAGGTTTGCGGTGCCTACACTCATTTCGGGCAATGTAACCATACTTAAACATGCCCCCAACGTACCGCAATGTGCGGCTGCTATAGAAGATGCCTTTCACGAAGCCGGCCTGTTGGATGGTATTTTTAAAAACTATTATTTGTGTAATGAAGATGCCGCGAAATTGATTGCAGACGAGCAGGTGCGTGGTTTAAGTTTTACCGGCAGTGATGCCACCGGCAGCCATTTGGCTTCATTAGCCGGCAAGCACATCAAAAAATGTGTGATGGAATTGGGCGGGAATGATGCATTTATCGTATTGGCCGATGCAGAAATTGAAGCTACGGTGGCCGGTGCCATCAAAAGCCGTAGTATAAACACCGGGCAGGCCTGCAATGGCGCCAAACGGTTTTTGGTAGAAGAAAAAATAGCTGCCAATTTTACTAAGCAACTAATTGCAGCCGTTCAACAACTCAAACAAGGCAATCCGTTAGACGAAGGCACACAGGTAGGCCCTTTAGCTCGCAGAGATTTAGCCGACAAAGTTGAAAAACAAATACAAGCAACCGTTCAATCGGGGGCTACTGCACACTATGGCGACAATGCGTTTACCGGGCAGGGCAACTTTGTTACCCCTGTAGTCCTTACAAATGTTAACCCTAAAAGCACCGCATTTACAGAAGAAATTTTTGGGCCTGTTTGGAGTATTGCTATAGTGCAAAATGCCAATGAGGCCATATACTTAGCCAATCAATCGCAATATGGACTGGCCGCTTCTATATGGAGTAAAAATACTGCTTTGGCAGAAAAAATGGCCGCTGAGTTGGAAACCGGCAACGTGTTTATTAACGATATTGTAAAGAGTGACCCGCGAATGCCTTTTGGTGGCATTAAGCAGAGTGGTTTCGGACGGGAGTTGGGAGAAGAAGGGCTAAAAGAATTTGTAAACATCAAAACAGTTTACATCAAATAAACTACCCTTTGCCCATCAACACTTTGGCATAATATGCTTCATACTGTGGAAGTATTTTATCAATAGAAAAACGCTGTGCTTGCGCATAGGCATTTTTCTTAAACTGTTTTAACCGGTTTTCATCCTCTAAAATATGGATGGCGTTTTTGGCCATATCGGCATAGTCGCCTACATGGCTCAAAAAGCCGGTTTCGCCTTGCACGTTTATCTCTGGAATGCCACCAGCGTTTGATGAAATAACCGGTACTTCACACGCCATGGCCTCTAAAGCGGCTAAACCAAAGCTTTCATTTTCTGACGGCAACACAAACAAATCAGCAACAGCCAATAGTTCTTCTACAGGGTCTTGTTTCCCCAAAAAACGAATTTGATCGCAATTGCCCAAACTACGGCAGATCTGTTCCAAATTATTTCGCTCAGGGCCATCGCCAACTAAAAACAATTTAGAGGGAATATGCTTGACAACTATGTCAAACATTCGCAGTACATCTTCTACCCGCTTCACCCTTCGGAAATTAGACACGTGTATCAATATATTTTCTCCCAACGGAGCAATCGCCTTTTTAAAATGCTCTTTGTTGGTTTTGCGAAAACGTGAAAAATCTATGAAGTTGGGAATGACCTCAATATGACGATTTATTTTAAAGTTTTTGAGCGTATCTTGTTTCAGATTTTCCGAAACGGATGTAATACCATCGCTATGATTGATAGAGTACTCTACCACGGGTTGATAGCCGGGGTCTTTGCCCACCAGCGTGATGTCTGTACCGTGTAGTGTAGTAACGAATGGTAATTGATAACCCTGCTCTCCCAAAATTTGTTTTGCCATCAAGGCAGACGAAGCATGTGGTATGGCATAGTGTACATGCAAAATATCTAATCGCTCAAACTTGGTTACATCTACAATTTTGCTGGCCAATGCACTCTCATATGGCTGATGCTGAAACAGAGGATATTCTAAAGCCGATACTTCATGATAAAAAATGTTTTCATGGAAAGAATCCAACCGTACCGGCTCCTGATAGGTAATGAAATGAACTTGATGCCCCTTTTCAGCAAGTGCTTTTCCTAACTCGGTGGCCACTACTCCGCTCCCACCATACGTGGGGTAACATACAATTCCAATTTTCATGTTTAACAGGGCTACACTGCCTTTTATACCATACAATGTGCGCGGTGAAAGTAATCAGATTGATAAATGGCGTTAATCATACTAACATTTTTGCCAATTTTTACGTTATATTCACCATACCCTAACCTAAACTGTATTTCATGCGCATTTATCCTTTTTACATAGTTGCTTTTTGGCTCATAGTGGGTTGCAACCAACAGCAACCGGAAGCTAAACCCGATGCCGAACGTGTGATAACCGATACTTTAGCCAATGAATTGCTGAGAGATTTTAACGCCATGCCACAGCAAAAATCCATAGCAGTGCAGGTCAACGCTTATGAGCAACCCACTTCGCGGGTGCAGAGCACCGAGGTAGATAAAGTATGGCAGCAACTTAAACCTACTCCGCAAAAATTTAGAGTTAACAATAGATTACCCGTAACTATTGAAGGCGCTGAAGGCACTAAAATTTCGTTTGATGCACAAGCATTGGTATTGCCGAATGGCACCGCTCCGAATGGTGATATTGATATTGAACTTTACGAATGCTACCAAGCCGAAGATTACATCCGCCACAACCTGGGCACTATACCCGGTGGCTCTTTGCTAAAAATGCGAGGAGCGCTCAGTATTTTGGCGTTTTATGAAAAGCAACCCTTGCAACTCAGCACTGCCGATGATATGCTGGTGGTTTTTCCTAAACCGGTTCGCGCCAATCAGTTGAGCCACTTTGTTGGTCTTAAAAACACTAATGGCATAGATTGGACAACCACAGAAAAATGGAACGCTAAAACCGGCAGAAAAAATTTACGCAACACCGTAGTAGCACCCGAGTTCAGTTACAACGGCCTGCCGCTGCCCGATTATTTGGCACAAATTGTTCGCTACCCGGAGTATGCCAAAACCAACGAATTGTCGGGCACTGTAAATGCTATAATCAAATTAGATGAAAACGGTAAAGTAACCGATGCAGAAGTAACCTCGGGGTACATAGTGTTTCGTGACGAAGTAAAAAATGTACTGCTTAACATGCCGGAGTGGCAGGCCGCAATGTTTGGCAAAAAGAATATGGCTTCGGCAGTAAAAATTGCTTTTGATTTTAACCTGCGTAACGCTACGCAAGTACGCGTAAACTATCAGCAAAAAGATTTTCAGCTACTGGCATTTTCTTCTCAAAAAAACGGCTATCAATTGTTTGACGATAAAAATGCATCGCTCTATGGTTCGTTGGGTTGGGTGGCTTGTGGCAATATTTTACCATCTGATAAAAACAAAGCAGATGTGGTGGTGCAGGCCAACTCGTTTACTGATATTAAGCTTTTTTTACCCGCGTTAAACTGCTTGGTTAATGCTGAGAATTTTATTGGCCATTCCCGGTTTAAAAATATACCCGCCAATGAGCAAGCCGTAGTTTTTGGCGTAAAAGCAAACGGAGAAACCTTTATGTACTCATTACAAGAACTATCGCTTAAAAAACAAAACGTAGTAACCCCCGACTGGAAAAAAGCCGGTGTAAAAGATGTAGTAAATGCCCTGCACAAAGTGAATAGCTGATAGCTACACCAAGCCGTGCTTTTTGTTTCGCTTCACGTTTTCAAGATTCCACTCTACCGAAGTATTTTGAAGCGATTTTCGGTGTGCGCAGTTTTGCAATGAACAAACCGTGCATGATGCCGAAATACAGGAATCGGCATGTATAAAAAACTCTACCCTGTCGGCATTTTGTTCGTTCACCAACCGGGCAATCTCTTCTATCTCATCATGTGCTTGTTGCAAAGTGTAATACCAAGGCAAAGTTACGTGGCAGTCCACATGCCATTTGCTACCATACTGTATCACCCTCATGTTGTGTACATCTATCCACTGTGGCTTGCGGTGTATGCTGATAGATTTTATGATAGACTCTACTATTTCATCGTCTGATTCATCCATAATTCCCGCAATTGATTTACGCAGCAATTTTGCACCAGTATATAAAATGAAAGTGCCAATAAGTATAGCAGCTACATTATCTATCCAGCGCAAGCCCGTAAGTAATACCAGCAACAAGCCGGCTAAGACCGCTAAAGACGAATAGGCGTCCGATTTAAGGTGCTCACCATCGGCTTGCAGAGTAAGTGAATGATGTTTTTTACCGTACGTTTGCAGCCACCAGCCAATGCCATAGTTAGCTAAACCAGAACCTACCACTATAGCCAAACCAATGTTTAGATTTTCTATAGTGTAAGGATGAAAAAATGCAAACACCGATTTGGTGATAATAGAGCCACCGGCAAGCATAATCAGAATTCCTTCAAACCCGGCTGAAAGAAACTCTACTTTACCATGCCCGTACGGGTGGTCGGCATCAGTAGGTTGCGATGCAATGTAAATACTCAACAACGCAAAAGCTGCTGCGGCTACATTAATGATAGACTCCAGCGCATCGGTAAATATGGTATTAGAGTGAGTAAGAAAATACGCGCCGAATTTAAACAGCAAAATAACAGCACCGGCCACTAACGCAAACAACTGAATCTTGAACAATTGCTTGCCGGTAATATTTGCATCCGTTATATCTTGCTGCATATTGGGCAGGTACTTTCGTTATGGCCGCGAGCGGGGCAATACTCGCGACCAAAGTAAATGATTTGTAAGTGAAGTTTATTCCACAACTCTTGCGCAAATAACCGCTTGGCATCACGCTCTGTTTGTTCCACACTTTTGCCATTGCTTAGTTTCCAGCGGTGCATGAGTCGGTGTATGTGCGTATCAACCGGAAATGCCGGCTGACCAAAAACCTGTGCCATAACCACCGATGCGGTTTTGTGACCCACTCCGGGTAAATGCTCCAAATCTTCAAAAGTATTTGGTACATCTCCGTTGTGTTTTTCTAACAGAATTTCTGATAACCGATGTATGGCTTTTGCTTTAGCAGGAGCCAACCCACAGGGGCGAATAATAGCTTGTATTTCTTCTACCCGTAACTTCACCATTTTTTGTGGTGTATTGGCTTTAGCAAATAGCAGCGGAGTAATTTGATTCACCCGTTTATCTGTACACTGTGCCGAAAGCAGCACGGCAATCAGCATGGTGTAGGCATCGGTATGGTCTAAGGGAATTGCTGGATTTGGATATAGCTGTTGAAGAGTGCCCACCACAAATTGTACGCGTTCAGCTTTGTTCATTTTATGTACATTAACTTAACCACACTTTTACTTTGTCTAACAATTCAATTTGAATTTCTCGGCTCATGTCTTGCTCATACCAACTGTGTAATTTTCGTACAATCTGTGTATAATCCGCCTCCCCTTCACTTACCCAACGCACCATGTCGTTGGCCAAAACTTGTGGCCTTGGACCCCAAGTACCCAATTCTTTACCGGTACTTTTATCAAAGCAAACTAACTTGGGTATAGAGTCGGCTCCGTTAGTTTGGTATAGCTTCATCCATTCCTGGTTGTTATCTCTAAGCACAATTCTGAAATCTATTTTTTGAGTTGCAGAGGCAACCAAATACAAAGCCGGCACGCCCCAACTGGCATCGCCACACCACGGCTCGGTGATAACTACCCATACCCAATCTTGCTTTAAAGAGGTTAGCGCGTTGTATAGCTTTTGTTGCAATACTGTTTTATTTAACCCCAACTGCATGCGCTCTAAATTAGAGCGGGTATAGCGAAATGTTTTATCGTTGAGGTATTTGCCCGTGCGAGGTATTTTTTCTGAGAGGATGTTTTCGATCAACAACAGATAATCATCAAAACTCAAAAAACAATTTAGGGAAGTGCGGTGAAGTATGTCGCTCATAATTTGTGGACTCAAAACAACAAATGAAAGCAAGAATTAAAAACAGCTGTTTTCTTGCTAAACAACTACTCCGTTTTTTACAAAAAACTAATTTCACACGATATGCGTTGGTGCCTTTGGGCAATTTTACCGGTGTTTTTATCTAACTCATTTCTGTTTGCGCAATCTAACCAAACGGGCTTGGTAGCACACTATAAGTTTGATAATAACTTTGATGATTACAGCCCAAACAAAAATCATGGTAATAAAAGCGGTGAAGTAGAGTCGGCTGTAGATAGATTCGGAAACCTTTGCGGTGCAGTGTACATTAACGGCACAAAGGGGTTCGTATCTGTACCCAGTTCTCCGAGTTTAAAATCAGTTACTTCATCACTCACCATCTGTTTTTGGGTTAAACCCGAAAAGGCCGCTCCCAACCAAACCGATTTATCGCTGCCCATACTCACTAAAGGTACATCGGCCAATGAGTCTCAGTATCGCTTTTACCAATCGCGCCTTTTTGGCGAGCCGGTGAGCAAAATTTCGCTAAGCAGCAGCTATACTGCTGATAACAACAAATACAACAACCACCCCATTGATTTTGGCAATTGGTATTTTATGGCCGTAGTGGTGGACGATGGCTGGGCATATGGCTACGTGAATGGTAAACTGGCTTGGCAAAGTTTGTTTAAAGGCAGTTTTATCGCCAACGATTTATCGTTGGTGATTGGCCGTGTAAATGCCGGTGGCATGAAATACTTTACCGGATGTTTAGATGATTTGCGTATCTATAACCGCGCCATGTACGCCAATGAGGTTTCGCAACTTTACAGCGATCAAAGCGGGCGGCAGGTATATGAAAAGATAACCATACTACCTGTAAAGGATGTAGAAATTACATTGCCAGCAGGTGAATGTACTGTTCCGTACAACTATGCTTTCCCTGAGGTAGAGGCCACTTGTGGCACCTACAAAGCGGTGCTTACCGAGGGGTTACCCAGTGGAAGTTCATTTCCTGTAGGCAGTCATAAACTTTCGTTTGAAGCAACAACCACAGGCGGCATCAAAACCGCTACATCTTTTACCATAACCGTAAAAGATGCAGAGCCACCTGTTGTAACATGCCCACAAAACATGACCGTAAAAACCTTGCCTGGTCGCCACGCTGCAAAGGTGGAATTGCCCAACGCTATTGCTACCGATAATTGTTCTTCACCTCAACTTACTTACAAACCGGTAATGGGCAAAAATCGGTTGTATCCTGTAGGCAAAACTGAAGTGGCAGTGTTAGCTACCGATGCATCGGGTAATGTAGGGCAATGCAAATTTTACGTTACAGTAGAATACGCCAACAAAAACGAAACAGCGCCAAAATCTATAACCTCACCTACGCTAATGGTGCCGGAAAAAAATGAGCAACCCATAACAACCAATGCGCCATCGGTAGCAGATGTAAACCCGGTGCGTGTACCAGCACAGCCCACCCTTATTGCCAAAGAAACTATCGCTACAATTGTTACTACCCTTAGTATGTACCAACCTTCAAAAGCCGATGCAGAAATTAAAAAAAATGTGCCTGAGAAAACTGAAGTAAAAAATGTAACCACACCTTCCGCCATCACAACACCCGCCATTGCTCCGCCAGATCTCTCGCCTGTAAGAGTACCTCATCAACCTATTTCCGTGGCTAAAGACACCACCAGTAATATAACTACCGGTGCGCTAGCATTTACGCCCGAAAAAGCAGATGCCGAGATAAAGAAAAATGTACCCGAAAAAACGGAAATAAATCAGGTATCACCAACCGAAAAAATACCCTCTGCCGATATTAAATTGCAAGCCGAAAAACTGTTTATTGAAATGCCAGAGCCGGTGAAAGCAACTCCTGCTCCCGAGCCGGCCAAAACCAAAACCGATGTGGTAGATAAGCCCATCAACACTTCACTCAAATTTTATTGCCCAACCGATACATTCATTACATTGCCTGATGGCCGAAGGGGAATTACTTTTAAGTACGAAGAACCCACGCTTGCCAAATTCAGCGGCTTTGATACTATTATTCAAACAGCGGGCTCTAAGTCGGGCTGTTTTCTTACGCTGGGCGAGCATCCGTTTTCGTTTGTAGCCAAAACCAATAACGGTGTAGAGCAAAAATGTGGCTTCTTAGTAACTATTTATGCCGATGAAGCCCCCTTGGTGTTTGACCTTCCGCAAAAAGTAGAGAATAGTCAATTGGGTAACGATTCTATCAACTATCAGCATAATGCAGATTTTGGCTCTTGCCTGCTCACAGCCGTAATTTATGATGATGGTGAAGATGATAACGACATGGTTTCTATCATTTTTAATGGGCAAGTAATACTGGACCATGTGGTGATTAAAACCAAACAAAAAGGGGTTTACACCAAAGTAATTTCCCTAAATCCATCGGGCAAAAACTACTTGGCTGCTAAAGCGTGGAATACCGGAAACGTAGGGCTAAACACCTTGCGAATAGATTTTTATGAAGGCACTTTTGAAAACGAAAAGCAGGATATAAAAACGCAAAAACCCATTTTATCTAAAGTATTGCACAGCAAACCCGGAGTAGCCGGTGGCATTAAACTAAGCTGCCGGTAATTCTCCACAATCTGTTTTTTTTACAATTCTATGACAATCATGCAGCACACTGCCGTGTTTATCCAAGTACATTTGCCCACGTCATGGACTGTTTCGCACGCCTCTGCAGGCGATGTATAGTATATATCTTTTTGATTGCTCTGGCTCAGTTTGGTTTTGGTCAACAACTGGGTAATGTACAAGTAAAAGTGCTGCGGGCAGATAACCAACAACCCCTCTCTGATGCAATAGTACGGGTGGTTCCACTCACTGATACCAAACAAAAACGGGTAATAGCAGGCACTACCGATGCCGCTGGCATTTTTGAATTTGCACTGCCCGAGCCAAGTGTGGTGTGGGTCTCTTATTTGGGTTTCAACTCGCAGATTGACACTTTAATGGCTGCTGCAGACAAAACTTACCTCCTCTCTCCGGTTGGCAAAAACATTACCGATGTAGTAGTTACCGGACAATATGCCCCCGGCTCTGTCAAAAACTCGGTTTACGAAGTAAAGGTAATTAGCACCGAAGTGCTCAAAGCCAAGGGAGCCAACAACCTTCGCGAAGCACTGCAAAACGAACTGCACATAGACCTTGGCCAAGATCAGGTATTTGGTAGTTCGCTGAGCATCAACGGTATTTCGGGCGAGGGCATAAAAATAATGGTAGATGGGGTGCCCATTGTAGGGCGCAGCGATGGCAAAATAGACCTCAGCCAAATTAACCTCAGCAACATAGAGCGCATAGAAGTGGTTCAAGGACCACTGTCTGTGATGTACGGCACCGATGCCATGGGTGGGGTTATCAATATCATCACCAAAACCTTTCAAACAGAAAAAGTGAATGTAGGCATCAAGGCATATTACGAAAGTGTAGGCCAGTACAACATGGAGGCCAACACCGGCTTTTCGTTCAAAAAAAATCAAGTTTACCTGAGCGGTGGCCGTTACTTCTTTAATGGCTATACTACCATAGATTCAGTGTCGCGTTTCAAAGAATGGAAACCTAAAGAGCAATATTTTGCCGATGCCAAATACCTCTATAGCAATAACAAACTGCGGTTCTCTTTGCTGGGTTCTTTTTTTCGCGAACTCATGTGGAACCGCAGCGCACCACGTCCGGCTTTTGAAAACGGCAATTGGATATATGCCGGAGATGATACCCGCTACCTAACCTACAGGCCACGCGGGTCTGCATCGTTTATGTACAGGTTCAAAGATAGCTACCAATTAGATGTACTCCTTGGATACTCCGGTTTTATTCGGTTCAATAATCAATACATCAAAAATTTAGTGAGCGGTTCAGAGTCTATTGTAAAAAATCCATCAGCACACGACACTACTTTTTATCACCACTTGTTGTTTAGAAGTACTTATGCCATGCCCGCCTGGAAAAACCGGCTCAACTTCCTTTTTGGATTAGAGGCCAACCAAGAGTTTACACAGCAAACCCGAATAGCCGGGCGCGCCAAGCAAGTGGGCGATTATGCAGCGTATGGCAGTGTACGAGTATCGCTTATAGAGGGTTTAGATATACAGCCCGCTATTCGTTTTTCTTACAACACACTTTTTCGCACACCACTTATTCCTTCCCTCAACATAAAATACGGGTGGAAAGAAAAAATTATAGCTCGTGCCTCTTATGGCCGGGGGTATCGTGCTCCTTCGCTCAAAGAATTGTTTCTCTTGTTTTTTGATAGCAACCACTCGCTCAAAGGCAACCAAAATTTATTGCCCGAAGATGGACACACTGCCAACGGATCGCTCAACTACACTCCCACTTTGGGCAAGCATCAACTCTCGTTTGGAGCATCGGGCTTTTACAACCGCATAAAAAACAAAATTGATTGGCGCATTATTGTAAGCTCCGGACCTGAGGTAGATACTTTTCAATATTTCAACATCAAAAACTACACCACTGCCGGTGCAGATATAAGTATGGGCTATAAGTGGAACGACATTGCCATAAACCTATCGGGCATGCTTACCCACTATCAGCTATCGCAAAATAGCAGCGATATATTAAAAACCAATAGTATAGATATTACTGCATCGGCCTCGTACCTGATCCCGAAAGCTAAAGTAGCTCTTAACCTATACTACAAATACAATGGCGCAAAGCCCGTATTTAGCATTAACAGCAGTTTGCAAAGCGGGATGCGCAATGGCTTTCACTCTTTAGATGCTTCTATTTCGCGCAACTTTTGGAAGAACAGAATTCAACTGCAAATAGGCGGCAAAAATCTGCTTGGCATTACTAATGTAGGAGCTACGGGCATTACCGGTGTAGGGCACAATTTCAACAGCAGTGCCGTAAACATGCTCTGGGGCCGCACTTTCTACGCCTCGGTGGTGTTTGGGTTTGCCAAATAACTTGTCTAGCTCAGTAATGATAATGCTATACAGGATAATGCAAGCATCGTTAGGATAGCAGCCGAATATTACATTCGCGCCCGCTATGAGTGTAGTACAAGAAATAGAAAAACGAAGAACCTTCGGCATTATCAGTCACCCAGATGCCGGCAAAACCACCTTAACCGAAAAACTACTCTTGTTTGGAGGAGCCATACAAGTAGCCGGTGCGGTAAAGAGCAACAAAATAAAGAAAGCCGCTACCAGCGACTTTATGGAAATAGAAAAGCAGCGCGGTATATCCGTAGCTACTTCTGTAATGACCTTTGAGTACCGCGATAAACTCATCAACATCTTAGATACCCCCGGCCACAAAGATTTTGCAGAAGATACCTACCGCACGCTCACCGCTGTGGACTCTGTAATCATGGTGGTGGACTCTGTAAAAGGTGTAGAAGCACAAACCCGCAGACTAATGGAAGTGTGCGCCATGCGCAAAACTCCGGTTATTGTGTTTATCAATAAACTGGACCGCGAAGGCCGCGACCCATTTGATTTATTAGATGAAATAGAAAAAGAACTAAAAATACGGGTGCGCCCTCTTACGTTTCCCATAAACCGTGGCAGCTTGTTTAAAGGCGTGTATAACATTCATAAAAAATACCTGAATCTCTTTAGACCCAGCACTCAAAAAATAGCAGACGAGGTATTGCAGATAACCGACCTCAACGACCCTGCATTAGACAAGCAAGTTGGTGAGCGCGATGCCGCACAATTGCGTGAAGATGCAGAAATGGTAGAAGCAGTATATGACACCTTTGACATTAACGAATACCTAAAAGGTAATTTGGCCCCTGTGTTTTTCGGCAGTGCGGTCAATAACTTTGGTGTACAAGAGTTACTGGATACGTTTGTAGAAATAGCACCTGTACCCCGTGGCCGCGAAACAGACAAGCGTTTTGTTGAGCCAAACGAGAACAAAATGACTGGGTTCATCTTTAAAATACACGCCAACTTAGACCCCAAGCACCGCGATAGAATTGCCTTTTTGCGTATTGTTAGTGGTAAGTTTGAGCGCCACAAGTATTTCCATCATGTACGCCTGCAAAAAGATTTTCGCTTTAGCACACCAGTTACCTTTATGGCACAAAGCAAAAACATTGTAGATGAGGCATTTCCGGGTGATGTGGTGGGGCTGTACGATACCGGCAACTTTAAAATAGGTGATGTACTCACCGAAGGCGAAGACTTTAATATCCGCGGCATACCCAGCTTTAGTCCCGAAATTTTCAAGGAGTTAATAAACACTGACCCCATGAAAAGTAAGCAGTTGGAAAAAGGCATTTCGCAACTTACCGATGAAGGTGTGGCACAGCTTTTTACCCAACAGCCCGGCAACCGTAAATTTGTAGGCACCGTGGGCGAACTACAGTTCGAAGTAATTCAGTACCGTTTGCAACATGAGTATAGCGCCAACTGCCGCTTTCAGCCCATCAGCATGACCCGCGCCTGCTGGTTGCGGTCAGATAACAAACAAAAATTAGATGAGTTTATCCGCTTTAAGCAAACTTCTATTGTGCAAGATAAAGACGGCCATACTGTGTATCTGGCACCAAGCGACTGGTTCTTAAAAATGGAGCGCGAAAACAATCCGGAAATTGAGTTTCACTTTAACAGTGAGTTTAAAACTGAGGTTACCGAGTAATTAGCCAAACAACTTTTGCAGGTACTTGGCTTCTTGCAGTTTTAAGCGGCCGGCAAGCACTAAGCGAAGTTCTCTGCGGGCCATTGCCTCATCATATCTCCTTTTTTCCTCGTCCGTTTCGGGTATCAGTTCAAGCGCTTTTTTAGGTTTCCCATTGCTGTCTAAAGCCACAAAAGTATAATACGCCTCGTTGCACTTGTAGCGGGTTTGCGAGGGTAGGTTCTCTGCCCAAACTTCGATGTGTGTTTCCATGGAAGTATTAAATACTCTAGTTACACAAGCGGTAATCGTAACTACATCACCCAATTTTATAGGGTTTTCCCAGCTCACATTATCTACACTGGCGGTTACTACCACAGCATTGGCATGTTTGCCGGCAGCAATGGCCGATGCAATATCCATCCAGTGCAGTATTTTTCCACCGCGCAAATTGTGCAGTGCATTTGTATCGTTGGGCAGCACTATTTCTGTCATTATAGTGCGCGATTCTTTGGGTGTCTTTCCGTTCATTCTTTTGGTTTTGGTACTCCGTAATGGTATTCGTACAGCGAGGTTTTTTCGCGTAGTTTGTTTAGCGAAACTGAGCATTTCATATTGGCCTGTGCCTCTTTTTTGTTTTTTGATGAAGCACGCATGGAGGTCCCTGTAAGCCGCTCCATGCTTATACCATTGTCGCTCAAATATTTCAAGATTTTCATTGCACGCATCATTTCCGGGCGCAAGTAACCTTTCTTCAACAAATCGGGGTTGGTTTTGCGGAATGTAGGGATAGAATCAATAAAGGCCAATACGCTGTCATCATACGTCTTATTAAATTCCCCCTCATCAGCAAAACCATTTAATTGGAGTAAAATGTCCGGGTTAATTTTTGCCCAATTCAAGAGTTTGTTTCGTTTGTCCAAATTATCTTTCCCTTCCAGATCAGTAATATTTTGCCGGTACGTAAAAACGGTTTCGTTAATCGTTTCATCTAAATCCGGGAAAAGGGAATCAAGTTTTAGTGCACTATACTGATCTTCGTTCACAAATAATACCGCAAAATGCGGGCTCTCCTTAATGTACTCAGCAGTGTATTTTTTGAGCTGCGAAACATCTGTATTCAGTATGCTGTCGCCTAAATTTTGAAAATAATCTTCGTTTGTAAATGGCCAGTATTTAGCAATCCAAAAAGGTGCGCTGGCGCTGTTCATCAAATTAAAATACTCTTCTTTAAACCTGATTTTGGCAGCATTCATCATTGTTTCATTCACCAATACATTGTTTATCCTATTCAATTCTGATTGAATAAATTGGTTGGTTTCATGAAATCTGCCAACCGATGGTTTTGCCACTATTTTTAAGATGGAGTAAAAATTATTGGCTTCAAATTGCGCCTCAAACTTTTGACAACCCATTTTGCGCAATTTGGTTTGTATGTAGTTTGCCTTATCGTTAATAATTGCTGAAAGCAAATATCCCAAATGCCCAGCGCTGATATTGCTATTGAGGCCGGGCAATTGCCAGCAAAGTTGTAACTCAGGTGAGTCTACGGCTGACTTTTGTGTGTATTGCGAACTATAAACCATTGGCCTGAATGTGAAGAGCTTTACAATGGCTTCGGAGTTAAAATCAGGTGTGGGCAAAATTCCTATAGTTTTATCCAATGCATCTGATAGTATGTTAGTAGATATGTTGCCTGCTATAGCTATAACAGCAGAGTTGGTTATATAGTATCTATTGAAAAAAGAATCCACAGCTACGGGGGTAGTTTTTGCTAGTTTTTCTCCACCGGTAATGTTTAACCGGTGTGCATCAAACCGAAATAAGCGCTCTGTCATCAACTTCTGCATCGCTTTTTCAGGGTCTGCAGCTATTATCTTTTGCTCTTGCGCAATATCTTCTTTTACCTTTAGTACATCGGCTGCGGTAAACTTCATCATAAATACAGAGTCGGCTATCAACTTGAGTACTTGCTGCAACTGCGCAGCAGAACTTGTAAATTGAAACACGGTCTGCTCAGTGGTAGTATAGGCCGAAAAATTAATGGTCTGGAAAGAGAGTCCCTGGATATTTTTTGAGAGCCGTGCAGCTATCTTTTGTGCCGCAATGTTTTGCAAAATATATGCGGCCCCTCTGTTGGTATCGGTTTCCATCAAACTTCCGCAGCGGAGCAAAAGGGTAATTTGCATATTGCTGCTTTTCCCTTCGGCATACACGGCATTTACTCCGTTGGGTAATTTGATATAACTAAACCCTTCGCGTTTAATGGTTTCGCGCTGTGCAAAAGTGGCTACACAAAAACTCATGATAAACAAAAAATATATCCATTTCATAGTGTGTAAATTTTGAAATTATGCTCCTTTATTACAATTTCGTTCACGTAAAAATATCTCAAGCATGAAAAAAACATTGATAGCCGTATTCGCATTAGCAATAGTGAGTATAAATATTTCAAGTTGCAACAAATGTTACACTTGCGACTTTGGCAAAGACGGTAAACGCGAGTATTGCTCTAAAGATTTCCCCGATGGTACCTCAGGGCTTAAACTAACCGTTGATGGTTATGACAAGCAAGGTATTGAATGTACTGCTAATTAGCATTTGCTTTTCGCAGCATAATTAAATGCGGTATGCCGTCTTCCAAGTAAGGTTGCTGCATGTCTTCAAATCCAAACTGTTCGTAAAACTTTTTGAGGTACGCTTGCGCTCCTATTCGTATAGTGTTATTACCAAAAAGTAATTCTATATGCTCAATAGCTTTTTGCATTAATAGTTTTCCGAGTCCTGTATTGCGTACCCGGGCTGCGGTAATTACTCTGCCAATAGAAGGTTCTTCATAACTAACCCCGCTTGGCAGCAGGCGGCAGTAGGCCACCAGCGCATCAGTATCATAACAAAGCAAATGATGGCTCTTTACGTCTTTACCATCAGCATCTAAATATGGGCAGTTCTGTTCTACAATAAATACCTCTTGCCGCAATTGCATCATGGCATAAAGTTCAGCAAGAGTTAAATCGGCAAAAGGTTTACAAATAAATCTCATCAAAAAATAAACTTAGGTATTGCTTAAATAGGTTAACTAGGTGCAGTTTTAGCCAAACATAAATGAATATAACATCCTGCAAAGCTGGAAAACTATCTTTACAGATTGCCACAAGTTTTTTGACCGATTTAGTGCCAAATAAGGGCAAAAGATGCTCAAAACAAGCCATATTTCCACTACCGTAAGTAACCCGAATTTTTACTTTTGCGCTCCTTAAAAAAACAGTAAGTTGAGTTTAATCAAATCTATATCAGGTATTCGTGGTACAATTGGCGGTTTTCCGGGAGCTAATCTTACACCCGTTGACATTCTAAAATTTTCATTGGCATTTGGATACTGGATACGTGAACAAGAGGGCAACCGAAAAATAGTAATCGGTCGCGATGCTCGGGTAAGCGGACAAATGGTAAACAATATAGTAGTAGGCGCACTACAATCTATTGGTATGGATGTAGTGGATCTTGGGCTTAGCACCACACCTACTGTAGAGATTGCCGTGCACGAAGAAAAAGCCGGTGGCGGCATCATCATCACGGCATCGCACAATCCCAAGCAGTGGAATGCACTAAAATTACTCAACAGCCATGGTGAGTTTATTTCGGCCAAAGCCGGTGAAGAAGTGCTGCGCATTGCTGAAGACAAAACCATAGAGTTTGAAGAAGTAAATAGCATTGGTAGTTATTCTATATCAGATGAGTACATAGACCGTCACATTGAAAAAATTCTGAAACTAAAGTTAGTAGATAAAGAGGCCATTGCGGCACGCAAATTCAAAGTGGTTGTAGATGCAGTAAATAGTACCGGTGGCATAGCCATCCCTAAATTGCTCAAAGCACTTGGTGTGGAGCAAGTAACCGAGTTGTACTGCGAACCTACGGGCTTGTTTCCGCATAATCCGGAGCCATTGCCTGAAAACCTGCACGAATTAGCCACCACAGTTAAACGCCAAAATGCCGACATCGGAATTTGCGTGGACCCCGATGTGGACAGATTAGCGTTGGTGTGCGAAGATGGCAATATGTTTGGCGAAGAATACACCTTGGTGGCAGTTGCAGACTATGTACTGTCTAAGAAAAAAGGAAGTACCGTATCTAATTTATCTTCTACCCGTGCCCTGCGCGATGTAACCGAAAAGCAAGGTTGCAGCTACTTTGCCTCAGCAGTAGGTGAAGTGAATGTGGTAGAGAAAATGAAAGAAGTAAAAGCCGTGATTGGCGGAGAAGGAAATGGAGGAATTATTTACCCGGAGTTGCACTATGGCCGCGATGCAATGGTGGGCATAGCGCTGTTTCTAACGCATTTAGCAAAAAGTAAAAAAAGTGCCAGCATGTTGCGGGCTACGTACCCCAACTATCATATTGCCAAAAAGAAAATTGATTTGGACTTAGGTGCCAACATAGACTTGCTGTTTGATAAAATTGAACACAAATACAAAAAATACCCCATCAATACAATTGACGGAGTAAAAATTGAGTTTGAAACCGACTGGGTACACCTGCGCAGAAGCAACACCGAGCCCATTATTCGCATTTATGCCGAAAGTAACTCGGAAACTACAGCTAATAACATTGCCGAGCAGATTATGAAAGACATCAAGCAACTCAACGAAAGCTAAACAGTATTACCTAAAAACAATCACGATAACACATTAATAATTAATAGTATGAGCCAACCCGTACGCGATTTTATTACGCATCACTATCGCCACTTCAATGCTGCGGCATTGATTGATGCTGCTAAAGGTTACGAAACTCACTTAGCTGAAGGCGGTAAAATGATGATAACCTTAGCCGGTGCCATGAGTACTGCAGAGTTAGGCATTTCGTTAGCCGAAATGATCAGGCAAGATAAAGTGGCCATCATCTCGTGTACCGGTGCCAACTTAGAAGAAGACTTAATGAACCTTGTAGCACACTCGCACTACAAGCGTGTGCCCAACTACCGCGATTTATCTCCGCAAGAAGAGTGGGATTTGTTGGAAAACGGATTTAACCGCGTTACCGACACCTGCATACCCGAAGAAGAGGCCTTTCGCAGATTACAAAAACACATTTACGAATTGTGGAAAGATGCCGATAACAAAGGCGAGCGTTACTTTCCGCATGAGTTTATGTACAAAATGCTACTAAGCGGTGTTTTAGAACAATACTATGAGATTGACCCTAAAAACAGTTGGATGCTGGCTGCCGCAGAAAAGAATCTTCCCATCATTGTTCCCGGCTGGGAAGACAGCACTATGGGCAATATCTTTGCTTCATACTGCATAAAAAATGAAATTAAAGCTACTACCATGCGCAGTGGCATAGAATATATGGTGTGGCTCAGCGATTGGTACCGCCAAAACAGTGGTGGCAAGGGCGTGGGCTTTTTTCAAATTGGCGGTGGCATAGCCGGTGATTTCCCGATATGTGTAGTGCCAATGATGTATCAAGATTTGGGCTGGCATGATGTGCCGTTTTGGAGCTATTTCTGCCAAATCAGCGACTCTACAACCTCTTATGGTTCCTACTCTGGCGCTGTACCTAACGAAAAAATAACCTGGGGAAAATTGGGTATAGATACCCCTAAGTTTATTGTTGAAAGCGATGCTACTATTGTTGCCCCTCTCATTTTCGCATACTTACTCAAATGGTAATTTTTTGCCATAAAAAGAACATCCTTAAAAAAGCAACTTCGGTTGCTTTTTTGTTTTAGGAGAGTAGCTTACATATAAAAGACCACTTCCCCTCCTTCGCATCCAATAAAATGATTACTTAGCAGCGTATGACTAAGTACGTATGTATTGCGGCAGTGGCCGCTATATTGCTAGCAAATGCCGGCTGCAACTCTTGCACAACTAACACCAACAAAAGTGACAAAAAGATATTCCGCTACAACCAAAGCAGTGGCATCACTTCGTTAGACCCGGCCATGAGTTCATCGTTGGCTAACATTTGGGCGGTTAATCAATTGTACAATGGCCTTTTGCAGTTAGATGATTCATTAAACATTCAACCTTGCATTGCTAAAAGTTGGGATATAAGTACAGATTTACTCACCTACACTTTTCATCTGCGTACTGATGTTTTTTTTCATCACGATTCGTGTTTCAAAAACGGTACAGGCAGAAAAGTTACAGCCAATGATGTGGTGTATAGTTTCAAACGATTGATAGACCCGGCAACAGTAGCAAAGGGTGCTTGGGTATTTAATGGCAAAGTGAGCCAAACAGAGCCGTTCACCGCACTAAACGATTCTACGTTTGTATTGAAACTCTCCTCCCCTTTTTCTCCTATGCTGGGAATATTAACCATGCAATATTGCTCTATCATTCCGCACGAAGCAGTAAAAAAATATGGAGCCGAATTTCGTGCACATCCCGTTGGTACAGGACCCTTTTGCATAAAACAATGGAAAGACAACGTAGCGCTCATTCTAGAGAAAAACGAAAATTATTTCGAAACGGACGGCACTCAAAAGCTGCCTTACATAGATGGCATCAAAGTCTCATTTATTGCCGATACCAAAACCGAGTTTTTGCAATTCAAACAAAAAAACCTTGATTTTATTTCAGGCATAGATGGCGCTTACATTGACGAAGTACTCAACGATGATGGCACGCTGAAAGAGGAATTGAAATCACAATTCAATTTTCGCAGAAGCGCCTATATGAATACCGAGTACCTCTGCGTGCTTATGAGTGGCCAAGGCATCAATACAACATTGCAAAACAAAAAAATAAGACAAGCTATAAACTATGCCATTAACCGCGATGAACTAGTTAAATATTTGCGCAATGGCATTGGCAAACCTGCTATACATGGATTTGTGCCTCTTGGCTTTGCCGGGTATAACAATTCTGTTACAGTTGGTTATTCGTATCAACCCGACAAAGCAAAGCAACTGCTTGCTGAAGCAGGTTTCCCGGACGGCAAAAATATTACTGAAATAAAACTATACACCAGCGATAAATACCAGGAATACGCTTTGCTCATCAGCAAACAGTTAGAGCAAGTAGGCATTAAAGTAAAAATTGAACTGCTTCAATCATCGCTGCTCAGCGAAATGAAAAGCAGCGGCAAAGCACCATTTTTTCGCGCTTCTTTAGTTGGCGACTATGCTGATCCGGAAACTTACTTTGCTGCCTTTTACAGCAAGCACATTGCACCTCCCAACTACTCACGGTTTAGCAACTCTCAATTTGATAAATTGTATGAGAGTGCTGTACAAGAACCCAACAATGAAAAGCGCTACACATATTACTACGAAATGGAAAAAATACTGGTAGAAGAATCGCCAATAGTTCCATTGTACTATGATGAGGTAATGCGGTTCACACAAAAAAATATTGAGTTGCCGGATGCAAATGCCATGAACCTGCTAAATTTGAAGACCGTAAGAATTCATTAACCCAAACCAATACACATGCGTTTTGATGATGATGACGATGAAAGATTTTTGCGCCACCTCAATAATGATGATGAGCAAGGGGAGGAATGGAAGCTGAAACCTCGTAAAGACTCTGCTACACGGCTCATTAAAATAGCCCGGCAGATCATGAAAACCACCGAGGCCATTATTGAAACCTTGCCGGAAGAAGAAGATAAACACATGAGTCATTACCGGGAATGGATGATGGAAAATTCACTGAAAATTATCCCTAAAATTTCCGGGGCAATGGCTACCGGAGATTATATTTTGATGACCGAAAATGCCACCATTATCAAGTTAGCAGCCAGAGAGTTGCTGACTCAAACATCCGGACTAAAAATGTTTGGCTATAAACACACCGATTATCTGAACGCACTACGCGAAGAGATTGAAGAGTTTAGAAAAGAATTTGTGGTGTGGGTGCGTACTTTTGAAAAAGAAGACCCCATATACCCCGATGGATGGGGACTGTATTATACCGAAGAAGACCTAATCCGTTGGAACGCCATGAATCCTGATGATCAGCGAACTGAGTAATGGATTAGAATAAAACAACAAATACCGGCAGGTGCCCACACCTGCCTTTTTTATTAAAAACAACGAGTATGGCTCAAAGCAATTTTACTTCTTACAAGCACTATAAAGGCAACAGGCATTTTGACGTCATCATCATTGGCTCGGGCATCAGTGGAATAGCACTGGGCGCTATACTCTCCAAGCATGGCAAAAAGGTATTGATTTTAGAGCAACACTACACCCCCGGTGGTTACACGCACACCTTTAAGCGAAACGATTACGAGTGGGATGTAGGCGTGCATTATGTAGGTGAAGTAGGCAAGCAAACCTTGCTTAAAACAGTGTATGACTATGTGAGTGAAACACCCATTCAATGGGCCGATATGGGCGAGGTGTACGACAGAGTATTTTTTGGTACTGAGAGTTATGAGTTTCGCAAAGGCAAAAAACAGTTTACCGAATATTTTACGCAGTTATTTCCCGAAGAAAAAGCGAGCATAGAAAAGTATGTACAGTTACTTAGCGTATCTGGTGGTGCTGCCCGTTGGTTCTATGCCGAAAAAGCGGTGCCAAAATGGCTAAGTTTTTTAGCCGGTGGTATCATGCGAAAATCGTACCTCAAGTTTGCTTCGCGCACCACAGCAGAGGTAATGAATGAATTATTTACAAACGAAAAACTAAAAGCAGTCCTCTGTGCTCAGTTTGGCGATTATGGCTTGCCCCCTACCGAAAGTTCTTTTGCTATGCACGCTGTGGTAGCCAGCCACTACTTGTATGGCGGTTTTTATCCGGTGGGTGGCTCTGCCGCCTTCTTTGACCATATAGCACCGGTTACAAAAAACTTTGGAGGAGAAATACTCATTCGTGCTCGCGTAAAACAAATTAAGATTGAAAGCAATACGGCAAAAGGTGTAATCATGGAAGATGGCAAAGAGTTTACTGCCAATCAGATTATCAGCACGGTGGGTGTGGTAAACACCTTTCAGCACCTACTGCCCGAAAAAGTAGTAAAAGAGAATGCCTATACTGAGAAGCTGAAATCAACCAAACCCTCTTTGACCTACCACTGCCTGTATGTAGGATTAAAACATACTGCCGAAGAATTACAATTACCTAAAAGTAATTTTTGGATTTTCCCTGAGGTGTACGACCATACCAAAAACCTATATGATTATATAAACAGAAAAACAGATAAGTTGCCGGGCGTGTATATTTCTTTCCCTGCGGCAAAAGACCCCGATTTCCAAAAACGGTTTCCCGGGCGAAGCACTATTGAGGTAATAACACTCACCAATTTTGAACAAGTACAGCAGTGGAATGGCACCCGTTGGATGCACCGTGGCGATGATTATGTGGCTTTCAAAAAGAAAATCAGCGAGCAACTATTAGAGTATTTGTACACCTATGTACCTTCGGTAAAAGGTAAGATAGATTATACTGAGCTCTCTACCCCACTCTCTGCAAAGCATTTTGCCAACTATCAGTATGGCGAAATGTACGGTATTGATCACGACCCCGCTCGCTTTGAAAACCGCTATCTTAAACCACAGACAGACATCCGAAACTTTTACTTAGCCGGGCAAGATGTGGTAAGCTGCGGTGTAGGTGGCGCTTTGATGAGTGCCGTACTTTGCGGCTCTGCTATGCTAGGCAAAAACATGATTAACGAGATTATATCTAGCGCTAAAAAGTAATGCATACAGTATAATGTTGAATTTATTGCAGTTGCCCATAGAGTTGACAATTTGGTGGAGTGCCATTACGATTCAAGTTCTGTTTTACATACTTGTTTTTTTGCGGCTTAACTTTATTCGTCCACTCCGCGGAATCCCCGAATACTTACCTCCGGTTTCAATAATCATTTGTGCAAAGAATGAAGCAGAGAATTTGCGAAAGCACCTCAAGGTAGTTCTGATTCAGCAATACAAGCAATACGAAGTAATTGTGGTCAATGACCAAAGCACTGACCATACCGCAGAGGTTTTGGTAGAGTTTTACCAGCGAAATACCAATTTAAAAATAGTGCATATCCCCCCCGGCACAGTTAAAAACTTGCCCGGCAAGAAGCACGCACTACTAAAAGGTATAGAAGCAGCCAGTTTTGAAACCCTAGTACTAACAGATGCAGATTGCCGACCGGCAACAGCGCATTGGTTAGCAAAACTGGTAGGTAGCTATATGCATAAAACAGAAATTGTACTTGGCCATTCTCCGTTTGAAAAAGAAAGTACTTTTCTAAACAAGATAATCCGCTACGAAAATATGATGACCGCCATGCTCTACTTTGGTTTTGCAAAGCTGGGGTTACCCTACATGGGTGTGGGGCGAAACCTTTCTTACAAAAAAAGTGTGCTGCAAGACTTTAAATCTTTTGAAACACATAAAAACATAGTAAGTGGCGATGATGACATACTAGTAAATACCAAAGCCAATAGCCGTAACACCGAAATATGTATAGATAAAGATGCTTATACATACTCCGTGGCAAAAAAATCTATGCAAGATTGGCTAAACCAAAAACGAAGACACTTACGAGCCGGATTTGCCTACAAATGGTACCATGCCGCTTTGTTGTTTTGGTTTTCGCTTAGTCAATTGGCATTTTATGTAGGAGCATTGTGGTGCGGAGTAGCGTTGAGTAACATACTGGTAGTGCCTATAACTTTTACTGCAATACTTTTATTGCGAATGCTCATTCTCTGGCGCATTTCCAAAAAATTGGTTAGTGCCGACTTATGGTTAATCTCTCCTTTACTAGATTTGGTTTACTCGCTATATCTGCTCTTGATATTTTTTCTATTATTGCTTCAACCTAAAGACAAGTGGACGTAAACAAATTTTCAGCCCGCGCACAAGAAGACCTTGACCTGGTAGAATTAGCCAAAAATGGTGACCAAGTGGCCTTCGGCAAATTGATGAGTCGCTACCGCGATTCTATCTTTTTTATGGTGCTGAAAATGGTACACAATCGCGATGATGCCGAGGATTTAACTTTAGAGGCCTTTGGAAAAGCTTTCAATAGTATCAGCAATTACTCGGCTGATTTTGCATTCAGTACATGGCTTTTTAAAATAGCAACCAACAACTGCATTGATTTTATCCGCAAAAAACGTTTGCAAACCACCTCGCTTGATCAACCCACCAAAGGCGAAGAGGGTGATTTGGCACCCATTGCAGTAAAAGACTACAACCCGGACCCCGAAGAGGCGATGGTAAAAGAGCAACGCGCTGCTAAAATACGCGCTGCCATTGAGCAACTTTCACCTAAATACCGTGCGCTGATTGAACTGCGCTATTTAGATGAATTAGCTTATGAAGAAATAGCCGAAAAATTAGATATCCCTCTTGGCACTGTAAAAGCACAACTTTTTCGCGCAAAAGATATGCTTTACAACATGCTCAAAGTAACCAAAGAGAAGTATTAATCTGCTAAAGCAAGTTTCCCTGCTTTGCCACCCATTTACATGGATTTACTACTGAAATATTTTCCGGATATAACTACAGAGCAAAAACAACAGTTTGCCCAGATGCAGGCAGTGTATTTGGAGTGGAACGAAAAAATAAATGTCATCTCCCGTAAAGATATTGATAACCTGTATGAGCGCCATGTGTTGCATTCGCTAGCCATAGCCAAATTTGTATCGTTTAAGCCCGGAGCAAAAATTATGGATTTAGGCACCGGTGGTGGATTTCCGGGTGTACCCTTGGCTATTCTTTTTCCCGATGCCCGATTCCATTTAGTAGATTCTATTGCAAAAAAATTGAAAGTAATAGAAGCTGTCAAAGAAAGTTGTGGTTTGCAAAACATCTTCACTTTTCACTCTCGTGCAGAGGAAATGCCCTACCAGTACGATTTTGTAGTAACCCGAGCGGTAGCTCCCGTAAAAGAGTTACTGCAATGGACCAAAGGTAAATACTTGGCCAAAAGCCAACACAACAGGCACAACGGATTGATAGCACTCAAAGGCGGAGACCTGACCGAAGAACTAAAAGATTCGGGCATAGCTAATGCAACCGTACTCCCCTTAACCGGTATTTTTACCGAAGAATCCTTTAAAGAAAAAGCACTCGTTTATATCAGGCGCTAACCGTGGAAACATTTCGCCTTCTCCAATTTTGTTTCTTCTACTTTCGCCCCTTTATTTCTTTTGCTTGTGAAAGAACTTTGGCATCTTAAAAAATATTTTTCGAAGTATAAGTGGCGCGTACTGGGTGGTGTGTTATTTGTGATTTGCGCCAATGCGCTAAACAGTTTAACCCCTCTTATTACCGGCTCTGCCGTATCGCTTATCAGCAAAACATTAGAGCAGGCAAGTACCTCTGATGAAGTACGAGAAACACTAAAAAACAGCATTGGCAAAGATGTTTTCCTTTTGTTTTTAAAGTATCTGGCGGTTGCTTTGTTGGCAGGTGGGTTTACGTTCTTAATGCGCCAAAGCATAATTGTTGTATCGCGATTAATGGAGTATGACTTAAAAGCCGAAATCTACGACCACTATCAACGGTTAGATTTAGCATTTTATCGCAAAAACAACACCGGTGACCTCATGAACAGGATTACAGAAGATGTAAGCCGCGTACGGATGTTTATAGGCCCTGCTGTGATGTACAGCATTAACCTTTTTTTTACTATATTTTTCTGCATCACCTACATGCTTTCGTTAGATAAGCAACTCACACTGTATGTGCTCATCCCTTTGCCTTTCCTTTCTTTTCTCATCTATTTTCTTAACGAGAAAATTGAAAGCAGCAGCACTCACATACAGTATAAACTTTCTGACTTAACCACCAACGCACAAGAAACTTTTTCAGGCATACGGGTAGTACAGGCCTACAGCCGCGAAGCAGAAATGCTCAGGCATTTTGAAGCTGAATGCG
Organism: Chitinophagales bacterium; assembly: GCA_016787045.1. Taxonomy (GTDB): domain Bacteria; phylum Bacteroidota; class Bacteroidia; order Chitinophagales; family LD1; genus Bog-950. The sequence continues at coordinate 105,012 of JAEUVA010000008.1, forward strand.
AAGAGTACAAACAGCGACAGTTAAAGTTAGCTCGTTTAGACGCCATCTATTTTCCGGTGATGACTTTTTTGGTGGGCGTAAGTATTGTAGTGGTGATTTACGCAGGCGGGCTACATGTAGGAGCACGCAAAATAGATGTAGGTGTGCTTACTTCGTTTTTGGGTTTTGTAAACATGCTGATGTGGCCGGTGAGTTCATTAGGGTGGACCGCCTCTTTGATACAACGCGCAGCCGCTTCACAAAAACGCATTAATGAGTTTTTACATCAACAGCCATCGGTAAAAGACGAGGGCGCACTAACTGAAAAAATTAAAGGTGAAATTGTGTTTGATAAAGTGTCCTTTACCTATCCTGATACCGGAATAGAGGCACTCAAATCCGTTTCGTTTCACATAAAACCCGGTCAGCGGATTGCCGTGATTGGTAAAACCGGCTCTGGCAAAACCACCATAGCCGATTTGCTGATGCGCATGTACGATGTAACTTCAGGTGTGATAACCGTTGATGGCAAGTCGCTCAACCAATACAAACTTGGCGAACTGCGCAGGCAAATGGGCTTTGTACCACAGGATGTTTTTTTGTTTTCAGAAACTATATCCGACAATATCTCTTTCGGCTTACCGGAGGAGGATTACAACAAATCAGTACAGTTTGCACACATGGCTTCTATCGGTAAAGAGATTGAGGAGTTTCCTGAAAAATATGACACTATGGTGGGAGAGCGTGGTGTTACTCTCTCTGGTGGGCAAAAACAACGAATTAGTATTGCCCGTGCACTCATCAAAGAGCCAAACGTGTTGCTTTTAGATGACTCCCTAAGTGCTGTTGATGCTGCAACCGAGAAACAGATTCAACAAAATTTAGATGATTTGTTGCAAAACAAAACTGCTATCATTATTACTCACCGTATTTTTTCGCTTATACATTTTGATAACATTTTAGTGCTGGAAGATGGGAAAATTGCAGAGCAGGGGACTCACGAGCAATTGTTAGCAAAACGAGGCATTTACACCGAGATCTACGAAAAACAGCAATTAGAAACGAGGAATGAGGCATTTTCTACTTCTTAAATAGTTGTTAAAAAATATTTTGTTTTTATTAGCGTTGAAAACAAAAAGTCAGTTTTAGCATTAAAACTAAAAATCAAAACACAGTGGAGAACAATCAAGGAGGCAAGTACAGCGGTTTTTTCAGTAAAAAGCTAAGAGCAGGTAAACGTAGAACCTATTTTTTTGACGTACGCAGCACCAAGCAAAACGATTTCTTTTTAACCATTACGGAGAGCAAAAAAAAGTTTGACAGTGATGGCTATGAGAGCCATAAAATCTTTTTGTACAAAGAAGATTTCAAGAAATTTCTTGAAGCGCTAAACGAAACCGTAAACTACATCAAAACCGACTTGATGCCCGATTACGATTACGAAAGTGAGCGCCCGGCCAAAACCGGATTTGACAGTAGCGAGCAAGAAAGTGCCCCGGAGAAAAAAGAAGCTCCCCGTCAGGACACATCAACCAGTGCAAATTCTACTACCACTACCCCCGAAACCAATGCAAATCCAGCCATTAGTGATGATGAGCAGGTAGATTGGAACTAGTTTCATTTTACACTTACTTGTATCTTGGATGATATTGCAGAATTGTACTGCGCAGGTATTCCCTGTCTAAGTGCGTATAAATTTCTGTAGTTGTAATGCTGGCATGTCCCAGCATTTCTTGTACGGCTCTCAAATCGGCACCACCTTCAATTAAGTGTGTAGCAAACGAATGTCTAAGGGTATGAGGTGATATTGTTTTCTTGGAACCAACTTGGTTAGCACATTTTTTAATCACATAAAAAACCATTACACGACTGAGCCGCCTTCCATTTCTATTTAAAAAAACAACATCCTCCTCTCCTTTTTTCACCGGCACCAGCGGTCTTGTATACTGCAAATAATTCTTAATGTGTATGATGGCTTCACTGCCAACAGGTACCAACCTCTCTTTATTTCCTTTGCCTATCACCCGCATAAAGCCGGCATCTAAGCTCATGCTAGAAATTTTCAACTCCACCAACTCACTTACCCGTAGGCCGCAGCCATAAAGTACTTCAAGCATAGCTCTGTTGCGGATACCTTCAGGTGTACTTAGGTCAATACTCTGTAGTAGTGCATTTACTTCTTCTACCGATAGAGTATCTGGCAGTTTACGTGAAAGTTTAGGCGCCTCCAGTAAATCTGTTGGGCTTTGCTTTACTACATCTTCCATCATCAGGTATTTGTAAAATGCTTTGATGCCTGAAATGATACGTGCCTGCGACTGTACCTCTAAACCAACTTCATTAATAGCTTGAATAAATTCTTGCAAGTGATGTAGTTTTATTTCTTCAACACTTACAGGCAAAGAACTTGCTTGAATGTAATTTGCCAACTTGCTTACATCTCGCAAATAGGCCTCAATAGTGTTTTTAGAGACTCCCTTCTCCAATTGAAGGTAATGCTGAAACCCTTTGATGTAACTTGCCCAAGACATATTAGTTGCAGAGATAGGAATTTGCTACAGAAAATCGCGGGTGCGTGCGCTACGAGTTTGCTTCTTTTCGCTTAGTTTCTTTTTGTTTTGCCGAATTTGCTCCTTGACAACCTTAGGAACTTTTGTGGCAATTCGCTTTTTAGGCGGAGTGAGCGCTTTTTCTATTCGCTCGTAAAATTTGCGAATCACATGCTCTTTATTTTGCAATTGTGTGCGGTAGTTGCTGCTGGTAATTAGCAATTCTCCTTGCTGGTTAATTCGCGCTGCAAGTTTTTTTATCAATAACTCTTTCTCCTCAGCAGAGAGTAATTGAGACATGGCTACGTTAAAAATCAGCTCTACACGAGTTTCTGTTTTATTTACATTTTGCCCTCCTTTACCACCACTTCGGCTGGTGCGGTAAGTAAACTCCTTTTCAAAATGGCGGCTGCGCAAATTCATGATGTAAAAGTAATGAATTGGGCAACACGAATACACTTCAGCGAATAGTGAATCGCGAGCTAATCGCCAAACATACGTGCTATCTGTATTAACTCACAAAATTAATAAGACCGTAGTTTTACCTACGGCCTTACTAATACTATATGATACTATACATGACCAATTTACCCCTGCCGTTACAAACAAATATCGCCCCGGTGTACTAATGTCCAAGGCAAACTGTCGGTAACGCATATTTAAAATATTGTCTCTGTAGATTATTGGCAATAACCCATGATACATCACCAATAAGCCCGGTTTCATAGTGATCGGCAGTATTCCAAGTAAAATCTATATTCGCCACTCTCAAAAAAACACTTAGAGTACAAATGCTTCAGTTACAAAATAACCAATACACTATTGGTGGCATACCTGCCCTTGATTTGTGCCAACGTTATGGTACCCCCATTTATGTGTACGATACTGCATCTATGCAACAGCAGTATAATTCGTTGAAAAATGCTTTTAGCGGATCTAATACTAAAATCAAGTTTGCTTGCAAAGCATTGAACAACATTAACGTATTGCGTTTTTTTAAAAACATTGGTGCGGGACTGGATACGGTATCCATACAAGAAGTTTGGACCGGACTAAAGGCAGGTTTTTTGCCCAAAGACATCATTTATACACCCAACTGTGTATCGTTAGAAGAGATTGACTTGGCTGTACAAGAAGGCGTACAGATAAACATAGATAACATATCTATACTGGAGCAATTTGGCCATAAATACGGCAACTCAGTTCCGGTTTGCATTCGCATAAATCCGCATGTAATGGCAGGCGGAAACATCAATATCTCTACCGGGCACATTGACTCTAAGTTTGGTATCAGCATTTATCAAATGCGCCATTTAGAGCGGGTAATTAAAAGCGAAAACATAAAAGTAAACGGGCTGCACATGCACACCGGCAGCGATATTTTAGATGTAGATGTGTTTTTACGCGCAGCCGATATACTATTTGAGGTTACCGATCATTTTCCTGATTTAGAGTTTATTGATTTTGGAAGCGGATTTAAAGTGCCCTACAAGCCGGATGATTATAGCACCGATGTGAATGAACTCGGCAGCCGGCTTACGGCATCTTTCAAAGATTTTTGCAAAAGCTATGGCCGCGATTTAGAATTGTGGTTCGAGCCGGGCAAATATTTGGTGAGCCAAAGCGGTACGTTTATGGCCAAAGTGAATGTGATAAAACAAACTACCGCTACCGTTTTTGTGGGTGTTGATAGTGGTTTAAATCATTTAATCCGTCCTATGTTTTACAACTCGTACCACCACATGGTAAACGTCTCGAACCCGGATGGAAAACCCCGTATATATACTGTGGTGGGCTACATCTGCGAAACGGATACTTTTGGCTGGGATAGAAAACTAAGCGAAGTAAATGAAGGCGATATTATTGCTTTTCAAAATGCCGGTGCTTATGGATTTACCATGAGTTCTAACTACAACTCGCGCTTTCGCCCGGCTGAAGTGCTGGTGCATGAAGGTAAAGACTACCTGATACGCCAGCGAGAAACTTTAGATGACTTATTGCGCAATCAAGTTGAAATAGAAGCGCTGACATGAGTAGATGGATACTAGCTCTCTTTGTATTGCACTTCATTCTATTTAGCAGCGCACAAACTGCTACTTTGTATGTATCTGATAGAACTGTAGATTGCTCTACCGGTGGCCCATTAGAGTGCTTACAGATTAAAAAAAATAAAAAAGCAAAATGGCAATCGCTTTCTTCTCCTATAAAAGGTTTTGAATACAAAACCGGCTTTACATACAAACTAAAGGTAAAAACTGACTCTACGGGAAAGTATGAGTTGTTTAAAATTGTTAGCCAAAAGCATACAGGATATAACCGTGCGGAAAGATTAGAGAATGCGTATTGGGTAATTACCGGACTGTATAGCGACTCTAACTTTATCCGCGTGTTAGACACAACAAAAATTCATATCACATTTAATGCTAAAGAAAAACGATTAAGTGGCCATGGGCTTTGCAACAATTTTCATGGTTCATGCATGGTTACAAATGATAGCATCAGTATAGGCAACATCGGCTCTACCAAAATGATGTGCGAAGGTGTTGCCTTTGAAGGTATTATTACCGGTTTGTTGCAGTTGATGAAACGATACGAAATTAAAGGGTGGCAACTTACCTTGTTTGGCCCCGAAAACACCACCATGGTTTTTAAACGTAGGCAACTTACCGCTGAAGATTTGCAAAAGGAGTAAGTAACTGCTGCTGAAAAAATCAATACTGCTCGTCTTTTCCCGGAAAGTTGTGGCTCTTTACATCGTCCACATATTGCTTAACGGCATTTTGAATCTCATCGGAGAGATTGAGGTACCTTCTCAAAAAGCGTGGCTTAAACTCGGTAGTTATTCCCAACATATCATGCGAGACCAACACTTGTCCATCTACCCCACCACCGGCTCCTATGCCGACAACAGGTATGGACACTTTTTTTGCCACCTTTTCGGCAAGCGTTGCAGGGATTTTTTCTAACACCAAAGCAAAGCATCCGCTTTTTTCAAGAAGAATTGCGTCTTCTAAAAGTTTGGTGGCCTCTGCCTCTTCTTTGGCTCTTACGGTGTAAGTGCCAAACTTGTAGATGCTCTGCGGGGTTAAACCCAAGTGCCCCATCACGGGTATTCCTGCAGTAAGGATACGCTCTACGCTCTCCCTTATTTCGGCACCGCCCTCTAACTTAACGGCATGTGCACCGGCTTCCTTCATTATGCGGATAGCGCTCTCCAAAGCCAAGCGCGAGTTGCCCTGATAGTTTCCAAACGGCAAATCTACCACCACCAAAGCTCGGTTTACAGCGCGTACCACGCTTGATGCATGGTAAATCATTTGGTCAAGAGTAATAGGCAAAGTAGTTTCGTGCCCGGCCATTACATTGCTGGCACTATCGCCCACCAATATCACATCTATACCTCCGGCATCTATCAACTTGGCCATACTAAAATCATAAGCCGTGAGCATAGATATTTTAATGCCTGCTTCTTTCCACTCTTGTAAAGTGTGGGTGGTTACGCGCTTCACTTCTTTATGTACCGACATACAGTTTGTTTGGGGTAAAGGTGTAAATAACTATCCAATCTTACGCTTGCTTTTTGCTCCATACTTCGGGGTCTTTATACCACTCGGTAAGCGTGTCTATCTCATTGGGCTTTATGTAATCTAATCGGGCAGCTACTTCTAACAGAGTAGGATAATCGCTGAGTGTAAAAAACTTGCACTTAGCTTGCTCAAATGCTACTATAGAAGTATCAAATCCGTACGCAAATACTGCACCCAAAGCTACCACCTCTGCTCCCGCTTGCCGTAGTACTTCTACAGCTTTGAGCGAGCTACCACCGGTAGAAATTAAATCTTCAATAACCACCACTTTTTGCCCGGCATCCAGTTTGCCTTCAATCTGATTGGTCATGCCATGTGCTTTAGGTTTATCGCGCACGTACACAAATGGTTTGTTTAGTACATCGGCCACTAATGCGCCATGAGGAATACCGGCAGTGGCTACTCCGGCTATTACCTCCGCATTTTTCATCTCCTCACTTATAGTATCGGCAAATGATGATTTAATGTAGCTTCGCACCTTGGGATACGATAATGTTTTGCGGTTATCACAATAGATGGGACTCTTTAATCCACTTGCCCAGGTGAAAGGTTCGTTGGGTTTTAGCACAACCGCTCTAATTTCGAGCAGGTATTCTGCAACTTCGCGGGCTATTACATTGTTGTAAATCATATTTACTATTTAGAAACTACAGCTTAGAGAAAAAACGTGTACAACACTTACAAAATTTACTTTAACCAATCTTATCTGCTTGTTAGTGCAAATGCGGAGCAAATGAAGAATAATTTCCGGCAGGTACTAAGCACCAAATCACAAATAGATGCTTTTGTTGAAAATCCGGATGTACTTTACACAGAAAGTGCTGATGGGCCGCTGGCAATACTTAGCGAAAAGCCGGGCGAGGTAATGTGCCGCATATTGGAAAGTGCAGATATTGTGAATGCAGCAGGTGGTTTGGTACAAAATGAAACTGGCGATTTACTGATGATACACCGTAGAGGTTTTTGGGATTTACCCAAAGGAAAGTTAGAACTCAACGAAACTGCTGAAGCAGGAGCCAAACGCGAAGTGGAGGAAGAAACCGGAGTACTTATTGAGAGTGTAGCAGAGCCATCAATTGTTACCTATCATGCTTATGTGCTTAAACGCAAGCGAAGCATTAAACACACCGATTGGTACCCCATGAAAGCCAAACCCAATCAGCATCATCTGGTTCCGCAAACCGAAGAGGATATTGAAGAGGTGAGGTGGGTGAAGAAAGATGAACTTCCAACGCTGTTACCTTTGGCTTATCCACTAATTGCTGATTTAGTGCGCCTACACTACTAAACAAACTTGCGCTTTGCAGCAAACCTTCTTACTTCGCCACACATGAACAAGCGAAAGATTTTTAACGACCCGGTTCACGGATTTATTACTATACCTCACGAGTTGATTTTTGATGTAATTGAGCATCCTTACTTTCAGCGTTTGCGAAGAATCAAACAATTGGGGTTAAGCGACTATGTGTATCCCGGAGCTATACACACCCGTTTTCACCACGCATTAGGCGCATTTCATTTAATGCGCAAAGCTGTTTCTATCCTTAAAATAAAAGGCATAAAAATCTCTGAAGAAGAGGAGTTAGCTGCCTGCATAGCTATATTGCTGCACGATATTGGCCATGGACCATTTAGCCATACATTAGAAAACATCATCTTGCAAGGCGTACACCATGAGGATATTTCTAAGGTGTACATAAAAAAACTGAATGAGCATTTCAAAGGTAAGCTATCTCTGGCCATTCAGATTTTTGAAGGCACATATAAAAAGAAATTTTTGCACCAGTTGGTTTCATCTCAGTTAGATGTAGATAGGTTAGACTACCTCACCCGCGATTCGTTTTTTACTGGGGTCAATGAGGGAGCTATACCCACCGAGCGCATTATTGAAATGATGAACGTACACAACGATGAAATTGTGATTGAACAAAAAGGCATTTACAGCATTGAGAGTTTCATCATAGCCCGCAGGTTAATGTATTGGCAAGTGTACCTGCACAAAACAGTGCTGTGTGTAGAAATGATGCTGGTGAAAGCCATTGAGCGCGCAAAACAATTGATTGAGCAAGGCGAAAAATTAGGTGGTTCTCCTGCCCTCTTGTTTTTTATGCAAAACAAAATTCGCATTAAAGATTTTGCCAAAAGCGATAAAGCCCTTCAACACTACTCTGCCTTAGATGATGTAGATGTTATATCTGCATTAAAACACTGGGCAAATTGTGATGATAAAGTGCTGAGCATGTTGTGCCACGCCATACTTGATCGCAAACTGTTTAAAATAGAAATCAGCAATAAGGCATTCAGCTATTCTAAAATCAAAAAGCTGAATGAAGCTGCCATGAAAAAGTATCGGTTAAATGAAGAAGAAAGCGGCTACTTGGTTTTTTCGGATGCTACCATGAACCACGCTTACAATCCGGCTGAAAACCGCATCAACATACTTAAAGGCAAAGGTGAAGTAATAGACATAGCCCAAGCCAGCGACCAACTCAACATATCGGTACTAAGCGTACCGGTAACTAAGTATTATGTTTTTTATCCAAAGGAGTTGGCGTAATCCCCGCAGAATCCAATGGTGAATTTTGGACAACAATCTGTAAATTCGTAGAAATCTTGTAAACATGAAAACTATAACCATAAGATGCTCCAGTGATGAAGATGCTAATTTGTTAAAGCAAATACTGGAGACAACAGATTTTGAAAGTGTGGTTGAGGTAGAAGAGGAAACAGCTGATGAGGTACTCAGCGAAATTGATTTGAGAATGTTAAATGAGCGTGTTGCCGAATATCACAAAAATCCTTCAACAGGTAAAAGTATAGAGCAGGTTTCTGTTCTATTGAAAAACAAGTATGGCCTCTAAGGTAATTGTATTAGATGCTGCATTAACAGAACTTGAGGAAGTAGCTGATTGGTATGCTGAAATAAACACCTCTTTAGCAACTGATTTTGTTGAAGAATTTACCAATAATGTAAAGGCCATTCAGAACAAGCCACTTAATTACCCTACCTTAAACGAGGGTTTCAGAAAATGTTCTCTTAAAAGATTTCCTTATAAAATAATCTTCAAAATAGTAGCAAATAACATACTTGTGGTTGCCATAGCGCACCATAAGCGAAAACCAAACTATTGGAAAAACAGAAAATAAAAAAGCCGCTACAAAGGGCAGCGGCTTTTGTGTTTTCTGTTATATTATAAACTACTTGGCTGCAGCAAATCGCTTGGCCACTTCTTGCCAGTTAATGACATTGAAGAAAGCTGCTAAGTAATCGGGTCTGCGGTTTTGGTAATTGAGGTAGTACGCATGTTCCCACACATCTACGCCCAAGATAGGTTTACCGGCACAACCTCTTGCGCCTTCTACATCCATCAATGGATTATCTTGGTTGGCGGTAGAACAAACTTCTAAACCCTTTGGAGTTACACACAGCCAAGCCCATCCGGAACCAAAGCGGGTAGCCCCTGCCTTGCTGAAGTCTTCTTTAAACTTATCAAATGAGCCAAAAGTACCGTTAATAGCATCAGCCAATGCACCAGATGGTGAGCCGGTGCTTTCGCTGTGCGGTGCCATAATTTCCCAAAACATAGAGTGGTTCCAGTGGCCGCCACCATTGTTGCGCACAGCAGGTGACAGTTTAGATACGTTTGCTAAAATTTCTTCCAATGATTTGTTTTCCCACTCGGTGCCCTGTATAGCGGCATTGAGGTTGTTCACGTAAGCAGCATGATGCTTGCCATGGTGAATTTCCATGGTACGTGCGTCAATATGCGGTTCCAGAGCGTTAAAGGCATACGGTAATGCCGGTAGTGTAAATGCCATAGGATGTGTTTGTTTATGTGATAAAATGTTTTGAAATGCAATAATAACGTTGTTAGGTAAACAGAAGTTTACTCCATCATGAACGGATAATCTGATTGTGCATAAATATCTTCAAACAAAGCCGAATCCTCGGGGTATGGCGACTCTTCGGCAAACTTTACACAATCGTCAATCTCTTTATCAATACGCTCAGTAATAGCGTCAATTTCTGCTTGAGTAGCATACTTCTTTTTCAAAATGGTTTCCAGCGTAGTTTCTATCGGGTCCATGCGCTTGTACTCCTCTACTTCCTCTTTGCTGCGGTATTTTTGCGGGTCGCTCATGCTGTGGCCCTTGTAGCGATAGGTGCGAATTTCCAAGAAGGTAGGCCCCTCTCCTTTTCGGGCGCGGTCAGCAGCACGCGATACAGCATCGTGCACGGTTTCACATTTCATACCATCTACACTTTCAGAAGGCATTTCGTAGGCCTCGCCCAGTGTAGCGATGCGGGTTACATTTGAGCTACGTTCTACTGAGGTACCCATAGCATAACCATTGTTTTCGCACACAAAAATTACGGGCAATTTCCACATCATGGCCATGTTGAACGTTTCGTGCAAAATGCCCTGACGTGCCGCACCATCGCCAAAGTAGCAGATGGTTACATTGTCTTTATTCTGATACCAGTCAGCAAAGGCAATACCGGCACCCAATCCGATTTGAGCGCCTACTATACCATGACCGCCAAAAAAACTGTGCTCTTTAGAAAAGAAGTGCATACTGCCACCTTTTCCCTTGGTACAGCCGGTTACTTTGCCAAATAATTCGGCCATGGCTGCATTACAAGATATGCCTTTGGCAATAGCCAGCCCGTGGTCGCGGTAGGCCGTTATCATGCGGTCATCTGCACGCAGTGCGCTCATGGTACCGGCAGCAACTGCTTCCTGCCCGATGTAGAGATGGCAGAAGCCACGAATTTTTTGCTGACCGTATAACATTCCCGCACGCTCTTCAAACTTGCGGAGCCGCACCATCAATTCGTACCAATATAAGTAAGTGTCTTTAGTTACCTTTGCCATACATTTTAAAATCAGGCGGCCAAAATAGTGTTTCTGTCAAAACTCGCTTTGCTTCATTTCAAAAACCATGAACAGCGGACTGTTTCTTTCCACAAAAAGATAAACTGCTTTATTGGTAATAATGGTGCAGGCAAAACCAATTTGCTGGATGCGATTTACTATTTGTGCCTTACCAAGAGCTATTTCAGCGCTACCGATGTACAAAACATATTTTTTGGTAAAGATTTTTTTCGGTTAGAAGGAAACCTCACTACGCCACAAGGCGCTTTTCATGTGGTGTACAAACTATTAGGAGGCAAAAAAAAAGAACTCTTGGTGAATGATGTATCAGTGCCAAAGCTGAGTGCACACATTGGCCATTTTCCGGCTGTAATGATTGCCCCGGACGATAACCAGTTGGTGCTGGGCAGCAGCGAGGAGCGCAGAAAGTTTATTGACGCTACTATCTCACAGGTAAATATTCAGTACTTAGAATGGCTGATGGCCTACAACAAATATTTGGCGCAGCGCAATGCGGCTCTAAAAGAGTTTGCAGAGAAGAAGCGGACGGATAAAGTTTTGCTTGAATCATACAATGCTCAACTAAGTATTCTGGGGTCAAAAATTTATGAAGCGCGCCAAACGGTGATAGAGCAACTACAACCAATTTTTAACTACTTCTACTCCGAACTATCATTGGAGCGGGAGAAAGTAAGTTTTGGGTATTTGAGCCAACTCAGCGAAAAGCCGTTGGATATTTTATTGGAAGAAAACCTGCAAAAGGACTTGATACTACAACGCACGGAATGTGGCATTCACCGCGATGATTTGGATTTTTTTATTGGCACTAATAAACTGAAACGTTTTGGCTCTCAGGGGCAGCAAAAGAGTTTTATTATTTCATTGAAACTTGCCCAGCATCAGTTTATCAGTAAAGCCAAGGGCTTTCATCCGCTACTGCTGATAGATGATATTTTTGATAAGTTAGACAACGACCGAAGCCGGCAGTTGCTCAATATTGTTTGCTCCGAAAACTTTGGGCAGGTGTTTATTACCGATACCGATGAGCAGCATATTTTGAGTGAGTTAGGCAATGAGGCGGAGATATTCTCTATGTAGTACACTTAATACGCCTTCAAACTCAAATCAAGCGAACCTGCACTGTGAGTGAGGGCACCCACGCTAATGTAGTCAACTCCGGTTTCGGCATAGCTGCGCACGGTGTGTAAGTTTATACCTCCACTGGCTTCGGTTTCAAAACTGTAGTTGACTAAAGCAACTGCTTCGCGCATCAAATCTGGCGAGAAGTTATCAAACATAATGCGGGTAACTTTACCCACTTTAAGTACTTGCTCCACCTCATTCAGGTTGCGGGTTTCTACTTCCACAGGTAACTGCAATCCGGTTTTTTGTTGATAGGCCTCTACAGCCAAAATTGCTTTCTCTATACCACCACAAAAATCAATATGATTATCCTTGAGCATAATCATATCATACAACCCTTGGCGGTGATTGTGGCCTCCGCCAATGCGCACCGCCCATTTTTCGAAATAACGGAGCGTGGGGGTTGTTTTTCGGGTGTCTAATATTTTGGCATTGGTGCCTTCAATGGCCTTAACGTATTGTGAGGTGAGTGTAGCAATACCACTCATGCGCTGCATAAAGTTGAGCAGCACCCGCTCTGCCCGCAGCAGTGATTTAGCATCGCCATGGAGTGTAAAGGCCACATCACCAGGTTTTATGCTTACTCCATCATTCAACAACTTTTTGAACTCCATTTTGGAGTCCACTCGCTGGCAAATCATTTCTGCCAGCTCCACTCCTGCTATAATACCTTCTGCCTTACAAAGCAAACGGGCATTTACAGCACTATCAGCCGAAATACAAGCCAGTGCGCTATGGTCACCGGTGGGTATTTTGCCGTGGTAATCAACTATATCTTCATTAAGCGCTGCATCAATCACTGCATTTATATCAAAAGCCATTTTTTTTGAATTTGGTGCAAAATAAAAAAGGCGAAACATTGCTGCTTCGCCTTTTATCAATTAGCTATCAAAACCTCATTGTGCTTCAATCCTGATTTCTTGTATAGAGAAAGCACCAGACACGCTTTTGGCATACACATACACTCTGTAATTTCCACCCGAAGTACTCAAATTACCGATAAAGTATTTTGAACCCTCTGGCGATGTACCTTCGTGTGCAATGGTAAATGTGCGGGGCTGGTTACTGGTGAAAAAGTTTTTGAGCACCATTTCGGCCTGCGACTTGCTGTAAGAGTTAGAAGCATCTTTAATGGTGATTTCTACATTACTCTGAAAGTTGGCCGCTAATGCTGAAGCGTTGCCCTGCTTAATGGCATTGCTAATTGCAGCAAAACTTTGTGCCTGAGTCCAGTGCACGGCCAAAGCCAAAACAATTGTGGCAAAGAGGGGTTTAAAAATGCTCGTTTTCATTTAGCGGTTTTATTGGGGTTATTTGCTAATAGCGTGCCAAGTAATTGGAAAAACTGTTAGCTACAGCTATTATACGCAAGAGAATTATTTTTGACCACTAATATTATCACCAATATTGTGGAAGGAATAATAAAACTACCAATCAACCAAATGAGCAGCACCAAAAAAGTAATGTTGATAATTTTAGATGGCTGGGGGCATGGACCTATACCTGAGCGAAGTGCTATTGCGCAGGCCCGAACCCCGTTTATCAACTCTTTGTATAAAGATTATACGCATACCGAGCTTACCACACATAGTGAGCAAGTTGGCTTGCCCGAAGGCCAAATGGGCAATAGCGAAGTAGGCCACCTGAACATAGGTGCAGGGCGAATTGTGTACCAGGAACTGATGCGCGTTAATGTGGCCATCCGCAATGGCGAACTGGCAAAAAATGCTGCATTGCTACGCGCTTTTGAGTATTGCAAAACACAAAATAAAAACCTGCACCTAATGGGTTTGGTGAGCGATGGAGGGGTACACTCACACCTCAATCACCTCAAAGCATTGTGCGACCTGGCAAAGGACAACCAACTTAAAACCAGCCAAGTATATATACATGCCTTTACCGATGGTAGAGATTGTGACCCTAAGAGTGGAAAAGGATTTATAGCTGATTTAGAAAACCATTTGCCACATTCTTGCGGGCGTTTGGCAAGCGTGTGCGGGCGCTACTACGCCATGGATAGAGACAGCCGCTGGGAGCGCATTAAACTAGCTTATGACCTTTTGACAAAGGGTGCTGGGGAAGCATCGGAAAACCTGGTAAATGCCGTACAACAAAGCTATGATGCCGGAGTTACTGACGAGTTCATAAAGCCCATTGTTAAAGCATCTGCTTTTCAACCGATAACTGATGGGGATGCTGTTATCTGTTTTAATTTTCGGACAGACCGATGCCGCGAGATTACCAAAGCATTGACGCAACAAGAGTTTCCGGAGTTTGGAATGAAACCTCTCCAGTTACATTACACTACCATGACGGTGTATGACCATTCGTATAAAAACGTGTACAACATTTTTGATAACGCAGACCTTAAAATGACTTTAGGCGAGGTGTTAGAAAGTAACCACAAGACTCAGGTACGCGCTGCCGAAACCGAAAAGTATCCGCACGTTACCTTCTTTTTTTCGGGCGGTAGAGAAAAGGAATTTGAGGGCGAAAAACGGCTAATGGCACCTTCGCCTAAAGTAGCCACTTATGACCTGCAACCCGAAATGAGTGCCATCCCTTTAACCGAAATGGTGCTAAATGAGTTAGCGAATGGGCAACAAGATTTCTACTGCATCAACTTTGCCAATACCGATATGGTAGGCCATACCGGTGTGTTTAGTGCAGCGGTAAAAGCCGCTGAAACGGTAGATGCTTGCGCAAAAAGAATTGTTGATTTGGCTTTAGAATACGGCTATGCCGTTTTGATAACTGCAGACCACGGCAATGCCGATTACATGATTAATGATGATGGCACACCCCATACCGCACATACCTTGAACCCGGTGCCCTTCTTTTTGGTAGATAAACAACTTCGCCCAACCTTACGCAGCGGTAAGTTGGGCGATATTGCTCCCACCGTTTTGAAACTGATGGGTATTCCACAACCGGACGAAATGACCGGCAGCAGTTTGTTTTAGAGTTGTACTTTGAGCTTTTGACCTATCTTAATATCTGTGCTTTGCAGGTTGTTGATGCGCAAGAGGTCATCAATAGTAAGGTTGTAGATTTTGGCAATGTGAAAAGCCGTTTGTTGTTTTTCAACCAAATGCAATCCATTTTTTGAGATGTGGTAAACCACTCCGTTTGACCCAACGCTTATGTCGGGGTCAATGGCCACCGGTTGTTCTACTTTTTGCACGGGTGCTTTTACCGGTTCCGGCTTGGGTTCGGGTTGCATTTGTGCTACTGCGGGTACCACATCTTCTACCTTCATTTTTGTATCCATCATTATTTGCTCGCGGTTAGAGGCCACCGGAGCCGGTTTAGCCGGTTCTACTTTTACCGTTTCTATTTTTTGCTCTTGCCGCTTTTTGGCAAACTGCTCTTCGGGGGTCAGCTCGCGTACTTTAACCACCATGCCGGGCTTTATTTCCACATCGTGGCTAAAGCCGTTTACGGCCAAAAACTCTTTGGTGGTCATGTTGTAATGTACAGGTATAGAATAGATAGTTTCGCTCCATTCTACGGTGTGTTCTAAATACTGTTGGGCATATGTACGGCCCCAGCTTAACACCATGAGCAATACCAAATAGGGTAATGAATTCAACTTCATGATACTCGGTTTTACTGAATAATAAATACACTGCGGGTTCCGCTCGCAGTTACATGCCTTAAACGGCAAGGCCCTAAAAAGGTTACAAAAGGGAACTTTGCAAGAGCAATAGCAAGCTATTTGACAAAGTCAATCATCATTAAAAGCCCGTCTATGCGGTTAAAAATCCAAACCAACAGGGCTACAAATGGAATGGCGAAGAAGTAAGCATCAAAGCGGTCTAAAAAGCCACCATGGCCGGGCATAATGCTGCCGCTGTCTTTAATAGCTAAGCTGCGCTTGAGTAAGGATTCTACCAAATCGCCAAAGGTGGCGGCTATACAAATTACAAAAGCAAGTACCATCCACTGAAACTGACCTAAAGAATGCGCCACACCTAAGCTGGTGTATATGGTATTGATAAAATAAGAGGCGCCCACCGTAAAAATTAAGCCCCCCAAAAGCCCTTCTATTGTTTTTTTGGGTGAAATACGCTCAAACAGTTTGTGTTTGCCCAATACGCTGCCAAAGGCGTAGCAGGCAGAGTCGTGCAGCCATATTAAACCGAGTATGGTTACCAAAAAAACGGGGCCTTTTTGCCGGTCAAAGTAAAGTTGGTTAGTGAGCATAAGCGGTACCAGCACCCACATGAGCACCAGTACGCTCCACCCTAAATTGCCAAATGGGTTGGTGGCTTTGGTAAACAGTTCGCGGGCAAAAAGCAAGAAAACCACACCGGGCAAAAGCACGGTAAATGCCAATGTGCCATCGCGCTGCATCAGTAGTACATCCAGCAATGCGGAAAAGGGTTTGGATGGATCAGGCAATCCGGCAGCGGGTGGGCGGCTGAGTTGAAAAGACAACAGAAACGTAATATGGGCTAACAAAACGGTGAGGGTTGCCCTGTGCTCTCCTCCCCTTTTTTGTGTGGTAATTCTAAAAAACTCTACCAGCGAGCCGGTGAGGATAATGCTCATGAGCATACCATACGAAAACGGATGATACAGGATGCTGCCAATCATGACCACAGCAAATACTAAACCGGAAGCAGAGCGCACGAAAAGGGTTTTCATAACAAGTAGGGGTTATTGTTCTTCAAAAATGGGTTCGTCTTCGTCAAAAACAGGATAACGGAAACTGATATTCGCTTTGTTATTATGCAACAAACGCAGTATTGCAGCAAACAGCACTACACTTATCGCCACACTCCATAAAGGTACCGAATCATTGGCTATATCGCTGCTTAAAACTCCTATAGCAAACAAATACTTTAGTATAACAGCCAGCGCATTGTTTACAAAATGAGCCGCTATGGGTACCCATAAACTGCCGCTTACATAAAACAAATAGCCCAAATAAGCGCCCATTAGCCAAATGGCTACAAAATTGGTAAACTGCAAGTGCCCGAGGGCAAAAATAAACCCCGATATGGCCAATGTTGCGGGCAACGAAACCCTGCTTCGCAGCAAGTTACCGGCAATGGCTCCTCTAAAAAACATTTCTTCGCCAAGTGCCGGTATTACCGCCATTACCACTATCATAAGCAGCAAGCGTGGTATGGAGGTAAAATCCATCAACTTTTTCATGATGGCTTCTTCGGTTTGCTGCACGCTTTTGAGCGATTGTAAACTTTCGGGCAGGGGTATTTTATCGCAAACTTCTACTAAAAAAGAGATGATAGGTTGAGCCACTATAATACCCGCTACACCTAAGAGTAAGAGTTGGATGGCGGGTTTTTGGTCCAGGTGTAAATGCTCGGCTGCATTGCCGGCTTCTAATTGGCTAAAGGCCATAGCGGTAACCGCAAAAGCCCCCAGTGAACCCACCGCCTGCAATACAATAAAGGCATTTACCTCGGTGGGTGTTTCTATCACTCCTTTCAACACGTTTTCGGTGGCTTCTGCAAAACCCAGTGTGTTGAGCACCATGATGACCATTATGGGAAACATGGAGTAGGCCGTGATAAACAAGAGCAGCAGCAGGGTGATGCGTAGCGAAAGCGGGTAATTTCTAAACGGTGGGCGCATGAGTTTCAAACGTGCACGAAAAATATGACATGCACAAACGCTGTTCAAACAAAGTTATACAGCCGGCTTTCTTTTAGGGTGAAGTGTAGCGTTACTGCCTGTACTGCTACTTTTTGGCTGCTCTATAACAGGGTGAGGCAACCCCTACTTACAGGCAAAAAATCTACACCTCGGTACGGCACCCCAAGTTTTCGGGTACCACTTACAGAACTCTGCGAGCGCAACCCAAGTTTTTGGGTACCGCTTCCACAACTCTGCGAGCGCAACCCAAGTTTTTGGGTACCGCTTCCACAACTCTGCGAGCGCAACCCATGTTTTTGGGTACCGTTTACTATGCTTAGGGAGCGCAACCCATGTTTTTAGCGGTCGCCCAACCGCGTTACACGACCTATTTATGCTCCGCAAACGGGGTCAGGCGACCCCTGCTTACAGGCAAAAAATCTACCCCTCATCATCCTGCGCAGCAGAAAAGACATTCCTTCTACTTAGGATTTTGGGGTAACTTATTGATAACAGAATTTAGATAAACCGCGTGCGCTTAGTTAACGTAGCGCGGGCTTTTAATAAACACCGGTTTAGGTTTAGGTAACTCAAAGCGGTAGATGAGTTGTACCTCGTGGCTGCCGGTTTGGTGTTTGCGCAGTTCGCCCAAACCAAAATCGTATGCATAGCTGGCCGTTAGCGATTTGGTGATGTGTGCCCCCAACAGCAGCCCCACAGCATCTGTACTTCTGTATATGGCTCCTACAATAAATCGCTTGCGAATGGTAAAGTTGATATTGGCCTCTACCTGCGCAGCAAAATCGATAGAGCGAACAAAAAGGGCTGGTGTAATGGCTAATTTTTCGTTTACCACCCAGTTGTATTTGGCGTAAGCAAAGTAGTGGCGCGGCACTCTAAATGGGGTGGCTTTACCTAAGCCCTGATCTAAATTGCTCACCGAAAAACCAATGGTGGTGTTGTAGCCGCTAAACTCTAACCCGGCCGCCAAAAAGGCCTTAAAGCGGTTGTTGTTTGTTAGTATGGCGCTTTGGTCCACACTGTAAGGCAAGGTTTGGTAAATGAGTTCGGTACCTTTTACAAAACTATTGAGCATGCCAATGCTTAACCCTACAGAGAGGCGCGCGCGGTCATTCAACCGCTGCGAGTAAGCGTACGAAGCACGTACAGAGGTAAACCGCTGCTTGCCCAGCATATCGTTAGTAATCACCAAACCCACCCCGCCATAAGCTTTGGGTATGTAGCCGTAGGCATTCAATAAAAATGTGCCGGGCGCCTCTCTAAAACCCACCCATTGCTGGCGGTACAGTGCCCCAAGGTAAATGTCTTTGGCATTGCCACTTACAGCCGGGTTAAACACATGGCTGTGGTAAGCAAAGTGGGCAATTACCGGCTCGTTTTGCGCTTTGGCAAGCAGGGCAGTGGCAATAAGTGTAAATAGGATGTATATCTTTTTCATAACAGGGGGTGTTATTGTTATTTGCTGATTTATTTTTGAATTACCTGAAAGGCCGTTCTGCGGTTTTGCTGATGCTCCTCTTCGGTTTTTGCCCCTTTTACCACGGGCTGCATAAAGCCAAACCCTTTGTAGCTCAGGTGCCCTTCGCTAATACCTTTGCTCACTAAGTATTCTACCACACTTTTTGCCCGGTTTTCAGACAGCGTTTGGTTGTACTCTGCTTTTCCGCGCTCATCGGTATGCGAATTGATTTGTACAAAAGCATCGGGCGTATCTTCCAAAATTTTGACCAGTTTATCTAAACTCGGTTTTGATTCTTCGCGCAGTACATAGCTGTCTAAATCATAGTAAATATTATCTATCCTGATTTCTTCTTTAGGGATGCGTTTAATCGCAAAATCGTAATTGTGGCCCGTGGCTTTAGAAAACTCTTTGCTAAACTTTTCTCCTTGTGTACTTAGCTTGCGCGAATCGCCAAAATAGCCGGGGGCCATGGCGTTTATCTTGTAGTTTTTATCCTTATCTACCTCAAAAATGTACTCGCCATTGGCATTGGTGGTGGTAGAGTCTATGCTTCCGTCAGCGGCTGTAATAAGGATAGTTGCACCGGCCAAAGGCAAACCTGTTTCTTGGTCAGTAATGCGTCCTTTTACGGTTAAAATTATGGGGGTTAAATAGAAAGAATAAATATCATCGCCCCCCAGCCCACCGGTGCGGTTGCTGGTGTAGTAGCCACTTTTACCATCGGCATTCATGGCCAAATAAAAATCGTCTGCACTGCTGTTAAACGGCTGCTTCAGGTTCACGGGTTTGCTCCAGCCATCGGCACCTTGCGCGGCATAAAAAATGTCTAAACCGCCAAAGCCCGTATGCCCCTCGCTGGCAAAAAACAATACCGAATCGCGCAGGGTAGGAAACATCTCATCAAACTCGGTATTGATTCCGCTTCCGGCATTTACGGGGTCGCTCCAGGTATCACCGCTTTTGCGCATGTACCAAATATCGGAGCCGCCTTGTCCGCCATCTGTTTTAGCTACAAAATACAACTTGCTGCCATCGGCACTTATGGCGGGGTGCTGCATATCGTACTTCTGCTGAAAGCCAAGGGCAATGGGTTTGGGCACACCAAATGTATTGGTGGCATCATCGTAAGCGGCTTCATAAATCTTACAAAAACTGTCTTTGCTTTTTTTGTCGTTGCAACGGGTGTAGTACACCGTTTTTGTTTTTTCGCACCAACTCAAAACCCCTTCGTTGGCTTCCGGCAAACTAATGGCTGCTACCTTCTTGGGCTTGCTCCATGTTTTATCTTCTTTAAAATAAGCGGTTATGTAAAAGTTAGAGTAACCCTGCGCATCAAAGCTGTAAACCTGTTCGCTCTTGTCTTCTAAGCGCGATGAAGTAAACAGGGTGAGCAACCTCAAAGTAGTGGCCGCATAATCGTTGTACGGGCTATTAAGCGACTGCTCGTTTTTAATAGTATAAACCGAAGAGTCTTTTACTGCCGCCAATGCAAACTTACAGTTGTTGAGCAGGCGGATACCGTCTTTATCACCGGGCTGAGTGCTCAAAAAACTTTCCATCTTTTGCTGTGCTTGTTCGTACTTGCCTTGCTTCATGTAAATATTGGCCTGGTGGTACAAATAGTTGGCATTTGCATAGCCATCGGCTTTAGCTTGGTTGTACCAGGTAATGGCATCTTCATACTTGCCGGTATAGCGGTAACACTCGGCCACATTAAACTTTATTTGTGCTAAGTCGGCTTTCTTATCGGGCTTAATCAACACTTTTTGATACAGCGATAAGGCAAGCGTGTACTCACGGTTGTTGAATGCTTCGGTGGCTTGCTCTAAATAGCTTTGTGCGTAAATTGCTACTGCACAAAACATAACTAATAGGGTGATAATGCTCTTTCTCATGGTATCTGGTTTCTGCGCGGGTGATTAATCTTCAATGAGCAATACGTTGCCTTTAATGGTGGTCAGGCGGTCAGTAATATCCGGCAACTGCACCACGTAATAGTACGTTCCGGGCGAAACCTTTTGCCCATTGTAACGTCCATCCCATCCGTCAAAACCGCGGTATAATTCTTGCCCCCAACGGTTGAGGATAACTAAGTCATATCCTTTCAAAAACACATCGTTTACACCATCGGCATTGGGGGTAAATGCATTGGGAAAATCAACCACTTTTACGTAGCCAATACTCTTGTGGCTTACACAGCCAAACTGTGTGGCAATTACCCACACCGAGTCGCCATCGTTAAAACTGCTGCTGGCAAAGGTGTTTTGAACCCCATTTTGTGCCACATTTCCATTCCAAAAAAACTGATAGCTGGCAAACGTATCGGGCAGGGCTGTAAAAATCAACACCTCGTTTTGAAAGATAATATTGCCCGGATGGTCGCTGGTTAAAGTAACCACGGGCTGTGGGCGCACAATAACGGTAACCGGTATTCGCCCCTGCAAGTTGGCGCAACCTCCTGCAGAAATGGCTTCTGCAAAAATGGTAGTAGTTTGTGTTAATGTATCTGTAGTGTAAGTACTTCCACTGCCAAGTAATGTACCACCGGTAGCAGCACTCCACCAGTTTACAATAGTACCGGCAGGGGTTACGTTGGCAGTAAGGGTGGTAAACTCGCTGTAGCACAAGGTATCTTTGCCGGCACTAATTCCCAGTACCGTAGGTACATCTACTACCACTTGTAATGTGGCCCCTGTACTGCTGCCACATTCGTTGGTAGCTACCACATTTACAGTATAAGTACCAGCCGCTCCACCCCAGTTAATGCTCACCGAATTAGTACCCTGTCCGGCAGTAATTACACCTCCCCCACTCACTGTCCAGGTATAACCATTAGCATCTGCACTACTGTTTACCGAATAAATTGCTACGGTATTACCGCAAGCAGATGGGTTGCCCGTAATTGTAGCCGGTGTAACAGGCACATTCTTCACCACTACAAATACTGTAGCACTTACGTTACCACATGCATTAGTTGCCGTAAGCTGATACGTACCGGTGGCACTCGGTTGCGCATTAGTAATACTTACGCTCTGTTGGTTAGATTGAAAACCACCCGGCCCGGTCCAACTCCATAAAGTAACATTTGTACCGGTACCGGATAAGTTAATTGTACCTCCCACACAAATAGTATCATTAGGCAGTGCATTAGCACTCAGGTTTTGGATAAAGGTATCTATCTGCACCGTTACACTGGCCGATTGATTGCCACAAGCATTGAAAGCAGTAACCGTATATGTGCCCGCATGGGCTTGTGTAGCTGGCGATAGCACCGGATTTTGAAGATTTGAATTAAATCCTGCCGGGCCACTCCAACTCCATTGGTTTACTCCGGTACCGGCTGCGCTCAGCGTCAAACTGCTTCCGCTGCATAGTACACCATTGTTTGTAGCAGATGCCGTTATGTTTTGCAAAGGTGAATTAACTAACACCTGTAAACTGCCGCTGGCGGTGTTACAGGCATTGCTGCCTATTACATTGTAGGTACCGCTGGGATTAGCAGAAATATTATTGATAGTAACCGTGGCTTGAGTAGATGAAAAACCTCCCGGGCCGTTCCACTGCCAGTTGTTTACATTTTGCCCGCTGGCACTTAATACAACAGTACTTCCTGCACACACCGTATCATCAGGCGTAGCATTTACATTGATAGAAGATATGGCAGTATCCACTTGTACACTCACAGAGCCGGTTTGTTGGCCACAGGCATTAGTACCCGTTACCGTATAAACACCCGAGTTAGCAGTATATGCCGGATTGATTATAGGGTTTTGTTGATTAGAAGTAAAACCATTAGGGCCACTCCATGCCCATTGATTTACACCGGTTCCTGTTGCAGACAAAGTAATGCTTGACCCTGCACAAACATTTCCGCCCGAACTTGCAGTTGCAGAAATGCTCTGCAGCGTATTGTTTACTACCACTTGTAAGTTGGCGGTTTGGTTGCCACAAGCATTACCCGCAGTTACCGTATAGGTGCCACTATTGGCCACAGTTGCCGAGGTAATTACCAGATTTTGCTGGGTAGAAGTAAAACCTGCCGGCCCATTCCAGCTCCAGTTGTTTACAGAAGATCCGGAGGCATTAAGTGTAATGTTTCCTCCTGCACAAATCGTATCATTCGGGTTAGCATTTACCGTTAAGTTTTGAATGGGAATATCTACATCCACATTTACGGTAGCCGTGGCAGAACCACAGGTGTTGGTGGCAGTAAGCGTGTATAATCCACTATCTGCCAAATTAACATTAGCAATACCCGGGTTTTGGAAAGCCGAGGTAAAGCCATTAGGCCCCGCCCACGAAAAAGAAGATGCCCCGTTGGCATTTCCTGTAAGTAACAATGAGCTGTTCGCACAAATATTAGTAAAGTTAGCCGCAGCGGTAACATTGGTGGGTGCGGTGGCTAAGTTAACCAGCACACTACTTTGCGATGAGCCGCAAGAGTTAATAGCCGTAAGTGTGTAATTACCCGCATTGGCGGGCTGGAAATTATTGAGCGTATTATTAAGCTGAGATGAAGAATAACTATTAGGCCCACTCCAGGTATATGACGTTGCACCAGTTGCACTGCCGCTCAGCGTAAGCGTACCACCTGCACACACCGGGCTTGGATTGGCAGAGGCATTTACCGAAATAGGTGCAGCGTTTACGGTTACATTTACCGTTGCGTTTGTTCCCCCACAAGCATTAGAAGCGGTAAGGGTGTATGTACCGGAAGCCACCAACTGCGCATTGCTCACAGAGGCATTTTGAGTTGAAGCACTAAAACCATTGGGCCCGTTCCACAACCAGGCAGTAGCACCGGTGGCATTGCCGGTAAGGTTAATGGTATTGCCTACACAAGCCGGGTTTGGGTTAGCAGAAGCCGTTACACTTTGCGGTACATTGTTTACTGTAACTACCACACTTGCTGAGCCGCTACCGCAACTGCTGCTGGCCGTTAGGTTGTAAGTACCCGCTGCCGCAGCGGTGAGGTTAGTTATCTGCGGGCTTTGTGAGGTAGATGAAAATCCATTAGGTCCCGTCCAACTCCAGCTATTTACTCCATTACCACTACCAGTAAGTGTAAGTGTACCACCTACACAAGCGGGGTTGGGGTTAGCCGTTGCTGCCACATTGCTCACCCCGGCTACCACGTTTACCTGAAGGGTTCTGTTTACCGTACCACAAGCATTGGCAACTGCAACAGATACCGTATATGGGCCACCGGCTGTAATCCAGTTAATAGTTGCCGTTGGCGTATTTTGTCCACCCGAAATTGTTCCACCACCACTTACACTCCAAGTGTAAGTAGTAGCTCCGGTGGCAGTTACAGAATAATTAGCATTGCCTAAACATGGAGCATTACTACCCGTTACGCTTCCTACACCTGTAGGAGGCTGAGTAACAGTTAATGTAATATTTGCTCTTGCGCTAACGCAACCGGGGTTAGTATTATCTTCTGCTTCAACATAATAAGTAGTAGTAGCGGATGGCGATACATTTAGCGGTGCATTGCCTATTGAAGTACCTCCCGTTGCTTGGGTATATACTTTGTAAGTAACACCGGTTCCACCGGATGCGTTTAAAGTAACTTGTGTAGCGGGGCATACGTTGTTATTGCTTAATGATAATGATGGCACAGGAGGTGGTGTACATGCCACATTTAAACAAACAACGGTAGTACCGGGCGTAATACTAACAGAATTAAGGGTAACAGTGCTGGCTGCACCGGTGGTTACTACTGTAGAAGTAAATGAATTAAAGGTAGGTGCATAATTACTTCTGCTAAACGTAGGTGAATTAGGCGAACAAGTAGTACCGTTTTGCAATCCATCTTTATCTGTTTTTACCACTCCATAATCATAGCTGGTAGAAGTTTGAGTGGCGGCAATGGAGTTCATGATATAGCCGGTATCGCTTACCTGTATGCCTACCGGCAAAATGGAAACAAACCCGGAGTTGTACGTACGGCTAAACATTACAGCACCGGTAGATGAATTGGTTTTCATTACAAAAGCACTGTAATCCAAAAAGGGCGGTGTAAACGTGATACCTATACGCGTACCAAAAATGGTATTATGCCCATCTATAGTCTTTACTAAACTTGAACCAAGGGCAGAAAAACCGCTGGTAGTATATAAACTGTTTGTACCGGTTATAGTTGGGCCGGTATTTGGGGTATTAACGTTTAAAATGAATGCCCTGCCATTATCATCACCACTAAGCATTACCGAGTTGGCTCCTGTGTTCAATATAGCGTATGCCCCCTCGCTATTACTGTTTCCCCAGCGGTGAGACCATTGCAAAGTACCGCTGGTATTGGTTTTTAAGATAACGGCATCGCTTTGCCCATCACCTCCTACAATAGTTGCACTTCCTACAAACACATACCCATCACTCACTTCTGCTACATCATTCAAATTATCATCATCATCAAATGTGGTGGTGTAAAAAAATACCCGCATCCATTGTAGCGCTCCATTGCCATCTATTTTCATGGCAAACATTTTAGAAGAATCTTGACGGGCAATTGCGCCTGCGCCATCCGGATCTACCCTTTTTACACTGCCTGCAACTACATACCCACCATCCGAAGTCGGGAGAATACGGTTGCCGTACTCTAAACTTCCTGTAGATGCGGATACTCGGTACCGGTTAGCCCAAACCACATTTCCGGTGGCATCTACACGGGCTACCAAACAACCACTTCCGGTAGAACCGGTTACCACATAGCCGCCCCCGGTAATTCGCTTTACATCGGTAAATTGAGTACTGATACCACTGGCAGAGTATGCTCTTGCCCATTGTACGGTACCATTTTGCGAAATCTGAATCATGTTGCCCTGAGTACCTAAACTGGCATTGGTACCGGACATTACATAGCTGCCGGTGGTGCTTTGCGCTAGCCCTCCGGGCAAGTCAAAAATGGCTACGTCATATTGTATTCTGAATGTAGTTTGCTGGGCTGATAGCAATGAAATTACAAACAGCGCTGCTGCGAGGGTAAACAGATGTTTCATGCAGGGGTTAGTGTGTTGGGTAAATATATACAAGCTTACTGTTTTCTGAAATAAAGTAAAGGACTTGTACTCAAAAAAAAACCCGCCATTTCAGGCGGGTTTCTCAGGGGGTTAATAATTTGATTCTAGTTTTTGCTGGCTGAACCAACAGACTGATCTACGGTTGTAGGTTTGATGATTATTGCTGGCATAATATTTTGATTTACTTATTAACAAATTGGGATAAATGCAAACTATTTTGTTGGTGGCTCAACTTCCTCAACTATTACATAAACAGCTGGTACTTCTGCTGGACGAGTGGTTTCATCCTCAACAAATCTTTTGACGTTCTGAGCGTTGGTGTATTCAACAAATGTGCGGGTTTCAACTCTCACAATGTCTCTGTCAACATTAGTAGCGTTTAGGCCAAATGCAGCAAAAAGGGTAATAACGTACTCCATAGTAGATTTTTTGGGTTTTGTTTTAAAATGTACTACGAGGTTAAGGGTCACTGCCAGCTTGTAACTCCGCAAACAACCGACACAAAATCAACGATTTACCCTAAAAAAATGTGTGTAATTATTTATTTGCTAAAAAGTTGCTGGAATAAATCTTTTTAGTAGTGTTGCGTTTTTTTTGTTTAAAACGTACGTACACTCAATGTGGAGAACCGCAAAATGTACTGCGTGTCAATAAGATAGAATGCACAGCATTTGTGTATAAGTACGTAAAATCGTGCCGAATTGGTTCAGTTTCGCAAGAAAATGATTAACTAAACGCAGCTAAAGCGTTGTCTGTAGTTATTCGCTCTATCTCAGCAGTATCTAATTCCAATTTAAGCGATAGGTGGTCACAAATATTTCTAATATATGAAGATTCATTACGCTTACCCCTAAATGGCATTGGCGAGAGATATGGTGCATCTGTCTCTAATACTACTCTACTGAGTCCTGTTTTTTGGAGTATTTCTATCAGGTTAGAATTTTTATACGTAGCCACTCCACCTATTCCTAAGTAAAATCCCAAATCCATAATTTGCTTGGCTTGCTCATAAGTGCCGCTAAAGCAATGAAAAATGCCTGTTAATTTCCCTACATAGGGCATTACCGTATTTATACACTCTTGAGTAGAATTTCTGCTATGGATAACAATAGGTAGTTTGCGTTCAGTAGCCCAATTGATTTGAACATCAAATGCCGCTAACTGTTGTTCTTTGTAGGTTACATCCCAGTAAAAGTCCAACCCAATTTCTCCAACGGCACAATAAGAACCATTGTTTAGATAAGCATAGGCCGTATCTAACTCTGCCAGATAGTGTTCGTTAATACTGCATGGGTGCACCCCCATCATGGCCTGTAACTCTACCTCCTGTAGGCCGGATTTTAGCAACAACCGGTGCATTCGCTCATGGCTTTGGGTGTCTATTGCAGGCAAATAGACTCTCTTAACTCCATTGGCTGCACATCTTTGTAGCACCTCTTCAATATCTTTTTCAAATTCTTTGTGGTAAAGGTGAGCGTGAGTATCAATTAACATATAGCGGCAAACTTATACCCTTTATCTGAAAAATGACGCAGTAAAAGAGGCAATACATACTTTACTTTAGCTGCTGCTTTAATGCTATCGTGCATCACAACCACCGAGCCACTACGGGTATTATTTAAAATATTTTCCAACACCTCTTCCTTATCTACATTTAAATCAAAATCAAAACTGAGCACATCCCACATTACAACACTGTACTTTTCTTTAAGGTACCCATATTGTGTAGGATAAAGTTTGCCGTAGGGTGGCCGAAAAATTTTTTTCCCCTTATAGGTTGTGGCGTAAGCATCTAATTGCCGATTGCACAATTCTATGTTTTCATAATACTGCTTATTATCTGCTTTCCACCCGTTGAGATGATTAAATGTGTGGTTGCCTACAGCATGTCCTTCGTCACTTAACCGCTGAAAAAGCGCCAAGTTGTTCTTTACATTTTCACCGATGCAAAAAAAAGTGGCCTTGGCATTGTGTTGCTTTAAAACATCTAACACAAAATCGGTTACCCCCGGCTGCGGCCCATCATCAAAAGTGAGGAAAATAGTTTGTTCTTTAACGGGTATACTCCAAATGCAATCTGAATACAACTTACGGAAAAGCATTGGTGTTTTAACTGTGGCTAACGCATCAAGCATGAATGATAATTTTGTGCATTTGTGTAATGTTGTGTATAATTTTTTGAATCATGATGAAGAGCATTCGCGAATATGAAAATTTGCACATCGTATTTTGGTTAATAAAAGATACCTGCTGGGTCTCTGACTTTAAAACTGCCGGCATGATTATGGTCATCCCTACTGTGCTGATGGCATTTTACATCGCCTGGAAATCGAGGTTTGAGCAAGCAGATTTATTTCATAATCTGGCGGTGTGCTGCTGGATACTCGCCAACTGTGTATGGATGGTGGGCGAATTTTTTTATGATGACGGTACAAGATTGTATGCAAAAATATTTTTTATATCCGGCTTACTACTTATTGCCTTATATTATTTAGTGGTTAAAAAGAAAAAGCTGACTTAAGTTAAGTTTAAAAACCCACCACTTCACGCCAACTCTTGCGTATTAGCTCAGTACTCCATTTCAAAATAACCACTGCTGCCGCTAAGGCAAAAATCGGGTCCAGTACTTTTAGGTTAAAATATTGTGCCGCTACTAATGCGATTAAAGCTAAACTACTAATTAGCATATCGCTGACCACATGCAGATAAGCAGCATGCATATTCACATCGCGTTTCTCTTCCTCGCGGTGCAAAAAATAAGCACTCAGCGCATTTACAAACAATCCGAATACAGCCACTAACACGGCCTCTATGGTTACTTCAATTTCCGGTTCTCTAAAATGTTTAATGGCCTCGTAAACCATAAACACAGTGATAACCAACATAATTACTGCACTGGCAAAGCCACTGAGTGCAATAATGCGCGATTGTTTTTCAGGAGTAACCAACTCCCGCTTTTTAGCAATGTAAACATATGCTACCCACGCCAAAGCCAATACCAATACATGCGACAGCATGTGCCATCCATCCATCATCAATGATCGGGAATTGATAAGGTAGCCGAAATACAACTCCAAGACCATAGCCACCAACGAAATGATGACTACAATTCGTGTGCTGCGTTCGTTGGCGTGTAAGTGATAATGGGAGTGATCGTGTGAGTGAACGTGCATTATTGATATACCTTCACAAAACTAACCTGCTCGCTGGGAGTACCGTCAAAATCTTTTGCTTGAAAATGCAAGGTTATAGCACCAAATGCCTGAGCAAAAGTGAGTGAGGTATCTAATTTAAAAGTTTCTACACCTTGTGTTGTAAAGAGTGATGTAAACAACAGCGTATCAATATTTCCTTTCAGTTTGGCGTGTACATTAAGCGATACTGTCTGCAAGCCATCTATATCATAAAACTCTGTTTTAACTGCTAATTTCTTGTTCACTTTTACAGAGTCGTTGAATATGGGCTTCACTACAGTAATCTTGGGGCCGTAGCTATATTCCTTCTCGCACGAATAAATCGCAAATAGTGTTGAAATTGCTAAAAATGCAATCAAAAATTTCATCAATTTCATGTTCTGAATTTTTGCGCAATATAGCAACTGTAACGATACTTAAAAACAATCCATTTCATGGCTACACACCAAATTTCACTTCACTGGCAAAACAACGAACTATTTCACATCAATCAAAACGGAAGAACTTTACCTATTGATGGTGCGGAGGAAAGCATTTCGCAAGGGTTTCGCCCTAAAGCGCTTATCCTATCTGCATTAGCGGGCTGCACAGCCATAGATGTAGTAGAAATATTAAACAAAATGAGGGTAACCTTTTCGAAATTCAGCATACAAGTAGAGGCCGATATTACAGATGAGCACCCAAAAGTATATCACACAGTCCGCTTGATTTACAAGATTGAACTACCTGAAATTGACCGCTCTAAAATGGAGAAGGCAGTTAGTTTATCGCAAGAAAAATACTGTGGTGTAAGTGCCATGGTGCGCAAGTTTGCAGCACTGGAAGTTAAAATTGATTATCTATAGTTTTGATTAAGCTCTGTTGCTTTGCCTTAAAGCACCTTTAGCTATCAGGTACTGAGCTGTAATGTACAGCACCATAATAAATACCCCAGCTGTTGGAAACGGGTATAGAAATTTATTGATGGCAATGATGGAGTCGGAAAACATAAACAACAATGCCCCTGCAAAAACTAATGCAAAACTGCTCTCGTTAACTCGGCCATACCTATTGATGGCAAAAACTACCATTACAGCTATGGCAGTAGAATACACCAACACCGGAATCAAAAAATCTTTGGTCAGCGGATTGCTTGTAATGCTTGGAACTAACAATATAAGAAGCACTATCATATAGATTACTAACGGTATAGTGACCCAAAATTTTTGTGGCAAAAGAGCAGGTTTGCTTTCAGAGATTTTGGAGAAAGCTATAGTGTACAAAACATGCGTAACCAAAAAGCCAACCAAGCCCACTAAAAAGTAGTTAGGGTTCTTGGTTATTCCCATCAGCAAGGTATCTGTTTCAGAGGCCGGTACAAACATCAACGCCACATCGCCCACCCAACTAAACGCAAAAGCGGCTACCATCAACTTATGAAAGGCATTCAAAGCGCCCGCGCCTTTTAGATAGTAGGCAATCAGTACTATCATTAGCAATGGCTTAGTAAAAAAACGTAGCGTTGAGTTTTGAGTAATCTCTGCATAAACTTCCGCTACACCAATTACAGCGTATAGCACTGTTAATAGATTCATCATACTAAGCAATTTATTGTTTTATGCTTTTTGAAAGCGCGATGAAAAATAGAAACTCTGCGTGAATAACTGACAAAATATGCGCAAACTGACAAAACGTTATGACAGAAATACTTGTAACACTTTCTGCTTTAATTTGCTAAAAAATAACAGGATACATTCACAAAAAACGCTAAAACCCTCTACCATCAAGGGTTTTAGCCACAATCACATGACAATAAAGAGATGATAACTTCATATTGGCAAAGCATACTTGCAAAAAATTGGCATTGTATATGACAAAGCCGAACCATTATTAACCAAACCAAATTTTTTCAAACATGGCAACAAACAACTTTCAAGACAACCTGAAAAAGTATTTCTACTCAGGCGTTGGACTAGCTGCAACCACTGCAGAGGTAGTTCAAAAATCAGTAAACGAATTGGTACGCAAAGGTAAAGTAAGCGAAACCGATGGTAAAAAAATTATTAGCGAAGCAGTTAAAAAAGTAGAGTCACAGCGCCCTGCTTTAGAAGCCAAGTACAACGAAGCAGTACACAAGTTTGTGAAACTAAGCAGCTCAGAAGTAGGCAAACTGCAAAAGCGTATTGAGCAGTTAGAAAAACAACTGACTATTAAAAAGCAAGGTACTGCCGCCCCTAAAGCTGCAGCAAAACCAGTTGCTAAAAAAAAAGCTAAGAAAAAAGTAGTAGCTAAGAAAGCTGCTCCGGCTGTAAATGCTGAGCAAGCTCCTTCGGTCTAACATTTTTAGTTCCTGTTTGAAAAACCCTGTTCCGGCTTTAGTCGGAATGGGGTTTTTCAGTTTTGGAGTGCGTGAGATGGCAAACTGACAGGTGCAAATTTTGGCTTTTTACAAAATTTCTATATTGCCGTTGGCATTTTAACCAAACCCTTAAAAATAACCCCTGCGTATGCAATTGAAACATCTACTCGCCACCACTTTGCTACTTCTTTGCGCTACAGTTTTTGCACAAGACAAAATTCGTATCAGCGGAAACGTGCAAGATGAAAACAAACAGCCCTTTGCCGGTGTAACGGTGCTAGTGAAAGGCACAAACTTAGGTACAACTACCGATGCTTCGGGCAATTATACTTTAGAGGTGCCCAAAGATGCAAAGACCTTAGTTTTTAGTATTACCGGCTATGATAGCAAGGAGTTTAGCATAAACTCAAATCAGGGCAATTATGTACAGAATGTTGACTTTGCAGAGTCGGGAGTTGGGTTAAACCAGGTAGTTATTTCTGCCTCCAAGAAAAAAGAAAAGATTTTAGATGCTCCTGCATCTGTATCAGTAATTGGTGCCGAAAAACTAGAGCGAAATGTAGTTACAACACCGGTAGAGCAGCTTAAAACCACACCGGGCGTAGATGTAATGCGTACCGGTTTAGTGAGTAGCAACGTAGTGGTGCGCGGGTTCAACAATATTTTTTCGGGCTCTGTGCTCAATGTGGTAGATAACCGTATTGGGTCTGTGCCATCGTTGCGTGTAAATGCTTACCAACTAGTGCCTACCAGCAATTTAGATTATGATAAAATAGAGGTAGTACGTGGCCCGGCCTCTGCATTATATGGCCCCAACGCATCAAGCGGTGTAATTCATATCATGACCAAATCTCCATTAGACCAAAAGAAAAAGTTTGAAACCACCGTAGCCATGACCAGCGGCTTTACTGTACTGGACAAATCTGCACAGCAAGCAAAAATTGGGCGCTATGGAAATGAATTTTTCACCGGCAACCCTAACCCTGACTCCGTGGTGGGGTTAGCTAAACGCAAATTAGTATCAGGCAATATTATCAATCCGGAAATACGCCACAGCGGTAAACTGTTTGATGGTAAGTTTGGCTACAAAATATCGGGCAGTTATTTTCAGGGAGTAGATTACCCCAACTACGATAGCCGCGAACCGTACGATGGAGATAGCTTGCTGTTTGGCTCTGCTTTAGATGGCAAAGTTTTTATACCCGATACCCTTGGCTACCAAACAGATGCTAACGGAAAAATTATTGACTCTACTTTACAGTTAGACATCAAGCGATTTCAAAAAGACTTTCGCATACGCAAGTTTACAGCCGATGCTCGCTTTGACATTAAACCCATTAATGATATTACCATCACCATTAATGGTGGTTTGGCCGGTGCTAGAAACATAGAGTTAACAGGGCTTGGTGCTGCTGCAGCAGGCGGCCCCAGCGGTGCTTGGATATACTGGTATTTACAAACCCGCTTTACTTGGAAAAACCTGTATGTTCAGTATTTTATCAATAGTAGTAATGCCGGAAATACATTTCTTATTCCGCAACTCAGCCAGTCATCTCGCAATGATTACAACTCCTCAATGCCACCTTCTGCTTACAAAGTGCAGCGGCTCATAGACCGTTCAAAATTACACGTGTTGCAAGCACAACACTCTATCAATCCGATTGAAAAATTAGGATTAATTTATGGAATTGATCTTTTAATGACACGCCCCGATACCAAGGGAACAATTAACGGCCGTTTTGAAGAAAGAGATAATGTAACTCAGGCAGGTGGCTATTTGCAAGCCGACTACGAGCCACTCAAATGGTTGAAAGTAGTGGGTGCATTCCGTGTTGATTACAACAGCATTATAGGACCAAAAGGTACTTCGTTTAGCCCCAGAGCAGCTTTGGTATTTAAACCGGCAATTGGCCACAATTTGCGCATTACCTACAACCGAGCATTTGATGCTCCAAACACACTTAATCAGTTTCTAGATTTATCAAACGGACTAATACCAAACGGCATAAACGTACGCGGCATTGGCAACCCTTACGGCTGGACCTACAATTTTGGCACACAAGGCGGAGAACAGGTAGTACAGTTTAAAACCGCACCTTGGAACTCTCAACAAGGGCAATGGAAAAACTTTGGCGATAAAACCATTAACGCCCCTATGTTTGATTCTCTTATGCAATACGTAACCAATACGTTCAGCAATGCATTAGGAGGCAACATTGTATTGGCAAACAGTTTGGTCAATCTGATTTTTGATGGGATAAAGGGGGCTGGCGGCACGGTGAACAACGCAGAGCAAATTTCTATTGACTATGCCAACTTTGCACAAACTAAAGATCTGGCAAGCAGCATACAAAACGTCAAAAATTTTGAAAACTTAAAGAAAATAAACAACAGTACCACACAAACCTTAGAGTTAGGATATAAGGGGTTACTGTTCAATAAACTCTCACTACAAGCTGATTTATTTTGGACCCGTACCAGCAATTACGTAAGTGCACTCCGCTCTGCATCTGGCGCAGTAGTTTTAGACAACAAAAGCTACTTAGGCGCCTTTGATACCACCGGTATTTTGTATCAAAATCTTTATGAAAAAAATGGCGATTTGAATAGTTTATTGGTTAGTGTTTTAGATGGAAATCCTTCCTTACAAAACCCAAGCATTGTGCCATCGGTACAGGGAAGTGTTTGGGATGAACTAAACGTACTTACCTACCAGTTTCCAATGGGTACCATTACCCCCAATGATTCGTCTTTAGTAAATTCCGACTACATCCTCACGTACAAAAATCTTGGTCGCTTAGATGTTTTTGGTATTGACTTTGGCTTTCAGTACAACGCAGTAGAGGACGATGAACACCTCCTTCAGGCGGGCGGCTCTTTATCATGGGTTAACAAAGACCAGTTGAAATTATCTTCAGGCGAAAACGTACCGCTAAATGCACCCAAACTAAAAACCTCAGTAATGCTAGATTACACGCATAAAAAAGTGGGTATCAGCGCGGGCACTACTTTCCGGTACCAGATGGGTTATGAAGCCAATTCATCGGTGTATTTTGGATATGTAAAACCCGCTTATTTGTTAGATGCACGAATCAGCTATCGCCCCAAGTTTTATGAGGGTTTGCTACTCTCCATTAACGTTAATAACGTGGCAAACTACCAGTGGCAAAGTTTCCCGGGAACTCCCAAAATGGGCACCCAATTTTTTGCCAGAGCACAGGTTACATTTTAGAATTTAGTTAGAGACAGGACAATTCGTTTTACTCCGCAACTCGCAAATGTTGGCATTTGACTTTGGTTATGCGCAACCAAAATTGCCATTTACTTGTCTGCAATACATTGTTTGCTATTTTAGAGCATAATACCATAGTTAACCCCTATTTGGATGAAAAAAATTTTACTCGCTGCTTGTATTTTGATAGTAGCAATTGTTGCAAAATCGCAATGCGTTACCAACGTAAATTTTAACCCGTGGATTAAAGTGGGGAACCCCGGAAATGGGAATTGGGTTGTACAAGGGGGGGGGACAAGTGTTCACCAAACTGTTAATGGCGACCCTACATTTTTTGTCACTCCATTTGATATGATGAATGTACACATCAGCGGTACATTTCGCAGCACTGATACAGATGATGATTTTATGGGCTTTGTATTTAGCTTTTTGAACCCAATGGGAGCTACAGATACTTTTGATTGTTGGCTGTACGATTGGAAGCAAGATAATCAAGGTGGTGCGTCTAAAGGAATGTCGCTGAACAGATGCTTAGGAGTATTGCCACCATCAACCTACACACCACAGTTTTGGAACCATCAGAATAACGCTGCCTTTACCTGCGTACAAAACAACTTTGGCTCAGCCGGATGGGGGTGGATGACCAATCATGACTTTGACCTCTACCTGAGTTACAGCAATGCCACTATTTATATTGACGGCAATTTAATTTTTGACCAAAATGATTGTTTCAAACCCGGGCGTTTTGGCTTCTATAACCTTTCACAAAGAGATTGTTATTACAGCAATTTCCAATACGAACTTTTTATTGATTTTGAATATAGCCCAAGGGCGTGTTTGGGTCAATCTAGCCCGTTTAACTTTGTACCCGCGTGCGTTACAAATTTTTTGCCGCAGTATCAATCCATGACCTGGAATTTTGGTGATGGATCGCCTCCGGTTACTGTAAATAACCCCACACTTGCCACTGTAAACACACAACACACCTATACTACCCCGGGTAATTACACAGTTACGTTAAGCGTAGTTGACTATAATGGATGTACAGCCACGGCATCTCACGCGGTGCAAGTAGCTGCGCCTATTACACTTGCCCCTACATACAATCAACCGCCATGCAATGGTGGCACTAACGGCAGCATAACCGTAGCCCCATCTGGTGGCTTTGGCAATTATTCTTATCTATGGAATGGCGGCCCCCTAATTGGCCCTACTTTGGTGGGTGTTGGCGCTGGTACTTATGTGGTTTCTGTTACAGACGGTACTTGCAATACTACCGCACAATACACACTCAATCAGCCACCACCACTAACAGCAACCACTTCACACATTGACGCGCCATGTGCCGGTAATGGGTCAGCTACAATAGCCATTACCGGAGGAACACCGCCTTACAACAACGTAACTTGGGCAGGTTTTCCGGGCTATACTGTTTCGCTTCCTGCGGGTACTTGGATAGCTAATTTCAATGATGCTAACGGATGCTCAGCACTGCTTCAATACACCGAAACAATTACTCAACTTCCTTGCGGAATTACATCTAGTGTTACCAAAACAAATGTTACCTGTTTTGGGGTCAACAATGGAACAGCCACGCTTACCGTTACCGGTGTAACCGGTACGGCAAACATCACATGGAGCAATGGGCAAACCGGTGCTACCGCTACCAACCTTGCACCGGGTACATACACGTATAACTTTTCGGATGCTAACCCCGGTCACGCATTTTCGGGAACAGTTACTATTACCGGGCCAACAGCAGGTATGGTGGTAACATTAAGCACCATCGGTATAACATGTGCGGGAGCAAATAATGGACAAGCCATTGCCTCAGTCAGTTCCGGAGGTACACCACCATATACGTATGCGTGGAGCGGAGGAGGACCTAACAACCCTGTCAAAACTGGTCTGGCACCTGGCCCCGTTACAGTTACCGTTACTGACAATAACGGCTGTATAGGCACCGCCACAGGTACAGTATCGGCTATACCATCTTTAACGGCCACACTTACGGCAGTAATGGACAGCTGCTATCACAGCGGTAAAGGGAGTGTAACTGCAACTGTTACCGGTGGAAGTCAACCTTATACTTATGCTTGGAATAACTTCACTACTCAAGCCATCAACGCTAATGTAATAGGAGGTACTTATACAGTAACCGTAACAGATAACAACGGTTGCTCAACTACTGGCACAGCAACGGTGAACACCCCTACAGTTTTGGGTTACACATACACCCGTCAAGATGTTTTGTGCCATGGTCAAAGTACCGGGTCGCTTAATTTTAATGTAACGGGTGGTACCGCACCCTACAATTTTGTTTGGACACCTGCAACTGTATCTGGTAGTAATCCCACGGGACTTGACACAGGTATTTACAATGCCACAATTACAGATGCATATGGGTGTGTCCGCTTTTTTGAAGATACTATTTACCAGCCCGCTGCGCCACTTAATGCTACTACTTCTCACACTGATGTTACATGCCCCGGAGCAAGCAATGGAACTATAACCATTACTGTGAGTGGTGGTACTGACCCTTACACAATTTTGGGCAATAATATTCCCACTGCGGGCACTATTGTTATTCCTAACCTTCCGGCAAATACATATGCGGGTAACCTGGTTGACTCTAACGGATGTACCGTGGCTTTGAGCGAAACTATTACTGAACCTGCAGCACAAAGTTTATCGCTCACTTCAACAAATGTTACTTGCAATGGCTACAATGATGGTACTGCAACTGCCAATTTTGTAAATGCAACTGGCACTGTACAATACAACTGGGCCCCCGGAGGTATCCTACCGGCTAATCGCACGGGTTTATCTGCAGCTACTTATTCAGTAACCGGAACTGATGCAAATGGTTGTACTGTAACCGGCAGTACTACTATTACAGAACCCACAGCCATTTCAGTGCAACAGGCAATTGTTCCGGTAAGTTGTTTTGGAGGAAATGATGGTAGCATTACCCTTACTTCATCGGGTGGTGCTGGTACTCCTTTTGGATATACATGGAATCCAAATGTGAGCAGTAGTAACTCTGCCACTTCATTAACAGCAAACACGTACAGCATTACTGTAACCGATGCCGCTAACTGTTCTGTTCTTTCTACCGCTACAGTTACAGAACCTCTTCAGCTAAGTGTAACTTCCGCAGCACAAGATGTGCAATGTTTTGGCGGTACTGATGGTAGTATTACATTAACAGTTAGTGGTGGCACCACTAACTACAATTATACTTGGAGCCCTAATGTAAGCACATCTAACTCTGCTTCTTCGCTGAATGCAGGTCAATATGACTATACGGTAACTGATGCAAATAATTGTACCGTAATAGGCAGCAATACGCTCACTACCCCAGCCAGTGCAGTAGCCGTTGCTCCTACACAAACAGACCTTACTTGCTATCAGGTTCCAACAGGCACTGCAATGGTAAATGCTTCGGGTGGAACAGGAGCATTCAGTTACGTTTGGAGCCCTAACGTAAGCACTACTGATAACGCAAGTTCTTTATTAGCCGGCATCTATAATGTTACCGCTAGTGATGCTAATAATTGCAGCATTACTACATCATTTACAATTACAGAACCCACACAATTAACACTCACAGAATCGCACACAAATAACCTTTGCTTTGGCGATGCTAATGGTACAATTGATGTTACAGCCAATGGCGGTACAGGCACCTACAACTACCAGTGGACTCCTAATGTAAGTACTGGTACTTCTGCTAGTTTACTTTCTGCAAACACCTATAGCATATCTGTGCAAGATGCCAACAATTGCGTGGCCAGTGTATCTGTGGTGATTACCTCTCCCGCACAGATTAACCTGAATGCTACTGCCACAAATGCCATCTGCTTTGGAGAATCTAATGGAACCATTACCGCGAATGCAGCAGGTGGCACTACACCTTATAGCTACGGTGCAAGCCCTGATGGGGTTAACTTCCAGACTTCACTTACCGGACAATTCAACAATCTTGCTGCAGGAAATTATACTGTTGTAGTTGCCGATGCTAACCTTTGCTCAGCAACTACTAATGTAGTAATTTCAGAACCTACAGTATTGGCAGCCAATTCGCTAACAACAGACGTTAGTTGTTTTGGATACACAGATGGCACAATCAATACTTCTGCCAACGGTGGTACTCCTTCTTATACTTACTCTATATCAGGAGGTTCATCTAATAACACTGGTACATTCACTTCACTAAGCCCGGGCAACTATACCGTACTGATTACCGATGCCAACGGTTGTACAACAAGCAATACTGCAATAGTTAATGAGCCACTGCAAGTGTTGCTTAGCGTTACGCCAGATTCTATCGTTACCGATATTGGCAATTCTATACAGATTAACACAACTACCAATCAACCCGGCACAGTAACATACAACTGGCAACCACCTACAGGTTTAAGTTGCTATGATTGTGCATCACCTGTATTCAGTTCAAACTATTCCACTGTTTATACCGTTACAATTACAAACTCCAACGGATGTAGCAATAGTGCGCAGATTACAGCGGTTGTAGTACCAAATTACACGGTGTTTATTCCAAACAGTTTTACCCCCAATGCAGATGGAGCCAACGATGTATGGCAAATTTTTGGAAACATACCGGGGCTAAAGCAAATGAATGTGATGGTGTTTAATCGGATAGGTGAGAAAGTATTTGAAAGCAACGATATCAACTTTGGATGGGACGGAAACTACAAAGGAGCACCCTCACCAAACGGAGTTTATACTTACGTGGCCAGTTTTGTTTGGCTAAATAACCACAGCGATAGTAACTACAAAGGAAGTGTTACCTTAATCAGATAGCAATTTCAGATTATATTTTGCTAAACAACTTCAAGTTTTCTGAACTTAAAGTACATCAGCGATAAGCTAAACATGGCTATCCAGTATAACCATTCGGCTGTCCAAACCCACCAGATGTTTGCCCATGGTTGGTTGAGTATGAACATAAAGTAGGTGATGTAAAGAATCACAACGATTACTTCAATTCCAAGCGCGACAAAAATATCGCCTACGCTGATCACTCCATTAAATATGATGTTGCTAAAACTCATCAACAAAAAAACCAAAAAGATAACCGGCAGAGCAGATTTTGCCATTGGTAGAATATCGGCACTATCAAACTGATTGATAAAAATACCTATGCAAAAATCAGGAAGTAGAAATATAACAAAACAAGAAAAAAGTGCAAAACCAAAACTCACTAAACTAATTCTGCGAATGGCTAGTTTTACCCCGGCTATGTCTTTTTGCCCCATTAAGTTACTCACCAATGTGTTGGCAGTGGAACCTAAACTCCATGTGGGTATCGTAAAAAACAAGATAAGTTGGCGGTAGATGGTAGAAACCGCTAATGGGTCTGGCCCTAGTACAACTTCTATTTTAGCAAAAAACAACAACCATCCACCTACCGCAAAAAGTGCCTGTAACATTAATGGCACAGAAACGCGCAACATTTGAAATTGTAACTTCCAATCAAACTTCAAGAACTTAAAAAGCGAAAAATCATTTCTTCTGTTTTTGATAAATGTACCTGCAAAAAGTACGGCTACAGCTACAGTTTCAGATATAGAAGTAGCCATACCAGAACCACCAATACCTATTTCCGGCAAACCAAGTTTACCGTAAACCAAACCGTAGTTAAGTGTAATGTTAAGTACTGTCATAATAGCAACAGAAGTGGCTAATATTTCTGTTTTGCCAATACCACTGTAAAACGCAATAAAAATGAAGGTGATAAAACTGGGCACCAAGCCCCAAATACGGTA
Organism: Chitinophagales bacterium; assembly: GCA_016787045.1. GTDB lineage: Bacteria > Bacteroidota > Bacteroidia > Chitinophagales > LD1 > Bog-950. The sequence goes on from JAEUVA010000008.1 coordinate 145,812, forward strand.
ATTCAGAAACTCTTCGCACTTGGCTATAATTTCGGGGGTGTGGAGCATGTAGCTAAGTATTTCATTCGAAAAAACTCTGATAAACACAAAAAGCATCAGTGAAACCAAGGTGAGAGATATGAGGGTATTATCAAATATATTACCTACTTGTTTTCGATTTAGTTCACCCATACTGCGGGCTATGAGTATTTGAGTGCCACGGGTAAAACTAAAGCCCATCATAAAAAGCACAGAATAAAACACACTGGCAAAACCTATGGCATCTAACTCAACTTTACCAAGATTACCCACAAACACAGTATCAAAAAGTCCATTACAAGTCCACGCAAGGTTGCCAAGTATCAGTGGTAAACTGATGCGAAAAATCTCTTTGTATGATGCGTTTAACTGTGCCATTAACTAATAAAAAATAATCAAATTACTGCCATTGTTGATGAACCCTTTGCCACTGTTATCTCCTCGCCTGCTTCGTTGATGTAATACAACTCGCCTTCGCAAAAATGAAACCGCTTGCCGGGTTTATCTACCCAACCCCTTGCATAAAATTTTTGAGCAATGCCCGGGTTGTAGTAGGATACGCGCGCATCTACTGTAAAAACCTGTTGCCCATCATTCACTAACGAATAGGCAGCAAAACCTTCTACCATATCTAGTATAGCAGCAGTTATACCGCCATGCAACCATCCGTTTTGCTGTTCGTGTATTTTAGCAAAATCCAAAAAACCTGCTGTATAGCCGGGCTGTATTTCATTAATTACAAAGCCCAGCGAGCGCATAAACTCGTTGAGTGAAATCTTGTATTCTGTGTATTCTTTATACTTCGGATTTCTCGGCTCGTACATTTTCATGTTGCCAAACATAAACCAACAGCACCAAAACACAACCCATATCAAAGATTATATTCGCGGCATGACGGGTGCACAACTCAAAAACTCTTTTACTTCTGTGGGCGAAGTAGATGCTTCTGTTCTGCCATCTACACTTACTTTGCATATCACTGCAAATTTTCAGCAGTTGGCATACTTTATACTTTCTAACGTACACCGCCAAGTTATTTTTTTCGGAAAATATGCCTTACACCATATCAAAACAGAAGTGGATTTGTGTGAGACTATACGTAGCATCAAACAGAAAGATGAGTTGCTAAATCTCAAATTCGGCAGTGTAGTTTTTGCATCGGATAATAATTACGAACTGGTGCCCGATGAGTTTTTGTTTTTAACCAATCCATTGAATTCAGATATCGAATCATTATCCACGTTACAACTTTCGGTGGTAAGTCGCAAAAGTGAATTGCTCCAGAAAACTGCGTTTGAGTTGTTTAGTAACTGCCATTGGAAACACATGAACATTTCACTGCTAAAAAAGTTGGTAGCGTATATGGATGACACCACCGACAAACTATTTGTACAAGTGGGTAACGATTACTTAGATGTGCTGTGTTTTGATGAACAAAAACAAATTCAGTTGATGAACCGTTTTAGTTTTCAAGCAGCTAACGATTTCATCTACTACTTGCTTTTGTGTGCCAATGACTTAAAGATTGACCGGAATAAAACTGAGTTAGTGTTAATAGGCGAAGTGGACATACAATCAAAAATATACGACTTGTGTTACCGATACTTCCTTAATATTTCTTTCATTCAAAAACCGGAAAACATTCATTTTTCAAAGGCGTTTGATTTGTTTCCAAAACATCTGCACTACGCGCTTTACAATTTTGCTTTATGAGAATTATTGGAGGAAAACTAAAAGGGCTGCGCTTTGAACCACCTAAAAATATTCCCACTCGCCCTACTACTGACTTTGCTAAAGAGGGCTTGTTCAACACTTTAAACAACTCTTACAACTTTGAAAACATAAAGGTACTAGACCTTTTTGGTGGCACGGGCAGTATCTCCTATGAGTTTGCATCAAGAGGATGTAACGATATAACCACAGTAGAAATATTTGCACGTTGTGCTACATTTATCAAACAAACAGCTGTACAACAAAAGCTAACAGGAATCAAGGTACTGCAAATGGATGTGTTTGATTTCATAAAAACATCTCCCGAAAAATTTGATGTAATTTTTGCCGGACCGCCTTACCCGTTGCCTAACCTCAACACTATACCAGACCTGATATTTGAAAACAACTTAGTAGATGGCGAAGGGTGGTTTATATTAGAACACAACCCCAACCATAACTTTGAACAGCACCCGCATTTTTACAAAAGCAAAAATTACGGCACTACTATATTCTCTATTTTCACAAACGCATCGCGGTAGTTGTTACCACTTTAGCACCTTTGTATAAGCAAGAATTTGACCGGCCTGTAGTAATTGTACATAGTACACGCCATTGCTGAAATGAGAAGGCATTTCAAATACCTGATGCGTAGAGGTTACTTGCTGTTCAAACATTTTTTGGCCATAGGTATTTGACAGCAAAACCGTGGCGTTAACCGGTGCATCTTTAACATTCAACACCCAGTTAGTTTGAAAAGGGTTAGGTATGGTTGCTAAAGTTGGCTTTAGCATCAAGTCATTTTCTAACCCGATAATGGTATCTGTATCAGCAGTATCTGTTACTGTAAAAACATCTAAACCTGCCTCTACTAAGTGACCCGGATTATTATCCATCGCAATAAACTCTATGCGCATGTTTTGAGTAGGCGTAATAAAATCTTTTACCCTTATCTTTGAGAAAGTCCATTGGCTCATAGCAGAAGCAGCCGTTTTTTTATCAATGGTAACCGTATCAATTCCGTTACTAAGCCGAACTACTAAAGAGTCGTTTGGGGCTGTACCTTGTCCGCCACCATTGTAAAACCAACTATAGTAACTAATGCTTGGGTTAGTATATGCCTGCAAATTGAAAAGTGGGGAACGTAAAATAGTGTTGCCATCATCCACATCATCCTCACCGGCCTGGCCTCCACCGTTACCGGTTACAAAACACTTTACACCAAAATCGCTACTAATATCTACCCCCGGATTAGATGGTGTTCCCTGCAAATCGGTACCAACCGGCTTACCACGCTCCCAACTACCTTTGCTTGCAGTGCTACTCACTGTCCAACCATAATCCATCACAAAATCATCATAGTATCCATTTGCAATGGTAAAGGTTATGGTGTCTGAAATAGCCGTAATACTTCTTGAAACTTTAGCCGTAATCTTTCCCCATCTTCCGGCATAAAACGTGTAACTACCCTGCACAAAATCACAAAATTTATGTTCGGCATTAAGGTCTGTAGCAAACTCATCTACATCGTTACCTGCACTATCTGTTACCAATACTTTTACAAACGGCAACGGCAAGCCAAATGTATCTAACGTACGTACCACCAAATTGGTGGTGGCAACTGGTATGAGTTTAGTGTTAATAGTAGTAAGCTGACCGTTTATGAGTTGTACACCGTTAACAACCTTAGTAGCATAACCCTGCTTAGAAAACCGAATGGTGTAGGTACCGGTATCTGGTGTACCAAAACTGTATTTGCCCAAAAAATTGGTATAGTCTATTGTGGTGTCTTCTACAATTTCAACCAACACGTTATTCAAAAGTGTATTACAAACAGAGTCGCGAACGGTTCCCTCTAAATAGCAGGCACGCTTGTAAGTGGGTTTTACTATCCAAAGGCCGGTTTCTATGTCTGAAATAATAATGTTACCCGAAGGAAGATAAGGCCACACTCCCCAGGCACCATTAAATCCATCGCCACTAAAGTTGGGCGAGGAATCAAAGCTGCCCACTTCTACTAAATTGTTTTTGCGTGTAACATCATGTATTGTAATGCCATACGTGTAGTAAGAGGTAACGCAGTAATCGTTTAAATAATAGGTATTGTGAATGATGGTATTGCTGCCGGGTTCTATTTGTGTGCGATCAGTCTCAGTAACATTACTCAAATCAGAAATATCATAGCATGTTAGATAAGAGGCCGGTTTTTCATCTGTTGTAAATATGTATTTACCATCATCGCTCAGCCAGCAGTTATGCGAAAAATTTTGTGGCGTGTTCCACTGCGCCAACACCTTTGAAGTACTATTGGTTTGTGCTTTGTTGGCTACATCAATAGCAATTACAAAACCATCATTAATGCAAGCAGCCCAAAGAGTATCGTTGCGGGCAAAGCAATCGTGCACGTAAAAATTTTCATACTTACCCAACAATGGAGGATTCCAACCATTGGCAGCGCAATCTAAAAAGAGCAGTCCTTTGTTAGTTCCGTTTACATAAGCCACACCCTTTTCATCAATAAAAATGGTGTGGCTCTTGGTCATACCATCCGGATTAATTTGATGACTCTTTATGCTATCGGGCAAATGGCGTAAATCTACTACTACCAAGCCGCTGGTTTCTTCGGTGGTTACATACGCAAACCCGTTGTACTCCCGCACTTCGCGCCAAAAACCTCCCTGACCGGTAGCACCGGGCACTGTAAATTTCTGGACCGGTGAAGCTGGGTTAGAAACATCTACTATAGACAACCCCTGCGATGTACCTACCAGCGCATATTCATTGCCAGCACTATCTACATAGCCCGTGAGGTTGCTGCATGATACATTGCCGGGATATTGCAAGTGGCCGAGAAGTTGAATGTTTTTTTGAGCAGATAGCTGATGACAATTAATAAGTGTTGCTACAGCAATTACAAGAGATATGTTTTTCATATTGTGCTAAAACAAGTATTCGTTGAATTGGTTGATGAGTGAGCGAAAGTAGAAATACAAACCACATTCATACTGTCAGAATTAACCCTGATGTTGTATAGCATTTGTATTATTATTGATGACAATTCGTGAGATAAAGAAATGAATACAACCAAAACTGTGGGAGTGGTAGGTGCCGGAAGTTTTGGCACCGCTATAGCAAATCTCTTAGCCGAAAATCAACGGGTACTTTTGTACGAACGTAAACCTGAAGTGGTAGAAGAATGGAAACGAACGCGACAGGCAAAAGGATATGCACTACACATTAACATTGAACCCACCAACAGCAAAGAGCAATTGGCCAATGAATGTTATCTGATTTTTCCGGTGATTCCATCACAGCATTTTAAGGACATGATTATTGAATTTTCGCCCTACCTGCGCCCTGATCACCTGATGATACATGCTAGTAAGGGATTGCACTGCGATTTTGATCTTAACACTGCTCGTGCCGAAGATATTCGGTTGAAAGACATCAAAACCATGAGTGAGTTAATTCTAGAGCAAACCGGAATAGTACGGGTTGGCTCTTTAGCGGGGCCAAATCTTGCGGCAGAAATTCAAGATAAGCAACCAGCAGCCACAGTAATTGCCAGCCGGTTTGACGAAGTGATTCGTGAAGGGCAAGAAGCACTGCGCAGTGATAGGTTTCAGGTGTATGGCAGCCGCGATTTGTTGGGAATAGAGTTAACCGGAGTTTTGAAAAACTATGTAGCACTGGCAGCCGGTGCTTTAAGTGGTTTGGGGTACGGAGAAAACGCCCGCGCAATGCTTATCACCCGAGGGATGGCCGAAATGATTTATATCGGCAAATCGCTTGGTGCAGATAAAAAGGCATTTTTAGGAATGGCCGGCATTGGCGATTTGATAGCTACCTGCTCATCGCCAAAATCGCGAAACTTTACAGTAGGTTACCGTATTGCTAAAGGCGAAAAATTAGAAGACATATTAGCCAGCTTAGGCGAAGTGGCCGAAGGTGTACGCACCGTAAAAATTGGTAAACTGATTGTGGAGCATACCGGTGCCAATGCCCCTATATTGCAAACTATTTACAAAGTATTGTTTGATGGCATGAGTATGGAAACTGCTATAAAACTACTCATGCGCTCATACGTAAGTGCTGATGCAGAATATTTAGATTTGTAAAAACCCATTCTGTGCTTATGCATTCGGAATGTTTAAGCAACATGCAAAAAAAACGGCTCGCGTTGGCAAGCCGTATGTGCACCCGAAGGGAGTCGAACCCCTAACCTTCCCGACCAAAGTCGGGATGCTCAACCCAGCTAAGTTAAAGGCAAAAAAAACGGCTCGCGTTGGCAAGCCGTATGTGCACCCGAAGGGAGTCGAACCCCTAACCTCTTGATCCGTAGTCAAGTGCTCTATCCAGTTAAGCTACGGGTGCTTATACCTTTTTATCCGTCCCCCCTAACCTTCCCGACCCAAGTCGGGATGCTCTATCCAGTTAAGCTACGGGTGCTTTTAAAAAGGAGCGCAAATATAGTTTTTAGTATCAAATTTGAAACCACTTCCCTTAATTTTTCATTTTTAGATTCGGGCGAATGAAAGCATGGTTAACGATATGTAGTTTGTGGTTCACTGTTTTTAGTTATTCCCAAACAGATTTTACAATTTCAGGCAGGGTGGTCAACTCTATTGGCGAGCCATTAGAATCTGCTACTGTGCAGTTACTTAAACAAAAGCAGGGTGTACTAACCGATAGCTCCGGAAAGTTTTACTTCAACAACCTAATAGCAGGTAAATACATGATACGAGTAAGCTATGTGGGCTACGAAAACTACCAGACTGAGATAAATGTAGGGTTAGGACAAAGCTTGTTTATCTCTGTTTCACTACTGCCCTTAGATGCCCACCTAAACGAATTGGTAATAACCGGCTCGCAAAGAGAAGTGCGAAAAACCGAAAGCATCACCAATATAGACGTGTACACCACTAAACATTTTCAACGAAACCCCTATACTAATTTGCACGAATCGCTCAACATGATTCCGGGTTTGTTTGCTGATATAGATAATGGAGTTTCCAATACATCAGACGTACAAATTAACGGCTTAGAAGGCAACTACACGATGTTTCTGATAGATGGTGTGCCGGCATTTGGTGCTTTGGCTGGTTATTATGCGCTTAACTCCATACCTATGGAAATGATAGATAAAATAGAGGTACTCAAAGGGTCAGCATCGGCAATGTATGGTTCAGAAGCCATTGCAGGTGTTATTAATATTAAAACAAAAAAAACCGCAACTGCTCCCAAACTAAGTGTAAACAGTATGCTCACCTCTATGTTAGAAACCAATACCGACATCACTGGAAGTTTCAGAGCCGGCAAGGCACATGCTTTGGTTAGCGCCAGCGGTAATTTTTTTAACTGGAAATGGGATTTGGATAAAGATAATTTTATGGATATGCCGCTGCTGAACCGTGCTAACTTCTACACTAAATTCGCTATCCCACATTCCAACAACCTTACAACCAATGTGTATGGGCGATATTTGTTTGAAAGCAGATATGGTGGAGAAATGCAATACAAACTTAACCGCAGAGGCAGTAGCGAAGTATATGGTGAAGCGCTAACTACTCATCAATGGCAAGTGGGAATAAACTCCCAACTTCCGCTTAAAATCCCCACTACATTAATGGCCGACCTTAGCCGCCATTGCCAGAGTGCAGACTTTGGAAATAAAAATTACCGGGGCGCACAAATGACTGTGTTTGCACAACTGCTTCAAAACAATACAGTGGATAAAACCAACAACTTGACCTATGGTGTTGCATACCGTATGTATCACTATACCGACAACTCACCACTATCTAACGATTCACTAAATCCCGTTCCTGCCTTATCACATATTGGCAGTTTATATTTTGAAGATGAAATGAATTTGCACCCGCAACATAAGTTAGTACTAGGAAGCCGATTTGAATACGGCAACATCAGTAAGTTTGTAGTATCACCACGAGTTAACTATAAATACAATACCAAAAACGGTAATAACATTCTGAGACTTGGAGCTGGTACCGGTTACCGAGCACCCAACTTACTTAACGAGGGCTTTGGCGCTCTCAATGGTTCGCGCAGTATTAGCATTGAAGAAAAACTACAACCCGAGAGTACTATTAGCGCCAATGCCAATTACACCAGAATACAGAAACTTAAAAGCGCCATACTTACCATTGATGCCAATGTATTTTACACACGGTTTTTTAATATTATAGAACCAGATTACAATGATGACCCTACATTAATTGTTTACGAAAACAACAAACTCGGAGCTACTGCTTGGGGATTCAACTTATACACTGAATTGAATTTTAGTTTTCCCCTAAAACTTGGAGTTGGGTTGAGCTATAACAATGTATTTGAAGTAGAGTTAGAAGATGACGGAGAAAAAGAATTGGAACAAGTACTGCATGTGCCTCCATTCATGGCTAACTACTATTTGAGCTATACCTTCCCCGGCCCTCAGTTATCAATTGATTTCACTGGTAATATTGTTAGCCCTATGTTACTATCGGTAGTTCCGGATGATTATCGCGATGAACGCTCCCCATGGTACACCATTCAAAACATACAGCTCACCAAAAAATTCAAAAGTGGGTTTGAACTTTATTTTGGGTTAAAAAATTTCTTCAACTTTATACAAAAAGATCCCATACTCAGGCCCTTTGACCCGTTCAACAATAATGTTGGAATTGATAATCCGAACAACTATCGGTTTGATACTACTTATGGATTCACCTCTACACAAGGCATAAAAGCTTTTGCTGGATTTCGCTTCACCCTCCGCTAAAATACGCATTTGCGCTACTTTCATACATTTACACCGCACAGCACAACAGTGTTTTGTACCTTAATATGAGTTTCACCGTAGCTATTGTAGGAAGGCCAAACGTAGGCAAATCCACCCTTTTTAACCGTTTGATTGGCGAAAAAAAATCTATCACCGATGACCTTAGCGGTGTAACCCGAGACCGTATTTATGGCGAATGCGATTGGGGGAAACACAAGTTTAATGTTATTGATACCGGTGGCTTTGTGCCCGATAGCTCCGATGTTTTTGAAAAACATATTCGCGAACAGGTGCTTATAGCCATGGAAGAAGCATCGCTGCTCTTGTTTGTAGTTGATGCCACTACCGGCATCACTGCTTTAGATGACGACTTTGCAAACCTGTTGCGCAAGTCACAGAAAAACGTTTTTCTGGTGGTGAACAAGGTGGATAATTTTGACCGCAAAAATGAAGCAGCAGAGTTTTACAGTTTAGGTATGGAAAATATTTTTTTCATTGCATCTATGACTGGCTCCGGTACCGGTGAATTGTTAGATGCCGTAATTGAGCGCATACCCGAAGGCACCAGTTTAGATAATGAAGAAGAAGTAACCTCAGACATTCCAAAAGTATGCATAGTAGGGCAACCCAATGTAGGCAAAAGTTCTCTAGTAAACGCCCTTTTAGATGAAGACAGAAACATTGTAACAGAAATTGCCGGAACCACACGCGACTCTACCCACTCTCATTACAATAAATTTGGCAAGCAACTCTTGCTCATAGATACAGCGGGTATTCGCAAACGAGCGCGCGTGCATGAAAACCTGGAATTTTACTCGGTGATACGAGCGGTGAAAGCCATTGACGAATCAGATGTAGCTTTGATAGTGATTGATGCCACCAAAGGCATTACCCATCAGGATTTAACCATATACAAAATGGCTGTGCGCAAGCACAGGGGTATTGTAATTGCGGTAAACAAATGGGATTTGGTAGAAAAAGAAACCAATACTGCCCGCGATTTTGAGGCATTAATGAAAACAAAACTGGCACCGTTTAACGATGTGCCTATTGTGTTTATTTCAGCGCACGAAAAGCAACGCATATTTCGCATTATAGAAACTATCGAAATGGTGTTTGCGAATATGAAGCGCAAAATACCTACTGCCAAGCTGAACGAAATTATGTTGCAATTAATTGCGCAGTACAGCCCACCGGCCATGGATGGTAAATTAGTTACAATCAAGTTTGTAACGCAGCTACCTTCCAAGCATCCGGCATTTGCATTTTTCAGCAATCACCCAAAATACATCCGCGAATCGTACCGTAACTACTTAGAAAACAAATTGCGCGAGCACTTTGATTTTAAAGGTGTGCCTATCAATATTTTCTTCCGAGAGAAATAATAAACTGTACCCAATGCTATACAGTGTTGATAACCAACCCTCTTATTTTTAAGAAATATTTGGAAATACGAAAAAGCAAATTTTTATTTGCGCCCGTCAATTTATTAACCAAACCAAAAACCAAAACAAAATGAAAAAAGTATTTTTCGCTTTGACTGCACTTACAGTGCTCGCTCTTGCTTCTTGCAACAACAAACCGGCTGAACCAGCTGTAGAAGAGAATGCTGCTCCTGCAACTGAACAAGTAGAAGCTACTGCTCCAGCTACTGAAACTGCTCCAGCAACTGGCGACTCTACTGCCGCTGCTGCTCCTGCTGCTCAATAGTTAAGGCAATAAGGAACTAACAAAAAGCCACCTCAATTGAGGTGGCTTTTGCTTTATATATGCTCTAGAAGGTTCTACCTATAGCAACCACCCATCTAAAATCAATATGTTTTTGGCTGGCGTAAGGAGAATGCGATACAAAGAACGGAACATCAAAACGTAGCGCTATAGGTTTTATGTTTTGTAGCACTCCCCACTTTTTGATAGTGAGTGTAGCGCCAATTCCGGCATCGGCCCGTACTGAACTCCATTGCTGCCTCCCGGCTGTGTTGCTGTAGGAAATAGTACCCGCATCCATAAACAGATATGTGTTGAGTGCAAAAATGTCTTTTAGCTTTTGCTTCCTTACTTTTACTATCCGATTAAAATCTAACTCAGCATTGATAGCCGCACCGCTGTTTCCTTTGTAGGCAGCTACTACAAATCCATACTTGTCTTTTTCAGCCAACAAATAACCACTGTAACCGCGCATGTTTAAGCCACCGGCAAAATGTAAATGGCCAATGTTATCAGTGTAACGATTAGCCATACTGGCCGGCACAAAACCGGCAGCACGATAGTATTTGCTATCCATCATTTCCTCTGCGTTTCCACCGGCAAAATACAATGCACTTTCGGTGGGCACATCGTTACCAGTACCATAACGGGCAAATACCCTCGTGCGCAAATCAAATTTCCAGAAACTGGTACGCAGTACATTGGCTAGTGTAATGTAGTTGTAGTTAAAAGAGTTTGATACCAACCCACTGCGCAAGTGTACCAAAACAAATCCGCTGAGGTTTTGCTTGCTGTAGTTGTAGGTGGCAGAAACATTTAGCGATGCGTTAAATTTTTTATTGGAAGTCCATATAGTACTCCATTCTTCAGGATAAAGCAGATAATTTCTCCATTCCTCTTTATTGCGGGTAAATGCTTTGATATGAACATCAACGAATATGTTTTGGGGAAAATTTTTTGTTATGCCGGTTTTATACATTTCATAACCATCCAACCAGCGGCTTTGAAAATAAAAAGTACCTCGCTTAATCACCTTGTCAATGGCTGTGCTGTAGCTAAAATTGTAACTCAGATAACCGGCTTTTTTGAGCAATTCATTACTCAAATAGTATCTGCTTCTGCCTTGTAATAAATGGGAGTTTAACCAAACTGTAAGAGAGAAATTATGCTTTACATACATGTAATTTCCTTCGGCATGAATACCAAATTTAAATCCATCGTAGGCATTCCACCAAATATCGGGGCGCATGTAAATGCGGTACTTTTTCCATGAGGGAAACGGATAAATGTGCGAGTCAAAACGAATCTCTACTTGCTGCCTTTTACGGTTGTCCAATATATTAATATCGGCCAAACGCTCACTGGGGTCTATTAGTACATCCTTAATACCTGTAGGGATATTAACTTTGGCAATATACTTGGGTTGAAGTTTATCCCAACCATACCATTTAGTCAAAGTTACCGCAGATGAGTTGTTATGAGAAGTACTTCCTTGCAATTTTCCATCATCTAATTTTCCGCTTCCGGCTTCTAACTTATTGAACCAAGTATTAGGTATGTAGTAATCATAAACCTGGCCATTGTGGGCAATCACCCTCAAATCAATGGGCATTTGCATACGCCCCTTACGCTTAATAGTTATTTCATATTCGTCTTTAAATTGCCCTTTTTTAATTCTGCCAATTTTGTAATCAATATTCTTGGTGGTTTCCATCCATTGGTCAAAAAACCAATTGAGGTCTATATGTGTAAACCGGATAATACTGTTTCTAAAATCTTCGGGGTAAGGGTGAGCAAACTTCCATTGCCAAACGTAATTTTTCATTGATGCGCTGAACAACGAATCGCCCAATACATACTGTAAATTGTAAAGCATGGTAGATGTTTTGGCATACACATGCCGGTAGCCGCCACCTTGCCCCAGCGCACCATTAAACCCATCGCTGTGGGTATTAAGCGGCTCATCATTGTAAATGATAGCATCGCTTAAATAGCTATAATAACATTTGTTGTCGCGCACGTTTGTAGGTTCAAAAAAACGCTTGTAGTACCAATGTGTTTTGGGGCCAAAATTGTAGGGTATGGTATCGCCATCTATGGCTTCTAAGCCCCAAGAAGTAAGAAATTGTGTAAACCCCTCGTCTAACATAGCGCGGTAGGTTTCGTTGTTGCCAATCATTCCATAAAACCAGTTATGGCCCACCTCATGCACCAGCAAACCGCGGTATTCCTTATCGCGACCGCCATCTAAAGTAAGCATGGGGTACTCCATACCATCTTGCGCATCGGCAACAACTATTTTAGGATACTCAAACGCGCCAAAATCGCGACTAAACACTGTAATGATTTTTGCCAAATATTCAGCTGCATTTTGCCAGCCACTGGCATGTGGTTCTTGTACTATAGCTACACACCGCACTCCCGCGCCATTTAGCCGACCCGGATAGATAATAGTATCGTGGATGCGATAAGTAGGATCAGCTGTAAATGCAAAATCATGTACATTTTCTGCGTGATAAACCCAGGTTTTTTTATCTCCTTTTTTGTAAGGAATAATTACTGATGGAACTGTGTCCCACTTAGTATCTTTAAAATTGCGGAGGTCTAATTTTTGCTTGAGTGTATCGGGTAGTACTTCTGCTTCATTTTGCAAAACACCGGTGGCCTCCACTATATAGTTAGAAGCAAAAGTAAGCTCTACATCAAACGTACCGAAATCGCCATAAAACTCGCGGTTAAGGTGTTGATCGGTATTCCAGCCACTTTTGCGGTCATATACACATATTTTTGGATACCACTGACAACCATTGTAGTGATTAAATTTCCCTGCTTTATACTTTTTCATACGCCTGCGGGTACTGCCATTATCATAGAACGTGCGAAACCGGACAAACAATTTTACTGACGAGTTGGGAGGTAACGGATCATTTAAAAATACTTTTAAAATAGTGTTATCAGTTACTGTTTTAAGTGTTTTGCCATTAGCTTTTAACTCATCAATCAAAGTTCCAAGGCGGGCATTTTCGTTTTTACCATAGTTTGGGTGTGCATCATTGTGGTATTGCAAATCATCTAAATAAGAGCCGGGCTGAAACGCATTTTGGTACAAATGGAAATAAACAAAGTGAAGTGTATCGGGCGAGTTATTGAAGTAAGTGAGCTCTTCATCACCGGTAATCACATCGGTGGTTTCATCCACTTGTGCTTTAATTTGATAGTGTACATCTTGCTGCCAGTAACCTGCAAAGGGCATTTTATTTTTCCAATACAGTGGGTTTGAAGTTGAGCGAAAATTATTTTCTGGGCCGCTATCGTTGTATTTTACCTGAGCACTTACTTTCGCCAACACCATTACTAAAAAAAACATATACGTGTACTTCATCTGTGCAAACTTGAAAAAAGTTCTCTTTTATTTGTACTTATTGGAATATGGGCGAAAGTAACAATGAATGGCTCTATAGAATTGGCCTTACAATGATAAATGGCGTAGGGCCGGTGTTGGCCAAAAACCTATTGGCCTATTGCGGAAGTGCTGAAAAAGTTTTTACAACACCAAAATCAAAATTAGAAAAAGTACCGGGCATAGGTGCTGAGCGGGCAGCAAAAATTGCCGGTGCAGAGGCACTGCTACTTGCAGAGCAAGAATTGAAGTTTGTAGAAAAACATCAGATTCAACCTCTCTTTTTTGCAGCCACCAACTACCCTACCAGATTATTGGATTGCACAGATGCCCCACTGCTACTGTATTACAAGGGCAATGCAAATCTAAATGCCGATAAGGTGGTAGCTATAGTTGGTACCCGTAGAGCCACCGAATACGGCAAAGAGCAAACCAAAAGGATGATAGCGGAACTTGCAGCGCAAAATGTGCTGGTGCTCAGCGGACTTGCGTTTGGTATTGATACTGTGGCTCATTCGGCTTCTGTAGATGCAAACTTGCCCACCGTTGGAGTTTTAGGGCATGGATTAAACACTATCTACCCCAATCAAAATAGAGCTTTGGCAAAACGTATGTTAGAAAATGGTGGTTTACTAACCGAGTACACCTCAACAGATATAATGCGCCCCGAAAATTTTGCTGATAGAAACCGGGTGGTGGCCGGCATGAGCGATTGTGTGGTGGTTATTGAATCGGCCACCGATGGTGGTGCTTTAATTACCGCCAACATTGCTCACTCCTACAATCGCGATGTTTTTGCGCTGCCGGGTAGAGTAAATGACAAGTTCAGTAAAGGTTGCCACTCACTTATACGCACCAACCGAGCGGCTTTGGTTGAAAGTGGTACCGATGTGATTGAAGCCATGAACTGGCAAACAAATTTAGAAACCAAAACTCATAAACATCAACAGCAGAAATTAGCACTACAACTTAGCGATGAAGAAAAATTGGTACACAACGTGCTCTCCAAAAATGATGAAACTCATATAGATGTTTTGGCCGATGAAGCAAAAATAAATAGTAGCGTTTTAGCCGCCATTTTATTAGAAATGGAAATGAATGGTTTAATCAATTCACTCCCCGGTAAAAGATTTAAGTTAGCGTGAGTATGGCAGCAAAATCAATTCTACTTACAAATATTTCTAAGTTGTGTGGTATTAGAAATGCAGATGTAAAATATGTGGCAGGCCAAGCTATGAGTGTGTTGCCGCAGATTGAAAGTGCATTTCTGCTTATAGAAGATGGGCATATTGCCTCTTTTGGAGAAATGGCCAATACCCCCGAAAGAGCAGATGAGGTAATTGACGCTACCGATAAATTTGTATTACCGGCCTGGTGCGATTCGCATACGCACTTAGTGTTTGCCGGCAGCCGCGAAAATGAGTTTGCCGACCGAATAAAAGGGCTCACCTACCAAGAAATAGCTGCACGCGGAGGAGGCATTCTCAACTCAGCAAAAAAGCTGAATGAAACCCCCGAAGAAAAACTGTTGGAAGATGCGCTGATGCGACTAGAAGAAATACAACAATACGGCACCGGTGCGGTAGAGATTAAAAGCGGCTATGGTCTTACTTATGAAGGTGAGTTGAAAATGCTAAGAGTAATAAAGCGATTGAAAGAAATCTCTTCGCTCACCATCAAAGCCACTTTTTTGGGTGCGCATGCTTACCCATTAGCGTATCAAAGCAATCACCAGGAATATTTGAATTTGCTTATTCAAAAAATGCTACCTCAAATAGCCGATGAAGGTTTAGCTGATTTTATAGATGTCTTTTGCGAACACAACTATTTTAGTGTGGCCGAGATGGAGCAAGTTTTAGAAGCCGGAGCAAAGTATGGGTTGCCGGGAAAAGTACACGTCAACCAGTTTAATGTGTTGGGTGGTGTAGCAGCAGCAATAAAACACAATTGCAAAAGTGTTGACCATCTTGAACTAATCAATGATGAAGATATTGCAGCACTACACAGCAGCCATACAATGCCAGTAGCATTACCCGGGTGCAGCATGTTTATTAAAATACCCTACACTCCTGCTCGCAAACTAATTGATGCCGGTCTGCCGGTTGCATTAGCTACTGACTACAACCCCGGCTCTGCTCCAAGCGGCAATATGAATCTGGTTAACTCATTGGCCTGTATCAACATGAACATGAGCCCGGAAGAAGTCATCAACAGTTCTACCATTAACGGAGCGTATGCTATGGCTGTAGAGGAACCTCTAGGCACAATCACCATCGGCAAAAAAGCAAATTTGATAATCACCAAACCAATCAACAGCATTGCAGCTATGCCGTACTATTTTGGCAGCAATCCAGTGGATAGAGCGCTATTGTTTAAGTAATGTGAAAGCATGTTAATCCGCCAAACTAAACATCTTAAACAGGCATTTGTTACGTATGTAATCAAAACAAAATTATGCGCCTCGCTATAATACTTACGTTTACATTTATTCAGTTGGCTGCTTGTGGCCAATCCAAATCAAAACATAAACCCAGCAATATGAGTAATGATGATTCTACCAAAATAGTAAAAACAGATGCCGAATGGAAATCGCAGCTATCTGCCGAACAATACCGTGTGCTCAGAGAAAAGGGAACTGAGCGACCATTTACCGGACAGTTTTACCTGCACAAAGAAAGAGGGGTATATGTATGTGCGGCATGCGGGAACGAACTTTTTACATCTGATATGAAATTTGATTCGCACTGCGGTTGGCCCAGCTTTGACAAAGAAATAGCCGGAGGAAAAATCAAGACAGAGTTAGACACCACTCATGGTATGATACGCACAGAAATCATGTGCGGAAAATGTGGCTCTCACCTAGGTCATTTATTTGATGATGGTCCCACTGAAACTGGCATGAGATATTGCGTTAACTCCGTTTCGTTAGATTTTAAGAAACAATAAAGTGTTGCCTTTTGCACACAATGCACATTTCCCCGAAGGTTAGCAGAGCGCTAAGTACAGTTTAGTATATACCTTTATGAGGTAAAATCTGTTATGTATGTACCGTATATTTAGCTTATGGCTATTGCTAAGTGGGCTTAGCTTTTCTGCTCAGGCACAATACAGTTTAATCTTTTGCGAAGATGTAACTGCCGAAGGTAAACCCACCGTTATCTCCAACTCATTTATGGTTGATGATGATGGTGGAGTACTCAAGTTTTTACTTAAGACGGATGAAAAAATAAACACAGACAACATTGACTTTCGCATATTCTATGTAAGTGATTCGGGTAAAGAAGAAGAAATATCGCGCATGCCGCAAAAAGTAGATGCCAACTGGAATTTTGCATGGAAAGAAGTGGTGTTTTTTGACCCCGGCAACTACAAGATAAAGGTGTACACCGGCAAAGGCACATACCTCACCTCAGCCAACCTAAACATTAAAGGCAAGTAGTTTTATACCGGTATTTTTTTCTAATCGTCAGCAACACCAATTGCCAAACGCAAAAAAAATGTGTAGGTTTGCACATGGCAAGCAAAAATACTACCGGCAGCAAATTCGCTTTTGAGGGCATTACATTTGATGATGTACTTTTAGTTCCCTCCTACTCTGAGGTACTTCCCCGCGAAGTCAGCATCAAAACCAACTTCACCCGAAACATCCAAATCAACGTACCGCTGGTATCTTCAGCTATGGATACCGTTACCGAAAGTGCTTTGGCCATTGCTATAGCCCGCGAAGGTGGTATTGGCATCATTCACAAAAACATGAGTATTGACAAACAAGCCGAGATGGTACGCAAAGTAAAGCGAGCCGATTCGGGTTTGATTTTGGATCCTGTTACTTTAGATGAAACCGCCACAGTTGGGCAGGCGCATCGGTTAATGAACGAATTTAGAATAGGGGGTATTCCGATAGTGAACAAGGAGAAAAAGTTAGTGGGCATACTCACCAACCGCGACCTTCGGTTTGAAAAAGACATGAAAAAGAAGGTGAGCCAGGTAATGACGCACGAAGAGTTGATAACAGCACCTAAAGGAACCGATCTTAAAAGCGCTGAAAAAACATTAGAAAAATATAAGATAGAAAAACTACCTGTAGTAGATAAAAATGGTACGTTGGTAGGGCTGATTACTTACAAAGATATTCTCAAAGTAAGAGACAATCCAAACTCATCGAAAGATACACACGGCAGGTTGCTTAGCGGAGCGGCTGTGGGTGTTACTGCCGATATAATGGATCGCATAGCTGCATTAGTTAGCGTGGGTGTAGATGTAGTGTGTATAGATACCGCGCATGGTCACTCGCGCGGAGTACTCAATGCGGTAAAAAAAGCAAAACAAACATTTAAAAATCTGGATATAGTAGGTGGAAATATTGCTACCAAAGAAGGTGCGCAAGCATTGATAGATGCCGGTGTGGACGGTGTGAAAGTAGGTGTAGGCCCCGGCTCTATTTGTACTACCCGCATAGTGGCCGGTGTAGGTGTACCTCAACTTACTGCCATCTATGAAGCCAGTCAGGCGGGTAAACGCAAAGGCGTACCGGTAGTGGCCGATGGAGGTATCCGGTTTACCGGTGATATAGTAAAAGCCATAGCTGCCGGTGCTGATACTGTAATGGCAGGCAGTATTTTTGCCGGTACTGACGAAAGCCCAGGTGAAACTATTATTTATGAAGGCCGAAAGTTTAAAAGTTACCGAGGTATGGGTAGTGTAGAAGCCATGCAAGAAGGCAGCAAAGATCGCTACTTTCAGGATGTGGAAGATGATATTAAGAAATTAGTACCCGAAGGAATTGTAGGTCGTGTGCCATTCAAAGGCAGTGTGCAAGAGGTAATGTACCAATATATTGGCGGATTGCGTGCAGGAATGGGTTATTGCGGAGCAAAAAACATCAAACAATTGCAACAAGCCAAGTTTGTGCGCATTACCAGCGCAGGAGTGGCAGAATCGCATCCGCATGATGTTACCATTACCAAAGAAGCGCCTAACTACAGTAGAAAGTAGCCAAGATTACCCCGAGCTTTTTCTTCAGCGAATCTCACTTTTCGCTAACTCAACTTTGCCATTATCTTCGCGCCCCTAATGAAAAACATACGCAATTTCTGCATTATAGCACACATTGACCACGGCAAAAGCACCCTTGCCGACCGCCTTATAGAAACCACCAAAACCGTAAACGAGCGCAAGATGATGGATACCGTGTTAGACAACATGGATCTGGAGCGTGAGCGCGGTATTACTATTAAAAGCCATGCTATACAAATGGACTTTGTGCGTGGTGGCGAAAAATATGTACTCAACCTGATAGATACCCCCGGCCACGTAGATTTTAGTTACGAAGTTTCTCGCTCATTGGCTGCCTGCGAAGGCGCACTACTACTGGTAGATGCCAGCCAGGGCATACAGGCGCAAACCATTTCTAACCTTTACTTGGCTGTAGAACAAGGTTTAACCATCATACCTATTGTAAATAAAATAGACATGCCCGGAGCAAATCCGGAGTTGGTAGAGGAGCAAATGATGAACTTAGTGGGCTGCAAGCGCGAAGAAATCATTCACGCCAGCGGACGCACCGGACTGGGAGTAGAGAAAATTTTTGATGCAATTTTAGACAGAATACCCGCTCCAAAAGGTAACCCAGATGCTCCCCTCCGCGCTTTAATTTTTGATTCTATGTTTAATTCCTTCCGTGGTGTAATTGCTTATTACCGCATTTTAGACGGAAGCATTAAAAAAGATGATAAGGTAAAATTTATAAACACCGGAGCTACTTACTTAGCAGACGAAGTGGGTATTTTGCGATTAGACCTCGAGCCGCGCCAAGAGGTGCAAACCGGTGATGTGGGCTATATTATCACCGGCATCAAAAATGCCAAAGAGATTAAAGTGGGCGATACCATTACCCAGTTTAATCGCCCATGTGAGCAAGCCATTCAAGGTTTTGAAGATGTAAAACCAATGGTGTTTGCCGGCATTTACCCCATGGATAATGACGACTATGCCGACCTGCGCGATTCGCTGGAGAAACTACAACTCAATGATGCCTCCTTAGTTTTTGAACCGGAAACATCAATTGCGTTAGGATTTGGTTTTCGTTGCGGATTTTTGGGGCTACTACACCTAGAAATTGTACAAGAGCGCTTAGAGAGAGAGTACGACATGACCATTTTGACCACGGTACCACAGGTAAGTTATGATGCTTACTTAACAAATGGCACTAAAATAGTCATCAATAACCCGGCTGATATGCCCGACATACAAAGTATCAACCGAATTGAGGAACCATACATCAAAGCACAAGTAATTACTAAGCCCGAATACATTGGCAGCATCATGACCTTATGTATGGATAAGCGGGGTATTCTCATTAACCAAAATTACCTGACAGAAGACCGTGTAGAATTGCATTTTGAAATGCCATTAGCCGAAATTGTTTTTGATTTTTACGACCGCCTTAAATCTATTTCACGCGGATATGCATCGTTTGACTACCACCCTATTGGCTATCGTGCCGGTGATTTAGTAAAACTGGATATTCTACTCAATGCCGAGCAGGTAGATGCTTTTAGCTCTATGATACACCGCACTAAGGCCGAAGATTTTGGCCGCAAAATGTGCGAAAAACTTAAAGAGATTATCCCCCGCCAAATGTTTATGATTCCCATTCAAGCGGCTATTGGCTCAAAAATTATTGCCCGCGAAAACATTTCGGCCATGCGCAAAGATGTAACCGCTAAGTGTTATGGTGGTGATATATCGCGTAAGCGTAAACTTCTTGAAAAACAAAAGAAAGGTAAAAAGAAAATGCGCCAGTTTGGCAAAGTAGAGGTGCCACAAGAAGCTTTTATTGCTGTACTGAAATTGAACGACTAGTGCAAAGTTGTAAGTAACCATTCTTACACATTGCCGTTAAACAACTACTAATACTTATGGAAGTTAAATACACCAAACAAGGCAGCAAAGGCGCTTTTTACATAGAAAAAGATGGTCGCCATTTGGCAGACATGACTTTTAGCATGGCCGGTACAAGTATTATGATTATTGACCATACCGAAGTAAACGACAGTTTACGTGGCACAGGCGCAGGCAAAAAAATGGTGGAAGCAGCAGTAGAATTAGCCCGAAAAGAAAACTTCAAGATTTTACCCCTTTGCCCTTTTGCTAAAGCTGTAATGGAGAAAACTACCGAGTGGCACGATGTGCTGGAAATAAGGTAAGCCGGTTGGTTTTGTGCATACTGTTCATCGCTACTATACTCGCCCTA
This sequence comes from Chitinophagales bacterium, assembly GCA_016787045.1. GTDB lineage: Bacteria > Bacteroidota > Bacteroidia > Chitinophagales > LD1 > Bog-950. The sequence continues at coordinate 166,683 of JAEUVA010000008.1, forward strand.
TTTACGGTTAGCTGTATGTAATAAATGTTTATTTCTTAGCCAACTATACGTTTGGTAATTCACCTTACCCGTTTATTTTCGCACCGCTTTTAAAGTTAGTCGTGCATTAACCCTACTTTTTAAAGCTAAATCACATAAACTTTACAATATTCTTACATGAACATCGGTAAAATCAAACAAATCATCGGCCCAGTTGTGGACGTGAGTTTTGAAGCGGCAGACGCCAAACTTCCTCCTATTATGACTGCTTTGGAGGTAACCCGTGAAGACGGTCAAAAAATCATATTGGAAGTGCAGCAGCACTTAGGTGAAGATGCTGTACGTACAGTAGCCATGGATTCTACTGATGGTTTGAGCAGAGGGATGAACGCCATAGATACCGGTGCAGCCATCACTATGCCGGTAGGCGAAGCCATCAAAGGCCGCTTATTCAATGTAACCGGTGATGCTATTGACGGTATCAATATCAAAGTAAGTAAAAATGGTGGCTACCCTATTCACCGTATGCCACCGGCCTACGAGGACTTGGCCACAGAAGCTGAAGTGCTTTTTACAGGCATAAAAGTTATTGACTTGATTGAGCCATACTCAAAGGGTGGTAAAATTGGTCTATTCGGTGGAGCCGGTGTAGGCAAAACGGTGTTAATTATGGAATTGATTAACAATATCGCTAAGCGTTACTCCGGTTTATCGGTATTTGCCGGTGTAGGTGAGCGTACCCGCGAAGGGAACGACCTTTTGCGCGAGATGATCGAAAGTAACGTTATTAAGTATGGAGATGCCTTCAAGCATAGTATGGAAGAAGGCGGTTGGGATTTGAGCAAAGTGGACGGCAACGCCCTTTCTCAATCGCAAGCTACGCTGGTGTTTGGCCAAATGAACGAGCCACCGGGTTCTCGTGCACGTGTGGCTTTATCAGGTTTAACAATAGCCGAGTATTTCCGCGATGGCGATAAAAACGATGCCAAAGGGGGTCGCGATATTCTCTTTTTTATCGATAACATTTTCCGCTTTACCCAAGCGGGTTCTGAGGTATCTGCACTATTGGGTCGTATGCCTTCTGCGGTGGGCTACCAACCTACATTGGCTACCGAAATGGGTCTTATGCAAGAGCGTATTACCTCTACCAAGCGGGGGTCTATCACCTCTGTACAAGCTGTGTATGTACCTGCCGATGACTTAACTGACCCAGCACCAGCTACTACCTTTGCTCACTTAGATGCCACTACGGTACTTAGCCGTCAGATTGCAGCTTTGGGTATTTACCCGGCTGTAGATCCGTTGGATTCTACCTCACGTATTCTTTCTGAAGATGTGTTGGGCTCCGAGCACTATGGATGTGCCATGCGTGTGAAAGAGATTTTGCAGCGCTACAAAGAATTGCAAGATATTATTGCCATTCTTGGTATGGATGAGTTGAGCGAAGATGACAAACTGGTAGTGCACCGCGCAAGACGTGTACAACGCTTCTTATCTCAACCATTCCACGTGGCCGAGCAGTTTACCGGCTTAAAAGGGGTGTTTGTGCCAATTGAAGAAACTATACGAGGATTCAATATGATATTGAATGGCGAAGTGGATAAGTACCCGGAGGCCGCATTTAACCTGGTGGGAAACATTGATGAGGCCATTGCCAAAGGTGAACAATTGATAGCCGAAGCAGCTAAGTAATTCATTATTTCGGTTGGTGATGACACCAACCGCTAAAGATTAAGATATGATTTTAGAAATATTGACCCCCGAAAAAAAGCTCTTCAGCGGTGAAGCCACTTTGGTTCAACTGCCGGGTATAGACGGGTCGTTTGAAATACTGAGCAACCACGCACCACTCATTTCTGCCTTAGCAAAAGGCGAAGTAAAGTACAAAACATCTGAAGGAGAAAAAAAACTAACCATAGGCGGTGGTTTTGTGGAGTGTCTAAACAATAAAGTTATTGTGTGTGCCGAAGGCGCAGCATAATTTTTGTTACCAACTAACTTTCAAAAAAGCCGGAGCGGGAAACTGTTTCGGTTTTTTTATGTTTTCTACCAATCACTACACATACCATTGGCAAGTGTTTTTACATTCGCACCCATGTGCGGCATTGCCGGATTTATTAACCACCAACTTAACGCCAACCACCAGCAGCAACTCATTGACAGTATGCTGCAAACTATCACGCACCGTGGGCCGGAGGCCAGTTGCTCATACATAGAAAACCAGTTGGTGCTGGGTCACAACCGCCTCAAAATTATTGACTTGAGCGATGAAGCCAACCAGCCCTTTCATTATGCTGATGTGGTCATAGTATTTAATGGCGAGGTATATAACTACATCGAACTGCGGGAAGAATTAAAGAAACACGGCTATGCTTTTCAAACTGCAGGCGATACTGAGGTAATGTGTGCAGCTTACAAGCATTGGGGGGAAGATTGTGTAAAGCACTTTGTAGGTATGTGGGCTTTTGCCTTGTGGGACAAAACTCAACAAAAGCTCTTTTGCAGCCGCGACCGGTTTGGTATAAAGCCATTTTACTACATAACCTATGGCAAAGATTTTTACTTCGGTTCAGAGTACAAACCACTAAAATTAGCACCTTGTTTTAATGGAGAAGTGTACATAGAGCAAGTAAACAAAGGCCTGCAAATGGGCTGGAGTGAATTTGGCATAGATACCTACTACGAGCAAATATTGCAGTTAGAGCCGGCCACTAACATAGTGTGGCAAAACGGTAACATAACAGAGAATGTTTATTGGAAAATTGACATCCACGGTCCTCTATCTACACTAAGTTTCGAAGAAAAGAAACATCATTTTTTTAATCTATTTGTTCGGTCTGTAGAGTTGCACTCGCGTAGTGATGTAAAGAATGGTACTTGCCTTAGTGGTGGATTAGACTCTTCGGCCATTGCATCGGTGTATTCCACGCTAATGCCCGACACACCCATCCAATCGTTTACCGTTTTTTATGAAGGCGAAGGTGGTGTAGATGAAAGGCCTTTTGTATATGAAGTGGCAAAAAAGTATGGTAATATTCAACCTCATTTCTTCTCTCCTACCACCGAGCAGGTGGGCGAGGCCTTTCACCGCATGGCTTACCATGCTGATGTACCGGTTTTTGGGTCTTCATTTATATCGCAATATTTTTTGATGCAATTAGCCAAAAGCCAAGGGGTAACAGTGGTGATTGATGGACAAGGCAGCGATGAGTATTTAGCCGGCTACCTGCACTCGTTTTACAGAATTATAGGCGGCTTGTTTAGCAGAGGAAAAATTGGAAATGGTCTTTCGCTGCTTAATGCTCTAAGTGAACGTGAACATTTTTCACCTAAAAAGAAGCGTGATTTTTTACTGAAGAGTTTGGTATCAGTCTTTACTAATGAGCAACAAATTTCTAATCTGGAGTACAGCAAATTGAATCCCTTGCTAACTCATGCAAAAACTAAGGGCCGCATATACTTTAACCATAATCACCCCGATAAACTCAATGAGCTTTTATTAGTACTATTGATGGAAACCACTCTCCCAACATTACTTCATTTTGAAGATCGAAACTCTATGGCTTTCTCGTTAGAGAGTAGAGTACCTTTTTTAGACCATCGTTTGGTAGAGTTTGCTTTTACATTACAAAGAGAAGAGAAGATAAACAACCGCGCTGAAACCAAATTTATACTTCGCGAAGCGCTGAAAAACGTATTGCCAAAAGCAGTATATGAACGCAAAGACAAAAAGGGGTTTGTAACTCCTGGAGAAGTACGTTGGCTGAATGGCCCGTTAAAGCATCTACTGGAAATAGATTACAAAAAATTTGACTGGATGAAAACAGAAAAACTGAAACAACTGGTAGACAACTACAAGAAAGGAGATACATCTAATGCCAATATGGTTTGGAAAATTGCCGCTACGCATTACTGGCTTAAGCACTTTGCTTAGAGCAATTTAGTGTTAGTTGGTGGCTTTGGGTTCCGGCTGGTCTTTACCCCACTTAGCTTTGCAGCGGGCGGCAAACTCAGTTCTAAACTCATTGCGTTCATCAGCACTCATACTTTCCCATTTAGCTTTCCAAAGTTTACGCTGGCCAAACGGACCGGTGTGTATGCGTATTCCGCCCAATAAAATTTTTGAAAGCACCACAAGACCAATGGCTTGGTAAAAATTAATCACCGGCAGGTGAAATAACTCAGGCATGAGCCAGTTCCAAAGGTGCATAGTGATGTAACCCAGCAAAAAGAATGCTGCCGCAAAAAGTGCTATTCCACCAATTACCTTCAGTACTATAGCAGTTATCTTGTTCATACTTGTGTTTTAGATGGCTAATTCATCATAAAATTGCTGCAACTTTCCGCGCAAATACAATACTGCATAGCGCTTGCGCGAGAGCAGTGTATTCACATTGGCACCGGTCAGTTCTTCAATTTCTTTGAAACTCTTGTCCTCAATTTCGTGTAAAATAAATACCTGACGCTGCTCTTCAGGCAATTCTCCAAGTGCCTGCAACAAGGCCTCTTGAATGGCTTGCCGCATCATCTCCGTTTCGGGTGAATTGGAACGTGAAGGCAAAAAATCAGATATATCCAGTCTGTCTCCATCATCACCGGCACGTATGGCAAAATGTTCTTCCAGCGAATCCGGTTTTTTCTTGCGGTAGCGATCAGTGATTTTGTTGCGGGCAACCGTAAAAAGCCATGAAGCCATTTGCTCTACGGGCTTCATCATCCGGTATGTATTTACTAATTCATAAAATACATCTTGCAAAACATCTTCGGCATCTTCTTGTGTAGGTACGCGCTTGCGAATAAAATCAAGCAGTCGCCTGCGCTCGCGCACAATTACCTCACTTAAAGATTCGTTTTGAGTATCTGCCATTGAAATTGCCAGGTTGACCATGAGTTACTTCTTAAGTAAGAAGTATGACGCACCGTTTTGACCAATATTTTACAAACGAACATAATCTTTGCACAAACTATTGCTCCAATTTGCCAATAAATGCAAAAATTGGGATTGTCTATTTTTTTTAAACCTGCTGTAATGCTGTTGATATTCAATACGCTCAGCAGTATATTTTCTACACAACTTGCATCCGTTGAGCAGTACAATAAAACATACCGATTTACTACCAGTGATGGAGCATTTCTACACCATTCAAGGGGAAGGATTCCATCAGGGAAAGCCAGCGTACTTTGTGCGCTTAGGGGGCTGTGATGTGGGATGCCCCTGGTGCGATGTAAAAGAGAGTTGGGATGCACAGGCACACCCTAAATGGAGTGTAGAAAAAATCACCCAAGAGGTAACCGCAACAACTGCTCCCATTTGCGTAGTAACCGGTGGTGAACCGTTGATGCACAACCTACATTCTCTCACCAATCATTTGCAAAACAATGGTGTACGAACACATCTGGAAACAAGTGGCTCACACCCACTATCCGGCACTTGGGATTGGATTTGTATTTCGCCAAAGCGGTACAAACTCCCGTTGGATGAATGTATAAAAGCGGCACACGAATTGAAAGTGGTAATCAGCTACCGTAACGATTTGCGGTTTGCAGAAGATTTTGCAGCACAGGTCAATGCAAGCTGCAAACTGTATCTGCAACCGGAGTGGGACAAAAGTGACGAAATGATACCACTGATTATCAACTATGTAAAAGAGTACCCCAAGTGGCAAATAAGCTTACAGGTGCACAAGTACATGAACATACCGTAACCACTGGATAACAACAAGAATTTAGAATTAAAAAGCAAAACAGAACCACTTAAATACATAATTTAATTTTAATAAATAAAGAATGAAAATACAGGTTGCACTATTGTTTGTATCTGCGCTACTAGGGAGTTGCGCCACTGCTCAAATTACCACCAAAGAAACAGCCAAAGGCAAAGCAAAAGAGTACTACGACCGTGCAGATATGGACATAGCGTACCAAAAGTTTTACATGGCCGACTCTTTGTTGCAACTAGCAGTTAAAGAAAAAGACAACTTTATTGATGCCTGGCTCATGATTGGCGAGTTGCAATCGCGGGTAATGCGTAATTATGAAAAAGCGGCCAATGCATACGAAAAAGCAATCACTCTGCAATCTGATTATTCGCCCGATGCGGTATTTAACCTGGGGATGTGTTATTTGAATTTGAGCAAGTACGAAAAAGCTGAAACGCAACTCAAAAACTATCTGGCTTTTCCTAAAACATCGGGCATGTCTAAGATTAAGGCAGATAAAATGTTGGTAGATTGTGGGTTTGCAAAAGATGCCCTCAAAAATCCGGTAGATTTTAAACCTGTTAACATGGGCAGAAACATCAATACTGCCGATGACGAAAGTATGCCCTCACTTACGGCTGATGGCAAATATCTCTGTTTCACAAAGCATTTTGGTAAGGGGATATATCAGGATGAGGATATTTACTGGAGTTTAAACACCGCATCGGGTTTTGCTCCGGCCATTGGCGTTAGTTCTATGATAAATACCGAACAATACATAGAAGGTGCTCAAAACATATCAGCCAGTGGTAAGTATTTATTTTTTACCAGTGCCGATCGCAGAGATGGTTTAGGCAGTGCCGATATTTATATGGCACGAAAAGTGGGCGATGTATGGGAACGCGCCAATAACCTTGGCTCGCCAGTTAACACTCCGGGGTACGAAACCCAGCCCTTTATTACAGCAGATGGCAAGGCGCTATACTTTTCTTCTACCCGCAGTGATGGAGAAGGAGGCACCGATATTTATGTAAGTTACCTCAATGCAGATGGTACTTGGGGCAAGCCACAAAATTTAGGCAAAACCATCAACACCATGTTTGATGAAATGCGCCCCTTTCTTCATGCCGATGGAAAAACGCTTTATTTCTCCTCGCGCGGTCATGCAGGTATGGGAAATTTTGATTTGTATATGAGCACTCTGCAAGCCGATGGCTCATGGGGACTACCCGTAAATCTCGGTTACCCCATAAACACTGCAGGTGATGAGTTAGGGATATACATTACCCCCGATGGTAGTACCGGGTACTTTGCGTCTGAACGTGATGGCGGCTTTGGCCAAATGGATATCTACCGATTTGAAATGCCGGTAGGTGTACGCCCCGGCTACACCACATACATTAAAGGGAATGTATTTGATAGCGAGAGCCGTGAACCCATACAAGCCAATGTACAGGTGTATGATTTAGAAACCGGCAAGCTTTATGCTTCTATGAGTGCCGATAAAGTGAATGGCAACTTTCTTTCCACATTACCCACCGGAAAAAAATACGGCATACAGGTCATGAAAGACGGTTATCTGTTTTACTCACAACATATCTCATTAGAAAATGTAACACAGGGCGCCCCTTTTGAAGTAAATATCGGACTAAAGAAAATTCAAATAGGGGGAAAAATAATATTGAACAATGTATTCTTTGACTCAGAGAAACATGATTTAAAAAATGAATCTATAGCAGAGTTAGATAATGTACTTAAACTACTGCAAAAGAACGTTACGCTCAAAATTGAAATTGGTGGCCACACCGACAACACCGGTACTGAAACCAAAAATAAAGAGCTATCAGAAAAAAGAGCGCAGAGCGTGTATAATTACTTGGCTGAAAAAGGAATAGAGAGTACACGGATGAGTTTTAAAGGGTATGCATCTTCTAAACCGGTAGCCGATAACAATACCGATGAGGGTAAAGCCAAAAACAGAAGAACAGAGTTGGTAGTAACCGGTATATAGAACTATCTTACTATCACACATAAACGAGCATAACAACCACTGTGCCGCTAGCAGTTGATGTATTTTCATTGCAAAGCATAAAAACAGATAACCTTTGAAATCAGGAAAAAGTACGTTGGTGGTTATTTACATAGCCATTGCCCTAGCTGTTGGTATTTTTGTTGGGTTCAAACTAAATAGTTTGCTTGAATCTAAAAAACAATCAGAACCCCCAATTGCTTCCCCCAAAAACATGTTTGAAATACGTGAAAGTGGCTACCGCTACATCAGCCCACTGTGGGATTGCGACTGCGTTGCCCCTTCAGATCTGAATTCTCTAACACAACTTGACTCCACAATAAGAACTTATACTAATGCTTGCAATCAAAGTGGCAAAACGAGCAACATTGCGGTGTACTTTCGCGACATGAACAACGGCCCTTGGATTGGCATCAATGAAGATGTAGCTTACGCTCCTGCAAGTTTGCTTAAGGTACCCATTATGATTGCTGCATTTAAAATGGCAGAAAACAATCCGGCTTTTTTGGAAAAGAAAATCCACTACAATACACCAGTAGATACTACACACATTAACCTAAGCGATAGCTTGCACATAGTGCCCGGTCATTACTATACTATTCAAAATCTTATTGAGTACATGATTATTGGCTCAGATAACAACGCCAAACAGTTAGTACTCAACGAAATTGGAGATTCGTATTTTTTCAAAATTATGCAAGACTTAGGCATCAATCCCTCGTCTAATAGTGATTTTGTGTCGGTGCGCATGTACTCCTCTTTTTTTAGAGTACTCTACAATGCCAGTTATTTGAATAAACAATACTCAGAGACAGCTTTAGAAATCCTTTCCAGAAGTTCTTTTAAAAGTGGTATTGCCGCACATATACCTGCCGGAGTTACAGTGGCCAATAAGTTTGGTGAACGTGATTTTTACGGCTCTACAGTTAAGCAATTGCATGATTGTGGCATTATATACCATCCGCAACATCCATACTTACTTTGTATAATGACCCGTGGAAATGATTTCGAAACGCAACGGAAAGTAATTTCTGACATATCAAAAATAATTTACGATGGTGTGGATAGCGGCAAATTCAACTATGACTAGGCAATAGCACTACTGTAAAATCTCCTCTTGTTCTACAGTGGGGGTATCCTGTTTTTCTAACCAAAAATTATTATATCCCTCTCCAATAGTTACAGCTACTTTCTGTTCTTGTATTAGTTCTAATATGGAAAGAAATACAAAAATGGCATGGACTCTGTTCTCCACTCCCTGAAAAGCTTCTACAAAATTTAGTTTTGTGCTGGTTGTCATTCTATCTAAAAGCAACATTTTTTCTCCGGCTAGTGTGTAGGGTGGGTTTTCTACCGTGTGTACAACCTTGTTCTTCTCACGAGCCACTCTATCAAGCACATTTTGAAATGCTTTGAGCAACCGAAACATAGTCAAGCTCTGCATTTCAAATTCTGTTTCAAAAAGTGCAGCAATTTCGCGGCTCTCGTTTACAGCGTTACCACGCTTATTGATGCTTTGGCGCTCCTCCTCCATTTTACGAAGTGCCTCGGTAGCTTCTTTGTACTTTTTGTATTCAATCAGTCGGGTTACTAACTCATCGCGGGGATCAATCTCTACACCGGTAATGGGGTTAATCTCTTTGCGGGGCAAAAGCATTTTTGCTTTTATGCGCATAAGTGTAGCAGCTACCAAAATAAACTCGCTGGCCACCTCCACATTGAGCCGCTCCATACTGTGGATGTAAGTCAAAAAATCTTCTGTAATGATTGAAATGGGAATATCATAAATATCCAACTCATCGCGCTCAATAAAGAACAGCAACAAGTCAAAAGGCCCCTCAAACTGCGGGAGTTTTATCTCGTAAGTATCTTGCATATACAAGGCGCAAATTTAGCCGAACTTGTCAGAAAAGCAGTTTAGAGTTGTGTCTCTGTCCACTCGTTAAATAGCTCATCCAAGAAAATATTTTCTTCTCGGGTAATCACTTTATCTGCTTTAGTGAGTTGAATGGCATACTCCAAAAATTTATTGCGCTCTTGCTCTGTGCTATCTTCATAAAAATCAGCCATACATTTTTGAAAGTGAATCATGTATTCATCTTGCTTCAAGGCACTGATAACCTCCATATCTCGGTCTAAGTTTACGTTTACCGGAATTTCATTCTCTATCCATTTTTCAATTATCCTGTCTTCTTTACCGTTAAATTTTCCATCTACAGCAGATAGTATCATCAGCATATGGTAACCGGCAATTGGTTTATTCTTTTTCATGTGTATTTGCTCTTAGTTTGCGAAATATAAACCAGCCCTGCATGTTTGCAACATTTTTTTCGGCACAAAACTTGACGTTTGTGGATTATACACGTACTTTGCGTATGAAATTCTTAATTATGAGACTATACACCATATCTTTTATTGCCTTTTTTGTACTCACTGCTTTTGCCCAGAATAAGTACGATGGCGATATGCTCACCTCTTTTCTGGGAAAATCATCTGCCAGTGTTGAGCTTAAAGACTTGAAAGCCGGTTACAACTGCCAAATGGCTAATGAAAATCATTACCTGAGCCGCGATGGTATTGAACTAATACTTAGCAATGGAGTTTTATATGAAATTCACTTGTATGCAACAAGTGCAGTATATGGAAATTTTACCGGTAAACTACCTAAAAATTTGCGCTTTGGCATGTATAGCAGCGAGTTGAAAAACCTTTTAGGAAAACCCTTGGTGAGTTACAACTCCGGATACTGTGAATACGCTGTAGGAGACTATCTGCTTTCCTGTTGGTTTGAAGCGGGCAAACTCAATCAAATGGGCATTGCTCTTAAGTAGCGTGTACCCCACCAGTTCTATTTCTTATATTGCGCTATAACTTGTTTTGCTGTTTTGTTTACCTCATCAGCCAACAATTTTGGCTTCAGCACTTTTACAGTAGCTCCGTAGCTGAGTAGTTGCATTTTCAATTCGGTATTGATAACTACTTGCAGTTCCACTTCCAAAAAGCCGTTTTTATCTCTGATAATTTTTTGTGAATGGTGGATGGGTACAGTTTTGATATACCGACCCTGCAATTCTGAAAACCTGAGTACAACTCTCTCGGGATTACCCTCACCTATGGTTACACCTACTACATTGCTGAAAAAATTCTTCTTGTCCAACCGTACTTCTTCAAACACCACCTCGGTTATGCGCATTTCACTAATGCGGTCTAAAGCAAAAGTGAGTATTTTTTTTTCTTGCTTATTGATTCTTCGCCCAATCACATACCAAAAATTTTTACTTTCCTTTATCAAGTACGGCTCCAACAAAGTTTGATCATTACTTTCGCTACCGTGCTTTTGATAGTTAAACTGCAAAACTCTTCGGTCAGATATGGCCTTTAATATTGGCTCTACAAACTCTAACCCTTTGATGCGGTACGGCTTATCTAACTGAATATAATCTGCCTCCCCTCTTACTTCTTTATTAATTTGAACCGTAGAAGCTATTTTCATAATAGCATCTTCAAACTCTCTGATAGCGGGTAAATGCTTGAATTGGTGAAGGATGCTGATGGCAAAATCTAATCCATGCAATTCGTCTGCAGTTACAGGTAAATTATTAATAGAGTAGTGCTCATCGGCATAGAAATATGCCTTTCCATACTTATCGTACTCTATAGGAGCATTAAAATTAAGTGCTTGATTGTAACGCATCTCCTGCAAATCGAGTTGCAAGGTTCGCTTACTCACCGGCTTGTCTAATTGTTCGCTAACATACTCCATCAAATCATTAAACGTAGGATTGGGCTTTCTGCGCAAACGCGCATCAATCAGTCGGTATCGGGTATATGCTTCGCGGTTGAGAGGCACTTTATATATTAAAAATTAATATTGATGATGGAATACTAAAACCCTATATCAATGTTTTTTACAACATTCTTTCTTGCCTTCACTTGAACAGTTACCTGATACTTTGCCACAAACACTGGCTTTGCATTCCTCTTTACTGAATATGCACTTACCACGCAAGGCAACAATAGAGTCGCAGGCAGTTTTGCCCATAATGCTTTCGCACTTTTCTTTATCTAGCACACAGCTGTCACCTTCCATGTGGCACCCTGTCATTGTGCAGCCATTCATGCCACAACCCTGTTTTTCTGCGCCACCATATTTATGACAAGATGGCTTTTCTGCCCCACATTTTTCGCGCTCGCAAGTTTGCTTACAATCCTTTTTGCTTTTGCTCTTCAGCAATGAGTAGCTTGCGGTACCCACACTACCCAACGATAGGGCTATGACTAACCAAGCCAACAGAACATATACACCACTCAGGTATTCGCTTTTAGCTTTGATTAACAGATAAACCCCGGCCGCTAATGTTAAAACTGATAGAGATAATGCCACCATGTGTATGTTGATTTTTGGCGAATATATAACCTTTCCGATGCTGCCGAAACCTCTTGTAAGCCGAGTGCTAAACTCTGCTCTATTTACCTATTTTCGCCCCGCTAAAATACAAAGGCAGTGTTTGCACAGTTAGAAAATTTAAAGGGCAGATTTATTGAAGTGGGCAAAACGCTCAGCGATCCGGCTACGGTATCTGACATGAAACGTTTTACTCAATTAAATAAAGAATACCGTGAGTTAGAAAAAATTGTAAATGTATATGAGGCCTACAAATTAGTGTTAGGCAATATAGACACCAACAAAAACATACTTGAAACCGAAAAGGACGAAGAGTTTCGCGAAATGGCGAAAATGGACTTGTCTATGCAAGAGGCAGAAAAGCTAAAGATTGAGGAGGAGTTAAAACAACTTTTAGTACCTAAGGAACCGGAAGATGAGCGAAATGTTTTGTTAGAAATTCGTGCAGGTACAGGAGGAGATGAGGCCAGCTTGTTTGCCGGAGATTTGGCGCGGATGTACATGCGCTACTGCGAAACCCTTGGCTGGCAAGTGAGTATAGCCGATGCCAACGAAGGTACTGTAGGCGGTTTTAAAGAGGTAGTTTTAGATATTAAAGGCGAAAATGTATATGGTAAGCTGAAATTTGAGAGCGGTGTACATCGTGTGCAGCGAGTTCCTGAAACTGAAGCGAAAGGTCGGGTGCATACCTCAGCCGTAACTGTTGCCGTTTTACCCGAGGCCGATGAGGTAGATGTTCAAATTAATGAGAGTGATATTTCTATGGATGTGTTTCGCGCATCCGGTGCGGGTGGGCAACACGTAAACCGTACGGAGAGTGCTGTTCGCTTAACGCACATTCCTACAGGTACCATTGTGGCTTGTCAGCAAGAACGCAGCCAACACAAAAATCGTGAGCATGCCATGAAAATGCTCAAAACTAAAATATACGAAGCCGCAGTACGCAAGCACGAAGATGAAATAGCCGCCCGCAGAAAAACACTGGTAAGCACCGGTGACCGTTCAGCCAAAATACGCACCTACAACTTTCCGCAGGGCCGCATTACTGACCACCGCATAAACATGAGTATGTATAACATGGATGCATTTATGAATGGCGAAATAAGCGATATGATTGAAGCGCTGTCTGTAGCCGAGCAAACCGAAAAACTAAAAGAAGGAAATATTGCCTTCTAAAAAACTACCTGCGTTCCACCTTCATCATTAACCCATCTTTAGGTTTTAAGGTGATAAGCGGTTCCATATCTACCTGAAAACCGGGTTTCAATCTAAATCTAAACTTTCTGTATAGTTGAATCAGAATCAATTGCATTTCTATCAACGCAAAGTTATTGCCAATACAAAGGCGAGGGCCACCGCCAAACGGGAAATAGACAAACCTATCTATCTTATTGCGCACTTCTGGAGCAAAACGCTCGGGTTTAAACTTTAGTGGTTCATCCCAATATTTTTCACTGCGGTGATAATAGATAATAGGAATCAATACGTTTGTCCCCTTTTGTATGTGATAACCTCCCAGTGTATCATCCTCATAATTTCTGCGCCCCACGCTCCAAGCCGGAGGAAACAGCCGCATGCTCTCATCAATCACCATACGCACGTACTGAAACTGCAATACATTATCAAAGGTTAACTCCACTCCGGCATCTAATTTTCCGTCAATCTCACATATCATTTTTTCTTCCGCCTCCGGATTTTGCGATAGAAGGTACAACATCCAGGTGAGCGCATTTGCGGAGGTTTCGTTACCTGCAAGAAAAATCGTCATTACCTCATCACGCAATTGCTTATTATCCATGGCTTCACCGGTATCTTCATCGCGAGCATCTAAAAGCATGGATAGCAAATCATCTTTAGAAACGCCTTCATTTCTTCGCTGATTAATGATTTCATAGATTATTGCATCCAGATTAGCTACAATCTTTTTCCATTTATGATTAAATGCAGTGGGAAAAACAGGGGGCAACTTAAATGGATCATTTAACCGCTCTATGGCCATTTCGTTGAGCGCCAAAATTTGTTGCCCGATGTATTCCGCCTTTTTATCATCTATTCCGCTGCTAAAAATGGCTTTAGAGATAATATCAAGAGTTACAGTTGTCATTTCAGGCAACATATCGGTGTACACGCCCGATATTGCATAATGCTCAAATTTTTGAGCCAGTGCTGCAGATGTATCGCTCATCATTTTAGTGAGAGCAGCCAATTTCTGCTTATGAAAAGCCGGTTGTATGAGTTTGCGTTGCTGTTTCCAAAAATCGCCCTCGCTGGTGAGCAAGCCATTGCCCAGCATTAGCTTAAGCACATCATAAGCCAAGCTCTTGTGGTAATTTTTATTGTTATCTACAAGTATGTATCTGGCATATTCAGGGTTGGTAGCAATCACTACTTTATTGAACGGAAATGCAAGCGATACTAAATCGCCATACGTATCGGCAAAATCTGTAATAGTTTCTACTGTGCGGTTTTTCAAGTACATAGCATGACCAAACAACCAATGTTTACCTTTTGGAAATGGTGGTGCTAACTTAGGAGCTATGGAGTTTGCTGTACTCATGATTTGCTTGCAGATAAAAGTAATGATTTGTTTTTCCTCCATAGCCAAATCATTCCGATGATGCCCACTAATACCATAATCATGGAAATGACTTCACTCTGGCGAAACTCGCCACCCAATAAATGATAAGTATCACGGCCAGATAAATCGCGAAATTGCTCTATCACAAATCGTTGAATACCTATTAGTATGGTAAAAGCAAAAAATAACAGAAACGGTACTTTGGTGAAACGTTTGCGCAACGACCATAAAATAAAAAAAATAGCCGTGCACATTAAAAACTCATAGATAGGAGTTGGGTATGCGGGTTGAGCTAATTGAAAACAGTGTTCTTCTATACAACCGGATATGGGCACTCCGCTATCAATAATGTTGTGCTCATAATAGTTGCTCCACATCCAATCGGGTAACCATCCCGGTTTAGTAGCTGTGTTAGTAATACCCCAATCACCATCACCACTTACATGGCAACCAATTCGGCCTATACCGTTAGCCAAAATAAAGCTAGGGGCTACCGAATCAAACAAATAACCGGTGTGTATTTTTTTCCAATACGCATAAACCGCAAATGCAACTCCGGCACATATCAAGCCGCCATATACAGAAAGACCACTAAACATGGAGCCAAGCGGATCGTTCCAAAAATTCTTGTAGTCATCGGGGTTTTCTAAAAAATTAAAAAGGTTAGACCCCATCACACCAAACACCGCAGCAAGTACAACTAAGTCGCCAATATTGTCGCTGGGCATGTTTTGCACCTTCTTAGTAACCGGTTGTGGCAGTTTCTCTTTATTCTTAAAGTAATAGTACAACCCAGCAAAAAGAACACCGCCTAAAATACCGGTTATCCAATTGCCATATTGTAATATTGAAAATATTTTTGATAAAAAATTATCTGAACCAGGAAGCATATACTCGGCCATGGTGAGTTGTTTGGTTCGCAGCATATCATGGTACGAAAAAACTCCGCCTACTTTGAACAACAGCAAAAATCCAAACAAAAAATAGAGCGCGCAATCAAAATAGCGCGGTGCTTCGCCAAGAGTAATTTCTGCCTCCACTCCTCTCATTAAGCCCAGCCTTTCGCGCCTACGCATTTCTAGAGCAGAAAGAGTGGCCGCAACCAAAAAACCCATAGCTACAAAAAAACCATAGCTAAAAATGGGTAAAAAACGAAAATCAAAACTTTCACTTTGGCCAAATGTGATATATATCCAATCGGTAATTCTGGGGTAGCAGCGAAAAAGAAGCATAGGGTGTATTTCGTGGGCGAAGATGAAAAAATATGTAAGCACAAAAGGATTAACTGCGTAACAATCGATAGTTTTTATACACACCAACACTTAGTCCAAACTCATCTTCTAACCACTTACGGAAGCGATACTTCCACTTCATTTTGCTTCTAGAGGTATCGTATTCAAAATGCCAATTCATACGTGCTATACGCTCTTTCATCACACTCGGATGTACCCCCCCAAACAATTGCAGCGCATCTATTCCATCGTAATCATACTTACTTAAATCTATACTGCTGTATTTTTCTATTACCCATTCATCACTATGCCAGAGCTTATCCATTTCAATACTCTTATTCATCATTAATTCGGGTGGTTTTACATGGCTGTAATGGTGAATCAGCCCACCCGAATTCAGTACATTTAACTTTTCATTGGGCTTTTTGCGAAAACCCATAGAGTCTTTATAGCTAAAGATGTTTTTATTGTTTCTGATTATCCGTATTTCTTTTTTGTGCCAACGGTGCGAAGCAGCCGTATAATTGTAGCCGCCCCAAAAATGAATAAAGTCAAATAGCAACCCATCAACGTCTGTTCGTTGAAGTTTTTTTTTCATAGTTGACTCAACTGCATCTAGTGTGTTTTCGTGCACTATTTCATCGGCTTGTATATAAAAGCACCAGTCTGCATCTGCGCCAATAGCTTGAAATGCTTTATCTGTTTCTACCGCAAATGCTCGCCCGCCCTGCCTAAGCGTATCATCCCACTCTGTTTCTATTATTCTAACTTTTGCAGGATGTATATTGCGCACTAATTGTAGTGTTTCATCTTCGCTATTACCAACTGCTACTATTACTTCATCGCAAAGTGGCAAAATAGAACGAATGGCCTCACTGATGGGGTAATCACATTTAACGGCATTTCGGATAAAACTAAAACCAACAACTTTCATTTGATGTAATGTAATATTCAACAATCAGGAAGTAAACGTTGGAAATTGTATTTTGAAAATACTGCCTGTGGGCGCATTGCTTTCTATCCAGATTTTACCTTTCATTTTTTCAATAATATTTTTTACTGTGCTCAGACCAATACCCGTACCATCTGCACCACTTTCGTTTTCTACTCTAGAAAACATTTCAAATACTTTTTCGCGCTGATGTTCAGGTATTCCTACTCCATTATCAGCTACATTAATAAGCACATACCCTACCCCACCTTCAGCACTGATGTGTACAATTGGGGTATCGCTGGTGTTATACTTTAGCGCATTGGTAATCAGATTTTGAAAAACCTGCATCATCTGAATATCATCTCCCAAAATTACCGGCAAACTACCCACATGCACTTCTGCTTTCTTTTCTGCCATCAGTTTAGTCAGATTGTCTTTAACCTGAGCAAGTACTTTTTGTAAGTCAACCGGCCGGTATGTAATCTTCTCTCCTTTAGCCGCATTCAAAATCCGGGTAATCATTTCGTCCATCCGTTTACTGCCATCTACGGCAAATTCCAATAACTTTTTTTCGTCATCTGTTAGGCGATCGCGAATTTTTGTGGAAAGGATAGTCATATAGGCAGAGACCATTCTGAGTGGCTCGCGCAGGTCGTGCGAAGCGGTACGAGCATAGTTTTTTAAATCTTTGTTGAGCAATTCCATTTGCTTGGCGTGTTGGCGCATTTCATCGTTCATCCGTTTAATGTAGTCTGCTTCTTCACGGGTGCGCAACTGCTTTTCGTGCTCTATTTTAAACACCGACTCGAAGGTATGCTCCAACACTTCTTGATCTAAAAAAGCAATATCTAATTCTCTAAAATGATCGTATGCCTTTTTGTAATCGCCTTTGGCAGCAAAAATGGTGTAGTAAATATCATTGCGCACTTGCTTGTCAAAACTGTAAGGATACTTCTCTATCACCTTGTTCAGTTTATCAAGATATAAATCTGCTTCTTCGTTTTTCCCCATCAAATACAACAATCTGCACAAGGTGCTGTATGAATAGCTGCAACGCAACTCATTGCCCAATACTTCTCGAATCCTAACTGCGTTGCGAATGTACGGTTCAGCAATATCATATTTACCTTTTTCTATATGTACAAACCCTATGTAATTATTCAAAATAGCGGTTTGCTCATTCTCCTCCACATCTTTAAACTCTTCTACCAGTTCGTAATACTGTGCCAGTGCTTCGTCTAACTTCCCTCGGTACAACATCAAGTTTGCAAGCGTCAATTTGGTGCGTCTTTGGTTGGCGCGATGATTCATTAAACGGGCATAACTGAGTGCTTTTTCAATAAATGGTTGCGATATACCATGCAAGCCCATTTGTGTGTACATGACTCCCACGCTATAATTGACCTGATCATGTAATGCATAGTACTCAGCACCTTTGCAAGCATCAGTTTCCAGTAGTTGCAGGCACTGCTGCAAATACTGATGCTCTTGCGGGTAATTGCGGATAACATGGAAACAATTAGCAGCGTTCAGCAACACTTTAATGCGCCAAAAAAGAGATGGTATGTCTTCGCTTTGTGTAAGCGCAAGTTTGGCGTACTCTAATGCTTTAAGGTGGTCTTGTACTATCTGGTACTGGTATTGTGAGAGCAATAGGTAGCAGCGGGTAGCTAGTTCTTCATCATCTAAATCTATGGCTCGTTGCAACAACTGAGATAAAGGCGAATCGCTGTTGAGTTGCTTCTTTTCTAACAAGCCCACATGCTCAACAATTTCTTGTTCTAACTTGTTTAAGGCCTGATCGTAAAGTGCGGAATCGCTTTCCATTGCAGCAAAAATAAATTTATTGTATGGGTGAAGTTGTAACAGGTAAATCCCTATCGGGCAATTACCATTTTGCCGAAGCCCTTCTTAAAATACTTGTCGTAGTTCTCAGCATTATGCTCTACTTTTTCGCCATTTGTTTTTGTAACCACCCTGTAAAAATACACCCCATTGGCCAGTACGTCACCGTACTGGTCGCGTCCATCCCACTTATACTCGGTTCGGTTGGTACCTATTCTTATTGGGCCTAAATCGTTTTTAAAAATTTCTTTCACTATAGTGCCCCTCACATTCATGATTTGTATTTTCATATAATCTGGCACTTCGCTGCCCGTAAGTGTAAACACAAACTGTGTAGATGTGGTGAACGGATTAGGGTAGTTGAGTATGTTGGTGATGGTAGATTTATTAATTACTTCAAAACTTATTTTGTAATCAAAGTAAATGTTGTTCTGCTGCCGGTCGGGGTCTCCGGGGCGGTTGCCACTACGGTCTGTGCCTTTCACTAAAAGTTCATATACCCCATCGGTGCTAAAAGTTGGGGTGTACACCACCTGCGCTTTGTTGTCTTTATTCAGCATTGACACATTAGCGGGATGAAAAACCATATCGCCAGCAGAATAACTTACTCTGCGCGGTGTATTTTCATTGGGATATTTGATGTAGAGGTCTAAAAGAGATGTATCGTCAAGAGCCAAAAATTTGTTTTCGTCTTTCAACATGATCAAAATACTTGGTTTTGCCGAAACAATATCACCATTAAAAATATGTTGCCCATCAAAAGTAACATCCAGCAATGGGTTAGTCATATCGCCAGTAACTGTAAAGTCCATCTCGGCAAAATTATTGAAGTGAAACTGCTCTAACTGGTCATCGTTGGGGTTAGCTTCTAAAGATAGTTTGTTTAGCCCAATAAAATTATTGGTGTTTACAGGCGAGTTAAACTCCATAACAAGTGTATCTAAGCCCGGCAGTGGGCTATGCCTGATGTATGAAGTTGTATTAGACAACTGTGCATCGCGAAGGGTGTACTTTACTAACATACTATCCATAGGCATTTCGGTAATGCTTTCTAAGCCCATTTCAAGATGCAAATTACCGCCACTGCTAATGTTGTTGGTAAAAACAAAATGCGCTGCGGGATTTACTGCCGCTTCCGGTGCCTTTTTGTAAAGAATGCGCCAGTATTGCATTTGAGGTGGTGTGCGATTCACTAAATCGGTAGCCCGCAAACGTAATTTAAGAAAAGGATACACCGATGCCTTAACCACATTGGTGTCAAAAATATTGTTGGCTTGTGTGGTAGAAAAAAGCAATGTTTCTACACCCGTACTACTTACACCAATCACATCCACTAGTGCAGTATCGGTATCGGGTGCTTCTGCTGCATGGCGGCTCCAGTGCATGCTTCCCCATTCGGTGGAAGGACCAATTAGTGTAGAGGTAAACTGACCACTGTACCAAGTGCCTATAAACGTAATGGTAGTATCTAATGGCTGAAAGAAACTATTGTTGTAACTGAACGAACCCGAAGGTTGACCTTTTTGTGTAAAGAAAACACAAGGTCCTGTAGCATTTCCGTTTTTGAGCAGCAGAGCCGGAAATCCAACAGAGGATAAAGACTGCACCACCGTGGTATCCCAAGCTGTATATGGCACCACATTGTTAGAGTAGATCAACACATAATTTCCGGCAGGTATGGAATCTAAAAAAGTCTTAATTACCTGCCCCCAGGTTTTGCCAAAAAAGGGTAAGGTGCTGTTGGTGGTTGGGTGAATTCCTTCTGTTTTAAAATCAAAGCCAAACTGCTCAGCCGTTTTATCGCTGCAATGATAGTTCCCAAACTTATCACCAAAATTGTCTATTGGTGTTTGGTTTCGGCTACTCCATGCTGTACCGGTTACACTGTCAATCACGGCAATCGTTAACCCACGGTTAAAACCACAGCCCCCCATGCGGTAGCGGTGCATACTGTAGTTGTTATAGTCCCATCCGAGTAGTGCGGCAGCTAAATTTCCGCCCACAGCATCTGCCACGCCTGTGGTTACTTTAATGGTATTTACTGATGGCGGAAACTTGAACATCCGGTCTAATGGGTCAATATTCAAATTTTGTGGAATGTCTTTTTGCCATTGATAGAGGTGACTTTGGTTCCAGCCGGGATATTCATCTTTCAGATATATAAAACTGCTGTATCGCCACTTGGGGTTGGTGCTGTCAATAGCCACCCGCCAATAATAAACAGAGCTATCTTTGTATGTGAGTGTTGGTGTAAAGTGCAACACCCCTCCTTTCTGAAAAACTGCTCCTGATTGAAGTGGAGATAAAAACAATTCTGAAGTATCTATCTGAAATAAATAATTTCTTTCAGGTGCAAATGGATTAATGGTAGATGCTTTTAAGGTAACACCTTGCTTAGGCACTATGGCAAACTCATACGGATAAATTGGTATTACATCATCGCCTTGAATGTTAATGCTCACCGGATTAAGTAATGAATTGTTGCATTCATCCATTTCATCTAAAGCACTACTGGCATCTACTTGCACCTGAAACAAATTTTGACCATACCCTACATTATCAATCTTAGTGGGCACTTTAAACACTACAGAATCGGAATAGTATGGTGCGCTTATCTTTTTGGAGTAAGTATAAACCACCGGATTATTAGACGCATCAAATACTGTTCTTGTGAGATTGATATCAAAAGAATCTTTCACTGCCTTACCCAAATTAAGTACACTCACTTTTACTTGAAATGAATCTATGCCGGGGGTAACTGTTGCCGGAGAAAAACTTAGCGAAGAAGTTTGTACTGCATAATCGGGTTTTGGATATTGATTTAATTTTAGAGCGGGGTCGCCATGGTAAGTCATTTCATAGGCTACCATAGTCTCAAAGTTGGTACTATTGGGCTTATTCAGGATGGTGTTGTAGGCCTTTACCAAACTACTTCCTATTGGCATATTGTACAATAATCGACTAAACGAATTGTAAAAATTAGTATTATATGCATGCAAGCCATTAGAAACAGATAAACTGGTAGTGCTTAAAAATGATATGGCTGCTTTATTGGGTTCTAAAACAAACTGCTCACTGCTTCCTTGCCCTGCATCGTGAATAAAGCCGGCAAAACAACCATTGCTGATAAAGAGCGGATACTTTTTATAGTTCTGATAATTCTGTGGAGCATCTATGCTAAAGTCAAAAGCACCTGTTGCCGAGTGCCCAAAAAAAGTAATGAGCGAAACACCGTCTTTAATTCTATTTGTAATAATTGCAGACTGTGATTGTGGCAATGGTTGAGAACCTTGCTTGGTGAATGTATGCACATTGGCTCCCCATGAGGTATCTTCGGCTAATTTTTCATATTCATTCAAGTAAAATTTAAACAAGTTTTGTTCGCTTTGAGACGTACCTCCACCTAGATGCAATATCTGTTTTTGCCAATCTTTCGGCTCTATGTTATTGCATGACGGATAGATATTTTGCTGCTCTTCATAATCCTTCACTTTTTGCAAGTACTGTTGTACCTGCTGTGGTGTTTCTGCTGCTAAGCGACCAATGCTAACTGTCATTGAATCATTTGCCCTTGTAGATACAAGCAGATTATCAGAAGCGGGATAGCCAAAACTCGGAATCAAACACTGCGCATAAGCTGGTGATGCTGTATTGCGCATAGCGGGCATTTCGCGCCCTTTGCCAATCAAAAAAATGTGTTGTGGTTTTATTTGCCAGTTCTCAATAGCCCATCGAATAAAGTTGCGAATGGCTAAAGGTGATTTTTGAATACCGTAGCTAAACTGGTCGTAAAGTGTATCTATATTGATGATACGGGCTGTAAACTTTCCGGTGGCAGGACTGGCTGTTAAATCACGGTGTTTCCTGTACTCGTCCACATAATTTACACCCAATACATTTGCCATCAATTTACTATGTGTAATAATAAGATAGTCGCCTTGTTTATTAATAGAGGAAAGGTTTTCAAAAACATAGGGAGTTAAAGTTGATACTATGCTGTAAGAACTGCTACCGCCACTTATCATCACTAATTCTCGCATAAAATTTGAAGGCGGCAACAAATATTTAACCGGTGTTGTACCCGGAGTTTCTACAGATTGCAGACGCAAACCATTGGTAATATCGTACAACACTGGTTGCTGCCCATCATCATTAAAGTTAGTTACCTCTATGTACTTACTTACTGCACTACCACTTATTTGAAAATAGAAACTGTTGGTGTTGTTGAAATTGAAATTGCGCGGGTAGGTAAGTTCTACAAAACAAACCGTGTTTTGCTTTTTACTTATTCCGGTTCCAAGGTCTTTGAAATTTATTGTATTATTTCCATTCACAATTTGAGAAGCATTGACTGTAAATAACTCACGATTAACGCGGTATGCAGCAGTTGTACTGTTGTATGGCAAATTGACCCCATTGAGAGCTATGCGCACATCGCGTGTTTCTCCGGCACCGGTAGCACGATTAATAAAAGTTGTACGTATAGTAGCGTTTCCGCCTAATGCATTTACCGCAGTGCAGTTAAAGGTGTAATCTTGAGAAGTAACCTGCCCTGAACCGCTGCTGGTACCAAAAAACTGGTTATTGGCATATCCCTCTCCCTCTTCAAATGTAGATTTATGCACCTCATCGGTACCTACCATGTAGTATCGGCCTTCAAAATATGCGCCATGCCGCTCATCTAATATACGGTGGAGGTAAAAATTCTCTTTAGCGGGTGGGTTGGTAATATTGTTTATAACATTAGTAAAGCGAAGGTTGGTACCACTTGTTTTGCGGGTGAGGTAGTAAGTACTTACATCGGTAAACAAGCTATAATAAGGGTTGCCTTGCAGCAAAGCAGATTTGAATAGTAAGCTATCTATATCGCCTATATTTTTTTTACCATAAAACTCAAGATAATCGTTTGAAGAAAAGTTATTTCCCGAATAAGAAACATACAACGGTACTTGTTGCCCGCGAAAAAAAAGCACCCAATCTGATGATGGAGTATTTGCTACATTAGGAATATACGAAGCAAGTGTGCTTTGCGGAATACGATAAACGCCATCTGCGCTTATCTGAATCTTGTAATACTGAAGATTGTAGTCAATCCACTCATTACCAAATGGCTGAGCTACCACTTTAGAAAACACCAAAAAACCTACAATAAAACTAAGTAGAAGTTTAGACATAAGCTATTCTTCTTTTTGCTTTTTGGTAATATCTAACCGCAGCGAAATAACGTGCGAGTACAAACCCGCTCCACCATCGGCATCTTTAATGGTGGTAAGGTTAGTGAGCGCATAGTCAATGCTTACAATCTTAATGTGCACACCGGCTCCCAAATTTGGCGACACCATAAATCGTTTCTTGCCTAATTCATCTACCGAGCGTTGCAAGTTGCCTACCCCGGTACGTACACTAACGTCTATATCTTTGGCTGCTACGTATTTCATTTCTAACCCTACATTCATATCTATACTAATAGGTTTAGCTGCAATCAACACATTTCGCTTTCCATCGGTAGTCATGGCAAAATTGATTTCGGGGGTAATGAAAAACTTGTTCTTAATGTTGCCTTCGTAACCGGCACCAAGTGTAAACACCGGGCTGGTAATTTCTAAACTGTTTCGGGGCAGTTCGTTACCGCTTTGAGTAAGCGCCTGCTTTTCGTCATCATTAAAACTAAAACTCCAGGCATTGAATGTGCCTGTAACATCGCGAGCCATAAATCCAAAACGCCATTGCTTGTAGCGATACTGCAAACCTGCATCTAACCCAAAACCAAAGGCCTTAGCAAACTTGCCTATTTGCCGGTATATGATTTTAGTATTAGCCCCAATACTTAGCCCCTTTACGGGCAACACTTGTGAGTAATGAAAGGCAAAAGCATAATCAGCCGCACTAAAGGAGGTAATCTTGTTGTAATCTAAACTGCCATCGGGTTGTACTAAAAACAGTGTGTTGGGTATATCATCTACACCAAACCTAAAAAAAGAAAAGCCCAGCACCCTCTTTTGGTTCTGAATTGGTACGGCCAATGAAACATAATCGTACTTGGCAATACCCGCAAAATACTCAGAGTGCATGATGCCCAACTGAAAGGTGTGTGGAATATGCACCAGCCCGGCAGGGTTATAGTAATTTGCATATGCATCGCTAACGGTAGCTACCTGTGCATTGCTCATAGCCATGCCCCGCGCACCTACACCAATGTTTAAAAACTCATTGCTGTACTTGCGTACCGCCTGAGCGGTTGTGATTACCGATAAACATACCAGACCAAAAACTATAACTACTTTTTGCATGAATCTATTTTTTGAGCAATTGCTGCCAGCTATAACGCAAATGCGATTCCATATTGTGTAATGAGGTTAGCAATTGTTTTTTTTCTACTTCTGTAAATTTAATTCCGGCCACGGAGCCATAAATTTTTTCAAGACCCAATACTACGTTCTCCGAATTATCTAACAAAAAAATGAATTTCCGTTGCATAAACGATTGAAAGCTACGCAAAAAGTGCTGTTTTTCAATAGATAAACCAAACTCATCAAAGTAAGTTGCCAACACTGCTAAATCAGTTGCTTGTAGTGTTTGATAATACCTATCTGCAATTGTTTTATCATAACGAACTATGCATCCGTCTAACATTAGCTCAATAGCAATGTGGGCCACTACTGATAAGCGAATCTTTTGTCGGTCTAAACCCTCCTTCAAAAAAAGAGCTACCAGTAGTTTACACAGTTCTGTAAAATCTGCTGAGGAATGGAAGTGTTTATCCGCGTCATAGTGCCACAATACTCCTCGGTGAATTTCACTGAGCAAAACATCTGTCGGCACAACAGCATTTTTAAGCGTACCGTTATAGGTTTTAGAAAAATGCTTCACCAAATCAGGAATAGCTAAACCCACCGTAATGTAGGAGTCGGGGCAGCGTTCAAAATAGTAGTGCGATAAAAAATTCACAGCAGAGCAATTAAGCTGGTTACATGTCTATGTAAAACTGATGTACAATCGCATAAGTTCGGAAGCAACGCACAAGAATATACAGCTTCGTTGTCCCTACTCCTCATCGTTCGGTTTCCGTTTTTTAGGGTTTGTAATCATATCTTTTATGGAACCAAAACCAATCACATCTTTCATTACAGGGGTTTCAGTTAGTTCACCGGCTAGCTTTATCTTTTCAAACCCAAATTGCTCTTTTATGCTGTAAACAGTTTTGCGCAATTTGTCCTTTCTTAAGCTATCGCCAAAAAGTGCAAACTGCACTATTTCAGAGCCGGCAAAATCGGTTACCCAAACACTCATTCGGGTAATTTCTGTGTTGATAATATTCTCTGCACCCAGTTCTAACTCTCGCTGTTTAATGCGGGTGAGTATGATGTCTTGCATATCTACTGCCCCCTGTATAGTGGTGTCTGTATGCAGGTAATCTTCATAGCCACCACCGGTTTCGTAGCGGCATGAAAACCCCAACACATGAGCTTTCAACTCGTGCTTCATCATTCGCTTTTCTAACTGCATGCACAAGGCCATGAGTATGTCATAGATGGTTTCTACTGAATCTCTTTGTGCTTTGGAAATTTGGCGCATGGCTTGCATGCTTTTGTATTCATCGTTGGCTATGTCTACTTCTTTAAAATTTAAACGGTAGTGCCAGTACTCTCCCAATACGCTTTTGCATGCCCTGCGCAATTTATCGGGTGGCGAATACCTAATCTGTAAAGGTGAATGTATGCCACCAATCATCAGCCGCTGTGCCATGCGGGTACTAATGCCCGGCAAATCTGTGAGCGACAACTTCTCTAAAATGCCATCTATAGTGTCGGGTGAGATAACGGTGAGTCCATCGGGCTTTTTTATGTCAGAGGCCAGTTTAGCCAAAAAAGCGTTGGGAGCTAAACCTATAGAGCAGGTAAACCAATCGCCCACATCTTGCTGAATTTTCTTTTTGATATCGCGGGCCACTTTTTCTAAATCTTTATGCATCAATCGGTATGTAGAAAAATTCAAGATAGCTTCATCAATACTTTTTGGAATTACATCATCACAAAAACTTTGCAGCACTTTCATAATTTTTACGTGAAACTCCCGGTAACGAGCCGGGTTAGTTTCTAAAGGCACAAACTCCGGGTACTTAGGTACTATTTCTGACAGGCGTGCCGGTTTTATTCCCTTGGCTTTGGCCTCTTTGGATAATGCAATAACCGAACCATGCCTACCGGTATAAACACAAACACCCACCGGTCTGCCGCGCAACCAAAAATTAACCTGCTGCTCGCAACTCGGAAAAAAGCTGTTCATATCCACAAACATTACATTGGATTGCAGCGAAGCAGAAAGGATATTGTTTTGATTAACGTACATTCAAAATTTTCTATATATTTTTCACTAAAAATTGGGAGGCACTTCTCTCCGAAAGTGCCCGTTGAGTTGTACTTTGCTCCTCACCTGCTCAGCCGCTTCTAACTCCGGGATTACTTTTTGCAAATGCTGTATCAAAAACCATTGCCGGCCTTTTTCTGAAATTCCGGTAAGCAAACGGTATTGATCTTCGGGCGTGAGCACCGCATAGTGAGCTAAATCAAACGAAAGTGGCTGCGGAAATTTTCTCCGTAAATCAAACCCTGTTTTTAAAATCAGGTGTAATTTTTTCATCAAGTCTTCGAGTGTGGGGTTGAGGTGAGTGGTATCATGCGGTAAATACTTCACCTCATAAACCACTGCCGCAGAGTACAGTTTATTGGGTACCTCGCGAACCACATCTATTATTCTGAAAATTCCGGTGGCTTTGGTTTTAATATCCATTTCTCCGGTTTCGTACACTTTGGTTACTTCCGTAATCTCCATTTCTGCACCATACTCACTCAAATTATCTTTATTTACTGATGGTATTCCAAAGTTTTTTTTCTCTCTCCAGCATTCGGATATCAACTGTTTATAGCGAGGTTCAAAAATGTGCAAATGCAGTGCTTGCCCAGGAAACACCACAGTATTGAGAGGAAAAATGGGAAGAAACTTGGTCATAAACGTTAAAAAAGTTTTGTCATAGAATTGTAATAATAAACCAAAGTGTATAGCGTTTGTTGACCAAAAGAAAAAACATTACGTACATTTAAACTGTAAAACATACACATGCGCAGCCGCTCCATTTTATTCGCTCTTTGTGTTGTACTATGCAGTGCGGGCATGGCCAATTCTACCGGTGAGATTTTGGGCAAAGTGTTTGTACAAGAAACTAAAGAGGTTTTAGCATTCGCTGAAATTACGTTTGAAAACCGCATGGATAAAATTACGGTTACAGCCAATGAGTACGGCATCTACTACGTTCACCGCATACCTACCGGCAAGTACCAAATGCGTATTAAGCATAACAACCGCGAATTTGTTTTAGACAAAGTACCGGTGTATGATGGATACAGTACCGAGGTTAACTTTCCGGTGAGTAACGACAACACACTGCCGGCCGTAGTGGTTATTACTTTAGAAAATAAACGGCTCAGTAGTGCCGAGAGCAACAACATCAACCTATCGGGCAGTACAAACCACCAACCCACACGCAGTTTGGGTGATGCTTTGAGTATGCAACCAGGGGTAGATGTGAGCAACGGTAAGTTATTCATCAAAGGCAGTGATCAAGTGAAGTTTTTTATTGACGGCACTCCAGTGCTGGGGCAGCCACAGATGGGTAGCACTTGGTAGTTTTTTTTCATCATCATAAAACCAATCCTATGAAAACACTATTCAAAGCGGCTATTGCCGCATCGGCACTATTTGTTTTTTGCCACACAGCTACTGCCACCGGGGGTAGCGTAACCGGCATTGTTACCGACCCCGATACCAAAGAACCAATTGAGAACGCTACCATAGTTTTTGATTGCGCGGGCAGCCAATTAGTTTTTGTTACTGATGAGTACGGCAAGTACGCAGCCGGAAATTTACCTGCTTGTACTTACAAAGTAATTGTATCGCTATTAGGCAAAAGCAGTATGCTGGAAAATATTGTAGTAAAAAATGATGAGCATCAGGTATTAGATATGCGAATAGCCGGTGCATTTGACATGGGACCTATTATTGTAGAAGGCAAGCCCAGCCGCAATGCTTTGTTTAACGAAGTGGACCCCATCATTACCGCTTATGAAGGTGATGAACTAAAGAAAATGGGAAACGTAACCCGTGTTACCGATGTAATTCAAAACTTTGCGGGAGTAGTAGAGTTTGATGGTAACATGTATGTGCGGGGTACCCGTGCCGGCTCATTGGCGTATTACATAGATGGTGTAAAAGTAATGGGCGACCCTAACATACCGTTGGGCGGGGTTGATTTTTTTAGAACCTACATCGGTTTTGTTCCCCCCAAATACGGAGATACGACTGCGGGTATTGCTGCCATTGAAACGCTAAGTTACTTTGGTCAGTACTAAAAAAACTGCAAGAGGTTATACCGATTTTTTGAACCAACTGTAGTAATCTCGTTAAAACAAGAGCGCCCCGCAAAGCGGGGCGCTCTTGTTTGATTGCTGAACAAACTACAAATTACCTCTCAACTCTTGTTCGCGCTCTATAGATTCAAACAGTGCTTTGAAATTTCCTTTTCCAAAACTCTTGGCTCCGCAACGCTGAATAATTTCATAAAAAACAGTTGGGCGGTCTTCCACGGGCTTGGTAAACAATTGCAACAAATAACCCTCATCATCTCTATCCACCAAAATGTTTAGTTGACGAACTTTTTCCATATCTTCGTTAATAACACCTACTCTTTCCCATACTTCTTCATAGTAAGTATCGGGCACATACAAAAACTCAACACCCCTTGCACGCAACTCACTTACGGTGTGTAAAATATCATCTGTTGCTACCGCAATGTGCTGCACTCCTGCTCCTTTGTAAAAATCTATGTATTCTTCAATTTGGCTCTTTTTACGACCATCTGCGGGTTCATTAATCGGAAATTTAATATAGCCGTTTCCGTTGCTTACCACCTTGCTCATTAACGCGCTGTATTCGGTAGAGATATCTTTATCGTCAAATGTCAGCAACAATTTGAAACCCATCACATCTTCATAAAATTTTACCCAGTAATCCATTTTACCTAACTCCACATTTCCCACACAATGATCTACGTGCTTTAAACCAACCGACTTTACAGCCACCGTAGATTTTTTAGCTACGTAGCCAGGCAAAAATGCACCGCTGTAATTTTTGCGCTCTACAAATTTGTGAATGGTTTCGCCATACGTTTTTATGGCACTGATCACAACTTCACCAAATTCATCTTTTAGCACCGTTGGTTCCATTGCCGGAACAGCTCCTCGTTTGGTTGTTTCTTCAAAACTTTTTCGGGCATCATCCACCCAAAGAGCCAGTACTTTTACTCCATCGCCATGCTGTAAATGATGCTTTGAGATTTCATGCTCCGGAGACAGTGCGGTGGTCAGCACCAAGCGTATTTTTCCTTGCTGCAAAACATAACTGGCTTTATCGCGCACTCCGGTTTCGGGCCCTGCATACGCCACTAACTCATAGCCCCAGGCACATTGGTAATAGTAGGCGCTTTGTTTGGCATTGCCTACATAAAATTCAACGTGATCGGTACCATTTAGTGGTAAAAAATCGGCTGTATTAACTGCTGCTTCTTGCAATACTGTTTCCATGATCTAATAGTTTTATCAGTTTAAGGTAACCATGATTTAAAATAGTCGGGGTCTTCTAACAACAATGCCTGCTCGGTTATCCAAAGAGGTTTAAAGGTATCTACCATTACAGCCAGCTCGCGGGTTTCTTCTTTGCCTATGCTTTTTTCAATAGTGCCGGGGTGCGGGCCGTGAGGTATGCCAATGGGATGAAGCGTAATCATGCCCCGCTCTACGTGCTTGCGGCTCATAAAATCGCCATCTACGTAGTAGAGCACCTCATCGCTATCTACATTGCTGTGATGGTATGGCGCGGGTATAGATTGCGGGTGATAGTCGTATTTGCGGGGCACAAAAGAACAGATAACAAAATTGTGCGCTTCAAATGTTTGATGCACCGGTGGTGGCTGATGCACTCGCCCGGTGATGGGCTCAAAATTATGGATAGAAAAAATGTATGGATAGTGGTTACCGTCCCAGCCCACCGCATCAAAAGGATGAGTGGTATAGTGGTATGGATACAGCAGCCCTTGCTTTTTGATATATACCAAAAAATCACCTTGCTCATCGTGGGTGGTCAAGTTTTCAGGCGCACGAATGTCACGCTCGCAATAAGGAGAGTGCTCTAACAACTGCCCAAACTCATTGCGGTATCGTTTGGGGTACTGTACAGGTGAAAATGACTCTACTATGAATAGGCGATTATTTTCATCGTTAAAATGAATTTGATAAATAATGCCACGAGGTACAACTATGTAATCGCCATAACTAAAGTCCAAATCACCAAAAATGGTTTTGAATACGCCACTACCCTCGTGCACAAAAAGCACTTCGTCTGCATCGCTGTTTTTGTAAAAGTAGGTAGTGGTAGATTTTTTTGGTGCTGCTAAAACTATATGTACATCAGTATTCACCAACACCGGCACCCGCGATTGTAAAAAGTCATCTTGGGGCTGAACTTTAAATCCTTTGTAGCAGCGGTGCTGCATATTTTTGGGCTGCGCTATTTTTGGAGATACCTCTAAGGGGGCATCTATCTTGCTGACCAATGTAGGCGGATGGCAATGATAAATGAGCGAATATACACTATGAAAACCCTCAGTAGATACCAATTCTTCTTGATATAACCCGCCATCGGGCTTTCTGAATTGCGTGTGACGCTTATGTGGAATTTTTCCCCGTAACTGATAGTGCGGCATAACCTGCTTTTAGTATTTCAACGCTCAAACCTACACCATTTTTTGCAAGCCGGAAACCTGATGTTTGTCAATTGTGGAGAGCGAGTGATTTATAGTAAAAAGTTAATTTTTATAGAAACTTGCTTTACAAAAAAAGCGCCATGATTATATTGTGGGCGTTGATTGACTTTTTGAAAAACTGCGCACATGTACAAAGTGAACTTTATGGCACCTGCTCACCTCCCAAAGATTAGCTGCACCATTTTTATTTTTTTGTTGTTTCAGTTACTCAATGCCCAAAAACTAAATTTTGATGTTATTCTGTTTGGCAATAAAATTGGCCATACAATAATTGAGCGCATCGTAAAAAACGACAGCATTACGCAATATAAGTTAAACAGCAGTAGTGAAGTAACCATTTTCTTCACCAAAAAAACATCGCACATGAATTTTGATGTGCTATACAAAAACGGCAAATTATTTTCTGCGTATGTTAAGAATGTAAAAGACGGTGTAACCGAGATTGTAAACATTATGTGGCAAGATACCAAGTACATAATTGAGCGTGGAGAAGAGCGCTTGCAAATGCTGCAACCCTTAGATTTTTCTGCTATACTATTGTACTTTACTGAGCCACTCAACCGCACAAAAATATTTAGCGAACGGATGGGCGAATACGCCAATTTTGTAAAAACCGGTACCCATCAATATGAGTGCAAAACCGCAAACGGAGTAAATAATATATACCGCTATAAAGATGGCAAACTGGTAGAGTTAGAAATGAACAAAGGCGCCAGCGTGTTTATGCGTTTAGCACAGTAGTATTGCACATGCAGTTACCGGTTTCTTTTGTTTCAAAAATTGAACGCTTGCTGGGTACAGAAAGTACCGCGCTTGTATCTGCATTAAGTGGCTCCTCTCCGGTTTCTGTTCGCCAAAACACATGTAAAAGCACTACTAATTTCAACATGTTTGAGCGAGTGCCTTGGTGCAGCACTGGATACTACCTGCCGGAGCGACCGGTGTTTACTTTAGACCCGCTTTTTCATGCCGGATGTTACTATGTGCAAGAAGCCAGTTCTATGTTTATAGAGCAATGGTGGAATAACTTTGCCCCAAAAAATACTGCATTAAGGGTATTGGATTTGTGCGCTGCACCCGGTGGTAAAAGCACTCATTTACTCTCGCTGATAGATAGCGAAAGTGTGCTGGTGTGTAACGAACCGGTACCCACCCGCAATAAAATTTTGCAACACAATTTGGCCAAATGGGGGCACAGTAATTTCATCATTACCCAAAATGAGCCGCATCAGTTTGAACCTCTCGGTGAATACTTTGATGTAATACTTGTAGATGCTCCATGCAGCGGAGAAGGTATGTTTCGTAAAGACAAAAATGCCATTGCCGAATGGAGTGAAAATAATGTGCAACAGTGCGCCATCCGGCAAAAAAGCATTCTTGCATCTGCTGCAAAAATTTTGAAGCCGGGAGGAATACTAATTTACAGTACTTGCACTTTTGACAACCATGAAAACGAAGAACAAGTACAACGTTTGCTCCGTACCGGGTTTGAATTTTGCCCATTACCCAACACAAACTTCAGCATTGCAAACACAGATTATGGATACCGGTTTTATCCGCACAAAACAAAAGGCGAAGGTTTTTTTACCGCTTGCTTGCAAAAACGTGGCAAATACAGCAGTACTAAAATACAAAGCATAAACAACGGTAGTGCCAATTCTACCACTGAGAAGTACTTGAGAGAGCCAGAGGTATTTAAGTACATATCGCGTAGCGAAAAACATTTTGCTATACCACTTGCCCATGAGCATACTTACAAAACACTGAGTAGTACAGTAAGCGTACGAGCAGCGGGCATTTATCTTGGCGATACTAAAAACAACGATTTTTTACCCTCGCAACAGTTATCGTGGAGCAATCATCTGAGAGATGACTTGCCATTTGTGGAAGTGGACACGGAACATGCGATTAAATATCTAAGAGGAGAAACGTTTTCGCTACAAACCAACTTGCATGGGTGGCACTTGGTGCGCTACCAAAATTTTGCCTTAGGTTGGGTAAAAGCGGTTGGACACCGTTTCAACAACCATTACCCAAAAGAGTGGCGGATACTGATGCGGTGAGTAAAACTGTTGCTACTTTAAAAACGCTAAGCACTTCGCTACGGTTTCTTTACTGCCAATATATATAGCAGTGCGCTCGTGCAGTTCGTTTGGTTGTAGCTCTAATATGCGTTGGTTTCCATCAGTTGCGCTTCCACCTGCTTGTTCCAAAATAAAACTCATAGGTATGCATTCGTACAGCAGGCGAAGTTTGCCCTTTGTTTCTCCTTTATTGGCGGGGTAAATAAAAATGCCGCCTTTAAGCAGGTTGCGGTGCAGGTCTCCAACCATTGAGCCAATGTAACGCAAGGAATAAGGGCGGTTGGTTTCTTTGTCTTTTTCTACACACCAATTCAAAAAGCGTTTTAGTCCGTCTTCAAACTTCGCAGCATTGCCCTGATTGATAGAGTAAATTTTACCGTTATCCGGTGTTTTTACATTATTTATTGTGAGCTGAAACTCATTGGCTTCTGTGTTTAGTGTAAAGCCAAATACTCCGTTTCCTGTACTGAGCACTAATACCGTGCTACTGCCATACACCACATACCCTGCTGCCTTTACTGCAGTGCCGGGTTGTAAAAAGTCGGCATCATTTATTGCTCCGTTTCCACTCAAGCGCTCATGAATAGAAAAAATAGTACCAATAGGCGCTACCACATCAATGTTAGATGAACCATCTAAAGGGTCAACAGAGATAACAAACTTGCCATCACTATTCAGTGTAACCACACCTTCGTTTTCTTCGCTAAGGTATCCTGCACAGGTTTCGCTCACGCGCAGGTAATCCATCAGTATTTTATTGGTCAGGTCGTCTAACTTTTGTACGGTTTCGCCCTGCACATTGGTGGTACCGGTGGTGCCGATAATATCGCTGATACCGGCATTGTTCACTAATTTAGAAATCAACTTACACCCTTCAGCTAACGAAAGGATGACACGGGCTAAATCTACCGAAGTGGTTTGGGTTAAAAAATTGGGAAGTTTGGTAGCATGTTGCATAAAAATGAATTTTTGCCGCGCGAATATAATCGGTGAACTTTGCCCAAAGCAACCAAAGTATGGGGCCATTTGCTTTTTTGGTAAAGCAGATTATATTTGCGCCCCTAAATAGAAAAAGACGAAACGATGCAAGTTACATCAGAAGTAAAGAAGAACTTATTTAAAACCCACGGTGGCAGCGAAACAAATACCGGCTCAACTGCAGGTCAAATTGCCCTTTTCACAGAGAGAATCAACCACATTGCCTCTCACTTAGAAACCAACCGCAAAGACTACGCTAATACCCGTTCTTTGCTGCGTATGGTAGGTAAAAGACGCAGATTATTGAACTATATGATGAAAACCGACCTGAACGGATACCGTCAGTTGATTGAAAAATTAAACATCAGAAAATAACATACAGCGCAGGGGATGGTGAATAGCCATCCCCTTTCGTTTTTTGAAAAATTGATGAAAACGTCCGGGTAGGAATTGGGATGGACCCTGACGAAAAACTAAACAAGGCAAATTGCCTTATCTCCCGCCTTTATTCTCAACCACATTTGATTTACGGCTAAATACAAAAATGCAATTGGCGCACCAATGGTGCAAAACCATTGCCATTAGCCGCATTCACACATCAACACTTTAACACCATAATTATGAACATTATTAAAAAAACCATTGACTTAGGCGAAGGCCGAATCATAGAAATTGAAACCGGCAAACTGGCCAAACAGGCCAATGGTTCGGCCACGGTAAAGTACGGCAACACCATACTACTAGCCACCGTATGTGCCGATAAAGACGCCAAAGAAGGCGTGGACTTTATGCCCCTTACCGTAGAATACAAAGAACACATGGCATCGGTAGGCCGCATACCCGGCAGCTTTTTTAAGCGCGAAGCCAAACCCAGCGATGATGAGGTGCTGGTATCTCGTTTAATTGACCGCGCTCTGCGCCCCTTGTTTCCGGAAGATTACCATGCCAATGTAGTGGTTCAAGTAACCCTTTACAGTGGCGACCTAAACGAACTACCCGATGCATTAGCTTGCTTAGCAGCTTCTGCGGCTTTGGCCGTATCGGATATTCCGTTCAATGGCCCTATTAGCGAAGCTCGTGTAGCTAAAATTGACGGCAAGTTAATTATCAACCCTTCTAAATCAGCTTTAGAAAGCGAAGGCACTACTATTGATTTGATCGTTGCTGCATCTGCAACATCCATAGTAATGGTAGAAGGTGAAATGAGTGAGGTAAGCGAAGAAGAAATGGTAGAAGCCATTTTATTTGCGCAAGAGGCCATCCAAAAGCAAGTAGCCGTACTAAAAGAACTGGAAGCCGAAGCAGGCACTACTAAAAAGCGCGAGTACCAACACGAAAAACATAACGAAGATTTACGCAAGCGCTACTACGATTTTGCATTTGCCCGCTGCAAAGAAATTGCCGCGATGCAATTGGCAGACAAGCACAAGCGCAGCGAACTGTTTGGCGCAGTAAAAGACGAGTTTTTAGCCACTCTTACCGATGAAGAAAAGGCGGAAAATGGGTTTTTGTTGGGTATCTATTGGGGACTTATCCAATACGATGCTGTACGCGAAGTAATGTTAACTGAGCGCAAGCGCTTAGATGGCCGCAAGTTTGACGAAGTACGTGGTATTTGGACAGAAGTGGGCTACCTGCCCGGCCCTCACGGTTCTGCTTTATTTACCCGTGGCGAAACACAATCGCTAACCACTGTTACACTGGGTACTAAGTTAGACCAGCAATTGATAGATGGTGCTATTTTCAACTATGAGAAAAACTTTTTGTTGCACTACAACTTCCCTCCTTTTAGCACCGGTGAAGCACGTACTCCACGCAGCACCAGCCGCAGAGAGATTGGCCACGGCAATTTGGCTTGGAGGGCAATTGAAAAAGTATTGCCAAAAGATACACCTTACACTATTCGTGTAGTGAGCGATATTTTAGAATCTAACGGTTCTTCCTCAATGGCTACTGTTTGTGCCGGTTCATTAGCGCTAATGGATGCCGGTGTGCAAATCAAAAAGCCGGTATCGGGTATTGCAATGGGTTTGGTTACTAACGAAAAAACGGGTGCGTACGCTGTACTGTCTGACATACTTGGTGACGAAGACCACTTGGGCGATATGGATTTTAAAGTATGTGGTACTGAGCAAGGCATTACCGCTTGCCAAATGGATATTAAAATCAAAGGACTAAGCCGCGAATTGCTGGTAGAAGCTCTTAACCAGGCAAAAGCCGGCCGCTTACACATTTTGAAAGAAATGACAAAACAACTAAGCACTCCGCGCACCGATTACAAACCTCACGCCCCACGTGTAGAGCGAATGGTGATAGACAAAGAGTTTATTGGTGCGGTGATAGGACCCGGTGGAAAAATTATACAAGAAATGCAGCGCGAAACCGGCACTACCATTGTGTTGGAAGAAGTAAATAACCAGGGTATTGTAGAAATATTCTCCCCTAATAAAGAAGGTATTGATGCAGTAGTAGCCCGAATCAAAGGTATTACTGCTCAACCCGAAATTGGCGAGATATACGAAGCCACTGTGAAATCAATTATGCCTTACGGTGCATTTGTTGAGTTCTTACCCGGCAAGCAAGGATTGCTGCACATTTCTGAAGTATCGCACTCTCGTTTAGAAAACATGGATGGCATATTCAAAGAAAACGAAGTAGTGAAAGTGAAACTACTTGGCATTGACAACAAAACCGGCAAATTCAAACTATCACGCAAAGTGCTGTTAGATAAGCCACAAGCCAACTAACCTATCTACATTTAGCGCAATTTCTTAATTCTGTTGATCTGTGGTTTGTTTAAGTTTTGGTTGACCTATCCCAGGATAGGTCAACCAAAACTTAAATTCCCTTTCAAATGGATTAGGGTGAACTATTATAGTTTTGAATTCCGTTCCTACTTTTATAGCAGCAACCATTTCATTAGGTTTTGCAAAATACCTATAGAAAAATACCAATTATATTGTTATGCTATGGTACATCAAATTATGTGGTTAGTATTTACATGGAGATTTATTCTTTGTACTGAATACCACACATAAAATCTGATTAAAATCTATGTGCGTCATTACCATTCTTCTGGTTATAGCTCTTCGTGTGTATAGGACACCTTCTTCAGTTTTCAAAATTTCTTCTGCCGTGCTATATGCTCTGTTACTGTGTAGTTTGTGTGCAACTCCTCTTCCTAGTATTCCCTCTTAATACTATATTTGACAAAACCTGATAGCCAATGGCCAAGCAGTACTTACTACTAACCCTCACTATTTTATCGTTCACTGCACTTAAAGCTCAAAACTACACCCTGTTGGGTAGTGCATCTGCTATGAGTGGTTGCAACTGTTTTCAACTTACACCTGACGCTGGGAATCAGGCAGGTGCTATTTTTCAAAACAACACCATCAACCTCAACAACAGTTTCGACTTTACCTTTAATGTATTTTTGGGATGCAACGGATCTAACGGTGCTGATGGAATGGTATTTGTACTGACCAGCAACCCCAACGGTATGGGTCAGCCGGGTGAAGCTATGGGTTATGCATCGGGGGGTAATCAACCTTTTTCACTGGCTGTAGAATTTGACACCTGGCAAAACGGCTCACCAGCAAATGACCCCAGCAGTGACCACATAGGTATTAACTCGGGTGGCCAATACAACCACAACGTTTCACCTGCTGTATCTGCCCAGCCAGGTGGAGGTAATATTGACGATTGCGGATGGCACGTGGTGAGAATTGTGTGGGATGTAAATACCAACACATTTACAGTGTATTTTGATGGCGTAATCCGGCAGCAGATTGTGATACCAAACATGGTCAATCAATATTTTGGCGGCAACCCCATAGTAAATTGGGGATGGAGCGGTGCCACAGGCGGTGGCACTAATTTGCAACAAGTGTGCGTACAAAATACCAGCAATTGGGTGGCTGGGGTCAATTACCAAAGTTGCAGTACCACTATGCAATTTCAAGATGTTTCTACCAGCAGTTTGGGCAGTGTGGCCTCATGGGCATGGAATTTTGGCGATGGTGGTACCTCAAACCTGCAAAACCCTACACACACATACGCAGCTAATGGTACATACACGGTTACGCTAACGGTTACAGATATTACCGGCTGTACCAATACATACAGCCACCCGGTTGTTATCAACCCACCCATTGCGCTATCTCCTAATATTCAACAACCGCCTTGCAATGGAGGAACTAATGGCAGCATTAACCTCACACCATCAGGCGGATTTGGACCATCTGCCGGTTATGGTGGATACACCTACCAATGGAGCACCGGATTTTCAGGCGCTACTGCAGTGGGTGTTGGCGCTGGTACCTACACAGTAACCGCTACCGATGGCGTGTGTACTACCACTGCACAATATAATGTGAACCAACCCCCACCACTCACAGCCACTACATCTAGCACCAACGCGCCCTGCGGTGGTAATGGTACGGCCACAATAGTTATATCGGGCGGTACACCACCATACAATAACGTTACTTGGGCCGGCTTTCCGGGCTACACAGTTTCGCTTCCTGCTGGTACTTGGATTGCCAACTTTAATGATGCTAACGGGTGCTCAGCTTTATTGCAGTACACTACTACCATTTCTCAACTGCCATGTGGTGTAAACTCAAGCACTACCAGCACTAATGTAACCTGCTTTGGGGGCAATAATGGTTCAATTACGCTCACCGTTACCGGCATTACAGGAACACCTAATGTTTCCTGGAGTAATGGTGGTAGCGGCTTTACTATCTCCGGATTAACGCAAGGCACATATACCTACAACTATACCGACTCTGACCCCGCACATGCTTTTTCAGGCACTGTGGTAATAACCCAACCCGGTGCACCAATGGTAGCTTCTATGAGTACCGTAAATACGTCTTGTGCTGGTATTAATAATGGACAAGCAATTGCATCTGTACCATCTGGTGGCACCTCGCCATACACATACACTTGGAGCAACGGTGCGCCCAACAACCCGGTGGCCAACAACTTAGCACCGGGGCCAATATCTGTAACTGTAACCGGAGCCAACGGATGTACCGCTACGGCTAGTGGTGTAGTCAACAACCCTCCTACTCTTTCACTTACTATTACTGCTGTTAATGACAGTTGTTATCAATCTAACAAAGGTAGTGCTACAGCAAACCCTTCTGGTGGTACACCACCATATACCTACTACTGGAGCAATATTTCTTCGGCTCAAACTAACCTAGGGCTCGGTGTAGGAACCTATACCGTAACTGTAACCGATGACAACGGTTGCACGGTTACCGGCACTGTTACTATTAATCAACCACCGGCATTTTCGCACACCATTAGCAGCCAAAACATCAATTGCTTTGGAAATAACACCGGTAGTATTACTGTAAATCCCGCAGGTGGTTCACCGGCTTACACTTATACTTGGAATCCGGCTACTGCCAGTGGCAGCAACCCACAAAATTTGTCAGCGGGTTTATATAATGTAACCATTACCGATGCTAACCAGTGCCAACGAACAGATGCGGTAACCATTTCACAACCTGCCTCAGCATTAACTGCCACATCATCACATACTAATGTTACCTGCTTTGGCGCTAATAATGGGAGCATTACACTCACTGTGGGAGGCGGCTCTCCACCTTATTCATTCCAGGGAAATCCAGTGCCACCGGGTACCACCACATTGCCTAACCTACCGCCTAACACCTATGCCGGTAACTTAACTGATGCTAATGGATGCTCTGTAGCCCTAAGTGAAACGATTACCCAACCGGCACAACTTACCCTTACAGAAACACACATTAATGTATCGTGCAATGGCGGTAACAATGGGTCTATAGATGTAACCGTAAACGGAGGCACCACACCATACTCCTATTTGTGGAATGATGGCAACACAAACCAAGACCGCACCGGCTTAGCTATTGGCACATACACACTAACAGCAACTGATTTTAATACTTGTACAGCAACTGTTTCTGTAACACTTACAGAACCATCGGCATTAAGCATATCTGAAACCCATGTAAATGTTTTATGCAACGGCAATCCTACCGGTTCTATTGACATTACAGTGAATGGCGGATCGCCTAACTATACTTACTTATGGAATGATGGTAACACCAATGAAGACCGCACCAATATAGCAGCGGCAAACTACTCTGTAACTGCCACTGATGCAAACTCCTGCACCATCAGCACATCTGTTACCATTACTCAACCTACCGCACTATCTGCCAGCTCATCGCACACCAATGTAACGTGCTTTGGTGCTAACGATGGTAGTATTACACTCACAGTTGGTGGCGGTACTGCGCCTTATTCCTTTCAAGGAAATCCGGTGCCATCGGGCACTACTACATTGCCCAACTTACCACCAAACACCTATGCCGGAAACCTGACAGATGCCAACGGTTGTTTGGTGGCGCTTAGCGAAACCATTACAGAACCAACGCAAATTTCTATTACCGAAACCCACATAGATGCTACATGTAATGGCGCCAGTAATGGCTCCATAGATGTAAGTGTTTTAGGTGGCACATCACCCTATACCTATTTGTGGAACGATGGTAATACCAATCAAGACAGAACTAACATTACCGCGGCTGTTTATTCGGTTACCGTAACCGATTTAAATACTTGTACAGCCAGTATTTCCGTAACCGTATCGGAGCCACCGGCTCCGGTAATGACGGTAACAGTAACCGATGCCACTTGTTTTGGCGCTAATGGCTCTGCTACGGCTAACCCTGTTGCAGGCAACGGTGCGTTCACTTTTGCTTGGAGTGCGGGCAGCAGCACTACACAAACTGTTTCTTTACCTCAAGGCAACTATACCGTAACTGCAACCGATGCTTTGCAATGCAATCAAACGGCTGCATTTACCATTAACCAGCCGGCAGATATTGTACCAAATGAAACACTTACACACATCAACTGCACAGGCGATGCAACAGGTGCTATCTCCTTTAACCCTTCAGGTGGTAATGGCGCGCCATATTCGTATGTATGGAACCCGAATGTGGGCACCGGCAACACCGCGAGTTTACTGGTTGCAGGCAGTTATGCTGTTACTATCACTGACCAACTCAATTGTCCTAAACAAGTTACTGTTGTACTCAACGAACCTGCTCAGGCACTTACTATCAACATTCAATCAAATAATGTAACCTGCTTTGGTTTAGATAACGGCTCTATCACAATTAGCACTACCGGTGGTATGCCTAACTATTCGTATAGTTGGAACCCTGCTGTATCTACCGGCAACTCAGCTACGGGGCTTTCACCGGCCAACTATGTGATAACCGTAAGCGACTTTAACAACTGCTCCGTAGTTGCAAATGTGACTATTTCAGAACCCAACCAACCACTTACAGTTACACCTTCTTTTACACCACTCTCGTGTTTTCAAAGCAACGATGGCACCGCTACATTCAATACTACCGGTGGGTCATTCCCCTATCAGTATGCTTGGACACCAAATGTTAGTACTACCAGTGCTGCCTCTTCGCTGTCGGCTGGCTTATACAGCGTAGTAGTGACCGATAACAATGGCTGCACTACCAACTCATCCACTACAGTTACTCAACCCACAGCAGTTAATGCCAGTGAGTCACATAGCGGTATAGCTTGTGCCGGTGATACAAGTAGTGTAGTAACCATCACTCCATCGGGTGGTACGCCCGGCACAACCGGTTATACTTTTAGCTGGAATCCTAATGTGAGCAATACCAACACAGCTACTGTAAATGCCGGAAGTTACACGGTGATTGTTGCAGACTCTAACAACTGTACTGTTTCAGTGGCTGTTAGTATAACAGAGCCAAATCCGCTTA
This sequence comes from Chitinophagales bacterium, assembly GCA_016787045.1. Taxonomy (GTDB): domain Bacteria; phylum Bacteroidota; class Bacteroidia; order Chitinophagales; family LD1; genus Bog-950. Next base: position 209,140 of record JAEUVA010000008.1, read on the forward strand.
CTGTAACCAGCACATTTACAAATGTAACTTGCTTTGGTGCTAATGACGCCACCATTACCGGTACAGCAGCCGGTGGTACGTTGCCTTATGGTTACTCCATCACACAAGATGGGGTAAACTTTACTAACTCTTCTAATGGATTTTTTGGCGGAGTTATGCCCGGTACTTATACCCTATTAGCTAATGACTCTAATGGCTGTACGGTAACCATGCTCGTTACGGTTACACAACCCACTCAATTGCTAGATAACGTGGTAGCCACAGATGCTACTTGTTTTGGCTACTCAGATGGTCAAGTAGTGATTTCAGGAACCGGAGGTAGTGCACCCTACAACTACTCCCTCAGCAACTCCACCAGCAACACCACCGGTGTATTTACCGGACTGGCTTCCGGCAACTACAACACTACCCTAACCGATGCCAACGGGTGTACGGTTACCAATAGTATTACGATTACAGAACCTGCCGAGCTGACCATAGATGCACAACCTACTCCGGCCACAATCAAACTGGGGGAGTCGGTTCAAATAAATACTACCACCAATCAAACGGGTAGTGTTACCTATACTTGGTCACCCTCATTTGGTCTAAGTTGCACTGACTGCGCCAACCCATTATTTGAAGGAATTTACTCTCAAGTTTACACAGTAATTGCTGTTAACCAACAAGGTTGCAGCGGCTCTGCACAAATAAATGTAACTGTTGTGCCTAACTACGACATCTTCTTCCCTAATGCGTTTTCTCCGGGTAATAATGATGGGGCTAACGATTACTGGCAAATCTATGGCAACCTAAACGCTATCAAGCAAATTAATGTGATGGTCTTTAACCGTATTGGCGAAAAAGTGTTTGAAAGCAACGACATCTACTTTAAGTGGGATGGCCTATACAAGGGCGAACCTGTGCAACCAAATGTGTATGTATATACCGCACAAATAGTATGGCTCAATAACCACAGTGACAGCAAATACAAGGGCACCATTACAATAGTGAAGTAGAAAAAGGTCTATTGCCGCTCTACTATCTCTTTTAGCTTTTGTAAAGCGTTAGGGTATGTGTCTTTAAAATAATCGGCATGGTTGGGGATAACATCTACCTCTACAGTAATGGTGGTTGCGCCACCTATTTCTTTAAACAAATAGTTCTCTAACCCACCTGCCCATTGATCTACCTCCGGTCCTTCTGTGGTTTCCACTCCGTCTTTAACAAGGCCATAATGCTGTATAGATACAAAATGATATGCATCATTTTCTAAAATTCGCGACAGCATGCCGCCTACTTTTCCTTCAGCATCTGTACCTACAAAATATATTTTGCTTCCTTTTTCCCAATTTCCCTGATAGGTAGATGTTGGATTAAAAACAGACGTCCACTCTTCGTAAAGCTTTTGGTTACCAAGCCCCAACATAGTGTTGTAGCATTTTGCGGCAGATGCATCTACATCAACTTTAAACTGCAAACGAATTGCGTTTTTTGCAGTAAGTGCTTCGGAGTATTTCTTGAAATTGTCAAGTATAGCTTGCCATCCGTTACGCTGCAATTCTACACTGTTTTGGTTTTCGGCTTCAAAAGTGATGGTTACTTCGGTTTGTTCATTGGTAGCATTGAATAGCACCAAAACTTTACGGCTATCTGATAAGTGATACACCAACTTTTGCTTCGGTATTACCTCATCGTAAATGGCCTCAAAATCAAATCCGAAACTTTTGTCTTTGGCTTCCATGCGGGCGCAGTATTTACCTCCTGCTCTTAAATCATTAGTGGCCGAGGGGCAGCACCAGTCATCCGAAGCAAAGTTCCAGTTAGTAATGTGCTTAGGTAAAGTGTAGGCATCCCAAACATGATTCAGTTTAGATTGAATAGCTACAGAAACTGTTATTGGTGTGTTTTCCATCATGCGTTATTTGCTTCTAAAATTGAGCATCCAATTTATACCAAACTTATCGGTAAAGCTACCAAAGTAAGCACCCCAAAACATCTCTTGTATGGGCATGGTAATGTTGCCCCCTGCAGATAACTCTATGAATAATCTATCGGCCTCTTGCTTTGAGTCCGGTTCTAAGTTAATGTACATGTTGTTGCCTGCAAGCACGGTAAACCCCATCTCTTTGGGCGCATCGGTGCCCATAAGCACATGATTACCCAGTAACGGAAGTTCTACGTGCAGCACCATGTTTTTCACCGCATCTGTAACCGGAGGGTGACCTGCGCCTTGAGGCATTTCACCAAAACGATGTATGCCACCAATAAATGCTGTTTTGAAAACTGATTGATAAAACAAAAATGCCTCTTCGGCATTTCCCGGAAAGTTGACATACGTTGAAACTCTAGCGGACATACTCCTCTTGTTTTGTTTGCTAAAATAGATTTGTAAAGAAAAACATTAATGAGATATTTTTACCCCTTGGTTTGATAAAATTTGTCGCCAATGCCATACATTGTGAAGCAACATTGGCAAAACTCTTTGGGTTATTAGCCGTTATGGTTTAGGTTTGCCAAGATTTTCTCAAACAAAGCATGGATAACTACTCGTATCTGACTAACGCCACCCCGCAGTTTATTGAAAACTTATATCAGAGTTTCAAGCAAAATCCTGAATCGGTAGAAGGCGAATTCCGAAAATTTTTTGAGGGTTTTGATTTTGCCACTCTGAATTACAATGGCAAATCAAGCTCTGTATCGGGCGATGAACTAAAGGTGTATCGGCTGATTGATGCCTACCGTAAAAAAGGTCACCTGATTGCCAACACCAACCCCATTAAAAAGCGCAAAGACCGTAAAGCCAACTTAGAGCTAGAAAACTTTGGTTTAAGCGAAAAAGACTTAGAACGCAAATTTACTGTTGGTGCAGAATTGGGGTTAAACAACGCTACGCTCAGCCAGATTTTGCAACGCTTACAAACCCTGTACTGCAACACTTTGGGTTTTGAAATAGGTTACCTGCGTGTAAAAGAAGAGGTAGAGTTTTTTAGGGAGAAAATTGAGCAACGCGAAAAGATGATTGATTACAGCGTGCAGAAGAAAGAACACATTCTTCGTATGCTCAATAAAGCCGTAGTGTTTGAAAAATTTTTGGGCACCAAATACATTGGTGAAAAACGTTTTTCGTTAGAAGGTGGCGAAACCACTATCCCCGGATTAGATGCCATTATACATACCGCTGCTGGCGAAGGTGTGCAAGAAGTAGTGGTGGGCATGGCTCACCGCGGGCGGCTAAATGTGTTGGCCAATATCATGGGCAAAACGTATGAAGAAATTTTTAATGAATTTGAAGGCAACATTGTACCCGATGCCACCATGGGCGATGGTGATGTAAAGTATCACTTGGGCTATTCTTCGCAATACCCGGTATCTGAAGATAAAACAGTGTACCTCAAGCTAATGCCAAACCCCTCGCATTTAGAAGCAGTTAACCCCATAGTTTGTGGTTTTACTCGCGCTAAAGCCGATGTTATCTACCAATCAGATTACGATAAAATATTACCTATACTTATACATGGCGATGCTGCGGTAGCCGGGCAAGGTATAGTGTATGAAGTGCTGCAAATGGCCAAACTCAATGGTTACTACACCGGAGGTACTATTCATTTTGTTATCAATAATCAAATTGGTTTTACCACCAATTTTGATGATGCCCGCAGTAGCGACTACTCTACCAGTATTGCTGCTACTATAGAAGCACCCGTGATACATGTAAATGGCGATGATATAGAAGCTGTAGTATTTGCCTGCGAACTGGCTACTGAATATCGTCAAAAATTCAATAAAGACTTTTTTATTGATATGGTGTGCTACCGCAGATGGGGGCACAACGAGAGTGATGACCCTAAGTTTACACAACCGGGCATGTACAAGCTCATTGAAAAACACCAAAACCCGCGCGATGTGTACTCGGCCAAGTTAGAAGCCGAAGGAAGTTTACATGCTGAAATGACCAAGCGTTTAGAAAAAGAGTTTTGGAGTGATTTACAACATCGGTTAGAATCGGTAAAACAAACTCCGCTACCTTACAAACTTCAGCCCAACGAAGTGGCATGGAAACAACTACGCAAATCAACCATTGAAGATTTTTTTGAATCGCCAGAAACAGCCATAAACAAAAAAACTGTAGAGCAACTGGTGCAAGGGCTCAACAAAGTACCCGATGGGTTTGTACCGCTACGTAAAGTAGCTAAGTACTTAGATGAGCGCAACAAAATGATGCGCGATGAAAAGAAAATTGACTGGGCTGCTGCCGAGTTATTGGCCTACGGTTCTATATTGATTGAAGGAAAAGATGTGCGACTGAGTGGTGAAGATGTTAAGAGAGGAACATTTACACACCGCCATGCCGTACTGAGCGATGAAAACACAGATAAAGATTATTGCCGACTGTGCAACCTAGCCGAAAAACAGGGTAGATTTTTTGTATATAACTCTCACCTCAGCGAATACGGTGTGCTAGGTTTTGAATACGGCTACTCTTTGCCTAGCCCGGATCCTTTAGTAATTTGGGAAGCACAGTTTGGCGATTTTACCAATGGCGCACAAATTATTATTGACCAGTTTATTGCTGCCGCAGAAACCAAATGGCAGCGCCAAAGCGGATTAGTGTTGCTGCTTCCGCATGGTTATGAAGGGCAAGGCCCCGAGCACTCTTCGGCTCGCTTAGAAAGATTTTTGCAACAATGTGCCGAAATGAATATGGTGGTAGCCAACATTACTGACCCTGCTAATTTCTTCCATGCCATCCGCAGGCAGTTGGCCTGGCCATTCCGTAAGCCGTTAGTGGTTATGAGCCCTAAGAGTTTGTTGCGACACCCTAAATGCGTATCGCCTATTCAAAACATCAGCAAAGGAGGTTTCCAAGAGTTGATAGTAGATGAAGCTGAAACCAAAACAGTGCGCAAAATCATTTTCTGCTCCGGTAAGATTTATTATGACCTACTTGAGCGAAAGGAAAAAATTCTTCAAAGCGCTAATCAGGCAGAACGTGTTGCAGCTACAGGAGTGGTGATTGCCCGCTTAGAGCAACTCTATCCGCTGCCTAAAGACAAAATGCAGGCACTCATCAAAAGGTATCCCAAAGCAGAAGTATGCTGGGTGCAAGAAGAGCCGCAAAATATGGGTGCCTGGAACTTTATTCAATCCAGGTTTTACGACACTCAAAAACTGAAGGTTATTTCTCGTAAAAACTCGGCCTCACCAGCTACGGGATTCAAAAAAACGCACCTCAAAGAGCAGGACGCAATTCTTACCAAAGCGTTTGAGTAATTCAATTTTAAAGCAAGGCAGTTAAGCTACTGCCTTTCTTCTTTTCTTGAAAAAATAGTTCACTATAAAGTAGATAATCATGGCAGATAGCACACCTGTCATAAAATCTGTCATGGGTACCATTACTGCGGTATAAACTAACATAGAGAACTCAAATTTGCCGTGCTGTTTCACTTCTTTTATCTCAGCCGGCTTAATCATGTTGCTGGCCACCCAAACCAAGATGCCTCCAATGCAGGCCATAGGAATAAGTTCTAAATATTGGGCTAAAAAATAAGCCATTGTAAGTTTGAGCGCTGCTTTAAAATAACCAGCAAGTGGAGTGCGTGCGCCTGCTTTAATACTGGTAGCGGTGCGGGCTAAAGCACCCGTGCATGGAAATCCTTGTATAAGTGGTGTAATGATTTGTACCATGCCTTGTCCAAAAAATTCTTTATCCGGGTTAAAGGGGGTACGTTTGTTATCCGCTAATTTATCGGCCATAGAAGAACACAAAATGCTCTCTACCCCCGAAACAAATACAATTGCTACTACATAATAAATAATATCTATAAATAGAGTAGTGCTCATGCCCGGCAATGAAGGTGGGGTAAAAACAAAAAAATTGTTGGGTATGGTACCATATAAATCTTTTACCAATATCAGCCCCTTATCAGCCAATACAGTTGCTGATAAAATAGTGGCAGTAGCCATAGCGATAACCGGCCCAGGTATAAAAATTGAGACCCTGAGCAGCCCTTTGGTGATCACAAATGTGAGTACACCAATAAGCACCGACCACAAATTAATTTTGTTGATATTACCAATTGCTGCCGAAATGTTATGTATCAAGCCACCTTTAATCTCTTCATCTTGCCCAATCATATCTGCAAAAGATTCTATGCCCAGTATATCTTCTAGATTGGTGAGCGCTATGGCCACAGCTATACCTATGGTAAACCCTACGATGATTGAATTGGGGACTAGTTTAGCATACTTACCAAAACCTGCAATACCCAATATCACCAAAATTACTCCGGCTATTATAGACACTAGCACCAGTAAACCATGCGCAGACTCTAAAGTACCGCCACCGGCTACTCCATACTTGCTAATTAAGGATGCAATTACAGGTATAAATGCCGCGGTGGGTCCATACACCTGATACTTAGAGCCACCAAAAGTACGTCCAATAATACAGGCCATGGCTCCGGCTATAATACCGTGTTCGGGCCTCATGCCCATAGCTATAGCAAAGCCCATAGCCATTGGTATGGCCGTCATTGCTACAATTAACCCAGCGCTAAAATCTCTGTAAACCGTTTTTGGCCAGTTGTCTCGAGTGAGGTCTTCCCATCGCGAATCAAAGAAGGTGAAGAAAAGTTTGAGCCGCTCTAATGGAGTGTTTACAGTTGCTTTTTGCATATATTATTTTGTTATATAAAAAGTGTTTGAAGTTGTTGTGATGGAGTAAGGTGATGCTGGAAGGGTGGCCAATCAAGCATAGTACACGGAGTACCACATCTTTTTATGAAAGGAAGCAGATTAAACGAGTCTTTGCCGGTCTTTAGGACATATGTTTTGGGTATCGCTATATGAGTAATCCCCTGCCCTTCTATAAAATTTTTGAATGCATTGTTTGTAGAGCCATGAAAAAGTTCAGTGCGTATGCCACCTAATCTTGATTCAAATCGGTTCTTGAGTATCTCCAATGCTGAGGTAAACTCCTCTGAAACTGATTGCCTGATTAGTTTTCCCGGAGAATAAAAAAGCAAATCGGTAATAGAACCTGATGGATACATGGGATACACCAACACTATGTATATAAGCGTTGATGTTTGCTCCAGTGTTAACTTTACTGTATTGAGCGATTCTACTTGAAAATCTGTGGGTACAAGTATTGTATCAGGCATTTACAACAGATTAATTAATCGGTTGCAAACATCATTGAGGGGTGTTAGAGGAAGCTAAGAGCCACATTAAAACGGCATGAGAAAAAAGTTCTCAACTCAAAATGGCTAAAGGCAAAGTAATCTGTACTGAAGTACCTACATGTACAGTAGATGTAACTACTAAAGTACCCTTATGTATTTTTACAATGTTTCGGGTAAGCGGCATACCTATACCGTATCCATCGTACAATTTTGTGTTTGATGCTCTAAAAAACGGATCGTAAATAAATTTCATTTCTTCTTCGGGTATTCCTATGCCTTTATCGGTGATCAATACAATAATACTACTGTTTGTAGAGCCAACACTTATGGTTACGGGCTTATTGGCCGAATATTTACAGGCATTGGTCAAAAGATTGGTAATAGCCAACAATAACAATTGCTTATTCCCCATTATTTTCAATTTGACAGGGTTCTCGGGCAGTAGGTTCAAATCAAATTTTATTTGATGACCCGGAATCAGTTTATCCATTATCTTAATAGATTCCCATACCAGTTCATCGGTACGCAGCAACTCCAAAACAAGTTTATTTTCTTTGTAGCCGGTTTGTGCTAAAAATAAAAGTGACTCCGTAATTTGGCGCAATCGCTCTGCCTGTTGTAGAATATTTGTAAGCGCCTCTTTGTACTCTGCTCCCGAACGGTCTTTGATTAGTGCCACATCTGCTTCGCCAATTATAGAGGTAAGCGGTGTACTGATTTCATGCGAAGCATTACTGATAAAATTTTTATGCGTTTCAAAAGTGGTTTCCATCCGATCTAACAAACCATTGAAGGTATGAATGAGTGTATTTATCTCCCCGTCTTTCTCGTAATCATCTACACGCAGGTGAATATTATTGGTGCTAATTTGATTTACCTTGTCTATTATCTGGCGAATGGGGTCATATACATGTTTGGAAAAATAAACGGCTATACCTATTCCTAAAAATAGGGTAAAAACTAAACCTACCCCAATAATATTTCGCAACAAAACCTGGTGATGAGAATCATAGTAGTTGTTTGCAGAAACGACTACTAAGTGCACCACCCCATTACTATCTTGCCGGATAGCAGAGTAAAAAGTATTTCCGCTATTGAAACGCTCCTTTCCGCTAACTAAGGTTTTGCGCAGCAATATTTCCGGCAAATCATTTCGCCTTGCAAGAGCAGGTATTGAATCTATAGCTGAGATACTCAATACATATTCTCGCTCACCATCAAGCATTTCCAGATGCTCCTGCCGGAGTGCCTTCAGGTTGTTGGCATCGGTTGTATCACTTTCAAAATGATACCGTGCCGCAATGCTGGCCCGTGTATCTAACCGCTTGTAAAAATCGGTGTACGAATAGTTTTGCAAAAAGTAGTACACACTGCCACCAAACACCAACACCATCACGGCATTAAAAATCGCCAAAAGCAGTGTAATTTTATTTCGTGTGTTCATTGTGCACGGAGTACATAACCCATTCCGATAACTGTATGTAACAGTTTTACATCATGCGCAGCATCAATCTTTTTGCGCAAATAATTCATGTACACATCTACCACATTGGTGGTTACATTAAAACTTGCTCCCCATACAATATCCAACAATTCTATTCTTGAAAACACTTTACCTTTGCTTTGAATAAGTGTAAGCAACAACCTGTATTCAGTAGCCGTTAGCGAAATTAACTGACCATCGCGTTTCACGGTTTTTGTTTGGTCATCTACTATCAGATTAGCTACTTCATACACATCACTACTTACTGAGGTTGCTTCGCTCCTGCCGGACGTACGTCTAAGCACCGCATTTATTCTTGCAATCAATTCATTAAACTTAAAGGGCTTTACCAGATAGTCATCTGCCCCGGAGTTCAGCCCCAGCGCCACATTGTCAGAGGCGCTCAAGGCAGTTAAAAACAAAATTGGCGTGCTTACTCCCTTACTCCGCAACTCTTTGCATACATCTATTCCATTGCAATCGGGCAGCATAATATCTAACAACACAATATTGTACGCATTTTCCATGCACATTTGAATGCCCGTCTTACCACTTAGAGAAACGGCTACATCGAAATTTTCTTCTATCAGCCCTTTGCGGATAAAATGCACTACACTTACATCATCTTCTATTAACAATACTTTTCGCACAACAATTCAGGTTGGAGCCAAATGTAGCATAAGTAGGTCTTTGTGCCGTATATCAACCATAGTGCGGGTACATATCTTACACTTTTTCTTTAGTATTGCTGCGCAAAACAGTTCATACAAAAGCGCAACATGACCGAAGTAAAAGTTCCTGCAGTAGCAGAGTCCATCACCGAAGTAACCCTCTCAAGATTTTTGGTAAAAGATGGCGATTATGTGGAGTTAGACCAACCTATTTGCGAGCTGGAAACAGACAAGGCCTCGCAAGAGATACCTTCGCCAATAGCCGGTGTGGTAAAATTAGTGGCTGCCGAAGGTGCCGACCTCAAAGTAGGCGCTGTAATTTGTTTGGTGGACGAAAGCAAAAAGCAAGAAGGCACTAAGCCAAAAGCCGAAGAAAAAAAGCAACCTGTTAAAGAAGATAAACCTGTAAAAACAGAACCGCAAGTACAAAAAGCGGCTACTGAAAGTGCGTCCGCACACATTACTCCGGTAGCCAAAAAAATATTAGAAGAAGGTGCTGTGAAAGCCACCGATATAAAAGGCAGTGGCGCAGGTGGAAAAATAACCAAAGAAGATGCCCTTAAAGCGGTACGTGCAAAAGCAGGTATGCCACAGCGCGAGGCATTTAGCCGCAACGAACGCAGAGAAAAAATGAGCCGGCTCCGCAAAACCATTTCAGAGCGTTTGGTGTATTCTAAAAACTCTACTGCCATGCTCACCACTTTTAACGAAGTGGACATGACTGCTATCAACAAAATACGTGAAAAGCATGGCGAAACCTTCAAAAAGAAAAATGAAGTTGGCTTGGGTATGATGAGCTTTTTCTCCAAAGCAGTTTGTTTGGCTTTAGAGAAGTTCCCCTCTGTAAATGCCAGCATTGAAGATAACGAGATTGTTTACCACGATTATTGCGATATTTCTATTGCCGTATCTACCCCCAAGGGCTTAGTAGTACCGGTTATTCGCAATGCTGAGTCGCTCTCTTTAGCCGGTATTGAGAAAAAGGTAAAAGAATTAGCCATTAAAGGCCGCGATGGCTTACTTACCATGGACGAAATGACCGGAGGTACTTTCACAATCTCTAATGGTGGGGTATTTGGCTCGCTGATGAGTACACCCATCATTAACCCCCCTCAAACCGCCATTTTGGGAATGCACAAAATACAAGATCGCCCAATGGCTATTGACGGCCAAGTGGTTATCCGCCCCATGATGTACGTGGCCCTTAGCTACGACCACCGAATTATTGACGGCAAAGAATCCGTTAGCTTTTTGGTGGCCGTTAAGGATTTCTTAGAAAATCCACATAAAATGCTGCTGGGTGCCGACCCGGTAGATTTGCTGTTGGAACTTTAATACTACCTACCCAAATTGAGTGTTGGGCGTTTGCAGGCATCTATGTCAGTAAGGGCTAAAAGTGTTTGCGGATAGAATAAATAGCAACGGGTTGTTTTTCTCCCTAATAAAACTATTTTTGCCGTCCATTTTTTAAACCCAAAAAAGCAGACAAACATGCTAACACAGTACGAAACAGTATTTATTCTCACTCCTGTGTTGTCGGAAGACAATGCCAAAAGCACCATCAACGCTTACGTTGAGTTGCTGAAGTCCCAGGGAGCCGAGATTGTTCACCAAGAACACTGGGGACTCAAAAACCTTCGCTATCAAATCAACAAGAAAACAACCGGTATTTACCACTTGGTAGAGTTCAAAGCAAGCGGCAAGGCAGTAGCCAATTTGGAAATTGCTTTCAGACGTGATGAAAACGTACTGCGCTTTCTAACCATCCGATTAGACAAGTATGCCGTGAAATACAATGACGACAAACGTGCCGGTTTGGTAGGTCGCAACAAAAAAGTTAACTTAAATAAAGCTGAGGAGGTAGCCGCATAATGAAAGCCAAAGGAGACATCAAGTACTTAACCGCCACCAAGATTGGGGTAATTAAGAAGAAATATTGCCGCTTCAAGAAAAATGGCATCCGCTATATTGATTACAAAGATCCCGAGTATTTGCTCAACTTTATCAATGAACAGGGTAAAATTTTCCCGCGCAGATTGACCGGTAACTCGTTAAAGTACCAGCGCAAAGTATCGCAAGCTATTAAGCGTGCCCGCCACTTATCGCTATTGCCTTACGTAGCCGATTTGTTGAAATAATTTGTAAACCGAACTAAACGAAGAATCATGGAATTGATACTCATAAAAAATGTAGAAAAGCTCGGATATACCGATGATATCGTAAACGTAAAGCCCGGCTATGCACTCAACTATCTTATACCACAGGGTTTAGCCGTGTCTAAAAACACCGCCAATCTGGCTGCTTTGGCCGGACGCAACAAAGCCCGCGAAAAACGCGAAGCTCAATTGTTAGTTCAAATCAACGAAATCTCTAGCCGCTTACAAGCCGCTACTCTTAAAATTGGCGCTAAAGTGGGCACCACCGGCAAAATTTTTGGAAGCGTAAGCGCATACCATGTTGCTGAAGCTATCAAAACACAAGCTGCTGTAGAGGTTGACCGCAGAAAAATTAATATTGTAGAAGGCGAAGTTAAAGCCCTGGGCAATTACACAGCCGAAGTTGGTTTGGGCTCAAGCCACAAAGTAACTGTTGCTTTTGAAGTAGTAGCCGAATAATTTATTTCGGTTAACACATATTACCATCACAACCCTGCCGTTTAAACGGCAGGGTTTTTATTTTTAATCTTGCAATGAAATTGAGTCTGCATTTTATTCAAGCATTTTTCTTTTTGTGCGTAGTGCTTTTAAGCACAGGCAAGAGCTTAGCTCAGCTCAATTTTAATTTTCAAGAGGGTACTTTTATGCTCAAAGGCAAAGTGGTAGATATACACACCAAACGCAGCATACCGCTCACTAACATCAAGATACACAACGGAGCCAAGCACAAAACCTTCACCTGCGATAATGATGGCAATTTTGTGATCTATGTTTCTAAAACAGATACTCTCAAATTTACCTCTGTAGGTTTTATTGCGCGCACATTATTGGTTTCTAATATTGACTCTACCGATTTTTATACCTTACAAGTAGAACTTATCCATGATTTTGTAAAAGTGAAAGAGGTTATCATATACCCATACCGCGATGTAGATGAATTTAAAGAGGCCTTTGTCAACGCAAAGAATCAAAACAAAGTAGTGATACCCGGCATAGATGCCCCCAAATATTCAAATGAAGTACCCAAAGCAAAATTTACCAATCCTATTTCTTTTTTATATGAGCGTACCAAGCGCAAACGGGTAGCTAATCCTGATTTTAAGCCATAGCTTTTAACTTCTTGCAAAAACACTTTGTTTGCAGCCCCATGAGTAGCCCCAAAAAAGTAGCGGTTGTTATATTAAGTTGGAACGGCAAAAACTACCTAGAGCAGTTTATGCCCTCTGTAGTACAACACACCAACCCGCAACTCTGCGAAATAGTGGTGGCCGACAACTGCTCTACCGATGGCTCTGTAGAGTTTGTACGCAAAAACTATCCCAATATCCGTTTAGTACAAAATGAAAGGAACGGTGGTTATGCAGGTGGATACAATGATGCACTGAAACAAATAGTGGCAGAATATTATGTGTTATTAAACCAAGATATTGAGGTAACCGATGGTTGGGTAGAAAAAGTGATTGCTGAAATGGAAAAAGATAAAGCCATAGCTGCCGCACAACCCAAGCTACTCTCCTACCACCAGCGCGATGAGTTTGAGTATGCCGGTGCTGCCGGTGGATTTCTAGACAAATGGAGTTACGCTTTTTGCCGAGGAAGAATTTTCAACACTATAGAGAAGGACAAAGGGCAATACAATGATGCGGTTGAAATTTTTTGGGCCAGTGGAGCGTGTTTGTTTATGCGCTCAGATTTGTTTTGGAAAGCAGGTGCTTTAGATGAGGACTTTTTTGCCCATCAGGAAGAAATTGATTTGTGCTGGCGGTTAAAAAACATGGGGTACAAAGTTATTGCTGTACCGGCATCTGTAGTTTATCATGTGGGTGGAGGAAGTCTATCATATGGCAATCCGCGCAAGGCATACCTCAACTTTCGCAACAACCTGAACATGATGCTCAAAAACTTACCGGCTATAGAACTTTGGAAAATCCCTTTGCGGTTTGTACTCGATTTTATGGCCTTGATACAAGCCATAGTTAAAGAAAAAGGATTTAGCACCGCCTTGGCCATTCACAAAGCACACTTGCATTTTTGTATGGCAATACCTGAAACGCTAAATAAACGAGAAAAAATTGCAAAAAAACGGAAAGGAATACTTTACCCCAAAAGTGTGGTGTGGCAGCATTTTGCAGGTGGCAAAAAAAATTTCTCAGAGTTGTAACAAATGTCCATTCTTCGCAAATTGAGTATTTAATTTAGTTTCGTCCAATTCGTTATATAAAAAGTGAATCAATATAAATTGTAGTGTATGGGATGTGGAACCTCTGGTGGAAGTTGTAGTAGCGGTGGTTGTAACCGCATGAACGTGTACGACTGGTTTGCCGGTATGCCGGTATCATTTAATGAAAATTACAACGTAGTAGAAATCAGTTTCAAAACCGGTGCGCGAAAAGGTTTTTATCGCAATACACAAAATCTGGATTTATATAAAGGGCAATTGGTTGTGGTAGAGGCCGCACAGGGATACGATGTGGGAGAAGTAAGTTTGAAAGGTGAACTGGTAAAAGCGCAAATGAAAAAGCGCAAAGTAACAGAGCGCGATGATACCATCCGCAACATTATGCGTTTGGCAACCGAAGAAGATATTGCACTATTAAAACAAGTGCGCGAAAAAGAAAACGAAACTATGGTGCGTGCCCGGGCTATTTCCCGCTCACTCAATTTAGAAATGAAGATTGGCGATGTAGAGTATCAGGGAGACGATAAAAAAGTAACCATTTACTACACTGCCGATGGCCGTGTTGATTTTCGTGAATTGGTAAAAGTATATGCCAAAGAGTTTAAGGTAAAAATAGAGATGCGGCAAATTGGTGCGCGGCAAGAAGCTGCACGGGTAGGCGGTGTGGGCAGTTGTGGCCGCGAGCTTTGTTGCAGTACTTGGCTAGGCGATTTTAAATCTGTAACCACACAAACTGTACGCTATCAAAACTTAGCCATCAACACAGATAAACTCAGTGGCCAATGTGGACGTTTGAAATGTTGCCTGAATTATGAGTTAGATACTTACAACGATGCATTGAAGAGTTTTCCGAAGCAAGCCGACAAGATTGATACCGAAGAGGGTTTAGCCATACTTAGAAAAACAGAAATACTCAAAAAACAAATGGTGTATGAGTATGTAGAGCAGCGAGGCAACTTTATTAAAGTGGATATTGAAGATGTAAAAGAAATGCTATGGATGAATAAGAATGGCAAAAAACCCAAGAGTTTAAAAGAATTTGCCATTTTAGAAGAAGTGAAGGTGGACGAGAGCAAACACGAAGATTTAGTGGGCCAGGTAAGTTTATCTACATTAGAAGAAAAAGAGCGCAAAAAGCGCAGGAGTGGCGGACATCAACAACATCGCCATTCTAATAAACCTAAGCAGGGCAATCAGCCGCCAAGAGGTAAGGGGAATTTCAAAAAGCCGTAAGCTATGCGTGTACCTAAGTTGTGCTTCTTAGCTTTTGTGGCTGTATTAAGTTTAACGTTAAACAGTTGTGATAAGAGTGTAATTAAAGAAGAAAACCAAACGGTAGATGGCAACCAGTGGAGTTATGATAACCCCAAGTTGTTTGCAGTAACCATTACAGATACTACTCAACATTGTAATATCTATATCAATATCCGTCACTCATTTCAGTTTGAGTGGCGAAATATGTGGGTAAATATTGAAACTACTTTTCCGGACAGCACCGTTTACAGCAAGCGGGTAAATTTGCCTATGAGCGAACCAGACGGTGTTTGGTACGGTAAATGCCTGGGCGATAACTGCGACCTGCAAGTGCCTATTCAGCAAAATGCCGTGTTTCCGCAAATGGGCACATACACATTTAAGATAAAACAAGATATGCGTGCCAATCCAATTGGCTATGTAAAAAGTGTAGGCATGCGGATAGAGAAAGTACAGCAATAGCATAACATTGCTCTTTCAAAACAGCCACTACTACTCTAGTTGTTTTGTACAAAAAAAGCCGACCCTTTGCAGAGTCGGCTTTTCTATTCTTAACTAAGAGGGCAAATTACTTGCGCTGCAGTGTCAATTGCTTGATAGCTGTTGACTTATCAGATTGTATTTTTACTAAATACAAACCATTTGCCGCATCGTTGAGGTTTAACTCAATGTTGCTCACTCCGGCATTGTATTTTGTAGAAGCGATAACCGCTTCTCCAAGCAGGTTGTAAACAGTAATGGTCATATCACTGGTTACATTACCTTCAAAAGTAATATTCACTTTGCCTGATGTAGGGTTAGGGAATACATTGATGGTAGAAGCAAACTGAACATCATTGATTCCAACAGTTATAGTTACATCTTTACAAGTATTAGGTGATTGACCAAACGAGTTGCTTGCTTTTAAACACACATTAAAGATACCATTGGCCGTATACTGCTTAACAGGATTTTTTGCGCTTGAACCGGTAGCATCACCAAATGTCCAGAACCAAGAGGTTGGGAAGTTGGTTGATTGGTCAGTAAACTGTGCTTTAGAAGGAAACTGGGGGAAACTCCAGGTAAAGTCTGCAACCGGAATATCGCCTACAAAAACTACACGGGTTACGGTGTCGCTGTTTCCGGCAGCATCGGTAGCTATGTACAATACATTGTAGTAACCCGCTGCGCTGGTATTTGGTGAGTTGATAACTACAGGAGTAATGTTGCCGCTTACACAATCAAATGCAGTAGCACCCGGATCGGTAAATGGCTGGCCAAGCAATACAGTTACAGTATCGGCACCGTTAAGTGTAATTACCGGAGCTACTTGGTCTAATGGTTCTGTAAAATCAGTTTCTGAGAAGTTGATATTGTTTACATACCAGAAAGCTGCAGGTTGCTCTGAGCTGCCAAGACCCAATGATGGATCGTGGTTATAGTCTACCTGAGTAAGTACTAATGGAATGTTGTACACACTGCCATTTTTGAAACAATTGCGTCCGGTTGTTGGGAAAATAGCTCCACCAAATACACCACCGGGTGTAGAAGCTGTTTCGCCACCCCATATAGAGTCGCCTTCTGTAAGATTAAATAATGGCGTCATTTTACCGGCTACCACATCTATACCACGACCAAATAGGTTAGGTATTGAGTTGTCTGATGATTGTACTACTTCAATATCGCTATCGGTCCAGAAGAAGAAGATTTTGCTGCCATCATCGCTGCGAGAGATTTGAGGACGGTTGTCTTCTGTTTGCGGAGTACCATCGCTAGTGAGGTCGCCACGCAGTGTCCAGATTTCGGCTAAGTAAATACCTTTCCACTCGCAGCCGGATGGTGCTGTAGCATCGTAAGTAATATCCCAAACATCGTAACCCGCTGCAAGGATAGAGTACTCTGTACCGTTACCTACTGTGGTTAATAAGTGAGGATTACCGTTAACATCTACGGTTAAGTTAGCTTGGAATGAACAAGTTGCTTTTTTCTCAATAGGGTCGCCATTGATAAGTTCACTGTTCAATTGTTCGTAAACGCCTTGCACATCATCTAAGTCTACATGGATGGCATTAGACCAAGTTTGACCAAAATCTGTTGACTTCCAAAAAATTGGGTCATACACAGAGTCTTGGTCACTGGTGATATCGCCAAGCGCGGCAATCCAACCGTACTGTCCGGTAGGGTCAAACGCAATAGTGGCAGAGGTTACTACACTGAAGGTGTTGCCATTAGATAATGCAGTTACAAAAGTTTGGTTTAGCTTGGTGGTGGTCCAGTTTACAGTATTGGTGTTGCTATCCCACACGCCTTTCTCAATAACTAAACCGGTGCTTTGGGTATTGCCCGCGTTGAATGTGCCATTGTAATCTTCGTGTACGTTCCAAAAAGTGTTGTTGGCACCCCGGCAAAAGCCACCGGCTATGGCCACGTTTCCACCATTGATTTGTACCCACTCTACAGTAGCAGTTGAAGTATCGCCTGTAAGTTTAGCACGACCACGCATAGAACCTTGCCAGCTACCGGTGCTACCGTTGTGCCAGGTACCGTTGTACACAATGTAGGCACTATCGGCTACTGCATTTCCGGCAGGGTTAAAGATTACTGCCTGTGGAAAACGTCCGTTTACGTTTACGTTGTCAATTAATGGGCTGTTGGTCAAAGGGCCTTTATCTATACCCCAAGTGTTTCCTTTATCTTTAGAAACATCAAAACGGTATTGGGCTACGTTGGTGCCGGGAAACTTTGACTGATCGTTACGGTGAACGAAAATTACGGTGTTCAAATCTTGGTTCACTTCAATTTGATTGCAAGTGTGCTGCACAATGGTGAGCAAGTTTCCTGCAGTACCTATCAATTGAGAGTTTAGTGCTGCTCCGCCTCCACCGCGTTGCGATTTGTGCGCTCCGTTTGAGTGTATGGGTGCTTGCTTGAAATTCGGCTTCACCGAAGGTGCATCATGCAATTTTTGGGTTAGTCGGCTGTCTTTGAGCGCTTCTTGCGCGTTGGAGAGCATAAACAAACCGGCCAATGGCAAAAACAGTAAAAACTTTTTCATTGTTGGTTTTGTGGTTTTGTTAAGAAATAGGGTGGCGAAAATAACCGAATTGTTGAATGATAGACGGAAGTTTTGGACATTTTATTTGTCATAGAATTGTAATTTTTTGGAGTTGCAGAGCGAGTCTATGTGCAACTGTAACGCTGTTAGTTTATCGGGTATTTTGCCCCATTTGGTTTTTACGGTCTTGTCGCCATAGGTAATTATGCAACTGGGCAAATCTGTGGGTGCTTCGCCTTTGGGCGGGTAGGATTCTTCAAAATTTTGAAAATTTGCATCCATGAATCTATCTTTTAAATCGCTGATTTCGGCTTTTGAGATGGTGGTAAACCACTTTCCTTCTTTTTCGGTGAATCTTATGCCGTGGTAGGTTAGCAGGCCGTTTTGGTAGATGGCAATGTCATAAGTGGGGCAGGTGCCGTAGCAGGCGGTGCGCTTAAAGAGTAGGACTACTTCTCCATTTTTTTCGGGTTGTGTGGGGTGTACTTTGGTTTTGCAGGAGGTTGCGCTAAGCAAAATGGCCATTACTAAGCCGGTTTTAAGTAGATGGCTGAAAAGTTTCATGGGTGGTGTGTTTACCGGCAAATAAAAGATTTAGTGGTCAATGGTTGATTGTATAATGTTTGTTTTTGCGGTAAGTAATCTATGGGCTTCGCAGGGGTATACAATTGTAGAACTAAGAAGTAAAACCGATAGTACTGCACAGTATGCTTAGGTCTGCTTACTGCCAAGTAGCTCCCAAAAAGCTAATTGCCGCCTTAGATGTTGTGAGCGAAGTGGGTTGTAAATAAAAAAAGCCGAACAGTTCCTCTGTCCGGCTCTATGGTGTGTGAGTTGAAATACTATTTCTTTTTAGCTGTTTTTGCTTTAGCAGCAGTAAAACGCTTCATCAAACCGCTTTTCAAGTTAGCCGCTTTGTTTTTGTGAATGTATCCACGCTTGGCTAACTTATCTATTAGAGCAACAACTTTAGGAAGTGCCTTTTGTGCTTCGGCTTCTTTTTTCTCTGTACGGATATCGCGGATGGCATTACGGGTGGTTTTTGCCCAGTAGCGGTTAAACAATCTGCGCTTTGCAATTTGGCGGGTACGTTTCTCGGCTGATTTGTGGTTGGCCATTTCTTTTTGTTTAAATTTTGGGAGCGCAAATATAGTCGGGCAGGTGTATTTTCCAAATAGATTTGGCTAAATAGAAAATCCCCCGCTATTAAGGGCGAGGGAGTTTTCGTTGGAACCGAGATTGAAGGAATCATTCGCATCATCGGCAAGGTGGTTCCTTTTCCTCGCCTGCCGGTAGTTACCGGAGCCGTTGCCGGGCATCCGGGGTTTTATTTTTAGCTCTGCATATACACTTGCAGGGTGTTTATGTTTTGAAAACCTTTTAGTTTTTGAATACAACGTTCTTTTATCTGACGCACTCGCTCACGGGTTAGGCCGTAATGCTCTCCAATTTCTTCCAACGTAAGCGGAGCGCGTCCGTTTAGCCCAAAATAGCTGCTGATAATTTCTGCCTCCCGCTCACTGAATTGAGAGAGAGCATCATTGAGTGTATTTTTGACAGTTTGTTGCATCATTTCGTCTTCGGCTGTCATACACTCGGTATCGCAAAGCGTATCTCTGATAAACGTATCATCAGTACCTTTAATGGCTGTATCAGTAGATAGCGTAACTCTGTTTACGCGGAAATACTCATCTATTTCTTGCTTAGTCATGCCGAGCATTTCCATGAGTTCCTCTACATCGGGTTCGCGTTGGTACTCTTGCTCAAACTGCTGAAAGGCCTTGGTGATTTTGGTGTATGCCCCAATTTTATTAACCGGCAAACGGATAATTCGGGATTGCTCTACAATGGCTTGCATAATGGCTTGGCGAATCCACCATACGGCATAAGATATGAATTTGAACCCACGGCTTTCGTCAAACTTATAGGCGGCACGCATAAGCCCCAGATTACCTTCGTTAATTAAATCGCTGAGGGGTAAACCCTGATTTTGATATTGCTTAGCTACACTTACTACAAAACGCAAATTACCGTTCACTAATTTTTCTAATGCATCGGAGTCGCCTTCACGAATACTGCGGGCAAGTTTGGCTTCTTCCTCTGCACTTAGTAAGCCATGCTTACTAATCTCATTGAGGTAGATATCTACCTTGGCATCGCGCTGAGAAACATTATGAGTAATTCTTAAAGCCCGCATAAGCAGATTTGGGTGTGTAATGTTTAACTGTTACGCAGCCCTCATCAATTTGTTACACCACACTTGTAACCATTGTATGTTTCAGGAATTTTTATTTTTAAAATGATTTGGATGAAGCTAAGTTTTTGTAACCCCTCAAAACCTATTGCATGAAATCAACTTTACGTTCTCTTTTGTTTTGCTCGGCCATTTTTTACAGCTATGGTTTAACTGCGCAAACCTGTAGCGACTGCCGTTTTCTTTCGCCAGTTTTTGATTCAGTGAAAGTGAGTACAGACTACTTTGCCAAGGGTGTAAATGCGGATGGTGATACACTGGATATGTACATGGATGTGTATGAGCCGTATGGCGATACCATGACCAACCGACCTGTAATGATTTTTGCTTTTGGCGGTGGATTTGTGCAGGGCTCGCGTACCGATTGGTATGTGGTAGAAGTTTGCCGCCATTTTGCCAAGGCGGGCTATGTGGCGGTGAGCATTGATTACCGAACAGGTATTACGGTCAACGAAATTATTTCCCTTCAGTTTATGCGTATTTTCTTTAGACCCATGCAAGAAATGCGGGCTGCCGTGCAGCACCTCAAATGGGGTTATGCCGAAAATGGCGACCCTTACAGCATAGACACTTCGCGCATTATTATTGGTGGTGCTTCTGCCGGTGCTATTACTGCGCTGATGACGGCCTATTGCGATAAAGACAGCGAAATGGCCGAAATGGGCAACCTGAATGCTTTGAACGCACTGGGCGGTTTTTACAGCACTTCGGGGTTTCATCAAAACTATAACTGGAACTCGCTGGCGGTAGTAAATGTGGCCGGTGCTTTAATCAAGGCCAATTGGATGGAGACAGGAGACATACCTGTGATTTCGGCCCATGGTGATGCCGATCAAGTGGTGCCCTATAAAGAGGGGGCATTTGCCGGGTTGAGCGCTTTTGGATTTAACCTGCAAGGTAGTTATGTAGTAGATACGGTGGCTCGCAACCGGGGCATTTGCAGCTACCTTTACACTATGGAGGGCAGAGACCACCCCAGTGAAGATATGGGTATAGAATACATTCGGAGTGTAGTGTACCGCATTTCGCAACGCATGTATGCGGTAATTAACGGGCGTAGCTTCTGCTGCCCACTGGCTGCGGATATTACCCCTAAAGATACTCTCTATTTTGCTCCGGGCGCACCCGATGCCACACTTAGTGCAGTAATTACTAATGATAACGGCAATGCACAACCCAAGTGGTGCAGTATTGGTTGTGGAGTAAGTTCAAGTGCCAACAGTGTAACCTTTACCCCAGATACCTCGCTCAAATACATGCTGCTAAGCGCAATAGAGGGCGGATGTGAGGCACCGGATATGCATATATTAGTGGATAGTACTGCCCTTGTAAGTTCGCTAACAACGGCTGATAAACTAGCAGCGTCATTATTTCCAATGCCGGCTGCTCACCAAGTAGAGTTACTGCTGAGTGAATACCAGAATCAACTCTACATTGTACTAACAGATGTTAGCGGGCGAGTAATTTCGGAGCAAAGCTTTGAGCATGTAGCAAAAAGTGTAATGATAGATGTGAGTAACCTGAGTGCGGGTACTTACCTATTGTACTGGAATAATGGTACGCAGCACAATGCTCAAAAAATGGTAATTCAGCGATAGTTATTTTGCTTTGCCTAACTCTGCGGCTCTGTTAGCTGCTGCCTGTAAGCCATCCTGAATACTTGTACTCAATTGCTTGTTTTGAAACTCTGCCAAGGCCGCCTCAGTAGTGCCACCTTTAGAAGCCACTTTGATAATCCACTCTTCGCAACTCAAACCGTGCTGGTTGTGCAGATGCACTGCACCCATAAAAGTTTGGTTAGCCATCAACTCGGCTGCTTGTTTGCTAAATCCAAAAGCTACGGCTTTATCAATGATAGATTGCATGAAGTAATACACATAAGCAGGGCCACTGCCTGAAATGGCGGTGGCAGCATCAATGAGGTTTTCGTTTTCAACATACAACGATTTGCCAGTGGCATTGAGCAGATTCTGAACAATAAAAAGTTCTTTGCGGTCTATGCCTGCAGAGCAGGTAAAGACCGTCATACCCATACCGATTTGTGCCGGAAGGTTGGGCATGGCACGTACTACTTTGGTAACGTTTAAACTTTGCTCAAGCGTACTTAAGGTTATACCGGCCATTATAGAAAGCATGAGTTGCTGCTCGTGTACGTATGGTTTTATCTCCGCAGCCAGTGCCGCAAAATCTTGAGGTTTTACACAGAGTAAAACTATATCGGCTAGTGCAATAACATCAGTTGGATGAGTAAAAATATTTTGCGGAGGAACATTCTTCAAAAACTCATCTTGCTGTGTTTTGTGGTCAAACACCAGTAAATCTGCTGGCTGCACAAAGTGATGTGCCAATAAACTACGGGCATAAGTTTTGCCCATGTTGCCGGCTCCGGCTATGAGTATTTTCATTTTGATGGATTAAAAAAACCGGCTTGCATTTAATGTAAGCCGGTTTGTGATTTTTGATTTTTAAACTGGAGCTATGCGTACAGCGCCTCAATCTCCGCTTTGTATTTTTCATTTACTACCTTACGCTTTACTTTCATGGTAGGGGTTAGTTCACCGCCATCTATACTCCATTCTTTGGGCATTAGTGTAAACTTTTTCACGGTTTCCCACTGACCAAAGTTTTTATTCTTTTCGTCAATGTATTGCTGAAACACCTTTTTTACTTCTGGCGACTTGGCCATTTCTTCAGGTGTTTTTGCATTTACTCCGTTCTTTAAGCACCACTCGGTTAAGTTTAAGAAGTTAGGAACTATAAGGGCCGTTACATAGTTGCGGTTCTCTCCTACCACCATAATTTGCTCTACAAAAGGTATCTCCTTCATTTTGTTTTCTATCTGCTGAGGAGCAATATATTTACCACCAGAGGTTTTGAAAAGTTCTTTTACGCGGTCGGTAATTTTGATGTATTTGCCGCCATTGTACTCCAAAAAGCGACCCACATCACCGGTGTGTAGCCAACCATCTTTAATAGTCTCGTCAGTCAAATCTTTACGGTTGTAGTACCCCATCATCACATTGGGGCCTTTGGCTAAAATTTCTCCCTCGCCTTCAGCCATGCCTTCGCGGTGGTCTAATTTTACTTCTACGCCATCTATCACCATACCTACCGATCCAAATTTAATACGAGTTAAATCAAACGGGTTTACCGAAATTACGGGGGATGATTCGGTTTGTCCGTAACCTTCCATGATGGGGATACCCGCACAAGTAAACACACGGGCCAGCAATGGATTCAGAGCAGCAGCACCGGTACAAATACCTTCGCACTGACCGCCAAGGGCTTCGCGCCATTTTTTGTAAATGAGTTTATCGTAGGCCGCTCTTTTTATTTTATCAGTAAAACTGTAACCACCGGCAAGGTCTTTTTCCAAGTCATAGTTTTTGGCAAAGTCCATGGCACTGGCGTATAGATTCTTTTTCCAACCTTCCAAATTATTACCGGCACTTTCTAATTTGATATATACTTTTTCTAACAGACGAGGTACAGAGGTAAAGAAATTTGGTTTTACTTCTTTGAGGTTATCAGCAATAGTTTCCATGCTTTCGGCATAATACACCGATACCCCTTGCATCATGTAAACATAAACTACCACACGCTCAAAAATGTGGCACAAGGGCAAAAAGCTAAGTACGCGCTTACTGTCTGTTAAAGGAAGCATTGGTAAGACCGCTTTGATATTGCTCACCACGTTGTTGTGCGAGAGCATTACCCCTTTGGGGTTTCCGGTAGTACCTGAAGTATAAATAATGGTGGCTAATTGCTCGGGCTTAACCGAGTTTTTAAGTGTTTGTATTTCGGCATCGTAAGCACCGGCAGCAGAATTGATGAAGTCGCCAAAAAACTCGCATCCCTCCACTTTATCAAAACTGATAATTCCTTGCAGGGAAGGAACATCGGCCTTGATGGCATTTATTTTTTCATACAACTTAGCATCACTAACAAATGCGTATTTGATAGATGCATCGTTGAAAATAAATTTGTACTCACCTTCGCTTATGGTAGGGTAAATAGGCACATTGACAGCACTAATTTGCAAAATGCCCAAGTCTGTCATGTTCCACTCCGGTCGATTGGGCGATACAATTGCAATTTTGTCATCGGGTTTTACACCGAGTTTCAATAAAGCTGCACTTACTTTGTTGGCAGTGCTGATTACATCGTCAGTAGAATACTGCTTCCATGAACCGTTTACTTTTGCGGCAAAAGCATCGGGCTGAGCATACTTTTGTTTCTGAATATAAATGGAATCAAACAGGCGGGTAAACTCTTGCATAGGGTTTGGTTTTTAGTGTGAACGGTAAATATATACGGGCATAACCAATGTGCAACAAACCACACTAAATTCTGTTCATTAAAATTTCTTAACAGAAAGGTAGCCCCCCTCTATACAACTACTTGCGCGCCTTCATCCGCTTTTCGTTCTCCTTCTGTATTTCTTCCAGCTTAGCCATCCAACCCGATTTTTTGGGAGGGTTCTTTTTATTCTCCTCTATCTGCTTGCGCAGTTTAACTTCATCAATAAAAAACTTCTGAATAATCCACTGATGAGCTACACCAAAAAGGTTTTGCAATAGGTAGTAGTAAGTTAAGGCCGCTGGAAATGAGTTGAAAATAAACATGAGCATAACGGGCATAAAATACGGCACGTACTTCATTCCCGGCTGCTGATTGGCCATAGGGTTCAGATTATTATTCATTACTGCCTGAATAATGGAAGTGATGGTCATGAGTATGGTAAACAAACTCAAGTGCGTAATGCCTAACAGAGGCAGCGGTTTTGCCCAAGTCCAAATAGAGTCAAAAGAAGAAAGGTCGGAAGCCCACAAAAACGGTTGCTGCCTTAACTCTATGGATGCCGGAAAGAAATAATACATAGCCATGAGGATGGGCATTTGCAGCAACAGCGGGAAACAGCCCCCCAGCGGATTAACACCGGCTTTGCTGTATATTTTCATTTGCTCCTGGCTGATGCGTTGTTGGTCATCGCCATATTTTTCTTTGAGCGCGGCCAGTTCGGGTGCCAGTATTTTCATTTTGGCGCTGCTCTCTATGCTTTTAGAGGTAAGCGGGTGCATGGCCAATTTCAGCATCAAAGTCATAAGCAAAATGATAATGCCGTAGTTGATATGAATACTATCAAACCAACTGAATACCCAAATAATAAAGCGGGTGATGTATTTGATCCAGGCAAATCCCCAAAAATTTGGACCGAGCTTTACGATTTCTTCTGCGCTATTGTCTAAAGCATTAAGCGTATTGAAACTGTTTGGTCCAATAAAAAATTGAAAGCTGTAGCTATTGTCTTGCGTGGGGTTATAGTTAAGAATAAAGTCGGCTTTGTATTTTTTGACATAGCTTTTATCGTTCTTATCAAACTGAGATTGCAATTTGCCTTTGGCAAATTTGCCATCACTAAACAGCGTAGCGTTAAAAAACTGCTGCTTAAAACTCATCCACTCTACGGGTACATCAAAAGTAGCATCGTTTTTATCGGCATCTTCATCAAAGTGCTCTACTCCTTTTTGGTAATAACGGTAGTAGAGAGAAGAATACCTGCGCTCTAACTCTACATTTTGCTCTAATGCGGTGAGCGTGTTTTTCCATTCCACATTTATGAAAGTGGTATTAGAGGGCAATACTGTAGAAAGACCCACAGTGCTGACGTCATAATCAATTAGGTATTCGTTTCCACGAAGTGTATATTTCTGTTCAAAGTATTTTCCATCTGCGGCCTTTAAGCGAAATGAAATTGAGTTTTGGAGTGTATCGGTAACTACAAATGGCTCGCCCACTATGTCAAAATACAGGTCTGCGGTGTTTACTACCTTATCGTTACCCACCGGAAACTGATAGCTGAGTGTATTAGTAGCATCGGTGAAAAGAATAAGCGGTTGCTTATCCCAGGTTTTGTATTTTTTAAGCTCTATACTTTTGATTTGTGCTCCTTTGTTGGTGAACACAATTTTTTGAACATCATTTTCTACGGTGATCGTTTTTTCTTCGCCAATGGTGCTGGCAGTAAAAACACCGGCATCTGATGCTGCTACCGGTTTTGCACTATCGGATGCTGCTAGTGAAATTGCTGGAGAAGGTGTGGTTATATTACCGGTGGTGTCTATGGCCACTACCTGTTTACTTTTTTGAATAGAATCTTTGCGGGCTTCTTCTACTTTGGCTTGCTCCTTCTCGCGTTTTTCCATTTCCTTTTTGTTGGAATACATGAAAAATGCAAACATGAGTACGCTCAGCAGTACCCAACCAATCACCGTTTCTTTGTTCTTAAACATACTTGTAATACAGGGTTAAAAAGGGCGGCAAACCTACGCGAAAATGCCGATTGGCAAAACGGAAGTAGCCAAAGGGTTGACGAAAGGCACAACCAGATATTTTTCAACAGAAAAAGTATAGTTA
Source organism: Chitinophagales bacterium (assembly GCA_016787045.1). Taxonomy (GTDB): domain Bacteria; phylum Bacteroidota; class Bacteroidia; order Chitinophagales; family LD1; genus Bog-950. The sequence goes on from JAEUVA010000008.1 coordinate 235,754, forward strand.
AACCGATTCAAAATATTCTACAATACGCTGCTTGAGCAGGGTATCTTGCTCTTTAAGAGAAAGTATAGGAAGGTCTTTGTTTTTTTCGTAGTGCGGAAAGCCATCGGCATCGGTATGCGTGTAAACATAAAAGCCATCGGCAGAGAGCAGTTTGCACATGGCTATGTGCATCAAATCTTGCTTTTCTTCTTTCTCCCACTTATCTTTTACTATCCCCACTTCATTAATACCAATAATAAAGAGCATGGCGTTAATATCGGGACGCTGGCCAAACATGTCTTTTACTTTGTTGCGTACGGCATACCAACGAAGGTCAAAGTTTTTTTCCTGTTCGGTTTTATTGTCGTTGAGCAGTGGCATAGTTAATGGCTTTTGAATTTGTGTTTAGCCCCCAACTCAAAATCGTCAGCATCGGCTAAAAATGAAAACTGCTGCCGAACAGACAACAAATTATATCTGTTGATTTCTATGGTATGAACAACCTCTTCATCATTAGCATGAAAAAGTACTTGGCCTAATGGGTCTATCACCAGCGAATCTCCGCAGTGGTAAATATCGTTCCCGTCATTACCCACCCGGTTAATTCCTACTACATAGCACTGGTTTTCTATGGCCCTTGCCACTAATAATTGTTTCCAGGCATGGCTTCTGCGCTCCGGCCAATTGGCCACATAAAAAAGTGCATCATATTCTGCCTCTCCGTTTTGCATTAACCTATTTCTGCTCCACACCGGAAAACGCAAATCATAGCAAATGAGGGGGCGTATTTTCCAATCAGTTAACTGTGCTACAAGTTTGCTGTTGCCCGGTGACATTACTTTATCTTCTCCGGTAAGCGAAAACAAGTGGCGTTTATCATACTTCAGCACCTCTCCATCGGGCTGTACCCATAGCAAACGGTTGTAATATTTATTCCCTTCTTCTACTATAATGCTTCCGGTTACTACAGCGTTTTTTTCAGCGGCTAATTGTTTCATCCAATAAACAGTATTGCCTTGTGTTTGCTCTGCCAAACTTTGGGGCTTCATACTAAACCCGGTGGTAAATGTTTCTGGTAATATAATAACATCTGTATCAGAAATATGCTGCAATTTTTGAGCGAACATGGCCCGGTTTGCCGCAGCATCTTCCCAACAAAGAGTGGACTGCACTATGGTTATTCTTAGATTGCTCATTTTACCATGCTTAAACTTTGAGCAATAAATCTGCCGCTTTGCGAAGAGTAGTTTCTTCTTTAGCAAAACAAAAACGGATGATGCTACTATCTATATGGCTTCGGTAAAATACCGACACAGGAATGGCCGCCACACCTTTATCTTTAGTGAGCCGCTTCACAAATTCCACATCGCGTTCCTCGCTAATTTTGCTGTAGCTGACCAACTGAAAATATGTACCGGCACAATCCAGCAATTTGAACCGTGAAGAAGAAATGGCGTTGCGGAAGTAATCGCGCTTTTGTTCGTAGAAATTATTCAACTCCAAATACCAATCTGTTTCATTGAGCACTTCGGCAAAACCCGCTTGCATCACCGAGTTTACACTAAACACATTGTACTGATGTACTTTTCTAAACTCGGCCATCAGATTTTGCGGAGCAATGCAATAGCCCATTTTCCAACCGGTGCAATGGTAGGTTTTGCCAAATGAAGACACCACAAAACTGCGCTCAGCCAACTTGGGGTAGCGCAATACACTCTGGTGCTGCAATCCATCAAACACAATGTGTTCATACACCTCATCGCTAAGCAATACAATGTCTGTACGATGCACTAATTTTTCTAACTGCTCCATATCGTCTGCGCTTAACACAGTACCTGTTGGGTTATGCGGTGTATTGACAATAATCATGCGCGTGCGCTGGTTAATGAGCCGCTTTACTTTTTGCCAATCTACCTTGTATTCAGGGGCTTCTAAATCGTAGTAAATGGCTTTGCCACCGGCTAACTCAATGGCCGGTGCGTAGCTATCGTATGCTGGTGCAAAAAGAATAACTTCTTCATCCTCACGTACCACAGATAGTATAGCCGTAAAAATGGCTTGTGTGCCTCCTGCGGTGATAGTCACTTCTGTATCAGGGTTCACTTCACTTCCGTAAAGTGATTGTACTTTTTCAGCAATGCGTTCGCGCAGCAAAACATTGCCCGCCATGGGCGCATATTGATTTTGCTGGTAGCGCATGGCGTGGTTTACTGCCTCTACCAGTTTTGGGTGCGGGTTAAAATCCGGAAATCCTTGTGATAAGTTGACTGCACCATGCTCTTTGGCCAGCGCACTCATCACTGAAAATATGGTGGTGCCTGTGTTGGGTAACTTAGAGTATATGGTAGAGGGAAAGTTCATGCGTTAGTAATGCGTCAGTACAGCTAAATAATTAATAAATTTAACCACAAGCTCTCTTGGACCAAAAAAGCGTCATAAGTATTTGTCCAAATCTGCCACCTTCAAATCTACGGTAATCTGTTTTACCTCTTGCTCTTTGTCTTTTTGGCAAATCAATAGCACATCGCCCGTATCTACCACACAGTAGCCATCTAGACCTTGCACTACCACCAACTTATCATTAGGCACCATTATCATGTTATGTGCCGCGTCATAAATCTTTACCTTTTTGCCGGATACTGCATTGCCGAGGTAATCGTGCTCATACACATCATACAACGCATCCCAAGAGCCAATGTCGCTCCAACCAAACTGTGCAGGCAAAGTATATACGTTTTCGGCTTTCTCCATTACGCCATAGTCAATAGAAATATTGGTACACTGTGAGTATGCTTCGCGTATAAATTTTTGCTCACTGTGCTTATCGTAATGGTGCTGCCCTTCGCGAAATGCCTCGGCTACTTCGGGCAAGTGTTTTACTATGGCTCGTAACAGTGTTTTTGCTTTCCATACAAACATGCCGCTATTCCACAAAAAATCACCGCTGGTCAAAAATGTTTTGGCTAACTCTACCGTAGGTTTTTCGGTAAAAGTTTTCACTTTATGGAACCCTGCTCCGGCATCCTCTTCTTCAAACTGTATGTAGCCGTAGCCCGTGGCCGGCTTGGTTGGCTTAACACCAATAGTAACTAAAAAACCATTATCGGTTACATAGTTCACGCACTTATCAATCACCTCCAAAAAGTTTTTTTCTTGTAGTATCAGGTGGTCGCTTGGAGTAATAATGATGGTGGCGTTTTTGTCTTTAGCATATATCTTATCGCAGGCGTATGTAATGCAGGGTGCAGTGTTTCTGCGCATGGGTTCTTTGAGAATCTGTGAATCGGTAAGTGCCGGCAATTGCTCTTTTACTAAAGTGGCGTATGCATCGTTTGTAACCACATATATGTTTTCTGCGGGTACAATTTTGGCAAACCGCTCAAAGGTGAGTTGCAGCAAGGTTCTGCCCACGTTCAAAATATCCAGAAACTGCTTGGGCTTTGCGGTGCGGCTTTGTGGCCAAAAACGACTTCCGATACCTCCGGCCATAATGGCTACATACGTGTTACCGGATTGCTGCATGGTACTTAAATTAGGGGCGCAAAAGTAGTATTTCAGCGCAAAGGGCGTAACCCTTGTTAATCGGCAGTTTTACCTTTTAAACGCTCGGTATCTGTATTAGCAGCTGTATGTTTTTTCGAAAGTGCACCGAGCCGAATTTTTATGCCGGCATTAAACAATCTGCCCTCGAGCGGTGCATAAACTTCTTTAAAAGCCGGGCGCTCAAAAGTAGGATTGGGCACAACCAAAGCTCCATACGAGCTTTGCCTGATATTGAACAGGTTCTCCAGATTTGCAAACAGCAAAAAATACTTGTGCGAATACTGTGAAACGATTCCCATTTCCCATATCCCATGCCCAACGGTACCGTCACTTAATTTTACCGCACTATAGTAGTAAGCATCTACCCCGATGGTAAAATTTTTGATCGTGTAATCTGCTAAAAGTGATACAATATGCTTAGAGGTTAATGGTGCTAAACTTCTTACTCCGTTTAACCGCAAATTGTTATCGGTAAGCGCATACGATACTCCGAATCCAAACCCGCGATAGGACAATCTTATGGCGGTTTCTATACCTTTTGTTTGCTGATAGCCCTTGCCGCTAATGTAGTTGAGTTGCGAACAAGCATCGCACGAATCATCTGCCAGCAATTGCGGTCTTAGAGGGTTTAATAAATGAGTGAGAAAATACATTTGTTGAACAGTTACTACCAAACCCACTTGTGTGGGTATGCGCACTTGCAAATCGGCAGTGCCGCCAAAGCTAAGTTCGGGCTTCACACTATCTGCAATTCCACGCATCCCTACAAAACGAACCTCTTCGGTTTCATCCTGAAAAATAGTAGGTAGCTTGTAACCCATACTAAAATTTAGCCGTGTAGAAAAAATTGAATTCCACTTTTGCAAAAACCCCACATGTGGTAGTGCAAAGAACCTATGTTGGTTATTATAGTCTAACCTTACACCTCCCTCCATGGTAGTTTTAGAGGTAACCCTATAAATGTATTGGGCAAACAATCCAGTTGTAAGATAGGTGTAGTTTAGCGAATAAACAGAGGAATCTGCAGTGCCGGTAAACTTGTCTGTACGAAAATCAACACCAACAACAACATCATGCTTTTTCCTGGCAAAATGGTAATTCAACTCTGTGAAACTGCTCAGTTGTACACCGGCAAACCGATGGTTGGTCAGTTCTAAATTTCTGCTAAAATAGTTGATGGCATTCTTAGCAGTTAGTTTTCCTTTATCGTCCCAGTCGGCTTCCAAAGTAAAGTTGGTAGCTAATTGGGCGGTGTTGTTTTTCTCAAAGTAATTAAACACTGTATCTAACTTATTTTGCAGATAAGCCATTGCTCCACCCATACGATTTTCGCGGGTGTAAGTGGCGCCTAAGTTCAATTTCACTTTTTGTGTAATATCAAAAAATAGTTGAGGGGAAACGTAATACCGCTGCAAGAGAGGTGTTTCAGAAAAATCGTCTTTGTTCCAATCTACTTCTCGCTGATAGCGGTAAAGCCCGGTGAGCGAAAAACCAAACCATTTTACTTTTTGGCTCATAAAAGTACCCGCATCTACTGCTCTCGCACTCTCGGCATTTATGAGCAAATCGTAAACCGGTACTTCAGTAGGTTGTTTGGTTATCAGGTTAATCACTCCACCAATGGCATCGCCACCGTACAACGTAGATGCCGGGCCTTTGATAATTTCTATGTGGCGAACATCTGAAGGTGGAATTTGCGTTAGCCCAATCACATTGCTTAATCCGCCAAAAATGGGTAAGCCGTTTTTGAGTACCTGTACATATTTTCCTCTCAGCCCTTGCAAACGAATGTTGAAAGTGCCGCTGGTGGACGAAGTACGCTGTACCTGTACCCCGGTTTGCTCGCGCATAATGTGCGATACGTCTGAGGGTTTATCACTCATCTTCTCTCCCACTTCTTCTTCGCTAATTACCTCTACCCTGGTGGGCAGTTCATCAGAACGTTTGTTGTTTCGGGTACTTACTATTTCCACCTCATCCAACTCTTCTTCAAATTGCTGTAAACTTATTTGCAGAGTGCTGTTGCCAGCTAAAGGGAATACCACTTTAACTTTTTTCCTGTAGTAACCGGTTTGCGTAATTACAAGGGTGTATTCCCCATTTTTACGAATTGGTAACGATGCACTACCGTTGGAGTCTGTATATACTACAATCGATGTATCAGCATATTGCACAGCGGCAAACTCCAGCGCTTCTCCCGTGTCATCATCTACCAAATGGATAAACAAATTATCTTGAGCCGATAGAACAGCCCAGACAGTAAGTAAAAGAATACTGAAAAAATATTTCAACGGGCAAATATGTATTACCGAAAATAGCAAAGCCCGCGAACCATCGCGGGCTTTAATAAATTGCTATACCCCTCTGTTTATCTTATGCTTTTACCTCTTTGGCGGTTTCGGCCTGCGAATAAGTAGGGCAGGTGTGTTTGTTGCACGATGAAGCTGCTAATACAAAAGCTACTGCAACAATTGCTACGATTGATTTTTTTAGTGTACTCATAACGTTATTGTTTTAAAATTGAACGCGAATTTATTGGTTTTATTTTACGATGCTAATATCTAGTTGAATGAAAATACATTTTATAGCCATAGGCGGTGCAGTAATGCATAACTTAGCGATTGTGTTACGCAGAAAAGGCCATTTGGTTACAGGCAGCGATGATGTGATAAACGACCCGGCAAAAACCAATCTGCAAAACGAAGGGTTACTGCCTGAGCGATTGGGCTTTTATGCTGATAACATTACTCCGGATGTAGATGCGGTAATACTTGGCATGCACGCCCGTGAAGATAATCCGGAATTGAAAATAGCGCAGGAGCTTGGTCTAAAAATATACTCATTTCCGCAATACATTTACGAAGTATCTAAAAACAAGCAGCGTGTAGTGATTGCCGGCAGCCATGGCAAAACAACTATTACTGCTATGGTGATGCACGTTTTGCAAGAGGCCGGTTTACAGTTTGACTATTTAGTAGGTGCAAAAGTAAAGGGCTTTGATACCTCTGTAAAAATTACGGAAGACGCCCCAATCATTGTTTTAGAAGGCGATGAATACTTGGCCTCTCCACTGCACAAAGAATCAAAATTTATGTACTACAAGCCACATGCAGCGCTCATTAGCGGTGTGGCGTGGGACCACATCAACGTATTTCCGGAATACGATGGATATGTGAACCAGTTTGAAAAATTTGCCTACAGTTTAGAGGAGTGGGGATTTTTGACCTGGTACGCACATGATGAAGAACTGAAGAAAATTTTTAATTCGTTTGATGCCAAAGTACGTGCCCGGCCTTATGATGTGCATCCGTACAGCATAAGAGGTGGAGTAACTTACCTCACCACCGGATTTGGCGAAGTGCCCCTTAAAGTTTTTGGTGAGCACAACCTGCAAAACATAGCCGGAGCAAAAAATATTTGTAATGAGTTAGGGGTATTTGACGAAGATTTTTACCGCGCTATTCAAACCTTTGACGGGGCAGCCAACCGACTGCAACTATTGGGCGAAAATGAAAGCACCGTGGTGTATAAAGATTTTGCCCACTCCCCTTCTAAACTACGAGCTACGGTAAATGCTATGAAAGAACAATACCCGCAGCGTGATTTAGTAGCTGTAATGGAGTTGCACACCTTTAGTAGTATAAACAAAGATTTTTTAAGCGAATACGATGGTTGCTTTGATAATGCGGATATACCGGTAGTTTTTTTCAACAAAGAAACTCTGGCACAGAAAAAAATGCCGGAGTTGGAAGAACAATTTGTAAAAGAGTGCTTTGGAAATCACCAATTGCGAGTAATGACCGAACAAAACCAATTACATCAATTTTTAATACAACAAAACTGGCAACAAAAAAATTTGCTCTTGATGAGTTCGGGTAACTTTGGCGGATTGAAATTAGACGAGATAACAACCACCGTTCTGCAACAAAAATAAATACATGGAAAATCAATTAGGCCTTTTTGACGGCTCTACTTCAAAACTAACTCTAAAAAGACCACTTGCTGTGTTTGATATAGAAAGTACCGGAGTGGACTTTGTGAAAGACCGCATAGTAGAAATTTGCGTATTGCGCGTAAACCCCGATGGCGAAAAACAAATCAAAACCTTGCGGCTAAACCCGGGGATTCCCATACCCATTGAGGCATCAAAAATACATGGTATATATGATGAAGATGTGGCCACCAGCCCTAAGTTTGCCGATGTAGCAGCAGAGTTGTTTGAACTGCTTAACCCTTGCGATTTAGCGGGCTTTAACTCCAATAAGTTTGATGTACCCATGCTGATTGAAGAGTTTTTGCGCGTGGGCTATAACTTTTCGTTAGATGGGCGCTCATTGGTTGATGTGCTGCGGATTTACACGCATTTTGAAAAAAGAAATCTGGAGGCGGCCTACAAATTTTATTGCGATAAGAGTTTAGTAAATGCCCACAGTGCCGAGGCCGATGTACTGGCCACTTATGAGGTGATGATGGCTCAACTGCAACGCTATGAAGACTTACCCGGTGATGTGCTAAAACTACACAGCTTAACCAACGATGAGCGGCTGATAGACAGCGCCAAGCGTTTTGTTTACCAAGGCAGCAAACCCGCCTTTAACTTTGGCAAATACAAAGGCCGCTTGGTAGAGGATGTACTCCGCCAAGACCCAGGTTACTTTAATTGGATGATGGATGGCGATTTTGCCATGCACACCAAACAGAAATTGAAGGAAATGAGGGAAGAAATGAAACGAACAGCGAAATAGCACTATGCGCAAATCAACTTTTGCTGTTATTGCAATAGCTATAGTTTACACTTCTTCATTTTATTACTATGGCATGTGGAAGACAAGTACAATTTTGTACGGTGGCGATGCCTTTGGCTACTACGCGTATTTGCCGGCACTTTTCATACATCATGATATTGACAATCTTAAAAAATCGGTTTACTACCGAAACATTGAAGCCGGACAGCAAGCTGATTCTACACAACACATACAGATTGAAGAAGCGCATGCTTACAAAGACCGTCAAGTAATTAAGTACACCTGCGGCATTGCGCTGCTGGAAACTCCTGCATTTTTGCTGGCTCACTGGCTCGCGCCCTGGTTGGGCTACCAGCCAACCGGTTATTCAACTATCTACCTATTTTTCATTTTATTCAACAATGTTTTTTTTTCTGTTGTAGGGTTCTTGTTCTTGCGAAAAGTGTTGCTGGTGTACTACAATGAAACTATTGTAGCTATTACTCTACTGCTCATTGGTATTGGCACTAATCTGTATTTTTTTTCATCGTACAATACGGGCATGTCGCACGGGTATTTGTTTACACTGTATGCGGCTTTGCTATATTTTTCTGTCCGCTATTTTGATAACTCATCTATAGCCAATGGCCTGGCAACTGGCCTTTGTTGCGGCCTTATTACACTCATACGCCCAAACGAAATGTACTGTGTATTGGTTCCCATTTTGTACGGCTCTCTTTCTGCAAAACAACTCCTTGGCCGGTTAACTATACTCCTTAAAAAGCCCTCTGCTTATTTTGCAATTGCTGCATTTGCAATTTGTACCATTCCACAAGTTTTGTACTGGTACAAACTGACTGGCAGTCCGTTTTACTACAGCTATACCACCGAGAGTTTTGACTTCAGGCATCCAAAAATAATTGATGGTCTTTTTGGTTACAAAAACGGTTGGTTTCCTTATACTCCTGTTATGCTACTAGCGATATTGGGTATTTTAATGCTCAAAGACAACCTTAAAAAATGGGTACTGCCGATAGCAGTTATATTGCCCATTCACATATACATTATTTATAGTTGGTGGTGTTGGTTTTATATGGGCGGATTAGGAAGCAGACCGATGATTGAGATGTATGCTCTGCTGGCCATACCTTTGGCGGCTACTATACAATTGCTTTGGAGGTCTGTATTGTTTAAAATTGCTACAAGTTTGGTAGGTATTATTCTTATTACACATCAATTATCACTTACCTATCAGCGCTATGCAAACATTATGTGGAGCGAAGATTCAAATGCCACCCACTATTGGCAAACACTATTCAAGCATAAAACTGATATCAATGACATTATTGTGTATGATACCAATGAGCGGCAGCCAACTCAAACCAACTCAAAAGCACTTCTAGCCCAAGTAGCGTGTAACGAGCAAGGTGTTTGTGAAACTGCTGTAGCTGTTTTGAACCAGAAACAATATCTAAGTGGTTGGATAAGAGCAACGTGCAAAGTTTGCAACACCACCGCAGCTTTTGACATGTATCACTACGCTGCATTGGTGATTGAAATAAAACACGATGGGCAGGTGATAAAAAGGAAGCAGATAAGATTGCTAAACAAGTTAAGCAGCGATGGTACTTATGGTATATGGCGCGCTGATTTCAACACCTGTGGTGAGGTGGGTTTTTGCACTAAAATTCCTAAAAATTATGCTACGGGTGACACGGTGATGGCATACATTAAATACAGCGCAGACGACATAAAACCAAACATCAGCACATTGAAACTGGAGATAATGATGAAATGAGAACTTGAAAACTCTGTTGCTACTCTTTGCTAACAAAAAGCACCAAGCTTCTTACATTACCCCATGGTTCAGTCACATAAAACTCTTTAACAAGTTTGTAGTCTTGCATATCTAAAAGAGACTGTAGCGGGGTACCAGCTTCGTATTGTGAATACCAATCATCCCATACAATAATAGATTGCCCGTGAGGTGTATGGGCAAGTTCGTGCGTGCGGTGACACTTTTTTCCAAAAAAGTCTATATCTAACTCAATTGAAACACAATTGGCATCAAAAAAATAGGAGTACTCTTTGTATGAGGGGTAGTTGCTCTTAATATAGTTTGAAGATTGTTGAATCAACTGTTGTTCTTCATTCGGCAAAAAATCACGTTTGTAATGCCAAGCGTAAGTATTACTCGTAAACGGAAAAAGCAGCAGATACAGAAGTATAATTGCTGGTACTGTTTTCCTAAACAGAAAATTGGGAAAAAGGGTGATTATCCATTGAAAACCATATACAGCAATAATCGCCATAGTGGGTACTACTGCAATGAGCACTCGCATCAAACCCATGGAGTTAAAGATACCCAGTGCCCAAAAAAATACACGTGCTGTAAAATAAGAGGCAGCAGAGCCAAAAACCAAGATGTAAACTATCCGGCCATGCGGATTATTTAATTTGGAAAATGTTTTTGATAAAAGGTACCCTGCACCAACTGCAAGCAAAATTACCAAAGGCACACCGGTAATAGAGGGCAAATTTTTAAAAAAATGCCCCCATGTGCCTATACCATAGTGACTATCTAACCGCGCATAAGGCACTTTTGTAAAGACCCATAAAACTGTTTCGTGATAATTTATCCCGACAACTCCGTAAACCAAGTGCCCCACAGCAAGCAGAGGTATGTGATACCATCTGCGCTCTATAAGCAGTATAAGTGCAAAAACACCACAAATAATCAGCCCCTCTGAACGCACAAAGGGTAAAAATGAAATGAGTAAAATGGATAGCGAAAAATGCCTGCGTACATATAGCCAAATACAGGTGATATTGATGAATGCAAACAATGGCTCGGTATATCCTGAAAGTGAATGGCTAATATATGCCGGCATAAATGCCATAAATAGAGGAACCAAGTCGGCATTGGGTGTGCCCACTGCTAAAGCTACACGCCAGGCAACTAACATAGTAAGTGAGGATAGTAGTATGTTAAACAGTTTTATCCCTATCATTCCGTGTTGCGATGCAGGACTAGAGATTAGGACAAAAAAGGGTTTTGCCCAATAATGGAAAAACAATTCGGGATGTATCGGTGCCCAACGTGCAAATTGATAGTGCATGGGGCTATCACCTGCTCCGGCTGTGCCATCAGCTACAATAGCCAAAACACAGCCAACTAAAAAAAGCATGCAATAGAAGCACATGCAATAAAGCGATTAGTGCTCGGTGTCACTTTGCCCAGAGGTTGTACTTCAAAATGCACCATATTGCTCTAACCCCATCGCGCCAGCCAATCTTTTTGCCCTCTTCGTAAGTACGGCCATAGTAGCTGATACCTACCTCGTAAACACGCACATTGGGGTAGCGGCTCATTTTGGCTGTAACTTCGGGTTCAAAACCAAAGCGTTGTTCTTTCAATTCTAAACTCTTAATCACTTCTGCACGAAACATTTTGTAGCAAGTTTCCATGTCAGTAAGGTTGAGGTTAGTAAACATATTGCTGGCAAATGTGAGCCACTTGTTACCTATGGTGTGCCAGAAAAACAGAATACGGTGCGGCTTACCCCCCATAAAACGCGAGCCGTAAACCACATCTGCAAATCCATCTAATATGGGTTTGAGCAAAATATTGAACTCATTGGGGTCATACTCTAAATCAGCATCCTGTATCACTATCAACTCGCCCGATGCTTGTTTGATACCGGTATGCAAAGCGGCACCTTTGCCTTTATTTACTTCGTGCTTGCGGTATTGAATATTTAGCGAAGTGTTTTCTGCCATGTATCGCTGTATGGCCTGCTCGGTATCGTCTTTAGAACAATCATTAACTACCACAATTTCTTTTTGCACATCACCTATCAGTTGTGCATCGCGTACTTTGTCTAAAATACGGTGGATAGTTCTGCCTTCGTTGTAAGCGGGGATTATTATACTCAGTTTCATTGCAGACAATTATAGTAAACATGACTTTAAAAGCTGCTCAAATCTTTTTGTATATGTATATAATCTGAGGTATCTAATCTGAAATATGCTTTAGGCATTCCCTTAATATCCCAACCCCAACAAGAGTTGATGAAGGTAGTATCGGCCGTCAGCATCCACTCGTTTCCTTCTACAATACCTGCCAGCTCTACAGTTCGGGCGCTGTCTGGCGAATCTATACTACTGAGTATGAGGGTTTCGTAAGGTAATGCCCAATAAAGACCAACTATTTTTTTTAGTTTTTGCGCTTATATCCAAAACTTTCTTGATGGATACTGCTTGGTATAGTCAATCACTTTAGTGAGGTAATTTACCCGCTCCGAAAAATCCGTGTGTGCACTATATATTATTGATAAACGAAAAACAAATAATACTATCAGCACAAAAAAAACTAAACGGGTATTGGCAAGTGGCAATATTTCAAAGCAAAAAGGCAGTGCTCTCATTAAAGCAATGGGGAGTAACAAATTTTGCGTATAGGGGTCATTTACTACCTGCGGGTAAGATACATTGACTAAAAATATGTATCCAACCACACCAGTACAATACAAAGCCAACTTGAAGCAAAAACGATGACGTAAATAATGTGCAACTACCAGTACAAACACCGCCAAAAAAGCTACGTAATTACCCATTAACTCCTTTACAAAAAAACTGGTACTTGGTATGGTAAAATAATTGGGGAATAGAGTGATAAAGTTTTTAATGCCGCCAAACTTTCCTGTCTCAAACTTTCCTGTTTTGATGAAAATTATTTTGCATACCACTATGGTTAACGCAAATGCCACTAAGCCCAAAAACCATTGCTTAGGCAAATCTCTGTTTAACCAAAAATAGGTCATACAAAACCCAAATGGAATGAGATTGAGTGGATGAAAAAAGATGGTGGTTACTAACATGCTAACCAACAATAACCATTGCCACCACTTGATACTATTTTGATTCCTATAATTGAGTAAACCCCGCACCAAAACGCTGGTTTTGTATAGCAAACCATTTAGATTGCAATATGGCATACGTATGAAAGGCCATATCCATATATGTGCTCCTTTCTAACCAGAAATAGGCAGATAACCCTAACAACATTAACATCACTACACCCGAAATCCACATGGGTAGTTTGCTTTTATATTGATAGGTTGGGTTCATCGGCTATTTTTACGCACAGCAAATAAATAAACATTGAAATACCCTTCTAAACTTATCGGCAATGCAGTGGCAGAGTTTACCAAACTGCCGGGTGTAGGCGAAAAAACTGCTTTGCGGTTAGTGTTGCATTTACTGAAACAAGACCCTGACAGAGTAAATCTATTTAGTGAGGCCATTGCGAAAATGCGCAATGAAATTCAGTATTGTCAAAACTGCCACAATGTGGCAGACCATACCTTATGTGAGATTTGTGCTAACCCACACCGCGATAGCAGCACCGTATGTCTGGTAGAAAATCTGCGCGATGTGATTGCCATTGAAAATACCAACATTTTTCGCGGGATATATCATGTGCTGGGCGGCATTATCTCTCCTATAGATGGTATTGGCCCCGAGCAATTACAGATAGAATCGTTGATAGAAAAAGTAAAGAGCGGAACAGTGAAAGAAGTAATTATGGCTATTTCGCCCACCATGGAGGGTGACACAACCATCTTTTACATCAGTAAAAAACTGAGTGCTCTGCCTGTAAAAATTACTACGCTGGCCCGCGGTGTATCCTTTGGCGGTGAATTGGAATATACCGATGAAACGACCTTAGCTCGCTCCATAGCTACTCGTTTGCCATATGAAAACTATTTGGTAAAAAACTCCAATTAAATTGCAGTCACTTCGTTTGCTGTGGGCATGAAACTTTCCATCGTTATAGTCAATTACAATGTACGTTACTTTTTGGAGCTTTGCCTCCAAAGTGTGCAGAAAGCTATTGCCAACATACCCGCAGAAGTTTTTGTGGTGGACAACAATAGCGCTGACGACTCGGTAGAAACCATTCGCACAAAATACAATTGGGTAAAACTGATTGCCAATCCGGAAAATGTGGGGTTCTCAAAAGCCAATAACCAAGCCATAGCACAAAGCACCGGTGAATATATTTTGCTGCTTAACCCAGATACAGTTTTGGCGGAAGATACATTAGAAAAATGTGTGGCCTTTATGGATAACCACCCGAATGCGGGCGGTTTGGGTGTACGAATGATAGATGGCACCGGCAAGTTTTTACCCGAATCTAAACGTGGGTTACCCACTCCTGCGGTAGCTTTCTACAAAACATTTGGGCTTGCTGCACTCTTTCCAAAATCAACAACTTTTGGAAAATATCATTTGGGTTTTTTGAGCGAAAATGAAACGCATGAAGTAGATGTGCTATCAGGCGCATTTATGCTTTTGCGCAAAAGTGTAATAGATAAAATTGGTGCATTAGATGAAACCTTTTTTATGTATGGCGAGGACATAGACCTCAGCTACCGCATACAAAAAGCGGGATACAAAAACTACTACTTTTCAGATACTACTATTATCCACTACAAAGGCGAAAGCACTAAAAAAGGTTCACTGAACTATGTAAAAGTATTTTACAACGCTATGCTCATTTTTGCCCGAAAGCATTTTAGCGGCAATCAGTCGGCATTGTTTTCTATACTCATTTATGCAGCAATTATTTTTAGAGGTGCTTTAACTTTTTTGGCCGGCATCTTTGCCTCGTCATACTTGTTTCTGATAGATGCATTAGTCGCTTATGCCGGTGTGTTTTTCATTGCCGACTATTGGGAAAAAATGATCAAGTATCAAAAACACTATTACCCCGAACAGTTTTTTTTCATCGTGGTACCACTATATATATTTCTTTGGATAATCGCCAGCTACCTGAGTGGTGCCTACGACAAACCTTATCGCTCTTCAAAAGTGTTGAGGGGTGTTTTGCTTGGCACAATCGGTATTGCAGTAGTATATGCCTTTTTGCCCAACGAGTGGCGCTTTTCAAGGGCAATTATTTTGCTGGGAGCAGCATGGACCGTTGCAGAAATGTTGGTAAGCAGATACATTCATGGCTTAGTTCGAAAAGGTGCAGGCGCAGAAAATGGCGGCACTAATCCGTCTATGCTGGCTGTAACCATTTCACAGTTTTATAGAATTCAGACAATCTTACACTCGCTTGGCAATTTTTCTGAGTTGATAAACGAAGCATCTGTAACCAACACACATAAAGCTACATTAATCAACAGATGTGGCGAAGTCATCTTTTATGCCGGAGATTATAGCTTTAAAGAAATTATTGGCGTTATCAATAAGCCCATACCTGATGTGTCATACAAAATACTTATTGATAGTAACAATGCACTTGTGGGAAGCAATTCAAAAAACACTGCGGGCGATTTGTATGTAGCCGAGCGCAACTACTTGTTGTTTCAGCCGGCTAACCAACGGAGCAAACGGTTGATTGATTTGGCAATTTGCATGCTCACCGCCATCCTATTTCCACTAACCGGTTTATGGATTAAAAACAGAAGTGGCTTTGCAAAAAACTGGTGGATGGTATTGCTCAACAAAAAAAGCTGGGTCGGGTTTCATCAATTGCATCAAGAAAAACGCTTTTCACTGGCAAAACCAGGAGTACTTGCTCCCCACCAATGGCAACATATTTCCCTATCTACTAATGAACAAAAGCTGGTAGAGTTAAACTACGCCCGCTTTTATACCACAACCGATGACCTGCGCATAATTTGGAAAAACTATCGCTTGCTCGGTAATTAACGCTCTTCTTTTGCAAGTAATGCGTGAAGCACCACACTAGTCATAATTAGTGCTGCGCCTGCAAAAAACCACCCGTTTAGCTCTTTGTTTTCGTGGTAAAAAACAAATGCCAGCACAATGGCATACACCGGCTCTAAGTTAATGGCCAGGTTAAGTGTAAAGGCGGAAAGGTGCTTTAATGCATTTAGCGATAAGAGCAGTGTGATATGCGTACATACAATGGCCAAAACCATGAGCAAAGTCCAGTCCCACGCAGTGGGTGCCAGCTTTGCAGGAGAAAAAAAGAAAATATATAAAGGCAACAGCAAAGTAAGCGCCCCAAACCCACTGAATATTTCATAAAAAGATACAATGCTGCTGGGCAACTCGGTTACAATTTTTTTGTTGAGAATATTGAAAAAGGCACCTACAAAAGCTGCCAGCAGGGCAAGTACAATACCTATTTTATAGTTGTTGGTATCGGTATAAAAAATCAACCCAATGCCACACATGGCTAATGCGCTATAGAATAGCTCTGAGAAGTCAAACTTTTTACCGGTTACCAATGGCTCCATTAGTGCTGTAAACAATGTGGTGCTGGCAAACAAACTCATGGTTACACTAATGTTGCTGTACTTGATGGCTCCATAAAAAAATACCCAGTGCACCATTAGCAACACTCCTACACCAATAAGCAGTTTTAATTGTTTTGCGGTAACCCGTAGAGTGTATCGTTTCCACTTTACATATACAAAAAGAGAAGCAGAAACTATCATCATGCGGTACCACACTAACAGCCCCTCGCTTAAATCTATACCCCTGCCCAACACACCTGTAAGCCCCCAAAGCAGTATGGAGAGGTGCATTTGAATATACGCTTTAGTAATATCTGATTTTGAATGGTAGCCCTTTAGCACGCGGCAAAAGAAGTTTTTTCGGGTAAATGTTTTGAACCTGAGCCGAAGCCATTTTTTATACTTGCACTATGCACAGCTATTCTATTCACCATTTTAGATGCTATGGCTTGGTATAAAAACTGGTTTGATACAGAGTTTTACCATTTACTCTATTGCCACCGCGATATGAGCGAGGCAGAGGGTTTTATTGCTTTGCTAAAACAAACGCTGCAATTGCCCAACGGAGCAAAAGTGTTAGACGTAGCGTGTGGTAAAGGCCGACATTCCATTACCCTCAACAAACTTGGATTGGATGTAACCGGCATTGATTTATCTGCAAACAGCATCACCGAAGCTAAAAAATGGGAGAACGAAACGTTGCATTTTGCAGAATGGGATATGCGGCAAACCTTTCGTAAAAATGATTTTGATGTGGTGGTTAATCTGTTTAGCAGCTTTGGTTATTTTGATGATAATACAGATGATGAGCGAGCCATAAATGCCATGAGCGAGAGCTTAAAACCCGGTGGTATTTTAGTATTGGATTATATCAATACT
This sequence comes from Chitinophagales bacterium, assembly GCA_016787045.1. Classification (GTDB taxonomy): domain Bacteria; phylum Bacteroidota; class Bacteroidia; order Chitinophagales; family LD1; genus Bog-950. Next base: position 253,158 of record JAEUVA010000008.1, read on the forward strand.
CAATTTGCCGTTACACAAATGAAGCCACGCGAAATCATTAACCGTAACGAAATTCAATTTCATATTCAAAAAAAAGTAGAAGCCGGTTTTATCAAAAAGAAAATAGAATTTATTGCCAATGGCGAAAATCTCTGCTACGAAGAACAACTAAAAGTGATTAACAAAGCTGCTTTTGAAATTATGTTTATGAGCAACAGATTAACTATTGAGCATACTTATGGCGACTATGCCCTTCAACCTTTTAATGCTGCTACTTCACCCCGATTAATTCTGATTGGCAAAAAGATATGATAGAAACACTCCGCAATATTGACTATCAGTTTTTTCAGTTTATCAATACCGCTTGCGCTAATCCGGTGGCAGATGTGGTTTGCCCCATACTGCGTAACAAAGCAACGTGGATACCATTGTACTTACTTCTGGCATTTTATATCTATAAACATTTTAGCACCAAACTACTTTGGTTCATTTTGTTTGGTGCGCTTACTGTTTTACTTAGCGACCAAACAGCATCTCACATTGTGAAACCGCTTGTGCATCGTTTACGGCCTTGCAATAATCCTGATTTTCAAAACCAAGTACGCTTATTGGTTGAGCAATGCGGCAATGGCTTCTCTTTTATTTCGGCACATGCTGCAAATCACTTTGCGTTGTCCACGTTTTTCGTTCTAACTTTTCCGAAAAATAAATGGAACAATCTTTTTTATCTGTGGGCTGCCATCATCAGCTTATCGCAAGTGTATGTGGGTGTACACTTTCCGGCTGATGTAGCAGTTGGTGCTTTACTTGGAATTGCCATTGGTGCATTAACCGGAAACTGGTGTAAACTTGCCTTACAAAATAACCGCTTCCATCCCTTTTCAAAAAATCAAAATCCTTACACATGAATACGCAATTCATTAAAGTAAATCCGCAGGTTGAAAAACACATTGCATTAATTGAACTGAATCGCCCAAAAGAACTAAACGCCCTCAACCGCGAACTAATGTTGGACATTCGCGATACGTTGCGCGAATTAGATGATGATGATAATGTGCGCGTAATAATACTTACCGGTGGTCAAAAAGTTTTTGCTGCAGGTGCAGACATTAAACAAATGGCAACTGCTACCGCCATTGATATGCTCAACATTGATCAGTTTAGCACCTGGGATCAAATTAAACGAACAAAGAAACCCATTATAGCCGCAGTAAGCGGTTTTGCACTAGGTGGGGGCTGTGAATTAGCCATGACCTGCGATATGATTGTGGCCAGCGAAACCGCCAAGTTTGGACAACCGGAAATAAAAATTGGTACTATGCCCGGAGCCGGTGGTACACAGCGGCTAACTCGTGCAGTTGGTAAAGTACAGGCGATGGAGTTAGTACTCACCGGAAAATTTTTGAGTGCGGAAGACGCTTTATCAGCGGGGTTAATCAACCGGATAGTTCCCGCAGAGTTGCTATTGGATGAAACGCTTGTGCTAGCGCGTGAAATTGCCCGACAATCTCCGGTTGCTGTAAAATTGGCTAAAGAAGCCGTGAATCAGGCATTCAACTCTACACTTGATGAAGGTTTGATTTTTGAGCGCAAAAACTTTTACCTCACGTTTGCCAGCGAAGACCAAAAGGAAGGCATGGCTGCATTTGTAGAAAAGAGAAATCCGGAGTTTAAGGGAAAGTAGTTGTGAGTTGTGAGTTGTGAGTTGCGAGTTGTGAGTTGTGAGTTGTGAGTTGCGAGTTGCGAATTTACAATGCATGACAGCATGATATTTAAGTATTCAATTATCAATATTCATTATTCAATTTTATGGCACGTACCCCATCTAACATGATTCCCTTAGGCACTGTAGCACCTGATTTTACTTTACCCGATACCGTATCCGGCAGTATATATTCATTGCAGCAATTGAAGGGCGAGGTGGCAACAGTAGTGATGTTTATCTGCAACCATTGCCCGTATGTGAAACATATAAATGTAGCATTGGTACAGTTAGCCAACGATTATATGAACAAAGGTGTTTCGTTTGTTGCCATCAGTTCAAATGATGCGGTTAATTATCCGGACGACTCACCGGAAAAAATGAAGGAACAGGCACTTGCGCTTGGTTATCCGTTTCCGTATTTATATGATGAAACACAAGAAGTGGCAAAACTGTATGATGCTGCCTGTACCCCCGACTTTTACATATTTGACAATAGTCTTCTTTTAGTTTACAGAGGGCAGTTAGATGACTCGCGCCCTTCAAACGATACCCCTGTTACCGGAAAAGATATGCGCCTGGCGTTAGAAGCGCTCTTGCAAAATACTCCTGTAAGTGTTGAGCAACGGCCAAGTATTGGCTGCAACATCAAGTGGAAAAACTGACCACTAAAAATTATTCTACTACAAACAACTTGGCGCTTGAACCAAGTTCGTTCACCAACACAGCCGTATATACCCCTGCCGGTAAAGCACTAATGTTTATGCCGGCATGCTTGCCATCTATCTCGTGAGTTTGCACAATTTGCCCCATTGTATTTTGAACAAACAAGGTTGCCGTTAGCGTAGCCAAAGATTGGAGTTGAAGGTAACCACAGGCAGGGTTAGGATACAAAGCCCATTCTATGTCTGCATTCAGTTTTTGCAAACCTACCTGCAAATCGTATCGCAGTGTTGTGGCATCATACTGCGTACCGTTGCCTGTAGCCGAACCGGTTACATACACACTACCATTGGTTGCGGTTACTGCCTTGGCTTTATCGTCTTTTCCAATTCTATCAAACAATGCCACTGCGCTTATACTTTGAGTTTGCAGTACTTGAATAGTTACAAAATCATAATCGCTGCCGTTTTTATTGGTTTCGCCTGCTACATAAATTCTTCCATTGCCATCGTAAGCAATAGCATTGGCGGTTTCGTTAGATGTAGCACTAAAACTCCATGTGGTATCCCACAACAGATTTCCATTTACATCATACTTTGCAATGAGAATGTCAAAATTTTCGTTGAGTGAATCAGCATCTGTATCCGTTTTACCGACTACCCATATATTGCCGGAGCCATCGAAACACATGGCATTAAACCTATCTTCTCTGTTGGTTGCTCCGTTGTACTTGCGGGTCCAAACGGTATCGCCCACGGTGTTGTACTTTACCAGTAATCCATCAAACACACCCAGTTGGTTTTCTGTACGGCCACACACATATATATTTTCGGCTGCATCTATCAGGAGCGCTTCATTGCGGTCATCTTTGCCCCCATCATACGTTTTTGCCCATAATTGCGAGAGGTTATTGCTGTACTTAATGGTTACCATGTTGTCATCATTCCCAACGGGTGCTCTGCCGGCAACATACACATTGCCCGATGCTGCAATTTTTATATCAATGGCCTCATCTTGCTTATCGCCACTGTTGTAGCGTACTTCTGCAAGCTGTGTGCCTGCGCTGTTGTACTTAATGGTGTAGATTTCAAAATCGGAACTATCGCTGGATACGGCATTGCTTTTGCCGGTAACAAACACATTGCCCGAACCATCTAAAGCAATGGCTGCCGCTTTATCAGACTTATTGAGGTAGTTATACTTTTTTTCCCAGAGTGTAGCGCCCGATGCATCAAACTTGGCAGTGTAATAATTAAACCCTTGGTCGCTATCGCGCACGTAACCACATATATAGATATTGCCCGATGCATCTGCAGCAATACCGGTAGCTTCATCGGCACTTACACCTGATGTACCAGATATAGTTTTGGTGAGTACCGATGTACCCCCGCTGTTTATTTTGTGCAACAGCACATCTTTATCTTGATTGCTGTTGACTGAATACCCGGCCACATAACTATTGCCGGAGCCGTCTGTAAAAATTTTGTTGCCTACATCGTTATTATCGCCTGCGCCATCCACATACTTGAGCCAAGTTTGATTGCCCAACGAATCTAATTTAAGTGTAGCCACATTCATGTTGTTGACAGAAACCTTCATACCTCCGCTAACCACCACCGCACCGGCAGATGTTTCAAACACGGTTCGTGCATCATCAGAACCGTTGCCGGTGCCGTTGAAAGTTTTGGTGTACACCACATTGCCTGCGGCAGTGTATTTAATCACTAAGTAATCGTAGTTTATACCGTTAGATGCATCGGCATCGGTAATGCCGGTTACTACTACTTCACCTGTGGAAGTAACGGTTATATCGCTTGCTTCATCGTTGCCTGCTCCAGTGCCGTTGTATGTTTTTGCCCATAGTTGTGTGCCGCTGCTGTTGTAGCCGATGGTTACTACATCATAGTCGGTGGCATTGGTACCGTTTAACCCGGCTACAAACACATTGCCTGAAGCATCTACCGCTATTGCTACTCCCCTATCGTCAAAACTGCCGAGGTAAAACTTGGTCCAGAGGGAGGTGCCGCTGGCATCAATTTTGCGTGTGGCAATATCGTAAGTAGAAGAGCGCGCGCGACCGGTTACATATATATTTCCGCTGGCATCTATGGTCATATCCGCAGGGCGGTCATTTTCGGTATAGTCCAGCGTGTTTGTCCACAACACGGCATTGGTGGTGGTGTTGTATTTAATAGTTACCCAATCATCGGTAGCGCCATTGTTAGAGCGACCGGTAACCACTGGGTTGCCCGAAGCATCTACCACTACTTTTACTGCGCGGTCTATTTCGTTGCCAAAGCCATTGTGGCGCACGGCCCACTGTTGCACACCGGCAGAATTGTATTTAACGGTGGCATAGTCAATATTTGTACCGGCATCGTTTACCTCGCTTTCTCCGGTTACAAACACATTGCCCGAACCATCTACTGCCAAACTCACCGCTACATCGTTTTGGCTGTATTGGCTGTTGTAAGTAGCTACCCACTGCACTGCTCCTGCACTGTTGTACTTGATGGTGATGTAATCATCTTTAGTTAAATCGTTATCGCCATAGCCGGTTACATACACATTGCCGGAAGCATCTACTGCAATATCGTTTACTTCATCTTCACTATTGCCAATGGCATTGTATGTTTTGGTCCAAAGTGTATCGCCTGAACTATTGAGTTTGATGACCAAAAAATCGTGGTTGCCTGTGGTGGCGGTGTATCCGCCAAGGTAAATATTGCCGGAGTTATCGCGGGTGGAACACTTTACCTTATCGGTATAATCGCCACTGCCGTTGTAAGTATTGGCCCACATTAAGTTTAACTGAGCCGAAAGTGAAAAAGCGCTGACGAGCAGCGCTAATGTGATTCCTTGTTTTTTCATGCTGATTCGGTTGTATGTTTAGGTATTAATCATCATCGCTTAATGCTAAGCTGGTAGATTCATTTTCTAAAGAATAATAAAAGGCATTGACACGGGCTACATCGCGCAGAAAATCAATTTTCACAATTTCTATTCGGTGTATGGGCAGCCCGGTTCTGCTTTTTAAATCGTCAATCATTTGTGCGCGCACTTCGGGTTTTATTAAATCAATCCGCTCGTAGTTGATGGTTTTGAAGTTTTCGTGCTGCAAGCCCATTTGGCGGTCTAACAGTAAGACCAATGCAATGACTATAAAGTTGGAAACCAACAATACCATAATGGAGGATGGATCTGAGATTTGCGCCAGCGAGTTGATTAGCCCAATGGTTACGGATACAAAAAAGTAACCCATCTCACGAACAGGTACGGTAACGGTGCGGTAGCGCAGTATGGAGAACACGGCAAACAGACCGAGTGCGAATCCAATTTTTATTTTTTCGGAGCTGAGCAAGTAGCAGATGAGAAAGATAACGGTGTTGAACAAGAAGAAGGTAAAGAGGAAGTCTTTGTTTTTGTGGCGCGGGTAATAGGTTAATCCTACCACTATAAATATAACAATGAGGTTCCATGCGTACCGGATAAAAAAATCCATGTACGGATACAATTCAAAGAAATTTTTAATCATTTCTTTCATATCAACTGCTGTGTTGTCCATTGGCGATGATGCGGTTTATCTTAATAAAATTGGGTTTAAAGTTATTGCTCTTTATATCTTCCAGCAGAGCTACTGCAGTGGCGTATTTACTAAAGCCCACTTCTTCAAAGTGGCGTTTTTTAAACGAGTCAACTATAGGGCTGCCGATGGCGGTTTTATCGGTTTTTACTTCGGCTATCACTAACTCGGGGTATGTTTTTTTATCGCGGAAATTGTCAAAGAGAATATTGATGTCTAAGGTGAGCCGTTCTTTAAAGTTTTTGTTGGCCAGGGTGATGCGGGTGAAGCAGATGACCATTTTTTCTTTAAGGGAGTTGATGTCTAAGTAATCGTGTTTGATGAGTGTTAACTCTTGTTCGCTTAGCTCGTGTTTGATGTCGGGTTCTTTCATGCGCTTTTTGTCGGTGCGGTTGCCTTTTACTTTGTACTTTACTTCAAAGTAACATAAACCCGAATCTAAATATTTGCGGTAGCGTACTTTGAGCCGGTTGAGTTTGCCATTGTGGTGAAACTTATAGAGCTGGTAGTCGTCTGTATCAAAGTACAAACTTTCGTAATCAAACATGCGTTTGCCTTCTATCTGCAACACGTAGTACTGGTCTTTTATTTCGCTGAGTATTTCTTCTAACTGGTTAACGTGAAATACAAACTTGGTATCCACTCTATTCAGCATTTGCACTTTATCTAACTGCTGTAGCGTAAGTGGCTGCAGGGTATGCAGCGACTCTTCTATGCGTTGGCGATAATGCTGGTAGCTGAAGTACATTTAGATGTTGATAATGAAATCGGGTAAAATAATTTGTTGCTTGCGCTGCGAAACGGTTACGGTTTGCTTGATAATTTTTTGACCCAAGGGGCAGGTGTCGCAATCGCTGATAACCCAAAGGGCATAGTCGCCTTTTTGGAGCCATTCAAATTTAAACTCGCCATTGATGCCGGAGCGCACATCGTCATCGGCACTTTCGCCACCACCGTACGAAATAAAGATGCGCTCATCGGCCACGTAGCCGGAGTCAACGAGGATGCCAAAGTTGTTGTAATCGTAGGCATATACTTTGCCACTAATGGTAGCTAAGCCGCCTTTGCCGGGTTGTTTTTGGCAACTGCTTGCACTAACAAGCAGCAGCGTTATGAGAAGAAAACTGAATAGGGAAGTGAGCTGGAGGTTCTTGAAAATCATGTGGCGTAAATACATAGAATTAACAAACATTTAAAAGTTTAATAACCAACAAAAAAAAGCGGTGTGTGGTGCTGTGTTTCTTGTAATCGGAAGTTAAAATACTCCGGGAATTATTTTGTAGGGTACGAGTTTGCAGTAATCTTCCCAATACTTGCCGTATTTATTGCGGCATTTGTGGTCATCGCGGATGGAGCGGTGCGTGAGCAGTATGGTTAAGAAGATAACGTAGAAGAACGGAGCAAAGTAACCAAAGCCGGTGGCGCAACTCCAAAAAAATGCGGAGAGGATTTCGGGTATGTAATGGAAATGACGGCTGATGCCCCAAAAGCCGGAAGCGAGTAAGAGGTTTTGCTTTTGCTGACCGTTTTCGGTGGTGTAAGTGGCTTGGATGAGTTGGGGCTTTTTGCCCCAGATGGTGGTGTTGCCGCCTGTGGCGCGTACGGTTTGGCGTTGGTAATCGGCCCAGTAGTTGAGCCAAATGCTGATAAGCCCTGCGGTGAAAATGAGTAGGGCAACCAGCCAATGCAACTCTACCGGATGGTGTACCATAAACATAACCGGTGAGGTGTAAACGGCAGGTACCCAAACCAAGCAGCCCCAGCAGAGGTAGAAACCGGCACGGTCCACTTGTATATCCATGCTTTTCATGTACCCTTCTTCCCAAATAAAAAATTTGAGGAGGTAGATAAAGAGCAGCGCTGCCGATAGGATGATGCTCCATTGGGCGGTGCCGTAAATTTCGTATTGGGCAAAAGCAAAGGATACTACGCTGAGGGACCAGCCGGTCATACCAAAGCGGCAGTTGGTAAACTGCTTGATGTCCCACCCAAGTATGCGGGGGTATAGTTCGGTACCCCAGTAGTAATCAAATATAAAGTTGCCGGTGTGTGAGTTATCGGTAGTAGATGGGTAGTAGCGGCCTTTGAGGTACAGAAACACACAAAACACTAAGGCGGTGAGGTTGAGGGCACCGAGTATATCGCCAAAGTGGTGGAAGATGATGCCGGGTTTGAACAGCCCTAAGCCGAGGGATAAACCAAAGTACACCACAAAGGTGAGCAGGTAGCTGAGCAGGCCGTTGTCTTTATACACGGGTATGTTGCCCATGGGGGTAACGGTGCTTTGGTATTGGCGCCCGGGCAGCAGTTTCATGAGGGCGAGTTGCCACACGGCAAATGTGCCGATAAGTAACCATGCGGTGGGGGTGCCAAAAATGCGGCTGAGCCATACTTGCGATAGTAAGGTAAGGAGGCCTTGCTGTACTATTTCTGCCCAGAGGGCGGCAAAGGAGCCCTTGAGTTCTACATTGACATGCCAAAAGAGCATGGCAAAGGGTGGGGTTACAAGGACTAAGAAGAGGGGAACTACGGTGCGGTTGAAAAATGTTTTGGGCGTGGTGCTCCAGTCTGCCATGTGGTGTTGGGGTTTACTGCCAATACTAAAATAAAAATGGGAGGTGGTGAATATGCCCGCAAAAAAACACCCGCAGTGGTGTGCTGCGGGTGGGGCGGGGTGGTTAGCAACGGGGGGGTTAGAGGTTATTTGGGCATAAAGATGAGGTTTTCGGGTTTTTCGGTTAAGCGAAGTTTTTTGTTTTTAACTTCTACTATATCGCCAAAGTTGACTTCGTGAAACTTGCCCAATACAAACAGGCGTTCGTTTTGTTTTTCTAAAAAATCAGCGAAGGTGGAGATGGGTTTTTTGTTTTTGTTGATATGCTCCATCAAGCGCCTGAAGAGTTTGGGGAACATGGCTACATCTTGGCCGTTGGCTGCGGTGTTGATGGTTACTCCTTTGTTGGTTACATCGGCACTCCACACTCCTCTGCGGGCTTGGCGGGCTTCTTTGAGGGCTGCGGTGAGGGCGTTTCGTAAATCGTAGTACAGGTTTTTGTAGTACATGGGGTAGGCGTGCCCGGCTTTCATCATTTCGTAGTTTAAGCTCTTTTTGAGCAGGGTTACGTCTAAAAACACATCGGCTCCATCTTTGAGTGGTGTAGTGCCTTTAAATACAAATGCTACCGGGCGGCCGTATTGGTTGTTATCCACCTTTTTAGTAAGGATGTAGCCGGGTAGGTTATCTTGGTTTACTCCGGTTATTTCTTTTCCGGCTTTGCCCCATTGTACGCCTGTGAAGCCGAGGTGGTTGAGCAGGTGGTGCCGTGCGGCATCGGCTAAGTTCCAGTGCTGGTGGGTTTGTGTACCGGCCAGGTAGTGGGTTTCTAAAGCATCTATACCCTCTATGCGAAGCTGGGCTAAGCCGTTTTTGTTGAGCTTTACGATGCCTTGTTTTCCTTGGTCGGTGGTTAGTTTTTTAAACAGGTTGGGGTTGGTGGCTTTGAATTTTACAGAGTCGCCATCGGGCTGAAAACCTACAGCTGCGAAGTGGCCTTTGATGAGTGTGAATCCCATAGTGTGTTTGTTTTTGTTTATGGTGAATGAATGAGTGACGGTTGTTGGATAAAAATCTTAGAAGAAATAGGCGAAGGGTACGGTGAGCCGAACTTGTATGTTCACTTTGTCTTTGAGGGCTTTGTTGGTACCATCGGTGGCTTTAAACTCGTTGGTTAAGTCTTGAAAAGTAACTACCGGTTCAAAGTTAACTAAGCTTTTGGGGTCGTCTTTTTTGGGGAAGGTAAACAAGGTACCAAAACCGGCATCTATAATGTTTTTCCAGCGGTTGGTGGCTTGCTTGTTGAGGTCGTTGGTGCCTTGGTAATCAAAGAAGCCGTGCAATGAGAAGTTGCGGCTGATGTTTTTGTAAATATCTCCTGCTAAGCGAAAGCCCTCAAACTCGCGGTAGGATTGGTAGGGGTATGCTTTTTTATCTTCTATTACTTGTTGTGAGCCGCTTTGCGGGTCGGTTTTGGAGGTGTCTTTGGCTGCGTAGGTAACGCGGTAGGTTTTGAGTTTAGAGTAATCGCGGCTGTTGCTGCGGATGTAGCCGAAGGAGAGTTTCATGTAGCTGTTACCTAATCTATATTTCCCCAAGGTAGATCGAAAAAAGAAGTTGAGCGATACCCCTGCTTCTACGGGCACATAGAACTCATCTAAAAGTAGTGAGTCAGGTTTTGCCAAAAACTCTTCGCGGTAGAGTTTAAATTTTTGACCACCTACGCTGGTATAGCCGGTTAACCATATTAAGCGTACGGTGGAGAATTTTAGGTTGTTTGTCAGGTATTTTTTTAATGAATCCGTACAGACTTTTGTGATTGTATCATCTCTCCGTTGGTAATAAATTTCATCTCGCATAATACTTTCACTTAAACTGTCAAGGTGTGGGGAAACTGTATCTACTGTTTTTTCTAATTTGTCAATTTTGGCAAGGTGTGATGTAGCCGCTTCTGCATAAACCAAATTTTTTCTATCAAACACCTTTCTATATTGTGCGGAATTATACCAAAACCCTCTGCCTATAAACAGATGCCCTTCCATCCTTAAATTAAAATCGGCACTTACTCCTCCGCCAGACCATACGCTTACAATGTTGTCTTCTACCCCACCGCTAAAGTTGGCAGAGTAACCCAAACGAGGCATCGGATCATTTTTAACCGTACAAATGGCAGCTACATTGACGTTGGCTTTTAGCTGGTCTATTTTTAGGGTAGCGTAGTTGGTTAGGTTAGCTAAGGTAGGGTCTCCGGTGGTTACGTTAGAAATGTAACTTGATACTAACTTTTTGACTACACTGCTTGGCATAGCAGTTACTCTTGGAGCATTGTTATACTCTTTTAAAGTAGTGTTTACTGTAAATGTTTCATCTTGAGCATTTGCAGGCCTTAAACAGCCCATTGCTAATACTAAACACACCACACTCAGCATCGTTCCCTTTTTCATAATCATTGTTTTTTGTTTTTTAAATAAATGGTTGTTTCTAATTCCTAATACCTGATACCTAACTACTAATTCCTAACTACTAATTCCAATTTCCTATTTACCCTACCACCACGCGCCACTTGCCGTTATCGGTGGGGTGGGGGTTTTGTACGTTTATGTAGTACTGGGCAAAGAGCGGCAGGTTGCCATCTAAGCGGGCATGCTCACCGGCCCGTACCTGCAGCAGGTGCGAGGGGTTTATGGTAGCCGGCTGGTCGTTGATGCTAAAGTTCAGGTCGGTATCGCCCTGGTTATACAGCGTAAGGGTGCTGCTGCTGGTTACTATGCCTTGGGTAACGGCAGTTTGCACCGTCAAAAACGGTATAAGGCCGCTAAAGCTGCGGGCTTCTTCGGTAAGGGGCAGGTAGCCGGGGTTGTAGTAGTTGTTGTAGTTATCGGGGTTGCCAATGTTTTGGATGGCAATGGTGAGCAGGTTGGTGGTGAGTTGTACGGTAAGGGCTTTGCGGTCTTCGCGCCTGCCGGTTTGCAGCGTTTCTATTTCGCCCAGGGCGGTTTGTTGGGCATTGCGGGCGGTGTTAAAAGCCGTAATGCGGTTGCCCAGTTCGGTTACCTCGGTGCTGTAGGTGGGCAGCAGGTGGGCATCGGCTGCGGCCTTAAAGCGGGCCAGCAGCACGGGCAGTTGGGGCAGGTTGGCATCGTGGTACTCGCTCATGCCCAGGGGGTAAAACTCTTGGTAAGTGGGGCTGGTTTCGGTAAATACAAACTTGATAAGCCCCTGCAACTGGCTCAGGTAGCCAATTACTGCCGTGCGGTTGTTTTCCATGGTAATGGTCAGCCCCTCGCTAATGGCTCTTTTGATGGTTTCGCTGCTCATGATACCAAAAAATGCGTTGTAAGCCGAAGTGGTATCGGTAATAAGCGTGCTGTACATACCCCCCGGGTTATTGGCCGGTATGCTCAGCCGCAGCAGGTGGTCTTCGGTAAAGGCGCGGAGGTTGTCGTTAGAAAGGTTTTTGTCGTCAAACAAATCGTCTGTAAGTTTTTCTGGGTTTAGCATGGCTTTGTTTTTTTTTTGATGAGGAAAAAAAAGAATCCAACACCCCTTTAAGTACTTAGAAACCGCCCCTCAACCCTTCCGCTCCACTTCCGTTTTGTGGGAATGCTCCCGAAACAGGTTCCGCCCCACTTCCGTTTTATGGGAATGCTCCCGAAACAGGTTCCGCCCCACTTCCGTTTTGTGGGAATGCTCCCGAAACAGGTTCCGCTCCACTTCCGTTTTGTGGGAATGCTCCCGAAACAGGTTCCGCTCCACTTCCGTTTTATGGGAATGCTCCGGTGGCGTTGAGTGCTCGGTTTCTTATCTTAAAAACAAGGTGTTTGTGAAAGAACGCTATGGCTGCTGCAAGCCGGCTGCATTAGCCATAGCAAATGTACGGTGGGAGATAATACGCGTCAATCACCAAAATCGGTGAGCGGTAAAGTGGACGGTTTATGGCTTTAAAAAAAACTCCATAAATTATAGGAAGAATAACATATAGTAAATACATTGCGATTGATATAAGTGTAATGTATCTGTGATTAACCCGAAAAAAATATCTATGCCAAGTAAAAATGAGTTTGACAATTTGGTGAAAAAAGTACAAGAAGATATAAAAAAACAGAACGATCAAAATGTACTTGCTGCCTTACCGGATAGCGAAATAGAGAAGCTGCTATCTAAGGATTTAAAAAAAGCATCCGAACTGTATACATACAGAGGCATGGCCAACAATAACTTGGGCCTTCACGATAATGCGGTTCATGATTTATTGTTGGCCACAAAGTACAACCACAAATCGAGCAAAGCTTTCAACAACTTAGGCAATGCTTACAACTACCAAAGTAAGTTTAAACAAGCAATCACCCATTACAACCGGGCCATTGCTCTCTGCAAAACAACAAAAGACACCCTAGAACTTTCAAAAGCATATAATAACATTGCTATTGCATACGACAATCTAAAGCAATACAAGTCTGCACTTAAAAACTACAACCTTGCCATAAAACTCAACCCTCATATCCCCGGATTTTACAACAACAGAGGGGTTACCCACCGCAATACAGGCAAACTTCAAGATGCTATTACGGATTACAAGAAAGCCATTGAGTTGTACAAAGTATCAGTAGATTATACCAATGATGGTCTGCCGTATTCAAACCTGGGGGTTGCATATCATACAACTGGCGATTTAGACAACGCCATCGAGGCATTTACAGAAGCATTAAAAATTGATCCGGAAAACAGCATTTTTCAAGAGCAGTTAAACATCGCTAAAGCAGAGCATGGCGAAAAAGTTGAATTAGAACAACTTCAAGAAACCTCTCCGGTTTTTATAGAAAAAATAGTTAGCCACCTGTTAGAGCAGAAAGCCATAGATACCAGAATGGCAAAAAATGTACGCATCTACTCCGCTCGGATTAACAATACCCTCAACCAGATACGCGCATTAATTGCTTATACAGAAGAAAAAGATGTGGCTCATTACACTAAGTTAGATGTAGCTGATATCATAGCCATGAATAAAGATGCCAAACTGAGATACTCCAATGAAGTTTTTATGAATGACCCTCAAGAGGGCAAAGTATTCTTAAACTTTATCAATGATACCGATATTGCATGTGCGTTTGAATCGGGCAAACTGGGCGATGACAATAATGTGTACTTAGGCAGTTTTTTACCCGAAGAAAACAGCGATTACTTGGTAATGTGGCGCACATACGGTAAAAATAAAGACAACGAAGAGGCCACAGGTTGTAGTTTAGTACTAAGCCACGACTTTTTTGACAAAACGATTAGTCCGCTAGAGAGTTCATTGGTACCCAACACCAAAAGTGCCACTTCGCCAACTACAGATAATCAAGTACTCTACAGAGTTGTTTATATAGACCCTTTTACAAATAAACTAAGCCCCGACCCCAAACAAACGGACTTAGTACCTACATTAGATGGGCTACTACATACCCTGAAATCGCAACTTTCAGACATTGTAAAACTAAAGACGAAAAAAAGTCATGTATTGTTAAACCATTCCATTGATAAAATCATATACAGGTACGTATCAGAGGTTAGGTACTTCTTTAAATCTGCGGAATATCAGTTTGAAAGGGAGTTGCGTATAGTAAAATACTACCTGCCTGAACAAGATGTAGTAAAGGTAAATCCCGTTAACAACCCATTGCCGCGCACTGTTTATGTAGAATCAAACAAACCGGTAGTGCCCCACCTCAAAAAGATAATCCTAGGTCCAAAAGTTCAACACCCTAAACGTTGGCTATCGTTAGAAGTGCAACTAAAACAGCAGTCGTATGATGTAAACATTTATCAATCAGAATGCAGATTCCAATAAAACAGTAGTGTAACTGGCTATTGCGCCACGGCCAGGTTGCCTACCTCTTTAAGCTGGTACAGCACCTCCCACACGGGTTGGGTCCAGTAGTTGTTTTGGTTGCTTTTGTTGCCCAGTACTATTACGGTGTAGCCATCGTCAATATCGCGGGCAAATACATTGTTGGCACCATGCCAAAAACCATTGTGATAAATGAGGTATGTTTTATCTAACTGCTTGGTCATTCGCCAGCCGTAGCCGTAGTTTTTGTCTTTCTCACCGGCAAAAGAGTAGCGGTCTAAGTTTTTGGGCGTGTAGGCATCTTCCAGCGTTTCGCGGCTGAGCACCAGGCCTTCGCGCAGGGCATTATCCCACTTGAGCATGTCTTCGGCAGAGGAGTAAATGCCTTTATCACCCGCCACGCCATCGTTCATATTATTCTTCCACACGCGGCCTTTACTATCGTAAGTAGTAAGGGCGGGTTGGGTGCTATCGGTAGGGTTGTACACAAAACTGTGGCGCATATCCAGGGGCTTAAATATCACCTCGTTCATAAACTGCCCAAAACTCATTTGTGTTACTTCTTCTACAATAGAAGCCAGCAGCGCGTAGTTGGTGTTGCAGTAAATAAACATGTGGTCGGGCTTGCAACGCAGCGCGGGTTTTTTGGCAATAAACATGTTTACCACATCGGCATTGGTAATGTAGGCGTTGGTAGTGCCGTAATATTCTTTGGGGAAATAGGTATAGTCCGGCAACCCGGTGCGGTGGCACAGCAAAGTTTTTACTGTAATACCGGTGTAAGGAAATGCAGGAAAAAACTTTTGGATGGAATCATCTAACGATAAAAAACCACTCTCTGCCAACAGCAGTACTGCCGATGCAGTAAAGGTTTTAGATACCGATGCCAACTGAAACGAACTTTGCAGGGTAAGTTCCTCTTTAGTGTGCAAATCGGCATAGCCAAACGCATTGCTGTAGATCACCTTGCCGTCTTTAGCTACCAGCACGGCACCATTAAAACCATCGTTTTTGTGGCGCTTGCGGTAAAAAGAGTCTATCAGTTCACCGGCTTTGCTGTGCGCCATTTGCATAATGCTCTGCGGCTCATCGTAGCATTGCTCAGCAATGCAAAAAAAGATGTTTTTGCTATTGCCCGGTGCAGAATGCAGGGCATTGCACAAAGCAAAAATGAAAACGAAAAATAGTGTCCTTCTTATCACTATAGTTGGGTTTACTAACTCGGCACCTGCTTATACTGCACAAATGCCGTTTTGGTTACATTTTGTAAAGCGGGCAAATAAAACGGATTGCAGCAAAAAATGAAATGCTGAGGGCCGATTGGCAGTGGTATTTACACACCATGCTCAACATAGCGGATAATTTAGTGAACTGTGCCTCTCCCTGCTCCGCTGCGCGGAGCCACCCCTCTCCATTCATGGAGAGGGTCAGGGTGAGGCAATTCTCCTCTCCCTGCTCCGCTGCGCGGAGCTTCCCTCTCCATACATGGAGAGGGGCAGGGTGAGGCAATTTCTCCTCTCCCTGCTCCGCTGCGCGGAGCTTCCCTCTCCATTCATGGAGAGGGGCAGGGGTGAGGCAGTTCTCCTCTCCCTGCTCCGCTGCGCGGAGCTTCCCTCTCCATACATGGAGAGGGGTGTCTCGGCAAGGCCGAGACGGGGTGAGGCAACTAAACCAAAAATCGCCTAATCTTCTCCTTTACACGCTCCATGTCTTTCAACTCCTCATTTTTTACTCGTATGGTTTTTAGCCCCAGTTCAGCCAATATCGCATCGCGGTTAGCATCATATTCTTTTTGAAACTCATGATACTTACCATCTATCTCAATAATGAGATTCTTTTCGGCACAGTAAAAATCAGCAATAAAAAAATGAGCTATACCCTGTACTTGCCTGTAAATAAACGGATGCTGCCTACGAAATTTGTACCCAGCAAACCAGCGGTTTCGCAAGTTACGCCACAGCAAATCCTCTTCTTTAGTTTGGCGCTGTCTTAACTCGCGGCACAAATCGGTAATAGATTTATGTTGCATCGTGAATGTATCTACTCATTCCCTCTCCCTGCTCCGCTGCGCGGAGCTTCCCTCTCCATTCATGGAGAGGGGTGCCTCGGCATGGCCGAGACGGGGTGAGGCGGGTGAGGCCTACCCCACCTGCACCTTGCTAAGCGTGCCCTTAAACACCGCCACATAATGCGTAACCGTACCCGCCAGCACAAAACAGTGCCATATAGCGTGGTGGTATTGCAGTTTTTTCCACACGTAAAAAACTACGCCAAACATATAAAACAACCCACCGGCCAATATCCACCAAAACACTTCCAAAGGTAAATTAGTGCTCAACGGTTTAATGATAAACACCGCCATCCAACCCAGACCCAGGTACAGTAGCAACTCCACCACTTTAAACTTACCGGTAAAAAACAATTTAAGCCCACTGCCCACAGCTATAATGCACCACATGGTGGTTAAAAAAACAGTAGCCGTATCCGCATCGGTAAACTTTTGAATCACCGCAGTGTAGGTGCCGCCTATCAATAAAAATATGCTGATGTGGTCCCATATCCGCAGCGCCCGCTTAGTTCCGGTGTGCGTGGCGGCATGGTACAGTGTAGAGGATAAATACACCATCAGCATACCAAACCCAAATACACTTACCGCCCATATACTGCGGGCAGTGCCATACTCCACGGCATACGCAATTAAAAACGGCATAGCTACCAGTGCAAACAAAATACCTGCAGCGTGGGTCAGCATGTTGGCTTTTTCTTCTTTTGGAGATTGAATACGGTCACTCATTTTTAAAAAATTAAAACACTGCTTTAGCAATTTCTATAGTGGCTTCGCTCCTGCTCATGGTGTAATAATGCAAACAAGGTACACCCGCCTGTTTCAACTCTTTTGATTGTTGTATGGCCCACTCTATACCCACGCGCTTTACTTGCTTATCGTCCGCACATTTTTCCACTGCTTCTGCCAACTCTTCCGGCACATCAATATGAAAAATACGCGGTAGTGTAGATAGTTGCCCTTTTTGCGCAATAGGTTTCAAGCCGGGTATAATGGGCACGTTGATTCCCGCTGCTTTGCACTTATCAACGAACTCAAAGTACTTTTTATTGTCAAAAAACATTTGCGTAACAATGTAATCGGCCCCACAATCTACTTTGTGCTTCAGCCATTTCATATCGGTATTAAGGTTAGGCGCTTCAAAATGTTTTTCGGGGTAGCCGGCCACACCAATACAAAAATTGGTCTTCATTTCGTTTTCGGTTTCCTCGTGCAAAAACTTGCCCTTATTCATGTTTGCTACCTGATACACTAACTCAGAGGCAAAGCGGTGCGCCTTGTTTTTCACATTGGCGGCCTTAGGGTTTTTATCCGAATCGCCTTGCAATAACAACACGTTGTTGATCCCCAAATAGTGCAGAGTGAATAAGGCATCCTCTGTTTCCTCCGGAGTAAAACCGCCACACACCAAATGCGGTACAGTGTCCACATTAAATCTGCCTTTGATAGCGGCACATATCCCCACGGTACCCGGCCGCTTGCGCAGCGGCACCTCTTCTATCAGCCCATCGCCCCGCTTTTTGTATATAATCTCTTCGCGGTGGTAAGTAACATCTATAAATGGTGGTTTAAACTCCATTAAAGGTTCAATTACGCGCAGCAAATCATCTATGGTTTTCCCTTTTTGCGGGGGAAGTACTTCTATACTAATTAGTGTTTTGCCGTTGGCGGCAGCTAAATGCTCGGTTACTTTCATCGGTGTAAATATTGTTTTTCAGAGGTCAGATGGAATGCCCATAAGGTTTTACTCATTTCGGTTGGTGAACATTTTGTACCATGGGCATTTCATGTAAAAATTTAAGCGCGGCTAAAATACTCGCAGAGCGCCAAAAAAAAATCCCCCTGCAAAAAATAGCAGAGGGATATGAGGGGTAAGGGGTGTTTGTTCCGTATCAACTTTCTTCATCGTATTCTTCCTCGTTATACATACCGGGGGCATCTTGGTGGTCGTTAATATTAAAATCTTGCCTGCGCTGAAACTCTTCTTGCTTGAGCTTAATCAAATTCAACCGGTCTAATCGAAATGAACGGTAATCTCCCCGCAAATGGCACCAGCCCACCAAATGGCGCTTGCGGTCTTTATACACAATAGCCATGGGCTCTATATCTCGTATGGTGATGCCTTTTTCGCGGCTATCGTACTCTATGGTACTTAGCTTGCAGTTGTCAATGGCGTTATTAATGGTACTAAGGAGATTGGGCGAATAGTGCATCTGTTTTCGCGCATCGCCACGTTTAGAGTAAGTAGAGTTTTCGTACATAGTTTTGTTTAGTGGGTTAAACGATAGCCACACGAATGTATGTTTTCTATACATCCTCACAAAGAAAATTTCATAAAAATTTAGTGGCGTAGTTTCCGCTAAACCTAAGCGGGCAAAGGGTTTGGAAACTTTGCAACAAAATAAAGTTTCTGACTACTGCTAACCGGTAACTGTTTTCAGGGATGCTTCCAGCAATTCAATTTTGGTTAAAGCATCTGCTTGCTTTTTGCGCTCATTTTCTAACACCGCAGCCGGTGCCGATGATACAAAACGCTCGTTGGCTAACTTCTTTTCTATAGAGGCCAAAAAACCTTTAGCATACTCTAATTCTTTTTGCAGCTTTTCGCGCTCATCGGCAGCATTGGCCACTTCACCGGTTACTACATAAAACTTCCAACCCTTGGCAATAAAAGTTTTAGTCCCGCATACTTCTTGTGTAGTGGGCGCTAACTCTCCTACCCTTGCCAGTTTTACAATCTTATCGGCAAATCCGGTAAACGAAACTGCATCGGTACCGCTATAATAAACATCTACCGTTTCTGCGTTTTTCTTCCCTGCTTTGGCACGTATGTCTCGTATGCCGGCTATAACTTCAAAAGCAAGTTCTGCTTCGGCCAAAAGTGATGTGTTGTTAGTGAGCGTTGAGCCGGGAAACTTAGCCATACAAATACTCTCACCGTCCTTGCGCTCATCTAACTGATGCCAAATTTCTTCGGTAATAAACGGCATAAACGGGTGCAGCAAGCGCATGAGTGTGTCGTAGAAACCGATTGTTTTATCATAAGTGTATTTATCAATCGGCTGGCCGTACTCCGGTTTTATCAATTCTAAATACCAGGAGCAAAAATCGTCCCACAGTAGTTTATATAAGTTCATCAGCGCTTCGCTCAACCTAAAATCAGTGAACGAAATTTCTACCTCTGCTATGGCCTTATTTAGCTTGGTTTCAAACCAATCTATCACCACTTCGTTGCTCTCATTTTTGCCTTCTGCCACTTCCCAACCCTTTAAAAGGCGAAGTGCATTCCACATTTTGTTGCAAAAGTTTCGTCCTTGCTCGGGTTGTTTATCATCATACAATAAATCATTTCCGGCTGCGGCTGCACTCATCACACCAAAACGAACTCCATCGGCACCAAACTTGGCCAGCAGTTCTAAAGTATCGGGTGAATTGCCCAGCGACTTGCTCATTTTTCTGCGCTGCTTATCGCGCACCATGCCGGTAAAGTACACCTGCTTAAAGGGTTTTTCGTTCCTAAACTCGTAGCCCGCAAAAATCATCCGCGCCACCCAAAAGAAAATGATATCCCAGCCGGTAACCAATACTGATGTTGGATAGTAATACTGAATCTCTTTGTTGTTCGGGTCTTTGAAACCATCAAAAACAGATATAGGCCAAAGCCATGAAGAAAACCAGGTATCCACTACATCTTCATCTTGATGAATAGTAACGAGTGGCGAATTACGCGATGCGAGTTGTGCCAATGCGTCTTCTTTAGTTTTAGCAACTGCCACCAAGTTCCCCTGCTCATCGTACCAAGCGGGTATGCGCTGCCCCCACCACAGTTGGCGGCTAATGGGCCAATCGCGAAAATTTTCTAACCAATGCTTGTATAAATTTTTAAACCGGTCAGGAAAAAACTGAATGTTATCATTCATCACATTTTCCAAGGCGGGTTTCACCATTTCTTCCATGCGCACAAACCATTGCAACGAAAGGCGCGGCTCTACCACCGCACGGGTGCGCTCGCTCAAGCCAATTTTATTTGTAATGATTTCGGTTTTAATCAGCAGCCCATCTTCTTCCAGTTTTGCAACAGCTAACTTTCTTGCTTTAAAGCGGTCTTCGCCCACAAACACTTGTGCAGCTTGGCTCACTGTTCCATCTTCATTGAAACAGTCAATCACCTGCAGGTTATGTTTTTTGCCAATCTCATAGTCGTTGATGTCGTGTGCGGGGGTTATTTTCAATGCGCCTGTACCGAATTCAATGTCCACATATTCATCGGCAATTACCGGCACTTCGCGGTTCACTAAAGGAACGATGACGGTTTTGCCAATGAGGTTTTTGTAGCGCTCATCATTAGGGTTCACGCACACCGCCACATCACCCATTATAGTTTCGGGGCGTACCGTGGCTACCGACAAAAACTCCTCGCTATCTTTAAATTTATACTTGATAAAATAAAGCGATGCTTGTTGCTCTTCGTATAGCACTTCTTCATTGCTCAACGTAGTTTTGGCTGCCGGGTCCCAGTTCACCATTTTCAAATCGCGGTAGAGGTATCCTTTGTTGTACAGTTGAATAAAGGAATCTACCACGGCCTCGCTCAGCGATTCTTCCATAGTAAATCGTGTGCGCTGCCAATCGCAGCTTGCGCCTAATTTTTTGAGTTGCTCCAGAATAATGCCACCATATTTCTCTTTCCAGGCAAAAGCATGAGTCAGAAATTCTTCGCGGGTGATGTCGCTTTTCTTAATCCCTTTTTCGCGCAGCATTTGCACCACCTTAGCTTCTGTGGCTATAGAGGCATGATCGGTACCCGGTACCCAACAAGCATTTTTCCCTTCCATCCGCGCCTTGCGAATCAAAATATCTTGTATGGTGTTGTTGAGCATGTGCCCCATGTGCAGCACACCCGTTACGTTTGGCGGTGGAATTACAATCGTGAATGGCTCGCGCTCATCTGGCTCAGAATGAAAAAAATTATTTTTTAACCAGTAAGCATACCAGCGGTCCTCGGTTTCGGCAGGAGAGTATGTTTTATCAATAGACATAATGTAAGGTAAAATGTAGTTTTATGTGAAGTGTGCGAATATATAAGGTTGAAGCAGATGTAACAGATGGCAAAAACTCAAAAAAGTATATGTTTGAAACCAACCAAAAACCACAAATCATGCGTGTACCTTTTTTTGATGCTCTAAAAACTTGGGATCCGGAAATTCAGCTTACTGTAAAAGTGCGTTTTATACAACGCGGCAGCAATGAACCGTTGCATGGCTCGCAATACATTGTTCGCTTGTATGATAAAGATATTTTTAGCGAGGACGATTACATCGGAAGTGCCAAACTCAACGAAAACGGTGAAGCACACATTCATTTCTATTCGTCCGATTTAGTAGCGCAAGATATTTTGCCGGAAGATTACCCCGATTTATATGTACTGCTTTTTAAAGGCGACACCGTGCATTTTCAAAGCAAAGTATGGGATGATGTGGACTTTGACAAAGATGCCACACTCAGCTTGCAAGAGGGCGAAGTGCTTGATTTTGGGACGTATTTAGTGGATTAATCTTTTAAACCACCAAGCCAATTTCTACAAAATAATAAGCAAGTATGCTGCACACTTCTGACTACGCAGTTTTTATCTTATATTTTGTGGTAGTGGCCGGTTATGGTTGGTGGGTGTACAACAAGCAAAGAAAAACAAACCCAGATTCCAAAGATTACTTCTTGGCAGAGGGTTCGCTCACTTGGTGGGCCATAGGCGCATCGCTCATAGCCAGCAATATTTCTGCGGAACAGTTTATTGGCATGAGTGGCGCGGGCTTTACTATGGGGCTGGCGGTGGCCAGTTATGAGTGGATGGCCGCTGCCACATTAATTATTGTGGCTATATTTTTTATGCCGGTATATCTGCAAAATAAAATATATACCATGCCACAGTTTCTAAGTACTCGGTACAATGATACTGTGGCGCTTATCATGGCTGTATTTTGGTTGCTTTTGTATGTGGTTGTTAACCTCACCTCTATTTTGTTTCTCGGTGCGCTGGCCATCAGCACCATTTCGGGTTTGCCCCTTTATGGCTGCATGGTGGCTCTGGCATCTTTTGCGGCCATCATCACGTTGGGAGGCATGAAGGTGATTGGATATACCGATGTGGTACAGGTATTCTTTTTGGTATTAGGAGGATTAGTAACCACCTACCTCGCGCTTGATTTAGTAGCCCATCAATTTGGAACTAATGGTGCTTGGAGCGGTTTTGGTTTGCTGTTGCAACATGCCCCCGAAAAATTTCACCTGATTTTAAAACCGGATAACCCCAACTTTATTGATATGCCAGGGCTAACTGTACTGCTTGGCGGCATGTGGATTGCCAACTTTAGTTACTGGGGCTGCAACCAGTACATTACCCAACGCGCACTTGGCGCCCAACTACCCGTAGCCCGCAACGGAATTTTGTTTGCTGCATTTTTGAAACTACTTATGCCCATAATTGTAGTGCTACCGGGCATTGCGGTTTTTGCATTAGCTCAAGGCGATACTTTTTTTCAAAACAGTATGCTGGCCGATGGAAAACCGGTAGCCGACCGCGCTTATCCGGTGTTGCTCAATCTGCTTCCACATGGGTTAAAGGGACTGAGTTTTGCAGCACTTACGGCTGCTATTGTGGCCTCATTAGCTGGTAAAACCAATAGCATTGCCACCATCTTTACATTAGACATATATCAGAAAATTTTCAATAAAAACTCATCTGAATCCAATCTGGTGCGCATTGGTCAAATCACTGTGGTGGTGTCATTACTTCTTGCAGTAGCCATAGCTCCGTTTTTGGGCATAGACAAAGGTGGGTTAAACTATATACAAGAATATACCGGCTTTGTATCACCAGGTATTTTTGCCATGTTTCTACTTGGCTTCTTTTGGAAGCGCACCACCTCATCGGCTGCTTTGTTTGCTACCATTGGCGGCTTTGGATTTTCGGTATTACTTAAGTTTTTGCCGTTACTCATCAACTTGGAACCGCTTGCGGCATACGGATTTGCAAAATATACGGAGTGGGGCAGTGGTAGATTTGTTTACGCTATCCCGTTTCTTGACCGCATGGGGTTTGTGTTTTTACTGACAGTAATCGGAATGGTTATCATCAGCTTGCTACAAAAAAACAACACATCAAGTAAAATTGAAATTGATAGTTCTCTGTTTAAAGTGCATCCGGCATTTATGGCCGGTAGTATCTTAATAGTAGGTGCCTTAGTGGCACTATACATGGCATTTTGGTAAAAGTGTTTACTCTAATCTACCGGCTCTGAAAAAATAGCGTTGGTAGTACGTTTCTGAAAGATCATTAATGGTTACTCCACTGTATATGCTGGCATGTGCAAACTTACCGTGTTGTAAGTAAATGCCCACATGCGAAATTCTTCCCTTCTTAATTTTGAAAAAAACTAAATCTCCCTCGGCAAGCACATCGTTTTGTGGCAAAGGTTGACATACCGTAAACATACCCGCACTGCTATGCGGCAATTCTTTGCCATAAACCATTTTACAAATTTTGCTTACAAAACCGCTGCAATCTATACCGCTTGATGAGGTGCCAGCATAACAGTACTTAGTACCCAGCCATTTAAAAACTTCGTAATACAATTGCGGGTTATCTGCCAAAGAAACGTCTATCTGCTTCGTCTTGTAAAACGAATCTACTTTAGCAGAGTCTATGGAATTAGTAATTGTGAATGTATAAACAGAATCACGCAGTGTGGTTGAAACTACAACAGAATCTTGCGCTGCAAGCAACCCACAAAGGGTGATATACAATAGACAAAAAGAGATTTTCAAATTCATGAACGCACATGTGCCAAACGGCTGTTTTTATAGCTGTACAAAAAGTAAACAATCAATCCGATAATCAACCAAACAATAAACCGCTCCCAGTTAGTAGCGCCAGACTCACTCAATAAATAAGAGCACGATACAAAGCCCAACAGTGGAATAAGCGAAAGCCGATACTTGAAACCAAGCACTGCTAACGTTAGCAAGACCGCAGCAAACAGATAGTGCGGAAGTATTTCGCGTAAGTTGGTAAACACAAAACCTTCATGCCATCCAAAATATTCTTGCAGCGATGCCATATCGGCCCATACCCAATAGCCAAGTCCGGCAGCAATGAGTGCAGGAAACAAAAATTGTGCATTAATGAAGGGGATAGTGAACTTACTTGGCGGACGATTAGGGTTGGCGTGCATTTTCAAAATGCCAGCCGACACCAGTGCAAAGGCAAACAGGGTGCCTATACTGGTTAAATCAACCATCACATCCATGTTTACAAATAGCGTAGGTATAGCTACCACCACCCCTGTAAGAAGTGTAGAGAAAGATGGAGTTTTATACACCGGATGAATCTTAGAAAAAATCTTGGGTAGTAATCCATCGCGGCTCATGGCTAACCATATTCGCGGTTGTCCCACCTGAAAAACCAAGAGCACACTGGCCGTAGCAATTACCGCGCTGATGGCTACCACCATTGCTATCCATTTTAGCCCTACACGATTGAATACAAAAGATAGTGGCTCCTCTACATTCAACTCGCTATAGTTAACCATACCGGTAAGCACCAATGCCATAGCTACATAAATGACCGTACAAATAATGAGCGAGTAAATCATCCCCAATGGCAAATCTCGCTGTGGGTTTTTGCATTCTTCTGCTGTTGTACTAATAGCATCAAAACCGATATAGGCAAAAAATACTGATGCAATGCCTTTGAGCACACCCGACATTTTGTTGGGCAAAAACGGTACCCAGTTATCGGGTGTTACATAAAATGCTCCTACAAAAATGACTAACAGTATTACCCCCATTTTGATGCCCACCATAACAGTGGCAGAGTTTTTACTCTCGCGAATGCCCACGTAAGTAATCCAGGTAATAATGGCTACAATAACAAATGCCGGAAGGTCACATATCAGTTTTAGGCCAAGTAAAGTTGGAGCAGTTTGCCACGCCAAACCGTTTTGCGCTTTTGCCGAAAAATAATCTATAGTCAACCAAGCGGGTACATGTATGCCATTTATTCCTAACGCATCTATGTGTATATTGGCCAATAAATCCACAAAATATCCGCTCCATGATATAGCTACCACAATATTGCCAATGGCATACTCCATCAACAAATCCCAGCCAATAATCCAGGCAATAATTTCGCCAAAAGCTACATAGCTATAGGTATATGCACTGCCGCTTACGGGCACCATACCGGCAAATTCGGCATAGCACAATGCAGAAAAACCACAGGCCACTGCTACAAAAATAAAAAGGAGGATAATGCCCGGCCCGCCTTCAAAACTGGCTTTGCCAATAGTAGAAAATATGCCGGCACCTACTACTGCCGCTATACCCAATACTGTAAGGTCGCGTACACCTAGCGTTTTATTTAAAGAATGTCCTACTTCGCCATCGCCATATCCTGCAGCAGCATCGGCCAGTACTTTATCTACATTTTTTTTACGGAATAGATTCAATGCTGTAAGGTTTGTTGCGGCTAAATATAGCAATACACATCAAAACACAGCCGGTGTGATAATTTCAAAAAATGTACATATATTACTACTAATATACTGGCATTGCTCGCACCAAATCTTCCTGAAAAAAATCATATCGGTCAAAAAGTTGAGTTTGGTCTCTGCGATAAATCATTTTCAGATTATGCAAATGATACCCATGCGTATTGCAAAACTGCGATGAGTCGGAGTAGGTTATAGAACCTGCCAAAATATTCCCTTCACCTAAGCTACCAATATCGGCCCAGTCGCTCAATCGTATATCGGCATTTTGTATGGTCACTGCCGTTTGCACGTTGTTGAGCGATGACAGGTATCCTAAATGCAAACTGAGTTGCTTGATGGTATATGGATATGAGCTATCCATGTATTGATAGGTGGTAATACCTGCAGATGAGCGCTGCGCATAAATATCAAACACACCGGGTAGATAAGAATAATCAATAGTAAAATCGCTGCGCAATAGAATAACACGCTCTTTGCCGGTAACAAACACTTGCACCAAACCCTGAAAACTGTTTACAGTAGTATCTAACCGTACAAATTTTTTGTGAGAAAAAATACTGTCAATGCTAATGGTATCGCCTTGCAACACTAACGTATCGGCATACTGCGCACGGGCAAAAAAATTAGAATCGGAATTGTGTATGGTGTAGTAAAAAGTGTCGGCCATGATAATATCTACATTACTGCAACCGGTAATATAAATGGTGCGCACATTCTCGGTAAAATATTTTTCGGTAACATAACTACTTGGGGTAGTACGATGCGAATACCATCCCATATAGTACATTGTCCAGAGTGTGATATAGTGCCCCAAAATATAGAGCATCACCACAATTACAGTACCCAACAACCACTTATTACTCTTGAGCATATCTTAACTTTTAGAAAGGTCTTGTAATGAAATGTTCAGCAACTTTAACTTATCCTGCAACACCGGCAATTCATATTCAAAAAAATGTTTGCGCAATAACTCTTGCGCTGCTGCTTTGGCATTGTCTGCCACTAACAACCTTGAGGACTGATGAACAGCCAATCCATTTTTCAGCAGTGCATCAAAAGCAGTATGAATCAGATTGGGATTCATTTCTAACTGTGCAGAAATCTGACGCTCGTCCATGGCATCTCCCGGCTTCCATTCTTCGGTCAATACTTTACGGCAAACCCAATGGATTACCTGTTGCGCTAACGATTCGTTACCGGAACTCATATTTGTTTTTCTTTTAAACGGATGTAAGCAATGAACCAAAACAAGGGGAAGAATAAATATTGCAGCAGCCATGTATCAAACACCAGCAACCAATCGGGCAGATTGTAGTAGGTGGTACTGTCTATGTTAGTGTTATCAGCCAATGAGTATAAATCGTAGTTTAAAGATTCATAACTACTTGGAAAAAAGCTGGTGATAATTTGACCAAAAAAGAAAAACACCACAGCTAAGCCCAATATGCTCACCGATGTTTTTACAAAACTATACGCCCCAAAATAAATAGACCCCAGCGCATAAAATGCCTGCACAGCCAAAAAAGCCATCCATATATATCCGTAGATATTCTGCACATCTTGCTCTTCATCAGAATCATTATCACTATAGTAGGAACTATCGTTCTTGTACTTAAACACATTGACTAACTCAGCGGGCTTAAAGCGCTCGGTAGAGTCGTAAGTTTCCGGATAGTTTACTCGTTTGTATTCTTGCTCTGTGATAAACACATTGTAACGAATGCTGTTAGAAATTTTTAAAGCCGGTGTGTTTACCGAATAGAAAAGTGCAGTATAAACTACCGTAAATACGAGTACACTAAAAAAAACTCCGGCCAAAAGTTTCTCTAACTGCGAAGCGGGTAGAGTAATAAAAGCAATGCCTTTGCTTTTATCCGCCAAATCGCTGAACTGCACTGAAGCAAACAAGCAACCGGTAATAAACAAGCCACCAAAGTAAAAGCCGGCTTGTAGCTCTGCACCAAAATATCCTGTGCTGTTTAGTATTAAGAATACTATATAAAAGGCAAGCCCCAATGCTAAAATGGTAAGCGCTGAAAGCAGATACAGACGTTTTTTTTCAAAATAGGTTTTGCGCACTAATAACCACCATCGGCTAAATGAAAAAAGTTGATTCATAATTAAGAGTTGAACAGATTATTCAGCACAGCCGGATTGGCCATTACTGTTTTGTAAAGCAATTCTAAATCCACTTTAGTTTCTTCTTGCTGCGTATTGGCATAGACCACCGCCACACCGGTAATACTTGGCTCGGTAAACAATGCCGTATTAACTGAACTCGTATCAGTTACAATTTTGAAACAGAGTTTTTGAGCAATGTGCTCTAAATTTTCATTGAACAAGATTTTTGCTTCATCAATAATCACAATGCTATCAATAAGATTTTCTAAATCTTTTAGCTGGTGGGTGCTAATTATCATGCACTTATCGTGATTCACCAATCCGCTCATAATTTTGCGAAACTGACTTTTGCTGATAATATCTAACCCATTAGTAGGTTCATCCATCAATAACAATGGAGTATTGCTGGCTAACCCCAAACTAATAAGTACTTTCTTTTTTTGTCCGTAGCTCATTTGTTGCAAACTGTTATCAGAGGGCACTTCAAACTCGCGCAAATAGTTTTGAAACTGACTTAAACTGAAGTGAGGATAGAACTGTGCATGGTAATGAATCAGTTCTTCCATTTTTACATCGGGCAAATAAAACTCTTCAGGTACCATAAATACTTGCTGCAAAAATTTTGGCTCACGTAAGCCGGGTACATTACCCAAAACATTTATTTGGCCGCTGGTAGGGTACAGTAACCCGTACAAGCTTCGTAATAGCGTAGATTTACCCGAACCATTTTTGCCCAGTAAGCCGTAGATGTGGCCGCCTTGCAGTGTAAGATTGAGATTGTCAAATACATTTTTATTTCTATACCTGAATTGCAGTTGGCTGACATTAACCATGTGGAATAATTGATAGATTACAGAGTTTAGATTCCGTAAATGTAACTTTCCATAAAAAGGAACACAGAAAAAACGTTTGTCGGTCTCGGTTATTGCGCTACCTGCATCTTTTTAATCAAAGCAGCAAAGTAGTCGGGTGTTTTGAGCAATGTACTGCCATACCAGCTAAACATTTCGCCATCTACCAGCATCACTTTTGATTGAGGGCAGAACTGCAAAAATTCATCATAATGGTTTTTTGTAAAGCGGTATGGCTCCGAGGAAAGAAAAATAAAGTCGGGTTTTAGCTCAGCCAGAGTTTTTAACTCAATTTCGGGGTATCGTTGCTGTTGAGCAAACACATTTGTGCAACCTAAGCGCTGGAGCATATCATCAATAAAGGTGTGTGTGGCGGCTACCATATATGGTTTTCTCCAAATGAAATAAGCGCAAGATGCACTGTGGTAACCAGTACTTACTTCGTACTCCGCAAATTTTTGTTCGATCTGTTGCACGGTATGCTCTGCTTCAGCTTCTTTGCCACACAATAGTCCAAGTTCTTGCATCATGCTACAGGCCTGCGGCAAAGTATTTACATCACTCATCCAAACCGGATACATTTTTTGCAACTCCTCTATTCCCTGTCGGTAGTTTTCTTCTTTGTTGCCAATAATCAAATCGGGTTTCAACTGATTTATTTTTTCAATGCTAAAATTCTTAGTCCCTCCTACTCTAAAAGCATCAGATTCAGGGTGAATACAGAAGTTGGTGATGCCCACCAACCTATCACTCAGGCCAACATGAAACAAAAACTCTGTTTGCGATGGCACTAATGAAACAATGCGCTGCGGAAAGCCCTGCATTGAAATCCTATTGCCCAACTGATCAATACTCTCTACCACACAGTAAAAATAGTACTAATACCAAAGTGTGCGCTTCAACACATTTTTATCGCCTGAAATGTAAACGCGTGCACTTTGAGGTTGACCGCTGCCAATAGGATCTTTCACTACCAAATCATACACACCGGCTAATCCATAAAAGCGGATACCGGCACCCAAATCGGTAAGTGAATTTACCCGCCATACATCGCTGCCATTTTGATCCACGTAGCCCACACCCATCACTTTTACTTGTTGAGTAGTGTTGGCACTACCACCGCTACCCTCTCTTTCGCTGCGGTCGGGTCTGCGGTTTTGGTCGTACCGGTTGCCATTATTGGTAGTGTTAGTATAGGTGGGCTTAAAGCTAATCATTACCTCTCCGCTGTTGCCGGCTACTAACTTGTAATTGCCATCTTGCTCAATCATTTTGGTGGCCAGGTCATTCATCATTTCGGGTTTTAACTCTGTAGCGGTAAACGATGCATTTTCTGTTTTGCCATCTTTTACCAAGCTGAGTGTAACGCGGGTATTGGGCTTTATTTTTTCAAACTCGCCCAACACTTCTTCCATGTTGCGCACCTCGGTATCATTTACCTTGGTAACTGCATAACCCACCTTGTTGCTTAATGATGAAGCAGGACCGCCCGAGAAAGCCGCAGAGATAACCGGTTTTTCGTCCTGTTTTTTGATAACCGTTTTCATGGTCATGTAATCCATTTCGGCTTTGTAGTTTTGCGAAATCTCTAAACCAAAATATGCTCTGCGAATACGGCCATTGTTATTGATAATGTCATCTGTTAATCGCTTACACACTGCCGCATCTAATGCAAAGTTGATTTGCGGCTGCCATAAGCTGCCACGTTCCTCAGGGCCAAATGCAATTTGCGAGTTCATGCCTACCACTTCACCGGCTTCGTTGATGAGCGGACCACCGCTATTTCCCCAAATAATAGTAGCGGTAGATTGTATAAAACCATATTTACCGGTTACACCATCGCGCACACGGTTCTTGGCACTCACTATACCATCACTAACAGTGTATGGATACTCGGCCAAAGGGTTACCAATGGCAAACACCTTAGCCCCTACTTTAGGTTCTTGATTGGTATATTTTACAGCAGTTATTTCAGAGCCGGGTGGAGTAACAAATTCAAGGATGGCGTAATCGTAAAATGAATCACCACCTTTTAGTTTTACTTCATACTTGGTTTGGTTAATGCTGAAAATGTAGATGGAGCCCGCCTCGGTTTTTGCACTTTGCACCACGTGCGCATTAGTACACACATACTTTTTGCCATTCACTTCTATTACGTATCCCGAACCTTTGCTGTAAGCATCACTCATATCTAACATCCGCTGATAAGCAAGGTCATTATTTCCTCTAAAACCCAGTATCTGATTAGTACCTTCGGCCTTGAACACACCTACCGATACCACAGAAGACAACACGTTTTCTAACATGTTTTCAGTGGAAGTTTGAGCATACAAACTTACACACAAGAGAAGCGCAGCAATAAATGAAACTGATTTACTATACATGATTTTTGGTTTTGGGCGAAGATACACTTTGCAGGAATGAGTAAAAATGGTTTAACAACATCAGGGGTAAAGAATTGTTAATCGCAGCACTAATACATCTGTGTCCGATTTTTACTTTCGCACCAAAGTTATATAACATGAGTTTGGAAGAAAAAATAAACAACGACCTCAAAACTGCTATGCTGGCCAAGCAAGAAGCCACCGTGCGTGGTTTACGTGCCATAAAAAGCGCCATCATTTTAGCTAAAACCGAAAAAGGTGCAGGTGGCACAATTAGCAATGAAAAAGAAATGCAGTTGTTACAAAAAATGTTGAAACAACGCAAAGACTCTATCAGCGAGTTTGAAAAAGCCAACCGCTCCGACTTAGTACAAAAAGAAAAGGAAGAAATGGAGGTAATTGAAAAATATTTACCTGCTATGATGAGCGAAGAAGATATTCGCGAAGCGGTAAAGAAGATAATTGCAGAAACCGGTGCTACCTCCCAAAAAGAAATGGGCAAGGTAATGGGCGCTGCCTCTAAACAATTTGCCGGCAAGGCCGATAATGGATTAGTAAGCCAGATTGTGAAAAGTTTACTCAGCTAACGGTTATGATATTTGACATTCTTGCTTTGCTATTTATAGGGCTTGGTTTTTATCAGGGCTACAAAAACGGCATCATCTATTCGCTTTTCTCTATGGCGGGTTGGTTTTTGGGTTTGTTTGGTGCGCTCAAGTTCTCGTACCTGATGGTCAATTTTTTGCAAGATGTGGCTGGGCTAAGCCCAAAGGCATTAGCCATAGTTTCATTTATACTAGTGTTGGCCTTAGTAGTTGGGCTAATGAAATTAGTGGCGTGGGGCTTAGAGCAAATACTCAAATCTATGTCGCTCAATTTATTCAATCAGATTTTTGGTGGTATTCTTCACTCGCTTATAGGGCTGTACGTACTTTGTGTGTTGGTGTGGTTTGTCAATAAAATAGATGTGTTTCCGGCATCACAAAAAAGCAACTCACACTCTTACGCTTATATAGACGACCTTGCACCAAAAGTGATGGAAGTAAGCGGTAAGGTGGTGCCCATGTTTCGCGATACGTTTGAGCAGTTTGAAAAACTCTTTCGCTCCTCTCCTGCCGGCTAATGGTTTTACTGTTAGATAACTACGACTCGTTTACCTACAACCTCTATCACTACATATTGCAGGCCGGTGAAGAATGTGTGGTGGTGCGCAACGATGAAAAAAGCATAGCAGAAATCAGAACACTTAATTTCGATTCTATCATCATATCGCCCGGCCCCAAAACACCCGCAGAGGCCGGAGTGACCAATGCACTCATAGAAGAGTTTTATACCACTAAACCCATACTTGGTGTTTGTTTGGGGCACCAGGCCATCGGTCAGTTTTTTGGAGCCGCGTTAGTGAAAGCCGCCACACCTATGCACGGCAAAACCTCCGAATTGTACCACCAATCACATTTCCTTTTTCGGAATATCCCCTCTCCTACTATGGTTATGCGGTATCACTCGCTGGTGTTGAAAAATGTAGAAGGCACAGCCCTTCATGTAATTGGCACTACTGCGCAAAACGAAGTAATGGCCATAGCTCATCCAACATTGCCTATTGCCGGTGTTCAGTTTCACCCCGAATCAGTATTAACAGTATCTGGCTTGCAAATGGTTAGCAACTGGTTTGACCAGTTTCGGCATCACTGATTTCGGTTAGCCGAAATTATTTTTGCGAAAGGTCTTGTTATTTCTAAACCTCGCCATTATATTGCGATACAATTCTACGGCTTCCCCATTATTTCTTAGCCCTAGCGATTAGTGAACTAAAACAACTATTAGCGAAACAAAATTACCCCTAACATGCGTCAGTTGAAGATTACGAAGAGCATCACGAATCGTGAGAGCGCTTCATTAGAACGTTATCTGCAAGAAATAGGTCGCGAGGATTTAATAACAGCCGAAGACGAGGTTTACCTTGCCCGCAGAATCAAAGCCGGTGATACCGATGCTTTAGATAAACTAACCAAAGCCAATTTGCGCTTTGTGGTAAGTGTGGCCAAGCAATACCAAAATCAAGGGTTGAGTTTATCTGACTTGATTAACGAAGGTAATTTGGGATTGATGAAAGCTGCCGAGCGCTTTGATGAAACCCGTGGATTCAAATTTATTTCGTATGCCGTGTGGTGGATTCGCCAAAGCATATTGCAAGCATTAGCCGAGCAATCGCGCATTGTGCGTTTACCGCTCAACAAAGTGGGTTCGCTCAACAAAATCAACAAGGCCTTTCATGAACTGTATCAAGAGTTTGAGCGCGAACCAACACCCGAGGAATTGGCCAACATCTTAAACGTAGATTTAGCCGAAGTACAAACAACTTTAGATGTAGCCGGACGGCACATATCTATGGATGCCCCCTTTGCCGGTGGCGATGACCTTTCGCTTTTAGATGTACTGGAAAATAAAGATGCAGAGAGTGCAGATAAAGGAGTGGCATACTTAGAGTCGCTACGCAAAGAAATAGACCGCTCACTCAATATTTTGACCGATAAACAACAAGATATTTTAAAAATGTACTTCGGCTTGGGTTACGACCACCCCTTGAGTT
Organism: Chitinophagales bacterium; assembly: GCA_016787045.1. Lineage (GTDB taxonomy): Bacteria > Bacteroidota > Bacteroidia > Chitinophagales > LD1 > Bog-950. Next base: position 287,034 of record JAEUVA010000008.1, read on the forward strand.
TAGAGGACATTGGCCAACGGTACGACCTTACCCGCGAGCGTGTACGCCAAATTAAAGACAAAGCCCTATTCCGGCTCAAAAGCACCAGTCGCTGCAAGTCACTTAAAGATTTTTTAGGTTAAGTTTTTTCATGCACTAACAAAAGAGAGAAGCAACCTCGCAAGGGGTTGCTTTTTTTTTACATCCGTTTACTTCTTTTCTTCGCCCACATGCAATACAAGCAATACAACTTTTTTACTGCCGATGAACTGGAGCGCAATTGGCTCATTAGTATTTTGAGTGATTATCATTTTGAGGGATTTGAAGAAACTACCGATACACTCAAAGCATTTGTGCCGGAGCAAAAAGTGAGGCCGCTATTGATTAAAGAAATACTGCACGACAATGAACTGGGGCACATTACCTACAGCGAGGAAACTATAGAAGAAAAAAACTGGAACGAAGAATGGGAGCGCAATTTTGAACCGGTAACTATTGCCAAGCGAGTGGGTATTCGCGCGCCATTTCATGATGCATTAAACACTGAGATTGAACTAGTGATAGAACCTAAAATGAGTTTTGGCACCGGCCACCATGCCACTACTGCGGGCATGACTGAACTTATGCTGGATATAGATTTTACCAACAAACAAGTGCTGGACTTTGGCAGCGGAACAGGTGTGCTGGCCATACTGGCCGAAAAACTGGGAGCCAGCGAAGTGTTGGCTATTGATAACGAAGAATGGTCCTACCGCAATTGCTTAGAAAATATTTTTACCAATAACTGTACACACATCATCGCCCAACTGGCCAATAGCCCGGCACATATACATAAACAATATGATATAGTATTGGCCAATATCAACAGGCATATCATTTTACAGTTTTTACCCGACTGGAAGAAAATGCTCAAACCGGGTGGCAAACTATTGCTGAGTGGAATACTGCTTAGCGATGAACAAGACATTTTAAATACCGCAAGAGTACAACAACTACGCCCCGAAAAAATAATCCGCAACAATGGTTGGCTGGCCATGCAATTGCACTGAACCAAAGTTGCCACCAAAACGTCTTATTAGTCAGAAACAAACTATACTTTCACCGCCTATACAATCTGTTTTATGAGAATTTATCTTCCCCTTTTGTTTTTGCTTTGTTGTATAGCCGCTATTGCTCAACCCAAGTACCGAGTACTGAACGTACCCGTAACCAAAAGCGGAATAAAAATGTGGGAACCCTGGCACGGTGGTATGAATGCTCCACAGTTTTCGCCCATTAATCTCAATGATGATACGTTGATGGATTTGTTTGTGTTTGACCGCGTAAGTGATAAAGTATATACCTACATTAACAAAGGAGGCAGCAGCGATACGGCTTACAAGTACGCACCCGAATACGAAATTTTATTCCCAAAAGAACTGAACAACTGGGCGCTCATCCGCGATTACAATTACGATGGAGTGCCCGATATTTTTTGCCACGGCCCCTTGGGTATTATGGCGTATAAAGGAAAAAAAGATGCCGGCTACTTGCAGTTTGATGTAGTGAGCGAAGTGGTATCTTATACGGACAATATTTACACTATTAATGTATGGACAAACATAGATGACATACCGGTTTTTACTGATGTGAACCGCGATGGGGATATTGATATCCTCACGTTTGGTTTGTTTGGTGCGGCTGTAGAGTACTACGAAAACCAAACTCAAGAAAACATAGGAAATCCTTCTTATGTATATGATTCACTAAAGTACCTGCTAATTACCCCCTGCTGGGGTGGATTTACCGAAGCGCAAATGAGCAACACCATTAACTTAAACGATAGTAGTTGCAACGGCTTAAAACCCGAAGCCGGTGCAAGTGGCAGCCGCCACATGGGCTCTACCCTTTTTGATTTTGATTTTGACAACGATCACGATGTGGACTTGCTGATTGGCGACATATCTTACCCCACATTAACTTTTGTACAAAACTGTGCCGATAGCAGTTGGGCACATGCGTGCTATTACGACAACCAGTTTCCGGTATGCGATACCTCGGTGTATTTGCTGGTTTTTCCGGCTGCTTATGGAGTAGATGCCAATAACGATGGGATGCAAGACCTCCTGATTGCCCCTAATGCCCGCAATGGGTCAGAAGATGTAAACAACGTGCACTACTATAAAAACAGTGGCAACACCAGTTGCCAGTTTACTTACCAAAGCGATACATTTTTGGTACAGCACATTTTGGATTATGGCACCGGCTCCAAACCCGTAATTTTTGATTTTGATTACAATGGCTTGCCCGATATAGTGGTGAGCAACTATGGCTACTTTCGCCCGGCACAAACCTACCAGTCTAAGTTGGGTTTACTGCGCAACGTGGGCACCGCCACCCAACCGGCATTTGAGCAAGTGAGTACCGATTACTTTGGCATCAGCAGTTACAACTTGGTAAATGCACATCCGGCATTTGGCGATTTAGATGGCGATGGCAAACAAGATATGCTGATGGGTGAATTGAATGGCTATTTCCATTTTTTCAAAAATACCGGAGGCGTAATGGCCAACTTTTCTGTAATGACCACTCCATTATACTTCAATATTGATGTAGGGCAATACAGCACCCCGTTTTTGTTTGATATAAATGGCGATTCGCTGCTAGACATTGTAAGCGGTAAACGAGATGGCAGTTTAGATTACTACCGTAATATGGGGACAACTACCAGCCCTTTGTTTCATAAAGATTCTGTGACCAAAAATTTTGGCGGCATCAACATCAACCAGCCGGGGTATCAGTACGGCAACAGTGTGCCGTTTTTGCAAAAAAATACGAATAACGAAATTGAGCTATACGTAGGTGCACAGTCGGGCATGGTGTTTAAGTATGTGGTGAATGCCGATAGCGTAAACAAGGGTCCTTTTACCTTAGTCAGCAGCAACTATTTGGGCTACGATGCAGGCACCAATGCCAGCATGACTATTGCCGACTTTAATGCCGATGGCAAATTTGAATACCTCTGTGGCAACGAACTTGGTGGGGTAATAATGTACTCTGATACACTGATAGATACCACTATAGTAATCAACGTTACTCAACTATCGCCCTCCGGCACCACATTGCTTGCCTTTCCGAACCCGGGTAGTGATAAAATTTGGCTAAAGCTGAGCGATGCACCGCTACAAACCGGCTTTATAGAAGTGATAAACCTGCATGGGCAGCACATAGCTGTAGAGGTTTCGTATCACAATGGCATGGCAGAGCTAAACACCGCTTTGCTGAGCGCAGGCGTGTATCTGGTGCGCTATACAGCTAACCAAAAAACATTTAGTACACGAATAGCCATTGCCCGCTAATGGCCAAACTACACCGCAACTTAGTGGCTGCCGTAGTGCAGGGCTTGCAAAGTATTTTGATAGAAAAAAAACAAGCCGATACTACCGTAGAGCACCTGCTGCAAAGCAACCGCAGTTGGGGTGCGCGCGATAGGCACTTTATTAGCTCTAACATTTACCACATTATTCGCTACAAGCGCCAATATGAGTACATGCTCAAAGAAGACGTAAGCCCCAAAAATTTATGGAAACTGGTTGGTGCCAAACTGCTGACCGAGCTTGGCGAACTGCGCGACTGGCCGGAGTTTGAGACACTTAACCGTAATTTGGCTTTAGAGCATTACCACCAAGCACAGCACCTGCCGGTAATTCGCGAATCGTACCCGGATTGGCTTTATACATTAGCAAAAAAAGAAATTGGCGAAACCTGGCACCAACAAGCCATTGCCCTCAACCAACCGGCAAAACTCTGCGTTAGGGTAAATACGCTCAAATGCAGCAAGGGCAACTTGATGAGCATTTTTGCTAAAGAAGGAATCTGCTTCAGCGAAACCGATTTAGCACCGGATGCTCTGGTGATAGGACAAAAAATAAACCTAAAAAAACACTACACTTACCAAAGTGGGTGGTTTGAGGTGCAGGATGTATCCTCACAAATGGTGGCCCCATTTACTCACGTACAGCCCGGTATGAAGGTGATAGATACCTGTGCAGGAGGTGGCGGGAAATCGTTGCATTTGGCAGCACTCATGCAAAACAAAGGCCAGCTACTTGCAGCCGATATGAATGAGCAAAAACTATTGCAACTACCGCAGCGGGCAAAACGGAATGGTTGCGCTATCATAAAAACACATTTGATTTCCCATGACTGGTTAGCCAACCAACAACACTCAGCCGATGTAGTGCTGATAGATGCCCCTTGCAGCGGTACGGGAGTGCTGCGCAGAAAACCCGATGCCAAGTGGCAACTTACCCCGCAGTTTATAGATGAGGTAGTTGCTATACAACAAAACATACTACAACAGTACTCTCAATTACTAAAAACGGGTGGCACTATGGTATATAGCACCTGTAGCGTACTGCCTTTAGAAAACCAGCACCAGATACAAACCTTTTTAGCCCGGCACCCCAACTTTATGCTACAAGAAGAAAAATCTATCCATCCGGCTGATAGTGGTTTTGATGGTTTTTATATGGCGCGGTTGGTTTGTAACTAGTGAGCAATTGAGCTTTTTAAGCAGTATCCTCAGGCCTCATGACCTGACAATACCGCGTGCTATATATTACATTCTACCGCTGCTTCACCATCTTTGGGTTTCTATGGTTTTGCCGTTTACAAGGAGGGTGTAGCAGTATTGTCCTCTGTTGAGGTTTGGGGGGCAAATACGGTGATGATGCCGCAGCCATTTTTCACTTTTGGTTTCCTATCACAGATACATCGATAAACATCACATCCCAACCACCCATACCGGTGGAGATAGATTATTTATTATTTTATTTGTTAATATTTTTGCATCAAATTTTTAGAACAACTTGAAAAAAGTCATTTTTAGAAGCGAAAAAGAAATCCTATATCTTAGAAGCAGAATATGCAGTTTAACGCTTTATTGCATTAAGTATAAATGAAAAGAGCATTCAAAATTTTGGTAGTATTGTTGGTATCAGTATTGGCCTGTGAGGGATTGATACGCCTAACCGGTTTATACAAAACCCAGTCTGAAAAAGGTAATGGAAATTTTGTAAATCCATTTAAGCCGCAGCATCAGGGCTGGCAGTACCACCATGGGACGAACCAAACAGCAAGCATGGCTCTACCTGAGTTTAGCTTTGAACATCGGTATGATTCTCTTGGATACAGAAACGATTCATCGCCCGACTCTGCAGAAGTATTGGCATTCGGAGATTCGTTTACAGAGGGAGTAGGCGCTCCACAAGACTCCACCTGGCCTGCATTGTTGCAAATCAAAACTGGCATGCAAGTATATAATGCAGGAGTGGCGGGTAGTGACCCGGGGTATTATCTAATATCACTAAAAGAGAGATTTAAACAAGTGCACCCAAAAATGGTATTAGTCATGCTAGATTACACCGATATATATGACATACTGATACGTGGTGGTATGGAGCGCTTTGGTGCAGACGGCAGCGTGCATTACAAAAAAGTACCCTGGTTTATGCCGCTATATCAACATGCTCATACCTTCCGAGCGTTTTTACACCTAATACTTGGCTACGACTTTATGTTTAACTCCCCTACCAGCAGAGAAAAAAACATTAGCAACGCATTGCAAACGATTGCAGAAATTTTAGTGGAAATGAACCAGAACTGCGCAGAACGCAGAATTAAATTTTATACATATATACATCCCATACCCGGTGAGTATTACAAACGTTTAGAAAGCCGTACTGATTTTAGACGTATAGATGAGCTATCTACGTTGTTAAACAACAAGGGAGTTCATTGTGTTAACCTTAGAGGAGATTTAGAAAGAAAACTCTACACACCGGAACTTTGGCGGTTGGTGAGTTGGCCTTTAGATGGGCATTTCAACCGATTGGGATATGACTTGATAGCAGATATAATAGCTACTCAGGGATTTCCGGTAAATGCCGATGAGGTACCTGTGTTGATCAAGTGAGGTTGCCTTTTATGCTAGTTTATTTCTCTCACTTCGGATGTACATATAAAAATAAAAAGCTGAGATACCGGCAAACAAATGCCATAAACTATGTGGCTGAATAAAACTATTTGAATCACAAAAAACTTTGTACACATCAAACGCAAACCACATTACCGCAAAAAGAATGCTCAAAATACACACTACCATATAGCGGTGGTTTGTATGGCCGGGAGCTTTGCGTTCTACATACACTCCAAAAAGAACTAGCAGTCCCAATATAAACAGCACTATTATTTTGCCAATATGTGTAGGCAGAAAGAAAGTACACACCACATACAAAACAGAAAACACCGTGATAACTGTAGTGGTACTTTTAGAATGTTTTTGGTTGGAAGGAACCGCTATTTGCAATAACCACAGGCGGTGTGTAAAATACATCAGTGGAAACAACGACATGGAGTACACTGCCGAGTAATCTAACTTGTTAGTGAATATGAGGAGAGAAGAATGGAAAATAGTGCTTGCAATAAACGTATAAAGTAGTATAAGCCCAAACACAATGCTATAAAATGGATTAGCAGAAACAAGGTTGTAGGGTTGGCGTTTATTTTGGTCTTTCCACCCTCTACGGAGTAAGGCAACAGCCACCATAAAATATACAAAGTTGCTAAACGTGTTGATGGGCTGGCGCACAAATTTGTGCATGAATGTTTTTTCGCAAAAATCAGTTTCTATAGTTCGGTATGTTTCAAAACTACTCCAGTAATCAGCCAAAAACGCTAACTGATTGAGCAGCCAAATAGTTAATGCAAAAAGTATGGCTGTGCCCGTAATAAAAACAATTCTGCGTTTAGAAATATTAAGCGGACGATACTTGGTCATGTATTGAACAAATCTAATTGTATAGTTGATTTTGATTTAGCTATCCATTGCTGACGAGCAGAAGTAAACAAATCAAAATTAAGTTTAGGAAACTGTGTACCGCTTAAGTACTTGTATCGCGCTAACTGCATTTGCCGGTGTATAAGTTCTGCAAATTTCCCCTCTCCTTTCATTCTGCGGCTATATTCAGAATCATTGAGCCGGCCACCATGCATATCTTTGATTTGATGAAGCACCTTGTTTGCCCTATCCGGAAAATTTTTGCGTACCCAATCTTCAAATAGCAGCGAGTTGTGACCATTGAGCCGCACCACAATGTAGCTCACACTTTTTGCCCCAAGTGAGGCCACCGTTTTTACCAATTCAAAAATTTCCTCATCATTAATGGCCGGAATAACAGGAGCCATATTTACATTAACAGGTACTCCGGCTGCAGAAAGTTTTTCAATGGCATGCAGCACAGATTTTACACTACTGGTGCGCGGTTCCATCACACTTTTTAGCTGTTGGTTCAGGGTCGTTAAACTGAGCGTGACTCCAATCAAACGCTCTTCCGCTAACGCTGCGATAATATCTAAATCGCGCAGCACCAAAGCATTTTTAGTAATAATGCCCACCGGATGTTTCAATTCTAAAAATACTTGTAAGCAACTGCGTGTGATGCCCATTTTTCTTTCAATGGGTTGATAGATATCAGTGTTTCCGGCCAGTGTAATCAACTCTCCTTTCCACGATTTTTTGAGCAGCGTTTGGCGTAATAAATCCGCAGCTGATTTTTTGACTAAAATGTTTTGCTCAAATTCTGCCCCGGCACTATAGCCCCAATACTCATGCGAGTTGCGGGCATAGCAGTAAATGCATCCGTGCTCGCAACCCTGGTAGGGGTTCATGCTAAAACCAAAACCCAAATCGGGGCTATTGACTTTGTTGACAATTGTTTTAGGAAAAACTTCTATGTATTTGGTGCGTGGATTTTCAACGATTGCCTGTAAACGTTCTTCTTGGGTAGGCAAATCGTCTAAGTACAATTCGCAACTTTGCGCATGAAACCTGTTTGCCGGATTTAGTTGCGCTCCTCTCCCTTTAATGTACTCCTCCTTTTTCACCGATTAAACAAAAGAAGGTCGCCAAAAATAAAGCAGCCGAGTTGTGCACAACACGTGTGGACTACCCGGCTACAGTAGAGAAAAAAAATAGACAATTAGATTTCGCCAACCATGGTTTGGGGGTCCACCCATTCATCAAATTGATCAGATGTAAGGTAACCTAAATCAATAGCGGTTTGCTTGAGCGTTTTACCATTTTTGTGGGCGGTTTGCGCAATTTCCGCAGCTTTGTAGTAGCCAATTTTGGTATTGAGTGCGGTAACCAACATCAATGAATTATGGAGGTTGGTTTTAATATTTTCTTCTAGGGGTGCTATGCCCACTGCGCATTTATCGTTAAACGATACGCACACATCCGCAATCAAGCGGGCGCTGTGCAGGAAATTGTAAATCATAACGGGTTTAAACACGTTCAATTCAAAATGACCTGTAGCGCCACCAATGTTTATGGCTACATCGTTACCCAATACTTGTGCCGCTATCATGGTCATGGCTTCGCACTGTGTGGGGTTTACTTTGCCGGGCATAATAGAAGAGCCGGGTTCATTATCAGGTATAAAAATTTCACCAATACCGCAACGTGGGCCGCTAGCCAGCAAACGAATATCGTTAGCAATTTTCATGAGCGAACAAGCCACCGTTTTGAGTGCACCGTGCGCTTCTACAATTGCATCGTGAGCGGCCAATGCTTCAAACTTATTCTCTGCGGTAACAAACGGCAGACCGGTGAGTGCAGCAATGTGTTTGGCTACGTTTACGGCATATCCCTTAGGTGTATTAATGCCTGTGCCTACCGCTGTACCACCTAGTGCTAATTCAGCCAAGTGAGCCATCGTATTCTCAATGGCACGGATGCCGTGGTCTAATTGCGAAACATATCCGCTAAGTTCCTGACCAAGGGTAAGCGGGGTAGCATCCATCAAATGTGTACGGCCAATTTTTACAATGTGCATATATGCTTTGCTTTTTGCTGCCAGTGTATCGCGCAGTTTTTTAATGCCTGGTATGGTTTGCTGCACCAAAATACTGTATGCGGCAATGTGCATGGCGGTAGGAAATGTATCGTTGCTGCTCTGCGATTTGTTGACATCGTCATTAGGATGTACTTTCTTTTTTTCGTCTTCTAAACTTCCGCCTAATAATACATGTGCACGGTAGGCAACCACTTCGTTTACATTCATATTGCTCTGCGTACCGCTGCCGGTTTGCCACACTACAAGCGGAAACTGGTCGTTTAGCTTTCCTTCCAAAATTTCATCGCAAACCTTGCCAATGATTTCGCAAGTTTCCAGAGGTAAAGTGCCTGCTTCAAAATTGGTAATAGCTGCTGCTTTTTTGAGATATGCAAATGCCCTGATAATTTCTTTGGGCATTTGGTTAATGTCTTGCGCTATTTTAAAATTTTCTATAGAGCGTTGTGTTTGTGCGCCCCAATACACATGAGCGGGTACTTCCACTACACCCATAGTGTCTTTTTCTTTTCTGAATTGTGCCATTGGTTTTTGATTTAAACGGTGCGAATGTAAAACAGATTGAAACTTGTATAAGTACTGCGCTCAAAAGTTACGCACGGTTGGTGCTGATGCACATCACATTTCGCAATATGGGCAGCACGTTTATTTTTATGCCGAGCCATGCCCCTCAACAAAGTCCATTTTAGCGCCTTTTTTAAGCTGTACCTCTCCATAGCCGCTTTCTTTTTTATTCTGGCTACAGGGACTGTGGGTTACATGATTATTGAAAAATACAGTTTGCTCAATGCCCTGTACATGACCGTAATAACGCTTGCCACGGTGGGTTATATGGAAGTGCACCCGCTTACCGATACCGGTAAAGTTTTCACCATATTTCTCATTTTGGTCAACATAGGTACGTTCACTTATTTCATTTCATTAATTACCGGATACTTCTTAGATGGAGAATTTATTCACACTTACAAATCATTAAAAATGAAAACAGCTATCAGCGAATTGCAGGGGCACACTATAGTGTGTGGTTTTGGCAGAAACGGACGCGAAGCCGCCAAACTATTGCACGAAAACAAGCATCCATTTGTAATTGTGGAGCCACATCCACTCAAAAGCGATACGCTTGATGTGCCGGTATCATACTATTTAGAAGATGACGCCACACGCGATGAGGCACTAGAAAAAGCCGGCATACGTAATGCTGGTTCATTGATTTCTACTTTGCCCAACGATGCAGATAACCTGTTTGTAGTGCTCACCGCCCGCGAACTAAACCCCAACATAAAGATTGTAAGCCGCGCCAGTAACGATAGCAGTGTGCGTAAACTAAAAACTGCTGGTGCTAACAATGTAATTATGCCCGATAAAATAGGTGGCGCTCACATGGCTACTTTAGTGCTTAGCCCGGATGTAAAAGAGTTTATTGATATGATGAGTACTCACCACTCCGATAGCTTTATGGTGAGCGAACTGGAGTGCACCAAAACTATTTCACTTTACGAGTTAGATGCCTGGCGAAGCACAGGAGCTAATGTGTTAGGTATAAAAACTGCGGATGCTGAGTATTTAATGAATCCCTCTAAGGACACTGTGATACGCCCCGGCAACCGGCTGATTGTGATGGGTTCAAGAATACAGATACAAAAGCTAGCCGAAGTAGTAAAAGGATAAATCACAAATCTTGTAGCTGTGCATTTTTCTTTTGCAACTTGAGGTCTTTGAGCGTGCCGCTCTTCGGATGTAATAAAATGGTAAACTGCTGGAATGGGAAAGAAGGTATAGGTGGTGTCCAAGCAAAACTTAGCTCCCAGCAATGCAAATCGCGGATAACAGAAACATTGGTAAGCGTAACTTGCTTACGACTAATATCAAAACCTGAACTAACAGCAATTTTCCACTTGGCAGTTAAGTTAAAATCGAGTGAAGCGCTTACCGATTGTACGGTAATGATGGTATCGGGGTTGAGCGGTGTGCCGCGCGTGAGGTTAAATCGGTAACTTAAACTAACATTCCACGGTATATCAAAATCGTAAATCTGATTGGGGTTGTAGCTCACGTAATCGGCCATGTATTTGGGCGCATTGTCGGTAGTAGCTGTGGCGGTACGTGGTTTTGAGTTTAACGATGTACTTACACTAATGTTGGCTGTAGAAAAACGTAACAGCCGTTTATTTTTCTCCCATTCAAAAGTATTGTACCTGCGGTTAAATGAATCTACCGCATAAGGGTCAAAGACAGCATTAAAGTTAAAATTAATAAGATTGAAAATGCGCGCTGCCTGCACCGAAAAGTTGAAGGGCAACAGCCGCATAGAGTCTGCAATAAAATTGTATCCACCTGTTAGATTCACTTGATCCAACAAACCCACTTTTCGCTCGTGGTTCACAGTATCTTTTTTGCTAAACAGCTTCATTTCAAAGTTATTGAGCAAACTCCAGTTAAGCGAAGCTACACGACCGGTACCTGCGCTACCAAACACGGCATCGTTACCAAAAACGGGGTACAACCCTTGCCGGCCATCGGCATTGTTTTGTACAGACCTGTAGTAGCCCCACTCCTGCCGGCCAAAATCGGGAGTATAGTTAAACGATAAAGTTGGTGTGAAAACGTGTTTAATAGCTTTGAGTTTAGAATTTTTAAACTTAAAAATACCAATGAGTTTGGTACTCATACTGACCGATAAACCTAAGTTGCGTGCAGAGCCAAACCCCCAAGCGGTATCGGTTTTAACTTGCCCAAACAAGGTATCTATGTTGCCATCTGTACCGGCTACAAATACGGTATCCGGATCCCAAAACTTGCGTTGTACTTTAAAATAAGTACGCTCCGTGTAGTCAAACGAAGGATTTATGTTCAGGTACTTAAACGCTGTAATAGGCGCATCTATTCTAAAGTTTTGCTGAATACCTAAGCGAAATTTATTTAATGTTTCTGTGCGAAATAATGTAGAGTCAATGGCCTCTAAAGAATTTCGGAAAGAAAGAGAATACGTTAATCCAATGTTTTCGTACCACTTAGGTTTGCCGGTTTGTACTTTGCTCTTAAAAGGGCTTACACGGCTCATGCTCAAGGTAATTTCGGGCAGCGTGAAGCCAATGGTTCGGTTAAGCAAGTTTTGCGTATGCCGCAAATTCATGTTTAAACTAAAGAGATTGCCGAGTCGCCTAGTAAAGTTTACACCAGAGTTAAAAGAAGTATTAAGCAATTGCTGTGATGTATTGCGGCTGGCGGCATAGTAATCGGCACTTTGTATTTGCACGTTGGCCCCAAAAGTAGAGTTGGGTATAGACTTGGGGTCTTGGGTGTGTGTCCAGCTAAAACTGTAACTATTGGCAGATTTAGCACCCGGCAAATCAGGATCGCTGGGGCGGCTGCGCAGATAATAAAAAGATATGTTTCCATTAAACTTGTAGCGTAGCGCATATTGTGCACTTACACCCGCACCAAAAGTACCGTTAGTAGCCACCTGAGTGGTAAACCGCAGCCCTACATAATCGTTCATGGCCCAGTAGTAACCGCCACCGCGAAGAAAAAATCCAAAAATAGCATCGTTACCGTACTCGGGCATTATTAACCCCGACTTACGGCCTTGCTTGACCGGAAACAATCCGAAAGGCAACACCAATGGTGTGGGCACATCGCCAACCCATAAATTAGCCGGTCCGGTAACCAACACTTTGTTGGGCACCATCTTAATTTTTTTGGCTTTGAAATAAAAATGCGGGTGGTCTAAATCGCAAGTAGTGTACTTAGTGCCCTTGCCGTACCATTCATCATACTCATTTTTTTTCACCACATCGCTGTGCAGGTAAGATTCTCCTTCTTGTGTACTTACTTTATAGACCAAACCCTTTTTAGACTTAAAATTGTACTTCATACTATCTGCTTCAAACTTGTTGCCGTTGTCTTCAAATTCGGGCGTGTTCACATAAGCACCAGAGCTGTCTGTATTGCCGCGAGCCATCAGGTTAAAATCATTCCAATCAAAATCTATTTCGTTTGCCTTCAGTTTAATTTTTTGGTATTGTACATCTGCTGCATTGTATAGGTACATTTTTTTTGTGTTCATATCATACACTAAAGAATCATCGGCCTTGTAGATAATAGGGTCTTTTATTTCACCTTCGTTTGCTATGTCCAGTGTATCATTATTGGAAATGGTATCGGTGGTAAACACATACGATGTATCGTTGGATAACAGTAAAGAATCGCTGACGCCCAATATCGGCTTCATCTGTTTTGTGCTATCTGCCTCAGCACCAATACCTATCTTTTTTTGAGCATACAGAGTCCCCCCTTCATTCAGTATATTAGACAGTATTAACACTACTGTGGCAAAAAACAAGGCCACAGCGCGTTTAGCGGGTAAAATCAAAAGATATATTTGAGCAAATAAGTTCAATTATTCGGGCTTATGAATTTCTGACACGATGTTTGCTTATGGAATTTGCATCGTATCGCGTCAAAAATAAAAAAACACCAAACGTGAACCTGAACCGAATATTATGTTTAGTGCTGATGTTTGTCGGCTTTGCCGCCAACGCACAAAGTAAATTTACCCTAAAAACTGTGGTAATAGATGCCGGACACGGTGGCAAAGACCCCGGAGCTATAGGCCAAAATAAGACCAATGAGAAAGATATAGCACTTGTGGTAGCGCTAAAACTTGGCGACTACATTCAGAAACAATACCCGAATGTAAACGTGATTTACACCCGCAAAACCGATGTGTTTTTAGAATTGCACGAGCGGGCTGCCATTGCCAATAAAAACAAAGCTGACCTGTTTATAGCTGTGCACGTCAATTCTTCGCCTAACAAAGAAACCTACGGCACCAGTACCTATGTGCTTGGTTTACACCGCACCGAAGCCAACTTAGAAGTAGCCAAACGCGAAAACTCGGTTATCAATTTAGAAGATGACAAAGACAAGAATTATGATTTTGACCCCAACACACCAGAAGGGCACATTATTATGAGTATGAAGCAAAATGCTTTTTTAGATCAAAGCATTGACTTTGCTTCAAAAGTGGAAAACCAGTTCGAAAACTACGCCAAACGCAAAAGTTTAGGAGTGAAACAGGCCGGTTTTTATGTGTTGTATAAAACCGCTATGCCGAGCATATTAGCAGAAATCGGTTTTATATCTAACGCTGAAGAAGAGAAGTATCTCAACTCTGTAAAAGGCCAAGATCTTATTGCTACCGGGCTTTTTAATGCGTTTAAAGATTACAAAACTGAGTTAGAAGGAAGCGAGGGTGCTCAATATGCTTATGAATTAGCAGTAGAGCAACAAAAGCAAGAAGTAAAAACAGAGACTAAGCCGGTAACCAAAACAGAAACAAAACCGGAAGTAATAACGGAGACAAAAGTTGAAGTAAAGACCGAAGCTAAGCCGGAAACCAAGCCAGAGGTAAAAGCTGAAACCAAACCGGAAGTAAAACCAGAGGTGAAGCCGGAAACTAAACCTACTGCCACTCAAACAGAAAAAAACTACACCACTATTGCCAGTGGAGCCAACGTTCGTAAGCCGGTGGAAAATGCCACCGGTGGCGGAAAGTCAACTGCACCTAAAAACAATGTATATGGCGATGATGTACAACCTATTTATGTAACACAGAGCACAGTTGATCCTTTTGACACCACTTCTTTTAGCAACATGGGGAAGCAAACTGCTAAGCCAGCAACTACCAAAACTGAAACAAAACCCGAAGTAAAAACCGAAACAAAAGCCCCGGAAACAAAACTGGAAGTGAAAACTGAAACTAAAGTTGAAACAAAGTCTGAAACAAAACCGGCAAACACTACTACACCGGCCTCAGCTGCCGCTAAACACCCGCAAGTTGCCGACCATAAAACAGAGGGTGGAACGATATTCAAAGTGCAGTTGTTTGCTCTAAAAGGAGAATTGAAAGAATACGAAAAAGTATCTAAACTATTTGGAGCAAACTCACTTAGTGCTGAAGTGTTGGACAATGGTTTTATCCGTTATTATGCCGGAAGTACAGCTAGTGTTGCAGAAGCTGCAAAATTACTACAAACTGCCAAAGGTGGCGGCTACGCCAATGCGGTAATTGTGGGCTTCAAAAACGGTACTCGAATGAGCACAGATGAAGTGAACAAGCTCATCAACAAATAATCGGTTACTTACCCCAAGCTTTTCATTAGCGTTTTAATGTCTTGTGCAGGTGCACTGCATGTTTTGTTTTGGCAAGCATAGAGGAGCGTTTTGCCTTCCACAAATTTCAATTGCAAAGCTGGTACGTTGCTTTCTTTTTCACTTCCGCACAATATTATATTAGGTATATAGTTTTTACAAAGTTCACTACATATGTCAATAGCATTCTCACCAATTATAGCCAGCACATAGGGTTCTTGCTGCATCCAAAGCGTTAACATGGCCCAATTGGCATAAAACACCGGGTGCTCCGCCACCATGGGTTGCATCACTCGTACCGCTTTTTGTACCATTTGTAAGTAGCTATCGTTGTAGTTTATTAATGCTAATTTGTATAGCGCCTTAAACATGGATGAATTGGAAGATGGAATAACATTATCGGAAGTTTCTGTTTTGCGGGCTATGAGTGGTTCATCATTAACAGATGTGTAAAAAAACAAGCCGGTAGATGCATTGTAGAAATGTTGAATCACATATTCCGCCAATCTTTGTGCATTGCTAAGCCACTGCTCATCAAACGTCACTTCATACAAGTCAAGAAATGCTTCGCAGGTAAAACTGTAGTCGTCTAAAAAACCGGATATAGTTCGTTTGCTGTTTTTGTAATTACGGTAAACAATACCTTCTGCCGCTATCATTTTTTCTAAAACAAAATGCGCACATCGGAGTGCACGTTTCAAATACCTTTCCTCGCCAGTGGCTTTATAGGCAGCTACCAGCCCCGATACTGTTAAAGCATTCCAAGAAGTAAGTATTTTATCATCTAAACCCGGGCGCACTCGCTGGCTGCGCACTTGCAGTAGCTTTGCTTTGCATTGATTAATAAATGTTTGTTTCTTGTCATCCATCATCGCTCCATCTTGCAATATCAAGTGGTTGGCATGCTCAAAATTCCCAGCTTCACTCACCGCATATATTTCTGAAAAAGCTGCAAAATCCTCACCTAAAACTTCTTTGAGCTCTTGCCAACTCCACACATAAAACTTGCCCTCCTCACCTTCGCTATCGGCATCTAAGGCGGCATAAAATCCACCCTCCGGTGCACTAAGTTCACGTTCTAAAAAATTACATGTTTCTGCCAAAACATTTAGGTATTCTTTCTTCTGCAACACTTGGTAGCACTCTGCATAAAAAGACAAAAGCTGCGCATTATCGTATAGCATTTTTTCAAAATGCGGAATTTCCCAACGGTCGTCCACACTATAGCGGGCAAAGCCCCCACCCACATGGTCGTACAACCCACCCTCATACATTTTGTCGGCTGTTACTTGTGCGGCTAAAAGTGGCTTATTATGTTTTGAGTAAAACTGATTTTGCAACAAGTAGCGCAAAGTAACCGGCATCGGAAACTTAGGCGCTCCTGCCCTCCCTCCCTTTTGGTAATCCCACACAGCATCAAACTTTTTAAAAACCTCATTTGCCTCCATCCATGATTCATTGCTTTGTGCGTCCGGCAATGCATCCATGGCACGAATACCTTGAGTAATTTGCGTGGCACGCTCCATCATTTCCTCTTTGTTTTCTTCCCACTGGCGCGCAAAGTATTGCAGCACCTGCAACCATTGCTGCTTGGGGAAATAGGTACCTGCATATACCGGCCTGCCATCGGGTAGTGTAATGGCATTCAGCGGCCAGCCGCCACGCCCGCTGATGAGCTGGCAGGCATCCATGTATATGCCATCTACATCGGGGCGCTCCTCCCTATCCACCTTCACGCTAACAAAGTACTTATTCATCACCGCTGCTACTTCGGCATCTTCAAAACTTTCGTGCTCCATCACATGGCACCAATGGCAAGCCGAATAGCCCACCGATACAAGCATTAGTTGTTGAGTGTGCTGTGCGTGTTGTAAGGTTGCTGCATTCCAAGCCCGCCAATGCACCGGATTTTTAGCATGCTGCAATAAGTATGGACTGGTTTCGGTAGCTAGTAAATTAGAGGACATGAATAAGGGTTGAAATGATTTTTAGTGTGCGGCAAATTAGGCAAATGCTACATTCGCGGCAATTAAACTGACAGATGAACGATTTTCAAAAAAGATTGCAAGAAATGCAACGGTTAAAAGAGTTAGAACAAATGGCAGCTATGGCTTCTTTCAAAACTTACGTAGAGGCAAACTTTAAAGATGCCATAGGCACACCCAGTGGCTTACACTACATTTTGCTGGAAGAAGGCAGTGGTGCCACACCACAAAAACATCAGAATGTAAGTGTGCATTATACCGGAACCCTTACAGACGGTACTGTGTTTGATTCTTCGCATAAGCGCAATCAACCTATCACTTTCCCATTGGGCACCGGGCGTGTAATCAAGGGCTGGGATGAAGGTATTGCCTTGCTTAAAGTTGGCGGCAAAGCCAAGTTAATTATCCCTTACTTTTTAGCGTATGGTGCAGATGGCCGCCCACCCATTATACCAGCAAAAGCTACATTGATTTTTGATGTAGAATTACTGGCTGTTAACTAAATAGCATGATTAGTTACAATCCCAGAGAGTGGTTTACTTTCATTTTTCGCTTTCATAAGTCCGATACCTTTAGGCAGCTATTTCCCATGATAGTAGGTATTAGCATTTACTCCGGCTTGGTGGCATACTTTGAACAAGATTATCTGCACTTAACAGAAAATAGCCGCATCAAAAACATCAGCATTATGCACACATTGCTGACGTTTGTAATATCTACTTTGCTGGTGTTTAGAACTAATACTGCCTACGAACGCTGGTGGGAAGGGCGCAAACTTTGGGGCAGCTTAGTGAACAATAGCCGTAATCTGGCGCTTAAACTACATGCACTGCTACCAGTGCCATCTAAAGAGCGTACCTTTTTTGCCACCATGATTCCTAATTATGCGTATGTACTGCGCAGCCATTTGCGCGATAAGGTGGCCAAGGGCGATGTAGAACCTAACGAATTGTTTACGCAGGAAGAACTATCGCAGCATCAACACAACCCCAACTATATTGCCAAGCGGATGTTTGAGCAAATACATCTACTCAATAAAAAAGGTACACTTACGCACGAGCAACTGCTCTATGTAAATAATGAACTGATGAGTTTTACGGATGTATGTGGCGCGTGTGAGCGCATCCGAAAAACACCTATCCCCTACTCTTATAGTGTGTTTCTCAAAAAGTTCATCTTCTTTTTTGTGATGACCCTGCCCATAACACTCTGTTTTACCCTGGGATATTTTTGTATACCGGTAGTGGCGTTTATTTTTTATGTATTAACCAGCTTAGAAATAATAGCCGAAGAAATAGAAGACCCCTTTGGTGCTGATGATAACGACTTGCCTACTGATGCTATTAGCGCTACTATCCGTAAAACTGTACATGAAATTTTAGAACACCACCCCCTTTAACCTTGTGAAAACAGTGTGGGAAACTTATTTTAACGCCCACACAATAAAAAAACACCCCGTGTGTTAATGTGCGTGAAGTTGATAAAGTATAACCCTACCTGTGCTGCATGAAGATTACTGCTCTTGAATTAGCCACCCTGCTACAAGCCAAGTTGGAAGGCAACCCACAAACTACGGTTCACAAATTAGCCAAAATTGAAGAAAGCGATGCAGAGAGCTTTTGCTTTTTGGCCAACCCCAAGTATTACCATTACGCCCTCACGCAACCCATTGGCATTTTGCTTTGTAACGAAACGTTGGAGTACAATGCAGCCAATGTAGGTGCTGTGCTTCGGGTAAAAGAACCCTATGCTGCTTTCCAGCAACTGATGGAGTTGTATGCTGCCATGAATAAACCCAATAACCTCAGCGGAGTTTCAGACAAAGCATTTGTAGCAGATAATGCTTCTATAGGAAACAATGTGAGTATAGATGCTTTTGCTTACGTAGGCAAGGGCGCAAAAATTGGCAACAACGTGGTGTTGCATGCCCAATGTTACGTAGGCGAAAAAGCGGTAATTGGTAACGATACTGTTTTGTATGCCGGAGTTAAAATTTACCATGAATGCGAAATTGGCAGCCGCTGCATCATTCACTCGGGCGCTGTAATTGGCAGTGATGGCTTTGGTTTTGCACCGCAAGATGATGGCACCTACAAAAAAATACCCCAAACAGGCAATGTAGTGGTAGGAAATGATGTAGAGATAGGCGCCAACACTTGTATAGACCGGGCTGTTATTGGCAGTACACGCATTGGCAATGGCGTAAAACTAGATAACCTCATACAAATTGCACACAACGTAGAACTTGGCGATAACACTGCCATTGCCGCTCAGGCGGGCATTTCGGGCAGTACCCGCATTGGCAAAAACGCTATGATTGGCGGGCAGGCCGGCATTACCGGCCACCTAAAAATTGGCGACTTTGTAAAAGTGCAGGCACAAGCGGCTGTCATCCACAACATAGAAGATAAAAAAGGTATATCGGGTGCCCCGGCCATAGATGCCCGCGAACACTACCGGCAATTAGCCGCCATTCGTCAGTTACCGGAGTTACTCAAAAAGATTCACACTTTAGAAAAGCAACTGCAAGACCTAAAAAAGTGAACCAGACATACCGCTACAAAAAGCCACACATAAAACTACATTTGCCCACCCATTAAGGATTTGTTAATGAATCACTCGTACCAGCAAACCATAAAAAAAGAAGTTTCGCTTACAGGAGTAGGACTCCACACCGGACAAAACGTTACCGTAACATTTGTTCCTGCTCCGGTTAACCATGGCATTAAGTTTCAGCGTACCGATATGGACGGCAGCCCCATTATACCTGCCGACTGCGACTTGGTAACCACGGTACAACGCGGTACAACACTAGAAAAAAACAATGCGATAGTAGCTACTGTAGAGCACGTAATGAGCGCATTAGTGGGCTTGCAGATAGATAATTGCTTAGTACAGGTAAATGGAATAGAAATGCCCATTATGGATGGCAGCGCCCGCCCATACGTAGATGCCCTGGAAACCGCGGGCACTCAAGAGCAAAACGAAGAGCGCGATGTATTTGACCTACGCCAAAACCTGCACTATACTGATAAAGAAAGCGGTGTAGAATACTTTGCCATGCCAAGCAACCGCTACAAGGTAACTGCACTCATTGACTACAAGAGTGAAGTACTGGGGCAGCAACATGCCAGCATGGAAAAAATGAGCGATTTCAAGAATGAAATTGCACCCTCCCGTACATTTTGTTTTCTGCACGAGTTAGAAATGCTCTACGAAGCAGGCCTCATTCGCGGTGGAGATTTGAACAATGCCATCATTGTCGTGGATAGACCTATTACAGAAACAGAGCGCCAAAAACTCGCTACACTTTTTGATAAACCTGACATCACAGTGGTAGAAGAAGGCATTCTCAACAACGTAAAACTACATCACCATAACGAGCCGGCTCGGCACAAACTGTTAGATGTGGTTGGCGATTTAGGATTAGTGGGCACACCCATTAATGCCAGCATAGTAGCTACTAAGCCCGGTCACAAGCATAACGTAGAGTTTGCAAAAATTTTGAAGCAACATATCAAGCAGGAAAAAATGAAAGACCCTGCACCGGAATACGACCCCAACAAACCACCCGTGTACGATGCAGTGGGTATCGAAAAAATACTCCCCCATCGCTATCCTTTTTTGCTGATTGATAAAATCGTACACCTTACTCCTAATGAAGTGGTAGGGGTAAAAGCGGTAACCTTTAACGAAGAGTTTTTTCGCGGGCATTTCCCCGGCAATCCGGTAATGCCGGGCGTATTGCAATTAGAAGCCATGGCGCAAACAGGAGGTATTTTGGTGCTGGGCAACTTACCGGACCCACAAAACTACGATACCTACTTTCTGAAAATTAACAACGTAAAATTCAGGCAACACGTTGTGCCGGGCGATACCGTGTTGTTTAAACTGGAATTGGCCGCACCCATTCGCAGAGGTTTAGTAGAAATGCGCGGCAGCGCTTATGTAGGCAACAAATTAGTGAGCGAAGCGGAACTCATGGCCAAAATTCAACGAAAAGAAACCAAGTAGTCTATACCACCCCTGCACTAAGCAGCTAACCTCCAGCATCAACGCATGAACCAACCCTTTGCCTCTATACACCCCGGTGCCGAAATAGCCGACAATGTGGCTGTAGAACCATTTGTAACTATTTCAAAAGACGTAGTAATTGGCGAAGGCACCTGGATAGGGCCAAATGTAACCATAATGGAAGGCGCACGCATTGGCAAAAACTGTAAGATATTTCCGGGTGCTGTAATCAGCGCCATCCCACAGGATTTAAAATATAAAGGCGAAAAAAGCAGTGTAGTGATTGGCGATAACGTAACCATCCGCGAATATGTAACCGTAAACAAGGGCACCGAGGCCGCCATGAAAACCATTATTGGTGACAATACCCTGCTCATGGCGTATGTACACGTAGCACATGATTGTGTGATAGGCAAAAACTGTGTGCTGGCCAACAACGCCAACTTAGCCGGACACGTAGAAGTAGGTGACTATTCTGTATTGGGTGGCAGTACTAACTTTCAGCAATTTGTAAAAATTGGCCGCCATGTTATTGTTAGCGGTGGCTGTTTAGTGAATAAAGATATTCCTCCGTTTGTGCGTGCAGCGCGCCACCCCACTACTTATGCCGGAGTAAACTCAATAGGTTTGCGCAGACGTGGCTACAGTACCGAACAAATAAATAAAATACTGGATGTGTATCGCATACTTTACATCCGTGGGTACAACACTTCCTCTGCGCTAAAACTAATAGAAGCCGATATCCCCGATACTCCCGAAAAAGATGAGATTGTAGATTTTATCCGCCAGAGTGTGCGCGGAGTAATGAAAGGGTTTAAGAGCACCAGCGAAGACTAAGCCCCACTTATCTGCTAAAAATCTGCAAAAACGTTAAGCATATTGCAGCAACCTTTACATTAGCATTATTCAAAAAATTATGGTTAAGAAAATTGTATTGGGTTTTGTAGTGCTCTTATTACTACTCGTTGCAACAGTTATTGCTGTACCGCTTATTTTCAAAGATAAAATCAACGCTAAGGTTAAAGATGAAATTAACCGACAACTGAACACCAAGGTGGACTATGGTGATTTCTCACTCTCCCTTATCCGTAGTTTCCCCAACTTTAGCTTTTCGCTTAATGACTTATCTATAGTAGGTATCAATGAGTTTAAAGGCGATACGCTCACACATATCAAACAATTAAGTTTTACCATAGACCTCATGAGCGTTATTAACGGCAGCACTTACAAAGTACTTGCTGTAGAATTAAACGAGCCCTATGTACACGGCATTGTAAACTATAGTGGTAAAAAAAACTGGGACATTACTAAGCCAACAGCCAGTACCTCTTCATCGCCATTTTCTATTCAATTAAAAAAGTCTTCAATTACTGATGGTACTGTTTGGTATGAAG
Source organism: Chitinophagales bacterium (assembly GCA_016787045.1). Classification (GTDB taxonomy): domain Bacteria; phylum Bacteroidota; class Bacteroidia; order Chitinophagales; family LD1; genus Bog-950. The sequence continues at coordinate 309,456 of JAEUVA010000008.1, forward strand.
ATAAACCCGGCAACCTTTCTGCCAGAGCAACCCAACTTAACTTTGAGGGTAGCGGCAGCATTACACAAGACCTCTACGACCTTGCCACAAAAACCAACATTGGTGAATTGACAATTAAAAGTGGCGGCATCAACTACCTAAGTAAAGCAAAAGTAGAAGCTACTGTAAACATGGGTATTGATAACATCAACAACAAATACACTTTCAAAGAAAATAACATTAGTGTCAACGCCCTTCAACTGGCGTTTGATGGATTTATACAGAACAAGAAAAGCGATTTGGTTACCGATATAACATTCAAATCTCCGCAAACTGATTTCAAAAATATTTTATCGCTCGTACCTGTAGTGTATAAAACAGACTTTGAAAAAGTTTCTGCATCCGGCAGTTTGGCGTTAGATGGTTTTGTAAAAGGTAACTATACAGACAAAACTTACCCTGCTTTTAAACTAAACCTTGTAGTTAATAATGGTAAGTTCAAGTATCCGGCCTTGCCTTTGGCGGTGAGTAATGTAAATATTGCGGCACTTTTTACTAAACCACAAGGCGGTTTAGATGCTACCTTGATTGACATCAATAAACTACACGCAGAAATAGGCACAGATGCTATTGACGCGCATGTGGCCATCCAAACTCCTGTAAGCAACCCCAACGTACGGGCAGATATAAAGGCAAAAGTTGATTTAGCCAATGTATTAAAACTGATTCCTATGGAAGATGTGCGCAGTTTGAGCGGATTACTCAAACTAGATTTGAATTTTACGGGTAAACAAAGTGACATTGATGCTAAGAATTATGAGGCCATTATTGCAGATGGCAATGCCTCCGTTACTAACTTAATTTACGATAGCAAAGAGGCGCCTATGCCGGTAAAAGTGAGCAATATGCAAATGCAATTTACCCCGCGTAATCTTGTGCTTAACACCTTTGCTGCTAAAATTGGCAAGAGCGATATCAATGCCACCGGTACTTTAGATAATTTTATGTCTTATGCCTTTGGCAAAGGCGACTTGCTGGGAAACTTGAAACTTAACTGCGGTGTGTTTGATGCCAACGAATGGCTACAAAAAGATAAAGTAAGCGCTACCGATACTTCAAAAACGGAGTACTTTAAAGTACCTGCTCATATTGACTTTACAGCCACGGCAAACTTTGGCCGCATTTATTACGAAAAACTACTACTCAACAATGTTCATGGCAATGTGCTGGTGCGCGATGAATCTATCCGGCTAAGCGATTTGTATGCCGATGTACTTGGCGGCAATGCCACATTAGACGTGATTTACAATACCAAAAACAAAGATTACCCGGATGTGAGCTTCACATACGACATCAACAATTTTGATATTCAGCAAACTTACAATTTAGTAGGCATGGCCCCCAAAATGGCTCCGGTCATAAAATATTTACAAGGCACATTTAGCAGTGACATGAAGGGTGCCGGTAAACTCAATCGCGATATGAGTGTAGATTACAGTTCGCTAACCGGTGATGGAAAAATTGAAATCCCCTCTGCAAAAATTGTGGGTTTGCCGATACTGACAGAAGTAACCAAACTGGCTAAAATTCCTGCGCTGCAAAACTTAGAAATAAAGGATGGCTGGACTTTACTGAAATTCAAAAACGGAAAAGTGAATATAGACCCCACCGACATTAAGTTTGGTAATGGATACAACATCAACCTAAAAGGAGCCAATGGTTTTGACCAAAGTATAGATTACGATTTTCGGTTAGATGTACCCAGCAAAGAATTGGGGCCTGCCGCATCGGTAGCGCAAAACATGTTGGCAAAAATACCGGGTGCCGGAGCTACGCTGCCTGAAGTAGTTGGCTTTGTGTTTAATGCCACCGGTACAGCCGAAAAGCCACAAGTTAAGCTAACCAAAGTACTTGCCGGAAGTAGCTCGGTAAAAGATGTGGTAAACAATGCTATTGACGATGCCAAGCAAAAGGCCGAAGAAGAAGCCCGTAAGCAAGCAGAAGAGATAAAACAAAAAGCAGAAGCCGAATTGCAAAAACAAAAACAGGCAGCAGAGCAAGCCGTACAAAAAGCTAAAGAAGAAGCCGAGCGCAAAGCACGCGAGGCAGCCGAAAAAGCAAAAAAAGAAGCCGAGCAAAAGGTAAAAGATTTGATTAAGTTTCCGAAGAAATAACCGGAACATGGCCGAAAAAGAAATTAAGTTCTCTTACCATACGTTTAACTTTGGCGAGTTACCCATTGCTGATGCAGAACTACTACAAGCTGCAAAAGATGTCTTACAAAACGCTTATGCCCCCTACTCCGGATTTAAAGTGGGTGCCGCTGTATTGTTAGAAAACGGCCACGTATTGACCGGTACCAACCAAGAAAATGCCGCTTTTCCCGTAGGGTTGTGTGCAGAGGGTACTGCGCTCAGTGTAGCTTCTTCGCTGTTTCCACAAACAGGCATTAAAAAAATTGCGATTAGTGTAAAGTCCTCTACACATACTGTTCAGCATCCGGTGGCTCCTTGCGGTGTATGCCGCCAGCGATTACTGGAATATGAAACCCGATTCAATAATAGTATTGAAATAATATTAATGGGAGAGACCGGTGATGTGTTGGTGATAAAATCAGTTAAGGATATTCTTCCCTTCTACTTTTCTAAAAGTGAACTATAGTACCTAAAACAGAGAACCCCACAACCTCTGTGGGGAACTCTTTTGTTTTTACACCATGCTAAAAACAATGGCTTAATTGGTTGTACGCAGTAGCTGCTTTTTGGTTACACACTTCACTTTCGTTTCATAAATACCCATCCGTTTTTGCGGTATAGTTCTGTAAGAGTAGTATCCGCATTTAACACGCCCTGTGCATGTTGTATGCGGGCTACTTTATAGTATGTTTTATCATGAGTTAGTGCTTCTCTTGGCTGTTTATTAGTATAAAACAGATGTGCGTATCCTCTAAAATCGGTTTCTATCACACAATTTTCGTTGCGCTTTTGCTGCATAAACTCTATGAGTGCGTGTTGCGAAAATCGCTCTGCGCGAGGTACCCAACGAATGAGCAGAGTATTGAAAAATACTGCCGAACTGATGAGCAATATGTAAGTGCCCCATCGGAGATGTTTGGTTTGCATGAGCAACACAGACACAATAACCGAAATGAGAAAAAATACACCCAACCACATTTCTTTTTGATGAAAATATACCGGAGCCATGAGGCAAGCAGCAGCAAACTCATCGTGCAAGTATGGCAGTAGTAAGTGCCTGCGTGGTGCCAGCACCTGTGCACCAATAACCGCCACAGTAAAAACAATAGCCATAAACACGACCGGCACGGTTTGCTTCCACGTCCACTTAAACTTTCCTTCCCAAAGCTGGTATAAATAATATGCTGCTAAGAATGTAAGCGGATAACCACACAAAGAGGCATAGTGCACAATTTTTGTTTTAGCCAAACTGAACACAATCAAATTAGTGAGGAACAGGTAAATCATCCAGCGCTTAAAATGGATTTGTGTATCAGAGTCAGCATCTACTATTTTGAAACTGTCAAATGCCAGCCATGCAGCAGGAAAAAAACCGATAAGCATCACTAATACATAATAAAACACTGGGCCACCATGCCCTTCGGCATTTGTACCAATCAGCTTTCTGTAAAAGCCGCTAAACCCGTCAATAAACCGGGTACCGTTATCATACAGTTCTACTCCCAGCCAGCTAAAAATAATGATTGCGAGTATGAACCACCAACCCAACATTTCACTGAGTTCTATTTTTAGTTTTCCTCTGTGCACAATCAAATACACAGTAGAAGTAAGTATAATAATGACTATACAAGCCGGCCCTTTGACCAGCGCAGCCAATCCGGCAAACAAGGCAGAGGCAAACATCCACGCCCAACGGTTTTTGCGTTGTTGCTTGGCTGAGCTAAACTCATCGGGCGATGAAAGTTTAAACAAGTAATACACGCTGATAAACGTGAACAAATCATACATGGGGTGCATGAAACCGGAGCGGAAATAAAATTGCGGCATCACCCCCACCACCATCAGCAAAGCCCATAAAACACCCAACGATTCTTTAAACACCAGTTTACCAATGTTGTACAATAGCAGCATGGTGGCTATCCCTACCAAAGCATTTGGGAACCGAGCGCCAAACTCATTTACCCCAAAAATTTTCATACTAAGTGCCTGTATCCAAAAAAACAGTGGTGGCTTTTCGTAAAACGGCTGAAAGTCTATTTGCACCATTCGGTAATTACCGGTAAGCAGCATCTCGCGGGTGCTCTCTGCAGGCATTAGCTCATCCCAATCAAAGAGGGGCCAACTGCCTAACAGAGGCACAAAAAGCATCCCCCCAATCAGGATTAAAAAAAACTGCGTTGGGAATTTTAGGACGGTGTTTGGCAGATACTTTTCTAGAAAGCTCATGAGCAACAAACATAGCGCGTTTATTGGTAATACAGTTGCGCATCACACATTTGGTTGTATTATTGCTCATGCTCAAAACTACCGTAAACGGCAAAAAAGAATGGCTTATTGAAGCTATGCCCGCTGACTGGGACATAGTGCCCATTCATGAAAATACATTTCACATTATCCGCAATAATCAATGCTATACGGCCACGCTAATCAGCTACAATGCAGACGAAAAACTTATGGTCGTTAACATTAACGGTAACGATTATGATGTTTCTATTAAAGATAAACAGGATTTACTGCTACAAAAATTAGGCATCAATGCCTCTGCATCTAAGGCGGTTCAGCACATTAAGGCACCAATGCCCGGGTTGATTGTGAGCATATTTGTAGCGGTAGGCAGCGAGGTAAAAAAAGGAGATACACTACTTATACTGGAAGCCATGAAAATGGAAAACGCCATCAAATCGCCCCGCGATGGAATAGTAAAAAAGATTGCTGTGGAGTTGAAACAGGCCGTGGAGAAAAATCAATTGCTGGTAGAGTTTGAATAGATTTTACTTTATCTTCAAATAAACTGATATGACCGGCTACCTAAAACTATACAACCTCTTTGCATTTTGTTTTTGGTTGGCATATCTTGCTTCATTTTTTGCCTCCGGCTTAGTACTCAATAGTCAAAATATTTTGCTGCTCAACATTGCGCAGGGCTTAGCCGTTTTAGAAATTGTACATGCCTTGTTGGGTTGGGTAAAATCTCCGGTGGCAAGCACAACTGCTCAAGTTCTTTCCAGACTACTGGTGTTAGCCATGATCAATATTTACTACAGCACTGCAACTCACTTCATTTTTGGGTATGGTGTGATAACCGTATCGCTGGCATGGAGCATTACAGAATTGGTACGCTATAGCTATTACTTCTTTTTGCTTCAGTCTCGAGAGGTAAAGTGGCTTACCTGGATGCGCTATTCTTTTTTTATTGTGTTGTACCCATTGGGCGTAACCGGTGAGTGGTTGATTATTTGTGCGCCAATAGTAGCCAAAGGATTTAGCTTAGATTTTTACACCGTAGCTGCTCTTGTAGTAGCCGCAGCTTACATTTATTACTTTCCGGTGTTGTACGGCTATATGTGGAAACAGCGAAAGAAGAAACTCGTGTAGCTAACTTACAATACTCCTGCCCTACTACATTAAACGCAACAACTTATACAAATCATTTAGCCGCTCGTAACGGTTTTGCTGCTCGTAAATCTCTATCAGATTATTGAGCATTTCTGCGATAATGGCTTTGTTATCGGCCGGAGTAAAGAAGATAGTCTGTGGCTCAATGCCGAGTTTTGTCAGGTAGTCTTTAATTTCTGTTCGCGAAAAAATAGAACCCCGGTTTACAGGATTGATGTAAAACATCACCTCTCGCTCTAAGTTTTGCTCGCCATAAAAATCAAAAATATTTTTCTTGCAAAAAGCCAATACAAAATGGCGGGTTAAGTTAACTCCATACACCGGCAGGTTAAGTTCTTGCGCCAGCACCTGATACAGCACACCAATAGCAATGGAGGTGCCCTTTTTAGCATCTAAAATATTGTTGATGCAAAAATCCTGATAATCGGCACTACTCTGTATGCCTTTAAAATTATGATAGCTGTAAAATACCTGATTAAATATCTGAATTTGTTCTAATGGGGTTTGGTTGTAGTTGAGTTCCAACCAAATGCTCTGTTTAATTTTGTGAATCTTTTTTTGGATTGCCTCCCATTGAATTTCGGGGTAGTGGTAGCGGGCAATGAGAAAAGCACCGGTCAGTAAATCCGGACTATCTAAATACAGCCAGTTTTTCCACTGAGTGAGTACATCATCAAACTGTATTTCATGAATAATTTCCTCTAGGCGCTTGTGTGCTAAAAGATTAGACTCATCAGCCCATGCTTTTTCTAAGTCGGGGATAATTTCTATACCGTAGCTTTTTAGCCGGCTGTGCACCTGAGCAAATACTTCTTTATCGTCATCGTCTAACAGACGGATTAAAGCGTGTATTTCGGGTGCGTTTGGCATTTATTGCTTTCGTTTAAAATTCTTTTTTCCGCCAAATGATTTTTTTCCGGGCTTAGTGGGGCCTTGCTCACCAATAATCATTTGTACTTCTTCTAATGTTAGGTATTCGGCCTTTTTATCTTTAGGAATCTTGTAATTGTCTTTCCCTTTTTTGATATACGGCCCATAGCGGCCATTGAGTACCTGAATACCTTCTTGTTCAAAGTTGTGAATTGTGCGGTTAGCATTGGCTTCTTCTTTTTCACGCACCAGCGTTAGAGCGTCCTCTAAAGTAATCGTATAGGGGTCTTTATCTTTAGGAATAGAAACGAACAAGCTATCTACCTGCACATAAGGGCCAAAGCGGCCTATACTCACTTTTATATCTTTTCCACTTTCTGCTTTACCGAGTACACGAGGCAGCTTAAAAAGTTCCAACGCTTGCTCCAGTGTAATAGTTTCTATACTTTGTGTAGGGCGCAGTTTTGCAAAGCGTGGTTTCTTATCGCTGCCTTCTTCTGCCTTACCTATTTGTGCCATAGGGCCATACTTACCCATACGAGCAATCACCGCTTCGCCACTGGCAGGGTCGGTACCTAAGTGTCGCTCACCGCTTACGCGCTGTGCATCTTTAGTGGTGGTTTCTACCGTTTCATGAAAGGGCTTGTAGAAATCATCTATCATTTTGTGCCATTCCATTTTACCAATGGCTACTTCATCAAACTCTTTTTCTACTTCGGCAGTAAAGTTGTAATCTAAAATGGATTTAAAATTCTCTATCAAAAAGTCGGTCACCAAAGAACCAATATCTGTAGGAAACAGCTTGTTCTTTTCTGCACCCGTAATTTCTTTCTTTTCTTCTTTAGAAATTTTATCGTTCTTGAGCGTGTAGGCCTTGTACATACGCTCCACTCCTTCTCTAGTCTCTTTCACTACATAATTTCTTTTTTGTACGGTAGAAATAGTAGGCGCATACGTAGATGGACGACCTATACCCAACTCTTCTAGTTTTTTAACTAAGCTGGCCTCTGTGTATCGGGGTAATGGTTTGGTAAAGCGTTCGGTAGCATTTAGCTCCTTCAATTCTAGCGACTGTCCTTCTTTAACCGGAGGTATCAATGATTCTGCCTCTTCATCGTTTTCATTTTCCTCATCTACACCTTCGTTATATACTTTCAAAAAACCTTCAAACAAAACCACTTCTGCTTGCGCGCGGAGTGTTTCTTTGTTGTTGTTATTAATAATGTCTATGACTGTTTTCTCAATTTCGGCATCAGCCATTTGACTGGCTACGGTGCGTTTCCATATCAAATCATATAAACGTTGTTCATCATACTCACCCTCTACAGTTTGCTTATCCATGTAAGATGGGCGAATGGCCTCGTGCGCCTCTTGTGCACTTTCATTTTTAGTAGTGTACTGGCGCTTTTTGTGATATTCTTTTCCGTAGCGGCTCTTAATTTCTTTTTCCAGAGCATCTATAGCCAACTCCGAAAGTGTGGTAGAGTCGGTACGCATGTATGTAATATGTCCATTCTCGTACAAGCGCTGCGCCATCATCATAGTTTTGGAAACCGAGAAACCCAGTTTGCGCGATGCTTCTTGCTGCAAGGTAGAAGTAGTGAATGGTGCAGCCGGTGTGCGTTTGCCCGGCTTCTTTTCAATGCTGCTTACTTTGAAAGTAGCTCCGGTTACCTCTTCTAAAAATTTTACGGCCTCTTTCTCTGTTTTAAAATTTGTTGGACGCTCTGCCTTGAAGGTTACCTTCTTGCCATTATCATCGGTAACAAAAAAGAAGGCGGTTATCTTATACGAACCAACAGTATTGAATGCTCTGATTTCGCGTTCACGCTCCACAATCAGGCGCACAGCCACACTCTGTACACGGCCGGCCGATAACTGCGGTTTTACTTTGCGCCACAACACGGGTGAAATTTCGTAACCCACCAACCGATCAAGCACTCTGCGGGCTTGTTGGGCGTTTACCAAATGCATGTTGAGTTTGCGCGGTTTTTGTACGGCTGCCTTTACGGCTTTTTCGGTAATTTCTGTATAAGTAACTCTTTTAGCGTCTTTAGGTTTTATACCCAACACATCGCAAAGGTGCCAAGAAATAGCTTCTCCTTCGCGGTCTTCATCCGTTGCCAGCAGTACCTCATCGGCACCTTTAGCTAACTTTTTAAGTTCTTTAACTACATCTTTCTTTTCATCGCTCACCACGTACTCAGGTTCGTAGTTGTTTTCAATATCTATGGCTAAACCGCTATCCGGCAAATCGCGGATGTGGCCGTAGCAGGAGGTAACAACATAATCTTTACCCAAGTATTTACCAATGGTTTTTGCCTTAGCAGGCGATTCTACAATTACCAATATTTTAGACATACAGCTGACTGATTGAGCGGCAAATAAAATTTTTTAAGATTAAAAACCGAAAGTAACTGCTGTGGAGGCAAGTGAATGAATCAGCAAACATTGCTTTGAAATTTTATTTTCGGCTCGCTAACATTTAGAGAAAATGGCTACTACTAACCGAATTGCTCCACTTACAGAACAACCGTATTCGCTCAGTTTAAACCAAAAAATAATACTTATTGTATGCTCACTGCTGTTGTTAGGCACTGTATTTTTTGCTTACAAAGATCATTTCAACAACCCATTTGAGTTTGATGATGCGCACACTATAGTTAACAACACCGCTATTCGCGACATTAAAAACATACCGCTGTTTTTTAAAGATGCCCGTACATTTAGCACACTACCGGCTAACCAGGTTTACCGACCAGGAGTTACTACGCTCAATGCCATAGACTATTGGTTGAGTGGCGAAAAGGATACCCCTCAACCCTTTTGGTTTCACGTATCCATTTTCACTTCTTTTATTGTATTAGGTATTCTCATCTATTTCTTCTCTCTAAAGATTTACAACCTCAGTTTTTCAAACCCGCTTAATCCGTATATCGCATTGCTGACCAGCGCAGTGTTTATGCTGCATACCGCCAATGCAGAAACCATCAATTACATTATTGCCCGCAGCGACTCTTTTTCTACCGTAATGATATTGCTGGCTCTGCTCCTATTCAGCATTGATGTATCAAGAAAGTATTTTTTGTATCTGATACCCATGGTGATTGGTTTTACTGTGAAGGAGCCAACTATAATGGTAGCTCCGTTGGCTTTTTTATTCTTATTCTTTTTTGTTGAGCAACGCGGATTAGACAAAGCGTTTGATTTTAAGGGAAATTCAAAAGCAATTTTACTTGTTATCCCTGCGTTTGTGGTGGCGGCATTTTTGTTTCTGCTTTCCGCTAAAATGGCTTCTGCCGATTTTTTGCCGGGTACACATACCCGTTGGGAGTATTTGCGTACTCAGCCGTTTGTAATTGTACACTATGTCAATAATTTCTTTTTCCCGTTTAACCTAAGTGCCGATACCGATTGGAACGTGATTAGCAACCCATTTGATGAGCGGGTGACCATAGGTATTCTTTTTGTTGCCACCACTCTGTACTTAGCATATCGCGCATCATTACAAAAGCACACCCGGCCAATTGCTTTTGGCATTTTGTGGTTTTATCTGGCTCTTGCGCCTACCTCCTCCATTGTGCCATTGGCGGAAGTACTGAATGATCACCGCGTTTATTTTCCGTACATCGGCTTAACTATGGCTGTGGTGTGGGCTTTGTTTTTGTTATACAAAAAATACGAGCAGCCCATTCGCAAAAGTTTGTTGGCTCAAGTGGGCATTGCATTATTTTTATTGTTCTTCTTTTCATCGCACACCTATGGCGTGCGCCAGCGCTGCGAGGTTTGGAGCACTCCTGAAAAATTGTGGGTAGATGTAACTATCAAAAGTCCGCGCAATGGCCGTGGCTTAATGAACTACGCCAACTCACTAATGGCCAAAGGCGATTTTAAAGGTGCTGAAGAATACTTTAACAAGGCGAAGAATGTATGGCCTTATTATTCCTATGTATACATCAATTTGGGTGTGCTGTATGGCCGCACATCTCGCCCGGAAGAGGCAGAAAGTAATTTTAAATATGCCCTAAAACTTGACCCTAAAAATCCGGCATCGTACTATTATTATGGCAATTACTTAATGGTGAATGGACGTGCCAGCGAAGCCAATGCCACCGTAAATGCCGGGCTAAGCATAAGCCCAACACATTTAGATTTATTGAACTTGAAAAAAGAGTTGACTACTAACCCCGTTTATGCTACCGATATTAAGAGCAAACTAGAGTTATTGGAAAAACTTTGCGAAACCACGCCAACACCGGAAAACTACATTAACCTAAGCTTAGAATACTATAACCAACAGCGCTTTTTAGATTGTGTGAGCGCTTCTGAAAAAGCATTAGAACTTCGCCCCGGTTACGATGCCGCATACAATAACATTTGCAGCGCTTACAACATGCTCAAAGAGTGGGATAAAGCCATAGCAGCCGGAGAGAAAGGCGTTTCGCTAAACCCCAATAATCAGTTACTGAAAAATAACTTGGCTGCATCTAAAAAAGGGAAAGCAAGTAGTTAGTTGCTTTTTTTAGTTACTACACCATCCTCGCTAATTTCCCAATCGGCATTGGGAAAGTCGGCTTTGGTGAGTTGTTGAATTACTTTAATTACCTGTTTATCGGCAGTATCTATATGCACATAGGTATGGCTGATTTGATAGGTAGGAATTAATTCTGTTTTTATCATTTCTCCCGTACGGGTAGTATATACTTTAGCAATAGGTGCGAGGCCGTTCACTCCTTTCACATTCATGCCACCATAGGTGCAAAAATTACCTAAACTGTAAGCAATAAATCTGTTTTTGTAGACCTCTACTGCCCTGCTCACATGTGGGCCGTGACCAAAAACCACATCGGCTCCGGCATCTATTACTGTATGGGCAAACTCATATACATTCCCCCTATCTTCGCCATAAAACATTTCGTGTTTTTTGGGCACATGTTGATAGGAAGCTCCCTCGGCCCCGCCATGAAAAGAGACTATCACTACATCGCAAACACTATCTAATGCGCGCACTAAAGCAACTGCTTGTGCCGTATCGTTTACACTCACACAGTTATTATTTGGCGAAAATGCAACGAGGCCATACCTGATTCCGTTTTTCTCAAACCTAACGGTGGGCTTAGGCAACTGCCCGGCATACAAGATGCCAGCGCTATCTAATGCCCGCATAGTGCTGTTTCTGCCTGTATCGCCAAAATCGCCAGCGTGGTTATTGGCAATGCTCATTACATCAAAACCTGCTTTCACTAAATTTTTAGTGTAGCGGGTAGGCGTACGAAACACGTAACATACCGTAGTGTCTTTGCAAGATTTGGCAGAGGCGTTGCCATCCATCAAAGTGCCTTCCAAGTTACCGAAGGTTACATCGGCACTATTCAAAATAGAATCTACTTCGGCCATCAGGTTGGCGCCATCGTTGGGTGGTAAATCTAACTCGCGGTAATTATTGCCCATCATCATATCGCCTACACCAATAATGGTGAGCGTATCTGACTGCGCAGTAACAACTAACGAAACAGCACTAAAAAAAACGATACAGATTAATTTCATACCATACATTAGTTACAGTGAATCGCGGAGCTCTACCAAAAACGAGCGAATGGATTGTAGTTTTTCTATGGCCTTCAGCTTTTTTTCTTGTGCCGGATATTTTTGTTGCAACTGAATGCGCGCTCCTTCAATAGTATATCCGCTATCGCGCAGTAGATGATGGATGAGTTTTATTTTTTCTATATCGTCTTTGGTATAAAGCCGGTCGCCTTTGCTGTTTTTTTTGGGACGTAAGAAGCTAAACTCTTTTTCCCAGTAGCGGAGTACTGATGCATTAAGTTGCAGCATCTCTGCCACCTCGCCAATGGCGAAATACACTTTCTCTATTTCTTTTTCTTTGTACGGCATGTTAGCTGCGTAAATGTAATGATTGCTTTGTTACGCACACTACTTGCATTTTTGCCATTGTTGATTGACCCATGCAGAATTCACTTTGCGGTCATTCTTCAAAAATTGTTGCGCTACATAATTTATGACATTTGCCGCTTCTACATCGCTAAGCGGTTTACCATACATTACTTGGTTGTACTCTATATCATTAACAATGATGGGATGGTTCATTCCATTTGTAATCCAACAAGGGATTGAATCGAAATGCCGGATGGCATAATCGGCTCTAACTAATGGTGGTATCAGTTGCGCGGTGCCTTCGCCATTATCGCCATGGCAGCCCGCACACTCGGTTTGGTAGGTGCTTTTGCCGGGATGTTGTACCTGGCCATTGGTGTAAACATTGTACACAAACCAAAGAAGCAGCAACACAATGGCTAAGGGGGCTAATGCAGCAATCTTGAATTTTGACAGAAAATTCAGTTTAGGTTTATCCATAATCAAAAACAGTAAAGTAAATGTAGTACTATACTTCTATCTCCGGTGCCGATTCGGGGGAATCACCGGCTACGTTTTCTACGGGAGGCAGTATGTCTTTGAGTTTTGGTAACTCGTTGGTAGAGTTGATGCCGAAGTAGTCTAAGAAGTTTTGGGTTACGCGGTAGATGATGGGTTTGCCTACGGCATCTTCCATGCGTCCGGCTACTTCTATCAGTTCTTTTTCCAATAGTTTTTCTACGGAGTAATCGCAATTGACACCGCGTATTTTTTCGCAATCGCTTTTGGTTACGGGGCCGCGGTAGGCAATAATGGCCAAGGTTTCTAAGGCAGCGGTAGAAAGGCGCTTTTTCTCTTTCATCCCAATCATAGCAGCTACAGTGTTGTGGTAAGCGGGCTTAGTAAAAAACTGATAGCCACCGCCAATTACGCGCAACTCAAACGCATAAATATCTGACTTAAATTTTTCTTGTAAATCAGTAAGAATCTGTTCAACTACTTTTTCATCTAACACGGTGCCGGGAAATGCCTTGTTGAGTACTTCTATAATATCGGGTACAGTAACAGCGCTTTCGGAGCTAAACACTAAGGCCTCAATATGTTGATGTAGGTTTTCCAACTCTATGGCGTTTTGATGTGCTTGGGGCTGCGGAAACAAATGTCCGCTTTGGTTGCTCATAGCACGTGTGTTGTGGTTTTACCCTTTTTCTTCTAAAGCTGCAGCACCGCCTACAATCTCCAAAATTTCTTTGGTGATGTTGGCCTGACGCTCGCGGTTGTACACAATTTTTAAGTTGCGCATTAAATCGTTAGCGTTGTTGGTGGCGCTTTCCATAGCTACCATTCGCGCACCGTGCTCTGAGGCATTGGTATCTAAGAGGGCTTTGTAGAATTGGGTATTTAAAATTTTGGGAACTAACTCTTCCAACAATTGCTCTTTTTGCGGTTCAAAAATGTAATCGGCTTTTTTGGTGCTCTTGGCTGATGCTTTGGCGGGTTCTACAGGTAGGAATCTTTCTACCGTAAAAATTTGAGTGGCTGCATTTTTAAACTGTGAGTACACGAGGTCAATGGCATCGTACTTGGAATCTAAAAAGTACTTCATGAGCGATTCAGAAATCTGCTGAGAGGATTGAAAACTCAATTTGCTCATCATGCTCACATGGTCTGTAACAAATTGGAGGTTGGTATCTTTTTTAAAGTAATCGTAGCCCTTTTTGCCAATGCAGAGCAAAGTTACGTTGCCTGCTTTGTGCTGCTCGGCATAGTTTTCTGCCAATAGTTTGCGAGCTGCTTTGATGATGTTGGCATTGAAACCGCCACATAATCCTTTGTCGGAAGTAATGAGAACCAGCAATACCTTTTTTACATCGCGCTTGGTGTTGTATGCTACCGAGCTGCTGCTGTCTAAGCTACTCATGAGGTTGCTGAGTATTTCGTTCAGTTTTTCGCTGTAGGGGCGCATTTGTGTAATACGATCTTGTGCCCGCTTGAGTTTACTTGCTGCCACGAGTTTCATGGCTTTGGTAATTTGCTGCGTGGTGTTTACCGAGCCAATGCGGATGCGTATTTCTTTGAGGTTTGCCATTTGTATTTTAGTTTGTTAGCACAAAGCGTAGGTAGGGGTTGTTTTGCCTGCGCTTGGTGCTATTGACTATTCACTTATTTCGCGTATGTTAATGCTACTTCTGCGGCTAGGTCGGCCAATTGTTTTTCAGCGTTAGCATCCATTGGTTTGTTGAGTGATTTGAGCAAATCAGCAAATCGGGTTTCTAACTGTGTAATGAAATCTTTCTCGAACTGGCGCATTTTAGCCACGGGCACTTTAGATGCTAAGTTTTTGGTACCAATGAAAAGAATAGCAATTTGTTTTTCTACACTGTATGGCGAAAACTGCGGTTGCTTCAAAATTTCTACGTTGCGCGAACCTTTGTCTAATACGGCTTTGGTAGCGGCATCTAAATCTGAACCGAATTTAGAGAAGGCCTCTAACTCGCGGTACTGTGCCTGATCCAGCTTAAGCGTACCGGCCACTTTTTTCATGGCTTTGATTTGCGCATTACCACCCACACGGCTTACCGATATACCTACGTTGATAGCCGGACGAACACCTGCGTTGAACAGGTTTGACTCTAAGAATATCTGGCCATCGGTAATAGAAATTACGTTGGTAGGGATATAGGCCGATACGTCACCGGCTTGTGTTTCTATGATGGGTAGAGCGGTTAATGAACCACCACCTTTGATAATGCCACGGATAGAATCGGGAATATCGTTCATGTTTTTGGCTACATCAATATTGGCATTGATTTTAGCAGCACGCTCTAACAAGCGGCTGTGCAGGTAGAACACATCTCCGGGGTATGCTTCGCGGCCCGGAGGTCTGCGGAGGAGTAGTGATACTTCGCGGTAAGCTACGGCTTGTTTAGATAAATCATCATAAATAATCAAAGCAGGGCGGCCTGTATCGCGAAAGTATTCGCCAATGGCGCAACCGGCAAAGGGTGCGTAGAATTGCAATGGAGCCGGGTCGGCAGCGGAGGCAGAAACAACTACGGTGTAAGGCATGGCACCGTTATCTTCTAAGGTTTTAACCACCTTGGCTACGGTGCTTGATTTTTGACCACAAGCTACGTAGATGCAGTACACGGGCTCACCTTTTTCGTAAAATTCTTTTTGGTTGATGATGGTATCTATAGCTACTGCTGTTTTACCAACCTGGCGGTCGCCAATGATTAGCTCGCGCTGGCCACGGCCAATCGGAATCATGGCATCTATCGCTTTTATACCGGTTTGTAATGGCTCGTTTACCGGCTGGCGGTAAATTACACCGGGGGCTTTGCGCTCTAAGGGCATATCGTACAACTGGCCGCTGATGGGGCCTTTGCCGTCTATGGCTTCGCCTAATGTGTTGATAACACGACCCAACATGCCTTCGCCTACTTTGATAGAGGCAATAACACCTGTGCGTTTTACGGTGTCGCCTTCTTTAATTTTTTCGGAAGGACCCATGAGTACCACACCCACGTTGTCTTCTTCTAAGTTTAGTACAATGGCTTTGATGCCGTTTTGAAACTCTACCAGTTCACCGGCACGAGCGTTGGTTAAACCATATACGCGGGCAATACCATCGCCTACTTGCAACACGGTGCCTACTTCTTCAAGTTCTGCTGCACTTTTGAGGTTGGAGAGTTGTTCGCGAAGAATCGCAGAAATTTCATCGGGTTTTACATCAGCCATTGTAAATAATTATAGTTTTTGAATGATTTATGAGCGAATACGCCCTTTTTAAGGCGCGGCAAAAGTAAACGAAGAAGCAAGAAAAGCAAACGTGATTTTGGCTATTAATCCACATCCTTCGGCTTTGCGGGTTTGTGGTTTATAGTTTGTGGTTTTAGCAAGCTAACCGCAGTGGGTGAGATTAGCCGTTTGATGTTTTGCTTTGGGGTGGGTAGTGTACCTTGCGGCAGGTGTTATGCCGGTAGATGGGGGACCTGCCGGTAGTAAATCACTAAAAACCACATAGACACATAGGGAACATAGGAATGCAGAATACAAGTAATGACCACTAAGTACTCCAAGGCCATTAAGGTACAGGAGCCGCTTGATGGAGCGGCACGAGCGGGTGTTGGTTTGGTGGGTGGGACACCCACCAATAGGAAAATAGCCGAAATAGGAAAGTCAGAGACTTTCCATTATTTAAAACTTCCAAGTCTCCCTTCGGAAGACTTGGAAGAACGGGAAAGGGAGAAATGAAAATGGAGCAGGCGGAAGTTAAGGTGGAGGGGGCGGAAAGGATTTTGGAGGAGGCGGAAGCTGATCTGGAACGGGCGGAAGTAAATGCCGGGAAGGCGGAAATGATTTAGGAGGAGGCGGAAGCTATTGGGGAGCAGACGGAAATTACTTTGGTGCAGGCGGAAGCAGAGAAGGAATGGGCGGAAACGATTTTGGAGGAGGCGGAAGCGAAAGTGGAGGAGGCGGAAGCGAAAGTGGAGAAGGCGGAAACGAGGGAGGAGAGGGCGGAAACGAGGGAGGAGAAGGCGGAAGTGAGCATTTGGCTCAAAAATGGAGCTTTTTAACCTGCTTTTGCGAGTCTGTTCAATAAACTGTGTCAAGAGTTAAATAGTAACTAAACTTGATACAGTAATATGAAAAAAGAAAAACCAACATTCGACTTCAAGTCTTTTGAGGAACTGCCGGTAGGCGGTATTCCGGTAGGTGATACACCTACCGGAAGCCGAATCAAAATTTTGCAATTATCTTAAAAGCGTAAAGCTGCCCTGTACGTTTTCGTCTTGCTGAAAAGGGCGGCTGATTATTACATAGTATAAGTAGGTGCCTGCGGGTTGCTCTGCGCCTTTGAACTTGCCATCCCAGGGTTGGTTGCTATCGTGTATGAGTTGCCCATAGCGGTTGTATATGCGGAAGCTTTTTACGGTGGCTATACCATTGAAACTTACGGGGTAAAAGCCATCGTTTTTGCCATCGCCATTAGGCGAAAAAGCATTGGGCATTTTGATGGGGCTTTCTATAATGTTTACTCTCACATTTACGGAAGCGGTATCTGTACAGGGGCCATTGCTAACGGTTACGGTGTAGAGTACATTGGTAATGGGTGTGGAAACGGGGTTGGCCGCAGTGGCATTGTCTAAATATTGGGCGGGGCTCCATACGTACGTGTAGTTGCCGTTACCTCCGGTAGTGGTGGTGAACAATTGTATGGGTGTACCTTGGTCTATGAGTGTATCTGCCCAAAGCGCGGTGATGTTGAGGTTCACTATATCTACCAAAACAGTATCGGTTACTTTACAACCGGTAGTGGTATCGGTTATTTGAACAATGTAATTGGTAGTAGCGGTGGGGTCGGCTGTTGGGTTGGGGCAGTTGGTGCAGCTTAAGCCGGTGGCTGGTGCCCAAACGTATTGGTTGCCTCCGGTAACGCTAAGTAAAACACTTTGCCCTTCGCAAATAAAGGTATCGGGCGCCAGTGTGTAGGGGAAGGTTTGGGGAATAACGGTTACTGAATCTACCTTAGGGCAGGTGCCGCCAAAGTAGGCCGTAACGGTGTAGGTGGTGGCTGCAGGTGGCGATGCGAGCGGGTTGCCAATGTTTGTTGCGCTTAAGCCGGTGGACGGTTGCCATACGTAAGTTATGGGCACGGTGGCACTGGCACACATGCGCAGGCGCATGGCCGGCAAAATCTGAAACAGGTTACCTGCTGTGCTTAGGTTGCAACCCACGGTAAGTGTGCCGGTGGTGGTGTGGAAACAATCGTAGTTGCGGGTAATGGCGGTAATGGGGTCTGCGCCCGATGAGGGAAAGTTATCGGGGTTATCCCAACACAACTCTACTATGAGGTTAGATTGCCCATCCCAATCGTACGCGGTGGTGAGGGGCAGGTCGTTCCAACCGGCTACGGTAAGGTAAGTGGCATTGGTGTACACCAACTGTGCCGGCTCCCAAGTATTGGTGAGGGCGGTTTTGTTGGTGCAAGCGATTTTTACACTGAGGTTATTGAACGGAAATACCGTGCTTTTTGCAGGAATATTAAAACCAATATGACTGATGGCTCCGGCTGTGAACCCTGCGGCCTGCAAGTCGCTGGCGAGGTAGAGCATTTGCGAGCGTTGGTCTTCTAAGGCACCAAAGAAAGCGCCATCAAAAATAGTGACCGAACTGCTGAAACTACCCGTGGGGTTGTAGGTGCGGGTAACGTTGCCACTGGCGCAAGGGGTGCCGTTGATACCGCAAATGCCACCGCCTAACCAGTTGGGTGGTGTGCCTACGAGTGTAGCTTGCAGTTGGGCCGGGGAACCGTTGCAAAACGGTACATCGGGTCCGGCAGATATGGTGAAAGAAGTATCTATGTTAAGTAAGATGGAGCCGCCACCGGTACACTCTCCATCGCTTACGTTTAAGAAGTACTCGGTGCTTTGGTTCAAAATGAGTTTGGTATTTAATGAGTCGGGTGAAAACAAACCGGTGGTGGGGGTCCAGGCATAGGTGATGGTTTTAGGCGGCTCTATACATTGTATGAACCGTGTGTTGGGTCTGAGCGCGCTGGCGGTAGGTGCGGTTAGGTTGCAGCCGCTGGTGTTATCGGCAATGCGGTATAGTACCGAGTTGTAGCCGGTGTTGGTAATGGTTACGGCATCATCGTTAGTATAGCTGTTGTTATCGAAACAAAGCTCTACGATAAGGTTGCTTTGTCCATCCCAATCGTACGGAAAATCTAAGGTGTGTGTATTGCTGCCAATAGTGGTGCTGAAGGCGGTGGGGTTGGCTACCACGGCTAAACCGCCCACATAGTTTCCGCTGAAGAAATTGAGGTTGGTGCAACCCATTTTTACGGTGAGGTTATTGAAGGGTTGAGAGCTTACTTTTTGGGCCACATCGAAGGCAATATCGGTAATGGTGCCGGCTTGCAGCCCCTGTGCGGTTAACTCGGTGGCGCGGTATAAAATCTGTATTCTTCCATCGGAATAAAAACCGGAATATGGGGTGCCGGTAGTGGTACTGCCGCTGCCGGTGCCTATGTCTTTTATTACATAATTGCCTACACAAGGTACCACGTTTATGCCGCAGGGCATGGTAGAAACATCGGCAGTAAGTTGTATGGTATCACCGGGGCAAACTTTGATTTTATCGGCAGTTATTTTCACCGCAGGACCTTGGCCTTCTACAATTACGCGCAGCGAATCTTTAATGACACAACCCAGGTTAGATTTTATGGTTACTACGTACGTAGTGCTAAAATCGGGCTGTGCGGTAGGGTTGTTGATGTTGGCATTGTTTAAACTCTGTGCCGGTGCCCAAGTGTATTGATATGGGGCGTAAGTGGCTTCGGGCTGTGCGGTGAGCTGCGCAAACTCAAAACGGCAAATTGTGTCTTCGGTTTGCGAGAGCGTGTAGGTAAAATCGGGTACTACGCTCACTACAATCGTGTCGGTGTTTTTGCAGAGGTTGCTGAGGTTGCTGGTAACAATGTACTGTGTAGTAGAAGTTGGCGAAGCTGTAGGATTACTGATGTTGGGATTGCTTAATCCGGCAGTAGGTGCCCAGGTAAACGCAGTACCGCCATAGACCTGCAACTGCACCGGTCCGCCTGCGGGGCAATACGCCACATCTGGCCCGGCATAGGTGCCTGCCAACACTTGTACGGTAATGGCAAACGCCTGGCTGCTGCTGAGTGGGCAACTGTTGTTTTTTACTTCTACGATAAAGGTATTCATACCCGTATCTAAGCCGGTGGGTTGCCAGGTAAAGTAGCCGTAGCTGGAATCTTTTTTAGTGTAAGCGGTGGTGTACTGCGCACCGGGTATGACCTGCGCCACATTACTGGTGTGATAGACCGAATCGCCCGATTGCTCTACCGCCAAGGTGCTAAACGATACCACCTGCCCGGGGCATACCTGCACCAGTGTTGAGTTTACATAAACGCCATTTTGAACGGTGGGTTGTATTACATTACTAAAGGTGGGGATAGGGTTGGCGCAGCCCGCTAAATTTACTACCACCACTTGTATATCGCGCATGGTAGAGCCAATGAGTACTCCGTTGCGGTATTCTTCTACCAAAACCGTAACCACTACTACCTGTACTCCGTTGGGGGTAAAGTTCATTTGCCCCGTGCTGCTGCCAAAACCAAAGGTATTGGCAGGTGTGGTAAACATAGGGTTGGTGGGCGAAAAACCGCCTACATGATTGATGGGCAATCCACCGGTAGTAAGCGGGGTAACCAGTGAGTACACTAACGAATCGCCATCTATATCTACCGCACCGTGGTTGTAGCTAAAGGGCTGATTGGCGCAGATAAATGGCACCGGCAGGGTGGTAAACTCGGGTGAGTTGTTGCAAATATTGCCCGTGTTGTTGAGCCGCGCTTCTACGTACAAATCTTCTGAATCGGGGTTTTGGAGGTTAGTGATTTGCGCATTGCGGCAGCACTCGCTAAAGCTAATTACCCAATCTGCACAAGCGGCCGGAAACTGCACCGTGGCAGAATAAGTGAATGCCTGTACGCCCGGAAACGTGCCACCGCTGCAGGTGCTTTGCCCAATGGCCGAGTTGCACAGTGGCGAAACCTCGCACGGAATACCTCCGTTGGGGTTTGGATTAGCGCAGGGTTCTTGCAGTAATGTAGCGGTGAAACTTTGCCCGCAAGTAGCTGACTGCACATTAACCAACAATGAGGTGGGTGCGCTAATGCCGCTGCAATCGCGGTAAAAACGCAGGGTTATTTTGTAGGTATTAGTAGATGCATTGATGCACTCATACTGCAAATCGGCACCCATAGCGTGTGAGCCGTACAACTGCTGAGGCACTATGGCAGCAGCGCAAAACAACGTACAAAAGAGGGCTAATGTGTATAGACGGTTTATCATATCAGGGGCGGGTTGTAGGG
The DNA here is from genome assembly GCA_016787045.1 of Chitinophagales bacterium. Taxonomy (GTDB): domain Bacteria; phylum Bacteroidota; class Bacteroidia; order Chitinophagales; family LD1; genus Bog-950. The sequence goes on from JAEUVA010000008.1 coordinate 330,675, forward strand.
CTAATGTAAACGAATATTGAAATTGGAAGGGTGAAAACTGAAAAAATGAAAAAAACGAATGTGTTTCGGCTTTCCAATACCTCTAAACGGGTATTTTAACGCCAGACTATTAGCTCTAATAATTGCCATTCTCGGTTACATTTGCAGCCCTCAAAAAAACAGTTGAAGCATCATGTTTGAATCATTACAAGAACGATTAGAAGGCGCGTTTAAAACCCTCAAAGGCCAGCACAAACTTACCGAACTCAACATTGCTGAAACGGTAAAAGAAATCCGGAAGGCACTGGTGGAGGCCGATGTGAGCTACAAAACCGCCAAAGAGTTTACCGATAAAGTAAAAGAAGCCGCTCTGGGTCAAAACGTGCTTACTGCCGTACAACCCGGGCAGTTAATGACCAAAGTGATGCACGATGAACTGACCCAACTCATGGGCGGCACCGCAGCAGATTTCAACATTAAAGGCAGCCCAGCGGTAATTTTGATTGCTGGTTTGCAGGGTTCGGGTAAAACCACTTTTACACACAAGCTGGCGCATTTTTTAAAAACTCAAAAGTACAAGCGCCCCATGATGGTGGCCGGTGATGTGTATCGCCCCGCGGCTGTGGACCAGTTGATTGTACTGGGCGAAAAAATAAACGTGCCTGTTTACCACGAAAAAGAAAACAAGAACCCCGTACAAATTGCCCTGAACGGTATAGCACAAGCTAAGCAACAAGGGTTAGACTTAGTAATTATTGATACCGCTGGCCGCTTAGCCGTAGATGAAGAAATGATGAAGGAGATAGCAGCGGTAAAAGCCGCTACTAACCCCAACGAAATTTTGTTTGTGGTAGATAGCATGACCGGCCAAGATGCCGTGAACACCGCCAAGGCGTTTAACGACTTGCTCAATTTTGATGGCGTGGTGCTTACCAAATTAGATGGCGACACCCGTGGTGGTGCCGCACTCACTATTTCGTACACCGTAGGCAAGCCCATCAAGTTTGTAAGCACGGGCGAAAAATTTGATACGCTAGATGTTTTTCACCCGGACCGTATGGCCTCGCGTATTTTGGGCATGGGCGATATTGTATCATTTGTAGAAAAAGCCCAGCAACAATATGACGAGAAAAAAGCCAAGGAGTTAGAAGAAAAAATACGCAAGAACCAGTTTAACTTCAACGACTTTTTGGCGCAACTCAGCCAGATTAAAAAAATGGGCAATGTAAAAGACCTGCTGGGCATGATACCCGGCATGGGCAAAGCCATAAAAGATGTGGACATCAGCAATGATTCGTTCAAAAAAATTGAAGCCCTCATTTACTCCATGACCCCCAAAGAGCGCGAAAACCCCGAGCTATTAGACGGCAAACGTAAAGTACGCATTGCCAAAGGCAGCGGCAACACCATACAGGAAGTGAACCAGTTTCTGAAGCAATTTGAAGAAATGAAGAAGATGATGAAGAGCATGCAAAAAATGACCTCTGCCGGCCGCATGATTAAGGGAATGCCACGGTAGTACCATTAGCAGCCCGCATCAGTTTTCTGCTACCACCCAAACTATAAAACAGCCACATCATGAAATTTGCACTTATCGGATACGGAAAAATGGGTAAAGAAATTGAGCAAGTTATCAAAGACACTCAGGCCGGTGAAGTGGTATTGAAAGTAACGGAACAAAACCTGCACGAACTTACCACACAAAACTTACAACAGTGCGATGTAGCCATTGAGTTCACCCAGCCCGATTCTGCGGTAAAAAATATCTACACCTGTTTTGAAGCCGGCATTCCGGTAGTGGTAGGCACCACCGCATGGTTACACCAGTTAGATGAAGTAAAAACCCAATGTGCTGCAAAAAACGGTGCGCTGTTCTTCTCTCCTAACTTTAGCATTGGTGTAAACCTGTTTTGGGAAGCCAACCGCAAACTGGCGCAACTCATGAACTCCCAACCGCAGTACCAAATAGACATGGTAGAAATACACCACACCGAAAAAAAAGATGCCCCCAGTGGTACAGCGGTTAAAACTGCCGAAGTGATACTACCCGAAATAGACCGCTACCAAAAATGGCAGTTAGTTAATGAGGGAGAAACATCAACTGCTCCCCTGCTGCCTATTGTAGCTTTGCGCCAGCCCAACGTGCCCGGCACACACACGGTTACCTACACCTCTGCTGTAGATTCTATCAGCATTACACACGAAGCCAAAAGCCGCAGAGGATTTGCCGAAGGTGCAGTAGTAGCCGCAAAATGGTTGGTAGGCAAAAAAGGAGTTTTTGACATGAAAGATTTATTGAATTTTTAGCGTTTCACTTTGTTCAACAAACCTGTTTTAAGTAAGCTATAACTGCTTTCTCACTTACTCGCATAAAGATTTTTTATACCTTGCCACTCATGAATCCTATCCTACGCAATATATTGACAGTACTTGCCGGATTAGTTATTGGCGGTATAGCCAACATGCTTTTAATCCAAATTAGCGGCTACATTATTCCTCCGCCCGAAGGCGCAGATGTAAAAACAATAGAAGGGCTTCAGTCCTCCATCCATCTATTTCAACCCAAACATTTTTTAATGCCTTTTTTGGCTCATGCGTTAGGCACATTGGTGGGTGCAGCCATTACCACCGCTTTAGCAGCTAACCGGGCTTTGTGGCTGTGTGTATTGGTGGCATCGTTTTCGTTTGTAGGCGGTGTAGTAGCCGTAAAAATGCTTCCTGCACCAATGTGGTTTAATGTCACCGACCTTACGTTGGCATACTTTCCAATGGGATGGCTGGGCTATAAAACTGTTACAGCAATCAAAGGCAAGTAAACTATGCAACTATCCATTGTAGTAGCCATTAGTGATAACTTGGCCATAGGTGCCCAAGGCGACCTGCTGTGGCGCTTGCCTGCCGATATGAAACGCTTTAAAGAAATTACTTATGGGCACCATGTGCTGATGGGTCGCAAAACGTACGAAAGCATACCCGAAAAATTTCGCCCGCTGCCCGGCAGAGTAAACATTGTAGTTACCCGCCAGCAAAACTATGCGGCACCCGGCTGCAAAGTAGTAAGCAGTGTGCAAGAAGGTATAGATTTTGCCCGCGAATGTGGCGAGCAAGAGTTGATGATAGTAGGCGGAGCAGAAATTTACAAGCAATGCCTGCCGTTAACCAACTGCATATACCTTACCACAGTACACCACACATTTGAAGATGCCGATGCGTTTTTTCCGGTGCTAAATAAAGAGTGGCAAAAAGTAAGCGAAGAAACTTTTGCAGCAGATGAGAAACACGCCTATAGCTACACCTTTGCGGAATGGCGAAACCAATCGCTCATTCATTCACACTAGCTCTGTAAAGGCGGTCGTTAATGGCTCTGCCCAAGCCCATCTCCGGAAAACGAATGGCATAAATTGCCGATACATCGCTTTTATCTAACTGGCGCATAGCCGCAAACAAGTTTTTTGCAGCTTCGCTCAGGTTGCCCGCTGGCGATAACAAGATTTGATTTTGATGAGAAATGTATGGCAAATGCTCGTTATATAAAATATACCCCGCCTCTAAGTCGGTTGCCTTACCGGCCGATTCCAGCAAAAACATTTTCTTTTTTGGCGCATAGTGGTGCTGCAACATACCGGGGGCCTTAGGGTTGGCAGATTGTTGTGTTTCTACCCGCACTTTGCCTACCACTTTTTCTATCTCTTCTACGGCTAATCCGCCTAAGCGGTTAACTACTACTTCATCATCCACAAATCCCACTATGGTACTTTCTACCCCTACATCGGTTACTCCTCCATCTAAAATGTAAGGTATGCGCCCATGCAACTGGTCGTACACATGGTACGAGGAGGTGGGGCTGATGTACCCAAAAGGATTGGCACTTGGTGCCGCCAACGGAAAATCTATTTCTTGCAATAACTGCAAGGTGAGTGGATGGTTAGGTACCCGTATGGCCACCGTATCTAACCCCGATGTAACCAAATACGGAATACACTCCCGCTTTGGTAACAGCACCGTAAGCGGCCCCGGAGAAAATTTTTGTAAAAGCAGCTTGGCTTTGGGCGGAATATGCGCAGCATACTTTTCAATAGCTGCAATGCTGTGTACATGCACAATTAACGGATCAAAATGCGGGCGATTTTTGGCTTTAAAGATTTTGAGCACCGCATCTTCGTTCAGCGCGTTTCCGGCCAGGCCATAAACTGTTTCGGTGGGTATGCCTACCACTTCGCCTTTGTGTAGCCAAGCGGCAGCTTTAGCCACACTGGTGTTGATTTCTGTTTCAAACATCTGTAAACAAAAATCTATTTAAAAGCATCTAAACCGGTTACATCGTGGCCGGTAATCAGCAAGTGAATATCGTGTGTGCCTTCGTAGGTCACTACAGTTTCTAAATTCATAAGGTGGCGCATAATAGGGTACTCACCGGTTATACCCATGCCGCCCAGCATTTGGCGGGCATCGCGGGCTACCGTTAGCGCCATATCGCAGCTATTGCGCTTGGCCATACTGATTTGTGCCGGTGTGGCGCGGCCTTCATTTTTGAGTACTCCCAATCGCCAAACCATCAATTGTGCTTTGGTTATCTCGGTAATCATCTCCGCCAGTTTTTTCTGCTGCAACTGAAACTGCCCGATTGGTTTACCAAATTGCACGCGCTCTTTGGCATAGCGCAAAGCTGTATCATAACAATCTAATGCTGCACCTATGGCTCCCCAAGCAATACCGTAGCGCGCTGTAGATAAACAACCCAAGGGGCCTTTGATACCTTCTACGTTGGGCAATAAATTTTCTTTGGGCACCTTAACATTATTGAACACTAACTCACCGGTAATAGAGGCACGCAAACTCCACTTGTTATGTGTGGTGGGGGTGGTAAATCCTTCCATACCGCGCTCTACTATCACGCCACGTATTTTACCTATTTCATTTTTTGCCCATACTACTGCAATATCTGCCAAGGGCGAATTGCTAATCCACATTTTAGCGCCATTGAGCAGGTAGTGATCGCCTTTATCTTCTATGCGGGTTTCCATACCGGCCGGGTTAGAGCCATGGTTGGGTTCAGTTAATCCAAAGCAGCCAAACAATTCTCCTTTACCCAGTTTGGGCAGATACTTTTTGCGCTGCTCCTCACTACCATACTTGTAAATGGGATACATGACCAGCGAACCTTGTACTGAGGCCGTAGAGCGCACGCCCGAATCGCAACGCTCTAATTCTTGCATAATTATACCATAAGCAATTTCATCTAAACCGCCACCGCCATATTCGGCCGGTAAACTGGGGCCAAATGCACCTATTTCGCCCAGTTCTTTTACAATATGTTTGGGGAAATCTGCGCGCTGTGCGTAGTCTTCTATAATTGGGCTTAGGTTTTTCTTTACATAGTTGCGAATAGTTTCGCGGATGAGTTTGTGCTCCGGTGTAAGCAAGTCATCTATCTGGTAATAATCGTGTCCGTTGTATAAATCGCTTCTCATGTTTTAGAAATTTGTGGAGCGAATGTAGAAATTATGTGAAGTTGAATTGTTACTCATTTGGTTGGTAGTGGTTGTTTAATAAATTGGCATTGCATTTGAATTCTTAAACACAAAAAATATGCACATGAAAAGAAACCTATCTATTGCTGCAGCATTATCTGCTACTATTCTATTCCTAATGTCTTTTGTACTGATGCAGGAGCGCGAAAAAAACCAGATAGAGCGCGTATGGTACAACCAAGAAAAAACCAGTAAAATTCAGATTTACTTAGCCAAAGACGGTAAGTACTATGGCAAAATAGTATGGTTGAGTGAACCCAACGACCCCGACACCAAACAACCCAAAGTAGATAAAAACAATACCGATGAGGCCAAGCGCAAAGACCCAATTATGGGTATGATAAACCTGCGCGGGTACTCTGTGGATCCCAAAGACCCTAATGTGTACGATGGCGGCACTATCTATGACCCGCGTAATGGCAAAACCTACTGCGGCAAAATTACCATGAAAGGTACTACACTTGATTTGCGTGGCTTTATCTGCAACTTCTCTATTTTGGGAAGAACTAATACCTGGACGCTTGCTGAGTAGTTATCCAACTATCTAAAAACAAAAAATCCCCACCGAATGGTGGGGATTTTTTTTGCCTGTATCTTTTTTTATTACTCCACCTCCTTCACCCCGGTAACAAAATAATTGGTTTCTCCTTGCCAAGGCATGGCTTTGATTTTCTCTTCGTACTGCAATACTACCCGCTCGCCTTCGTGCTTCTGCAATTCAGCAGCCACCGCTTCGCTTTTTACTGAGAAATTCCAAATCTGATTTGCCTGAGCGGTATTGGGGATATTGCCCAGCCCGCCCATGTTTAGCTCTCCCTCGTAAGTTTTAAGTACAAAACCGCGCTTGCTTAGCTTAGTAAGTACACCAGCACGGGTTCCTTCGCTGTACGTAAAATTAAAAACGAAAAATGTTACCGCCAGCCCTACAATTATGAGCAAGCCGAACACCAACAAAACTTTACGAAAAGTAGCCATAGGGTTCTATTTAGAGCAGTTAAAATATTGATAAGTAACATACTTAGTATCCATGCCACTTACCGGTGTAAGGTAAGTACGTACCGTTTTGCTGAGGTAGCCGTTACGGTCTAAGGTGTGCGCAAACTGCACCCTTATGGTGTCATTAGCCGGTAGCTGAATCATGTAAATGCTGTCTAAAAGATTGTTATCTGTTTTGCCAAACAAAGTGGTGTAATTGAATTCAAAAAAATCGAACCCTGTTTTGTTTTGGGCAGTGTTGTAGAAGAACAAATAATCTATATCGTGCGTAGAGCCGGAGTAGTGTTTGCCGCTGGTGCGGTTTCCATTAGAGTAATTAAACGTATTGGCTTGTAAGCCAATACTGCTGTTGGTGGTTTTGCTCTCCAATTGGCCGGCTGTGTTGTATTGTGCAGCTGTGGTTTCTGTACCGGTTACGGCTCCCAAATAGTTGTAGTACGTTTTTGAACCGGTGCCAATGTTTTGCCCATTTGCCAATGAAGCCGCCAAGTAAGCTACAAGTGAGTCTTTGTTATCGCGGGACCATACAAATACAGAGTCTGTGGTGTATGCTATGCTATCTTTGTTTAATGTGGGGTGCAACACTTTCTGAATTCTACCATCGGCATAATAGCTATAAACAGTTGGCCGGGTGGTGTTGCTACCATCGGTAACAAACATTTTGCCCAAATTGCAGGTTTGCTCCTTTTTGTTGCAACTAAAAACCGTAACTGCAAATGCAGCCAGTACAACAACCCATACATTACTTTTCATCGCAGGTTACCCGTTTGTTTTTGTTGAAATAATTTTGGTAAAACTCATCGCCATCTTTACTGATGCAGTAGTTAAAAGAGTAAGTAGATTCTGTTTTGCTGCATGTATATCCGGCAGATTGCGAGGCGTTAATGGCCGCCTGATAGTTGGCTTGGTTATCAAAGCTATCGCTGCAAAGCACTTGGCTAAAGGAGTTGCTGCCTACTGTAATACTGCATTGCACGCAATCGTTATAGCAGTTGTAGCATTTTTTGCACGAAGGCAAAATACACATAGCAGTGACCGATAAAAAAACAAGCGTAAGGAGTTTATACATAACACAATTGTTGTGGGTAAAAATAGGAAGTCGGGTGAACCATTCAAGCAAGTATGCAAAATAAAGCGCGCTACACAAAGTCGTGCTGCGCACGCTGGTAATCTTCGGGTATGCCTATATCTATAAAGTATCCATCGCAAATAAAGGCACGGAGTTGCAATGTGGTTACATGCTTTTCCAATACCTCTTTTTCAAAAGAAAATTTGTGCCCGGGTTGAGAAACAGAAAAAATAGTTCGGCTCACACAATACACTCCGCCATTAATCATTCCTTCGGGCAGCGATTTTTTTTCTTGAAACGCTAAAATGTTGTTTTGGTCATCTAAAATCAGTGAGCCATATCGGTCAAAGTTTTTCATGGGTTTAGCAGCCAGCACTGCATACGTTTTGCTACCGGCAAAGTTTTGGTACAAACCGTTGAGCGGAACATCAAAATAAGTATCGCCATTTAGTATAAAAGCTTCGCTGCCGGTTAATGCAAATGCTTGTTTTATGGCTCCACCGGTACCCAGCGGCTCCTCTTCGCGGCTATACCTGATGTTCATTCCCAAATAGCTATCGCCAAAATACCGCTCAATCAAATCGGCTTTGTAGCCAACTGATAATACCACGTCCTCAATACCCTGTTTGTGTAAGTACGATAACACATGGTGTAAAAACGGCTTGCCATTAACCGGAGCCAAGGGTTTGGGCAAATCTTGCACCACACTGCGTAACCGTGTGCCCAGTCCGCCAGCTAAAACGATAGCCGGTGGTAATATAATGTGGGGGGTTAACAAGCTATTCACTGTTTGCCTGAAAATAGTTGTTCTTCTACTAACTGGCAAATAATGTGGCCAATAAGTATGTGGCTTTCTTGTATCCGTGGTGTATCGGTACTGGGCACATTGAATAACACATCGCAGCTTTCTTTCATCTTTCCTCCGGTAGCACCGGTAAACGAAAAAACCAACATGTTTCTACGCTTTGCTTCTTGTTGTGCCAGCAAAATATTTTTTGAGTTACCACTGGTAGAAATTCCAATCAGCACATCACCGGCTCTGCCGTGTGCTTTAATGGCGCGCTCATAAATCTCATCATAAGAATAATCGTTAGCCACTGCGGTAAGAAACGAAGTATTGACATGCAATGCCTCAGCCGGAAGCGGTTCCCTATCACTGTAAAAGCGCCCTGTAAACTCTGCGGCTAAATGCTGCGCATCGGCAGCGCTGCCTCCGTTGCCACACAAATACAAGCGGTGGCCATTTTGAAATGCGGCTGATATAATTTCTGCTGCCTTTTGAATATTGCTTAGAAATGCATCATCGTTTAGTATTTGATTTTTTACCGAAACAGATGCCGCTATAATGTCTTTGATTTTTTGCATGTTGCAAACTTCTAAAACTTTAGAAAACCAAGAAGTAATCTCACAGAAATCAGACTCAGCATTTCAGTCAGACACAAAACTATACGAGCGTATGCCATTTGCACCGCGCCAGTTATTGATTAATTGTGAGGGGAGAAGTTTTCAATTCATTGCTCTTGTTTCCGGCTCTATCCACTACATAAATTTTGTATGTAGCCGTTTCTGAAGAATGCGTATCGTCAATAAAACCCTGTGCAGGCAAATGAATATTTAGCTTCCCTTTAATGATAATGCCGGTAGTGGGCGAAAGTTGTGAGATTCGGAACTCGTATGTTACGTTGTTGCGCTCATCGGTTACAAACACATTTTTCTTGTCGGAGGTATTTTCTCCTAAGTCACCGTCACCATCGGTATATTCAATAAGAATATCTATCTCATCGGCATTTTTAATAGCCGGGTTGGGGCTAATAGAAACAAAACTTATGGTGGGAGTGGCACTTATGGGTTCCTCTTTTTTGCAGGAAGAAGCAATCAACAACACCATAGCCACTGTACTTACAAAAAATAAATTACTGCAATTCATTAACTGTGCTTTTATCTATTGGCGAATAAATGACCAATACAACTTGTATGGCAAAATGTGTTCGTTGCGCGGAAATTCTGTGTTTTGTGCATGTGCGCCATCATTTACGTAATAACGCATAAACAAAGTATCGTTAGCAGGTAAGTTATTGGTAGGTATAGTAAGCAACCAACCTTGGTAGTTACCCGCAGAAAGATAAGTAGCACTATATTGCCAAGCTCCTGTAAAGTCGTTCTCTTTAGTAGAAATTTTTAGTTTATTGAACTGCATATTTCCCTGTGCGGTGCTATCATCTTTTACACTTACGGCCACATAAAACACACCTTTGCTCTGGGGTACTATAAAAGGATTAAAATACACACTATCTAACCGGGTGTTAGAGTAAAAAACCGCAGGTGCTGCAAATGGCGGAATGAGAGATATGGTATCAAAAGCAATGTAGCCCTCAATGGTTGGCTCAGCGTTGGGCAGTTTAGGAACGTTGCCAAACATATCGCGGGCGCCTTTCATAATCCACGAAGCAATCAAATCTAAGTCTGAATCGGGCAAGGCATTGCCGATATTATCTTGTGGCATTCGGTCGTTTTGGTTCACAAAACAGCAATTGGTTACCCGCTCGTACAACACGGAATATGAAGTATCAAAAGGAATAACCCGGTAGGTGAATTTTTTAGCAGCGTTATTTTTATTGATTGGTGCATATACCAACGTAGAAAAAGATGATTGTGGGGTACGAAAATCAGGTTCAAAATTGCCAACATGGCAGCCCGGTAAAGCACACTTACCCAACAACAATTTTTGATGCACATAAGTTATGGTGAGCGAGTCTACAGGTATGCCGTATTTGGTGGTATCCCCACGGTCTATGCTGTCGTATGGGTTATCTGGTGGGTTGGTTTCCTTTTTGCAGGAATATAAAACTGCCGACATGAATAAAATGACACTAAGGATTACTCCAATCTTTTTCATCGTCATATTCATTAGTTAAATGCTTCGGTTAACACTCTGCCTTGCAACATACCCGGTGGTATCTGATCATAAAATCCAAGTACATCGGCAATGGTGGGTACAATATCTATACTTTCTCCAAATGGGTTACTAAACACTTGGTTTTGTTTTACCACAGATGGCGGACCGGCTACCATACAAAAAATTCTGCGGCTCATCTCATCGTTATTGTGATCCAGCGCATAGCGTCCGTAAATGTCTGACACACTGTTTGGTGCTAAGTTTCTGCCGTGCTCTGGTGCAACTACTAACACCGTGTCGTTAGCCATTCCGGGGGTACTTTGTATGGCTTCCCAAAGTTTGTAGAGTGCGTAATCGGCCATGCGTATATTGTTGACATATTTTGTAAAATCAAAGTGGCCAATGTCTATCCCCTGCATATTTATTACCATCAGCTCGGGCTTAAACTCCTGCATCACTTTAATGCCATAGTAGATATTGTACATGTCACTGTTCATGTTCACTCCCCATGCGTTAACTTGACCACCGGCTGCGGCCTCTACATTGAGCGCGCGCAAAAAAGTTTGCAGCTTTTCGGCATCAGCCACGGTGTTTTCAATACCGTTTGGCGGCAGCTGAGTAGTGGTAGAAAACTGACTATTCATAAACCCTCGCATCATATCGCACTTTTGGTTTTCTGCACCGCTGAGCTGAAATGGATTGGAGAGAATGGTATTGGTTTGAGGTGAAACTAAATTTAAAGGCGCTAACATATTGGCACCGTACATAGCTCCATAACCATCGTATTTGCTGTAATTCAAATAGGGATATGGTCCCAGCGAATCGGTAATCCACCAAGCATTTAGTGCATTTTTTGAAGGCGAATTATGTTTGCGGTAATACTCAAACACTGTGGGATATTGCGGTGGCTCTTTCAGTTTAATGGCGGCATCTGAGTAGCGTCCGGTAATGGCTGTGGTATGGCCATTGTAGTGGCCGGTGGGGCCGCTTACATATCTAAATTCTTTGTATAGCGTGCCAAAACTCTGCAAACGATTTGCTGCGGGTGTGGGCAGTGGCGTCATGCCCGAAACAATATCACTGCTCACCGACTCGTTTCCATTGAGCAGATTCCGCATCAGGTTGCCTTCGGCTTTTTCCATACTTTCTAAATTACGTACACCACCGGCAAAGAGGCAAAAAACCACATGGTTGGCCTTGCGAGAACCGGTTGCCGCAAACAAGCGCCCCGTAGGCAAAATGTATGGAGCAACAATACTTGCCGCTGCGGTGAGAGCTGTGTTTTTTATGAAGGTTTTCCTTTTCATATCTGCTTTTTAAACCTTGTAGGTTTCTTTTAATAGTATTTATACTCTGTACTGGTCATTAAACTGTAATACACCATCTTTGGGGTAATGTCAGCATTCTTTTCAATCATATCCTTCAACTTCCATTGTTCGTATTCGTTGGGCATGCGGTTAAAAAAACGCAGGTACTCATTTTCTATAAAAGCATCTACATCGGCACGCATGGTTGCATCATTTACTTGCAGCACTCCACTTCTATTGATCAGCGATTTAATAATCATATCCTGCATGGTGTTTTTATCGCCCAATGATTGCAAAGCCACATCAAATTTCAGCAACTCGTCATTGGTAATAGCACTTCCAAACAAATCGCTGTAAGCTATGGATATAAACTGAGCAGTAGTTTTGAGGTTAACTTTTTGGGCAGCATTTTGATACAACTCCTGCTGCTCTACTACATAGATGTAGCGTTTTTCTTTGTTACACGCGCTGGCTGATAGCAGCAAACAGGCAATTAAAACATAAAGTTGCTTTTTCATGTATTGCTATTTAAGCCCTGCATATTCGGGCAATGAAAAAATTTCTCGTTGCAAATTTTTGTAATTTCCCGATGACTTGTATACGTTTCCGTAGTAGGCAATTTCAGCCGGTGAGGCATCGCGGAAGAGGTACTTTTTGAAAATGAACCGCACCTGCCCTTCGTAGTAATCGGGAGTATCAAAAAAAATGTTCAAATAATCTGTTTTGCTTTTGCCAAGTTGCAGGAAAATGGTAGCCGTGTTACCATCTACCATAGTTTTTCCATTAGCTAACTCTGCATCGGAAGGGTACCTAAACAAAAAATTTTGAAAGGTGCTGACCACAAAATTTTCAGTACCCATATTTATCTGATCATAAAAGTAATTATCTGCCATGCGCTTAAGCATCCCCTTTTGATTTAGCGTGCCTGCATACAACTCATTGGCCGAATTTTTAAGTAAAACCAAGCGGTTTTTTTCATAATTGATTAAGTCGTAAAACGGTGCATACTGGGGCTGAGTGAGCAGGTTATCAAACACAAAAAGTTGTTGTTCAATATCTGCCGAGTCGTAATTCTGCAAATACTCTATGCGGCAAACATTGTATTGGTTGCGGATGTACTCCTGCTTGGCCAATATGGCATCTACAAACTGCTTACGGTTATCTAATGAAAAGTTGTTTTGAATTAAAATACTTTTTGCTTGTTGCGTTTCGTTCTGTATCGGCTCTCTGCCGATTAAGTTGATATATGCCTTAGTGATATAAAGGTTGATAGTTGCTGAGTCTATCGTGCGGTCGGGTGGTGGTACATTCCCGTTGATGTAAGTATCATCATACTTACTGCACGAGGCAATCAAACAGAGCAGCAATGTAGCTGCCGGAAAAAATTTCATGGTGTGTGTTTATCAGATTTGAAGTAAGCGATTTATTAACCAAATACGAATAAACTTGAACAATCTGACTGATTAAAAGCCCCTTAGTTTACTTACCGCTTTCGTTATACTTCTTCTCTATGCGCTCTTCCTTCTTTTTACCACCAAATACATTGATGTTGATATAACGGTATGGACGTGCTTTTACATCTTTGATTAAGGTCTGCAAACTGGCTACTGTAGAATCAATATTTGAATAAAGGCCGTCTTCTTTAATCACTTTGCCTAAAGTGCCTTTGCCCTGGTTAATATCGGCAATTACACCATTTAACTGTGTTACAGTTTGATTAAGGTTAGTGACTGTCTGCTTGAGGTTGGCTTGCTGTAATGAATCGCTGATGTTGCCAAAGTTTTTAATGATTTTACTTAACTCTGCGTTGTTCTTTTCAATGTTGGCGGTAATGCTTTGTATGTTTTTGATGGTCAGTTGCAAGGTGGCTTCGTTGGCATCTACCAGCATGTTTACATTGTCTATGGCATCTTTAAGAGTACCTATAGTGGCGTTAATTCCTTTAGGATTTCTGCGATCAAAAAGCCAGTTAATACCACTCAGTGTAGAGTCTAAAGTGGGTATCATGTTTTTTACATCGGTAATAATAGGGTCTATTTGAGCACCTACAGACTCGGTTAAATCTTTTTTGAAAGAGGTGTGAATAGTATCGCCATCTTTGAAAAGCTCATTTGAGCGACCTAGAATGAGTGCTATCTTTTTAGTGCCAAACAAATCGGTAGAAAAAAGTTTGGCAATGGTGCTGTCGCTTTTGGGTATTTGCAGGTCTTTGTCTAAATCTAACCGCACTACAATTTTACGGCTTACCGGATCGCGCTGCATATCGCCTACCATACCTACTCTAAATCCATCTATTTCTACAATGTTTGATTTGTATAACCCATCCACCCTATCGTACACGGCATAGTACGAATTGCTCCGCTCAAAAAGGTTAATTCCCTTGAGGAAATAAAAACCGATAACAAGTATGATGATGGTGATGGTGGTAAAAATGCCTACTCGGGCTTGGTTCGTCACGGGCTACAAGAATTTTTTCAAAAGTATGTTTTTGGCATAGAAATCAAAATCAGCATAAAGTGTGCTCTTTGCACTTACTCGTCATAGATAATAATTCTGTTCCATGCGCTCTTGCGGTTTTTGCCTTGCAGGGCATCTACTTTTATATGCACAGCCGTGGGGTGCTTTATCTTTTTTAGCTCTGTTAGCGCTTCCATGCTGATGGTATCGCCTTTTGATACCATTTGACGGCCTTCTTTTTCGTGCAACGAAATAACAACACCGGTTACTTTGTAAGCATTGAGGTTTACTTCATTATCATACATGGCCACAAACGGTTGCGACTGTATAAACATACTTTTAGGATATGGACGGTTTCTTTCTAACCAGATTTTGTCGTTCAACTTCATGAGATTAGTGTGCGGATTAGAGATAACCGGAAAAATTCTTTCGGGCACATGTACAATAAACTGCTTTTGAAAAAGCATGATGCGCGAGCCGGTAGTGCTGGTAACTATCACCCGAAGTGTAGCCGTGTCAAGACTACCGTATTTGGTGCTGTTGGCCGTTATCACTAGCACACTATCATTGTGCACTGCTAACCCTTTTTCAAACAAAAATTGCGAAATTTTAAACTCCGGTGAAACCCTAATTCTAAATTCGTAGCTTTTCTGATTTTCTATAGTATCGGTTTTGGGTTTCAACCAAATTTCGCTGCGGTTACTAATGGGAATAAAAATCTCTGCATTTATTTTTTGGGCATTTGCCCCTAAAACAAAAGCTGCACTCAAAAAAACTGTCGTAACCCGGTTAAAACATTGCATATTACTATTGACGAAGATACGTGGCAATAGTTACAACTATCTCAATTTACTCAATCATTATTCACAGCCAGTTACCAAGCGTACCAAACTAAGTGCATTACGGTTATCACTCCACTCAAAACTGTATTGACAAACATCAATTAATTCTTTACTTTTAAACCATGAAGAGTTTTGAAGATGAATTTGCGCCTTTAGATGCACTGCACAACCCGGTGTTAGCGTTCAATCCTTCTGGAGAAATTGTGTTCACCAACAGGCGAATGAAAATACTCCTTCGCCATACCCAACAAATAGATTCTATTTTTGATTTGCTGCAAGACCACCGGCTCAGCCAAAGTTTACAAGACCACATTCAGCAAACACACAAAGCATCGTACTTTTTCACTGTAGTGGTGCAGCAAACGCTGGTCTATTTTCAGGTAACTAGGTATAAGGATTTTTTCTTGTGCAACGGTCAAAGCGAGCACGATATAGAGCAAAACTATCAATTGCAGATTTCATCGCGCAGAAAAATGTTGGAGATTAAAAGCCAGTTGCTTGCGCTTTGCATGATGGATAAAAGCGATTTTGACACCGCCTTACAAACCATCTTGCAAACTTGTGGCACAATACTGGAATGCGAGTGAGTAAGTTTTTGGTGGGTCAACGAGTCGCAAACGGAAATCAATTGCGAAAAGCTGTACTTGCACTCTTTGCAAGCCATCAGTCAAAACGTATCAGTGAGTAAGTTGAGTAACCAACAAGCCAAAGCATATTTTGAATACATCAACAAAGAGCATGCGTTTATCTTAGCCGATGATATTGCTACACATCCGGCCACTAAAGAGTTTTACGAAAGCTATTCAAAACCACAAAACATTTGCTCCCTGTTAGATGTACCCGTATGGCACAACGGGGTACTATACGGCATACTTTGCGCTGAGCAGGTAGGCATACCCAAAAAATGGCAACTGGAAGATGTACAATTTATGCTTTCGCTCAGCGATAGTTTATCGCTTTGCCTGCAAACCCGCGACCGGCTGAATACCGAAATGCTATTGCGAGAAACCAACCACAAGCTATTGCGTAGCAATACCGATTTAGAGCACTTTGCTACGGTAGCTGCACACGATATTAAATCTCCGTTACGCGGCATAGTCAATTTTTTAACCCTTCTCAAAAAACAATACGGCAACACGCTCGATGAACCTGCACAAGAGTACATTAACTATACCCTCAAAAATGCCGGTCAACTCACACAACTCATTAATGAGCTTTTGGCTTATGCCAAATTAGAGCAGCAGATGGCAGAACCGGCATTGGTGGATGTTAGCCAACTGATTCGTGAAATAGAAAAGGAGCAACAAGATTTTATTATAGAGCGCAAAGGCAAAGTGGTGGTATCGGGTAGTTTGCCACGTATAAATGTGCAAAGAAATTTAATGTATCAGTTGTTCTCTAACATCATACACAACGCCATTAAGTTTACACATACCGATAGTCCACCGGTTTTAGAAATCAACTACCAGCACGAAAACGGCTACATAAAATTTGAATTTGCGGATAATGGTATAGGAATAGATGACCAATATGCGGAGCAGATTTTTTCGCTTTTTGCCCGCATCAACACGCTGGAGCAATTTGATGGCACCGGTATTGGCTTAGCCACCTGCCGCAAAATTGCAGATATGCTTGGGGGTAAAATTATATACCAACGCAGAACCAAACCTGATGGTAGCATCTTTACCGTTTGTTTGCCCTCTCAACTACTTTGTGTAAACTAAACTTTGTACTGCCAAAAACTGTTTACATTTGCATTATGAAACGGTTCATTGCTACAATCTGCTTGTTAACTTTGGTTCTTTTGTTTAACGAATATTCGTTTGCCCAATGCGCCATGTGCAAGGCCACTGCAGAAACCTCTTTAGATGCCGGCTCCTCTGCTGCTGAGGGGTTAAATAAAGGTATTATGTACTTGTTTATGACCCCCTACATTATACTTGGTACTGTGGGCTATTTTTGGTGGAGATCCAGAAAAAAAGCACAAGCTGAAGTGGAGTAATTCAGCTTTACCAAGCTACGATTTTGTACGCATTTGGGCAGTAGGTAATTACACCAACATTATATGAGTAAATGCGGTGCAAGTCACCTGCCCGCAATCTGTAAATCCTTCATTCAGTCAATCCACCAATAACCTGCGTTTGCCTATATTCGCGGCATGGCACACTACGCAACCGATGTAGAAAAGAGAGTTTCTTTAGAAGAATTTAAAAACGAAGTACTGGCCGATTACCGTTTGGCCTGTATCAGCCGCGAAGCCAGTTTACTGGGCCGCAAAGAGGTACTGACCGGCAAAGCTAAGTTTGGCATTTTTGGCGATGGAAAAGAAGTAGCGCAAATTGCCTTAGCCAAGCACTTTAAAAAAGGCGACTGGCGAAGCGGCTACTACCGCGACCAAACCTGGATGCTGGCATTGGGCGAAATTACCGTAGAGCAAATGTTTGCTCAACTATACGCCAATACCGACCACGAGCAAGAGCCCATGAGCGGTGGCCGCCAAATGAACGGGCACTTTGCCACCCGCTTGGTAGATGATAATGGTGATTGGCTCAACCAAACCGAGCGCTACAACAGCAGTGCCGATGCATCGCCTACCGCATCGCAAATGCCACGCTCTTTAGGACTGGCCCTTGCATCTAAACTTTACCGCCATAACAGCGCACTCAAAAATGCGAGTGATAAGTTTTCGGACAATGGAAACGAAGTTTCATTTGTGAGCATTGGCGATGCCTCTACCAGCGAAGGATTGTTTTGGGAAACCATTAACGCTGCTGGTGTGATGCAAGTGCCACTGGCCGTATCTGTTTGGGACGATGGTTATGGCATTTCGGTACCCAAAAAATACCAAACTACCAAAGAAAGCATCAGCACCATACTTCGCGGATTTGCACCAGAGGCATCGGGTACCGGAATGGATATATACATTTGTGAGGGTTGGAACTATCCGAAATTGGTACACACTTACAAGACGGGTGTGGCTAAAATAAGAGAAACACATACCCCTGCATTATTTCATATTACCGAAGTTACTCAACCTCAAGGACACTCTACCAGCGGCTCGCACGAGCGATACAAAAGCGCAGAACGCATGCAGTGGGAAAAAGAGCACGATTGCATAGTTAAAATGAAGGAATGGCTAATTAGCTCAAACATAGCCACCCAAGAGGAATGTGACAGCATACAAGACGAAGCCCGCAAACATGTGCTAGGAAGCAAAACCGTGGCCTGGCGAAAGTTTACTCAGCAACTAAAACAAGAGATAAACGAAGCAAAAGAATTACTGGAAAATGTGTTGGAAAGTAATCCTAATGAAGAGGTAAGCACACTGCTACTCAACCTGACTTCGGCCATTGACCCCGTGCGAAAAGATATTCTGAAAGCTTGCAAAAAAACCTTATACATCTTACGTGGAGAAAATTTTGCTTCTTTGGATAATTTGCGTGAGTGGACAAACCACTTTCAGCAAAAATACCAACACGTTTACAGCAGCCACCAACACAGCGAAACTTCGTTGAACGCTTTAAAAGTAGCGGAAGTAAAACCCGTTTACAGCAGCTCCTCTCCCACACTCAACGGTTTTGAAATTTTGAATACCACTTTTGAAACCATTTTTTCTAACCGAAAAGATGTAGTGGCCTATGGCGAAGATGTAGGCAAAATAGGCGATGTGAATCAGGGCTTCAATGGCCTGCAAGATAAGTTTGGTGAGAGCCGTATATTTGATACCGGCATTCGCGAAGCCACTATTATGGGGCAGGGTATTGGGTTGGCATTGCGAGGCATACGCCCCATTGCCGAAATCCAATATTTAGATTATTTATTATACGGCCTACAACCACTTAGCGATGATTTGGCCTGCCTGCAATACCGCACACGCGGCTCACAACGAGCTCCGCTTATTGTAAGAACACGCGGCCACAGGTTAGAGGGCATTTGGCACACCGGCTCTCCTCTGGGCATGATTATTAACTCACTGCGTGGTATGTATGTATGTGTACCGCGAAACATGGTACAGGCAGCCGGCATGTACAATACTTTATTGCAAAGCGATGAGCCCGCGTTGGTAATTGAATGCTTGAACGGTTACCGCCTAAAAGAAGTGCTGCCAGATAATATCGGTGAATTCACCATTCCACTCGGCCAACCGGAAGTATTGCATGAAGGCGATGATGTAACACTGGTTACCTATGGCAGTTGTGTACGCATTGCACAAGAAGCCATGGAGCAGCTCAGTAAAGTGGGCATTTCTGTAGAGTTAATAGATGTGCAAACACTTCTTCCTTTTGATCTCAATCACACTATAATCAAATCGGTTAAAAAAACTAACCGCGTAGTATTTTTGGATGAAGATGTGCCCGGTGGGGCGAGTGCATATATGTTCCAAAAGGTATTTGAAGAGCAAGGCGCTTACCGCTGGTTAGACAGTGAGCCGCGCACCATTACCGCCAAAGAACACCGCGCTGCTTATGGCACCGATGGCGATTACTTTAGTAAGCCCAATGCCGAAGAAGTGTTTGAAGTAATCTATGGCATGATGAGTGAAGTGGACCCAAGCAGCTTCCCGGCATTGTAGCAACTACGCTTCAAATCACAATTTCATCATTTCAGAAAAAAACCTCCGGTTTTCTTTTGCGTATCTAAGTTCAGTGTAACTTCACGTACTTAAAAAATCGGTTGGCTTATGCATCCTGCTTACATGCTGCTAGTTATTCCCTTCTTTTTTCTCACCATGGGTATAGAGTGGCTATATGGCTACACAAAAAAGAAAAACTGGTATCGTTTAAATGATTCGCTCAATAATTTACTGATAGGTACCGGGCAGCAGTTGTTTAGTGTACTTACTAAAGCAATGATGATGGGCATATATGTTTGGTTTCACCAACACTACGCACCTTTTGAACAGCCCAAAACATGGTGGAGTTTTTTACTGTGTCTAATCTTGTTTGACTTTTTATTTTACTGGGCGCACCGCTGGGGGCACGAAATGAATATTTTTTGGGCTGCACATTCGGTACATCATCAAAGTGAAGAGTTTAACCTAAGTGTAGCCCTGCGCCAATCATGGTTTCACAACCTGTTGGCATTTCCCATTTTTCTACCCATCCCTATGCTGGGTTTTGACCCGCTCATTTTTGGTGGAGCGGCTATTGTTCACACTTTATCGCAATATTGGATTCATACCAAAGCAGTTGGCAAACTGCATCCGTGGATAGAGTATTGGTTCAATACCCCATCGCACCACCGGGTACACCATGCCATAGACCCTAAGTATATTGATAAAAACCATGCAGGTTTACTAATGATTTGGGATAGGATGTTTGGAACTTTTAAAGAAGAAGAAAAAGATTCGGCCATTCACTACGGCATCACCACACAGCTAAAAAGCTGGAATCCGGTATGGGCAAATATCCATTATTTTATAGAAATGTGGCAAAAAGCCCGGCAAATGAAATGGGCTGATAAATTCAAAATCATTTTTGCCCGCCCCGGCTGGTTACCCGATTACATGGGTGGTTTTCAACACGTAAAGGAAGTGGACGAAGGTACGCATCAACTGTATAATGCCGATACCAATGTTTATCTGAAAATATACAGTGCATTACAATACTTTGTAATGCTTAGCGGAGCCATGATGTACATGGCAAATTTTAAAGACATCAGTATGTTTTACAAGGTAGTTTTCTTTTTACTGCTCATTGTTACCATGCTCATTATTGGTGCACTGTTTGAAAACAAAAAATGGGTAATGTATGCAGAGTACTTCCGCCTGTTGCTGGTAGCCATCAGTTTAAATACATTTTATTACTTCTGGTACATCAATTGGTTTAATGTAATGATTATTGGCTCCATTATATCTTGCGTGGCGTTTATTGCTTTCTATACCTACAGCATAGTTTCAAAAAATTCTCTAAAAGAATTGGAGCCGGGCGAGGCATCTTAAACACTGGCATGGTGTTGGCGTCCTACGGCTAACTTGTTTATCAACACAATGTTTGAACAAGGAAACATTTGAAGTTCTGCGAATACTAAAAAAGTACATATTCGCGTTCTGTAAAAACAAAAACTACTAAAATGAAGAAAGCAATCATTTCCCTCTCGCTGTTGTTTGCCGCTTTTTCGGGCTTTAGTGCCGAAGGTGATGCCGTACTGGATTTCAGAAATATTTTTTGGGGCGTACACAAAGACAGCTGCTTCCGCGATGGAAGCAAAGTAAAATTTGTAGAAGACAAACGCAGCATGTTGCGCAATGCCTTTGCCATACCCAGCGATGACAAATTTATTGGTGCTGTAAAATGCGATGACATCTTGTATCTTTTTAATGATGAAAACCGCTTTTACAAAGCATACATTAAAGGTGATGATGATGATGTGGATCAAATGCGTTTTATTCTTAACTACAAATTTGGCGACCCAAAAAATGAAACCATCATTGACGACCGCCACATTTATGAGTGGATAGTGAAAGATGTTCGCTTTACGCTAACCCACGTTATCAAAAGCCGCTTTGAACTTAATATAGAAAGCAACTGGCAAGCATCTGAAAACTATAAGAAAAACACATCGGTGAGTGACTTCTAAAACTGCTCTCCAATCATTTCTTTAAAAAGGGAACCAACACGGTTCCCTTTTTTTGTGCCGCACACAATATTCATACAAGAACCAGCGTTACCCATTCAAATACCCGCCATGATACAGTGCTACATCACCAAAACCCACCACCATGAAGCATCTGATCTGGCTACCGGTTTTGCTGTGCATGGCAGCAACTCCCGCGCA
Organism: Chitinophagales bacterium; assembly: GCA_016787045.1. Lineage (GTDB taxonomy): Bacteria > Bacteroidota > Bacteroidia > Chitinophagales > LD1 > Bog-950. The sequence goes on from JAEUVA010000008.1 coordinate 352,529, forward strand.
ACTTTCTGCGCAGCAAAAATTTAAAGAGCGCCAAAAAGCCCGCGAAGCAAAGTTTGCGCAATACGAAAAACAAGGCGGTAATTTCAGTTTAGGGGTGCGCTCTACACTCAGTACTTTTGACCACGGCCAATGGAGAAATCCGGGTATAGGTATGGGTGGGCAGTTTCGCATACAACCCGTTGACCGCATAAACACAGAATGGTATGCCGATGTCATCTGGCACAATATCAACAACAAAGCGCTTCGTTACGATTACCACATCGGCTGGAGCGTAATGTACTACCTGCTTCATCCCAAGGGATTCACTCGGCTATTTACTCCGTACATAGAAGCCGGCCACTGCTTTGACCTTACACGAGTAAAGATAAATGGCGAGGGAAACAAACCCATACAGCGGTGGAGTTCTGCAGTGCAAATGGGTGGTGGCACACACATCAACCTTACGCCTAAGTTTGATCTTACGCTCAAATGCCAGTACATGCTCCACCTTGGCAACGAAGTACACACCCACGAAAATGAGGATGGCAGCATTTACATAGAAACCCATAAAAATGCAGGATGGGAAGGGCATCTGCTTTTTACGCTAAGCGCCAGTTACAAACTTTTTAAACTCTGGAAACCGAAAAAGTAGTGGCAAAAAACCATTGTGTTTTTTTGATAGTCTGCAAGTATTTAAACCAAGAGAAATACATCCACTAAAACTTTAAAATCTAGTGCCATGAAAAAGATAATTGTGATACTGTGTTGCGTACTATGCGTAGAAAACACATTCAGTCAACCTATTGTAAAAGAACGCAAAGGCAACTTTCGCTCTCATGGAAACATAGCCGGAGGATATTTGTTTCAACAAAAGAGAGCTGCTGCTTACATTACCGGAGATGGAGATATATTTATTGATAATCATGTAGCACTTACCGGTAATTTGTGGTTCTCGGTGCCCTTGGGTAAAAAGTATGAAACCGGTATCAAAGCCAACCATCAGTTTTTTGGTGGAGTCAATTACCATATCCTCAAACAAGGCCGTTGGGACCCATACTTTGGGCTTACACCCGGTATTGGCTTAGTAAGTGCCGGTTACAAAATTGGCGAAGAAATAAGGCGAACCAAAATTAGCCCTGTACCTTTAGCAAGTGCTACAATAGGTTGCAACTACTACATTGGCTCTATTTTTAACTTTTATATGAAACTACAGGGAGTTACCGGCCAGTTGCTCAAAGATGTACCGCAAGCAGTGCCATTGCACGAGCTAAAAATGACAGCCGGCTTAGGGTGGAATTTTAAAATACCGAAAATGCCCAATAGCAAATGGATGTAGCATAACAGCGGGTTTATCGTATCGCCAAATCTTATTTATTTGCGGTGATATGGAATACGATTTTACGCGAATAGAAGAAGACTGGAAGAAGTTTTGGGCAGATGAAAAGGTATATGCGGTAACCGAAGATGCCGATAAGCCCAAGTATTATGTGTTGGACATGTTTCCGTATCCCAGCGGTGCGGGCTTACATGTTGGCCACCCCCTTGGTTATGTGGCCAGTGATATTTATGCCCGATACAAACGCCTCAAAGGGTTTAATGTACTACACCCCATGGGGTACGATGCTTTTGGCTTACCCGCAGAGCAATATGCCATAGAAACAGGCACACACCCGGCACAAACTACCGAAAAAGCCATTGCTACCTTTCGCTCGCAAATGGATAAAATTGGTTTTAGTTACGACTGGAACCGCCAAGTAAAAACCTGCGACCCATCATATTACAAATGGACACAATGGATATTTTTGAAGTTATTCAACAGTTGGTATAACCGTGAAAACGACCGTGCTGAAAGTATTCTATCGCTGATAGAAATTTTTGAAACGAGTGGATGTAATACCGATTGGAAACAATACGATGCCTTGCAGCATCCACCATTTACTGCAGATGATTGGACAAATTTTTCGCCCAAACAAAAAGAAAGAATACTGCAATGCTACCGCTTGGCTTACCGCTCGTTTACCGAGGTAAACTGGTGCGAAGCGCTAGGTTGTGTATTGGCCAATGACGAAGTAAAGGATGGCAAAAGCGAACGTGGCGGACACCCCGTTACCCGCAAAAAAATGCGCCAGTGGTCCCTACGCATTACAGAATATGCCGATAGGTTGTTGGAAGGTTTAACGCGCATTGACTGGAGCGAAAGCATTAAAGAGCAACAACGCAACTGGATTGGCCGAAGCGAGGGTTGTTTGTTGGAATTTAAAGTGGATAGATTAGGGTTACGCATTGACAGAGAGTTTGCTATTGAAGTATTTACCACCCGGGTAGATACCCTTTTTGGTGTTACTTTTTTGGTAATAGCACCTGAGCATGAGTTTTTGCAACAGCTTACTACCAAAGAGCAGCAACCCGAAATGGACAGCTACTTGACCTATGTAAAAAGCCGTAGCGATGTAGAGCGGCAGCAAGAGAAAAAGGTAACCGGATGCTTTACCGGCTCCTATGCCGTGCATCCGTTTACTGGCGAAAAAGTCCCCATCTGGACAGCCGAGTATGTATTGGCCGGCTACGGCACCGGAGCTATAATGGCCGTGCCTGCAGATGATGAGCGCGACCGCAAGTTTGCCGAAAAATTTGGCTTACCTATTATAGAAATTATTGATAAGAGTATGCACCCCGGTGCCACCATTGAAGATAAAGTGGGGCAAATGATAAATAGCCGCTTTTTAGATGGCATGGAAGTAACCGATGCAATAGAAACCATGACCAAACGAGTAGAAGAAATAGGCATTGGCAAACGCCAGGTCAATTACAAACTACGCGATGCCAGTTTTAGCCGGCAGCGATATTGGGGCGAGCCGTTTCCAATAAAGTATGTGGTGCATGGGCAGCCCGACTCACCTTTTGTAGATGAAAGCGAAAATGATGAAGCCGATATACCAGTTGCTTTAAATGAAAGCGAATTGCCATTGCTATTACCCGAAGTAGAGGACTTCAAACCCACCGGTGATGGCCGCAGCCCATTAGCTAAGAATGAAGAGTGGGTAAACAACAACTACGAAACCGACATCATGCCCGGCTATGCGGGCAGCAGTTGGTATTTTTTGCGCTATACCGACCCACACAATACAGACAAATTTGCGGGCATTGATAAACTCAACTATTGGCAAAATGTGGACATCTACTTTGGCGGTGCCGAACATGCCGTAGGCCATTTGCTATACAGCAGATTTTTTACTAAAGTATTGTTTGACCTCAAAGAAATCATGTTTGACGAGCCGTTTAAAAAAATGGTGAATCAGGGGATGATACAGGGAGTAAGTAAATACGTGTACAGGATTTTCATTACAGAATACAGTTTGATGTTAAACAAAGATATCTCCAATGAGAACATATTTATATCCAAAGACCTGTTAATATCTATAGATTCTGACAAAGACATGCGCCAAAGCGATGCATGGCAGTTATTCACAGATAAAATCAAAGAAATTACAACCCGTGAAATAGATTCATTTAATATCAACTATACCGTTCAACCGGTTCGTGTAGATGTTTCATTTGTTGAAAATGATGTATTGAATGAAGACCTCTTTAGAGTATGGCGGCATGAGAACTCTGGGGCTATATTTATTCGTAACTCTGAAGACAAAATTCTTTGCGCTTCTGAGGTAGAAAAAATGTCAAAATCCAAGTACAACGTTGTAAACCCCGATGATGTGATAGCCAAGTACGGGGCAGACTGTTTTAGAATGTTTGAAATGTTTTTAGGCCCTTTGGAGCAAAGCAAACCGTGGGATGACAAGGGTATAAACGGAGTGTTCAATTTCCTCAAAAAATTCTGGCGTTTGTTTTATGACGATAAGGGCTGGCGCGTAACGGATGCAGAGCCAACATTGGCCGAATACAAAGTGCTGCACAAAACCATCAAAAAAATTGCTGATGATATTGAACGATTAAACTTTAACACCTGCATTTCTGCGTTGATGATTGCCGTAAACGAATTACAAACCCTCAAATGCAACAGCAGCAAAATCCTGCAACCATTAGTAGTAACCATGGCGCCATTTGCTCCATTTGTTACGGAAGAATTATGGCACAAGTTGGGCAACTTGGACAGTGTGCATGCTTCCGGTTTTCCAACAGTAGAAGAAAAATATTTAGTGGAAGACAGCCACACTTACGGGGTAAGCATCAACGGCAAAGTGCGGGCAGAAATCACTTTGCCTAAAGATATAACTGCAGATGCTGCCAAGGCACAGGTACTGGCTATGGAGCAAGTACAAAAATGGACTGCAGGTGCGGAACCCAAGAAATTCATTTTTGTACCCGGTAAGATTGTGAATGTAGTGGTGTAAAAATCAGCGGTCGGATAAATCCGACCGCTTAAACATTAGTTACTTCTTCAACCCAATCTCAATCAATCTTTCGTTGAGATATTCACCGGCAGATATGGGGGCGTACTTCAACGGGTTGTTTTCACTTACGCACCCGGGCAAACAATCTAAACGCATCTCGCTACGCGGATGTGTAAAAAAAGGTATAGAAAACCGTGAAGTGTGCCATTTTTCTCTTGGCGGATTTACCACCCGGTGAGTAGTAGAGCGTAGTTTGTTATTGGTAAGGCGCTGGAGCATATCCCCTACATTTACTACCAAACAACCTTCTGGAGCAGTAATATCTAACCACTCATTTTGCATATTCAAAAGTTGCAAACCTTCGGCACTGGCACCTACCAGCAGAGTGATCAGATTAATATCTTCATGCTGCTCGGCACGTACAGCGCTTTTAGGTTCTTGGGTTATAGGCGGATAATGAATGGCGCGTAAAATAGAATTGCCGTTATGAATATGTTGGTCAAAATAAAATTCTCCAATGCCCAAATGTATGCCTATAGCACACAGCAATTCGCGGGCACTTGCTTCAAAACTTTTAAAAAGTTTTTCTCCCAACTCGTTAAACTCAGCTACTTCAGCAACCGCAATATTATCTGGATAGTCGGCCTTGCTCAACTCCTCCCCTTCCACAATTTGCCCCATCTGCCAAAACTCTTTTAAATCAGGGGCATCGTACCCTTTGGCGGTTTCTTTACCAAAACTGGTATAGCCACGTTGGCCGGCCAATGCGGGTATCTCATACTTCTTTTTTACCTCTGATGGAAGTGCGAAAAATTGTTTTACGGCATTATAGTAAGCATCTATCAGTTCTTGCGGCACACCGTGGTTGCGTACCGATACAAAACCCGTTTCTTCAAAGGCCTTGCCCAACTCGTGCACAAACTTTTGCTTCTTCTCTCCTCCGGCCAAAAATTCTGAAAGGTCAACAATAGGAATAGTTGTTAATGACATACTTCTCGTTTTATGGGGTGTAAAATTAGTAATGATTTACGGAGTAGAAATAGCCGCCATCTTGTAATATCGCACTATAAACTTTTTTTATGCAGTTTGAAACCGCTTTGGCATTTGCTCAAAAATTAGATCGCACAGACCCATTAAAATCTTATCGTAAGCTATTTCATATCCCAAAAATAAACGGCCAAGAAGCCATTTACCTTTGTGGAAATTCGCTTGGCTTACAACCCAAATCAGCAGAAAAACACATTAAAACAGAATTGTATGACTGGAAAAATCTTGGAGTTGAAGGCCACCTGCATGCTAAAAACCCGTGGTTGTATTACCATCATTTTTTTTCAGAAAGCATATCAAACCTGGTAGGTGCCAAAAAAAGTGAAGTAGTGGTGATGAACCAGTTGAGCGTTAACCTCAACCTAATGCTGATTTCTTTTTACCGACCAAAAGGCAAAAAGATAAAAGTTCTGATGCAAGCCAATGAGTTCCCCAGCGATTACTACGCAGTGGAGCAACAGATAAAATTACACGGGCTAAATCCAAAAAAATGTTTGGTAGAAGTAATGCCACGAAAAGGTGAGATAACTCTACGCACCGAAGATGTTATAGACAAGATTAAGGAATTAAAAGATGAATTGGCCTTAGTGATGTTTAGTGCCATAAACTATTACACCGGTCAGCTTTATGAAATAGAAAAAATAAGCAAAGCATGTTGTGAGCATAGAATAGTGTTTGGACTTGACTTGGCTCATGCTATTGGCAACGTGCCCTTACAACTGCATAAGTGGAACGTGGACTTTGCCACCTGGTGCAGTTACAAATATCTGAACTCTGGCCCCGGTGGAGTGAGTGGTGTTTTTGTTCATGAATACCATGCTAAGAATTTTGACTTGCCGCGACTAGCCGGTTGGTGGGGCAACGATGAAAAAACAAGGTTTAAGATGCCCAAACACTTTGTACCACAACCGGGTGCAGCAGGTTGGCAATTGAGCAATGCCCCGGTGCTAAGCATGGCCACTCACAAAGCATCTTTAGAAATTTTTGACAAAGCCGGGATGAGGGCCATTCGTCAAAAAAGCGAAATACTTACCGGTTATCTGCGTTGGTTGATTGAACAAAATCCAACATCTGATTTTAGAATTATCACGCCATTGAATGTACATGAAAGAGGTGCGCAACTCTCTATCCAAACGCTTAATAACGGTAAAAAGATTTTTGACAAACTGACAAAAGCCGGTGTAATTGCCGATTGGCGTGAACCGGATGTGATACGTGTAGCACCCGCACCGTTGTACAATACTTACACTGACGTTTGGCGATTTGCGCAATTGCTCTGCACTTAAAAGTTTGTCAGCTCTTGAAGATGATGCTGATTGTTGTGTTGTTCTATTTCAAACTTACCGCTGCTCATCAGGTTTACTTTATATAAACACAAATTGGCATGCTCAAAAGTATCCATTTGCGATAGTGGCAGGTTGCTGATGGTACACATCAGCGAGCGGATATAGCGTCCATGTGTAGCTACCAACACTGTTTTGAAAGGTGATTGTTTTAGCTCAGCAATAAATCGTAGTTGCCTTTGTTGCACATCATTAGGACTTTCGCCACCGGGTAAAGCATGGTGAGTATTGCCGCTTTTCCACTCCTTCAACAAATTATTAAACATCTCTGAGTGATCGGTAAAGTTGCCGCTGCCTTCAGCATCTCCCCAGCTAATTTCGTCTAAATCAGCGGTGATGATATGCGGAATCCCTTTGTCCAAAAAACGCTTAGCAGTTTGCTGTGCACGGAGCAAAGTGGAAGTGTACACTACATCAAAATGTACATGTTTGTAAACTTCGTAAAATGCATTGGATTGTTTTACCCCCAATTCATTCAATGGTGCATCTATACCTTTGCCTTGCACAATTCCCTGTGCGTTGTAAGCAGTTTGCCCGTGCCGGATTACATATATCTCTTTTTCTATCATAGCCATTGTGGTGGTATGGGGCGAATGTATAGTTTTGCCGCATTAGCATGAGTAAAGTTTCCGGTAAGCTGCAAGCATTTTTTAATCATCAGATTCATCATCAATTGCCTTTTGCCATCTATCGCCTACCGGCCAAAAAACAAGTGTTTGTTTTGGCGCAGCTATATGGTGCAGAAAAAAAAATCAAAACGCTTACTACGGTTAAAAAGGAGAGCGGATTTGTGTTTGCTCCTTTTCAAAACACACAAAAAAGCAGCACAATTTTTATACCGGCTCACCTGCATACTACACCTTCTAAGCTATCCGGTTTTGAGTCCACAACTCATACACCTACAATTTCAGAGGGCATAATAGATAAATATGTTTCAGTACAAAAAACTGATTTTAAAAAACTGGTACAAAGCATTGTAACACACATTAATCAAAAACAATATAGCAAGATTGTTGCTGCCAGAGTAAAGCAAATACGCAAGCCCACCAGTTTCAATCCTGTTGCCTTTTTTTATCAGTTGTGCGAAGCATATTCTAACGCATTCGTTTCGTTGGTTTACGCCCCATCGGCAGGCATCTGGATGGGTGCTACTCCAGAAGTACTTTTGCAGTATGGTCGTGATAAATTTACCACTTACTCCTTAGCCGGCACCAAAACCAAAGCAAAAACCACTTGGGGGGAAAAGGAAATTCAGGAACAAAAGTTTGTTACTGCATCTATTGTAAAATCACTGCAAAAAGTAGCCGGTAAAACACCACATCTTTCACCTACACGCACCATACGCGCAGGAAATCTTTTTCATCTGAGCAATACCGTTACACTACGTGCAAGCACACCAGATTTGTGGCCGCAACTTGCGGAGCAACTTCACCCTACTCCTGCTGTGGCCGGATTGCCAGTTGACAATGCAATAAACTACATTGCACAGCATGAGCCAAACCCACGGTTGTATTATAGCGGTTTCATGGGCCCGGTGAATATTCAATCACAAATTAATTTGTATGTAAACTTGCGTTGTATGCATATCGGAAGTAAACAATTAAACTTATACTCCGGTTGTGGTGTTACAGCACTATCGGATTCAGATGCAGAGTGGATGGAAACCGAAAACAAGTTAGATACACTTTTGAAAGTGCTTTTTAATGCGTAAAAGTAACACCAACAAAAACACCCATCTACATTCATCAAATGTAGGCTTGCAGCTGCTGATTGCAGCTTGTAATGCTGCTGGTATAAGCAAGTTTGTGGTTTGTCCGGGTTCGCGCTCTGCACCATTGGTCATTGAAGTATCGGGCAATACAGAAAACGAAACCGTGGTGATAGCCGATGAGCGCTGCGCAGGATATTACGCTATGGGCATGGCACAGCAACTGAAGCAGCCGGTTGCGGTGATATGCACTTCGGGTACTGCTGTTTTAAATTTGGCTCCGGCTGTATGCGAAGCATACTATCAGCAAATACCGCTGGTGGTGCTCAGCGCAGACCGCCCAAGTGGTGCAGCTGAGCGAGGCGAAAATCAGGCATTGCTCAGGCAAGAAAAATTTTTAGAACACTTTACCCTGCACTCACTGGATTACAGCACTGCACTTCCCATGGCTTATATGCAATCTGCCGCAAAGGTTGCCTACCAACTTATGGCTGAGTGCAATGGCATAATTAAAGGACCAGTGCACATCAATGTGCGATTAGATGAGCCGCTATACAACACTACTACTGATGTTGTAAACCTACCTGATTTTGTACCTCTAAAAACTGATGAAGTTCAAATTACTCTGCGAGACCTCAAAAAAATGCAGCAAGCGTTTGCCCATTCACAACAAAAAATGCTTTTGGTTGGCATGCATGCAAAAGACAATAACATTCAAAAACTGATTACAACAATTGGAAAAAGAAGCGATACAGTTATTGTACAAGACACACTTGCCAATCTGCATATCCCCGAGGCAATTACACAAACAGATGCCTGCCTGCTGCTCAACGATAAAAAAGGAAAATTTATTGCTCCCGATTGTTTGATTAGTATTGGTGGAACGTTTACGTCAAAGCGATTACGTCAATTTCTTAGCAAGTACCCACCACGTATTCATTTTGATTTGAGTACTGCTATAGAAGGAAAAACGAAACAATGGCTCCCATGCATGTATCCTTTTACACTTCGTCCGAGTGCTGAATTTGTTTTACAAGCGCTAGCAAACACACCGGTAAAAACCGAGTTAAACTACTCGCAGAAGTGGCAAATTTTTCAGACTAAGGCAATTCAACTAAAAGATAGCTTTTTAGCATCGGCACCATACTCCGATTTAACTGCCATTTCGGAAATTCTGCACCACTTACCTCCAAAAACAAATGTGCAATTGGGAAACTCTACAGTTGTGCGTTATGCCGGTTTTAATGCGCCAAATAAAAACTGCACCTACAACGGCAACCGGGGCACCAGCGGTATAGATGGATGTGTAAGCACTGCTGCCGGAGCAGCACATATACATAAAGATATTACACTGTGTATTGTTGGCGATGTAAGTTTTTTGTACGACAGCAATGCGTTGTGGAACAACCAACTTTCTCCACGATTGCGGATAGTTGTTATCAACAATGGAGGAGGCAATATTTTTAGGTGGTTAGATGGTTCAAGCGGGGTTAAAAACTTTGAAAAGTATTTTGAAACTGCGCACACACATTCGGCAAAGCATCTGGCTACCATGTTTCAACTCCCCTACTACATTTGCACCCGCCAAAGCGAGTTGCTTCCCACTTTTAAAAAGTTTTTGAGCAAACAAAACCGTAAGGCAAGCATTTTAGAAATCAAAACAAACAATACGACCAGTGCTGCTGTTTACAAACAGTTTATAGCACAGTTAACATCATCAACCGATTGATTTAAAAAATAACACACATGAGTAAAAGAAACTGGCAAAGCATCAAACAATATGAAGAAATCAAGTTTGAGTTTTTTGAAGGAATAGCAAAAATCAGTATCAACAGGCCACGGTATCGCAACGCTTTTACTCCGCTTACGGTAAAAGAAATGATAGATGCCATGAACATCTGCCGCGATAGCATGGATATTCAAATCATTATTCTTACCGGTGAAGGCGACAAGGCATTTTGCAGCGGTGGCGACCAGAATGTTCGCGGCCATGGCGGTTACGTTGGTACCGATACAGTGCCCCGTTTAAACGTGCTTGATTTACAAAAACAAATCCGCAGCATACCCAAGGCGGTTATTGCCATGGTAAATGGTTTTGCCATTGGCGGTGGCCACGTGTTACACGTGGTGTGCGACTTAAGCATTGCTAGCGAAAACGCCATTTTTGGACAAACAGGCCCCAAGGTAGGCAGCTTTGATGGTGGCTTTGGCGCCAGCTATTTAGCGCGTATAGTCGGACAGAAAAAAGCCCGCGAAATATGGTACCTCTGCGACCAGTATGATGCACAAGATGCGCTGAATATGGGACTCGTAAATAAAGTGGTACCACTTGAAATGCTTGAGGATGAAACGGTAAAATGGTGCCAAAAGATACAAGAAAAAAGTCCGCTGGCTATTCGGATGCTTAAATCATCATTCAATGCAGAGTTAGACGGGCAGGCGGGCATCCAAGAACTGGCCGGTAATGCCACACTGCTCTATTATTTGAGCGATGAAGCCAAAGAGGGAAAAAACGCCTTCATTGAAAAGCGCAAACCCGATTGGAGTAAATTCCCTAAGTTTCCGTAGTTGGTAGTTTAGTTTTCAATGCCTATTTTGCACACATGAGTAAGGCCTTAGATAACTGGAATCCGCCTGTTTTAGACAAGCCCGATTACTACGATACTGTAAAATACATTTACAAGCATATTGAGTTTCATATCTCTGAAGATGAGGCCTACACGATACTTAACGCATTCATAGAAAAATGGGACGGCAGTGCTGGTCAAATGATCAAAGAAGATGAACTTACCGCTCACGTGGTACAACGCCTGCAAAACAATTTTGATGTATTGCTTCCCTCAAAAAAGATAAAACGAGTGGTGGAACTTATACTGGGCTACTTGTTTACCACCGGTCATTTTTTTCAGCAGGAAATCAGCAACAACGGTGGCCGATAAAATACAGGCGTGGATTTACGCTTTTCGTCTTCGCACACTTCCGTTAGCTTTTTCATCCATCATCACCGGTAGTGCCATTGCTTTTGTGTTGCACCGCCATAGCTTTTCTTGGATAGTATTTGGCCTTTGTCTGCTTACCACTTTATTGCTTCAGATACTATCCAATTTAGCCAACGATTATGGCGATAGCGAAAAGGGGACAGACAACGATAGCCGTATAGGCCCTAAGCGGGCTGTGCAAGCCGGCTTGCTCAACTATAGCGAGATAAAGGCAGGTATGTTTGTAGCCACTTTGCTTTCTCTCGTTTCGGGCTGTACACTGATATATGCTGCTTTTCAAAATTTTGATTGGGGCTATTCTTCTTTATTTTTTCTGCTGGGGATTAGTGCAATCGCTGCAGCCATCAAATACACGGTGGGCAAAACTGCCTATGGCTATCAGGGCTTGGGCGATGTGTTTGTATTTTTATTTTTTGGAATTGTAGGTGTTTGCGGTAGCTTTTTTTTACAAGCCAAAGCCATTGACTATAGCTTACTACTACCCTCCTGCTCCATTGGATTTTTAGCTGCTGGCGTGCTAAACCTCAACAATATGCGCGATGCAGTAAGTGATGCTGCAGCCGGAAAAAATACATTGGTAGTCAAGATAGGTGTTGAAAATGCAAAGTTGTACCACACCCTGCTTATAGCAGGTGCATACCTTGGGGCCTTTGCCTTTGTAGTTATTCACTTTACCTCTACCATGCAGTTTTTGTTTATGCTCACTATTCCGCTGCTACGCAAACATTGGGCCACTGTGCAGCAAGTTCAAAATCCGGTAGATTTTGACCCGCAACTCAAAGTGCTGGCTATTTCTACTTTTCTGTTTTCTATTTTGTTTTCTGCCGGGTGGATTATTGGGGCATGGGGATAAAAACAAAAACCACCGCGACATTTGCGGTGGCTCCTGAAAAACATGAAATAATAATTTACTACATTTTAAAAGCATAGAGATAACTAATAGCTTTATTTGGGTATAGCCCCTCTACCACTACTTTGCCTGATTTGTTTTGTAGTATGTTCGTAAAATCTTGCACACTACTCACCGGTTCATCATCAATCTGAGTGATCACAAAACCTTTACGAATATCTGTGTATTCTGAAAGCTTACCTTGTTTCACTTCATCAATTTTCACACCGCCCGATACTCCTAAGCTGCGTTTTTCCTGATCGGTGAGGTTAGAAACTTTTACACCTAACACGTCCAACACATTGGTGCTGTTATCCACCACAGCAGTAGTGTTGTATTTATTCTTCAATACAATAACAGTGGTTTGCTTCTTGCCATCGCGGATGTAGTCCACATTAATTTTATCACCGGGGCGGTAGTTAGCTACTTGCTCTTGTAATTCTGGTGATGAGTTAACCGCTACTCCGTTGATGTGTGTAATCACATCTTTCTTTTTAATACCACCATCTTCTGCCGAAGAACCGCTGTTCACTCCATCTACATACACCCCGTACGGGCGGTCAAAACCTACTTCTTTGGCAGTAGCATCATCCATACTGCGAATGGTAACTCCCAAAAATCCGCGTTGCGTTACACCAAAGTTTTTCAAATCAAAAATCACTTTTTTTACGATGTTTGAAGGCACGGCAAAGGAGTACCCTGCGTAAGAGCCGGTGGGTGATGCAATAGCAGTGTTTATACCAATTAACTCCCCATTTACATTTACTAATGCCCCACCACTGTTACCCGGGTTTACGGCAGCATCTGTTTGAATAAAAGACTCAATAGCCGAACTGCTTTTAGAAGTGGTATTACCACCCAGTATATTAATGTTGCGACCCTTGGCGCTGATAATACCGGCAGTAACCGTAGAAGCCAAATTAAATGGATTGCCTACGGCAAGTACCCATTCGCCCACCAATGCCGAGTCAGAGTTTGAAAAATTTATTGCAGGCAAGTCGTTGGCTTCAACTTTTACCAAAGCTAAATCGGTATCCGCATCTTTACCTATCAACTTAGCTTTATATGTTTTGTTGTTGTTTAATATCACTTCAATTTCGTTAGCATCATTTACAACGTGATGATTGGTTACTATGTATCCATCAGCCGAAACGATTACACCTGAGCCGGTGGCTACCTGCGGTTGCTTACTGTATGGGCTTGGCCCATGGAAATATTGAAAGAAATCATCTCCAAAAAAGTCTTTAAACGGGTCACGGTAACTGGTTGTTTTTTCAACCTTATAGGTGCTTTTGATGTGTACCACACTTGGTGTGGCTACCGATGCGCCAAAACGAAAATCAATCGGCTGCGACTCAGAACGGGCGGGAGACATAGCTGCTAACTTGGCCGGAGTACTTTCAGTATTGATAACTACCTGCTGTTTGTTCCACCCTAAATAGTTGTAAACTCCTATTGCAGCAAACGCGCTTGCAAACGCTACTAACGCTGTGAAAAAGGTTCTCTTCATGTTCATATTCTGAATTTTATTTTTGTTAGCGATTCAAAGTCAAATTTATTTTATCTAAGAACGAATCTGCAACTCAAAGTATTGCTCTTTAACCTCAATTAACACAACGTTATTAATGCTCGTTAAATTCTACAAATACCAAGGTACCGGTAACGATTTCATTATGATTGATAACCGCCAACTCGGTTTAAAATTAAATGGAGAAAAGGTAGCACAGTTATGTCATCGCAGGTATGGCATTGGTGCAGATGGCCTAATTTTACTCCAAGAAAAAAGCGGATACGATTTTGAAATGATATACTATAACAGCGATGGACGGCAAAGCAGTATGTGTGGCAATGGCGGCAGGTGTATAGTTAAATTTGCCCACGACCTGAAATTAATTGCGGGCACATGCAATTTTTTGGCTGTAGATGGCGCTCATAAGGCCAGTATGTTGCCAGATAGTGTGGTTTCCCTAAAAATGAAAGACGTGGGAGATATACAGCAAAATGATAATGATTTTGTGCTCAACACTGGCTCACCGCATTACGTACGCTTTACAACTGATGTGAATAAAATGGAAGTAGTGGACGAGGCACACAAAATTCGCTACAGCGATGTTTACAAAGCAGAAGGAATTAATGTAAACTTTGCTGAGCCGATAAGCGCGAACACAATACGTATGCGTACTTATGAGCGTGGTGTGGAAGACGAAACCTATTCCTGCGGTACCGGAGTCGTGGCGGCTTCATTGGCCTTTGCTACCAAAAGTAAACATCACATGGATTCAACAGTGGTTGAAACTATGGGGGGCTGGTTGAATGTTAGTTTTGAAAAAGTAACCAGTGGGTTTAAAAACATATACCTAAAGGGTACAGCATTAAAAGTTTTTGAAGGGGAGGTTGAAGTATAGCCCATGCCACAAATTACATTTTCAGAAAAAGAGAGCGAACTTTTTAATGTGCGGTTTGGGCGATACGAAGGCCCAGTATTTAGTGCCGCAGATTTAGCTGCTCAGATTAATGCATTGCAGTTAGATTTCTTGCGGCTGAAGATTTCCGGAGCTGATGAGGGATTGATTGAATGGCTAAATGATGCTCAACATCCATGGCATTTGTTGGATATTCACCGCTACTATTGGTTAGATACACAGCTTACTCCTGTAGTGTTAAAAAATAACTCGCAGCTAACACTCATACAGAACACTACAGATAAAGCAAGTACCATGTACCAGATAGTGTACGATACCTTTAGTGAAATGCCAATGGGCTTTTTCAAACACCATTTGATTGATCAATATTTTCCGGTAGAACTACAACGTAAAAATGTAGCACAGTACATTTCTACACACTACACAGGGAGGAGTAATCCGGGTAAACAGTCTTGGCTTATTGCACAAAATGGGCTTGTAATTGGTTGTGGTGCCACAAATTTTTTACCCAATGAGGCCTACACAGTTTATATAGGGCTACTGCCAGAGCATCGCAAAAAGAGTTTATATGACGATGTGATTAATCTGATGCAGCACACCATTCAGCAAAATGGAGCAAGATACATTACCGGCTCTGCACGGCTGCACAACTTATCTAGCCAAGCCGTTTTTGAAAGACAACACGAGCGCTATACCCGACACGATTATGTGGTGATGTTGATGCCTATGTTATCAATGTCTAAATAGCCACAAAAAAAAGAGCACGACAAAAATTGCCGTGCTCTTTAAATTTTAAGTACTGTATCTACTAGTAGAAGTAGTAGTCGTAGCTACCATAGCAGTATGCACCGCTAAACTTCCATTCTTTAGTACGGCCTACAGAAACACCATAAAGCGAAGTGTAGCCAGAGCCGGTAGTTACCCAAGCGTCATCATATTTGCCTAATGTTCCTTCCCAATAACCATCTACATAAATATCAATGCTGTAGCCGGTGTAGTTGTGTAAGTAAACATAGCAAGTACCAGAACCGCTGCCACGAGATGATTTTGCATCATCAGTTGTTGGGCGGTCTTCTTTGATGTTTGGATTAGCTCCTCGGGTAGTTACATCCGAAGATTTCAATTCAATTTTTTTGCGCTCATCGCCCTGAGCTTTTGTGGGGTTGTAGGCAAATACCAGAACGGCTAATGCCAAGAGAGAAAAGAGAACTTTTTTCATTGTGTTTAGATTTTTGGTTAACAATATGGCTAATGTACGAAGCAATTTGATTCAACAAAATACCACTGGAAATTTTTATGTTAATAGTTGCAGAATGGTAAAAGATTTAACTTAAAATATTACACCACGTTTACTTCGGGCGAAATGTGTATCCCAAATTTATCAATTACAGACGTGCAGATATTTTGCGCCAGTAATAAAATCTCTGCTCCGGTAGCATTACCGTAATTCACCAATACTAACGCTTGCTGTTTGTGTGAGCCGGTGTTGCCAACCACTTTTCCCTTCCAGCCGCATTGTTCTATGAGCCATCCGGCAGGTATCTTGTAAGTACCGTCAGTTTGTTTGTAGCTTGGCATGGTGGGATATTGTTGCAGTAGCTTGTTGAAGTGCGTTGCATCAATTACCGGGTTTTTGAAAAAAGAACCAGCATTGCCCAGCTGTGCCGGATCTGGCAGCTTTGATTGACGAATAGAAATTACTGCCTGGCTAATATCTGCTATGGTTGGTTCATAGGCACCCATTTCGGAGAGCTTGGCTTTAACATCGCCATAATTAATGTGGTATTGATATTGCGCTGCTTTATTTAAGTCTGTAAGTTTCAGCGTAACACTTGTTATGAAATATTTACCTCTGTACACCTGCTTGAATACACTATCGCGGTAACCAAAACTGCACTGCTCGCTGCTAAACTTATGCAGTGCTCCCGAGCTAAGTTCAACTGCTTCTACCTCATGTAACACATTAGCCAACTCTACGCCATACGCACCTATGTTTTGCATAGGCGCTGCGCCAACTGTACCGGGTATGAGAGATAGGTTTTCTATTCCCGCATAATTTTGAGCCACACACCACAACACTAGTTGATGCCAGCTTTCCCCCGAAGCTGCGGTAACTAACACATGTCCGCTGATATGTGATGTTACTTCAATTCCCCTCAGATTGTTTTTGATTACAAGACCATCTACATCTTTTGTAAACAGCACGTTGCTTCCTCCACCCAAAATAAGGCAATTGTTGGAACTAAACTCCTCAGTAGATAACAATTGGCGCACTTCATCTACTGTATTTACTGCACAGAATAATCGGGCATTTACATCAATACCAAATGTATTGTATGTTTTCAGCGAGACATTTTTTTGAAATGTAATCATGTTCAATAGTATGTTATTTACCCATGCGTTCTAAAGCAGCTTTTGCTTTTTGGTCTAACCCGTTTTTATACTCATGCTCTTCAAAGCTTAAACATTTATTGTAGTAGTATGCCGCAGAGTCTATCTGTTGCCGTTGCTCATAAATCTTACCAGACTCCAAGGCAGATTTTGCGGCAAAGTAACGAGGAAGTGCTTTGCCACTTTCTATAGCTTTTGCATAATAGTGCAATGCCTTGTCGGGTTCATTAAGTTCTTGATAAATACGTGCCAGCCGGTAGTGATACTCGGCATTGTATTCTACATATTTGAGCATGGCTGGGTTACAGTTTTGTAATTCTAACAGTGCTTTTTGATACGATGCACCGTCAAACAGCAATCGTGCTTTTAGCAATCCTACATTTGGTATAATACCTGTGGCGGCCTCTTGCTTGGCTTGTTTATCGGCATCTAACAAATCGCCCCCAAAAACAGTAGCATTTTTTATGTAGTGCCGGTAACTAACCGTGTCGTTTTGCAGTAAATAACACCACGCCATTTTTTGATAGGCAGATTTGATGTGTGCATCACCTTTATAGGTATTAATGTACTGTTTAAATTTATCTATCGCTTTCACATCTAACGTTTGCAGCATGGCCAGCCCTTGCAGATAACTCAGCAAACTAAAAGTAGCATAATCGTTGCCCTGTGGTTTGGTTTCTAACACTTTGAGCGATTCTGTAGAGTGCTTGCCGTGTATGCCCACATAAGCCACCACATACGTACTAAGCAAATTATCTTTTAAAGGAAAAGATTGTTGTTGTAATACTTGCCAGGCCCGTTCAGCATCGCTTTGCAGATTAAGCAAGAGCATGCTATAAATAACAGTGGCTTCATCTTTAAACAAAAAATTGCTGGCATCTGCTTCAATCAGCTGTTGCAACATGTGTAACCCTTTATTGATATTGCCACTCATACCCAGTAAACTAACGGCCCATTTATATTTGTCGGGCACACTTCCAATTAGCGAGTAAAGAAGCCCGAGTGTTTTTTTATTGGCCGAAAATTCCGGAAACTTTTTTTCGTTTTGCTCTAACAGTTTGTATGCTCTTCGGATATCCGTAACGGCATTTAAATATTCTCCAAAGCGAATATTCAGTGCTGCCCATTGTATGCTTACCTCTGCCTGTGAGTAAAGAAAGTATGGCGATGCCGGATTACCGGTGGCTAACTGTGCCAAACGCAGGTCTTTCTCTTTTCTACGTTTTTCAAATTCATCGCGAGTGTCCGCTAAATAGACCTGTAAAAAATCGTGGTAGTTTTCTAAAAAATCAACAATCAGATTGTCGGGATTTTTTTTCCGCTCGGCTTGTAAAAGTACCTTGCCCTCTTTAAGCCGTAGCGACAAAATAGATTGATAGGCCGATTGGCAGTTAGCATTAAAGTCAAACTCTTGTGCACATGTGGTAATTACAGCACAAAAGGTAGTTATGATAACTAATATCCGAGCAGCGTTCATGCCTAATGGTTCCCTGTAGCCAAAGTAAGTTATTTGGCTACTTCGCGCAGCATAATGCAATAGGTTGGAAAGTGGTCGCTATATCCACCAATATAATTGTTACCACTAAAAGTACGCTTAGGATAGCCCTTGAACTTACCAGTTTGTGAAACCATGTATTGACGGGTAAAAATTTTGGCTTCATTGTAATAAAATCCGGTATTCGGCTTTTCTAAAAATCCGTAGGAAAGCACTATTTGGTCAAACAAATTCCAGGAGTCGTTGTACGCCAAAGTACCTATACCCTGCTCATAAAAACTCACCCAAGGGTTAAACATACCGCCCTCTTTCACTTCGCTTTTATCACCTTTTGCCCCAATTACTTGTGCTACACTTGGGCTTACTGGGTCGTCATTCAAATCGCCCATGAGCACTACTTTGGTATGCGGGTTTATGGCCATCAACGAGTCAATTATTTTTCTGGGTACAGATGCAGCAGCTGCACGTGCTGGTGCACTGGCTTCTTCTCCGCCCCTTCGGCTGGGCCAGTGATTTACAAAAATGTGGACAGTATCCTTTCCGCCTAAAATACCGGTTACCCAAAGCACATCGCGAGTGTAATAGGGTTTGCTGTCTTCACTATCCAATTTAACAAAGAGTGATTTAGTATGCTTTACTTTAAAATATTTTGGATTGTAGAGTAATGCACAATCAATGCTTCTTTCATCGGGACCATCAATGTGTACAATCTTAAGGTTTCGGTCTTTCAATTTAGGTTGCGCCACTAAATCCTCTAAGACTTTCCGGTTTTCTATCTCCGCCACCCCAACAAATGCGAAACCATCGGGGTTGGCTTCTGTTCCAATTTGCGAAAGCACATCACTAAGTTTTCCGAGTTTATCGGTGTAGATGTAGGAGTTGTAGTTATATGAACCGGCCGGAGTAAAGTCGTCATCATTCTTGAGTGGGTCATCAATCGTGTCAAATAAGTTTTCTAGATTGTAAAACGCCACCACAGCAGGATTGTACTTTTGAGCAAATGCATTATGGGCGGTTATGATGAGAAGAGATATAAGTAGTTTTTTCATTAGCTTATGAATGGCTTAATCAGCAATATTGCGGTAATGCTAAATTTTGTGCCAAAATAGAAATTCGGGCTTTGTGCTGCGTTAAGTTTTGATAAAGTGTGCTTACCATGCAATAACTTAGCAGGGCTACAGTGTAGCAGATACCAAAAAATTGTTTCCTTTCGCGCCTTGTAAGTGAAAAGCAGAACAGTGTTAATACGCATGATTTTTTGTGGATTGTTAACCATAATTTATGGCGGTATCTCTGCTATGATGTTGCAAAACGATTCCACCAAAAAATTCAATTGGTTTAAAGCCAGCGGCAAACCCAGCACTCAAAACGACACTTGGTTTATCAATTCAGAGCCGGAAAAACATCATGGCATA
Source organism: Chitinophagales bacterium (assembly GCA_016787045.1). Taxonomy (GTDB): domain Bacteria; phylum Bacteroidota; class Bacteroidia; order Chitinophagales; family LD1; genus Bog-950. The sequence continues at coordinate 372,570 of JAEUVA010000008.1, forward strand.
GACACTACCATCTTCAACTTAGAAGAATATAATGGAATACAGCGGCCCGGCATTGAATATACTAATGCCGGTAACATGGGTACGGCTGCTTTTCCGTTGGTGTTTGAACATCAAAAACGGGTGGGTTTCAATCTGGGTTACAACCAGTTTGACGTGTACCGCATACTGAAAGATTCTATCCGGTATTACCAAGTGGTGCGGCCATATACTGAGTTGCGTTTGTTACTCGGTTTACAAAACGAGCAAATGATGGATGGTCGTTTCGCTAACCAACACAAACATTTGATTTACTACGGTGTGCATTTTAAGCGTTACTACTCAAAAGGCATTTATGAGAACCAACGCGCCAACGATAATGCTGTGAATGTGTATGCCATTTTTCGTTCACCTAACAAACGGCTGCACCTTAAAACCGATTTGATTTTCAATTCATTTAAAAGCCGCGAAAATGGCGGAGCCACCATCAGTGTTTTTGACTCTTCGTTGTTTCAAAAAATATTAGTGCCCGTTGCCTTGCGCAAAGCAGAGAATCTTTACCGCCAAATAGATTTTTATTTGAATACCGGATACAGTATTGGCAAAAAATATAAAGTCCGCGATACGGACAGCACGTACACTACAGAACTGATGCCGGTGTTTACCATTTCGTACCAGTTAAATGTAGAGAGCAACAAAATAAAGTACCGCGACTATGCGCCTGACTCCGCCTATTACCAGCAGTTTTACAACATCAAAGATTCGGTAGCCAATGATTGGAATGTATTGAAAACGGACAATGCTATACAGCTTGACATAGTTTGGCGTAAACTCCAGTCGGACACAGCTTATTTAGAAAAAAACTTAGTGGCACATGCCGAAGCCGGTTTTGAACACTATCAAATACAACATAATCTGCTCCCCACTGCTACTCAAAATTTGTATGTAAGCGGGTATGTACGCAGCAACAACGCATCAAAATCTAACATTATTTATTACGCTGCTGCTAAAACGTATTTGTACGGCTGGAACCAGGGCGATTTGCTGCTAAGCGCGCAAGCCGGTTACGATTTTAAAAAATGGGGAATAGTAACCGGTAACTTTGCTTATACCCAAACCGAAATGCCCTACCAATACGAAAAATACACCTCGCATCCGGTACAGTGGAATTTTGATCTCCCCAAAACACGCATCCTCTCCGGTGGTGGTAAATACCAAAACACAAAGTGGGGCATTGTAGCTGAGGCCACTTACTACCGTACCCAAAACCTACCGGTGTATGCGGGCAGCGCCACACCACAAGCCGGTTTTGAAACCAGCAATTTTGTGGTGATACATGCCGGAAATAAAAACGGCATTAAGGGTTTCCATTGCGATAACGATGTTTGGTTTACGCAGCCATTGGGCGATTCCTCATCAAACATTCTTGATTTGTATGCCCGTGTATTTACAAGGCATAGTTTATATTATGAAAGAAGAGTATTTAAAAAGGCGCTTTGGTTTTCGGTGGGAGTAGATTTACGATTCAGATACCAAAACAACCCGCCTTATTATGAGCCATATTTGGCCACCTTCTACCCTTCGTTTAACAACACCCGGTTAATTCCGCAGTTAGATTTTTTTGTAAATGCTAAAATCAAAACAGTAAGAGCATTTCTGAAAGTAGATAATCTGATATCTGCCATCACGCAAAAAGGATACTACGCGCTGCACCGCTATGCCGCTCAGGATCTTTCGTTCAGAGCAGGTATCAATTGGCGTTTTTTTGAGTAACCCGAACCGAATGAAAATATACAAACACCTTTTTTTCGATTTAGATCATACGCTTTGGGATTTTGAAACCAATTCAAAAAATGCGTTGCTTCAAATTTACACAGAGGAAAAATTACAAACCGCTGGCGTTCCTAACTTTGAAAACTTTTACAACCGGTATAAATCTATTAACGACCGCTACTGGGCACGCTACCATAACCATGCCGTAAGCAAAGAGCAAGTGCGCGTAGGCCGTTTTGCAGATGCACTCAAAGAGTTTAATGTAACCGATTTGAGCATTGCACACCGCATGGCAGACAGATACGTAGAATTAAGCCCTAAGATGACCGCTCTGTTTCCTTTAGCAATAGAGACACTCCAATACCTTCAAAAAAAATATGCACTTCACCTCATTACCAATGGTTTTGCCGAGGTTCAATGGATAAAATTAGAACACAGTGGCTTAAAGCCTTTTTTTGAACACATTATTATTAGTGAAGAAGTGGGTACTCAAAAGCCCGACCCTAAAATTTTTGAACTCGCTATGCAGCGCGCTAAAACCACCGCAGTAGAATGCCTGATGATTGGCGATAACATGAATACCGATATAGCCGGAGCAAGAGCAGCAGGAATTGATCAAGTGTTTTTCAACCCACACAAAAAACCTACCCGCGAAAAATCAACTTATACCATACATCAATTGGAGGAGTTGATGCGGTTGCTGTAGAAATGTTAGGCAGACTCTAATTCCAAACCATACTTGGTTTGCAAGTGCCACCAGTTCACAAACTTATAGCACACATAAGATACCAACGGAGCGCAAACTACATCCATGGTGTAGTGTACGTGTTGCCAAAGTATCATAGTAGCTATGGCAATGGTGGCCGCAAAAATACAGAGCCGAAGCACTCTATTTTCTATCAGTAAGAAAAACAAAAACATGGCTGACACATGCCCGCTGAAAAATAGATCTTTAGTCACATAAATCGTGTCGGTTTGAAAACAAAATGTGGCAATAGGGTCGTTGAGTAATATAATATCTCTGGGCGGCTCCAATGGAATAAGGTAAATGGTAATAGTACGGGCTATAAATGAAAGGGCAAACATTTGCAAACCACGAACTAACAGCCGGGGAGTTTGTATGACATAAAAGAATGCCAACAACAACGCAGTGTACTCCACAGCAAAAATGGGAATAGAAAAATCAATAGGAGGCAGCATGTTCAGCACTAAGTCATTCACTTGCATACCTGCACGTGTTTGCCAAATTTTTAAGAAATGTAGATTAAAAAGCCCTACGGCAATAAACCCTAAAATAGTGAGCGCAAACTGATTCCTGAACTTACTTTCGGCCCAGGCCGCAGACCATTCGGTACTAAGTTTATGTAAATATGCTTTCATACTATTTATCAGCTAAGGTAAAAAGCAATTATCATTCGTCAAGTAAAAAAAACTTAAATATCAACACGCTAAGACAATGTGCGCTGGTGCGAATACTTTAAAATAGAAAACATGGCAATATCATACACCACATGTGCGGTAATGGCCGCACCTATGCCAAAAACTTTAAACAAATACCCAAACCCGGCACAAATAGCCACCAGAAAAAAACCGTAGAGCGATAAATTGATGTTGTATGGATGGATGTACCCATGCAACAGTACAAAAATGAAAGCGGCTGGCCACACGCCAATTAAGGGCTGCAAGCCGGCTCTAAAAAGTATTTCTTCACCTACACCGGCACATACCGAAAAAAAGAGGATTTCAGCCATATTTGGGTTGATATCCCCTATCAACCCTTCAAAAAAAGTACGTACCGATTTGAATCTGCGGCCTTTAATAAAAAGTGCTGCAAGCAAAGAGGTTAAACTACCAAAAAAAAGACCTGTAGTAACTTGCAAAAAGTAGGGCTTACCGGCTTTAAACACCCCCATTACTGATTTATCTTGCAGATAGTGAATAGCCAGTATGCCCATGGCACTCATGCCAAACAATGTAAGCCAACTAAGGTAAAAAAGGCGTTTACGACCCGGAGAAAGCATCAACACAATTTTGGATGCAGAAACGCTGGCAAAAAAATCACTGCTTTCATCAACTTACTCGTTATCCGTTTCTTTTGCTTGCGCAATATACTAATCTTGCAGCATTTGTAAAGAGCATGAGCGAAGCCACCCACACTACCCCCATTAGCCAACTTGGCGAGTTTGCATTGATAGATCACATTACCCAAAAATTTTCGTTGCAAAACAGCAGCAGCACACATGGTGTAGGCGATGATGCAGCAGTTATTACACCCACTACCGGCAAGCAATTGGTAGTAACCACCGATTTGATGGCCGAAGGCATACACTTTGACCTGATGTACACACCATTAAAGCATTTGGGCTACAAGGCGGTGGTGGTAAACATCAGTGATATATATGCCATGAATGCCGAGCCAAAGCAAATTACGGTTTCGCTGGCACTATCGTCTAAGTTTACTGTAGAGGCAGTAGAAGAACTGTACGAAGGCATTCGGTTGGCTTGCAAAAATTACAAAGTAGATTTAGTGGGTGGCGATACCACTTCTTCATATTCGGGACTGGTAGTAAGCATCACCGCCATTGGTGAGGTAGCCCCAGAGGAATTGGTTTACCGCAGTGGCGCACAAGTTGGCGACCTGATTTGTGTAACCGGAGATTTAGGTGCCGCTTATTTAGGCCTTCAGATTTTAGAACGCGAAAAGAGAATTTATCTGGAGCACCCCGATGTACAACCCGAATTAGAAAAAAGCCAATACTTGATTGAACGGCAATTGAAACCCGAAGCAAGAAAAGATGTAATTCGGTTTTTAAAAGATAACGACCTAAAACCCACCGCCATGTTAGATGTTAGCGATGGGCTAAGCAGCGATGTGATGCACATTTGCAAAATGAGCAAGGTAGGATGTGTAATTACCGAAGCCACCGTACCAGTAAGCGAACCGGCCTATCAAACAGCTTTGGAGTTTAACATAGATCCTATTACCTGCGCACTAAGTGGTGGAGAAGATTACGAGCTGCTGTTTACCATTCGCCCCGAAGATGAAACCAAACTAAACGGTGAAGATACCTTTAGCGTAATTGGCGAAATAACAGATACCTTACAAGGCACCAGGTTGCTAACCAAAGGCGGCAATTACCATCAGCTAACCGCTCAGGGTTGGAAGCATTTTTGAGCGCGGAAATCATTTACACACTGTATAGAACTATTTTTGGAGTTGTAGTTTGCCAAACATACATTCGCCCCCACTGTTTATATTGACCAATACACCACATGAGCGCCATAACCGTACGCACCATAGAAGAAAAGTATGCCGACATGATTCGCCAGCGCGAAAATGAAGATGGCAGCGAGCTTTCTATACTCAATTTAGGGCCTACTCACCCAGCCACACACGGCATTTTTCAAAACGTGTTGTTGATGGATGGCGAGCGCATTTTAGATGCCGAACAAACGGTGGGCTACATCCACCGAGCTTTTGAAAAAATAGCAGAGAACAGGCCCTTCTACCAGATAAATGTGCTGACAGATCGCATGAACTACTGCTCCTCGCCCATCAATAATATGGGCTGGTGGATGACCGTAGAAAAATTACTAAGCATAGAAGTACCCCAACGCGCTCAGTACCTGCGTGTAATTATGATGGAGCTGGCCCGCATTGCCGACCACCTGATTTGCAACTCTATTTTGGCAGTGGACTCCGGTGCTTTTACCGGTTTTTTGTATGTGATGCAGTACCGCGAAAAAATTTATGAAATTTATGAAGAACTGTGTGGCGCACGCCTCACTACCAACATGGGCCGCATTGGCGGCTTGGAGCGCGACCTGAGCGACACCGGTTTCCGCAAGCTACGCGCTTTTATGAAAGAATTTCCGGTAGTTTTTAAAGAGTTTGAAGCACTGGTTTCGCGCAACCGTATTTTTATAGACCGCTGCATTAACGTAGGCGGCATTAGTGCCGAAAAAGCTATCAGCTTCGGATTTACAGGGCCTAACCTGCGCGCTGCCGGGGTAGATTATGATGTGCGCATTGCTAACCCGTATTCATCTTACCAAGACTTTGAATTTGATGTGCCCGTAGGCAAAACAGGCGATACCTACGACCGCTACTGTGTACGCAATGCCGAAATATGGCAGAGCTACCGCATAATTGAGCAGGCGCTTGCCAAACTGCCCGATGGCCCTATACATGCCGATGTGCCAGATTATTATTTACCCCCCAAAGAGCAGGTGTATACCAGCATGGAAGCGCTCATTTATCACTTTAAAATTGTGATGGGTGAAATACCGGTACCCAAAGGCGAAGTATATCACGCGGTAGAGGGTGGCAACGGAGAGTTGGGTTTTTACCTCATATCTGACGGTAGCCGTGTGCCCTTCCGCTTGCACTTCCGCAGACCGTGTTTCATTTACTATCAGGCATTTACAGAAATGATAAAAGGCGGATTACTAAGTGATGCTATTTTAATTATGAGTTCGCTGAATGTAATAGCCGGGGAGTTGGATGCATAACAATGGCTCATACCCCCATTAATTAATTTGAAATTAGATTTTTTGATTGTTGAAATTTAACCATACATGGGCGTAGTAAGTAAAAGTAACACAGCAGTTAACTTGAGTGAGCAACTGCTAAAGCGGGTAGAAGACTTAAAAACTCGTTTTCCGGAAGGAAAACAAAAGAGTGCCTTGCTCACCGTATTGCACGAAGTGCAAGACGAAAATAACGACTGGCTGAGCATAGAAGCCATGGACAAAGTGGCTGAAATGCTAAACATATTGCCCATAGAAGTATATGAGGTGGCCTCTTTTTACAGCATGTACAACCAAAAGCCGGTAGGCAAATACATGTTTGAGTTTTGCCGCACCAGTTGCTGCGTTACCCGTGGTGCCGAAGATTTGATGGAATATACTTGCAATAAACTAGGTGTAAAAGAAGGCGAAGTAACGCCAGATGGCCTATTTCAAGTAAAAGGTGTAGAATGCCTTGGCGCGTGCGGCTATGCTCCCATGCTGCAACTGGGCGATTTTTACCATGAATTTCTCACCCCCGAAAAAATGGATACCCTAATTGAAGATTGTAAGGCAGGTAAGGTGGAGAAGATTAGCCGGGTGTAGAATAGCGGTACTACAAAAAACTTGGGTGCCACCTCAAAAGGAAATGGATAGAAAATACTATGCAGAGTAGAACTAACCCGGTTGTTTATTTTGAAATTCCGGTTGCGGACATGGACAGGGCTATTCGGTTTTACAATGCTGTATTCCACTTTGACTTCCACAAAGAAAATATTGACAACATTGAAATGGCCTTGTTTCCTTTTGCTAACGAGAATGCAGGAATTTCGGGTGCATTAGCCAAAGGAGAAATCTACAAGCCGACAAAAGACGGAGTTGTGATTTATTTCAAGACAGAAAACATTGATGAAACACTGAAATTAGCTACCTCACATGGCGGAAAAATCCTATACCCAAAAACAGACAATGGAATTGGGCTTGTTGGGGAATTTGAAGACACAGAAGGAAACAGAATTGCTTTGTATCAGCCCAAATAATGTCCAAGAAAAAAGAACACTAAGATGCATGCTTTTTGCATAAGCAGTTTGATGTAGTGGGTGCACGCCCGAAACAGGTTTAGAACAAGTTGTGCTTTTCCCCAATAATTATTGGTGTACAACTCAAAAAAATCAGCTCTCTTACTTGGGTTGTCTAAACATCACATCCGCACAAACCGTAATTGTTACTGCTACCTTGAAACTATTACGCCACCTTTTTGAGCCGAACAAAAAAGGTAGTGCCGGTATCCACTTCGCTTTCAAACCAGATGGTGCCACCGGCACCGTCAATAATTTGTTTGGTAATGGCCAGCCCTAAACCTGTTCCCGAAGATTTGGTAGTAAAGTTGGGAACAAACACCCGATCGTAGTTATCAGGGGTTATGCCAATACCATTATCTTTTACACTCACCGTAATCCACCCGTTTTGATCTATTATCCGCACCTCTACATATCCCTTCTTAGCTTCCGGAACACTTTGCATACCGTTTTTCACTAAATTATTGAACACACTTACCAATTGGTTTTTATCAGCAAACACGGTGGCCGATGTGGTATTGGTATCAAAACTGATCTGCATATTATCTTCATTGCCAAATAGCTCTACTACAGATTTGAGCAAAGTATTGAGGTCTATGATTTCGTTTTCTGCTTTGGGCATTTTGGCAAACGATGCAAATGCTGTGGCAATGCTGCTTAGATTTTCAATCTGTTCATTCAGTGTTTGCGCTACACGCTTAGCCAATTGCTCTATGTTGGGGTTGCCTTCATCTATTGCTCTTTGAAGGTACTGAATGCTCAACTTCATGGGTGTGAGCGGGTTTTTAATTTCATGAGCAATTTGCTTAGCCATTTCGCGCCAAGCACTTTCGCGCTCACCTTTAGCTAACTTTTGTGCGCTTTGTTCCAACTCGGTAATCATTTTATTGTACTCGCCCACCAGTACTCCAATTTCATCTTTACTGTTCCAAGCTATGGCTTCGTTGCGTTTATTTAGGTTGAGTATCCGGAGTTTTTCGCTAATAGTGGTTAGCGGGCGGGTGATAGAATTTGAAATAAAATATGCCATGGCAGCGGCACAGAGCAATAGAAAAACGTACACATTCATCAACGCAATCAAAAAGGTAGATACTTCTTCGTTAATGTCTTTAGTTTTTTCAAAGTAAGGAATACCCAGATATGCAATTGCATAGCCAGAGTTGTTTCTAACCGGTGAGTAGGTAGCCAAGTAATCTAAACTTCCTATACTTTCGTGCTGGGTAAACTGTGGGATCCCTTTGTTCTGAAGCATGCGATAAACCACCGGATTCATCAGTTTGCTTACTATGCCTTTATCATAAATAGCCGGCTGCGAACTAACGGTTAGGCGTCCTTGTGTATCAAACAGGTTAATGTCTATATCGTTTATTTCGGCTAAACGTGCCACTTCGTAGCTTAATGTAGCACTAGCTTCAGTGGTAAACAAGCTACCGGAAGAAAGAATGTTTTGTTGTATAAAATATTCCAAAGAAGCATGAATTACTTTCTCTTTTCGGTTTAGTCGATCATTGTAAAAGTTATCATACTGCCGGGTAAAAAACCGGATGGTGGTTAACCCGATTACTACAAACGAAACCACAATCATGGCCAGCATGCTATAGTTAATACGCGTGCGAAATGACAAAGAAAAATCGTCTAACAAATCTGCTCCGGTGTTGTCATTTAGGAGTGCCCGCTGCAACAGCAGGAGCAGTAAAGCCGTTAAAAAATAGAATGAAAATAAATAGCTAAATGTAGCTATGGGTTCAAAAAACGGCTCGCGCTCTACACTTACAATCACCTGCCTATTGTTTGGAAAACGGGTAATGCCGTGCTCCCAATCCCATTCCTCAACAAACACATGCTCCTGTTTGCCAAAAGTGTACTTGCTGTCCCAATAATACGTATATGGAAACTCTCCGTACTGCGCCACAAGTTTATCACCCTGATAAATGGCATAGCTGTAGTTAAACTGGTTATCGTGGGTAACCACATTACTTCCCAGCAACAGTTCAGGATATACATTTCGCCCATAATATGTTTTGGGGCACATCACCACTGCCAGGTATCCGGTGGTAACTGAATCTGCTATACAGGTAATCAGCGAAAGATACCGGTAGTTTTGTATGGTATCGGGCATGTAGTACAGGGTATCGGGTTGCCAACCGGCTATGTCGTATTGTGCAACAAACTCCGTAAGCGATAACGAATCGGTATTGCGAACGGCAATGCCTTTAGCATCAAAAAAATGATACTCCATATCGTACTTGTTGTAGTAGCCGCTCAGGTATAATGAGTTGATTCTATCTGTCAACTCACGAGTACTGATAAATGGATTGGTGAAATAATTTTTAGCCAACACATCGCGCGAGATGTTACCGGCAGCATCTTTGAATAAAAATTCAGCTACATAATCGCGCTCTACTACCAGTTTATCAGCAAATCTTCTGCGATGCTGGCGCTCCTTACGTTCATAAAGGTTTTCAATCAAGAAAGTAGTAAAAAAGCTATACAGCGCTACAAACAATACTACTTGCCGCAATGTCAAAACCGCCCCGCTATTCATAAATCTATACAACATGTTTGTAAATAATACCATCCAACAGGTTGTAAAGATTGCGGAGATTAGAATATCTGAAATCAATGCTGACACAGCACCCAGCAACACACCCACACCTATGCCCCAGGTAATAGTTCTTGAGGAATATCCATTTTTATCTAGTACCTGAAAAACAAAGAGTGAAAGCTGAAAATGTATGAGTATAAGCAGCGCTATACAACATAAACCCAATAAGCTAAATGTATCTAAGCTGAGTACATTATACACTTCAAACGAAATAACCGAGTCAATTACTAATGTTTTAAACACAAAAAGTATCAATGCCGTAAACACAAACACAATACCCAACGCCAGCACCAGCAAAAAGGTTCTGTTTAACCTTGAAACCACACTTGCTTTGGAGGTAATAAACCGGTTGATAGCATATAAAGTGATGCAGTTAAGCAACAAGTCGCCTAACGATGGAGTAACCACAGATGAAGCATAGTAACTCGGGCTAAACAAGGGGAGTTTCAACAATTCGCCCGGCCACAAAAAGTAAAGCATTATAGCTCTAATGCCCAACAAACCAATAACCAAAACGGCCCACGCAACAAAAACATTCACCCTATTAACAATACTCAGTACAAACTGGTAGAAATAGTAAACTGCAAAAATCAAAATCAGTAACTGAGCCATCAATAACCAATAATTGATTGTCTGCTCTTTTTCGCTGCCGGATACATACAGATAAAACAATGGCTCATTGCTATTGCTTAGAATTACAGAAGCACCGGCAATCTTTTGCTCGGTAAGTTCTATGTTATCAGGCACGGCAAAGTTGAACCCAAAGTTGTTCTGCAAAAATCTGTTTTGAATGGGGTACGTATATTTGACTAAGAGCAAACCCAAGGTTACTTCGCGAGTACTTTTTGAAGTCCTTTTCATACACACATACCAACCGTTTTTGAGTTTTTGAAATGAGGTACCTTCCGGTAAAACCTGAACAGGTGGCAACACCTCGTTGCTGCTCCAATAGGTCAGCGTATCGTTAACAAACCGAAACAACTGGTAAGGCAAGTCGGCTGCATTTGTTTGGCCAGTGCTTTCAAAAGTGCTTTCGGCAGCGCTTATCTGCTGCTGAATTTTTTTTGTTGCGCTACCAAAATCCTCTGCACCGGGTTTTACAAGCAACACGGCCACAGCCAATAGCAACAATACGGGCAATATTACCTTTTGGGCTTGCTGAAACATTTTGGGGGTAGAGGGTGGCAATGTAGTAAATGAAAAAATACACTGCAAACTACAGGCCGTTTTGCTTCGCTTGGTTCCAAAGCGCATCCATTTCCGGCAAACTCATGGCATCTAACTTTTTGTTTTGCAGTTGTGCCTGCTCTTCAATAAACTTAAACCTTCGGATAAATTTCATGTTTGTTTTCTCTAGTGCAGTTTCCGGATCTACCTTCAAATAACGAGCGTAATTGACGAGTGCAAACAGCAAATCGCCAAACTCTTCTTCTACTTTTTGCACTTCGCCTACTGCAATAGCTTCTTGCAACTCGGTAGTTTCTTCCTGTACTTTTGCCCACACATCTTCTACTTTATCCCACTCAAACTTTACCTGTGCGGCTTTGTCTTGCACGCGCAGTGCTTTAATAAGTGCAGGTAACCCGTTAGGCACGCCTGCCAACACACTACGTTTGCCCTCTTTTAGTTTAAGTTTTTCCCAATTTAGTTTCACCTCCTCCTCATCCTTCACTTTCACATCGCCATAAATATGCGGATGCCTATGTATCAATTTTTCCGACAATGTGTTTATCACATCTGCTATATCAAACTCTTTTTGCTCCTCTCCTATGCGGGCATAAAAAACAATATGCAAAAGCAAATCACCCAATTCTTCTTTTATGCTTTTGGCATCCCTTTGCAAGATGGCATCGCTCAATTCAAAAGTTTCTTCTATGGTAAGGGGGCGTAGAGTTTCGTTAGTCTGTTTTTTATCCCACGGGCATTGCTCACGCAACTCATTCATGATGGTGAGTATGCGCTCAAATGCTTTTAGCTTTTCATCGCGGCTGTTCATTTTTTCTTGCGCTTCTTTTTACCTAATATTTCATGCCCGCCTTTTTCTTTCTTGGCTTTCAGGTATTTTTCGTTGTACTTGTTAGGCGCACATTCTATGGCTACGTTTTCAACAATTTCTAAACCGTAGCCAATCAAACCAACTCGCTTTTTTGGGTTGTTGCTCATCAGTTTCATTTTGCTGATGCCTAAATCGTTGAGTATTTGTGCCCCCACACCATAGTCGCGGGCATCCATAGGTAATCCCAATGCTACATTGGCCTCATAGGTATCATACCCCTGTTCTTGTAATTGGTAGGCCTTTAGCTTATTGAGCAAACCAACACCACGCCCTTCTTGCTGCATGTATAGCACTACTCCTTTGCCGGCTTTTTCAATTTGTTTTAATGAGGCCTCTAACTGGTCGCCACAATCGCAGCGCAGAGAACCCATTATATCTCCGGTAAGGCAAGAAGAATGTACGCGCACCAACACCGGTTCGTTTTTTTTCCATGCACCCTTTATGATAGCTAAGTGAGGTTCATGCGCACCCATTTGCGTGTAAGCCCGCACCCTAAACTCACCATACTTAGAGGGCAGTTGCACTTCTACTTCGCGTTTAATTAAGCTATCGTGCTTCATGCGGTACTCAATCAAATCTTTTATAGAAATGATTTTGAGTTTGTGCTTCTTAGCTATTTTCAATAGCTCGGGGAGACGTGCCATGCTGCCATCTTCGTTCATCACTTCTACCAATACACCGGCTTCTTCAAAGCCCGCCATGCGCGAAAGATCAATGGTGGCCTCCGTATGCCCTGCCCTGCGCAATACGCCACCGGTTTTTGCCTTGAGTGGAAAAATATGTCCGGGCCGAGCAAAATCGGAAGGCGATGCTTTGGGGTTGATTAACTGCTGTACCGTTTTCGCTCTGTCGTGTGCAGATATGCCGGTGGTACAACCGTGGCCCAGCAAATCAACCGAAACGGTAAAGGCAGTTTCGTGGTTAGAAGAGTTTTTTTGCACCATCATGGGCAGCTCTAACTTTTCGCAGAGTTGCTCACTCATGGGCATACAAATTAAACCGCGCCCGATACTGGCCATAAAGTTAATAACCTCAGGAGTCACGTTTCGTGCAGCGGTTACAAAATCGCCTTCGTTCTCGCGGTCTTCATCATCTACTACAATAATGAGTTTGCCTTTTTTAATATCGGCAATGGCTTCTGGTATGGTATTGAGTTTTGACATTGTAAATAGTTATTCAAAAAAAATCGGGCGCAAACCAACGCAAAGTTTTGGGAATAGGAAATGGCCGGTTCCTGTTGCGTTAATTTCTTTAACACAAATACCATGTTTTTAAGCCACCACCACACACGCACAAGCAATTGCCCACACACACCAAGCGGTTACCTGACCGCATTACACCATAAATTTCTGCAAAAAAAAGCCGCTCAAAATGGGAGCGGCTTTTGTAAAAAAATGAATTTAAAAACTATTTATCTGATGTCTGAACAGCTTTGGTGATGGCTGCTTTTTTATCATTGTATGTCTTATACAATTTCTCTCCTAAAATATTTTGAAGGTTGCCTTCAATATGGCGAGTGTTGCGGGTTACAATCATTTCTACCATGTGTACGTCTTTATTTTGCTCTTTGGCGTACAATTCAACTTGGCTTTGAGCGCTTTTAAACAACAAGTCTTCCACTGATTTGTATTGTTCTGCGTTAAGTTTCAACTCTGCGTTAAGTGCCCTTAATACTTTTTCGGCATCGCGCTGGCTATTAAACTTGTACAACTGAAAACTTTCCTGGGCAAAGGCAACGGCTGCGCCAAACAACACCAACATGGTGATAGAAAACAACTTTTTCATGGACGTAATTTTAATTTTAGTTTTACGAAAGTAGCAAAAAAACGGTTTATTGAAACCTTAGACGAACAATGTTAACAATAGGTTGTTTGATAGCCAATGAAAAACCCTCCCCAGCTCTCCATATTTTGGTTTAGAAGAGACTTACGATTAGATGACAATGCGGCACTCTACCACGCGCTTAAATCTGGCTTACCGGTTTTGCCCATTTTCATTTTTGATACCAATATCCTAACCCGTTTAGAAGACAAAGCAGATAAGCGAGTACAGTTTATTTACCGTGAGATTGTACAACTCAAAATGGAGTTAGAAAAAATGAGTAGTACCTTACTCATACTACACGGCACACCGGAAAACATTTGGAAAAACCTGCTGGAGCAATACAACATAAAAAATGTGTACACTAACCATGATTTTGAGCCATACGCCAGAGAGCGCGATGCCAAAATTCATACCCTTCTTCAAGACAAAGGTATTACATTTAATACCTACAAAGACCATGTTGTTTTTGAAAAAGATGAAGTGCTTAAAGATGACGGATTGCCCTACACCGTTTTTACTCCCTACAGCAAAAAATGGAAGAGCAAACTCAACAGTTTTTATAGTAAAAGCTACCCTACGCTACAATACGCCAACCATTTTTTAAACCAATCTCCGGCAGAAATTCCATCTTTAAAAAGCATGGGATTTGTGGAATCTAACTTTGCATACCCACCAAAAATAGCCAAGCACGAGATAATCAGCCACTACACACAAAATCGCGATTATCCGGGCATAGAAAGCACCTCCAAGTTAGGCATTCACCTTCGCTTTGGCACCTTGAGTGTTCGTAAACTGTTACGCTATGCCTTAGAGCGAAACGAAACCTTTGTTAACGAGTTGATATGGCGCGAGTTTTACCAGCAGATACTCTGGCATTTTCCGCAGGTGGTTAGTAAAGCATTTAAACCGGAATACGATTTGATAAAATGGAACAACAATGAACAGCACTTTAAGGCCTGGTGCCAAGGCAAAACCGGCTACCCCATTGTAGATGCCGGCATGCGCGAACTCAATGCCACCGGCTACATGCACAACCGTGTACGCATGGTAGCTGCCAGCTTTTTAACCAAACATCTGCTTATTGACTGGCGCTGGGGCGAAGCATACTTTGCGGCCAAACTGCTTGATTTTGATTTGGCGGCCAATAATGGCGGATGGCAGTGGACAGCCGGCTGCGGCACCGATGCTGCACCGTATTTCCGAATTTTTAATCCATACGCACAAACCGAACGGTTTGACCCTGATAGAAAATACATCAAACAATGGGTGCCCGAGGTAGATACTTCCGAGTACCCACTACCTATTGTGGATCACAGCGCAGCCCGCGAGCGGTGTTTAGAAACTTACAAGGTGGCGCTTCAAAAGCAGTAATTTTTTTACCTCACTTGGTGGCGTGCGTACAACAACTATGTTTGCGGCACGTTAAAGCCATATGTCAAACAAATTAATTGTATTCGCCATATTCACTACAGTTGCGTTCATATACGGATGTAATAAGGAAGTAAGTACTCCACCGGTTATCACCTTCAGCAACACTACCGGATTGGTATTTAAAGATACCGTACTACAAGCCAAAGACACTTTTAGCATACAGGTCAATTCCTCTAAAACCGGGCCTGAAGGTTTTTTGGAAAATGGCTACATCTACAAAAGTACTAACGGTGGAGCGGATAGTACTTTATACACTATGAAGTTTGCCTACGTACATTTTTCGCAAAAGTATTCGTTTGCTGCTGGCGACTCCGGTAATACTGAGCGATACACTTTTAAGTTCGTAAACGAAAGTGGCCTCTCTTCTTCGGCAAGCATTTTGCTCACTATTGAATAATGCAAAACGTACTCACAATGTTCAATCGCCTGCTCACACTATCGTTGTTTCTACTAGTATCTTTTTCTCTTTTTGCCCAAAAAGAAAAAGAGAAGAAAACAGTTAAAGAAACCATAGAACAACTGCCCGATATGCTTATTGCCCAGCCCGAGCAAGCACCCGATAGCAATGCAAACAAGATTGTAAGCGACCGTCTATCCATCACCATAAACCCACTTTGGAAAAAAGAAGGCATCCTCTACTTCACTGATTTCAAACTAGCTAAAACTGATAAAGAGCCACTATCGGCTACCTTGCCCTTGCCCGACAAAAAGATAGTTCACCAGGTGTTGATTACTCTTACTACCCTTAAAAAAACAGCGGCTGAAAAGCGCGACTTGATGCTGGCAGATGTAAAAAAACACCTCGCTGCTTACTACAAAGAGGCGGGTGTAGCCATCAATAGCTCAGACCTTGCGGCACGAGCCGCAGAAATGATTACCGAAAACGAGAACTTTACTACTACCCAAGGCAAAGAGGGAGTAATGTTTTTATTAAATGACATACAAACTACCCAAAGCGACTTTGCGGTAGTATTTGCCACACCCGATACTGAGAAAGGTGGAATACACTTTGCGCAAATCAGGTACGTAAAGTTTAATTATGAAACCACTTACCCCGAAGAGGCGCTGGAGTTGAAGACATTTGTTTACCCCGATGAGCAACAACTTTTCATTGATTTTGCGAAACAGATGTTAAAAACATTGGTTGTGAAATAAATCGCACACATCTGATAAATCGGATGTTTAAAAGTTGGCCTCATATTTGCAAAGAGGGGCTTGTCCGTAAAGCCAAAAAGTATAGCTTTGCGGCACGAAAAATTTTTAAACCAAAAAACAAGCACAATGAAAAAACTTTTCAAAACGTTTGCAGCCGTAGCATTAATCGGCTCTATTTCTTTCCTTTCTTCTTGCGACAAAGTATGTGACGAAGGTTACGAAGGTGATGATTGCAAAACCCAAATCCGCGCTAAATTTTTAGGTGCCTGGCAAGGCCCAGAAACCTGCACAGTTGGCTCTGACAACTACACCCTTACTATCGCTGCTTCATCTACTGATGTATTGAAAATCACATTAACTAACGTTTACGGCTCTTCTTTCGTAGCAACAGCTACAGTTTCTGGCTCTAGCTTTACAGTAGCCAACCAAAACGTAGGCGCTACTGTAAATGTACAAGGTAGTGGTTCTGTTAATGGCAACGCCCTTACCTTCACATACACTATCAACGATGGTACAAACAGTAACTCTTGCACCTTTAACGGTACAAAACTGTAGTCAATCAATATTCTCAAAAAAAATAGCCCGCTCATGCGGGCTATTTTTTTGTACCTACTTCATCTTTTTTCATCTGCCATTCAATTATATAAACCTTCCCCACAGTGCTTTTGCGCATATTCTTTCTATACAAAGCACCACTAAAAACGAGAAATCAAGCATAAACTGTTTGAGTTAAAAGTTAAGCCCTATGTATCACACCATTCAAATTCTTCCTTTTCTTACGATTGAACATACTCAAAACATAGTACAAAAAAAGGGCTGACCTTACGGTCAGCCCTTGAGGATATTCAAATAAAGTTGGGATTAATTACCACCCATTTTAGGTTTGCCGTTACCTACTTTAGTAGGGTCTTGCTCGCCCATTTTAGGTTTGCCGTCACCCACTTTAGTTGGGTCTTGCTCACCCATTTTAGGTTTACCGTCACCTACAGTTGGTGCTGGTGTTGGGGTGGGGGTTGGTGCTGGCTTAGGTTTCACAGCCGGCTTTGCACCTTTCTTTTTGCCTTCTTTGGCATACCACTCATCATATAGAGCTGTGGCTGTAGAATCAACTTTAGCAGCACATACAGCTTCTGCCTCTGTTTGCAATGCGCTTAACTTTTCATCTACCAGTTTTTGGATATTTGCGTTTTCGGCTTCTTTTTGTTTGGCTATCTCTTCGGCATTGTTGCAGCTATTGAGCGTGAAGGCAACAATAGTTCCGGTAATAATGGTATATACTATCTTTTTCATGTTTCTGATTTGTGTTTTGGGTTAAACCATTATTTAGCCGCTACTGCACCGGCTTTTAATTCTTCAAATTTAGCAGCGGCTTTGGCGGCTACTTCTGCTTCGCAAGCAGCTTTTAGTTCGGCTAACTTAGCATCTTTCTGAGCATTGTAAAGCTCCTCTACTTTAGCGGTAACTTGCTCCTCTGTCATGGGTGCAAATTTTTCACCACAGCTTACTAAGGTAAGTGCGAAAAATGCACCAGTAGCCAGGGTAGTTAATAATCCTTTTTTCATGGTGTTAATTGTTTTGGTTAATAATTTGATGGCGAAAATAGCTTTTGTAAGGAAATGAGAAAGTTAAAAAGGTACTTGTCCACATGTATTTATGTGAACAATTGTCAATGCGTTTTGCCGTAAAAATTGTCTTCAAATTCTTCAAAAGGCATTTCGCGATAACTACCGGAACCGTAATAATTGAGGTAGGTTTCAGTGGTGGCTGCGTCCATGCTACCGGTTTTTACATTTACCACATTACCCTGTGAGTTGATAATGCAAAACCCCGGATATGTTTGCCTGTAGTTGAGCATAAATAGCGCAAACTCATGCACATATGTTTTCTCTTCGTTAATTAATTTATATTCTCGGTTTTTGTAGGTTAAGGGTTCTTTTTGTTCACAATTAAACTTAGCCGCAATAAAGTTCTGGTTGATATAATGTGCAATTTCTTTATGGCTCCAAACCTCTTCCATTGTTTTGCACCAGCGGCACCAGTTGGCATACACAAACAAGAAAACTGGTTTGGAGGAGCGCTGTTGTAACGCCATGGCCTCCTCCACTCCTACCCAATGAATGATTGTATCTGTGTAATTGTGTGCAGAATCGGTCTTTAGCGATTCTCCGTTGGTTCTGGTAGAATCTGTGTTTGTTGGTTTATTAGAATGAGCTTCATTGAAAACTACTGAGCCGGCAGAAAACTCAACATTCACCTCTTCTTGTAAACTGCGGTTCTTAGTAGCTTTTATTTGGCTAAAGCTAATAAAACCAGTTAGTAACAAAATGATAGTACCAATAAACTTAGCGTGTGCTGCCACCGCATAAAAGTAGCAATTCAAACCAATTCGCTACCAAACAAGATATGGAAAACTTAGCAGAGCATGTGTCGGATAGGTAAACTGTTTTTTTACTTTAGCGCAATTAAAATCCAACCGTGAAAAGACTACGAAAATCAACTGACAAAAAAATAGCCGGTGTGTGCGGTGGTTTGGGCGAATACTTAGACATAGACCCCACCGTTATCCGGATTTTGTTTTTAGGTGCGCTGGTTTTGTTTGGTAGTGGTGTATTATTGTACATCATTCTATGGGTAGCAATGCCTGACACCGAATAATTTTCAATAGCAATTGTATATATGAAGAAATTTTTGCTTTTAACACTGCTTAGCATTGCCACATTTCTCAACTATGCGCAAGTGGGTATAAACATCCTGATACCCGATAGCAGTGCGGTGTTGCAATTAGAAAGCGATAAAAAGGGGTTGGGACTAACGCGCCTCACCACCACTCAACGCGATGCGATTTCAAATCCTCTAAAAGGGTTGACCATTTACAATACCACAGATAGTGTGATAGAATACTGGAATGCAGAATGCTGGCTAAAAGTGTATCAAAAGCACTGCTACGATTGTGACTTTAACATGACTATTGATGACCCTACCGATACATTAGATAGAGTAGTGAGCGATTCGGTTTTTTCCACCATTACCGTCAATCAAACCAACGGCACTCAGCCCATAGATTTAATTTTTATTTCATCCTTACCACAAGGTGTAACAGTACAATTTGACGGCAACCCTACCATTAATCAATCCGGCAGTATCAAAATTGTGGTAAAAGCCGATTTGTGTGCGCCTATAGGCGGAAACTACCCGGTTATTATCCAAGGATACTGTGGCGATGCTATTAAGTTTTTGGTGTATAATGTGTACATACGTCCACCTTTGCAGGTTAACATACCAGTCAATCAAATTAACTACAACTTACAAGCGCTCAATAACCTACCTGCCAGCCCCGCGCAGTATGTGTATTGCTCAATTGGTAATGGCGTAGAAGTAAAATCTGCAGTTAATACTTTACCCGCATTTACCACAGGCACGCTTGACCCCAATAGTTTGATTTGCCTAAACAATAATGGCGCCATTTTGGGTCGCGGTGGCGATGGCGGCTCAGTAACGTTTAACGGAAACCTGTTTGTGGTAGGTGGTGAAGCTGGCCAAAAAGGTGGCGATGCACTTAATTTGACTGCCCGTACTGTGCTACTCAACAACGGGGCAGTTTACGGTGGTGGCAGCGGTGGCGGCTCTGTAGGTATAGCTATTGGCACACCTAGCATACCCGTAATAGGCGCTATTGTAATTGGATTTGTTTATTGTGGTGGTGGCGGCAGTGAAAGCGGTAAGGGAGGTGTAGTTAATGCCGGTGGTATTAACCTTGGTCTTTTTGCCAATGGTGGCGATGCCACTTGCTGTGTGAGTTCAATACCCGGTGCGGGGCCGGTAGGCAATTTCCCCATTACCATCCCCATCAGCATTGCCAGCATCAACATTACCCCCAGTGCATTTGGTGGCGATGGTGCACCATTTGGTCAGCAAGGTACAGCCGGATATTTAGATGTAGATCTTGAAGTATGTGTAAGCATTCCTATAATCGGAAACATTTGCATACCCATACCCATACCCGGAGGCATATTACCCTTCTACGGACCACAAAGCGACTTACCGGGTTTTGCTGTACGCAGAAACAACAACCCGCTGATTGGTGTGCCCGATGGCACTTACAGTGGTGCTCAGATTAAAGGGAAAGTTGGGAATTAGTATCTAACATTGAATAATGATTATTGATTATTTAAAGCAGAACACAGTTATGAAAAAGATTTTTCTTACCACAATAGTTTCCTTTGTTACGCTACTTGCAATTGCCGATAAAGGCATAGTGGTTACTCAAAAATTTGCTACAGCAACTACTGATGCCGGGGTTACGTTAACTTGGTATGTAACAGCCAACAACGTAAAACTATCCATGCAATTTAAAGACAGCAAAGTAAATAACACCATCACCCATTTTATACCCAATACTAAAGATGCTACCTTGCAGATATATACCGATGGCCCTGTACCTGATGGCGTTCAAAAATCGTACTACGCTACCCCGGCTAGTGCAATAAAACCATCTACTGCAAATCAGTACACCCGCATAGATGTTAAAGCCAGTGGCGAGGTGAAAGAAGTGAGCGGCATCAAGTGCGAGAAATACATCATTACCACCAATTTGAACATTACCGAAGCATGGGTCACTAAAAATGTGAAGTTCAATACCTATCAATATCACCCGTATTTTCCGGACAACACCCCGTTGCTGGGCTTGTATAACGCTCAGATAAACGGAGTAGTGCTTAGCGCTGTTACAAAAGATTTAACCGGCAAAGAATTGAGTAAATACGAGCTAATGGGTGCCCAAGAAAAAGATATACCAGCTACAGAGTTTTCTATACCGGAAGAATACAAACGTGCGCAATAACAATTACATCAAGCCGTTTTCAATCGTTATGAATAAGCTACTTCTCATTTTGGTCATACTCGCTTCTGTAACACATCCGCTTACAGCCCAAGAGTTGAAATGCAATGTAACCGTTAATGGTCAGCGGATAAATGGTGTGGACCCCTCTGTGTTTGTAACCATGCAAAACCAGATTATGGAGTTTATGAACAATCGCGCTTGGACTACCGATCAGTTTACTACTGAAGAGCGAGTAGAATGCAGTTTTTTTATCAATCTTCAAGAGTCGCCTGCTCAAGATGTGTTTAAAGCCAGTGTAACAATACAAAGTAGCCGCCCGGTGTTTAACAGCACATACAATTCACCATTGCTCAATTACATTGATAACAGTTGGATTTTTACGTATGCTCAAAATCAACCATTAGAGTTTAACGTTACTCAGTACAACACCAACCTTACTTCTCTTCTTGGTTTTTATGCCTATGTGATATTGGGCTTAGATTACGAAAGCATGGCCAAAGGCGGTGGTGCTAAGTGGTTCAACTTTGCAGAGCAGATTATGAATAATGTGCCCACCAATGCACCCGATGCTAACGGCTGGAGACCACCCGATGGGCAGGTTAACCGCAATAGGTACTGGTTGATTAATAACTTACAGGCAAGTAAGTATGAGTCATTTAAGGTGGCAATGTACGAATACCACTTTACCGGTATGGACAACTTTTATGACAAGCCGGCTTTAGCACGTCAAAACATTTTAAACTCGCTGAATAATATTGACAAGGTAGCTAAAGATAATCCGAACGGAATTTTGCTTGCCGTTTTCTTTCAGGCCAAAGCCGATGAATTAGTCAACTTGTTTAGCGGTGCCGAAATGGACATTAAGACCAAAGCCGTGAATATCCTAAGGCGCATAGACCCCAGCAACGCCAGCAAATACGATAAAATTATTAAGTCGTAGAGTAAACTTGCAGTTGAAAAGATGGTCAGTGTAATTGTAAAACTCACCACAAACAATACATGCAAAAAATTTCTACCCTACTAATAGCTCTTTTAGTTACTAAACTTTCTGTTGCCCAACTTTACTTTCCTCCTATTACCGGAAACACTTGGGATACTATAGCTCCTTCATCACTTGGCTGGTGTGCAGACAAGTTAGATTCTGTCATTCAGTTTGCCGGAGATAAAAACACAAAGGCACTTATTGTTTTGAAAGATGGAAAACGTGCCGTAGAAAAATATTATGGTACGTTTAAACAAGACTCTGTTTGGTTTTGGGCCAGTGCCGGTAAAAGTTTGACATCACTACTAGTTGGCATTGCTCAAGAGCAAGGATTTCTAAATATCCAGAACCCGGTGTCTGACTATTTGGGTCAGGGGTGGACTAGTTGCACACCGCAGCAAGAAGCTAACATAAAAGTAGTACATCAACTGAGCATGACCACCGGACTTAACTACAACGTACCCGACTTAGATTGTACAGACGATACTTGCCTCAAGTTCCATGCCGATGCCGGCAATGAATGGTATTACTATAATGCCCCCTACCATTTAGTACACGATGTAATTACGGCAGCATCGGGGCAGGGTATCACAGCATTTACCAATTCAAAACTTGCATCTAAAATTGGTATGCAGGGGCTTTGGTATGACCATGTGTACTACAGCAAAGCCCGAAGCGCAGCTCGCTTTGGCTTACTCATGCTAAACAACGCGGTTTGGGATACAGACACCCTTCTGCACGATCAGCAATACCTCAACGACTCTCGCAACACCTCGCAGCCCTACAACAAAAGTTACGGCTACCTTTGGTGGTTGGCGGGTAAAGACAGCATTATGGCTCCGGGCATACCGTATGCACTGCCCACTACACTTTGTAGCAATTGCCCCAACGATATGTACGCAGCATTGGGCAAATACGACCAAAAAATTTACATCGTACCTTCTATGAATATTGTGGTCGTTCGCTTTGGCAATGCAGCAGGGACTACCGCCCTTGGGCCATCTAGCTTTGATAATGAGTTTTGGGGAAAACTCAACGAAGTATTTTGCGCTACAAACCAGTTGTCGTCTAACGGTAGTGAAATAAATATTAATCTTTATCCAAATCCGTGTACAGATAACTTGCAGATAAATATCCCAGCTGAGTTGTTAGGAGAAACTATCCGTATCTATAGCACTATCGGAGAATTACTCTGGGAAACGCAGGTAAAAAACACTGCATTCTCTGTTTCTACGCAAACTTTGTCGCCAGGATTTTACTACCTAAACATCGGACAACACAGCGCGAGATTTAGCAAACAATAATCTTGCTCCATATCAACGCGCGTTTCATTACCTTCGCCACACTTTTTCAAAAAAGGCAATGAACAAAAAACAAAAATACCGCGACCTTATAGCGCAAACATTTGATTTTCCGCAACGCGATTTCAAAGAAGAAAAGGGGCAACTTTTTTGGAATGATTTACCGCTTATGGAAATCATAGAAAAATATGGTACTCCGTTACGACTTACCTATTTGCCAAAAATTGGGCAACAAATACAAAAGGCGCGCAGATTGTTCAACAGCGCCATAGCCAACAACGATTACCGAGGCGATTACTACTATTGCTACTGCACTAAAAGTTCGCACTTCAGTTTTGTGGTAGAAGAGGCACTGCGCAACAAAACACATATAGAAACTTCCTCTGCTTTTGACTTTGAATTGATAAAACGGCTGGAAGAAAAAAAGAAGATTAAGAAAGATAATTATGTGATATGCAATGGTTTTAAGCCCCAAAAATATATTGATAATATTTTGGAAGCATTTCGCAGTGGGTACAAAAATATCATACCCGTTTTAGATAATTTGGACGAGTTGGAAAAATACGGCTTGCCAAAAGAGCAAATGAACATTGGCATACGCATAGCTGCCGAAGAAGAACCCAAGTATGAGTTTTATACTTCTCGGCTGGGCGTACGCTACAATGACATAGTACCGTTTTATCAACAAAAAATACAAAACAGCCCGCACTTTAAGCTCAAGATGCTGCACTTTTTTATTGATACGGGCATCAAAGACGTAAACTACTACTGGACGGAGTTTCACAAAGCGCTGGATGTATATTGCGATCTCAAGCGTATATGCCCCGACCTAACAGCCATTAACCTGGGTGGCGGTATGCCCATCAAGCACTCTCTTACTTTTGATTTTGATTATGAATACATGATTAACGAAATAGTGAGCCAGATAAAAACCACTTGTAATAACGAGGGTGTAGACGAGCCGGATATTTTTACAGAATTTGGCAGCTATACCGTGGGCGAAAGCGGTGCCGTTATTTTTTCGGTGCTGGGCCAAAAACAGCAAAACGACCGCGAAACATGGTACATGTTAGATGGCTCTCTAATGAATAGTTTGCCCGATATCTGGGGCTTATCGCAGCGCTTTATTATGCTGCCGGTAAACAAATGGGAAGATGAATACCACCATGTAAACTTAGGCGGCATTACTTGCGATGTGGGCGACTACTACAACAGCGATGCACACATTAATCAGGTGTATCTGCCCAAAATCAAAAACAATGAAAAACTGCACATCGGTTTTTTCAATACCGGTGCTTATCAAGATACGCTAAGTGGCTATGGTGGGATAAAACACTGCCTGCTGCCATCTCCTCCACATATTTTGATTGATGAAAAGAAGAAAAATGAGTTTACCTACCGGGTGTTTGCCGAAGAGCAAACTGCCGATAGCATGTTGCGGATATTAGGGTACTAAACAACTTGTTATTTGCACAAATAGCTTTTTGAGTCATACCTGTGCCTGCATTATTGCTGTGGTGATTCGTGAAATAGATGGCCAAAAAGTATAGATAAGTCTAAAAAATTACAGAAGAGAAACTCGATTGCTTAGCAAAAAAAAAAGCCCCTCCGTTTCGGGAGGGGCTGCTACCTATGGTGAGTAGTAACCATGGCAACATCCAACATGGTGCAAGGTTAATGGTAATTACTGAAAGGTTCTACTGTTTCTGCAATATTTTCTCATTAACTCTTCATTATCAGTCCATTAACTTTTGTCATCTTTCACTTCTTCGTACTGTACATCTTGCACGTTTTCGGCACCGGCTTGCGCTCCGGGGTTGCCGGTTTCGGTACCGGGCTGCGCACTTTGGGTGGCATTGTAGATATCTTGGCTGGCGGCCTGCCAAGCATTGTTGAGCGTTTCGGCTGCTTTATCCATGGCCTCTAAGTCATTGGTTTCCTTGGCTTTTTTGAGGTCGGCAAGGGCGGTTTCAATGGCTGTTTTTTTATCGGCAGGTATTTTTTCGCCTACTTCTTTTATCTGTTTTTCGGTTTGGAAGATGAGGGAGTCTATGGCGTTTACCTTTTCGGCTTGTTCGCGGGCTTTTTTGTCGGTTTCTTCGTTGGCTTTGGCCTCGTTGCGCATTTTTTCAATTTCTTCTTTAGAAAGCCCTGTACTGGCTTCTATGCGTATGCTTTGCTCTTTGCCGGTGCCTTTGTCTTTGGCCGATACATGTAGAATGCCGTTGCTGTCTATATCAAACGTTACTTCTACCTGTGGTGTGCCGCGCATGGCAGGTGGTATGCCGTCTAAGTGAAAGCGGCCAATGGTGCGGTTATCGCGGGCCATAGCACGCTCGCCTTGCAGTACGTGTATTTCTACCGATGGCTGGTTGTCTTGCGCAGTGGTAAATACTTGTGATTTTTTGGTGGGTATGGTGGTGTTAGATTCAATTAGCTTGGTCATTACCCCGCCCATGGTTTCTAACCCTAAAGAAAGAGGAGTTACATCCACAAGTACAATATCGTCTTTTACATCGCCACTTAAAATACCGCCTTGTATAGCTGCACCTACGGCTACTACCTCATCGGGGTTTACACCTTTAGATGGTTTTTTGCCGAAGAATTTTTCTACGACTTCTTGTATTTTGGGGATGCGGGTAGAGCCGCCCACTAAGATTACATCGTCTATTTGTGAGGCAGTGAGGCCGGCATCTTTGAGCGCTTGCTCGCAAGGGCGTAGGGTGCGCTGTACCAACTCATCGGTCAATTGCTCAAACTTGGCGCGGGTTAGTTTTTTAACTAAGTGCTTAGGCACACCGTCCACAGCGGTTACGTATGGCAGGTTGATTTCGGTTTCGCTGGATGAGGACAATTCAATTTTTGCTTTCTCAGAGGCCTCTTTTAAACGTTGGAGAGCCATAGGGTCTTTGCGGAGGTCTATGCGTTCTTCGGTTTGAAACTCGGTAGCCAGCCAGTTGATGATGGCATTGTCAAAATCATCGCCACCGAGGTGGGTATCGCCATTGGTGCTTTTTACTTCAAACACGCCATCACCCATTTCAAGTATGGATACATCAAATGTCCCGCCACCGAGGTCATACACAGCTACTTTTAAGTCTTTGCCGGTTTTATCTAAGCCATAAGCCAAGGCAGCAGCGGTTGGTTCGTTTAAAATTCTGCGCACTGTGAGCCCCGCAATTTCGCCTGCCTCTTTGGTGGCCTGGCGCTGGCTATCGTTAAAGTAAGCCGGTACAGTGATTACCGCCTCGGTAACTGTTTGGCCCAAATAGTCTTCAGCAGTTTTCTTCATTTTTTGAAGAATCATGGCCGAAATTTCTTGTGGGGTGTATAAGCGGCCATCAATATCTACGCGTGGCGTATCGTTTTCGCCTTTGGCTACTTTGTAGGCAGCGTAGGGTATTTCTTTGCCGGCTTCGCTATGTCGAATGCCCATAAAGCGTTTGATGGATTGAATGGTTTTGGTGGGGTTAGTAACCGCCTGGCGCTTAGCCGGGTCGCCAATTTTGCGCTCGCCATTGCTTAAAAATGCAACTATAGAGGGGGTGGTTCTTCTCCCCTCATCATTTTGTATTACCTGCGGGTCGCTGCCTTCCATTACCGCTACACAACTGTTAGTGGTTCCCAGGTCTATTCCAATTATCTTTCCCATGTGGTTGTTCGTTTTTTGGTTCGCTGGGTTATGTCAATTGCTGTGCCATGCCAATATGATGACAGAAATGACAGTACATTGGGTCAACATAAGGTCGCACGCTCATCAAATGACAGCAATCGCAGCGACATTTTGTCAGCAAGATTTGTTTGTAACTGTAAAGTGACTTGCCTTAACATTGCTCAAAATAATGTATGCACACCTCTACCATTACCTACCTTGGCCAACTGCGCACGCGCATGAAGCACAACTATAGCGGCACCGAAGTACTGAGCGATGCGCCCTTAGATAACCAGGGTTTAGCGCAAAGTTTTTCGCCAACCGACTATGTGGCTACGGCACTTGGCTCTTGTATGATGACCATTATGGGCATTAAAGCCCGTGATATGGGTATTGATTTAACCCACACTGTTTTGGAAGTAAATAAGGTGATGGCGGCCAATCCGCGCAGAATTGCAGAGGTGCATGTACGCATTATTTTTCCAAAAGCTGATTATGCGGAAAAAGACAAGGCCATTTTAGAAAATGCGGCCCGCACCTGCCCAGTAGCCCATTCGTTGCACCCCGATATCAAACAGCTAATTACCTTTGAGTGGTAAAAACAAAAACGCCCTGCCGAAGCATGGGCGTTTTTTATGGAACGAGGATTGAAGGACGCGGTGATAATTAATTTTTGGCTTGCATAGGACCCACGTTGGCCACTTCTTTTTGCTTGGGTTCTTCTTTTTGCCAGCCCATGGCGGTGGCTGTTTTGTAGCATTTTTTGGCCTGTTTCTTTTTTCCCAACCCTGCGTAAGCATCGCCCATTTCTTTGTGAGCCGGTGCATAGTTGGCATCTAACGAGGCAGACTTGGTTAAGTACTCTACTGCTTTGCCGTACAGACCTATGCGGTTGGCACACATGCCTGCTCCGTAAAGAAAGTCGCGGTTTTCACCTGCTTTTTGTATAGCGTTTTCGTAGTTATTAAAGGCCTGCTCGTAGCTGTTGATGTTGATGTACGCTTCGCTTAGTTTGTTGTAAGCATCTATGCTTTTAGGCGCTACACGAACAATGTTTTGAAGGTAAGCGGCTGCATGTTCGTAATCTTTGTTTTTCCAGGCCATATCCACTAAGTTCCAACCCACTTTTAGGTTATTGCGGTTGAGGGCATATTGGCGAGCCAAAAACTTCTCTGCATTTTTAAAATCTTGTTGTTCCAGATATATCTGGCTGAGTAAGGCAATACAGTTAGAATCTTTAGGGATAAGTACGTACGCATCGTTTAAACTTTGTAAGGCCGATACTTTGTCGTTTAACCCATAGTGTACGCGACCCAAGTTGTAAAAGGCAAGCCCCATGTGTTTATCCAGAATAATGGCCTGGCTGAAGTAATCGCGGGCGCTCAAATAATTGTTTTGCAATAGATGGCATACGCCCAGCAGGTTGTGTACATCTGCACGGTTGAAGTCCACTTCTAACAAATGCTTGTAGGTGGCTATGGCCTGGTTGTACTTGCCTTGATTGAATTGCGAGTTAGCTAAAAAGAATAGTACAAATGTATCGTTAGGACTCATTTTAATATACTCGCCAAAGTAGGCCTCGCTAGAGTCAAACTGAGAAGCGTTGTAGAACTTAGCCCCTGATTGAATTATATTTCGCTTATATATATCCGGAGTGAGGTTGGCAGAGGCCAAGCGGGCAAAAATGCTTTGGTCCACTTCAAACTTATCGGCTACTTGTTTGCTATTGCCGCTGGCTTCTTTATTAGCTAACGAATCGTAAGCCATCACCATCAGCCCGGCTACAAGGCCATCGGCCTGGCCTACAGCGTGTAACCGCTGGCAGTTGATAATACAATCTAAAAATCGGCCATGAGCAAAGTGCTTAATG
The DNA here is from genome assembly GCA_016787045.1 of Chitinophagales bacterium. Taxonomy (GTDB): domain Bacteria; phylum Bacteroidota; class Bacteroidia; order Chitinophagales; family LD1; genus Bog-950. The sequence goes on from JAEUVA010000008.1 coordinate 401,623, forward strand.
GCACCGGTGCGCAAATCGGTTTCTTCGAACCATATTTTGGCGGGGGCTTGTGCTACAGCAAATACGGTGAGCACACTAAAAAGCAGGGTAAGGAGTTTGGTTTTCATCCATCTCGGTTTTTGGGTTATTGAATGTTCGGTTCATTACATTCACGAGATGGGTGTTTCCTTCATCCGTTCCGTTATGTTTTGAACCTATCAGATACCACCAGGTCTTTTGAACCTGGCGTGTATTTGTAAAATCCTTCTCCAGTTTTGGCTCCCAGGTAACCAGCGGTTACCATGTTTACCAACAGCGGACATGGCGCATACTTCGGGTTACCGAAGCCCTCGTGGAGTACGCGCAAGATGGCTAAGCACACATCTAAGCCGATAAAATCGGCTAATTGCAGCGGCCCCATGGGGTGAGCCATTCCGAGTTTCATCACTGTATCAATTTCACTTACCCCCGCTACACCCTCGTGTAGTGTTTCTATGGCTTCGTTGATCATGGGCATCAAAACACGATTGGCCACAAAACCGGGATAATCATTAACCTCAACCGGAATCTTGCTGAGTGTACGTGAGCAGTCCATAATTTGTTTCAAACAATCTTCACTTGTTGCATAACCTTTAATTACTTCTACCAACTTCATCACCGGTACGGGGTTCATAAAGTGCATGCCTATTACCTGCTGCGGGCGCTTGGTGGCTGCACCAATTTTTGTGATTGAAATAGATGATGTGTTGGATGCCAAAATGGTTTCGGGTTTGCACAGCTCATCTAACTGTTTGAAAATTGATAATTTGATTTCTGTGTTCTCTGTAGCAGCTTCTACTACCAAATCGCAATTAGCACAGGCGCTGAGTTGAGTGGCTGTGCTGATGTGCTGGAGGGTGGTTGCTTTTTGCTCCGCGGTAAGTGTGCCCTTTGCCACCATGCGCTCTAAATTTTTATCGACCGTTGCAATGGCTTTTTTGAGTTGCTCTTCAGATACATCTACCAATACGGTTTCAAATCCGTGTTGAGCAAATACGTGGGCTATGCCATTGCCCATGGTGCCGGCTCCTATTACTGCTACTTTTTTTATCATGTGTTATTGTGTTTAAGTGTGAAAGTGTTTATGTGCTAATGCATCCAATTTTCAATTGTCAATCTTCAATATAGAGTGTTTCCAACGCTTATGGCTCCAGAGCCAGTCTGCGGGATACTCTGTGAGTTGCTGCTCTAATATGCGTACATATCTTTCGGTAATTTCATTTTCGGGCAAGGTGTTTGGCGCATTGGTAATTTCTATCATCTCTGCTGTGTAGTAACCGCGCCCCTTCTGTACAATTTTAGGGTAAAACACCACACAATTGTGTTGACGGGCGTAGCGTTCACCCCCGGTAAAAAAACCGGTATCGCGGTTGAAAAGTTTTGTCCAGTAAGCATTTTTGGGGTTAGAGGGTGATTGATCGCCAATAAACACAGTGAGTGATGGCTGTGGTAATTGCTGCGCAAAAAAATCTTTTGCATCGCGCATGGGGATAAGCTGCATGCCCATTTTGCCGCGAGTGCGCTGCACCATTTTATTAAAGTGTGGGTTGGTAACCAAACTCACAATGCCGTATAATTTATGTTTACAAGCAATGCTCATTTTGTAGCCGCCATACTCCCAAGCAGCGATGTGCCCCACGAGCAACACCACATGGCGGCCTTCTTCGTAATACTTATTGATGGCCTCAATATTTTTGGCCGCCATGCGCTCATCAATTTCTTGTGCGGAAATGGTCATGCACTTAATATTCTCTACCACCCTATACGCCAAGTGCTTGTACGACAGCTTGGCAATAGACAAAATTTCTTCGCTGCTTTTATCGGGGAAAGATTTTCGCAAATTATCAAACACTACTTTTTTGCGGTAACCCACTATATGATACAACACAAATGCCACCCCGTCTGCCAGTACATACAATATGGACGATGGCAAATACGCAAAAAAATACAGCACCGGAATGATGAGATAATACAATATCATGGTTTGGTGCTGTGTTGCAATTGTTGTTGCGTGAATGTTAGTTCTCTGCGCTTGCCTCCTGCCCTACCATAAATCTGAAATGTGCAGGTTCTGTTTCCGGCATCGCCACCAATAATCATTTTGCCAAAGTTTTTGAGTGGATAGTCGGTGCCTTTGATGCGGTACTCGTTGTGGTATGCGCCAAATATTCTGCGTGGTAAGGGTGGTGCAGTGAGCGGTGAGCAGGTGATATCGTACATGGGGTATCCTTTCCAATCCATTTTACTTACCTCACTATAGTGTTTATCGCCAGTGAGAAACAACACTCCTTTGATGTTGTTGGCAGCAATAAAATCTAACAGTTCTGTACGCTCGCGCGGATAATCGTTGTAGGACTCGCCAAAGTTATTGTTGTTAATCAACTGAGAACCCATGCAAATAAATTTGAATGAGGCATCGCTGTTCATGAGCTTATTTTTTAACCATGCTAACTGCTGCGGACCCAAAAAATCGCCTGCGGTATCGCCTTCCGGAGCACGGTAGTAGCGTACATCCAGCATAAAAAATTCGCAATCATATTTTTTGAAACCGAAAAAATTTCCCTTCAGGTTTTCGTTATCGGGATATACGTTTGGCCAAAATGCTTTGAATACTTTGGTGGCTGTGTCTTTGAGTTCAAAGCGCCTGTCGCTATCGTTTGGGCCATAGTCGTGGTCGTCCCATATAGCATAGTTGGGTTGGTTGCCGAGGTAGTTTCTGTAAAATTTAAAAAATGATTTGCGGGTTTTCATTTGGCGCTTAAACATGCCCTCGTAACTGCTCCAATCTTTTTTGTAGAGGTAGTACACGTTATCGCCCAGCCAGACCATAAAATCGGGGTTCTTTTTGCGCATGCGATAAAAAATCCAATTGCTGCCCCCGGGAAAAAAACCACGGGTTACATCGTACTGCAACAAAGCACAAGAGCCCAACAAAAAATTAAACGTTGGTGCTGCTTCAACTTTGTCTGTTTTGAAAGAGTAGCGGGCATGCGTACCGTAGCCATCTATAGAGCAAAGTATATTGTAAGTGTGGTTGGGTTTTAATCCGGTAAAATCCATAGTGAGGGCAATTTCGCCTTTGGCATTGTTGATATAACTGTAGCTGGTGGGATAATACACCTTTTGTTCTGCGGTATCGCCAAGTATGAGCGCATTTTGGCCTTTGCCACGATACCCAATCCAAATTCGGGCGGTGGTGGAGGTAACGTTGCCAATAACCGGCCCAGCGAGCAATTTTGGTTTTTTTTCTTTTTGAGCATGTGCTAAACACAGACACAAAATGCTCAATACAACTGCCATTATCTTTTTCACAACCGCGAAAGTAAAATTGCGGGTGAATATTGAAGATGCCTTTTCAGTTGAGTTTTTACTTTCGCCCCACACATGAGTAAAAAGTACTTTGTAGGATTTTGGGTATTGTTTTTTGTTGGCGTTTTATCTGTGGTGGTGGTGTTCTCACTCATTGCAGATGGTAAAATGGGCTATATGCCTTCTTTTCAGGAGTTAGAAAACCCCAACAGCAGTTTAGCCACCGAGGTGATTAGTACCAACAATGTGGTGATGGGCAGATACTATTTGCAAAACCGCAGCAACATCACGTTTGATAACATTAACTCCAATCTCAAAAATGCGCTATTAGCTACCGAAGATATTCGGTTTTGGAGCCATACCGGAGTGGACTTACGCGCTTTACTCAGAGTGGTGAAAGGGGTAATGGGGAGCGACAATGCCGGTGGCGGTTCTACGATTACTCAGCAGTTAGCCAAAAATCTTTTTCCGCGTGAACACCGGAGTAAAATTGAGTTGGTATTTCAAAAATTTAAAGAGTGGATTATCTCTGTAAAGCTAGAACGCGCTTACACTAAAGAAGAAATAATGGCCATGTACTTTAATACTGTGCCGTTTAGCGATAATGCCTTTGGTATTAAAAGTGCCGCTTATGTGTACTTCGGCAAGCCGGTAGATTCGTTAAAAATTGAAGAAGCAGCAGTACTGGTGGGTATGCTCAAAGCACCTTCATCTTACAACCCCAGAGCAAAGCCCGAAGCATCGCTCAAGCGTAGAAACGTGGTGATTGACCAGCTCTACACCTACAAATTTATTACTAAAGAGCAGCGCGATTCGCTGTTTAAACTTCCTATTAAATTGGATTTTCATCCGGATACTCACACCGAAGGAGAGGCGCCCTATTTCAGAGAGTATCTCAGATTATGGCTCAAAGACTGGTGCGAAAAAAATCCGAAACCCGATGGCAGTACATACAACATATACAAAGATGGATTGCGCGTATATGTAACACTGGATTCGCGGTTGCAGCATTATGCCGAAGAAGCACAACGCGAGCACCTTAGCGAAATGCAAAACACCTTTTTTAACTATTGGAAAGACAAAGACCCCTGGAAAGACTTTCCAGCAGAGTGGGATGCGGTGTATAAAAAATGTCCGCGCTATAAAGATTTGAAACAACAAGGCAAAACCGAAGCGCAGATAGATGCAGCTTTGAAGAAACCTATACCTATGCGCGTTTTTAGTTATGATGGCGGAGAAAAAGATACAGTGATGAGTGTGTATGACTCTATCCGCTACCACCGCATGATTTTGCAAAACGGATTTTTGGCCGTGGATCCAGAGAGTGGCTACATCCGAGCGTGGGTGGGTGGAGTGAGTTACAAGTATTTTCAATACGACCATGTTAACTACAAAACCAAGCGGCAGATTGGTTCTACGTTTAAGCCCTTTGTTTATACTGTAGCCATTCGCGATAAGGGCTACTCCCCTTGTTTCCGAGTACCCAATCAGCCGGTTACTTTCGAGGCAGGCGACCCCCGCTTTGGTTTGCTGCAAGACTGGACACCCAAAAACAGCGATGGGAAGTATGGTGGTACCCTGAGCTTGCGGCAAGGGCTACAAAACTCGGTAAATACAGTAAGCGCCTACCTGATGCACGAAATGACCCCGGAAGCGGTAGCTAAATTGGTGCAAAGTATGGGGGTAAAAAGCGACATCCCTCTGCAACCTTCCATTTGCCTCGGCTCTGCCGATATTTCGTTGATAGAAATGGTGGGCGCATACACCACTTATGCTAACAAAGGTGTGCATACCGAACCGCTGTTTGTTACGCGCATTGAAGACCGCAACGGAAATGTGCTGCAAGATTTTGTGGCACAACGCAACGAAGCATTAGACGAACAAACTGCCTACGTAATGGTAGAACTACTCCGCCAAGTGGTATTGGGTGGTACCGCAGCACGGCTACGTTACAGGTTTAAACTGATGAACGATATAGCCGGTAAAACCGGCACCACTCAAAACTACAGCGATGGCTGGTTTATTGGTTTTACGCCAGATTTGGTGGCCGGTAGCTGGGTGGGCTGCGAAGACCGTTACATCCGTTTTAAGAGTATGCAAAATGGCCAGGGAGCCAGCACTGCTTTACCCATTTGGGCAAAATTTTTTCAGAAGGTATATGCCGATAGCGCTCACTTTAGAAATATCGTAAATCCTAATCTAAGATTTGAACCACCTGCCGAAAAACTATCTATTGAGTTAGATTGCAGCCGTTTTTCGGGTGGTAAAAAAATGGAAGCCGGTAGCGAGTACGAATAAAGCACATGAACAAAGAGATCCACAAAGATTTGTTGCAAAAAGCGCGTTCAATCAAATTGCGCTTTTTAAGCATGTATAAACAAGCCAATGCCGGCCACGTAGGTTGCTCGCTAAGCGTAGCAGAAATGCTCACGTTTGTCCGCTTTGGCTGGATGAAAGATACCGATGAGATTTTGCTCTCTAAAGGACACGCAGCTGCTGCTCTTTATTCGTTACTGGCAGAGGATGGTACGCTAACCGAAAACGATATATCTACTTTCTACAAAAACAACACTCACTTAGCCGCTCATCCTCCGGTAAATAAAATTAAGCGCATCCCTTTTGCCACCGGCAGTTTAGGGCATGGATTATCGCTGGCAGCCGGCTTGGGGATAGCCAACAAGTTAAAAAAAACCAATAAACGTATTTTCTGCATTACCAGCGATGGAGAAATTAATGAAGGTAGTACATGGGAAGCAGCATTGTTTATTGCTCATCATCAACTCACCAATGTAGTGTGGCTGGTAGACCGTAATCAGCTACAAGGATATGGTAGAACTGAAGATGTGATGAAGTTAGAGCCGCTTGCCGATAAGATTCGCGCCTTTGGTTTTGAAGTAATTGAAGCTGATGGACATAATTTTACATCGCTCAATGAAGCTAAAAAGCTGGCAGCAAACTCAAAATTGCCTGTAGCGATTGTTTGCAATACCACCAAAGGCCACGGTTGGACTACCTACGAAGACAAAGTAGATTGCCACTATTTGCCCATGAAAGATGAGCAGTATGAGTTGGTTGTAAATGAGGTCAACAAGTTTTACGATTTAGAATCATATAAGCTCGGTGAATGTTAGTTTTTCTGTTGTGTTATTTACTGAATTACTATTTACTGATTTTCTTAATACAGTGTTCATGAACAGTACTGAATTAAAACTGCGCACAAAGAAGTTTGCACTACGCGTAATACATTTAACCCGTGCCCTAAAGAATGACTACGTGGAAGTAACTATCGGAAAGCAGATTTTACGATCAGGAACATCCGTTGGCGATAACTACAGGGCTGCCTGTCTTGCCAAATCTACAAGCGATTTCATTTATAAACTAAAGATTGTTGAAGAAGAGTTAGATGAAACTCTATACTGGATGGAGTTATTGATAGAGGCCGAGTTAATTCCACAAGCCAAACTTTTATCCCTTCAAAACGAATGTACAGAGTTATATAAAATCATTAGCCGCTCTATCAAAACAAGTAAATCAAACATAAAACCGGCTTCAAAAATCCGTAAATCTGTAAATCCATAAATCTGTAACTAACAATGCGTGTAGAATTTGCCCAAGCCGTGATAGATGCTTTTGATAAACACAACAACCTTGCGTTTATCACCGGTGATTTGGGGTATATGGCGCTGGAAAAAGTGCAAGAAAAATTTGGTGAGCATTTTATCAATGCCGGTGTAGCGGAGCAAAACATGGTAACCATCTCTGCTGCTATGGCACACGAAGGTTTTTTGCCTTTGGTGTATAGCATTTCGCCTTTTGTAACACTAAGGCCTTATGAGCAAATACGCAATGATGTGTGCCTGCACAACTTACCCGTAAAACTAATAGGTAATGGTGGCGGCTACGGTTATGGTATTATGGGTGCTACACACCACAATATTGAAGACATAGGCGCCATGCGGTTACTGCCAAATATGAAAGTATATGTACCATTAGTAAGTACCGATGTGGCAGAGGCGGTAAATGCCATGTTATTAGACCCTAACCCCAACTACCTTCGCTTAAATCTTGCTGCAAACATCAATATACCTGTTGCCCCATTTCAAGCATGGCGGAAAATTAAAAGTGGCAACAGAGGTGTGGTGGTAGGTACAGGGCCGGTTCTAGAAAACATACTCAACTCCGTATTGTGTGATGACCTAGAGGTGTGGGCATTAAGTATTTTCCCTATTGATAATATTCCACCGGAGTTAGCCGCATCTGTAGAACAAATCGGAAAAGTAATAACTATAGAAGAGCACCGTGGTGAAGGTGGTCTGCGCGAAACGCTATCATATCATTTACTGCAAAACACCAGTGCTCCATTTAAACTCCTTTCACTTTCTGCTTCCGGCTACCCATCAGGCAAGTATGGCGATCAAAAATTTCATCAACTGGAAAACAACTTAGCCGGAGAAGGAATGGAACGTACGGTAAGAGAATTTCTAAAATAGCCAGAAGATTGTAACTTAATAAACAGGCAGCACCGGTTTGTTTTGCAGTATCTCATCTACTTGTGCCATTACCCCATCTGTCAATTTAGGCAATGCATCAAAACAAAGTAAATTTTCTTTTAACTGGTGTACTTTGCTGGCTCCTAAAATAACGGTAGATACATTCGGATTTTTTAAACACCAAGCCAAGGCCAACTGCGATAATGGCAATTGAAGTGACTTGGCTAACTCATATAATTTTTTCACTTTTTCCATTTTATCGGCATCGCCAAGTGCCCGCTCTTTAATCCATTGCATTAAATCCATGCGTGTTTTTTCGTTAACCGATCCATCAAAATATTTATCGGTAAGTAAGCCGGAAGATAGAGGACTCCAAATGGTGGTACCCATACCATAGTTTTGAAAAAGTGGTAGGTAATCGCGCTCCATAAAAGTACGGTGCAGCATGTTGTATTGATTTTGCTCTGCCACCGGACCTATTAAATGGTGTTTTTCTGCTATCAAATGTGCTTCTGTTACTTGCTGCGCTGTCCACTCGCTGGTGCCCCAGTACAAAATTTTTCCCTGCACAATCAGGTTATGAAAACTCCACACCACCTCTTCCATGGGGGTGTTTACATCGGGGCGATGAGCAAAATAAATATCTAAATACTCCACCTGTAAACGCTGCAATGCGGCATGGCAGGCCTCCACAATATGCTTGCGCATAAGCCCTTTTTGATTGGGCTTAGGGTTGGCACAGCGACCCCAAAATACTTTAGAGGATACTATCCAGGTATCTCTATCCCAATTCATTTTTTTGAGAATATTGCCCATTACCAATTCGCTTTTGCCGTGAGCATACACTTCTGCATTGTCAAAAAAATTGATTCCTGCTTCGTAAGCAGTAACCATCAACTCTTCGGCTACATCATCGCTGATTTGGTGGCCAAACGTAACCCAACTACCGAGCGATACTGCACTTACCTGCAAACCGGACTTGCCTAATCTCCTGTATTCCATATTGTGTTAATTTCAAATATTAAAAATCTAATTTTAAAAAATGTTTAGAGCTAATACATCAAGCATCTAACTATCTCCTTCCAGCTTTTTCATCATCATTTCGCTCACACCCATGTTACTAAACCCACCATCGTGGTAAAGGTTTTGCATGGTTACATATTTTGTAAAATCGCTGAACAGCGTAATGCAATAATTGGCACAATCTTCTGCCGGGGCATTACCAAGTGGACTCATATTTTCTGCAAATCCAAAAAACTCATTAAACCCTTTTATTCCAGAACCCGCTGTAGTTTTAGTTGGCGATTGAGAGATGCTGTTAATGCGTACTTTTTTATCGGTACCATAGTAGTAGCCAAACGAGCGCACAATACTTTCTAAGGTGGCCTTGGCATCAGCCATGTCTCCGTAACCCGGAAACGCTTTCTGAGCCGCAATATAGGTGAGTGCCAATACGCTGGCCCACTCGTTCAACGCATCTTGCTTTTTGAGTGTCTGTAACAACTTATGAAAAGATAAGGCAGAAATGTCTAATGTTTTCAAGTACCACTCATAATTTAAATCGGTGTAAGTTTTACCCTTGCGCACATTGGGACTCATGCCTATAGAATGTAACACAAAATCTAATTTACCACCAAGGTGTTCAGTGCTTTGCTGTATGAGTTTCTCCAAATCTTCTATGGAAGTAGCATCTGCCTGAATGACTATAGTGCCGCAATGCTCTGCCAATTTATTGATTTCACCCATACGCAAAGCTACGGGTGCATTGGTCAATACAAACGAAGCGCCTTGCTCTTTGGCTTTTAGTGCCACTTTCCAGGCAATGGAGTTTTCGTCTAAGGCACCGAAAATGATGCCGCGTTTGCCGCTAAGTAAATTGTTCATGTATTAGTGTTGAATGAATACTGCCTTTTTGATTGCCTGTCCACCGCTTAATAACCGCAACACATACATCCCGTTGTTCAGTGCAGATACATCAATGGTTACTGTGCTTTGAATTGTACTTTTTAATGCTATTTGTTTTACCTGTGTACCCCATGCATTGTACATCTCAATAGAAACCAAATTTTGTTTTCTGTTACCAAACTCAACTGTTAACAAACTATTGGCGGGGTTTGGGAAAATGCTAACCGCTTTATCAAAACTCACATCATTCACTTTAACCGGTTGAGTTACTGAGTCTCCTTTGCAAGATGCACCCGGCTCAATTACTGACAAATAGTACTCGGGCAACAATCCTTGATTTTGTAGATAATTGAACGAAGCTGTACCCGCACTGGTGTATGCAAAGCCGCTGTATTTGATTTTGTATTCTCCTACAGTATCAGACGTGGTACCATAGACTGTTAAACATGCTCTGTCCCACGGGTACATTTTACAACCTGGAGGATTGCATTGATAAGAAATACCCGAGGGCATATCCTGAAAATTGGTAACGAGGATAGAATCTATGGTTATACCCGCTATTTGTGGAGGACAAAAAAAATGCAAAACCGCCTGATAGGCAGAATCGCGAATGACACACGGTAACTCATCGCTGGTGGGGCTTATCATTTGCGTATTGTTGGTGTCCACATCGCATAGCTGTGCGTTAGTTTTTAATGTAGAACCGATAATGACTATAAGCAGAAGTAAAAGATTTTTCATTATTCAAGTATGGTATTAGTTGTAATACCGGCAATGATACAGTAAAAACTAAAAACTGTATTATTGATTATGGAAGCAAAAAGCCCTACACTACCCAAGATTAACTGGAACCGAACTTCGGTCATTATCATTCTTTGGAACCTGGTTCCCTTTCTTGGGGTGCTTTTTTTGGGTTGGAAACCGGTGAGTGTATTTATTTGCTATGCCCTGGAAACTATAGTGGTCGGCATTTTCAATGTATTGAAATTGTTGATTATATATTTTAAAGGCCGGCAAATAAAAAAGGATGGCGAAACCGGAGTTAGTGGATTAGGCATAGTTCCATTTTTTGTTTTTCACTACTACTTTTTTGTATTTGTACAGTTATCCATCTTTTTCCCAATAACAGGTATTGGCGGAGATTCTTTTCCGCTGCACGCGGTTAAAGCCATTTATGAGTTTGCATTGCTTCGCAGTAGCATTATTGCGCTGGCTGCCTTTGTGGCCAATAATCTTTTTGTGTTGGTCAACGACTTTTGGATACCTCGTGTATTTGAGCAACGCAGCATGGCTGAGCAAATGTTTGAGCCCTATCCCCGCATTTTTGTACAACAATTTGTGGTGATACTCGGTTCGTTTTTTTGGAGTGTATTTGGTTTGGGACTTCCGGTACTTATCGTTTTTGTATTCATTAAAACTTTTACTGATTTGATATTAGGTAGCAACAACATTATAGATTGGGCAAAAAAACAACAGGCAAAGGCAGAAGCAGCCAACCAAAACGAACAATAAGAGGAACATGCACAATATAGAAAACGAATTTCTCCGCATCAGCGCCCGCAACTATGGATCAGAGCTTATTTCCATCTTCAATAAAAAAACCGGCACCGAGCACCTTTGGCAAGCCGATGAAAAATTTTGGGGCTGGCACGCTCCCATGCTTTTTCCGATAGTAGGCAGAACCATCAATGACCAACTTAGCATTGATGGAAAAAACTACCCAATGGAGAAACACGGCTTTGCCCGAAAATCAACTTTTGAATTGCTGGAACTCAGTGAGCAAAAAATGGTTTTTGTGTTGCGCTCCAATGCCGAAACATGTAAAATTTACCCTTACCATTTTGAGTTGCTCAGCGCTTTTTCTATCAAAGAAAATCGGCTTACTCATTCATTTGAAGTGATTAATACTGGAAATGAGCCCATGTATTTTCAATTAGGCGGGCATCCGGCTTTTGCTGTGCCTTTTTATGCCAACGAAAGCTATAGCGATTATTATTTAGAGTTTGAAAAAACCGAAAATGCCCACCGCCATTTCATTAATACCGATGGCTTTTTTGATGGCCGTACTGAATTAGTTTTAAACAATACCCCTACCCTGCCGCTACAGCCCGATACGTTTGCTGAGGATGCCATTATCTTCAAAAATCTGCAGTCAAAAAGCGTGAGCATCCGCAGCAAAAACCACAGCCATTACCTTAAAGTAGATTTTCACGATTTCAACTATCTGGGTTTATGGGCCAAAGTAAACGCCCCTTATGTGTGTATAGAGCCGTGGCTGGGCTGTGCTTCAGCGATAGGTGATAGCGGTGAGTTGATTAAAAAAGAAGAGGTAATTACACTACCGGCTGGCAATAGTTTAATGCGCCACTTTAGTGTTTCTATATCGCCATAAAATTCAAACACCTGTTTGAATTTTATAGAAAAGGATTTACCTTAGTGCCATAATTAAGCACATGGCTTACCGAACTGAGATAGAGCAAGAGGTACTAGAGCTGACCACCACACCACACAAACTTGTTTTGCACAACGATGATGTAAATACGTTTGATTGGGTGATAGAAACTTTAATAAAAGTGTGTAAACACACCCAAGAGCAGGCCGAACAATGTGCCTACATCATTCATTACAAAGGTAAGTATGCCGTAAAGCAGGGCACTTACGAAACCCTAAAGCAGATGAAAGACGCCATAACCGAGCGGGGCATTAACGCCACTATTGATAAATAATAAATATTCAGCAGATATGAGCAACCGTAACATCACCGAAGAACATGAACTGTTTCGCCAAACCGTGCGAAATTTTGTACAAAAAGAAGTAGTACCCAACATCAATAAATGGGAGGAAGACGAGTTTATCCCTCGCGAGGTATTTAAGCGCATGGGCGATTTGGGCTTTTTGGGCATCAACTTTCCCGAAAGCGTAGGCGGTACCGATAATGATTTTTGGTACTCGGTAGTTTACTTAGAAGAACTAGCCCGTGCCGGTTTTGCCGGATTGGTGGCTGCCACCAGTGTACACCAATACATGGCTACCAACCACATTTTGTTAGCCGGTAGCGATTACCTGAAAGACAAATATTTAAAGCCATCAGTAAGTGGAGATTTTGTAGGCAGCATAGCTATCAGTGAGCCGGGAGCCGGTAGCGATGTGGCCAACTTGCGCTGCACGGCCAAGCGCGAAGGAGATTACTATGTGATTAACGGCAACAAAACATTTATTACTAATGGCTACTATGGCAACTTTGTAACCGTAGCTTGCAAAACCGACCCCGATGCGGGCTTGGCGGGTATCAGCTTGATTGTGGTGGACCAGGGCACACCCGGCTTTACCAAAACTAAACTCAAAAAAATGGGATGGAAAAGCAGCGATACTGCAGAGTTGTTTTTTGACAACGTAAAAGTACCTGCTACAAACCTTGTGGGCAACGAAGGTCAGGGGTTCTTTTACATTATGGAGAGCTTCCAGTTAGAGCGCTTGATAGCCGGTATATTGGCGGTAGCCGGTGCAGAAGAAAAAATACGTGTTACACTGCAATACATGAAAGAGCGCAGCGCCTTCAATAAGCCCATAGCCAAGTATCAGGTGCTGCGCCACAAAATGGTGGATTTGATTAGCGAGTTAGAAATGACCAAACAATACGTATATCACTGTTGCGATTTGTTTTCGCGTGGGGTGTTTGCCGTTAAAGAATGTTCTATTGCCAAAATGAAAGCTACTGAGTTGGGCAAAACCATTGCCGATGAGTGCTTACAAATGTTTGGCGGATACGGCTATATGCAAGAGTACCCCATAGAGCGCGCCTACCGCGATGCCCGTGTAGGTACTATTGTAGGCGGCACTACCGAAATCATGAAAGAGATAATTTCTAAAATAGTAATTGATGGAGTAAACTACGAGAGCGCTTACAAAAACATGAAAGCCGCAGAGCAAAAGCAGGCACCAGAGCAAAAGCCAAAACCCACTGAGCCACAACAACCCGGCTCAACACCTACAACTGCCGAAATTCTAAATGCTCGCACTATCATACATGGACTGCCCTCTCGCTTTAAACAAGAAAAAGCGCAAGATGGGGCTCCATCTGTGATTCATTTTAAGTTAAACGGAGATAATGGCGGTGAGTTTACATTGACTATTAAAGATAAAACTGCAACCGTACAGGACGGATTGATTGGCGAACCCACTTGTGTAATCACCGCCAATGCAAGCGATTACGAAGATTTAGAACTCGGCCGCGGCAACCCGCAAATGATGTTTATGATGGGAAAAATTAAAGTGAGCAATCTGAGCGAGGTGATGAAATTTATCACCCTCTTTAAACGATTGTACTAATCATACCCTGGTTTAACCCTAACCGGTAAGGCAGTTTCTCGGTAAGAGGGCTGCCTTTTTTTGTGTAATAAAGACCTCTGAATTTTCAGTAAGGTCAACTATTGCGATAAACTTGCTTGCGGTGGTCAACATCTACGATATCAACCAACAGTTGCTTATCAAAAACCGAATAAACTATCCTATAAACACCTACTCTTATTCTGTAATTATTTTTTGTACCACTTAATTTTTCTGATCCTTGTGGGCGCGGATTTGAGGCAAGTGAATCTATCTTAATCATTAATTTCCGCTTATAGTCTATAGGTAATTTAGACAGTTGCTTAAGAGCAGTTCGTGTAATGGAAATATCGTATAACATTACTTTTCCAACTGCTTGTTGAGGATTTTTTTTGCGGAACTCCACTTGACGCGTGGTTCGCTTCTGCGCTGTTCAATAACAAGCTTATCGTAGAAGTCTTCCCAAATTTTACGATGCTTTTTTAGGTCAATCATTACTGCAGTAGTATTACCTTTTTCATCTGAAACAAAACTGATACCCGACATAGAATTTATTTGAGGGCAAAAATAGGTTATTAAACTGTACTATGTAGTTACTATTTCAAGCACCTGCTCAATCAGTTTTTGAACGGTCTTTTGTGGCTGCTTGCTAAACTGCCCTTGAATGCGGTTAGCAAGAATGGCACTTACGCCAATACAGTGGTGCCCCAACATTTTTCCCAACCCAAAGATACCCGCAGTTTCCATTTCTAAGTTGGTGATGCGGTAATGCTTATGTCTAAAAGCATTGATAAGAGGTATAAAATTGTCAAACGATTTTTGCGCGCGAAGCATCCTGCCTTGTGGTGCATAAAAACCGGTGGCAGTAAGCGTAGTACCTACCCTAAAATGGGGTTCAAACCGCGCAAGTAATTCGGGAGATGCAGAGGCAAAATAGGGTTTTACTTCTTTAAAATGCGCTTTCATGTAATTGGTAAACGCCTCCAAATAAACCGTTTCCTGAATGCTGTTAGGCATATCATAAAAATTCATCAAGCCATCCATACCTATAGCATTCTCAGAAACCACGTAGCTATCTACCGGTAGCGATTCATCTACAGAGCCGCTGGTTCCTAAACGAATTATTTGCAGCGAAGTATGTACCGGTTTAATGGTGCGTGTAGCAAAGTCAATATTTACCAGAGCATCTAACTCGTTCAACACTATATCTACATTATCTGTACCAATACCGGTGCTTATCACCGTTATACGCTTGTTGTTTAAATAGCCCGTGTGTGTTACAAACTCGCGGTGCTGTACGCGGTGTTGCACACTATCAAAGCAGCGGCTTACATCGCTTACTCGGTCGGGGTCGCCCACGGTAATAATAGTATCGGCAATTTGCTCCGGACGCAATTGGAGGTGGTATATACTTCCATCGGGGTTGATGATAAGCTCTGATTCGGGTATGGGCTGCATAGAGTTACTCTGTTTTTATCCAACGAAAACTTTGTTGGCGATTGCCCGCCAGTGCTTGTACTATATACACCCCCGGTGCAAGCTGAGGAGTTGTATAAGTAAACTCATTTTGCGCAATAGAAATCTGCTCAGCCAGTTTACCAGCAATGGTAAAAATGCGTACATGGGCAAGTGAAGTATTTGCCCTTAAAGTAAAACTCTGTGCGTTTGAAGAAAAAACAGCTAACTGCTCGTAAGCATCGCTTATGCTGCTGATACCGCAGGGGTTGTTTGCAAAAAACGGCAAAAACCCTTGCGCATAAAGATGCTTGAATATGGAGCAAAAATATTTACCTCCTGTGAGCATGGTATCGGCTTCTATCATCAGGTAAGCGGCATCATCCATGTTCATGTTCATAGAGTAGCCGTAATGCGTCTGAAAAATTAAGCTATCAGTGGCCGCTCTCCCTATTTCATCGTGTATGTTCATCAAAGCTGTACTCCACATTTCGCCATTGCGGTAAATACTGGTGGTAATGTCTGTGGGATACTTTTTCTGCGTATTCACCACACGGCCATTCCAAAACTCATTGTGTCCATCCCAATTAAAAATATTAGTACTACCAAATGTGTTGATGGCTTTGGAGTACGATGCCGCCATGTAATCTCCAAGCCCCTCGTCTAACGCATTTCGCTGGTTACCAAAATTAGTTTGCGGAGCTGCATTGTATGACAAAAAATGACCATATTCATGGATAATCACATCCGCATCTTCTGCATCATCCACACCACCGATGCCAAAATAAATGCGGGGGGGGGTGGTACTGTAACTAAAGTACGAATTGTCTGCACCACTTACTGCATGAGGATCTACCCACAAAATGTTTTCCGCTAAATTGAAACCCAATAAATTTAAATGCTGGCGATAAGTATTGAGGTGGTAAAAGGCGTTTACATCTTCAAAACCGCTTTGGCTGCGGTTGTAGTTAAAAAACGGAACAGTAGTAGTAACCGGTATAATTTGCGGGGTATCAAAATCCATAATTGTTATATAGTCGTTAGCCAGCGAAAAAAATCCTCCATTAAATGCCGTACGAAAATTGACTGTTTGCTGTACATTATCTAACCATGGCGCATTGGCATCTCCGTTATCTTTAAAAATTCCGCCATACGTTTGCTGTGCGGTGGTCAATGGGTCCGGGTTAAAAATTTTTCCGCTCACCAAGCTATCCGTAGCAAAGCTGCGCAGGTCTTGCTGATGAATAAGTTCATCCCCATAATAGATGAGCTCTGCATGGCCCACTACTACTTTTTGGCAAAGCAGGGGCTGCTCCTCCCCTTTTCTCAATGCCACAACAACATCCGGTGAATGTAGTTCGCTGATTGGCCTCCAATTATTGGTGTGGTATGAATTATCCAACACCGAGCGCACTACACCCTTTCTATCTACATTAATTTTAATTTCCGATTGATACACCTCTATTCCGCAAAACGTCTGCACAAAAGCGTAATGAAAACCGCCCGGGCTTTCGGTTTGGTATTTCCACAAAACACCCGAATTGTGGTTGGCGGTGTGCGGCAAAAATTGCACAACAAAGCGTTTCACACTTTCTGCATTTGCTTGTTCCAACTGTGTTTTAGGATAATATACCCGGCAATGCTTTTCGCCCATATCTTGCGCCTGGGCTTTGCCCAAATACAAGCCACAAACAATAAACCACAAACACCACACATCAAACTTGCAATTGCCGACCTTTAACATACCCGCAAACCTACAGTGTATCTGCCAAAAAACGGCAACCCAAAGAAAGTTTTTGCCTCTGCAAAGTATTATTACCTTCGCGCTCCTTTTTTAGATAACCAAAACCCGTTTATGCTTTGGCGGGAATAAACAACCAAAAGCCAGACACTCATGAGTGAAAATTTAGAAACTACCACCTCCCACGATGATTTTGACTGGAATGTGGACAAGCGCAACGTAGTATCGTACAACAACGATGAGCGCAAAAAGTACGAAGAACTCTACTCTTCAACCCTAAAAACCATTGAAAACAACGAAATCGTAAAAGGAACCGTAGTGGCTATTACGCCTACTGACGTGGTACTGAATATTGGTTTCAAATCAGACGGCCTGGTGCCGCTTTCAGAATTTCGCGATGTGGAAGATCTGGCAGCCGGACAAACGTATGACGTGTATGTGGTAAACAAAGAAGACCGCAAAGGTGTGCTGGTACTTAGCCGCAAAAACGCCCGCATGGTAAAAGCATGGGACGAAATAGTGGAAGCACACGCCAAAGGCATTGTAGTAACCGGCAAAATTTCTTCCAAAACCAAAGGTGGTTTAATTGCCAATGTGTTTGGTATGGAAACCTTCTTACCGGGTTCACAAATTGATGTGAAACCAATTACCGACTATGATGTGTACGTGGGCAAAACCATGGAACTGAAAGTAGTGAAGGTAAATGAGGCGATCAAGAATGCCGTAGTATCTCACAAGGCATTGATTGAAAGCGATATTGAAGCACAACGCGAAGCCATTATCGGCAAGTTAGAGAAAGGTTCGGTGTTAGAAGGTACCATCAAAAACATTACCGACTTTGGTGCATTTATTGACCTGGGCGGTGTAGATGGATTGTTGTACATTACCGATATCTCGTGGGGCCGCATCACCAACCCGAAAGATGTGTTGGAACTGAACCAGAAGTTGAACGTAGTAGTGTTAGATTACGATGAAAACAAAAAACGTATTTCGCTTGGTCTAAAACAATTGCAACCACACCCGTGGGATACTTTAGACTCTACTATTGACGTAGGCACTAAGGTACAAGGTAAAGTAGTGAACATTGAAGACTACGGTGCATTCTTAGAAATAGTACCGGGAGTAGAAGGATTGATTCACGTATCAGAAGTATCGTGGAGTAACACCCCTATCAACAGCCGCGAGTTTTTCAAATCTGCCGAAACACATGAGGCCGTAGTAATGACCATTAACCGCGAAGAGCGCAAAATGTCATTATCGCTTAAGCGTATGACCGAAGACCCATGGACTAAAGTAGCCGAGAAATTCCCTGTGGGCACCCGTACTAAGGGCTTGGTTAAAAACATTACCCCGTTTGGCGTATTTGTAGAACTGAGCGATGGCATAGGTGGCATGGTACACATCAGCGACCTGAGCTGGGTAAAACGCTACAACCACCCATCGGAGTTTACCAAAACCGGTAACGAGTTAGAGGTGGTGGTATTGGATATTGACAACGAAGGCCGCAAACTTTCTTTGGGTCACAAACAGATTGAAGAAGACCCATGGGATACTTTTGAAACGGTGTTCCCGGTAGGTTCAGTACATGAAGCCACCGTGCTGACTGCCGAAGAGAAAGGCGCAGTAGTATTGTTGCCTTACGGCTTAGAGGCATTTTCACCGAAAAAGCACACTTCTAAAAAAGAAGGTGGTTTCTTAGCTGCCGATGAAAAAGCAGAGTTCCGTGTAATTGAGTTTAACCGCAACGATAAAAAGATAATTGTATCGCACGCCCGCCTGTGGGAAGAAGTACAAAAAGAAGCGGTAGAAACCGAGAAGAAGGAAAAGAAAACAGAACGCGATAATGCTTCAAAAACAGTAAAAAGTATTCAGAAGAATATTGAAAAAACCACCCTTGGCGACCTTGCCGCTCTTAGCGAATTGAAAGAGAAAATGGATGGCAAAAAATCAAGCACTGCTGAAGAAAATACCGAAGCACAAAGCGAGTAAGCACTACACACACTCACTAACGGAGAGATTCCCGCTGCACAAGTTGTAGCGGGATTTTTTTTGCTCTTGAAAGGTGTTGGTAAAAAGTTAACCAAAACCAACACACTTCATTATATTCGTTAGCACTAAAAAAACCTCTACATCATGCAAAAAAACTTACTCCTGACCTTACTTTCTGTAGTGGCCATTACCTCTGCTGCATTTGCGCAGTATTGTGGCGGCTCTGCCTCCAACGTATGTACTGTGGGTGGGCCATATTCACAACTTGGCTTTTACCCCAGCTATGACTCATTACCCTGCGCTCAAATAGGCGTAGCGTACAACGAAAAAATTGACATGCGCATACCGCCATCTACTGTTTTTCAAGGCCAAAATGCCAACATTACCTCAGTAAAAATTGACTCTGTAGAAAACATGCCCTGCGGACTTTGCTGGAGAAGCAATGTGGCCAACAATACTTTTGCAGGCAACAGCACCGGCTGTATACGAGTAACCGGTACCACTTATGACCAACCCGGGCAATACAAGCTGCGCATTCGCGTAACGGTAAGCGCTGTGGTTGGCATTTTCCCGATTACACTTAACAATCAAGATGCTGAGCAGTTTGGTATAAAATATTGGGCAAGGGTAGAAAACCTCAACGGTACCTGTGCCGCTGTAGATACCTTAGCCACAGGGCTTAACAAGCACAGCACCGGCACAGCACCGGCTGCCTCTATTACCGGCACTACCAGTTTTTGCACCGGTGGCAGCACTACACTTACCTTAGCCAATGCCAATAACTACTATGCCTACAAGTGGAGTAACAACGCCACATCTGCATCTATCACTACATCTACTGCCGGCACATACAGTGTAACGGCTTATGCCAACTGTGCATCGGCTACTGCAACTGTTAGTGTTACTGTAAACAACGCACAGCCCAGCATTTCGGCCAATGGCCCGCTTACTTTTTGCCAAGGAGGCAGCGTAACCCTTGATGCCGGTAACGGATTTAGCGGTTACAGTTGGTCAACCGGAGCTACTACCCAAACTATTACCGTATCTACCGGTGGCACATATACTGTAACGGTAACCAACAGCGGCTGCACAGGTACCGATAGCAAAACTGTAACAGTTACTTCTAACAACTTAACCCCATCAATAGCAGCGTCTCCATCACTTAATATTTGCCCCGGTGGCAGCACTACTTTAGATGCCGGACAAGGTTATACCGCTTACCTGTGGAGCGATAACAGTACCGGACAAACACTGGTAGCCAATGCCGGTGGCACATACACTGTAACTGTTTCGCAAGGTACTTGCAGTGGCACGGCCTCTGTTACAGTAAATCAGGGAAATTTCCCGCTTACGGTAAACATTACCCCTGCCGGGCCGGTTAATGCCTGTGTGGGCGAAACTGTAACCTTAGATGCCGGTGGTTCATATAGCGGATATAACTGGAGCAATGGCGATAACAGCCAAACTACAGATGTAACTGCTACCAATACTTATACTGTAACCGCTATGGATGCCGGTTGTGTAGGTACTGCTTCTATACAAGTTACCTTTAATGCGCTACCAGACCCTATAATCTCTCCGTTTGGCACACAAACTATTTGCAGCAATCAAACGGTTACCCTTAGCTTAGACCAACCTTACGACTCTTACTCATGGACAGGTGGTGCCACATCGGCTACTACCACTGTGAGCCAGGGAGGGCAATACAATGTTACGGTAACTAAAAATGGCTGCACTGGTTCATCGGGCAATCCGGTAACAGTTACCGTAAATCAAGCACCAAGTGCGGCTGCTACACTATTAGGTTCTGCCGGTGGATTTGCAGTTTTGCAAGCATCACCGGCCGGTGGTACTTACGCTTGGTTGAGCCAAACCACACAGGGTGGTGCTTATACCAATACCGGCAAAACCACTTTGAATGATACCGTACCTTGCGGTTCTGCTCCGGTATTTTACTCGGTTATTGTAACGCAAAACGGGTGTGTAGATACTTCTGATGCTGTTTCGGTTTCTTGTACCGGGTTAAACGATTTGAGTGCTACCATCCGCTTTTTAGTAATGCCTAACCCGGCCAGCGAGGTGGTAAACATCAGTTATGACCTGCCACAAGCGGAGCAAGTACAAATTAACCTGATAGACCTTAGCGGACGCTTGCTGCAGCGCGTATTCAGCGGCAACCAGAGCAAGGGCTTGCAACAAGTACAAATCAACCTGCACGATTTTGCCGCAGGTACTTATTTCATCAACTTCAACACCGGCAGCGATAGCTTTAGCAAGGTGCTGATTAAAGAGTAATTGCTACAATATCATCTCAAAAAAAAAGCCCTCTGAGTTTCAGGGGGCTTTTTTGTTGGTAATACGGAACATTACGCTCAAATAGCTTTTCTTAAAAAACAACACCTGTACAATAGGTGTTCTGTTTCAAAGAAATGAGCGCATGCAACTCTTGTTTAGTATGGTGTAATACCCAAGTGCAAACCGCGTAAATGGAGGTAACTTAACTTGATAAGTCTTTGAGTTAATCCTTTACCCTTCTGCGCCACATGCTGAGGAGAGCGCCTGAAAAACAGATGATGCCGCCCAGCCACACTAAGTTGATATACGGAAACACGATGGCTTTCATGATGACAAAATCGGCCGGTTTTTCTTGGTAGCGGGTAAGGACGGTGGCTTTTTCGGTGGCGGGGTTGAGGTTGGCAATGTCAAAAGACAAACCCAGTTCTTTGATTTCACCGGGCAGGGTGCTTACCTGATTGGTTTTCATTTCTATGATAAACAAAGGCATGGCGGTGTAATTAGCGCCTTGCATGGTTTGCACTTTCAATTCGGCACCTACCACTAGTTTGCCGTTGGCATCAAACCCGACAGGTAAAGTGGGCTGTGGGTTAAATCCTTTAAAAACCACATAGGCATTGGGCGCAAAAAAGGTATCGCCCTTGGCTACCTCGTTGGTCATTACTGAGTCTTTGAGCGTGCGGTTATCGGGTATGGAGGTAATGTGCGTAAACACATCTTTGGTAAGGTAGTGTTTGGTATCGGGGTTGGCGTTGAGGTTGCCTTCTTTCATTACACTGGCTTCAGGGCGCAGTTCAAAGGTTTCTTTAATGGTGCCATCAGCCGCTTTGCGCTCATACTTCACCACAAAAAAAGTGTTCTTTTTCAGCTCTTCTTTACCAATATAGGTAACAGCATATTCACCCATGGTTTCGGTGCTATCGCGCAGCAGCAGTACGTTTTCGGCCCGCTCTTTAGCGTCAAAATCTTTCATGCCCACACCATTGGTGCTGATGACTTGTTTTTGCCCTTGCGAGAGGATTACACCTATTAAAAAAACACCTAATCCGAAGTGAGAGATACTTCCGCCCGAAACTTTCCAGTTGTTTTTAAGCACGGCAAACAGATAGCCCGCATTGCCTGCTACGGCATATACCGAAGCCAACAAAAACAAGTAGTGTGGTGAGATGAATGGAAACTTGAAGTACAGTTTTTCGGAAAGTGCCGAAAGGTCTATTAAGTATTGATGGGTAAAATGGATGCCCATGCCCAGTGCTATACCTATGGATAGCGCAAAAGCAATTCCGAAGGTATAAGCCGCCCATTTGGCAGTGGCCGGCACGCGCCCGGTTTTGTAGGCCAGATACTGTACTGCGGCTGTAAGTGCGGCTATCAAAATTCCCAACCAAATTTGTATGCTGTTGTAATGTGCCACGGCATCTTCGGGTGGTGCAATTTTGGTTTTGAGCAGTTGCCATTTTTCAAAAAACAATAAGTTCCAGATGGGAATAGAGGTGGTGACCAGCATTTGTACGGCAGACAGCAGCAGCACGAGTGTGCCAATAAACATCCAAAACTCGCGGCTCCAAAAGTCTTCTTCTTTGGCTTGCTGTGGCAGTTGTTTTTTTACCAGCCGTATGATAAGTAAGGTGAAGGGAGTAATGACAAAAAAGCTGAGGTAAGCCAGTAGTTGCGGCTCTAACCCATCATCGGTAAACGAGTGTACGGAGGTTTCGCCCAGGCGCCCGCTGCGGGTAAGGTAGGTAGAGTACAACACCAGCACAAAACCTAATATAAAGAAGAGGTAAGTGCTGACGAGCGATTGTTTGGTGTTTTTGTACACCAGCAGGGTATGCAGACCTCCAGCCAGCATAATCCAGGGGACAAAGCTCATGTTCTCTACCGGGTCCCAGGCCCAAAAGCCGCCAAAGCTGAGCGACTCATAGGCCCAGGCACCGCCCATGAGTATGCCGGTGCCTAAAGATGCAATGGCAAACAAGGTCCACGGCAAGGCATGGCGCACCCAGCCGGTTACATCGGCCCGCAGCAAGCTGGCTAAGGCAATGGCAAACGGAAACGATACAGAGGCAAAACCCAAAAACAGTACCGGGGGGTGTATGGTCATCCAGTAGTTTTGCAGCAGGATGTTTAGCCCGTTGCCATCTTGTATCATTTCCAAGTAATTTTTTTGCTGAAAGATGGGGGCATCGGCCATTTGGTCGCGCAGCAAAATAAAAGGCGAACTGCCCAGCTTAAAGCCAAATACATACACACCCAGCACCATGGTGGCTAAAAAAAACTGGGTGAGCGAGATGATAGCCATGGTGGGGCTTTCGTAATCTTTGAGCGTAAAAATGGCTACGCAACCCATGGCCGCCAGCCAAAACATCCAGAGCAGAAAGCTACCCTCTTGCCCTTCCCAAAAACTACTGATAATGTATTTGAGCGGAAGGTCTGTACTGGAATGCCGCCAGGCGTAGTGGTACTCAAACCAGTGGTTGAGTATCATAATAAACAGCAATATAAATACCCCAAGTATGGCGGCACTTTGTGTAAAAAAGGCCGTGCGGGCTATGTTGCGCCAGCTTGTTTCGTCCGGTTTGTTGCGGTTAAATTCTGCCCCAAAGTAGGCGAGTGCGGCTAACAGCGATGCGGCTAACGTGAGTACAATAAAGAAATGACCCAAGTGCCCCAGCCAGAGGTGCTCGTTCAAAAAACCATTGGCGCCAAAGCGTTCGGAGAATATATGGAGAAGGATAGGATGCTGAAACAATGAATGTTTGTTTTAAGGAATCGGATAATCAATTATGGCGCTGCTTGTATGGTTACGGTACCATCGGCATCGCTTTTTTCTTTGAGAACTATATTGTCGTTTACGTATTTAGAGGGGCACTTCATGCTTATTTCGGAGCAGCGAAAAACTTCGCCATCCATTTTTCCTTTCACCACCAGTTTTTCGCTTCGTTCAAAATCTTGCGGCTTGGCTCCTTTGTACACCACTACACACTCGGTGGCGCTATCATCTACCATAGTAAAAGAAAAAAAGTTGGGGTCGGTTTCGGGGTCATACACCATTTCTTTGTTTTTGACTAAGTAGCCCGAAACATTAACCGCCCGAAAGCGCTCTTTAGACTGGTTGAACGTAGCGTAGGTGGTCCAATCAAAACTCATGGCTATCACCATGCCCACACCGGCAGCAAGCAGTACAAGGAGCAGGATGTGAACTTTTTTCATGTGTAGTACTAATTTACCGGAGCGCAATGTTAGTGCAAAACAATCAGATTGTGGGGGTTATTTGGTGGAGAATATTGGGCTGGGGGGTACAACAACCAACATGCAGAAACAATGGCCTACCGGGCCTGCCGGTGCCCCCCCGGCAGATGTAGTTTTTTTGAATGGGTGATGAAAGTCATGAACCTGTCGGAAGTTTTTCCGAATGCGTCATGAAAGCCATGAACCTGTCGGAAGTTTTTCCGAATGCGTCATGAAAGCCATGAACCTATCGGAAGTTTTTCCGAATGCATCATGAAAGCCATGAACCTATCGGAAGTTTTTCCGAATGCATCATGAAAGCCATGAACCTGTCGGAAGTTTTTCCGAATGCATCATGAAAGTCATGAACCTGTCGGAAGTTTTTCCGAATGCATCATGAAAGTCATGAACATGTCGGAAGTTTTTCCGAATGCATCATGAAAGTCATGAACATGTCGGAATTTTTTCCGAATACGCCATGAAAGTCATGAACCTGTCGGAAGTTTTTCCGAATGCGTCATGAAAGTCATGAACCTATCGGAAGTTTTTCCGAACGCATAAAGCTGCGCGTGGGGGCTTCGGAAGTTTTTCCGGGCAACCAATGCAGTAGCTGAGTAGGTATAGTTAAACTTGCCGGGGTGTAAACGGCCACTCACCACATAAAAAAAGCCGCCTGATAATCGGGCGGCTTTTTTTTATGTGGCAACAAGCAACTATTGGGGTTGTTGTTGCTCTAACAGTGCTTTGAAATCATCTAAACTAATGGGGGTTTCGTTTAGCTTAACCTTACTTTTGATGTAGCCCAGTACTTTGTCTTCCAGCAATTGCTCGCGGGTTTGTGAGATTACTTTTTTATCGGCCAGTTGCTTGTTCATAAACTCTTGCACCCACTCATCGCCAATGTTGCGTAAACCGTAGCCGTATAGTTGCTGCACTACATTCATGCGTACGCGCTCTTTCACTTCGTCTTCGGTTACTTCTATGTTTTGTTGGGCTACCAGTTTGCGTTGTATCAAACTCCAGCGCAAGCTTTTGGCAAAATTCGGAAAGTCTTTTTCTAACTCTTCTTCTGTAATGGGCTTTTCGTTGGTTAGTTTTATCCAGCGCTTTAAAAAATCTTCGGGCAGCGGAAACTCAATATTTTCCATTACGCCTTTGTACAAGTCGTTGATGAGCACGGTATCGGTACGGCCATCAAAATAGCTGGCTAAGTCGGTGGCAATGTTTTCGCGCATTTCGGCTTCGGTTTTGGGGCCGTTTTCGCCATACACTTTCACAAAAAACTCCTCATTAATTTCGGCAGGTACCGAGCGGGTAATGTTGTTGATGGTAAGTTTAAAGCGGTGGCCTATCTCTTCTACTTTGCTCAAATCGCTCAGGTTCAAAATATTTTTGGCAATGCCCTCGCGGTCGCGGTCCATCAGTTCAAACACATCGTATTCAAAACTCTCTGTTTTTTTGAGGGACAATACTACTTTGCGGGCTTCTTCTTTAAGCAGGTCAACCATTATAGAAGATACGGTGTTGATGCCGCCTTCTTTTACCGAGCCATCGGCATTCAATTCCTCTAAGCTAACGGTAAGTATATCGGTTTCGCCAATGGTATCGGGGTACTCATACGTAGAAAAACGCTTGCGTATGCGCATCACCTCTTCGTCAATCATGGCATCGTCAGCAGCAATTTTATACTTGGTAAAAATAGGTGCGCCTTCTATGTAAGCCAAACTTACCTCCGGGGCATGGCCTACTTCATATGCAAAATCAATATCCTGTAGGTTATTGATATCTACACTCAGCTTTTGGCCGTCTGCCGGTATAGGCGAGGCAATTATTTCTAATTTGTTTTCGTCAATAAACTTGTACACCTCATCGTTCAGCAGGTTATTCAGCTCCTCGGCCAATACACTGTTGCCGTACATCTTCTTCACCATATCATAAGGTACCATGCCCGGCCTGAAACCCTTTACTTGTACGGATTTTGCCAACTTCTTGATTTCCTTTTTCACCTTGGGCTCGTAATCTTCAATTTTCAGATTAACCTGAATTTTTGAGCGCAGCGCTTCTTGTTTTTCGTGTGTAACTGTCATGTGTTGTAAAAAAACGGTGTGTTTGAATGGAGTATTTCTACTTTTCAACCCTTGTTAAAAAAAGTGCGGGCGGAGGGACTTGAACCCCCATGGATTGCTCCGCTAGATCCTAAGTCTAGTGCGTCTGCCAATTTCGCCACGCCCGCAAAAGGGAGCGCGAATGTAAAAGAAATGCTGTGTTTACAAAAAACTTATGTTTGGTCTATGGATTTATCTTACATCATCAACCACCTGGGCGAAGACCGCGAAAAGTATTTTGGAGCCGTAGCCCCCCCTATAGTACAAAGCAGCAATTTTGCCTTTGATACGGTAGAAAAACTGCGCGAGGCCTTTACGCAAGAGCAAGAGGTGAACCTGTACACCCGCGGTAATAACCCTACGGTAGAAATACTGCGAAAAAAATTAGCCGCCCTTGCCGGTGCCGATGATGCGCTGGTTTTTGCCAGTGGTGCGGCAGCTATTTCGGCTGCTGTGATGAGCCACGTAAAAGCCGGAGACCATGTAGTGTGCGTAAACAAACCCTATAGCTGGACCACTAAATTATTGCAAGAGTACCTGCCCCGCTTTGGTGTTACCGCTACCCTGATAGATGGCACTAACCCGCAAAACTTTGTGGCAGCCACACAACCCAATACCACACTGTGGTTTTTAGAAACCCCCAACACCTTTACGTTTGAGTTGCAGGACCTCTCAGCAATTGCCGATTTGGCTAAAGCCAGAGGCATTACCACTGCTGTGGACAACAGCTACTGTACCTCTATAGGCCAGCGATGTATAGAAATGGGAATAGATATAGAACTACACTCTGCCAGCAAGTATTATGCAGGCCACAGCGATGTAGTGGCGGGCATACTGCTCGGCAGCAAAAAAACGGTGAGCCACATTTTTAAAACAGAGTTTCAAAACATGGGTGGAATAATATCGCCCAATGATGCCTGGCTGATGCTGCGCAGCTTGCGTACGCTGCCCGTGCGGTTAGAAAAAATAGCCGCTAATACGGCTAAAGTGGTAGCGTTTATGCAAAATCATCCGCAGGTAGAAAAGGTGATTTATCCGTTTAGCAAAAATTTTGCGCAATACGAACTGGCGCAAAAACAAATGAAATGGTGTGGCGGATTGTTTACGGCCACCATCAAAGCAAAAAATGTAGCGCAGGTAGAAACTTTTTGCGATGGCTTACAAGCGTTTCTGATGGCGGTAAGTTGGGGCGGGCACGAATCACTCCTTATCCCTACTTGTAGTTTTTACCCTAATCATGGTTATCAGCACGAGGTGTTTCCGTTTAACATGATTCGGTTTTACATTGGCTTAGAAGAACCCGAGTTTTTAATTGCAGACCTAAAGCAAGCATTTCAAAAAATGGTATAACGAAGTATGGTAAAAGCATTTGTTCTGTTAGCTGCATCTGTCTCCGTTATCGCACTCCATGCCACAGAGTACACCTCGCTGGAAGAAGCACTCAAAAACCCTATTGCTGTAAAATCACTTAATCTCAGCAACAAAGGGCTTACCTACCTCACCGAAAACATTGGCAAGCTCACCAACTTAGAGCGGCTCAACCTCAGCGGCAACAAACTTACCGCTTTACCCAAAGCCCTTTTTACGCTCAAAAAAATAAACTACCTCAACCTTATTAGCAATCAACTAACCTCTTTAGCCGGTATTGGCTCACTCACAAATCTTCAAACCTTAGAAGCCGGCTTTAACCGATTTACTGTAGTGCCAAAAGAAATAGGCAACCTGACCAAACTCAAAAAACTGCAACTCAATAAAAACGGATTAGCTGTGCTGCCCATAGAGTTCAGCAAGCTAACAGCACTGGAGATAGTAGATTTCTCTTACAATAAATTCAGTACGCTGCCCGAGCCGTTGTTGGGGGCAAAAAATCTAAAAACAGCCGACTTCAGCTACAACAAAACATTGGCTGCGTTTTCTAAAAACATCAAGCAACTACAATCGCTTCGGCTGCTCAACTTAAAAGCCACCAAAATAAACAGCGCGCAGATAGAAGAACTCACCTGGCTTATCCCCGATTGCCAGATTTTGCTGTGAGTGCGTTTTATTTCTCCGCAAAAGTTTATTGCTTAGTAAAAATATTTCATTTGTCATGCTCACCGAAGAGTTGCTGCACTTTGTTTGGAAATTTCGGCTGTACCGCAGTACCGGATTGGCAACCACCACAGGCGAGAGCATTGAAGTGATAAATCCCGGCACACACAACACCCATGCCGGTGCAGATTTTACCGATGCCAAAATAAAGATAGGTGGCACACTTTGGGTAGGCAATATTGAAATACACCCAGCAGCAGATGACTGGTTTGCACATGGGCACCATACCGATGCGGGCTACAACAACACTATACTGCATGTGGTATATTCGCCCGGCAAAAAAACTGCCCAAAAACAAAATGGCACAACCCTTCCTGTTTTAGTATTAAACAATGCCATACCGCAAGAGTTACTGAGCCGCTATGCTCAGCTTCTGCTACAAAAAAAATCGGTACCCTGCTCAGCACTCATTAGCCAAGCCGATAAGTTTACCATACAGCAAACCATAGAACGGGCGGTAATTGAACGGCTGCAACAAAAAGTGCAGCAAATAGAAACCCGGTTGCAGCGCTACAATAACGACTGGGAGCAAATTCTGTTTATACAGTTGGCACGATACCTTGGTGCATCTGTTAATAAAGACCCCATGCAATGGTTGGCAGAAAAAATTTTGGTAAAAACAATGGCTAAACATGCCGGTAGTTTATTGCAAATAGAGGCGATGCTGTTTGGCACAGCCGGGCTATTGCATCCACCATACGATGATGAGTATGCCCGCACCTTGCAAAAAGAATTTATGTACCTCAAGCGTTTGCACCGGCTTGATGCCCTGCAAGGTACGGAGTGGAAATACCTGCGCCTGCGGCCGGCCAATTTCCCCACACTTCGCATAGCGCAGTTAGCGGCACTGCTTCAAACACAAAACTTTTCTTTTTCAAAAATTTTGGATTGTACATCTGTAGCCGAAATAGAAAACCGATTACAACCACAAGTGAGTGAATATTGGAAAACACACTACCAGTTTGATAAACCGAGCAAGCAAGTGCGTTCATCGCTTGGCGAAAGCATGAAACAGGTTATTATCATCAATGCTATTGTGCCGGTGCTTTTTGCTTACGGCAAATACAAGCAAAATGACACTTACTGCGACCGGGCACTACAACTTTTAGAAGACTGTACACCCGAAGGCAACAGCATTATCAAACAGTGGAATGCGCTAGGCATAAGCACCACCAACAGCTACCAAACACAAGGGCTGCTGCAACTCAAAAACGAACATTGCGATAAGTTTCGTTGCCTGCAATGCGGTATTGGCTTAAAAATTTTGAAACAATAAATATGTTTATTGTGTAAGGTGTTTCAGCATCTCGGCACGTACCATTTCTTTCAGCCGTGGCAAGTCGTCCATCGTCATGCCGGTAGTGGCTATAGGTTCAGCCCAGTGTACTTCTACAGTTCCCGGCCACAGGTGAATACTGCGCGGGTCATTTAGTTTCCGGGTATGCAGCAACGTTTGCACGGCCACAGGCACCTGAGCCATAATGGCTACTTTAAAAGCACCATCTTTAAATTCTTTGAGCGGTGCCTCTGTACGGTTGCGGGTACCTTCGGGGTAGAGGAACAAGCTCTCCCCTTTTTGCAAAGCAGCCGCCATGTATCGGTAGCTTTTCTCTCTGCTCTCTTTGCTTTTTCTATCTACCAAAATACCCAACATACGCACCATAAAACCAAAAAACGGAATGTACTTTACTTCTGCTTTGGCCAAAAAGCGAGCCGGCTGCGGTGTGGCACTTGCTCCGCAAATAATGTCTATCTGTGCATTGTGATTGGCCACAAAAACATAAGGTTGTGTGGTACTGATTTTTTCTACTCCAAACACTTTCACTTTTAGGAGCATGAGTTTACACAGCAGCGGTGAGGCATAATGAAAGTTGCACCACACCAATTGCATAGAGTACTGCTTACCGCCTACAAGCAATATAAGCGCATAAGCAATGGTCAATACAAATACCACTGCCATAAATGCGCAGAAGCCCCAAAATGCCCACAAGGCGGCTAAGAGTTTTTTCATAACAAAAAACAACTACCAATACATTGAGCTAACATACATAGAACTCCAGATGATACAACTCTGTTTTACAATTTCAAATAATGTAATTACTTTGTAGCTACAATTAACCTGTTATGGAACTCTCAGTAATCAAAATAGGCAACTCAAAGGGTGTCCGGCTTCCCAAAAGCATTATTAACAAGTATGCAATCAATGAAACCGTTGAAGTTGTGCTAAAAAAAGACTCTATCGTTTTAAAGCCGGTAAACGAGCCAAGGAAAGGATGGGAAAAAGCTTTTAAAGAAATGCGAATGAACGGAGAGGATAAGTTGCTTATAAGGGATGTTTTTGAGGATGAAAATATTGAAGAATGAAAACGGTATTGCAATACGATATAATGCTTGTAAACCTTGACCCGACTATAGGTAGCGAAATGAAAAAGACCAGGCCTTGTGTGGTGCTATCGCCCAATGAGATGAATAAGTTCCTGCAAACCATAGTTATAGCACCAATGACGAGCAGTTCCAAACCATACCCCACCCGAGTAACCGTGAAACATGGCAAAACAAAAGGTTGGATAGCCATAGATCAAATTCGCACCATTGATAGGCAGAGATTAGTGAAAAAACTAAGCAGTTTAACCGCTGCTGAAATTGCTGCTGTTAAGAGTACACTTCAAGAAACTTTTGTAGATTGAACAAAAATGCTCTCCCCGCTTATTTAACTTAACGTCAGTTAAATTGAGGATACGACAAACAATGGGCCATTTATTTTGTTTAGATTTTATCTAAATTTGACGCGTGGGCGAAGTAGCAACAGAAACCGAAATTAAGCAAGGCATTATTGATGCTATAAAAACCGTATTTGACCCGGAGATTCCGGTAAACATTTATGACCTTGGTTTGATTTACGAGATAAATGTTTTCCCGACCAATGAAGTAGAAATTGTGATGACGCTAACTTCGCCCAACTGCCCCGCAGCCGGTACTTTACCGGGCGAGGTGGAGCAAAAAGCAAAATCGGTAGCCGGGGTAAAAGACGTAACTATTGAATTGGTTTTTGACCCCGCTTGGAACCAAGAGATGATGAGCGAAGAAGCCAAGTTAGAGTTAGGGTTTATGTAAGTTGTATTTATTCAAAAACTAAATAAAAAAATTATGTATCCAGCCGAATTAGTAGCCCCCATGAAAGCCGACCTGACCAGTGTGGGCTTTGAAGACCTCCTTACCCCTGCCGATGTGGACATTGCCATTACGCAAACACCCGGTACTGTGTTTTTGGTATTTAACTCTGTGTGCGGTTGCGCTGCAGGCGCTGCCCGCCCGGCCGTAAAAGAAGCCGTACAAACAGCTACCAAACTACCCAACAAATTAGTAACTGTATTTGCCGGTGTTGACCGCGATGCGGTAAACAAAGCCCGCGAATATACCCTGCCCTATCCTCCATCATCGCCAAGTATGGCCTTGTTTAAAGATGGTAAGCTGGTGCATTTTGTAGAGCGCCATCAAATAGAAGGCAACAACGCACAAACTATTTCTGCTCACTTGCAAAAAGTGTTTGAACATTTCTGTTAGCATGATTTTTGGTTAGCAACACAGAGATGTGGGGCAGTCCGCAAGGGCTGCCTTTTTTTTGCAAAAATGGTTTCGTAGCTGCGAAAACAAATCAAGTATAAAACCCGTTTATATTCGCACGCTAAAATTTTTAGTCCATGTCTAAATTTCATGTATTAACCGTTAAAGAAGTAAAACAAGAAACTGCCGATGCGGTATCGGTTTCGTTTGATGTTCCCGCACACTTACACAACAACTTTCAGTATAAACCCGGGCAATACACCACGCTCAAAATGCAGGTAAATGGCGAGCAGGTAAACCGCAGCTATTCATTTTGCAGTTCTGCTTATATGAACGAGCCACTCACTATAGCTGTTAAGCGTGTAGAGGGTGGAAAGGGCTCTAATTTTATCAACGATAACTTTAAGCCCGGCACACAGGTGGAGGCCATGGAGCCCATGGGCAATTTTCATAGCGAGTTAAGTGAAAGCAACAGTAAACATTACATTTTGTTTGGCGGTGGCTCGGGCATTACTCCGGTGCTTTCTATTTTAAAATCGGTATTGGCAAAAGAACCCAACAGTACGGTTACTTTGTTTTACGGTAACCGAAACGAAAACAGCGTAATTTTTAAAAACCGTATAGAGGAACTAGTACAACAGTTTTCATTGCGGTTAAAAGTAGTTTACATCTACGATGCTCCTTTGCAACCTGCCAAATACAGTGGCTTTATTGTAAAAGACCTGGCTCTGCAATTGCTGCGCGAAAACACCAACCTCAATTTTGTGAATGCCGAGTTTTTTATCTGCGGCCCTACACCTATGATGAAGAGTGTAGAAGAGGCACTAACACTCTTAGATATTCCAAAATCAAAAATTCACATTGAGTATTTCACTGCAAAAGCAGATGAAGATAAACAAGCTGCTAACGTGGGCACTACTACAGAAAGTGCCATACCATTTACCGGCAAAACCAAAGTGAAAATTATTTATGATGGTAATGAGCGTGAGTTTGAGGTAAGTGAAAAGGAAACTATTCTGGAAGCTGCATTAGACGCTGGTTACGACCCTCCGTATAGCTGCATGGTAGCGGCCTGCTGTACTTGCCGCGCCAAATTAGTTGCGGGCAAAGTAGAAATGGACGACCGCGAAAGTTTAACCGATGCTGAAATAGCCAAAGGTTATGTACTTACTTGCCAAAGCCACCCCAAGAGCCACGGTATTGTACTCAACTACGATGTATAGTTTAATGCTTTAATCCGTTAGAGAGGATAGCGGCAACTTTTCGTGCACCACTTTCATTAAAATGGCAATCGTCATAAAACACCGAAGTATCTTTAGGTAGTTGAGCGGCCAGATCAATCAATTTTACGTGTTCATAACGAATAAAAAAATTTCTCAACACATCGTTGTATGCTTCTGCTGCCTCAAGCAAAGCTTTGGGGCTGTAGTAGGCATCTATTTGCTCGTTCATAAAATTTCCTCTGCCGCCCATCCACAGCAACCGAGTTTCAAAATCTGGCATACTGTCTTTGTATAGTGTGGCCTGTGTAACCAGTATCAATTGCAGATTTTGCTGTTTACACTGCTGGTAGCAAGAATCAAGAAGTATAGAAAACTCTTTTAATGCCGAACCGAAATCGGGGAGCGAATCAATGAGTAATGCATTTTGCCTCTTTGCTCGCCAACCTCTGTAATTTTCGCCTGTATCATCTTGCACGCTTGTCCAGGGCACTTGCTTGTTTTGATGGTACACCTTACTTACTAAGCGAAAAATAGCGCTGCGCCTCCACCACACCTCTTTATGAATAACATCTGACCAAAAAATTTGCTTCACAACTGAATCTTCTACAGATGTGCTTAATGGAAACTGCTGATCATGCAAAGTACCGTGAGCAAGCCGCTTGTACATATCATTCAAACCGGCCATTACAACTATCCCTTTTAGCTCGCTAAACTGCGATACAGCATATTTGAGGTGCAGGTAGTTTTCGTAAAGCGTACAACCGCTTTTGCCCATACTGGCAATGCCGTAGCCGGTTTGAGTGCTCAAATGATGTTGCCATGTTTCGGTATCATCCAAATACAAACACTCGGTAGTACTGCCACCTAAAGTGATATAATTTATTTTTCGTTTATTAAACACCTCGCCTCGCAAACCATCTTTGTTGATCGTGAATTCTGCCGGCCCGCTAATACCATAAAATATGGTAGAGTCTGGTAAAAAAGTGTGATGCAGGTTGGGTTCCCATACCTGATATTTTGGTTCTATGGGGTAAAAG
This sequence comes from Chitinophagales bacterium, assembly GCA_016787045.1. GTDB lineage: Bacteria > Bacteroidota > Bacteroidia > Chitinophagales > LD1 > Bog-950. Next base: position 436,402 of record JAEUVA010000008.1, read on the forward strand.
CAGCGTAACATCACTTCGGATATAGCCACAGCAAAAACACAAGAAATCACTACCAAAAAAACCCTATGCAACATTACATTAACCATCTTACAAATGTACATGGAAACAGCAATGGAAGATACATCCATAAAAAAAGCCGCTCCAAATTTGAAGCGGCTTTCTGATGTACTGCGTAACTTGACTGGCTATTCAACTACTAACTTAGAGCGGAAGGTTTTGCCATTTTGTAAAACGTTTGCAAAGTAAATGCCCTTAACAGCGAGTAATGATAATTTGTGTTCTGTTTCTAAACTGGTAGTACTATAAACTACCTTACCGGTTACATCAGTAATAGTTACCTGCATCTCCCCTTGTTCAGATGTACGAATGGTAAAATCTCCGGCACTTGGGTTAGGATAAACCATCGCTTGAAGCGCCATTGATTCTTTGATTCCAACTACAGCAACAATATCTGTAGTGAAACGAGGAAGTAACTGGTAGCCCGAGTTGTAAGGTGACGATGCGTCAAACTGGCTGCCAATGCCAATCACATCAAATTTGCCGATTGGTGCCGGCTGGCTGTACAGTGCGCATTGCTCATCTATGCGGAGAGTCCATGTGTTTTGTCCATCGGTAATATCACAGCTAAATCCGCTGCTGCCGCTGCCGGTCCATTGAGCAGGTGTTACCAAGTTCACATTGTTTAAGCGTACCAATTCCGCTTCTGTGTTTTCACCCAAATCTTGCACTACAGTAGGTACTGGCACTATACCGGTTCCAATTTTATAGAGTGTGTCTACAAAACGAATTTGCGTAACACCGTTAAAGAAACCCACCTCGCCTTCAACCAAAATAGAATCTCCCTGAGTTACCGTGTATCCAAAATTGTTGGATGGAGAAAATACCTGTATACCATCTGTAGCGTCATGTATAAAAAATTCTGCTCCGGTAGCTCGGTAATTAATGCCGAGCACGGTGCCGGTAACACGAACTTTTGCCCCTACAGAATCGGGAACGAATGCGGTGTCTAATGATGTGATTTGAGAAATAGTATAACTAAGTACGGGCACATCGCTGGCTCCAATTGTTAAGGTAAAAATACTATCCGCACCAATCAAGAGCGGAGCCGTGGCGTTAGTTAAGCGAAATACAAGAGTTTCAGTTGGTTCTGCATCGGTATCGTCTGTAATGGTAATAGGTAATGTAGCCGTACTACTGCCGGTTTGAAATGTAACCGTTTGTGTGGTGTAATTGCCAACATCGGCTGCAGTACCCGTGCCACCTACTAACTCTACATCTACAGTAAAGCTGGTTGTACTGCTGGCAGTATTTAATACTAAATTTAAAGTATATGTACCGGCTGCCTCAGATACAGCATCTGCAGTTGGATTAAAGCGAACTGTTGTATCCGTAATTGCTCCGCATGGATCCATAGTATGCGATTTAAGGTGCGCGGTATCTCTTGGAAAAACATTCCACTGTAGGCGCCCAACGCTCCAGTCTTTGGTTCCTTGCTGAATACTTGCTTTACGCACATAAGAGCGATCTAAACCGGTAGTAGTATCAAACTGGATGTTAGCGTTCAAGCCAATTTCACCAATACGATCTAAAGTATCTGTACCTTGCATTAATTCAAGTACATCGTTTCCGTTAAATGTCATTACCTGATTGGTAGTATTGGTGTCTGCTAATGCCTTGTATTGTGCAGCAGCACCATTGTTTACAATAACATAAGTACCGCCTGCAGCAATAGAACCGTTTAGGTTAAATGTGTAAGTGGGCGTAACAGAGCCATTGTTGTAGTGCACCACTTTGTACCCGGTTAAATTAACTGTGCCAGAAGTGGGGTTGTAAATCTCCAGCGCTTTGTTGTTACTGGAACCTTCCATGTACTCCGAGAAAAAAAGATTGGTGCATTGCGCATGCAGCCCTGCTGAAACCAATAGAGCCAGCAACGAGGATAAAATTTTATTCATGTAGATTAATTGTGGGTGCAAATGTAATGCACAAAATGTTATGAAATAGTTAATCATTCATTCCGGTGAATAAGAATACTTCTTCGCAGAGTTTGTTTGCCCAGCGTATCGGTAACAGTCAACAAGTACATCCCGGTGCTTAAGGCAGGTAACTCAACCTGTAGATTTGCTGATGCTAAATGGGTTGCAAAAACTTCCACTCCGTATGTATTTATTACCCTTAAGTAGTTAAGGTCAAGGTTAGCCACCTGTATGTGCAATGTGCCTGAAGTAGGATTGGGAAACACATTCCACTCGGTTTCTTCCAGTTCTTCTACATTGGTCATAAAACCACACTGTGCAGTTTTTATCAAGCTATCAAAATTGATGCAGTTGACCCAACCCGGATGGTCTATAAATGGATTTCGATTGTTCTGCAGAGAGTAAAAGAGTTCATTTTTAGTTCGCTCAAACTTATCGGGCGGGTCTTGCTGATGCCACAGTTTTAAAATGTTTACATCTTGCTGCGTACCTTGGGCCAATAAGTAATCTAAACCCCAACTACCATTTTTGCCGTCATAACATATCATTTCATAAAACATAGCTCTGGCAGCATCGCCTTTACGAATGTTTTGCGGCTCAAAAACTGTATTGCCAAAGTTATCGGTACCGTACTTGGCCAGTCCAAAAGTTTGCGATGCGTTCAATACTATTCCGAGTGGGTTGTTGGAGCGCACTTGGTTGGGGGTTGCTTTAGTAAGCAACAGGTTGAAATAATCTGCCCCCTCCGGTTGGTTAGTGATATTTGCTCCGTAAGTAGGGTATGTTTTCATCCAGCTTTTGCAAAGCACATGCTCGCGATTGTATTGCTGAGAACTAAAGCTGAATGGTGGCACATACAGGGTAGTTTCGTTAGTGTATTCGCAATTGATTACTTTTTGGTTACCGGTGGTATCGCGCTCAAAAAGATTGGGAATAACATTGTTGGCATAGCCCGGAGTGTAGCTTTGCAGCGAGTGTGGGTTAATCAAAGCCGTTAGTGCTGCCACCAAATTTCCTGATGCAGAATCTATAGCGCTGTAATAATTCCCTGCATCTGCAGCCGGAGTGCTAAGTGTACCGGTAAGGGGATTTGTTTGTTTGTAATTAATATTTGCTCCATTCCCATTGTATGCAAATACTGCAAAATGGTATGTGCTATTCTCAAGCATTTCTTTAACCGGTACAAAAGTGGCCGCACCGTTGTAAATTACCTTTGAGGCGGTAAGCCCCTGTCCTTTTTCGTAAGTTATGCCATCTGCCGGTAGGTCTGTAATGGGGGCATTTCCTTTTAACACCAAATATCCTGCATCGATTTGAGCAGGGGTAAAACTCAGCACTGCTGTCCACTGCTTCACTCCCCCAAATTGCAAATTGGTAGGGTTTGCAAAGGGTTCTTGGGCTTTACAGAATGTAAAACTTATTGTAAATACTGTAAGAAACAGAAGTCTAAACATACGGGCGAATAAAGCCAAAAAACTGTGGAAAAGGTGTGGATACCTGTGGACTACTTCCTCTGATTGAGCAGGGCTGTTTTTCTATTTTCGGCTCCCTTTTGGCTATGGACACACCGCCAACATCGGAATTGATTGACCAGAAAATTTGTAAGGAGAAATTATGCAGTTAACTACATTAGAAATTAAGGGTTTCAAAAGTTTTGCCGAAAAAACGACCATTCACTTCAACAATAAAATAACCGGTGTAGTAGGGCCAAACGGATGCGGAAAAAGCAACGTGGTGGACAGCATACGCTGGGTCTTGGGTGAGCAGAAAACATCGCAACTCAGGTTAGAAAAAATGGAGAACCTGATTTTTAACGGAACTAAAAGCCGCAAACCATCTGGCATGGCCGAGGTATCGCTCACCTTTGAGAACACCAAAAACGTCTTATCGTCTGATTACAAAAACATCACCATCACCCGCAGATTGTTTCGCGATGGAGAAAGCGAATACTTGCTCAACGGGGTGCAGTGCCGCTTAAAAGACATTACGTCCTTATTTTTAGATACCGGAGTTAGTGCCGATAGCTACGCCATTATTGAGTTGGGCATGATGGACGAAATCCTCAACGACCGCGATAACAGCCGCAGAAAACTGTTTGAACAGGCAGCGGGCGTAGCCAAATACAAAAAGCGCAAAAAAGAAACCATAGATAAACTTAAAGGCACCGATGCCGACCTTGAGCGTGTAAAAGATTTGTTATTTGAAATTGAAAACAACCTCAAAACGCTGGAAGCACAAGCCAAAAAAACAAAGCGCTACTACGAGCTTAAGGAGGAGTACAAAGAACTGAGTTTGCTACTGGCCCGATACAATTTACAGAGCTATAAAGAAACCTTCAAAAACTTAGAGGAGCAAAAAGTAAAAGAAGAAGACCGCAAGTTAGAGTTAGAAACTTCTATCACTCAGGCAGAAGCAGCACTGGAAAAAGAAAAATTAGACAACGTAGAAAAAGAAAAAACGCTTTTTGATATTCAAAAAAAGCTAAACACGTTGGTGGCCGGTGTGGGCGAAAAAGAAAACGAACGAAACCTGCTTACCCAACAAATCAAATATGCCTTAGACAAGCGCGATACAGCCGAAAAGCAAATTGTAGAAGCCAGCGACTCGGTAGAAAAACTGAAGTTATCTATTGAGAAACTATCTATAGATAAAGAGACCGAAGAGCAAGTACTGGAAGGTAAAAAAAGTGAACTGAGCATACTGGAAAGCGAGCTGAACGGAATACGTACACAACACGGTGGCATAAAAGATACACTTACTAACGAGCAAAAGATTTTTAGCGAAAAAGAGCGACAAATTTTTGAGTTAGAGAAAAAATTAGCGGTTAACCGTAGTAGCAACGAGGCGCTACAGCGCGACCTTGGACAAAGCGATGAAGATGTAAGAAAGAAGCGAGTTGAGTTAGAGCAATTGCAAACCAATTTTGAAACACTCAAAAATGAAAATGAACAGGCACAACAAAAGCTCAACCAACTAATTGCCGATGAAGAGGCGCGCAGAAAAGAGATTACCGAATTGGAATCTTCTATAGAAAAAACCCGCCAAGAACTTACGCAGGAGACCCGTACTTTAGATGCTAAAAAGAACGAATACGATTTAACCAAAAGTTTAGTAGAAAACCTGGAAGGATTTCCGGAGAGCATCAAATTTTTAAAGAAAAATGCCAAGTGGAGCAAAGAGCCCCCTCTATTGTCAGACATTATTTACTGTGCCGAAGAATACCGTGTAGCCATTGAAAACTACTTAGAGCCCTATCTAAATTACTATGTAGTACAAAACATGCAAGATGCTGTTATGGCCGTTAACCTGCTCAACGATTCGTCTATGGGTCGGGCTAATTTTTTCATACTTGATGAGTTTGAAAAGTATGAAACCAAAAATTTGGCTGCCACAAACGGAGCAAAGGCGGTAAGCGAGTTAGTAGAGTTAGATGCCGCTTACAAAAAGCTTGGCGCTTACCTGTTAGACCGCGTGTTTATGGTGGACGACAGTGGCGCATTTGACCCTGCTACACTGCATACCGGTACAGACAAAGTAGTGCTGTTGACTAAGAGCGGTAAGTACATCCGCAAAGACTTTTCGCTAAGTGGTGGTGCGGTAGGTTTGTTTGAAGGCAAAAAAATTGGCCGTGCAAAAAATTTAGAGAAACTACAAGAAGAGATAAAAACACTTGAAGTTTCTACCTACAAACTTCACCAGCAGGTAGCCAATGCGCAGGTAAAAATCAACCAACTTAAATCATCAAGTGTTTCGCGCGATATTGATATGCAACGTAACTTGTTGGCGCAATACACCGGCAAGGTTTCTGCGGCACAGGCCAACATACAGAGCTTAATCAAGTTTTTAGAAGGTGCCGATGAAAAGAGCAAAAACATTGCCGGCAGGCTAGAGCAACTAGATAAAGAAGTGGATGCCCTGCAAACTGAACTCACCACCATCCGCGAGTCGCAAACCAGTGCCCGCCAGGTGTTAGAGCAAACCGATAAAGAGTTTATTGAACTGACCAACAAACTGAGTGAGGCCTCATCACGTTACAACCAAAAAAACATTGAGTTTCATCAACAGCAAAACCGTGTAAATTCCATCAACCAGGAACTCGGTTTTAAAAAATCGCAGATAGAAACACTTACCCTACAACTCACCCGCAACAATGAGGTGATTACCGAAAGCGGTATGCAGGTAGAAGAAAACCAAAAGAAACTAAAAGATTTGGAGACCGTTTTGTTAGGTAGCTATGCGGATAAAGAAAGTTATCAAAACGAAGTAAGCGAGGCAGAAAAGGGCTACTACGACTCTCGTGGATTTATTAATGAGTTAGATGGTAAAGTGCGCGAACTACAACGCAGCCGCGATAATGTGGCTTCTGTGCTGCAAGGCGTGCACGACAAATTTAATGAGTTGAAACTATCACTCGCCTCTATGAAAGAACGGCTAAGTGTAGAGTTTAATATTGACATCAATCAACTACTCAACGAGGAGTTTGAAATGGTGCAACCACTTGAAGAGGTACAAACCGAAGTTGAAAAAGTAAAAAAACGCATTGATAATTTTGGCGAGATAAACCCAATGGCGCTAGAGGCATTTGAAGAAATGAAGCAACGCTACGATTTCATTATTGCACAACGTAAAGATTTAGAAGACGCCAAAAACTCTCTCTTAGAAACTATCAAAGAAATAGAAGATACCGCCAAAACGCAGTTTATGGATGCGTTTATGAAAGTACGCGAAAGTTTTATTCGTGTGTTTCATACCCTATTTAGCGAAGACGACCAATGCGACTTGTACCTCCTCAATCCCGAAGATCCATTAGAGAGTAAAATTGAAATTGTGGCTAAGCCAAAAGGTAAACGCCCTACTGTTATAGACCAACTTTCGGGTGGTGAAAAAACATTAACAGCAACAGCATTGCTCTTTTCGCTGTACCTATTGAAGCCCGCACCGTTCTGCATTTTTGATGAAGTGGATGCTCCGTTAGATGACAACAACATCTCTAAGTTCAACAAAATTATTCAAGAGTTTTCAAAAGAATCGCAGTTCATCATCGTAACCCACAACAAAATGACCATGAGCGCTGTAGATGCTATTTACGGAGTAACTATGGCAGAGCAGGGGGTAAGCCGTGTAGTGCCGGTTGATTTCAGAAGTTTGAATTGATATCCATAACACTCTGTTTTGAGCAGCGTTCGCATACTTAACCACCCACATTTAACTGTTGTACTGCCTTGTTACAACCCTTCACCGGAATGGGCGCAAGAGGTATTAAAGCATTACTCAGTGATTGAGAGTGAAATCTACGATGTGGACTTAATCATAGTTAACGATGGCAGCACCATCAATTACTCGCTCGATGATTTTCGCCTGTTATATGACATGTTTTCTGATATAGAAATAATATCATATGCCGAAAATAAAGGCAAAGGCCACGCACTTCGCATGGGTGTACAAAAAGCTGTGGGCGATTATGTAATTTATACGGATGTAGATTTTCCATATACACACACAAGTTTCCTGCAAATTTACAATACACTAAATACAGGTGCCGATGTGGCAATAGGTGTAAGAGATGATAACTCTATGAGTGCCATACCCGCTTCGCGCAAAATTCAATCGCGTATGCTGCAATGGATAAACAAAAACATATTGGGCTTGCCTGTCAACGATACACAATGCGGCTTGAAAGGTTTTAATCAAAAAGGTAGAGAAGTTTTTCTAAAAACCACTATCAACACTTTTTTGTTTGATGCCGAATTTATCAAACTGGCTCATCGCAAACATTTAAACATTCAAACTGTTGTGGTAACATTGCGAGCAGGCATAAAACTTCCGGAAGCAAAAATCAAGACCATTTGGGGGGAATTAAAAAACATGTTTACCATTTTTAAACTATAACCATGGCAGAACACATTGTAAAGATTATTGAAGCACAATACATTAACCCAACGGTAAAAAGATTTGTAGTTCAAAAACCTGCCGGCTATACATTTAATCCGGGCCAAGCTACAGATGTAAGCATTAACCTGCCGGAGTGGAAAGACAGAAAACGCAAATTCACATTTACATCGCTCAACAAATGGGAACACTTAGAGTTTGTTATACGCATTCACAAACAGCACGATGGCGTTACCGAAATGCTCGGCAAACTAAATGCAGGCACTGAATTGATAATTAACGAGCCGTATGGCGTGATTGATTACAAAGGCCCCGGTGTTTTTATTGCGGGCGGAACAGGCATAACTCCGTTTATAGCCATCTTTCGTGAGTTACACAAAAACAAGCAGATTGGCAGCAACAAACTAATTGTATCTGAACGCACATCATACGACTTGATTTTAGATAGCGAACTGCAAACTATGCTCGGCAACAACTACATCAAGACATTTACCCGAGAAAATGTAATTGGCTTTATTGATAAGCACATCAACGAAGACTTCCTGTTTAAAAATATCAGCGATTTTGGGCAACGGTTCTACGTGTGTGGTCCAGAAAGCTTTGTTACCAATATCTGCAAAATGCTAATTGACTTAGGGGCTAAACCTGATTCGTTAGTTATTGATAAGTAGCTCAGCCCCTAACACACTAAACATAGCTTGTGCTTTGAGCAGCACCTCCTCATACTCTTGCACCGGCACCGAATCGTAAGTAATAGCACCACCTACCGGTACGTTGATGGTACGAGTAGTTTGATTGTACAAGATACTGCGGATTACTACATTAAAATCAAAATCACCATTTTTAAAATAACCTACACTACCACTATACAATCCACGTTTAAAACTTTCGTAATGTTCAATGTTTTTCATTACCTCTACTTTTGGGGCACCGGTCATGCTTCCCATAGGGAAAGCATTTTTAATGGCCTCTACAGGTTCTACATCACTGCTTAGTTGTGCAGAAACGGTTGAAATCATTTGGTTGACTGTTTCAAAAGTATATATACCAAAAAGTTCTTCTACATGTACAGTTCCTGAAATGGCACTTTTGCTCAAGTCATTGCGAACCAAATCCACAATCATCACATTCTCCGCTTGCTCTTTGTTACTATTCAGCAGCGCTTCCCGTTGCAATTCATTTAGCTGTTTAGTGCCTGCCTTTCGGTTTGTGCCTTTTATAGGTTGGGCAATGAGTGTTCTTCCGCTTTTTTTCAAAAATCGCTCAGGGCTGGCACACATTAAGTATCTATCGTGCCACTTTACGTAACAACTAAAAGGTGCTTTAGCGCACTCATTTAACTTTAAAAACGTTTGCCAAGTATTTAGCTCCACATTTTCAGCCGAAAAATTGATGCAGTAGTTCAATTCATAAAAATCACCTTCTTCTATCTGCTGCCGAATGGTCTGCACTTTGCTTACGTACTCATTTTTAGAAACATTGCATCTCAACCGCGCTGTTGCAGAGTACACATCAGTTGGTTTACATTTGGAGATAACTTCTATCAATTCAAATGTTTCGGGATAATTGCGATTAACAGTAAGCTTACTACCGCGCAACTCAAACAGAAATCGCGGTTCAAAAAAGTACATAGCCGGAAAACCAATATTATCCGCATGATTGCTACTCAGCGATTCTAATTCATTTTTTAAATCATACGTAAAAAAGCCAAACAAGTGCTTCCCTGCAATTACTTGCTTGTTCAATTCGCTAAAGGATTGCGCAGATTTTTCTTGACCATAAGTCAAATCGTTACTTAACTCGTCAACGGCTAAAACCCACTCACATGAGCTATACCTATCGTTTGAATATCCATTTGAATCTAATAAGCAAACAACATTAAACGCATTTGCCCATACTAACGCTTGCTGTTTAAACTGCTCTACATTATCAATAGAAACTGTAGTCGTATCAGCCATTTCAAAGTATTACACTACTTGATGACCGGCACAAGCCGCTGCTGATTTAAGTGTTGGGTAGAGCGCTCTGAATTCGTCAAAGTTAAGTTGCTGCTCTGCATCGCTCTTAGCCACCTTAGGGTTCGGGTGCGATTCTATCAATACTCCATCTATGCCCATGGCCATGCAGGCGCGTGCTAAATCGGGTACTCCATAACTGTAACCAATGGCGTGGCTAGGGTCAAGTATCACCGGTAGATTTGTGTTTTGTTTTAGCCAAGCTACACCGCATAAATCAAGTGTAAACCTTGTTTTAGTTTCAAACGTGCGGATTCCGCGCTCGCACAAAATGACATTCGGATTTCCTCCACTTAAAATAAATTCTGCACTTTGCACAAACTCCTGAAGCGTAGTACCAAAGCCGCGTTTAAGCAAAACAGGTTTTGTTGTTTTGCCGCACTGGCGGAGTATGCCATGGTCGTACATAGACTTGGCTCCTATCTGAATAACATCAGCGTATTCAATCACTTCGTTGATATGCGTACTGTCGCGTACTTCAGTAATTATTTGCAGGCCATACTTACTGCGCATTTTGTCTAACAACTTTAGCCCCTCCAAGCCCATGCCCTGAAAGGTGTAAGGAGAAGTTCGTGGCTTATAGCACCCTGCCCTTAATATTCTTACACCAAGTTCTACACACAGTTGTGCTGCGCTCTCTATTTGCTCTTCGCTTTCTACACTGCAAGGTCCGGTAATCACAATAGAGTTAGCAGAACTTCCTCCAATAGATAAGTCTTTCAATTTTATTTCTCGCTTGGTAGCAATGTATTGCTTACCGGCCAACTGAATATCGGTATCGGTAACAAATATGTCACTGGCTACAAGTTGTAGCCCTTCATCGGCTTGCTTTAGTTTAGATGTAGTAACCAACACTAACGGATTCCCTTCTATCAATACCGCTTGATATTTAGCCGCTAATGATTGTGCTTCCGTGATAGATATGTTATTTTTTAAATGTATAATCATTAAACTCTGGTTAAATGGTTTAATAAAATGGCTCCTACCAGTTTATTGTTAGTGTCTACTACCGGTAAAAATAGGATGATAAAATTCAGCTCATTAATCAATTGAATCATTTGGCTCAATGTTGCGCTTTGCTGTAAAGTGGTGGGCTGGCGATTAATCAGTGTATCAACAGTAACTTCTCTCAAATTATTTTTTGCCCCTAGCAATGCTCTTCGTATATCGGCATTGGTCACCACACCGGTTAATTCGCTCTGTTGGTTGGTGATTAGCACAAAACCCTTGCGGTGTACTTCTATGGTTTGAAGTATAGTGCTAAAAGTACATTCACTTTCTTTAAGTACCGGTAAAAATTTAGCCGGAAAACAAAAGTCAACCAATGGTAAATCAGAATTGGTGTTACCCGATTTGTATAAACTCATTAACCCAACACCCAGTGAGGGTTGGTTCATCAGGTAACTCCCGGATACTACAGCACGAACCCCCATCAGCCGCAGTACAAATGCAATTTCGTTAGTTACTCCGCCATCTACATGAATCTGCATTTTTGGAAAATTGCCGAGTAACTGGTTAACAGCACTAAAATTTTCTTTTTGAAACACGCCACCGCTTATTCCGGGTGAGGTGCTCATAAATAGCAGAAATGAAAAATCGCTTACCCAAGATTCGTAGTCAGAAATTGAAGTATCTGCCTGCACGCACAAACCCCATTTTGTACCGTACAAATGTGGCAGCTCCGGTTTTGCACTAAGTTGCTCAAACTGCAAACTGACATATTCAATTTTAAGTTCTTCTATTAGAGGTAGATATTTTTCTGGCGTAGCCGAAATGATATGTAAATCGATAGGTGTAGATGAGTACTGCCGAATACTTCGGATGTCGTCAAACACTCGCATATCATCTACACAATCAACATGCAACATATCTATGTGCAGCGCATCCAATTCTTCCACTATTTGTTGCAGTGGTTTTAATTGGTTGGCATAAATAGAGGCAGATATTTTCACTATTCTTCGTATTGAAGTTTTAGCAAGTTAGCATAAAGCCCATTGGTAAGTTGACTCAATTCTTCGTGCGTACCTTGTTCCACTATTTTACCTTTGTTAATAACCAGTATTCTATCCGCTTTGCGAATGGTGCTTAACCGATGAGCAATGATAAATGTGGTGCGGTTGTGCATCAGTTTATCTAATGCCTCTTTCACCAACTTTTCGCTTTCGCTATCTAAGGCAGAGGTGGCCTCATCTAAAATTAAAATTTTAGGGTTTCGTAAAATTGCTCTTGCTATTGCTATGCGTTGCTTTTGTCCGCCACTTAGTTTTACTCCCCTTTCTCCTACAAGTGTATTCAACCCCTCCGGAAAATTTTGAATGAAAGACAGTGCATTGGCCTGCTCTGCTGCGCTCCTTATTTCCGCATCGGTGGCAGTGGGTTTGCCATAGGCAATATTTTCACGAATGCTGCCGCCAAACAAAATAGTATCTTGTGGAACGGTGCCAAAATTTTTACGCAACGCGGTAATGTTGTATTGCTTTATGCTTTTGCCGTCAATCAAAATATCGCCTTCATTAAAGGCATACATACCGCTTAATAACTTAACGATAGTTGACTTACCCGCACCGCTTGGTCCTACCAATGCAATCTTGCTGCCCGGCTGTACAGTAAAAGACAAGCCATTAAACAGTTGCACGTCTTTGCGTGATGGGTAGGCAAAATGTACTCCCTTAAATTCTACCGCTCCATTGATGGGTTCAATACGGTTGGTGTCAGTAATATGTGTTTCCGAAACTTCGCCAAGTATTTCGTTAATGCGCTCAGAGGCGCCAATTGTTTTTTGTAACACAGTGTAGCTTTCACTCAACCCAGCTAGTGAACTGCCAACAAAAATGGTGAGGAAAAAAAACTCAATGAGTTGACCCATCTTGAGCGCTCCGGTGGCCACCTCATTCATGCCCGCATATACTAAACCCACTATGGCACCAAACATGATGAAGATGATAAACGACACAAAACCCGCGCGGTACTTTGCGGCATTCATACCAATAGCTACAACGCGCTGATTGATTTTGCCATACCGGAGTGTTTCATACGCTTCGTTGGTAAATGCCTTTACTACATCAATAGCGGTAAATGTTTCTTCCACTATCGTGTTGCTCTCTGCCAGTTCATCTTGTGCCTGTCGCGAAATCTTGCGGATAAATCTTCCAAACAAAACAGCCGATACCACCAGCACCGGCAACACGGCAATAATAATAGCGGCCAACTTCCACGACAAAGCAACTAGCAGCGGAATGCAGACAATGGGCAAAACCAACTGCCGCACAAAAAATGCCAACTGATTACTCAACGCATCTTGCAATTGCGATACATCACTACTGATGCGAGAAGTGAGGTTACCCACTCTGTTTTCTTCAAAAAAATGGATAGGTAGGGTAACTATTTTTTCATAGAGCGTTCTGCGTATAGCCGCCATGGCATGCTGGCTCACATACTCAAAAAGATAAATTCTAAAAAAAGATAACACCGCCTGTATCAGCAAAATGACCCCGAGCAAAATTCCCGTATCTTTCAGGTGTTGAGGATTCATCTGGTTTTTGTACTGCAACACCAACTGCTCTACTTGTTTCAATTTTTCATCGGGTGGTAGCGTAGAGTTAAGTGCGGTGTATGCTTTCTCAATAGTTTCTTTAGCCGGCAATCCGGCATCTATCAACTGGCCAAAACCACCAGGAATAAAAGACACTACCCCGGTAGAAACCACCAAACATATCATACCCACCATAAACTGCCATTTGTATGGGATAATAAAGCGGTAAATGCGCAGTGAGGTAGAAATCTGCTTAAACGAAAAATTGTTGCGTGGTGAGTTGGTGGCCATAAATAGCGGGTGCTAAAATAGAATTTGCAGGTAGAGTACTTCTAAGAACTGTAAGGAATTCAAAACAATCAGAAAAGAAAAAACCGAACGAATGTCGTCCGGTTTTGTCTGGCAGTGCCCCAGGAGGGAATCGAACCCCCACGCCTTTTGGACACACGATTTTGAGTCGTGCGCGTCTACCAATTCCGCCACTAGGGCTTTTTTAGAGAGCCGCAAATGTAAACCGAAATTCAAACTATGCAACACTAACCACGCTTATATAACGAGCTGTTTTCACTTGCAAACAAATTGTTGGAAACACGGTTTTATTTGTGCGTGGCAGGTTTATTTTTGCCGTACAGCATTTCCTTATGAACGAAACATATATCAGTTATTTTCCTATACTCATGCAAGTGTTGTTTGCTGCAGGGTTTGTAGCTTTCACTATAGCAGTATCGCACTACATAGGCCCCAAAAGAAGCTCCAAAAACAAAGATGCCAACTTTGAGTGTGGCATTCCCCAACATGGTAATGCGCGTATTCCTTTTTCGGTAAAATATTTTTTAGTGGCTATTTTGTTTGTATTGTTTGATGTAGAAGTCATCTTCATGTACCCGTGGGCTGTCAATTTTAGAAGCATGGGTATGGAAGGTTTGTTAAAGATGATGCTTTTTATGGGCTTACTTTTGATTGGCTTTTATTACATTATTAAAAAAGGTGCCTTAGAATGGGAGTAGTTTGCAGAACACCAGTTTCTGCTAACATAAAACCCGCAATTCATAACTTAGTATATGGCTAACGAACTGTTATTAAAACAAACCGCAGAGGGCTATCATGGCGAGGGGTTTCAGCTCACCACTCTAGATAAATTTGTGGGATTAGCCCGCAGTAAGAGCTTGTGGCCGTTGCCATTTGCCACCTCTTGTTGTGGAATAGAATTTATGGCTACCATGGCATCTACTTACGACTTGGCTCGTTTTGGCTCAGAGCGTCCTAGTTTTTCTCCACGTCAGGCCGATATGCTGTTGGTAATGGGCACCATTGCCAAAAAAATGGGACCCGTTCTACGGCAGGTTTACGAACAAATGGCAGAACCACGTTGGGTAATTGCAGTAGGTGCTTGCGCTTGTTCGGGCGGTGTGTTTGATACTTACAGTGTATTGCAAGGAATTGACAAAGTAATACCCGTAGATGTGTATGTGCCGGGTTGCCCTCCGCGCCCCGAGCAAATTTTAGATGGCATTATGAAGTTGCAAGACCTGGTAAAAAACGAAAGTTTCAGCCGTAGAAATTCGCCCGAGTACAAGGCCATGTTGGCTACTTATGGCATTAATGTAAACTAACAACCAATGGCTTTAGATACTACTACCGTTCAAGAAAAACTAACCGAAAAGTTTGGCGAAAGCGTAACCGCTTTCAGCACAGAGTTTGGCATGTTTCACTTTGAAGCAACCCGGGATAAGAATGTGGAAATAGTGCAATACCTGCGCGATTCACTTGGCTTCAATTTTTTGACCGATGTGTGTGGTGTGCATTTTCCGGATAACGAAATAGAAAAACAGTTTGCCGTAGTTTATCATTTACACAACTGGGCAGAGAATGTTCGGGTTCGTTTTAAGGTTTTTTTAAACGGAGAAAATCCGGAAGTAGAAAGTTTGTCTTCCCTTTTCAACTCTGCCAACTGGCAGGAGAGAGAAACGTATGATTTTTATGGTATCATATTTACCGGCCATCCCGACCTCAAACGTATTTTGAATATGGACGAAATGGTCTCTTTTCCTATGCGTAAAGAATTTCCGATGGAAGATGCCAACCGCACCGATAAAGACGACCGCTACTTTGGTCGCATTCCGCAAAATGCCGGAAATCTCAATTAGCGTTAAAATCTGTTGGGCTCTGTTGGCCACATACTAAACCGAAACGAACAAACGTTGTAAAAAAAACAACGGTATGTTTCGCCCCACATCATCAACCTACTTCATGCTGTTGGTCTTTTACCTCAGCAGTTGCCACAGCACTACCACTAAAGCAAAAGACGATGCCACATCGGTAGATGCACACATTAAAGACAGCATCTATTTCAATGCCGTTTTACCTGCACAAATTGTAATAGATAGTATAGTACTAGAAAAGAAAAGCCACATCCTGATGGTGTTTAACCAAGGAGTATTATTGAAAAAATACCGCGTTGCACTGGGCACACAACCCATAGGCCACAAACAATTTGAAGGCGACCGCAAAACTCCGGAGGGCATGTATTACATCAATGGAAAAAACCCCAACAGCAGCTATTACAAAAACCTCGGCATATCCTACCCCAATGCAAACGATTTGGCGTACGCCAAAAAACACGGCAAAAGTGCCGGTGGTGATGTAAAAATACATGGGCTACCCCCATCATGGGCAGATATAGGCAAAGCACAATGCGAAAGCGACTGGACATGGGGCTGCATTGCACTCAGCAATGAAGAAATGGAGGAACTATACACTCATGTAAATATTGGTGCTCCAATTTTCATCTATTATCAAAAGTAGTTTGTTGCTTTAGCGCAAATTGATTTTAATTGTAGTATTCCTCACTACAAAAAATATTAGATGAAATACATTTACACTTTAGTACTTTTTACCATTCATTTTATGGCCATGGCCGGTGGTGGATGCACCATCGATTCTACTAACGTTAACTTTTTCAACCCAAGCCCCGATACGATGGCCTGCGTTGAACGCAACAAGCAATACGATCAGATTATTCAGATATATGTACCCGGTGATTTTGATTTACAGACCATAGCGCCCAACCTTCCGTTTCCGGTACCGGTTACTATTGATAGTCTGGTTATTACTAACGTAAACGGACTACCAACCGGACTTAGCTATTACTTAAACCCTTCGAGCGGAGTATTGTATGGAGATAGCTGGGCTTGTGTACAACTATTGGGTACCACCAACGACACTACAGGCCGTTATACCTTAAATCTCAGTGGCTTCATTTCGCTGAGCAACTTGCCCATTTTTCCGGGTGTGAATGCCAACCCAGACACCACACTAAGTTTAGCCACTGTTCAATCTATTAACCCTACATCTTTTTCGCTATTTGTAGATGTGATAGAGCAAGGCGACCAATGCCGCGTAGGTACAGCAGTACCACAAATAGCAGAAAGCGTTAGTAGCTTGCACGTTTACCCTAATCCGGCTAAAGACCAATTAATAGCCACCTGGACAAGCTCTGCCAAAGAGGGTGTCATGGCGCTATCTAACGCCTTTGGCCAAGTAGTTTACCAACAAAACTACACCGGAGCCGGATTTCATCTGCAACAAATTGCCACCGATGGGTTAGCTGCAGGTGTTTACACACTAGGCGTGAATAATACATTGGGTAGCAGCTACAAAAAAGTGATTATCAAATAAGTATGGCATTACTCCACCGAGCTATGCCGGCAATCATTAAAAAAGCATTAATCCCTAAAAACGGGTAAAACATTTTTTGGGGTGTTTCGTTAACTTTAGTGTGGTTTTGTGGTAACAATTTTATTACTTAGAACCGCGAACCGATTTATTCACCCTAAAAATTGTTCTTTATGAATGTGGTCATCCGTCCGGTGCACTTTGATGCATCAACCCAGCTCGTGGATTTTATTAACCGCAAGCTCAAAAAATTAGAAACATTTTTTGACAGGATAGTAGAAGCCGAAGTATTTCTAAAATTAGGAACTAAACAAAGTATCAAAGACAAAACGGTAGAAATCAAACTACATGTACCCGGCAAAACGCTCTTTGTGAGCAAAACAGCCAAAACGTTTGAAGAAGGTACGGACCTTGCCATGCACACCATAGCCGGTCAGTTAAAAAAAACGAAAGAGAAACAACAAGAACATTAAACATTTTCTAAAACAAAAAAGCCACCGCAACGGTGGCTTTTTTGTTTTAATACTTATTCAAATACTGTTCTGATATCCCTTTCAGTTTATCGGTACCGGCATCCAATATTTTTTGAGAATTGTCGGTAACCAGCTTGGTAATAAATTTTTGCTTGCCGCTCTCCTTCACTTTTACACTTACCGAATACTTGCCTTGACTATACACATCTTTCAAATTGTAATCTTTGTTTACAGCATGGCCATACGAGCGGGGTATAAGCATGGCGTAGCCGCCAATGCGCTTATCTAACAAACCATTGTAAGCAGTTTGCTTGGCCGGGTCATCGGGCTTTAGCGGAAAATCGCGCAGCGAAAACATAAACTTACCTACCGGACTATCGTAAAAGTAGCTGCCCCCTTTGGTTACATAACTGCTCGCAAAGTTGATTTCCAAATCTAAGTTCAGTTTATCGTCTTTCTTTTTGTTGCCCCAACTCCAGGGTATATACCAGCGCGTAGTGGGCACTTTGGCTTTGGCATACTGCACATCCAACTCTTTTAGTTTCAGATAAAACACCGAGCCGTTTATCATATCATATACGTTTGTGGTGTCAATTTCAAAATAGGCATAAAACACCGTGTCCTGAACCTTCTTCTTTACATCGGCAATGCGGTATAGTTTGAATCCTTTAAACTGAATGCCGGTAGGGTCAAACGGATTGCTTTCAGAAATCTGGTCATAGAAATAAAGCTCATTCATGCTTTGCTGCCATTCGGCTGTGTACTTGGCTTTTTCTACTTCTATGAGTTTAGCTACACCCTGTGCCGCCAAACTAATAGCTTGCCCAATAAGTGGGAACAAGAAGCCGCGCGTGCTGCTGCGCTGCGCCAGCAATGGAGCATCTTGTTCTTTTAATAAATGTAGAGCCACTGCATTGGTTTGTTCCACTACCTGCATCACCACTTTTTCGTTTTTCTGCTTGTACGAATATTTAGAGCCCACACAAGAAGTGGCAATTATTGTTGCACAAACACAAAGTGCTAGCAACCTGATTAATTCAAGATTTTTTTGCATAGTTAAAATTGTACGGGTTGCATACTTAGCCGGATGGTAAAGTTTTCAGGAAGTAGTTTTTTGTTATCCCAACTGGCACCAATATCTAACTGTGCGGGGCCTAAGGAAATATAGCCCGTGCCGGTAATCAAAATCATGTTATTGGTTCGTCTGTCCACATCATTACGAGCCGAGTAGCGGGCATTAAATAAGTTAAACAATGTGCGTCCGCGTATGCCTATCTTGCAAAAATTACCCACTTGGTTGCTTTCTCTACGGCTAAAAATCCAATCGCGGGTATTGGCAAAAAGTTGTAAGTCAAAGTCCACGCTTGGCTGAAAAGCAAAGCCGGGGTTATATATTTTTTGATCCATTTTGGGCACATCAAAACTGGCATTGGTGGCCACATTCAAATTCAAAAACCCGTTTTTGCTTTTGTAAAACGGTACAAAAACCACTGGGCGGTTAAACTGCAAAATCATACTACCACCGCCATTCATTATTTTTTGCAGCGAAAGATTTTCCAAATTGGCGGTAGTATCGCCTACACCATTGCTGTAGGCCACTTGCAAGCCAAGTGCCACACGCCCAACACTAATTTTGGGCAAAAAAGAAAGAATATCTACATAAGTACCTATAGCATTAAGGTCGCCAAAAGGCAACCCAAGACCTGCTGTTTGCAGAGCATTGAACGAAGAGTTTTTTTTGCCAAAAAAGTTACCGCTAAACACTTCCTTCAGCTCACATTTGTTGCGAAAGGGGATAAAGCCAATTTTGTACGACTCCCCCTCTCCATCGCAAAAGTTGGTATTTGCACCTCGTTTTTTAATCTCCTTTTCTCCGCCCCGGCTAATTACAGTATCATATACATAGTTAGGGGTGGTGAGTGGTTTTTCTTTGAATTTAAAGTTGGGAGCCAGCGTTTGAGCACCGGCCAGCATGGCATAGAGCAGCATGGCTGGTAGTAATAATTTCTGCATAGTTTGATTTTTGGGTTAGCAGCATAAATCTACAAGCCGCTTACACAAATGCAAAACATTGTGCAGGCAGTGCTGTTAAAAGCGCTTGTTAATTAACACGTTGTGTAATAGGAAATAAAAAAAGCCGCTCTTTGCGGAGCGGCTTTTTATGTATTGAAAGCTGAGGTAAATTACTTTACTTCTACTTCGGCACCTGCTTCTTCCAATTTCTTTTTCAAATCTTCGGCAGTTGCTTTGTCTACTTTCTCTTTTACTGGTTTTGGAGCACCATCTACCAGGTCTTTTGCTTCTTTCAAGCCCAAGCCGGTAAGGTCTTTTACAATTTTCACTACGTTCAGTTTCTGAGCGCCAGCGCTTTTCAGAATTACATCAAACTCTGTTTTTTCAGCTACAGCAGCAGCACCTGCAGCAGGACCTGCAGCAACTGCAACAGCAGCAGCAGCCGGCTCAATACCGTAGTCAGCTTTAAGGATGTTTGCTAATTCTTGTACGTCTTTTACAGTTAAGTTTACTAACTGATCAGCTAATGCTTTTAAATCGGCCATGTTATTTTGTTTTTTGTTGTTTAACCATTTTGCACCTTGGCCTTCTGCTCGTAAAATCTCACAAATTTCACAAAGCAAATCAGCGGTAGTGCGTTTGCCCAATTCCGGAAAAGTTGGAAGCGGTTCCGAAATCGGGGCTGCAAATATAATTTCTTGTCTGAAATTTAAAAGCCCCCAAAGAATATTTTTACAATGAACACTTACCTAATATTCGGTATGGCAAAGGTCTGTAAATGCTATGCTAAAATAAGTAGCTTGCAGCCGCACAAATGAGCCCCCAAATTAGCGAACTCAGCGAGAAAATAGCTTCAACTGCCGTGGTCAACAGGCAGTTAATAGATAATCTGCTGGAGTTATCTACCCTGCAAATGGAGCACTCGCTGGCCGATAGTTTAGCGACCGCACAACGAGCTTCCACCGAAGCAAATACCATAAGATACGATGAGGGCGAGGCCGCTGCTGCTTTTCAGGCCGGCAACTGTGCTGCACAACTGCGCGATTATCATAAAGCAAGAGGGTACTACCGCAGAGCGGTACAGCTTTTCAACCGGCTAAAACTACCCGAAAAAGAATCGGCTGCTTTGGCCAAACTGGGCAATGCTAACCTGCACGATAGTAAGTTTGCTGATGCCTTGCATTGCTACGAAGCGGCTATAGATATTCGCGAAAAACTCAACGACCTTTCTGGCGCGGCAGACCTGTTTACTAACTCAGGAATCATCCATGGCTTTCAGGGTAATTATGCACAGGCGCTTCAATTGCACCTCAAAGCACAAAAAATATATGAAGAGCTTCATCTCTCTTCGCGGTTAGCCAGCTCAGCTACCAATGTAGGCGTAATCTATTTAGAGCAAAATAACTATGAAGAGGCACTTAAGGTATTTAAAACCGCGCTGGAAATTAGAGAGCAGGAACAAAACAATGCCGAAGTCAGCAAATTGCTCAATAACATAGGCAATGTGTATCACGCCATGAGCAACTACACCGAGGCCATAACCACCCATCACCGGGCGTTAGAAATCAACCGGCAAATTGGCGATGACGTGCGCATAGCTACGTCTTTCACCAATATGGGGAACTCCTACAGAGCTACAGGGCAGTTAGAAACAGCTTTAAAAAACTACAACGAGGCCAAACATCTGTTTACCAAAGCAAAAGACAAACGTGGCTTGGTACAATCTTATTTGAACTTAGGTGAGTTGAGCGAGCAATTGCTACGAAACGAAGAAGCTCATGCACACTTTGCCAAGGCAATGGTACTGGCCGAAGAAACCGGTCTAAAAAACCAATTGGCAAATGCAATGGAATTTTCTGCCCGATTGCACGCTGCAGACGGTAATTTTGCTGAAGCATATCAACTTCAAACCAACTTTATGAAGTTGGAAAAGGAATTGAACAATACAGAGACTAAGCGATTGATGGCGCAAATGACCGTGCGACATGAGATGGAGCAAAAAGAGCGCGAGGCACAATTAGAAAAACAGAAAAACGAAGAACTGACCAAGGCATACCATGCGTTGGATGCAGAGAAAAAAAGGTCAGATGATTTACTGCTCAATATTCTACCCTTTGAAATAAGCGAAGAGTTAAAAACCTATGGCAAAACATCGCCCCGCAGTTATGCAGCCACCTCTGTTCTGTTTGCCGATATCAAGGGCTTCACCATCATTAGCGAGCAACTCACAGCCGAAGAAATAGTGAGTGGTATAGATGAGTACTTTGAGGCATTTGACTTAATCATGGAAAAACATGGCATTGAAAAAATAAAAACTATTGGAGATGCATATTTATGTGTGAGCGGCATACCCATACCCGATGAGCAACACGCCACAAAAATGGTGCGCGCTGCAAAAGACATGCAGCAAGTGTTGCTGCAACTAAAACAAAAACGCGAGTCAGCGGGCAAGCCCGGTTTCGCGTTCCGTATTGGAATTCACTCCGGACCGCTGGTAGCGGGCGTGGTTGGCATCAAAAAATTTGCCTATGATATTTGGGGCGATTCGGTAAACACCGCAGCCCGAATGGAGCAAAACAGCGAGGCATGGAAAATTAATATTTCAGAAAGTACTTATCAATTAGTTAAAGATGAGTTTAATTGCATATATCGTGGCGAGATAAGCGCCAAAAATAAAGGCGCGTTGAAAATGTATTTTGTAGAATAAACTTTTGTTAACTTTTTGAGTCATCATTAAACCAAAACACAACCCCAATGAAAAAATACGCATTAACTCCTCTCCTGCTTATTTTATTGGTTACACACACATTCAGTCAAAAAGTTCGCAGCACTCAAGGCATTGGGCTAAACGAAGTAAGCGTAATAGAACTGGCGGCTAATGGCGATATATGGGCCGGTTCATTTGGGCAAGGCATAGCTTTTTACAATGCCGCACAACAACAATGGACCTATTTCGACAAAACCAATACACCTGTACTGCGCAGCGATACCATTTACGACTTGCAAGTAGCCGTTTTTAATAATCAGCAACGAACCATAGCCGGCACTGCCGATGGTGCATTTTTTACAATGGCCGGTGGTTGGGATTCGTTAGATAACCTGACAACGAAAAAGGTATGGGGTGTTACCTACAAACCCGATACAATATGGACTGTAGGCCCTGCCGGTTTAGTTACTTTTGATTCTACTTCTACTTTTCGCCAAACATACCCATCGCCTTTTTTACCTATCAGCTGCATACAGCGAAGAAACTTGTGTAGCGGAGTATGGGTGGGTACAGCTACCAAGGGTTTGTTTTACACCGACAACGGCACCAACTTTGTATATATAGATACCACTCCGGCCAATCAAAGCTTGGTAGATATGCGCGTAAACGCCATCACATTAGATATGAATTGCAACGCAAAAATGGTAGGCACCAAAGGAGGTTTTTCCATTTGCCCCAACGGTTTGCCCTGCCAAAACTTTACCACTGCCAATAGCAATTTGCCGCAAAATGATGTAACTGATGTAGTAATAGATTGTAAAAACAGAGTTTGGTTAGCCACTCGCGATTCGGGCATTGCTGTATTTACTCCCCCCGCTAACTTTTCCCGCATTACCAAGGCAGATGGGCTACCTGATAACAGAATATCTACCTTGAGCGTAAACGAAATGACCTGCGAGGTAGTAGCCGGTTCTATAGACGGAAATGTAACGGTCATTGACACTGCCAAGAGCGTAAAAGAGGTACTATCGGGCTTCTATGGGCTTGGCAAAAACGATTTAGCAGCGCAAGTTTTCCCACAACCGGCAAGCCACTCTGTTACGCTTAGTTTCGGTACCGATTATGTAACAGGCACCCTGCAAGTTTTTGATTTGCTTGGCACTTTACTGCAATCGCATACAGTACTCAACCGGCAAAGTTTTACGGTATCTACTTCGGCCCTCACATCTGGGGCTTACTTTATTTCTGTAAACACAGATGAAGGCACCAGATATACAGCACGACTAACGGTGGTACATTAGTATTTTTAACCTTCCGGGGTAGAATTTGGCACGAGCTTTGGCATAATGGCTGCGATTAATAATTTCGCCAACACAAACCTTACTTATCATGAAAAAGATTCACTTGTACCTTACCCTAATTTTTGCCTCCGTATTTTTTGCTGCTCATGCTGCCGACCCCGAAATTGCTGTGTATTTTTGTGCCGGTAAAGGCGAAAACTGCGAACCCATTGGCCACAAAGGCACCTGGGATGTGGACGATGCCAACAAATGCAAAGTACTTATTGAGGGTAAAAACCTAAAGGGAAAAAAACTGACCGTTAAAATTTTTCGCGAAGGACGTGCCGCTACCAAATCAAAAATAGACGACATGTTTACCATTGATATTGAAGGCAGCAAAGTATGCCAGATATTGCCTTTCAAATTTGAAGCCCGTGGCGATTACTATGTAAAAGTATTTGATGAAGATGGTGAAGAAATAGGCAAAGGCCATGTGGATATGGAAGAGGACATGTTCTAACCCATGCAGTCAGCAAATCAGTTTCCACTCATCATACAACCCGAGGGCAGTTCATCCAAAGCTGCCCTCGCTCAGTTTTTATCGGCCAATAAGCAGCAGATACAAAATCAACTTTTGCAGCACGGTGCCATTCTCTTTAGAGGGTTTAATTTGCCAACCCCAAAAGACTTTGAAGAAGTAGCTTTGCTTATTGACCATCGCTTGCGCGATGATTACTATGGCACCTCACCGCGAAACATTGTAAAAAACACCAAATACATCTACACAGCCAGCGAGTTGCCGGGCTACTACCCTATTCCGCAACACTGCGAGATGAGTTATGTAGAGCAGCCGCCCATCAACATCTTTTTTTACTGCCATATACAGCCGCAGTATGGTGGCGAAACTCCACTCTGCGATTTCCGAAAAGTATATGCACAGATGGACAACGGCATACGAAATGAATTTGATACCAAAGGCGTAACCACCGTCCGAAACTACTCTGGTCTATCAAACGCATCGCGCTTCAATCTTTTTGAACTAAAAAAGTGGAACGAAATTTTTCACACCACTGACAAAACCGAAGTAGAGCGCCAATGCCGCGAACAGCACATAGATTTTGAATGGACAGGCAACGACCAACTTCGTTTGCTGCACCGCACACCTGCAGCTAAAGCCCATCCGGTTACTGGCGAAAAAGTTTGGTTCAACCACCTACAGGTTTTTCATCCATATAGCGCAAAAGTGGAATACAACTTTATACACCAGCGCCAGCAACGCGCAAAAACATTTTTTTGGAAAAACCTGATTGCTCTTATGGTGGCTGTAAAACAAAAAGCCAAAACACCCATTGAACAAAGTATGAATGTACTGTTTGGCGATGGCAGCCCGGTACCTAACGAATACGTGCAACACATTCAAGAAATTATTTGGCAAAACATGGTCATTATTCCGTGGCAACACCGCGATGTGATTGCGATTGATAATTTCAGTACCGCTCATGGCCGCTTGCCTTATGAGGGAGAGCGGGATATTCTGGCTTGTTGGAGCGCTTAATTTCAATGCGCAGGTGTGTATAAACCGGGTTTGTACTTTTTTGTTAGCTTGTACCCCGCTTTTGCATGGCTTCAAAAATTACTCTAAAACTTATTGCCGTATTCTTCTTGCTGCTACTGGTTTTTCAATCTGTACTAAGCATTTTTTTTTATGACTATGAACTCAAAAAATACAAGCGAAAGTTTAAGTGGGATACTCTGCTTAGTTTACCAAACGAAAAACTGACACTGGTTAAGGTAGCCAAATATTTAGAGCAAAAATCCAATCCTTATTTCATCCGCATACACGGAAAAGAATTTAGATTCATGGATGAAATGTACGATATAGTCCGCAAGAAAGAAGTTGGCGATACCACTTACTATTTTTGCTTTCACGACCACGCAGAAAACGAGATTCTCCAGGATATTCACCGGTGGATGCACGATAATTTTGGAGATAAGAAAAATCAAAAATCAACAACAACAGCGTTTTACGATATTTTTAAACAACTGTATGTAACCGATAATGGTTGCTTTTCTAACGGTCATTTCATCATAGACATTGTATATTCGCCAACATCGGCATTCTTCTATTCCAACAACTCTCCTGTGGTATTTTCTCCTCCCCCTGAGTTACAAGTGTAGCCCTCGCAGTTATTTGGCTAAAAGGCCATTGCTGGCACGGCCTTTTATGGCAATACTTTCACTTGTCTGCTTAAGATAAAGCATGTGAGAATTGTGCCATGAATGTGGCTATACTTTTTTACGAACAATAACGAATATGAAAAAAAACATAGTTGTTGCATTGCTTTGCATTGCAGTAACGCACCTAAGTGCTCAAACAGTAACCGTATTAGATAAGGTTACACAGCAGTTGGTTAGTGGCGTTTTGGTATATTCCAATAACCCATACCATGCCGCTCAGACCAATGCCCGTGGGCAATTTGAGTTTGCTCCATTTGCAGAAGCCGATAGCATTTTCATTAAATCTATCGGATACGAAACTATTGTAATACAGCCAACTGAAATAGCTACACGCAAGTACAAAATAGAGTTGGTTGAAGCCATGTTTCAATTGACAGATGTTGTTGTTTCTTCTACTCGTTTTGCAGAAAGCAAATTAGATGCTGCCACTCGTGTAGAAAAAATAAGCATGAAAGAAGCGGCTTTTCAAAACCCGCAAACCGCTGCCGATTTGCTGGGGATGAGTGGTTATGCGTTTATTCAAAAAAGTCAAATGGGTGGCGGCTCGCCCATGCTGCGCGGTATGGCAACCAATCGGGTGCTGCTGGTGGTAGATGGTGTGCGGATGAACACCGCCATTTTTCGTTCTGGGAATTTGCAAAATGTAATTTCTCTGGATGCTAATGCGATGGAAGGAACAGAAATACTTTTTGGCCCCGGTTCGGTAATGTATGGTAGCGATGCGGTGGGTGGTGTAATGAGTTTTCAAACTTTGCAGCCCAAACTATCGGGAGCCAGCAACAACAAACCCTTGGTTACGGGCAATGCAATGGCGCGTTTTTCTTCCGCTAACATGGAGGGCACCGGCCATTTAGATTTTAATATCGGGTTGAAAAAACTGGCGTTTACCAGCAGTGTTACCTTTTCTAACTACAACGATTTGCGCTCCGGTTTGCAGGGTGGTGTGCATCATTTCTATCGGCCAAGCTATGTAATGACCATTGACAATAAAGATTACATGGTGCCCAATTCAGATTCTACATTACAGGTAGGTTCCAAATACAGCCAGTGGAATTTTATGCAAAAAGTGCGTTACCGGCCGCTAAGTTTTCTTGAACTGGAATACGGTTTTCATTTTTCGCAAACCTCCAAGTACAACCGTTACGACCGATTGTATGTAATGCGTTTTGATGGGCCTTACAAAGACAAACTGCGCTGGGCAGAGTGGTATTACGGTCCGCAGAAATGGCAAATGCACCGCCTGGGTATAAACTATACAAAGGGAAACATTGTGTTTGATAATATGCGCTTAGTGGCGGCTTATCAGTTTTTTGAAGAAAGCCGTTACGACCGCGAATTTATGTATCGCGAGTTGATGATGCAGAAAGAAAGAGTAAGAGCCGTTTCGGTAAATCTGGATTTTGAAAAAAAGATAACGGAAAAAATTTCGGTGTCTTATGGGTTTGAATCGGTTTACAACAAAGTGCATTCGGTAGCCGACCTCACGCATGTGGTTACTAAAAAAGTAGATTCCACCGTTACACGCTATCCCGATGGCTCCACTTGGCAATCGTATGGTGTGTATATGAGTGTAAAGTATAAGCCGCATCCAAAATGGACGATGAGTGCCGGTGTGCGCTACAATCATTTTCTGATTGATGCGGTGTTTGATACTACTTTCTTTCCGTTTCCATACACCACTGCAAAAATGCGCAGCGGCTCTGCCAGCGGAAGCGTGGGCTTGGTGTATTCGCCTTTTAAATCGTGGCAGATTTATGTAAACGGCTCTACGGGTTTTCGCGCACCAAACATTGACGACATGGGCAAAGTATTTGAATCGGTGCCGGGTTATCTGGTAGTGCCGAATCCTAAACTGAAACCCGAACAGGTTTACAATGCAGAAATCGGAACAGTAAAAACCTTCGGCAGCTTTGTAAAAATAGATGCCACCTTTTACTACACCTGGTTGTTTGATGCTATGGTGCGTAAGGATTTTACACTAAATGGCGATACCACTATTCGTTTTTTGGGAAATAAAAGCCGCATACAAGCAGTACAAAACGTAACACGAATACAAGTGTATGGTGTGCAGGCGGGCATTGAGTTTTACTACAAAGGCGTTGGTCTGCGCAGCAATATTTCGTATCAAAACGGAAGAGAGCAAGCGCCCGACAGTTTGGTTTACTATCCGCTGCGCCATGCTGCGCCTACTTTCGGAAGCACGCATTTAACCTACGAACATCGCAAGTTCAAGTTTGACTTCAATATTGTTTACAACCTGAAAATGGACTACAAAGATTTGGCATTAACCGAGCGCACCAATGCTTCTTATGCGCGCGATTCGCTGGGTAGAGCGTATGTAGCAAGTTGGTTTACCCTCAACTTTAAAGCAGCGTACTACCCCAGCCAGTATGTAGCCATTACCGCAGGTGTTGAAAATATTTTGGACAAAATGTATCGCCCATATTCATCGGGCATTAATGCTCCCGGGCGCAATTTTATTGTATCGGTAAGAGCAAGATTTTAAACCATTTAAAAACAACAATTGAATGAAAACAATTTACACAAAAACAGTTTGCAGTTTTTTGCTGGCGTTGGGTTTACACGCCACCGTAAATGCGCAACGTATTGCCTGTGGCGGCTGGCACTCGGCAGTAATTTGTGCTGATAGCACCGTTAAGTGCTTTGGCGAAAATGCTACCGGTCAGTTGGGCAATAGCGACAATACTTATACCGACAGCAATGTGCCTGTAGCTGCCGGAACACTCACCAACATTGTTGCCGTTTCTGCCGGAGGCGACCAGTTAGAAGCGCACACCATGGCATTGAAAGCCGATGGCACGGTGTGGGCTTGGGGCAGCAATTTGTATGGCGGGCTTGGCAACGGAAGCACCAACAGCACCACAGCGCCCGTGCAGTCTATTTTACTTTCAAACATGGTTGCCATATCAGCCGGTGGTTGGCATTCGGTGGCGTTAAAGAGCGATAGCACCGTGTGGACATGGGGCTGGAACACCGATGGACAATTAGGCGATGGCACCACTACCGACAGAACCATTGCGGCACAGGTTCCCAACCTAACAGGAGTGGTGGCTATTGCAGCAGGAACTTACCATGTACTGGCGCTAAAAGCCGATGGCACGGTGTGGGCTTGGGGCGATAATGTAAAAGGGCAAATTGGTAACGGCACAGTAACTACCGATTTATTAGCACCTGTGCAGGTTTCGGGGTTAACCGATGTAGTGAAAATTAAATCCGGAAGGTTTTTCTCGCTGGCTGTAAAAAGCGATAGCACGGTTTGGACCTGGGGCGAAAACCTGTACGGACAACTCGGTGACGGCACTACCACCGACCGCTACACACCGGTGCAGGTTCCAAATTTAACCGGAGTTACCGATGTAACCTGTGGTGCATTTGAAGTGCACGTAACCAAAAGCGATAACACCGTTTGGGCATGGGGCAGAAACACCTACGGAAACATTGGCGATAATACATTAACACACCGCTCATCGCCTGTGCAAATGCTGGGGATAGCTGATGTAGCTGGCATGGCTGCGGGAACCAACTTCTGCATTGTTTACAAAACCGATGGCACCCTTTGGGGCTGCGGAAGAAATTTGAGCGGGCAGTTGGGCGATGGAAGTTTTACGCAACACAATGTGCTTACCAAATCAAACGGAGTTTGCCCTATTGTAACACAACCGATAAGTGGAATAAACGAGGCAGATTTTTTTGCCACCGTTTCTACTTTTCCTAATCCATCGGCAAGCGGAAAATTTAATGTGCAGTTCAGCGACATTTCTTTTTCCTATGCAAATACACTTTTAGAAGTGTTTGATGTGGTGGGCAAAAAAATAGCTCAATTAAACGTAGTAGTAAGCGCTTTGAACACTACCCTTTCTGTTGACCTTGCTGACCAAGCCAATGGAATTTATTTCATGACAATTTCAGCAGACGGCCAGCGCATTTCTCAAAAACTCATTAAACAATAATTCAACACGAATAATTAAAAAAACTCAATCAATGAAAAATTCAAATTCTATACATCACAAAATAAGGAGCAAGTTCAAAGCAATCTTGCTGGTCCTGATTTCGTTTAGCGCCATCACAACTTATGCTCAAAAAATTGCAGCCGGTTGGTCGCACTCTTATTATTTGTGCAACAACGGCAACACCGTAAACGCGTGGGGAGCCGATACCTTAGGGCAACTTGGTAACGGGCAAGTGGATATGAATCCTCATCCTGTTCCCGGAACGGTAAACAACCTTACCGGAGTTTGGAAAATACGTTCGGGATACGAGCACGGTATTGCCTTGAAAAAAGACAGCATGGTGTGGACCTGGGGCAGCAACCAATTTGGGCAATTAGGCAATGGAAGTTTCATCAGCACCTCAGCACCTGTAAAAGTAAACGGGCTTTCAGGAATTATTGCTGTTACCGGTGGACAAGCGGGCAATCATACACTCGCACTTAAAGAGGATGGCACTGTATGGGCTTGGGGAAAAAATACCGAAGGACAATTAGGTGATGGAACACTCATCAACTCAAACGTGCCGGTGCAGGTAAGCGGGCTTACCGATGTAGTTGCTATTTCGGGCGGTGAATTTCATTCACTTGCGGTAAAGAGCGATGGCACTGCCTGGGCTTGGGGAAGAAACAGTAATGGTCAACTTGGCGATAGCACAACCACACTTAGCAATGTGCCGGTGCAGGTAAAAAATATAACCACCGCTATAGATATTAAAGGTGGAAGATATTGGTCTATGGTATTGTTGAGCGATAGCACAGTTTGGGCTTGGGGGCAAAATGGCGATGGACAATTGGGTAACGGAAACAACACGCAGCAACTCATTCCGGTGCAAGTAAGCGGACTGAACAATGTAGTTGCTATTACAGGTGCTGCATTTCACGGTTTGGCTTTAAAAAGCGATGGCACTATTCGTGCATGGGGTCGCGGTAGTGATGGGCAGTTGGGTGATGGGCTTATTGCCGCTTCCAATGTTCCGGTGCAGGTTTCAGGAATAAACAATGCGGTGGAAATTGTTTCGGGCACTAATTATTCTTTTGCGCTTACAGCTACCGATTCTATTTACGCATGGGGAAGAAATATTTACGGTCAATTAGGCGATGGCACTTCGGGTAACTATCGTTACACACCTGTAGCAACAATTGGTTTGTGTGCCACAAGTTTAGTACCCCCAGCGGTGTTTAAGATTTCTGCCGGTTGGTCACACACTTTGTATTTATGCAACAGCGGTGCTTCTGTAAACTCGTGGGGAGCGAACTTGTTTGGGCAATTGGGTAATGGAGCAACCAGTCAAAATCCTAACCCGACACCTTCCGTAATTTCGGGAGTTACCAACGTAAAATCTATTGCAGCGGGCTACCAGAACACCCTGGTATTGGCTAACGATAGTACCGTGTGGGCTTGGGGCGATAATGCAAGCGGACAATTAGGCAATGGAACTTTCAATAGCGATTCAACTCCAGCACAAGTACCCGGATTAACTCAAGTAGTATCAGTATCGGGTGGCACTGCTGCCTACCATTCATTGGCGCTAAAAGCGGATGGTACAGTATGGGCTTGGGGTAGAAATACTGACGGACAGTTAGGCATAGGAACAACCGTAAACAGCAATGTGCCAATGCAGGTTCAAGGGCTTAGTCACATTGTAGCCATTTCGGGTGGCGAGTATCATTCTCTGGCTATAAGAAAAGACGGCACCGTATGGGCTTGGGGAAGAAACGGAAACGGTCAGTTGGGCGATAATACTGTAGCTAACAGCAATGTGCCGGTGCAGGTAATTGGTATGACGGGTGCTATTGAAGTGGCAGCCGGAAGATTTTACTCCATTGCGTTGCGCTCCGACAGCACCGTGTGGACTTGGGGCGAAAACCTATACGGACAGTTAGGAAACGGAGCAACAGTTGATGCACACACTCCTGTGCAGGTAACCGGACTAACCGATGCCACAGCCATTGCCGGTGGTGCATTTCATGGCCTTGCCATTAAGAGCAACCAAACAGTAGTTTCATGGGGCAGAAACTCTTATGGTAACTTAGGCAACGGAACACTTACCAACAGTTCAACTATTGTTCCTGTTTCATCACTCACCAATGTAATAGCTATTGATGGCGGAACCAACTATTCTATTGCACTCCGCAGCGATGATTCATTGTTTGCTTTTGGCAGAAACACCTTCGGGCAAATTGGCGATGGAACGGTTACCGACCCGCAAGTGCCTAAAGCAGTTATAGGTTTATGCCCTACCTGTTCAAATACTACAAGCACTATTTCTATAACCGCATGTAAAACCTACACCACACCAAGCGGAACACAAACTTTCACCGCTTCCGGCACTTATACCGATGTAATTCCTAATGCCGGTGGCTGCGATAGCATCATTACCATCAGCCTTACCATTGATACCGTAAACAAAACTGTAACCCAAAGCGGAGCTACTTTAACTGCTGCCGCAACGGGCTCTACTTTCCAATGGATAAATTGTGGAAACAACAGTCAGGTTCAGGGTGCTACAAGTGCAACCTTTACTGCTACTGCTAATGGAAGCTATGCCGTGGTGGTTACAAAAAACAATTGTAGCGATACATCGGCTTGCTTTAGTGTAACCGGTGTGGGTATTGATGAAGTTGCTGGCCTAAAAGTTTCAGTATATCCAAATCCTTCAAACGGAATATTTACGATAGAAATGCCAACATACACACCTGAAAAAATAGTACTGGTACAAGCAAAAAATTTACTGGGACAAGTTGTTTTCAATACCACACAAGCTGTTTCTACGGTAGATCTATCTACTTACCCTAATGGGCACTACATCCTTACCATCAAAACCGGCAATCTTACATACACCCGGTTATTGCAAAAAAGGTAAGCCAATTACACCATATCTTTCTAGCACTTCTGAGGTACATTTGCATCAGAAGTGCTTTTTTTATGCTAAAAACATGACTCGCCAAAAACTGCC
The DNA here is from genome assembly GCA_016787045.1 of Chitinophagales bacterium. Lineage (GTDB taxonomy): Bacteria > Bacteroidota > Bacteroidia > Chitinophagales > LD1 > Bog-950. The sequence goes on from JAEUVA010000008.1 coordinate 469,166, forward strand.
AATTGTGAAAATTTGAAAACAAATTTTACGTTGGCAACAAAATTGGTCTTACTCGCATAAAATAAATAGTCATGAAAAAGTTAATCGTACTTGCCTTTGCATTGGTTACCGGCTTTGCCACCTATGCACAAAAATTTGCCTTTGTAGATATGGAGTACATGCTCAACCAAATGCCTACCTATACAGAAGCCCAAAAACAATTAGACAAAATAGCTGAGGGCTGGCAAAAAGAAGTAGAGGCCAAAATGAAAAACGTGGATGATTTGTACAAACAGTTTCAGGCCGAGCAGGTACTGATGACCGAAGCCATGAAACAGCAAAAAATAAAACAGATAGAAGACAAAGAAAAAGAAGTAAAAGAGTTTCAGAAAGCCAAGTTTGGCCCTAATGGCGAACTGTTTAAAAAACGGCAGGAACTCATTAAACCCATTCAAGAAAAAATTTACAACGAGATTCAAAAGTTTGCCGTGGCCAAGGGGTTTGATTTCATTTTTGACCGCAGCAGCGGAGCAAGCATGTTGTATGCAAACGAAAAAATGAACAAGAGCGCAGAGCTGCTTCAAAGCATGGGTATTACCCCCAAACAGTAGCGTTTTCTGTTCTTCAAGCTCCTGAACTGAACTTACCTCTAAAAAACTATATTTGCGCCCGCTGTGAAAAAAACGCTGACGCTTGTATTTCTATCGTTCTTTGTATTAGCAAACCCTGTGTGGGCACAGCAAAAGTACGGGCATATTGACTCCGATGAAATTCGCGATGCCATGCCCGAGTACAAACAACTGGTGGCCACCATGCAAAAAGCAAGGCAACAAAAAGAAGCCAAGCTCAAAAGCATGTATGCCGATTACCAAAAGCGTACAGTTGAGCTAAGCGAGCACCAGTACACACTCATGGAAGCCGTGTTGGAAGAAAAGAGCATGGAACTAGCCAAACTACAAGAAGACATTCAAGTGTATGAGCAAAGTATTGAGTCTGACTTGGCCGAAATGCAAATGAAACGGCTGAAACCACTCAACGATAAGTATTTGAAAATAGTGAACCAGGTGGCGAGTGAAAATGGCTACGACTTTGTGTTTGACATTGCTACCGGCTCTTTAGCATATTACCCGGACAATGAAGGCGACATTACAACGTTAGTGAAAAAGAAAATGGGAATACAATAGTGGTGAGTGGGAGATTTCCTGTATTTATCCCCTCTTGAGGGGGAATAAGCAGGGTGAAGCGGAGCAGGGGTGTGTTGGGTTTATTTAAACACCTCAAATTTTGAAATTTAGCATTTGATATTTTTTAAACATAAACAGTAAGTAAAAACAAACAGATGAAAAAAGCAATCATTCTCTTAGCGTGTGTAGTAGGGTTAACTGCGGGTGTAAACGCACAACAAAAAGTAGGGCATCTTAACTCCTTGGATATCCTGCAATCTATGCCCGAGTTTAAAACCATGCAAACCGACCTGCAAAAACAAAAAGATGCCTTTACTAAAGTGCTTGAAGGCCTCTATGGCGACTACGACAAAAAACAAAAAGAACTGCAAGGTATGGCCAACGACAAAAGCACACCAGATGCCATTTTAGATATGAAAGTGAAAGAACTGCAAGACCTGCAAACCCGTATTGGCGATTTTGAAGACAAAGTGAATAACGACTTGCAAAAAATGCAGCAAGACAAGTTAAAACCCATCAACGACAAGTACCTCAAAGCCGTAAAAGAAGTAGCAGTTGCCAACGGATACTCTTACATTATTGATGTAGTATCAGGCGCAGTAGCTTATTACCCAGAGGCACAAAACGATGTAACCAACCTGGTGGCCAAACAACTGGGCATTACCATTACCCCAGCTGCTCCGGCAGAAGCGCCAAAAACTCCCGGTAAATAATACATTAGCAAGGTGCAACGCCACCAGCAACCCATTGGAATTTTTGATTCCGGCATTGGCGGCCTTACGGTCGCCAATGCTGTTTCTAAGCTACTCCCCAGCGAGCAACTGATCTATTTTGGCGATACTGCCCATATGCCTTATGGCGATAAATCAAAAGAACTTGTAAGCAGCTACGCCACGCGCATCACCGAATTTTTGCTGCACGAAAAAAAATGCAAGGCCGTCATCATTGCCTGCAACACGGCATCGGCAGCTGGCTACGAAACCCTGCGCGATAAGTTTAAAGGTATAGTGCCTGTTATTAATGTAATTGACCCTATGATAGAGGCCGTTATTACCGATGAGCAGGTAAAACACGTAGGCATTATTGCCACCAAAACCACCATTGGCTCCGGAGTTTATCAAGAAAAATTAACCCGCAGAAAACCTGAGCTAAAATTTAGCGCATTGGCTACTCCCCTGCTTGCCGGTATGATTGAAGAAGGATTTTACAACAACAACATCAGCCATGCCGTGCTGGAGAAATACTTTACTGACAAAACACTGCAAGGCATAGATTCTTTGGTACTGGCTTGTACGCATTATCCGCTAATTAAAAATGAAATTGATGCCTACTATGGTGGCAAAGTGAAAATTTTTGACTCAGCAGAAGTAGTGGCTCTTAAATTAAAAAGTATTCTAGAAAAAGAAAATCTGTTAGCCACAGAGCGCAAGGGTGCTGACTCGTTTTTAGTTTCTGACTACACACAATCGTTTGAAATAGCCACACAAATTTTCTATGGCCAAGAGGTACACTTATCACTCACTAATATTTGGCAATAGATGACCACCATACCCACCGCAGATGGAGTAAGAATACCCGCCAGCAAATGGAAAGGAGCCGGCATATTTATCCTTGCATTGCTATTTATGGCACTCTCCACTTGGTTAGCAGTTTTTGCCAACGAAGTTTGGGAACTTAAACTGGTGGGCTACATAGGCATGGCATTCAGTTTGCTGGGTATTGGAGCGGTGGGGTCTGCTTTTTTTTCTAACCGAGTGCACATAGAAATAACCCCGGCAAATTTTACCGTGTCGGGTGCCTGGGGAAAGCCCATTACAATAGAGTGGGCAGATGTAACCGGTTTCAGCGAATTTGAAGTTAACCGCAACAAAATGCTGGTCGTGCATTTGGCCGATAATGAAAAGTACATTGAGCAACTTAGCCCAATCCTGCAAAAAATTGCAAAAGCCAATATCGGGTTAACCGGTTCACCGGTATCGGTTAGTGCCGGTATTTACCAATGTACACATGCAGAGCTAAAGGAATTTATGCTCGCTTGCTTTGAAAAGTACGGAAACCACTCCGCCACTTTGGCACAATAATTATATGTTTATTTGCACCTCAATAATCACCAAAAAATGTTTCAAAAAATCGCACTGTTTTTCGCACTGTCCATATTTACTTCTACTGCATTTGCCGGGGGTATAGAGTTTGAACACGATAAAACCTTTGCACAACTATTGGCCGATGCCAAAAAGCAAAACAAACTCATCTTTATGGATTGCTACACCACTTGGTGTGGGCCATGCAAACGCTTAGCCGCTGTTGTTTTTCCCGACTCTGCGGTGGGCGAATACTACAACGCCAACTTCATCAACACCAAGTTTGATATGGAAAAGGGCGAAGGCATTGAACTGGCCAACAAATATGCCATCCGCGCTTACCCCACCTTGCTGTGGATAGATGGTGACGGAAACGTGAAACACAAGTTAGTAGGCGGTACCGATGCAGCCGGACTAATAGCACAAGGCAAAAAAGCGCTTGACCCCACACCCGGTATTCTTACCGGCTACAAAAAACAATACAACGAAGGCAACCGCGAAGTGGGTTTCTTAAATGATTTTATCAATGCCATGAACAATGCCAACGAAAACTACGATGCCTACTTTAAAGAGTATTTGGAAAAAGTAACCGAAAAAGATTTGGCCGATAAAAAACATACGCAAACTATTTTTAATCTCACCAAAGACATTAAATCGCCCGGCATTGCCTACATCAGCAAAAACAAAGAGTACTACACCAATACATTTGGAGCTGAAGTAGTGAACAAAAAGATAAATCAGTTGGCCGCCAAAGCCGTAACCGATGCCCACAAAACCAACGATGCTGCATTGTTTGATGCCGCTATGGATATGCTCAAGGCCTTTAAATTTGCCGATGCCCCCGAGCAAAGTATGAAGCTGAGTTTAGACTACTACTCGCATACCAACAACTGGGTAAAGTATGATGATGTAGCCACTCAATACATTAAAAAATATGCTGCCAAAAACGCTGCCGCCATCAACGATATTTGTTGGAATTACTATTTAAACATCAACGACAAAACGCTGCTCATCAAAGCCAACAAATGGGCTTACAGCGCCATCAACATAGATCAAAAATACACCTACTGCCTTACTTACGCTTATCTGGTTTATAAGCTAGAAGATTACAAAGAAGCTGAAAAGGCCTGCGACTACGCCATCCTTCGCGCTAAAGAAGAAGCCGTGAGCGATAACTCTGCCACTATGCTCAAAGAAGCCATCAAAAAATCGGTAAAAAACTGATTTAACAAACCCTGCACTTTTTCCGGTGGGTGAGACACCCACCGGTAAATACAAACTGATTTAACATACGCTGCACTTTTAACATTCCAATTGCCAGTTGTTTTGTTTTTTCACTCACACAAACCACGAGTGATAAAATGAACCAATACATGATAACCGTAATGCTTCCCGCGTTTTTGAGCGGTGAGTTTATGGAGCTAATCCCCCAACAGCGCAAATACATCAGCCAAATGTTTGATACCGGTATTATCAACGGCTATTCGCTATCTACCGACCGCTCTAAACTTTGGGTTGTGATGCTTTGCAAAAACGAAGCCGAGGTACACGCCACTATGGATAAGTTTCCTATTCGCGAATACGTGGAGTACACCGTTAACGAACTCATGTTTCACGAGTCTGCCAAGGTAATTGTACCGGCTATTTCTATGAATTAGAAAAAGCTATTTCGCTTCTTCCTTCTTCTCCTCTGCCAAGCCGTAAGCGGCCTTGGTCAAATCCATAGATATGGCAGAGCGCTCTATGCGAATGCGGGTGTTGCTGTCTATCTCTAAAGTAACGGCAGAGCCATCTTCATCGGCTTTTACTACTTTGCCGTGTATGCCACCGCTGGTTACTACCTTAGCGCCTTTAGCCAACTGTTTTTGGAAGCCCGCTTGCTCTTTGGCTTGCTTGCTCTGCGGGCGAATAATAAATAACCAAAATACTAAAAGCATACCTCCTAAAAGGAGCATGGTAATTGGATCGCCCATATCTATTTGTTTTCTTGTTTTTGTTTAGGAATGACGTACCCCTTAAGGTACAACGTTTCGTTGCGCTTGGCCGTGTTGCAAAACAGGGTAACGGTTTTGGTTTGCTCGCCTTGCTTGTTGGCGCTATTAAATTCCACATCTAAATTGTAAGTACCCCCCGGCTTTAATGGCTCTTTGCTGTAGGTAGGTACCGTGCAGCCACAGCTTCCGCGTGCATCGGCAATAATAAAGTTGGTGGTGCCCACATTCTTAATCATAAACGTATGCTTCACCACATCACCTTCGTTAATCGTATCAAATTCAAAAACCATACTATCTGAAAACTGCACCACTGCAGTATCTTGCAGCATGGTGGTGGCTATTTTGTATTCCTCGGGTTGCTCACCGGGCTTGCGGCAACTGTAAGCAGCCACCAAAATGGTAATAGTGGTAAGGATTAAAAACGGGTTTCTCATAGCGGGCGCAAATATATTTTTTAAAAACTAAGGTGCTAATCTCCCACAAATACTACTGCGCAACCCCGTATTGGGTTATTATAGTATTGTTATATATTGCGGTATGGAAATGAAAAAAGCCGAGTTGCCCCGGCTTAAAAGTTTTATTCATCTATAATTTTTAGTAAAGTGGAATTCATGAAACATTTAGCAATAAAAAAGCCCCGCAGATAGGCGAGGCGCTAAATGTTTTCACAACGGAATAATCCTTATTGTGATTTGCTTTCAAAAACGAATATAAAAACAAAAATAATACACTATGAAAAAAAATATCCTTGGACTTGACCTCGGCACAACCAGCATTGGTTTTGCCCATGTTATTGAAGGTGAAACAGCAGAACAATCTACTGTAGAGCGAATTGGGGTACGGGTAAATCCGCTTACAACAGACGAGCAAACAAATTTTGAAAAAGGTAAACCTGTTTCGGTTAATGCCGATAGAACACTAAAACGAGGTGCAAGAAGAAACCTTGACCGCTGCCAACTGCGCAGAGAAAACCTGATTGAGTTGCTGAAAGATGCTAAACTAATAACAGAAGAAAGCATACTCAACGAAGATGGCAAACAAACTACTTTTCAAACTTGGTATCTAAGAGCAAAAGCCGTTACCGAAAGAATTGAAAAAGAAGAGTTGGCACGAGTGTTTTTATCCATCAACAAAAAACGCGGTTACAAAAGCAGTCGCAAGGCAAAAAATGAGGAAGAAGGAAAAGCCATAGATGGAATGGGTATTGCTAAACGCTTATATGAACAAAACCTTACACCCGGGCAATTAGCTTATCAACTATTGCAAGAAGGGAAAAAGTACATCCCTGATTTTTACCGGTCTGACTTGCAAGCCGAGTTTGATAAAGTGTGGAACACACAAAAGCAGTTTTACCCCGAAATTTTTACAGATGAATTTTACAAAGAACTACAAGGGAAAGGACAACGGGCAACTGCTACTTCATTTTGGGGAAAATACCAATTCAATATTGCCGAGATAAAAGATTTAGAAACTAAGCTAAAGAATGAGAATACCATAAAACTGCACCTCCGCGATAAAAAGAAACTGCAAGCATATAGCTGGCGCAGCCGAGCTGTTTCGGAGCAATTAGAAAAAGAGCAAGCGGCATATGTGCTGACTGAAATCAATAACAACCTCCACAACTCAAGCGGTTATTTGGGCAATATTTCTGACCGCAGCAAGGCGCTATACTTTAATAAAGAAACCGTAGGGCAAAATCAATACGCGCAATTAAAAAAGAATCCGCACGCACGTTTAAAAAAACAAGTGTTTTACCGGCAAGATTATCTGGATGAGTTTGAGGCAATATGGAGTGAACAAGCGAAACACCATAAGGAGTTGACGGATGAGTTAAAAACTGAGATTAGAGATATTGTAATCTTTTATCAACGCAAACTGAAATCGCAAAAGAGTTTGATTAGCTTTTGTGAGTTTGAAAACCGCGAGATTGAAGTAAACGGCAAAAAGAAAACTGTTGGATTAAAAGTAGCTCCAAAATCCTCGCCTTTGTTTCAGGAGTTTAAAATTTGGCAAATGCTGAACAATGTGTTGGTGAAGAAAAAAGGAAGTAAAAAACGAGTAGCCAAAGCCAGTGTTTCGGAAAACGATGAAGCAGAAATTTTATCGCTTGATTTAGATGCCAAACAAACTTTGTTTAATGAACTAAACCTGAAAGGGAATATAAAAGCTAGCAGAGCCATAGAGTTGTTAGGTTACAAAGCCAACGAATGGGAATTGAATTATGAAGAGTTGGAAGGCAACAGAACAAATGCAGCATTATATAACGCCTACTTAAAAATATTAGAAATAGAGGGCTACGATGAAGATTTATTGAAACTAACCGATAAAGACGATATAAATATTGCCGAATTAAAAACACCTGCCGCTGAAATTAGGCAGATGGTTAAACAGATTTTTGACGTATTGGGCATCAACACCGAAATTTTAGAGTTTAACGCTGAGTTGGATGGAAAAGAATTTGAACAACAGGCATATTACCGGCTTTGGCATTTGCTGTATGCTGCCGAAGACGACACAAAGAAATATGACGAACAGGATAAACTATTATACGGCAACGACAACATCGGACTAAAAAAACAACTCTGTTCAAAATTTGGGTTCAAACCGGAACATGCTAAAGTGCTGGCCAATGTTGTTTTCTCTGGCGACTATGGAAGTTTAAGCGCAAAAGCCATTCGAAAAATTTACCCTTACCTAAAAGAAAATAAATACAGCGAAGCGTGTGAACATGCCGGTTACCGTCATTCTGCTTCATCACTTGCAAAAGAGGAAATTGAAAACCGCCCTTTAAAAGACAAACTGGAACTGCTCAAGAAAAACAGTTTACGCAACCCGGTGGTAGAGAAAATTCTCAATCAGGTGGTGAATGTGGTAAACACATTGATTGAAACGAACCGCAAAACAGACCCGAATTTTAGGTTTGATGAGGTAAGAATTGAATTAGCCCGTGAGCTAAAGAAAAATGCTAAAGAGCGGGCGGAGATGACCACAAACATCAACACGGCCAGAACAAAACACGAAAAGATAGTAAAGGTTTTGCAAAGCGAATTTGGTGTGCCTAACCCAAGCAGAAACGACATTATCAGATACAAGTTGTATGAGGAACTGAAAAGCAACGGCTATAAAGATTTATACACTAACCAATACATTCAAAAGGAAATACTGTTTAGTAAGCAGATAGATATAGACCACATTATTCCGCAGGCACGTTTGTTTGATGATAGCTTTTCTAACAAAACATTGTGCTTTAGAGATATTAACCTCAAAAAGGGAAACCGCACCGCTATTGATTACATAGAAAGCGAGTTTGGAAAGGACAGAGCAGAAGAGTTTTTGCAACGTTGTGAATCGCTCTGGGAAGTGAACAAAAAAAATCCTGAAGAAGGAATAAGCAAAGCCAAACTGAAAAAACTACAAAAGCACGAAAGCGAAATTGGCGATGGGTTTATTGAACGCGATTTGCGCGACAGCCAATACATAGCCAAGAAAGCAAAGAACATGCTGTTTGACATTACCCGCTCGGTAGTTTCAACATCGGGTAGCATAACTGACCGCCTGCGCGAAGATTGGGGCTTAATCAATATTATGCAGGAGTTGAATTTTGAAAAATTTAAGGCGCTTGGCTTAATCGAGAAAGTAGAAAAGAAAGACGGAACATTCAAAGAACGTATTGTGGACTGGAGCAAACGTAACGACCACCGTCATCATGCTATGGATGCTCTAACAGTAGCATTTACCAAGCACAATCATATTCAATACCTGAACCACCTCAATGCCCGCTACAACGAAGCAGATAAGCACCACAAAATCATCAAAGCGATTGAAGGCAAAGAAACACACGTAGTGAAGGATGACAAAGGGAATAGCAATCGTGTATTTAATCTGCCTATCCCAAACTTCCGTGTAGTAGCTAAAGAGCATTTAGAAAATGTGCTGGTATCGCATAAAGCGAAAAATAAAGTAGTTACCAAAAACAAGAACAGGATTAAAGTCAAAAATGGCGAGAGAGTAAAAACGGAGCTTACTCCGCGCGGACAACTGCACAAAGAAACCGTTTACGGAAGAATAAAAGTGCCTGTAGTTAAGGAAGAAAAAGTAGGTGCAAAGTTTGATTTGGAAACAATTAACCTGATTGCTAATCTACAATTCAAACAATTGCTTTTACAACGCTTAACAGAAAACGACAACGACCCCAAAAAAGCATTCACGGGAAAAAACAGCTTGCCTAAAAATCCTATTTATCTCAATGACGAGAAAACTGAAGTATTACCTGAAAAAGTGAAACTGCTTTGGTATGAAGACGGCTATACCATTCGTAAAGATGTAACACCTGATTTGAAGGTTGATAAAGTAATTGATGGCGCTCTAAAAACAGCTTTAGAAAATCGCTTGAAAGAATTTGGTAACGACCCCAAAAAAGCGTTTGTGGATTTAGAAAAAAATCCAATCTGGCTAAACCAAGCAAAAGGTATTTCCATCAAGCGGGTTACCATAAGTGGGGTAAGCAATGCCGAACCGCTGCACTATAAAAAAGACCATTTTGGCAAACAGATATTAGATGAAAATGGGAACAAGATTCCGGTAGATTTCATAAGCACCGGCAACAACCACCACGTAGCCATTTACAGAGACGCAAACGGTAATCTGCAAGACCGGGTTGTTTCGTTGTTTGAAGCTGTTCAATTGGTAAATGCCGGAGAACCTGTAATAGACAAAACCTACAATCAGGGTTTGGGATGGCAGTTTTTATTTACTATGAAACAGAACGAATACTTTGTATTTCCGAATGAAAAAACTGGTTTCAATCCTAAGGGGATTGATTTGTTAGATCCCAAAAACAGCAAGTTAATTAGTCCCAATTTGTTTAGAGTTCAAACGCTTTCCAAAGTATCATACGGTAATGCTGTTGTAAGAGACTTTTTATTTAGGCATCATCTGGATGCCACTAAAGCATCAGACTTAAATAAAACGTTACAAGGTATCTCTTACCATCAATACAAAAGTTTGCCGCCCTTGGAACACATAGTTAAAGTTCGTATCAATCACATTGGGAAAATTGTAAAAGTTGGTGAATACTAAAAGCTAGCTGCTTTATGATTAAGCGCACCCTCTTCTTCAGCAACCCCACGCACATTTACAAAAAAAATGAGCAGTTGTGCTTTTCTGTAAACCGAAAGGGCGAAACTGAGAATGAGGAGAAAGTGATAACTATACCTATAGAAGATATAGGGGTGGTGGTGCTTGACAATAAGCAAATTACCCTTAGCCATGCGGTAATGGATGCGCTGCTGCAAAACAATGCGGCCATTATTACCTGCAATGACCAGCACATGCCGAGCGGTATGTACCTGAACCTTGACGGACACCATACCCAAACCGAAAAGTTTAAAGCACAGTTAGAGGCCAGTGAGCCGCTAAAAAAGCAGCTTTGGCAGCAGACGGTAAGTGCTAAGTTGAGGAACCAAGGGAAGTTGTTGCACCTGTTGGCCACCTCACCCCCAACCCCTCTCCTTAAAAAGGAGAGGGGGGAAAGAATGCTTGATGCTGCCGATTGGCTACTCTCCTTTTCGCGCGAAGTAAAAAGTGGAGATACCGATAACCATGAAGCACGTGGTGCTGCCATTTACTGGCAAAGTTTGTTTCCGGTTGAAATGAATTTTAGGCGAGAGCGGTTTGGTGAGCCGCCCAATAATCTGCTGAATTATGGCTACTCTATTTTGCGCGGGGTTGTAGCACGCGGGTTAGTAGCCAGTGGGGCATTGCCTACTTTAGGGATTTTTCACCGCAATAAATACAACGCTTACTGCTTAGCAGATGATATAATGGAGCCATACCGCCCTTATGTTGACCAAATTGTTTGCCGCATAATAAACAGTGGAGAGGACTGGAGGGAATTAACCCCTTCTATTAAAAAACAGTTTCTTGAAATTCCTGCTTTAGATATAGTAATTGATAATGAGCAAAGCCCATTAATGGTAGGTATGCAGCGCACGACCTCTTCACTGATGAAATGCTATGAAGGTGAGTTGAGAAAAATATTGTATCCGGTATTAGAATAAATACAACACACCCCTACCCCTCTCAAGAGGGGATAAATACACTATACAGCAGTGAAATAGTGTCGGTGTGTGGCTGTTCATCCCCTCTTGAGAGGGGCGACACGAAGTGACGGGGTGTGTGGCTGTTTATCCCCTCTTGAGAGGGGCGACACGAAGTGACGGGGTGTGTGGCTGTTCATCCCCTCTTGAGAGGGGCGACACGAAGTGACGGGGTGTGTGGCTGTTTATCCCCTCTTGAGAGGGGAGTGCGCAGCATGTAGCTAAGCAGGGGTGTGTGGCTGTTTATCCCCTCTTGAGAGGGGAGTGCGCAGCATGTAGCTAAGCAGGGGTGTGTGGCTGTTAAATCAACACAATAAATATTACCTAATGGCTATCCGACTAAACCAATACCGTATTATGTGGATACTCGTATTTTTTGACCTGCCCACCGAAACCAAGCAAGACAAAAAGAACTATACCAAATTTAGAGATGGTATGCTTGACGATGGTTTTACCATGTTTCAATACAGCATATATGTACGCCATTGCGCCAGCCGCGAAAACACCGAAGTACACCTTAAGCGCATCCGCTCCATACTACCACCAAAAGGCAAAGTGGTTATTATGAACATCACCGATAAGCAGTTTGGCATGATGGAGATATTTGACGGGAAGGCAGAAGCCCCGCGACAAAAGTTGCCACAGCAGTTGGAGATGTTTTAACCGAGCAGGTAGTCTGATAGACGCTTTTCATGAATTGCAACACACCCCTACCCCTCTCAAGAGGGGATAAAAAAAGCCCCGCCTTATGTTAAGCGGGGCTTTTAAATCTCGTTTTTTGCTATCCTATTTTTGGCATAGAACCCGCACCAGTGCTACGTTTTAGTGGGGGTATGTTGTGTAGCAAAGAACGAGAAATACATTTTGAAAGCAAATCACAACAAACTTATGTGTCTAAAGATAATACATCAAGTTGTGTAGCAAAGAACGAGAAATACATTTTGAAAGCAAATCACAACTAAAATGTTCCATTTCCATTTCTGGATGAGTTGTGTAGCAAAGAACGAGAAATACATTTTGAAAGCAAATCACAACGATTAATTGGTTTAAAAAAACGTATGATTTGTTGTGTAGCAAAGAACGAGAAATACATTTTGAAAGCAAATCACAACGGATGCAATAGGTAATAGATATACATGCAGTTGTGTAGCAAAGAACGAGAAATACATTTTGAAAGCAAATCACAACCTATAACTACTCTCAGCAAACTCTCGGTCTGTTGTGTAGCAAAGAACGAGAAATACATTTTGAAAGCAAATCACAACAATTTTCATTGTTCATAATTATTTGTTTAAGTTGTGTAGCAAAGAACGAGAAATACATTTTGAAAGCAAATCACAACCCAATTTAGGAGTTTCAAAATTTACACTTGGTTGTGTAGCAAAGAACGAGAAATACATTTTGAAAGCAAATCACAACACGAATTGTACTTTACAACCAATGCTGATAGTTGTGTAGCAAAGAACGAGAAATACATTTTGAAAGCAAATCACAACCTCTTCCAAACGCTCATCAACAATCTTTGGGTTGTGTAGCAAAGAACGAGAAATACATTTTGAAAGCAAATCACAACAAATGGCAGATTGCGTAGATTTATTATCCGGTTGTGTAGCAAAGAACGAGAAATACATTTTGAAAGCAAATCACAACTTATTTAAAATTTCCCCACGCTTCGCATTTGTTGTGTAGCAAAGAACGAGAAATACATTTTGAAAGCAAATCACAACACCGCTGATAATGTTGACTTTTCGGGGATTGTTGTGTAGCAAAGAACGAGAAATACATTTTGAAAGCAAATCACAACCTACCCTGCATTTAGTGGGTTGAAAATTACGTTGTGTAGCAAAGAACGAGAAATACATTTTGAAAGCAAATCACAACATCGTTAACGAGATAGCCGCCACATCTAAAGTTGTGTAGCAAAGAACGAGAAATACATTTTGAAAGCAAATCACAACACATAAAGCAAGCGGGACGTTATAGGTAAGGTTGTGTAGCAAAGAACGAGAAATACATTTTGAAAGCAAATCACAACAAGTGTGGATTTGGACTGAGGCATTGTATGGTTGTGTAGCAAAGAACGAGAAATACATTTTGAAAGCAAATCACAACCCGCTCAACCTAACAACACTAAACAACTTGGTTGTGTAGCAAAGAACGAGAAATACATTTTGAAAGCAAATCACAACATAATGTATCTGCTGTGTACATTTATCGCCGTTGTGTAGCAAAGAACGAGAAATACATTTTGAAAGCAAATCACAACCATACCCTGATGATAGGGTAACTGTTGAAGTTGTGTAGCAAAGAACGAGAAATACATTTTGAAAGCAAATCACAACCTGTATTTAGATTTTTACCCAGCTATACCAGTTGTGTAGCAAAGAACGAGAAATACATTTTGAAAGCAAATCACAACTATCATACAAATGATAAGCAGTTTCTTCATGTTGTGTAGCAAAGAACGAGAAATACATTTTGAAAGCAAATCACAACTTGCCGTGTCAACAGTGGCGTTGACGGGGGGTTGTGTAGCAAAGAACGAGAAATACATTTTGAAAGCAAATCACAACAAGCCGAGCGAAAGGCCGCGCGTAAGAAGTGTTGTGTAGCAAAGAACGAGAAATACATTTTGAAAGCAAATCACAACGTCCAATGTTTTGTTGCTTGAAGTAGTTTTGTTGTGTAGCAAAGAACGAGAAATACATTTTGAAAGCAAATCACAACGGAAATTTAATCACCAACATACCGGCACAGTTGTGTAGCAAAGAACGAGAAATACATTTTGAAAGCAAATCACAACGAGTAGGCGTTAATCCGGCTTCAATGCTTTGTTGTGTAGCAAAGAACGAGAAATACATTTTGAAAGCAAATCACAACACAGGCATAAACGAATTAGACAAGGATTATGTTGTGTAGCAAAGAACGAGAAATACATTTTGAAAGCAAATCACAACAATTGACCAAAAAGCAAATAGGGATGCTGGGTTGTGTAGCAAAGAACGAGAAATACATTTTGAAAGCAAATCACAACCCCACAGTATAGTGGCAATGTGGCGTACAAGTTGTGTAGCAAAGAACGAGAAATACATTTTGAAAGCAAATCACAACAGTACCCATACAATGAAAAAGCAAAAACTCGTTGTGTAGCAAAGAACGAGAAATACATTTTGAAAGCAAATCACAACCAATTTTTAAAAGCTATACCATTGAAGTAGGTTGTGTAGCAAAGAACGAGAAATACATTTTGAAAGCAAATCACAACTAGGTAGTTGTTTACTGCTTACGGAAAAAGGTTGTGTAGCAAAGAACGAGAAATACATTTTGAAAGCAAATCACAACCCCCGCAAGTGTAGATATTTCAGAGAGCTAGTTGTGTAGCAAAGAACGAGAAATACATTTTGAAAGCAAATCACAACCTTCAGCTTCTTGCTTGGCCGCTTGTGCTTGTTGTGTAGCAAAGAACGAGAAATACATTTTGAAAGCAAATCACAACCTCAATTAAGTAAATACATATAATATTTAAGTTGTGTAGCAAAGAACGAGAAATACATTTTGAAAGCAAATCACAACTATAGCAACGCGACAAAGCGGTAGAACTGAGTTGTGTAGCAAAGAACGAGAAATACATTTTGAAAGCAAATCACAACCAACCTGCGTTGTCGTTTTTGTTGGGCGTTGTTGTGTAGCAAAGAACGAGAAATACATTTTGAAAGCAAATCACAACGCACCTGCACCGCAGCCACAAACAGCTACTGTTGTGTAGCAAAGAACGAGAAATACATTTTGAAAGCAAATCACAACGCGTTTCGTTTTATTCAGTATCTCGTCTATGTTGTGTAGCAAAGAACGAGAAATACATTTTGAAAGCAAATCACAACAAAGCACCGGCAACGGCCAACGCGCCCAAAGTTGTGTAGCAAAGAACGAGAAATACATTTTGAAAGCAAATCACAACGGCTTGTGCTTGTACATGGTATGGTTTCCAGTTGTGTAGCAAAGAACGAGAAATACATTTTGAAAGCAAATCACAACGGTGGTAAATTGATGTTTTTGTTTTCATAGTTGTGTAGCAAAGAACGAGAAATACATTTTGAAAGCAAATCACAACCTTCTCAAATCTGCTATGCCGGTTATCCATGTTGTGTAGCAAAGAACGAGAAATACATTTTGAAAGCAAATCACAACTCTGCAATACAGAGGCAAATGAGAGTGTAAGTTGTGTAGCAAAGAACGAGAAATACATTTTGAAAGCAAATCACAACGGACGCAAAGGAATAGGTTTTGAATTAAAAGTTGTGTAGCAAAGAACGAGAAATACATTTTGAAAGCAAATCACAACGAACACTATAAACACGTTGATAGATGCGTTGTTGTGTAGCAAAGAACGAGAAATACATTTTGAAAGCAAATCACAACTACATAGATAATACACACCGCGCTATTGAGTTGTGTAGCAAAGAACGAGAAATACATTTTGAAAGCAAATCACAACGCTACTGCGGCCAAGGCAATCCAAGGCAAGTTGTGTAGCAAAGAACGAGAAATACATTTTGAAAGCAAATCACAACAACCTTGCCGCAGGCGCAACACAAGGCTGGTTGTGTAGCAAAGAACGAGAAATACATTTTTAAACCGACCAACGGGAGGTTCGCGAATACCGCTTAAAATAAATTAGACCAAATGAGCAAAGCAAATCACACCTTGGGTTGCCCGGGTTGTTATTGCGGAGACTGCTTTAATGAGATTTCTGAAGTTTTTGAAACTTTGAAAATCTAGCTTCTGTACTTAGCCGCTCTGGCGCCAGCGGCTTAGGGATAGTAGCGGAAAGCCCGCAGTACCGATATAATCGGGACGAGGACTTGCAGCGGATAGCCCGACCTACCGATGCGAAGCACAGCCGGTAGCTGAGCGGATCGGGAGGTAAGCCCATTACAAAAATGCAACTATCCACATCTTGCTTACCGCTGTAAAATCTGCCTTTTTTTTTCGGGTCAATACCCTATGTTTGCCCACCTTTAGCGAAAAAATGAATAGCACCATGAATGTAGTTGGTCCCAAGAACCCCTCCGCAACACTTGAAACACTAGGCATAAAAAACACCGCCACCCAATACTGGAACCTCAGCGCAGACGAACTCATCAACGAAACCATCAACCGGGGGCAAGGCACCATTACCGATACCGGTGCTTTAGCCGTAGATACCGGTGAGTTTACCGGCCGCGCACCCAAAGACAAATTCATTGTTAAAGACGAAAGCACTAAAGATAGTGTGGACTGGGGCAACTTCAACAACCCCTGCACCCCCGAAACTTTTGACCTGCTCTACAACAAAGTAGTGAACTACTTTGCCGGTAAAGAAATTTTTGTGCGCGATTGCTACGCCTGTGCCGATGATGCCTACCGGCTCAATGTACGCGTAGTAACCGAATACCCCTGGGCAAACCTCTTTGCCTACAACATGTTCCTCCGCCCCGAGCCAAGCGAACTAAGCAGCATAACACCCGACTGGGTGGTACTGCAAGCCCCCGGCTTGAAATGCGATGGCCCTGCCGATGGTGTACGCCAGGGCAACTTTGCCATCCTCAACTTTACCAAAAAAATTGCCATTATAGGCGGAAGCGCATACACCGGAGAAATTAAAAAAGGCATTTTTACCGTGTTGAATTATGTACTGCCCCACGAAAAAAATGTACTCAGCATGCACTGCTCTGCCAACACCGGCAAAGATGGCGATACCGCCCTCTTTTTTGGCTTGAGTGGCACCGGCAAAACCACCCTTAGTGCAGACCCTAACCGCCCACTCATTGGTGATGATGAGCACGGCTGGACCAACCATGGCGTATTTAATTTTGAAGGTGGCTGCTACGCCAAAGTAATAGACCTAAGTGCCGAAAAAGAACCCGATATCTACAAAGCCATTCGCCACGGTGCCATCTTAGAAAACATCGGTTACCTGCCCGGCACCAATACGGTGGACTTTGCCTACAAAGCCAAAACCGAAAATACCCGCGTTAGCTACCCTATTCATTTTATTGATAATGCCTTGCCCAAGTCGGTAGGTGGCGAACCAAAAAACATTTTCTTCCTCACGTACGATGCCTTTGGTGTGCTGCCTCCCATTTCTAAACTTAGTGTAGGCCAGGCCATGTACTTTTTCTTATCGGGCTTTACTTCAAAAGTAGCCGGTACCGAGGCCGGAGTTACCGAGCCGCAAACTACTTTCAGTACTTGTTTTGGCGCTCCGTTTTTACCCTTACACCCAACTAAGTACGCCTCTTTATTGGGCGAAAAACTACGCTCTAAAAACATTAACGTATGGTTGCTTAACACCGGCTACACCGGTGGAGTATATGGCGTAGGCAAGCGCATGAGTTTGCCACACACCCGCGCACTCATTACCGAGGCATTAAATGGCAACCTTGAAAAAGTAAACTACGAAACACACCCCGTATTTGGTGTGGCTATGCCTACCGCTTGCCCCAACGTGCCCGCAGAAATACTAAACCCCCGCAATACCTGGGCCGATAAAGATGCCTACGATGCCAAAGCCAATGAACTGGCCCTAGCGTTCAACAAAAACTTTGAAAAATTTGCTGCCAAATCTGAACAAGACATCTTAGACGCAGCACCCAGAGCTACACAAAGCGTTTAATAACACAAGCACCACATACAAAACCCCGCAAAGTTTTAAAAAAAAATCTTGCGGGTTTTTTGTTACATTTTTACTTGCGGCCTCACCACTGCCCCCTCTCCACCCATGGATAGGGGCCGGGGGTGAGGCAACTCACCGCGGCAACTGACTATTCCCTACCTCCTCAAAAAAGCGTTTGTCTTTTTCGGGCACAGTATTAACCGGCAGGTATTCTCTATCCATCCTACCAAACAAAAACGCTGCTGCTACTCCGCATAGCGCACCATACAAATGCGATTGCCACGATATGCCCTGCTTAGGCAAAAAACCCTCGGCCATGGTGCCGTATAGCACTACCACAAACACCGCTATCAACACCGGCACTCTGTGCCGCGTAAACAATGCTGAGCCCAATAAAAAAAAAGCCAAACCATAAATAACCCCGCTCATGCCAATATGCCGCGAGCCCTCTACGCCCAATAACCAAACGGCCGTGCCGCTACCCAACCATACTGTAAGTAATACCCAAAACGATGCCTTGGGGTAAGCGTTAATCACCACCGTAAGCAGCACCATAAACGGCAAAGTGTTAGACATAATATGCTCCCAACTGCCATGTATAAATGGGGAAAAGAAAATGCCTTTTAACCCTTCTATCCGATGTGGCGCATTGGCTAAAAACGTAAAGTCTGTACCGGCCAGCTCCTGAAACAAAAACACCACCCACATCACCGCTAAAAACAGCAGCACAATCCAAACACTACTCCAAAATCTTTTTTGCTCGGTTGGCATGAAGCGAATGAAGCAATTTCTATCTTCACCTCCACTAAATTTATTGCGTGAAATACTTTAAACTGCTCCTTCCGCTGAGCATTACCGTTGCCTTAGTTTTTATCCTCAACCACAAGCAAGGCAAAATACCCCCCATCGGCAAATTCATCAACCCGTTTACCGGTTTTTGGCAAAATGCCGAACCCATGAAATGGAACGATGCCACCGAAAACCTCTGCCGGCTGCAGCAAGAAGCTACCGTGGTTTTTGACGACCGCTTAGTGCCGCACGTATTTGCAAAAACCGATGAAGACATGTACTACCTGCAAGGGTACATCACGGCCAAATACCGCTTGTTTCAAATGGAAATTTCTACCTATGTGGCAGGCGGAAGATTAACTGAAATAGTAGGAGAGGCCGGTTTAGAAAGCGACCGCCTGATGCGCAGAACCGGCATGGTGTATGGCGCAGAAAAAGCACAGGAGTTTATAGAGCAAGATACCGCCAGCAGCAAACTTATCAATGCCTATTGCAAAGGGGTGAACGATTACATCAGCTCGCTTTCCGCAAAAGATTACCCCATTGAGTACAAACTCTTAGACTTTAAGCCCGAAGAATGGAAACCCATCAAAGTAGCATTGCTACTCAAGTACATGGCCAACATGCTCTCTATTTTTGAGTACGATATAGAGAACACCAACTTTACAAACAAATACGGCATGGAGGCATTCCACAAACTCTATCCCGATTTTATTAAAGACGAAGACCCTATTGTACCTAAAGGAACAGAGTGGAATTTCAAAACCCAAAACTCGAAATCTGAGGTTTCTCTCGTCCCTCGCCCCTCGTCCCTCGCCCCTCATCACCTATCCCTCGCAACTCACAACCCACAACTCACAACAAATTTATACCCCAACGCCCTTCCCAAACCCGATGAAATAACCGGCTCTAACAACTGGGCCGTAAGCGGCACCAAAACTAAAAGCGGCAAACCCATACTCTGCAACGACCCACACTTACGGCTCACCCTTCCTTCCATTTGGTACGAAATGCAATTGGTATCGCCAAACATGAATGTGTATGGTGCCACACTGCCCGGCTCACCGGCTGTCATCATCGGCTTCAACGATTCTATTGCCTGGGGGGTAACCAATGCCGGCCGCGATGTGCGCGACTGGGTACAGGTAAGCGAAGTACAATTGCAGCAAGCCACCAAACGCAAAGAAGTGTACAAAATGAAAGGTGGCAAAGACTTTACCGAAGAAGTAAACTACACCGAGTTTGGCCCCATAGTGTTTGACGAAAACTTTGGCAAAGCCAAGAGCAAACAATACTTAGCCATGCGCTGGATTGCCCATTTGCCTTCCAACGAATTCAAAACATTTTACCAAATGAACAAGGGCAAAAACCATGAAGATTATTTAGCCGCGCTAAACGAATACACCTGCCCCGGCCAAAACTTTGTATTTGCTTCACGCAGTGGCGATATTGCTATTAAAGAGCAAGGCAAGTTTCCTATCATGACGGAGCAAAACCGCTTTGTACGCAGCAGCGAAAACAAGTTACCGTGGAGCGAATACATCCCCAGCGAGCATAACCCGCATGTAAAAAATCCAGCTCGCGGCTTTGTGAGTTCCGCCAACCAACACCCTACCGATAGCACCTACCCTTACTACTACCCCGGCTTGGGTGTGTATGAAAATTACCGCAACCGCAGAATCAACCAACTACTTACCGAAGCCAACGGGATAGATGCTGAGTTCATGAAAAAAATGCACAGCGATAATTACAACCTGCACGCCAAAGAAGCAGTGCCGGTGTTGCTGACATTGTTAGACAAATCATCGCTTACCGATTCGCAAAAAAACATCATCAGTTCTTTAGAAAAATGGAATTACTTTAATAACCCCGAAGAAGTAGCACCCGTATATTTTGAAGTATGGTGGAACAACCTCCGCACATTACTTTGGGATGAAATGATGCACGAAGACTTGCCCATGAAGCAACCCAACTTTTACACCACAGTTCAGTTGCTCGCCACAGACAGCTCATTAGTTTTTTATGACAACGAAAGTACCCCCGCAAAAGAATCGCGCAGCGATATAGTGAACCTTAGCTTCCGCGCCATTGAAGATACCCTAAAGAGCAAGTACTTTACCGAGGTCAGCGAACCCTATGGCACCGATGAAACCTACGAGCGCAAAAACAACGGCTCGCACGATTGGGGCACCTACAAAGCCACCAAAGTAGCGCACATGATCCCCGGCTTAGATGCCTTTAGCGCACTAAACGTATATAATGGCGGTAATCTTGGCATCATCAACGCCACCAACTCATCAAACGGCCCGTCATGGCGGATGGTAGTTGACTTTGGCGAAATGAAGGCATACACCATTTATCCGGGCGGCCAAAGCGGAAACCCCGGCAGCAAGTTCTACAAAAATGGTGTGGACGTATGGGCCAAGGGCGAGTACCACAACACCACTTTTGCTCAGCAATCTGCCGATTTGAATAGCAATAAACTTTTCTCTGTTACCTATAAACCCAAAAAATAATGCGTAATTTTTTAATCAGCGCTCTTGTTATTGCCATAATTTCAGCACTGTTGCAATTGTTTTTACCGTGGTGGATAATTGCGGTAGTGGCGTTTGGTGTTGCTTACCTTCATCAGCAAAGTATGTTATCGGCCTTTGCCGGAGCATTCATCGGCATATTTTTGTTGTGGGCTTTGTATGCCTTTGCCATTTCATCCGCCAATGAACATTTGCTGGCCAAAAAAATTGCCGAGTTGTTTCCGCTCAAAGGAAATGTGTTTGCACTCGCTGCCATTACCGGAGTTATTGGCGGTTTAGTAGCCGGCTTTGCTGCCATGAGTGGAGCAGCCGCCAGGCAAGTATTGAGCAAGTAAACCTACAAGGCAGCAAAGTTTTGCGTCACTTTTACGTAGTGATAATTGCCATCGCTCTTGGGCTCAAACTCAGCCGTACAACCTAAGTGCGTATAGGTTTTATTGAGCATGTTTTTTTTGTGCCCGGAGCTTTTGTAAAAATCTTCCACAATTTCTAAAGCCAATTGCCAGTAGGTAGTAGAGCCATCTACATCTATATATGTATAGTCGCAGTTTTCGGCACTGGCCACGTTGGTAATGCCAAACAAAGCCAATCGCTTTTCCATGGTAGATAGCGCGGGGGTTTTGCGGTTCACATGATCAAAAAACTTTTTGCTAATCATTTGGTGCGTATGTACAGCAGCAGCATTGCGCAATAGCGATGAAAACCTAAAGAGCGGTTTGCGGCTCTTATCGCGCTGCCGGTTGGTAGCAAAAAAAACAGCGGCATTCAGCAAGTGGTAATCTAACTGTGCCGGATTCACCACCTGCTTTGCATCACTCAACTGCTCAAAACTTTGCCACGTATGCTCCCCGTAAACCTGAGCAGTGTAGTAGTTATTCGTACTAAACCCCGGAACATCACTCAGCCATTTTTCGCCATCTTTTATAGGGGTAAAAGAGAACAACAAAAAAACTATTAGCCACTTGCTTTTTCTCATACTTCAATAACGTTATTTTGGCCAAAACTATTACGCATGAACGAAGCTACTTATGAAAAAATAACAGCGCTGCAAAAAGAGATAAACGAAAAGCACAAACAGATTACCGCACTTCGCAAAGAGCTGACCGATGAACAGATAAATGATTATGTATTAAAAAATGGAGATGGTAAACCGGTGCTACTATCTTCTTTGTTTAACGAAAAAAACGAGTTGCTGGTGATTCACAACATGGGTAAAAAATGTGTGTATTGCACTTTATGGGCCGATGGCTTTAATGGCGTACTCCCGCATTTAACTAATCGCCTTCCGGTAGTTTTAGTAAGCCCAGATGAACCGCAAGTGCAAAAAGAATTTGCACAGAGCCGTGGCTGGGGTTTCAATATGCTTTCTGCACACGGCTCCACATTTATTGCTGACCTGGGCTTTGAACCTAAGCCGGGCATGCACTGGCCGGGGGTATCGGCACTGGTGCGCAGGGGCGATAAAATTTTCAGAGTATCTAAAGATAATTTTGGCCCGGGTGATAACTATTGCAGTGTGTGGCCCCTGCTAGACTTATTACCTAACGGAGCTAATGGATGGCAACCCAAGTATGAGTATTGATAAACGCGATAAGCATTCTTGTAGCCAAAAAGAATACTCAATTTTCATTCATCCATGCTCAATCTACTATGCTTGGTCTAAAACTCCCCACCGACCCTCGCTGGGTTGATCTGGCTTCAAAATCTATAGAGGAGATTCTGACCGACCATGCTTACTGTGAGCAAAAAGCGGCCTCTACCGCTATATCTCTTATTCAAAACTATCCGGATTTTCCGCTTGTTTTTGATGCCCTCTCACCAATAGTAAAAGAAGAATGGGGGCACTTTGAAATGGTGATGCAGCAGTTAAAAAAACGCGATCTAAAACTGGGCTTGCAACGGAAAGATGAGTATGTGAGCCGGCTTTACCCATTTATACAAGCGGGCGGCAGCCGTGCCGATTCGTTGGTAGATAGGTTGTTGTTTGCGGCTTTGATAGAAGCCCGTAGCTGCGAAAGATTCAAATTGCTATCTAAAGAGATACCTGATGATGAACTAAAAACCTTTTACCGAAACCTAATGGTTAGCGAAGCCGGACATTACAAACTGTTTTTAGATATGGCTTGTAGTATTGGTAAAAAAGAAAAAGTACTGAACCGCTGGAAAGAATGGTTAGCACACGAAGCACAAATCATAAAAGAAATGGAATTGCGCGGAGACCGAATTCACTAAATTAATTTACATGAAAGAAAAAAATATCTCCGCCTACTTTATGGGTATGCTATACATAGCAGCAGGCATCAACCACTTTGTAAATGCCGATTTTTATTTGCGTATGATGCCGCATCCGTTTCCGTACCCCATGTATGCCGTGTATGTAAGCGGTATTGCCGAAATACTTTTGGGCGCTGGCGTGCTGTTTGCATTTACCCGCAAATGGAGTGCGTATGGAATTATTGCACTGCTTATTGCCATTTTCCCTGCCAACATCAACATGGCGTTGCACCCTCAAAGCTGGGATATACCGATGGCGGTATTGTATGCCCGATTGCCTTTGCAATTGGTATTGATATGGTGGGCGTGGCGGGTGAGTAAACGTTAGCGGAGCAAAGTTACATTACCGTAGTTCACTTCTTTTTCATCGGTACACTCGTTCCAGTACTCTGTGTAGTAGATAAATACACCCACGGGTTGTGCAGTTTGTTTATACGCGCCATCCCAACCGTCCATCACATCAAAAGTTTGAAAAACCAACTCTCCCCAGCGGTTGTAGATGCGCATGGTAAAATCGCTTACTTGGCAAAATGTTACCGCCCTAAACACATCATTCACACCATCGCCATTGGGTGAAAATGCGGTGGGTATAGCCATCAAACAATCGTTATATTTTGAATAAATAAATAATGTATCTCTAAAAGTGCCGCAGACATTTGTTGCCTCTGCCCAATACAACCCCGGAGTATTGATGGTAATGGTGCTAGCAACAACACCGTTGCTCCACACCGTGCCATCTAAAGCAAAAAGCTGTTTTGAAAAATCACCACAAACAGTAGTATCGGACCCGAGGGAGAAGGATGGCGAATTTTGGCTTACCACTACAAAGCTGTCTATATATGTACAACCTTGATCAATTGCTGTTACTGCGTATATACCAGATGAGAATACGACAATACTCTTAGTTGTTACTGAAGTATTCCAAACATAAGATTGTGCTTGAGCAGTTGATTCAATACTCACAGCACTACCGGGGCATACTACAGTATCAAACAACTGCGTTTTTAAGACACTAGTATCACCAATAACTGCTGCTGCAGTAACAGAACACCCATCAGCATCACTTACCGTGTAGCTATACAACCCACTTGACAAATTTTGTATAATATAAGATGTGTCTCCATTTGACCAAGAGAACGAGTAGGGTTGTACTCCCCCTGTTGCAGTTAATTCAACCTTTCCATCATTAAAGTTACAATACTCTGGCTTTATCACGTGAAATACTGATAGCATTGGAGTTTGTCCAACAACAGCGCCTGTAGTTGCTGAGCAGCCATTTGCAGAAGTTACCGTAACTGAGTAGTTGCCATTATGCAAATCGCTAATTGACGACAGAGTATCTCCAGTATTCCACAAATATGAACAGTCATTGCACTGAGGGATAACAACAACATTTGCCGAACCATTTGAGTTGTTGCATGATGCATTGGTAGTTGAAGCGTTTAAAACTAAGCTGCCATTAAAATCACTCTGGTAAACGGTGTCGGTGATTACAACACTGTCGGAGCCACATATAACACTAGCAGAGTATATTCCCGGAGAAGTAACTACTGTTGTATTGCCACTCGTGCCATTACTCCAAGCTACGTTGCCAGAAGAGTTAATCTGTAACGTAACTGAAGTACAGTTTGCACTAGATTTCAAAATTGTAAAAACTGAAAGATTCAAGGGCAAAACTGATAAAATTGAACCGCTTGCTCCCATAGTAGCACCATTTGGAGTAAACCCTAACACCCCCCCTGAATTAGTAGTACCATTCAAACCACCGGTAACAACAATTGATGGGGAACCCGATTGTTTGGCAACTACCCCACCACCACCGCCACCACCGGGACCTTCACTTTCATTGGTTGTAATAAACTGGTTCCCTCCGTTACCACCTTTCGCAATAAGACTAATTGAATGTGCAACATCAGCAAAAACAACCACACTTCCACCACCACCGCCACCACCGGCTCCATCTTTACCAATGGAGGTGGAAGTAGTTAGTGCATTACCTCCGTTTGAAACGATAGCTCCGGTACCAATAACACTTTTTGCATGAACAAAAATGCAACCACCACCGTTTTCACCACTTGTACCAAAATCATTATTTGCTTCACCCGCCCCACCGCCTCCACCCATAAAAAATCTTTGCCCTGAAAAATTATTGAGTGGCCTCCCTCCTAATCCACCCACATTTCTTCTGTAATCACCGCCCCAATTGGAATTACCTGGCGGTGTAGTGGCTGCATTCATACTGTATAATCCGTATGAGTATCCCCCTCTACCACCTCCTGATGTATTGTTCTGTGAAAAATTACCGCCCTCTAGATTCCACGCACTAACCCAAGCAGCACCACCAGTCAAATCAGGGTTGCCATAACCGTTCCACAATAAGCCATTATCTCCATTACCACCACCACCTCCTCCTGAATTATGAGAACAACCACCCCCACCACCATTTGCAGGTGCACCTCTACTGTATGCTCCAGAGGTCAAAGTGTACTCATATTGATTTCCAAAAATACTCTCCCCTTTTTGTGCGCCTAAAGTATTATTGGCTGTTACATAATCAGATTGGTTTACCACCTGATGTGAAGATGTGTATACAACTCCTCCTCTGTACCCTTTCTGAGAGGCATCAACAGAACCGTGTATGGAAATTGTGTCTAATACATCTAAAGCCAAAACTCCTCCTATATCTCCATTCCATGGCGAAGCTGTTAAGCTGGCATTTGCGTCTATCACTAATGACTTGTACAACGGAACCCTTACAACTTGAACTCTATTACGCCCACCAACCGAATAGGTATTTACTAATGGCGAAAACAATTGAACTGAATTAGGCGAAGATACACCACATACAAACACAAACTCGTACAAACCGACACTGTTATATCCGGTAATGTCTCCATAATTTATTGTATTAGTAGTTATCATTTCAGCTCCTTGCATACCAATAACTAACAACAGGTCGCCAAATGAAAGTGGCGAACCATTGTCTAGCATAGCAACATCCACGTTTAGCGACAAATCACCTGCATTTGCTGATTGAAAAAGCGGACTATACGCATTAACAACTGTACCCTGCTGCACTACAACAGCATTTCCGTCCTTGCCAAACTGTGCAAAAGCAGCTTGAATAAAGAAAGTACTCAGCAAACAAAAGGTCCCTAAAACCCTCATTACTATGATTTAGAGGTGATAACTGCCCATTCCATATATGTGCCTCTTTCATAAAGATACTTGTCTTGCCGGTATTCTATGGGCAACATCTTTACATCAGGGTAACTGCAAATCATTTTCAATCTACTACCAACAAAAGCTATGTTGTGTGTTTTACTAAAGCAGTCTATCATTTGCTGCTTAACATTCGGCACTACGTTTTCATGTAGTTCAATTATCACATCATGACCTACGATTCTTTCCGCTACTTTTTCATTAAACAACTCTGCCTCATAACCCTCACAGTCGCAAACAATTAAAGTTTTGCCCTCATAGCTAAAGTCTACAAGTGTGTTTGAGGTGCATGTCTCTTTAACAATAACACGTTCGGATACACCGTTTATCTTCGCCATATTACTACAAGACTTTCTCGCTACTGAATCTGTATCATAGGCATAAACTTTCAAATCAGGCAACATTCTTGCTAACCCTACTGCGTAATACCCCTCTGCGCAACCAACATCAATTAGTGTCTTGTAATCTCGTTTAACCAGTTCTAATATAGTGGGATGCAACTCGTCTTCATAGCTTCCTAACAGTTTGCAAAACAAACTACTCCCGGATGATTTGTAAGCTGGATACTTCAACCCCCTAAAGATACCACCTAATACTTCCTTTTGTGGAGATAGCACACTGCTTAAATATGATTCTTCTAAGCGGGAGTAGGTGTAATAAAACTTACGCAAGTATTTACGCAATAAGGGAATTTCAAAGAGGTTCATGATTATTAAATTACTACAATAATTAAAAAAATTTTACATATCAACTGCCTATTGCTAAATATATCTAATCAGCAGTATTCTAGCACATATCATAAGTTTGTCGTAAATATAACTAAGGTCTTAATTGTTTTAATCGCTCAAACAATTCGGGGGCAGTTTGAGTGTAAAAAATGCCTATAGCATAAAAAGTAGCGCATAACGCTGTTTTAAGAAAAATCGACAATAAATGGTTGTTAACCTGCGGAAGTATGAAGCTAGCTAACACACAGAATACCACTAATACTAAATTTTTCAAAATCCCTATGTTGTATGGTTGAAACCCAAACTTCTTCCATACCATGTATACCCTAATAGCCGAATAGCCCCCCCATGAAATGGCTGTGGAAAATGCGGCTCCATCTACTCCCCACCGTGGTATCAGTAGCATATTTAATCCAAAAGTAATAACAACTAACACAACCGAAATGCTAGCTGCTACCCAATAACGGGAAGCGTACATAATTATTGAGTTATTCGCACCACCCATCATATTCATCAAAGATCCAATAGAAATTATCCAAACTATTTTACCAGCGTTGGCATAATCCTTTCCAATAATGCTAAGCAGGTCGTCTATGTTAGTATTAACTAACACAAACAATAAACCGCCAATCAATGTAAGGTACTTTACAGATTGGTAGTATGTTTTCCGTAAATCCTCAATATTGTTTTCAGCCAAGGCATGCGAAACTTTAGCCGTAACCACCCGGTCTAACGCATTATAGGGAGCTTCGATCACTGTTGGTATAAATGAAACAATAGCATAAACCCCCACCACACTTAGTGGCAAAAACTTACCGAGCAATACACTATCCAAAGTTTTAAGACCTAACACAGCAATAGCGGTAAATGACAGCATGAACCCAAACAACAACATCTCCTTCAAATTTTTCGACTTGGCATATTGCCAATCGGGTACCAATACCGGATTGTCAACTCTATACATATACAGGATCATTGCCAATAGTTGAATTGCATAAATACCTACATAAACCGTAATAAAGAGAGGGAGCGACATAAACTTGAAGTGGTAACAAACAATTAGGATGATATAAGCTACTCGTACATACACATCACTCAGATACGATGGCACAGTGCTTTTAAATTGAGCAATAAGGTACGTACTGATAACCGTGTTACAGCTTAAAAAAACGCTAAAAGGCAGTATGAGTGAATAGTAGTCTATAAACAGTGGTGATTGGATGCGGTATTGTGCTATTATGAACTCCTTAAAAACTACCAAACAGATAGTACTTAGTAACAAACCAATTAACGGAAACAGAAAAACTAACCCCAAAAAACCATGATGACCGTTTCGTTCGTTTTTGAAATATGGAAAGTACTTTAGAGTTACGTTAGCAACACCTAATGAAATGAAGCTACTGATAAGCGTTGCAAACGCAAACAAAACCCTGGCCAACCCAATCTCCTCGGGCTTCAAAAATTTGGGTTGTATAATCAGCAGCGATACAAACCCCAGCAGTATGCCTACGTAGGAACTGATGGTATTTTTTATGCCTTGCCTTTTAACTACGCCCACGGGTTCAACATTGAATATTGAAAATTGATGATTGAAAATTTATACAGCCGCCTACAAATCAAAACTATTTCTGCATTCGTTCAATTTTGTCATCCTCTCATTCGTTCAATTCCTCCCGTTCATTTATCGTTCAATTAACTCATTACTTTAGCCACTGTGAAAATTCTCGTGCTTCGTTTTTCTTCTATTGGCGATATAGTGCTCACTACACCGGTGTTGCGCTGCTTGCGCAAAAAATATCCGGGGGCAGAAATTCATTATGCCACCAAACCGCAGTTTGCTGATGTGCTCAAGCACAATCCACACATCACTCAATTGCATTTACTGTCTTCCTCCTTATTGGGTTTTATTCAGCAACTCAAAAATGAGGAGTTTGATTACTTGATAGACCTACACAATAACCAACGGACCATGGTTATTAAATGGCTGCTGGGC
This sequence comes from Chitinophagales bacterium, assembly GCA_016787045.1. GTDB lineage: Bacteria > Bacteroidota > Bacteroidia > Chitinophagales > LD1 > Bog-950. Next base: position 498,697 of record JAEUVA010000008.1, read on the forward strand.
ATTCCTTCGTTTTCTTTCCCCAAACTTAATTTAAAGAAGTGGCTCTTGGTGAACTTTAAAATAAACCAACTGCCACAAACACACATCGTGGATAGGTACTTTGAAACAGTGGCACAGTTAGGAGTTAAAAATGATGGGGAAGGTTTAGATTACTTCATCAGCAAAAATGACGCCCTGCCAGATCATACGCTTCCAACTACATTTCAAAATGGTTATGTAGCTTGGGTAGTGGGCGCCAAACAAAAAACCAAGCAGTTTCCGGCAACAAAAATTATTGAAACCATCCAGCAATTTGCTACACAACAAATACCGGTTGCATTGTTGGGAGGCCAAGAAGACGAACCAACTGCCTCTGAAATCATTTCTGCACTACCAGATTTACCAATAATAAACCTCTGCGGAAAACTATCACTCAATCAATCTGCCTCAGTAGTTCAGCAATCTAAATTGGTAGTAACCAACGATACCGGACTGATGCACATAGCTGCTGCTTTCAAAAAACCAACCATCTGTATTTGGGGAAACACCATACCGGATTTAGGCATGTATCCGTACAAAACACCACACTTTAACTTTGAGGTTAATGGGTTAAAATGCCGCCCTTGCAGCAAGTTGGGCTACTCTGCTTGCCCCAAAAAACATTTTAACTGTATGAACCAGCAAAACACAGCATCGTTAGCAGAACAAATTGTGGCCGTTTGCAGCACGTAATCTACACCCGCTAAATTCAAAAGAATCAACAACTAAAAACCGGTTAATGGCTGCTAACATGCTGCCCACTTGCAACTAAAATATTTCTCCTATACTCGCGTCAGTATTTCACACATAAACTATAATTTAATGAACTATCCTATTCGCTCTAATGACCCCGATAAGCCCGGCAAACCCGATGAACTGATTGAAAAATTTGCCGGTGGCATGATGAAATTTGACAACAAATTTCTGGAACAGCGCAGAGTATTTCTATGGGGGCCTGTGCACGATGAGAGTGCAGAAAAAATTGTGAACCGCTTGTTGTTTTTAGAGGCCAACGACCCCGGTAAAGACATCTTTTTTTACATCAACAGCCCGGGCGGTGTAGTAACCAGCGGTATGGTGATATATGATGCTATGCAAATGATTACCTCACCGGTACACACCATTTGCATGGGCTTGGCGGCCTCAATGGGTTCAATATTACTGAGCGGGGGCAATAAAGGCACTCGTAAAATATGGAAGCACGGTAGGGTGATGATTCATCAACCATCGTTGGGCGGTATGTATGGTCAAGCTACTGATATAGAAATTACCGCTGCTGAAATTTTAAAAACTAAAGAACTGAGCGCCCGCATATTGGCCGATAATTCCGGCAAAACCTTTGAGCAAGTAATGAAAGATTTTGACCGCGACCACTGGATGAATGCCGAAGAATCAGTGAAGTATGGTATAGTAGATGGTATTGCCGATAGCTTGAGCTAATTATTGAATACATGACACGTACCGACCAAAATGTTGAAACCGCCCGCTATCAAAAAGATATTGCCACGCGGTTAGGTATCGATTCAGATAACCTCATTTTTAACTACAAGCAAAAAAACGAAACGGTTCGTTTGGATTTGGTTACAGTAAACCCTAAACACGAGCAGTCGTTTTTGTTTCATACCGTTACCGGCACCGATAAGGTGGACGCATTAAAAAAAATGCTGGAGTATATTGATGAGCACTATCCATCGGCCAACAGCATGACCATACAATGGATAAAAATTGGCGATAACAAACTACACACCTCTTACTTCCGGGCACAAAACATGTACGAGGCCTTAGATAAATTCTACTATGGCCGCGATATGAGCCAATACAAAATTTTCAGCATAGTGCTTAATCCGTTGAGTTAAGGGGCACATAGCCACACCAACAGCATAGCGGTCGGGCGACCGCTGCAAACATCACACTTCACATTAAAAAAAATCAGGTTTGTATGACGCCTACACTAAACGGCTTGGTGATGGGTGCCTGGTTAGCTGCCTCAATGCCCATAGAGATTACCTTGCGGGTTTCAGCAGGGTCAATAATGCCATCGCACCAAAGGCGGGCTGCTGCATATTTGGGGTCCATCGTGCTGGTGTATTTATCCGTAATTTTTTTGAGTAGCGCGGCTTCTTCTTCGGCACTTACTTCTTTGCCTTTGGATTTCATAGCACTTACCTGAATTTGTAACAGTGTTTTTGCCGCCTGCTCCCCTCCCATTACCGCTAACCGCGAAGTGGGGTAACTAAAAATCAACCGTGGGCCAAATGCTTTGCCACACATGGCATAGTTGCCGGCACCATAACTGTTACCCACTATAATAGTAAACTTAGGCACCACACTATTAGATACGGCATTTACCATTTTAGCCCCATCTTTAATTATGCCACCATGCTCGCTGCGGCTGCCTACCATAAAGCCCGTTACATCTTGCAAAAACACTAGCGGCACTTTTTTCTGATTGCAATTCATAATAAAGCGAGCGGCCTTATCGGCACTATCACTGTAGATTACCCCGCCAAACTGCATCTCTGTATTAAAGCTGCCCGGCTCACCGCTCACCTTGGGTTTCTTGGCCTTTACTACCTCACGCTGATTGGCTACAATACCTACAGCCCATCCATCTATGCGGGCATAACAACAAACAATAGATTTACCATAGTCGGCTTTGTATTCTACCATTTCGCCCTCGTCCACAATACATTTTATGAATTCGTGCATATCATACTGTCCGGTTACTTTTTCGGGCAGTAAACCATATACGTCTGTTGCAGGGCGCTGGGGTGCCTTGGGCTCTACTCTGTCAAAACCGGCAACATCGGGTTTGCCCAATTTATCAATCAAATTGCGAACAGTTTTAATGCAATCTGCATCGTCTTTAGATTTGTAATCTGTAACACCGCTAATTTCGCAGTGTGTAACAGCACCGCCCAGTAATTCGTTATCTATGTTTTCACCAATGGCAGATTTCACCAAATAGCTGCCGGCCAAAAATACCGAGCCGGTTTTTTCTACAATCAATGCTTCATCGCTTAGTATAGGTAAATACGCGCCCCCGGCTACACAGCTACCCATAATAGCTGCAATCTGCGGAATACCAAGAGCACTCATTTGCGAGTTATTGTAAAATATACGCCCAAAGTTTTCCTTATCGGGGAATATCTCGTCTTGCATCGGCAAAAACACTCCTGCACTATCTACCAGATAAATAATAGGAATGCGATTCTCTATAGAAATTTCCTGCGCGCGCAAATTCTTCTTACCTGTAATGGGGAACCAGGCACCGGCTTTTACGGTGGCATCATTAGCCACTACTATACATAGCCGTTTATTGATGTAGCCCATCTGCACTACCACACCACCCGATGGGCAACCACCATACTCTTCGTACATACCGTACCCGGCCAACTCACCAATTTCGGTTACGGGTTTGTTTTTATCAAACAGCAGTTCTAAACGCTCGCGGGCAGTGAGCTTACCTTTTTCTTTATGCTTTTCAATAGATTTTTTTCCGCCACCTAACTTTACCTGCTCGCTTACTTTGCGCAGCTCACTAATGGCCAGTTTCATGGCATCTTCATTCTTGTTGAATTGTATATCGGTAGCACTCATAACTTTCCTGTTTTTAAGGCGGGCTAAAATAGAAGGATTATCGGGCGAAAAAACTCTTTACGAATAGTGTAAAATGGCCTTTACAGTCTTGCAAATTACCTTACTTTCGGCAAACAAAAATTGCCACACATGCGCCATCTTTTACTTGCATCTGTTCTACTGCTAAACCTTTCATTCAAAGCCAACTCGCAGGGGTATAACTCCGGCTCGCGAGCCGATGTGGATAATGCACTGGCTCCGTTTTATCACGGTGTGGCCTCCGGTGACCCTCTTACTGATAGAGTAATCTTGTGGACCCGAATAACCACCAACAATGCCTCTGAAACCCTAAACTGGCAAATAGCTACCGATACCGGATTTACCGCAGTAATAAATTCAGGCAGTGCCACCACAGATGCCTCGAAAGATTTTACTGTAAAAGTAGATGCCACCGGATTGCAACCCGGTACCTGGTACTATTATCGTTTTAACCACAATGGTGTAAACAGCATTACCGGTCGCACCCGTACCATGCCCACCGGCAGTGTAAGCAACGTTCGGTTTGCTGTAGTGGCTTGTTCTAACTACCAGAGTGGTTACTTTAATGCCTATAAAGATATAGTAACTAAAAATGATGTAGATGCAGTAATTCACCTGGGCGATTATTTTTATGAATACGGCCCTGATGATTTTGACCCGGGTGTAGATTCCTCTCGCATACAAGAGCCATTTAAGGAGATAACTGAATTGGAGGACTACCGCATGCGCCATTCATTTTACAAACTAGATCCTGACCTTCGTGCAGTGCATCAGCAATACCCCATGATAGCCGTATGGGATGACCACGAGAGCGCAAATGACAGCTGGAGTGGTGGCGCAGAAAACCATACACCGGGCACTGAAGGCAACTGGGCTGATCGTGTTTCTTACAGTAAAAAAAGCTACTTTGAGTGGATGCCTATACGTGATGTACACAATAGCGTAGATACCATACACCGCACTATACCCATTGGAGACTTAGCGGATCTTATTATGGTGGATACCCGCATACAAGGCCGCGAACAACAAGCCGGCACTACCGGTAGTGTGGTTAATGATACCAACCGCACTATGCTAGGCCCTGCGCAGTTGCAGTGGCTCAAACAACAACTTTCCAACTCATCTACAAAATGGCATGTGATTGGTAATCAAGTAATGTTTGCCCCACTCAAAGTTTTTGGACAGGCACTCAACCAAGACCAATGGGATGGATATCCGGCAGAACGCACTAAAATTATTCGTCATTTGTCTGATAACGGCATAAATAACATGGTGGTGCTTACCGGTGATATACATACTTCTTGGGCTAATGATATTCCTCATCCAGACTCTACTTATACCGCCAGCACCGGCAAAGGTTCTGCTGCGGTAGAATATGTTTGCACCAGTGTTACCAGTGGCAGCTTTATCACTTTCCCTGTACCGGGAAACATTATTCCATCTCTAGTAACTCACGTAAAATATGCAGAGCTATCAAAACGTGGCTATTTATTGCTTGATGTAACTCCGCAAAAAGTACATGGTGATTGGATATACATGAGTACCATCACGAGCAAAAACTTCACCTCATCTACTGCGGCCTCCTGGTGTTGCAACGATGGCAGCAACCGACTTACATCTTGTTCAGCACTATCACCGAGAGGTACAAATCCGGCTATTGCTCCAATTGTTACTTCGGCTAATGCTATTAAAAACAATGTGATTGTTATGGGCTGCTACCCCAACCCGGTGATAGATGAAGTAAAAGTACAATACTATTTGTTTGAAGCCGGCACACTATACATCAGCATTTATGATGTAAACGGCAAAGTAGTACAACGGTTGACTCAAAAAGTGAATGCCTCGGGGTTATACAACAGTACTGTATCACTTCAAAATGTACCAAATGGTACTTACATAATAAGTGTAAATGCAGGAGGCAAAACGGTATCACAACAAGTAGTGAAGCAATAAAAAAGGGCAGTAACTTTCGCTACTGCCCGCGCTAGACATGTGGCCCTCTTTCGGTGGCCCATGAATGGTTTGGCACCGCGGCAATAATAACACATGCTCATCAGCAGATAAGATGTGTAGTTACCTTTTTAACATTTTACCTAAAAATTGTGGTCAACTTTTGAACCAAACTTGGTTTCAAATACGTTATACTTGTAACCGCTCTATGCAACGGTGAAGAAAAAATGGAAAAACTACTCTCGGCAATTGGTATCTTCTTTGGCTCTATCATAAAATTTTCGTTAGCCACGATTACCGCACTTGAATCTAACTTAGGTTTAGGTGGCAGCATTGCCAATATTATTGGCGGCATAATAGGTATTGTTCTTTTTACCTATTTGGGGGCTATCATTCAAGACTACTTTGTACAGAAATTTCCTAAGACTTTTGGCCGAAAATTTACTCGCTCCAATCGCTTATTGGTAAAAGTAAAACAGCGTTTTGGTTTGGGTGGTATTGCGGTACTTACACCTATAGTACTTTCTATACCTGTTGGTGTGCTGTTTGCTACCACCATCACTCACGATAAGAAAAAGATTATCCTATCAATGGTGATGTCTGCCCTGTTTTGGGCGGTGCTCATCTCCTTGCCTTACTACCTGTTTGGCATCAGTATTATTGACTCTATTGCTAAACTCTTTGGCCGCTAATAGCGCAGCACAAAATCTTCTTTAGCCAGTTTTCCGGTGTTAAAAAAACAGATGCCGAATTGATATACGTCAATGGTTAAGCTAATGTGCTCATGCTGTTTGATTTCTTTCCATGCAGCAGTCATTTCATTACTCCAATATATATCATCAAATATCAATATGCTTTTCTGACACATGTTGGGCAAGAACGCTTTGAAATACCGTAGAGTGGCTTCGTAAGAATGGTTACCGTCTATATACACTAAGCAGGGTGTTTTTATCATTCCTAACAATTGTGGAAGTAACTCATCAAACAACCCATTGTATAGCTCAATGTTTTGCAAAGTCAAATCGCTTTGCAATTGTTTGGCAATAGCGGTAGTGTGTGGGTTACCATCTGCTGAATAAATTTTTGCTGATGGATTGCCCGCTGCAAGGTAGGCAGTGCTTATGCCTAATGAGGTACCCAACTCAACTATGGTAACCGGTTGACAATGCTTACTCAAAGCATAAAGTAATTTACCGTATTTGTGCCCAACAGCCACCTGCTGCTCTAGATAACCGGTGGTAGAAACGGTTACAACGTCTTTATCAAATTCAATTTTCTCAACAGCTATTTTTTGCTGACGTAACTGCTTTCGTGCTTGTCCTATCTTTTGCAAGTTATCATCATCAGCACACTCCAGCACATTTAAGTAAAAATTGTACACAAATGGTGAATGCAGGTAATATTTGCTTGAAGCATTTTTTTGATACTTAAGCCATGAAATAACTCTATGCAATATCTTCATGTAAAAATTAGCCGTTGTTTGCGATTTTTGCTTTGCTAAAATCGGTATAAATGACGAAGATATTTACTCTGCTTACTGCATTGGTTACCCTAGGCCAAGCAATTACAGCACAAAAAGGATTTCACCTCGGGGCATCAGGCACATTTAACAGTACCTGGATACTTAACCAAAATAATTATGGCACGCTGGCACCGTTTACCAATTACATTGTGCGTACTTCAGAAATGGATTACAAATATACCTGGGGTGGCAATGCCGGTGTGGTGTTGGGCTATAACTTTACACCCAACTGGGGTATTAAAGGAGAAATTCAATACAACATCACCGGACAGCGCTACGAAGATAATTTTGAAGGGCCCGCCAAAATACCGCAGGGTACATTTGGTAGCGGTCAGAAATATGTGAATGTACAGCGCGACATTACATTGCATTATGTACAAATACCTATACTAGCCAAATACACCACCTCTCCCGGGCATGTAGCAAAATTTTTTGTAGCACTAGGACCACAAATTGGTGTTAGAACTCTAGCTAAAGAACAAGTAAAAGTGGCAGGTTATGTATATGATACGCTCGCACTTGCTCCCAACGAAAAGTTCAAATCTACCGACTTCGGTTTTGCTTTGCAGTTTGGAACCGAAGTATATGCTACAGACAATCTGTACTTTGACATCGGATTATCGTTTTACGGTGGAGTAACCGACCTTAACGGGCAAGTACTTAAAACACTAGGTTGGTACAGCCAAAACGATGTAAAGTATCAGCGCAGCTACAACTTTCGCGCGGGGTTGATGACGGGCATCCACTACTTGTTTGGCCGTGGGCGCGAATACTAAAACAGAAAACGCACCTGCGCTTTTAACTCTGTGCGCTGTGTACCATTAATCTCATCTAAGCCACTGCCAATGGTTTTTGAATCAAACACATGGTTTTGCGCAACGCGAAACCATACATCAATATTGCGGGTAATAGCATACCGCGCAGTAAAGTACCAGCGCATACCGTTATAGTAATAAGCAGGTATACTAAACGAATACAACACATCGTTTTCGTAAGCATAAATGCGGGTGTTGTAGCTTTCGGTTTTGTAGATGGCCAAGCGGGCATTAAACGTGAGCGGGAAACCCAGCATCTTGAAATTGACATCCTGATAAATCACAAAACCATTTTCGGGTTTAGTGCTGCCATTGCGATAATGGCTCCACTCTACACGGTTAGAGAGGGTGATGCTTTCGTTCACTTTATACTTTACATTAAAGCGTAAAGATTGGCGAATGTCATCCACCAGATAATCAAAAGCAGATTCATTGTTAGTCTGGTTTTTCTTTTTCCACTCAAAACGATAACGCACGTAAGCTTCCATTTTTTTGTTAGGGATAACAGTAAACTGTAAATAATTATCGCTACCCCACGATGGTGCATCGGTCAGGTACTTGAGCCAGTTGCTTTTATACAAATCAAAATAACCATCAATACGTATCTGCCGGATAGGTTTAATGCTGATGCCCGCATATACTCCATGTTCGTTTTGCGGGCGGCTGCTTTCACCAAAGGCATTGGCATACAGCGATTGATAGTTGCGGGCAAAATAGCGGTGCACTACACTCAAATCTACTTTAGGGTCAACGCTAATCATAGCACCATTCAATACGGCAAAACCCCGGTTATCGCTCATGGCTGCCTCGCCAAAAAGATGTACGTTACGAACCAACACATGATAATCTACACTGACATTTAGCAAAGAGTTTTTTTGAAGATTATATTGACTGTAAGGGTATAATGTGGGCTGATACTTGCCAAAAAAGCGGGTATAAAGCGCATTAGCGCCTACATGCCATTTTTTAGTATTGTAACTAAAGTTGCCTCCGGTATTGAGGGTAAGCAGACGGCTGCGGTCGGCTACTTCATTGGGAGTGCGATGAAAACCCGCTTCGTTGAAGGAGGTAAAAAACTCTTCTTCGCTTACCGTAGTATCGGTGCCGATAACCACCGAATTAGCATCCAGTTGTTTAAGCGAGCCAAAGGCCGTAAACTCAAAACCTTTTTTGCCCAACGTAACCGCAGCACCGCGCATAAAATTAAATTCATTGAGCGATGTATAAGGCCGCAGCCGCATGCCCATGCGCTTTACATTCATCACAGCCGGGCTTTTGCGCACACCAAAGCCACTCCACATAATTAACCCTTGCCCCAGGCGTACTTCATAATCACCCAATGCAAGGGCGCGAAGCACTTTCATATCGCGTAAAAACAAATGACCACTGTAATAATCGAAGCCCTGTTTATTGCTTCCCTTAAAAAATTCTTCACCGGCATCTTTCTCTGCGGTAAATCCGTAGCTCAACTTAGTGCCATACTGATACCTGAACCGAAAAAACAAATTAGCCGGATTGCCGAGGTAGCGGTTTCCATCGGTTAGTTTGTATCCTTTGCTTTTTTCTACCACTTGCTTATAGCGGCTCACGATGGTGAACTTCCCTTTACTCAACAGCTTTTTAAGCGGCACTATATTTTCATTCACATTATTATTCACTTCTATGTATGGCAATAGCAGTTGAATGGTTTTCAAATCGAACTTGGGTACGGCTTGTAATTCATACACCGAAATCAACTCGCCATGTAAGGCAATGTAGTTGATGAGAGAAGAAATTTGCTGTGCGGTGAGCAAGCCCAAATCGTTGAGCTGCTCGGCTGTGGTGCGGTTAAGATTGATGGGATGTTTTTTGTAATACTCCAGTTCATCAATATTGGCATCATAATCAAAACTCTCGCTCTCTGTTTGTATGGCGTTGTTCTCAATTATTTCCTGCACATCGGTACCATCGGGGTTTTGCGCATATAACACAACCGATAATCCAATCAGCAAAAAAGTGAGGAAGTAGTGTTTTACCATCAGCGACTTACAGAAAAACTAAAGTAAAAAAATACCAGTCAGCGCTATGCTTTTTGATATGGCCTTATGATTAAGCGTATGTTACGGTCGTAGTTGATGTAATTCCAAAGCCAATTGATGAATACCACTATTTTATTGCGAAAACCCACCAACAGCATGAGGTGCAACGCCATCCACACAAACCATCCGGCAAAGCCGCCAAAGCGAATATTGAACGCCTCTACCACAGCGCGGTTGCGCCCTACGGTGGCCATGGCTCCTTTGTCAAAATATTCAAACTTATCGGGCGTTTGCTGCTTCAATAACTTTTGAATGTTGCGGGCCACCAACTCAGCCATTTGTATTGCCACAGGCGCCACCTGCGGATGCCCGTTGGGGAATTTTTCGGAGCTCATAGCTGCTACATCGCCAAGGGCGTAGATGTTTTCGTATCGCTTAACACGGCAATATTCATCAATCACATATCTGCCGCGATTATTGAGCGCATCAGCATTAAGCCCGGGTATAGTTACACCTTTAATACCCGCAGCCCATAGCAAATTTTTGGTATGCAAACTTTTGCCATCCTGAAAATTAACTATGCTGCCATCATAACCGGCCACTTTGGTATTTAACCACACTTCGCATCCCAATTCTTCTAAATATGTTCTCGCCTTTTGCTGATTTGGCGCGCTCATGGCTTGCAGCACCTCGGGTCCGCTTTCAATCAACAGTACGCGCATTTTCCGGAAATCCAACTCCGGATAATCGTTGGGTAATACATGTTTTTTCAATTCGCAAAGTGCACCGGCCAACTCTACGCCTGTGGGGCCGCCACCTACTACCGCAAAAGTCATCAGCGCTTCTTGCTCTTTGATATTGTCTGAAAGTAGTGCTTGTTCAAAGTTTTGCAAAATCATGCTGCGCAGATTCAGCGCCTCGGTTACGCTTTTCATGGGCATGGCATGTTGCTCAATAGCGGTGTTGCCAAAGTAGTTAGTAGTAGTGCCGGTGGCTATTATCAGATAGTCATAAGGCAAATCACCCACGGTGGTGCGTAACAGATTTTTATCGGCCACTATCTGTTGCACCTCGCCCCAGCGAAAATGAAAGTTGGTTTGCCCTTTAAAAATTTTGCGGATGGGATAAGCAATAGAATCGGCCTCTAAACCGGCTGTGGCTACCTGATACAGCAGGGGCTGAAAAGTGTGATAATTGTTTTTGTCAATCAGCACCACTTGCACCGGTGCATTTTTAAGCGATTTAGCCAATTGCAAACCACCAAAACCACAACCCACTATGACCACCCGTGGTACTTTTTGCTGAGGAATATTCATACCGCAAGGTTAGTGAATAATGGGGATGTAATACGTGACTGTGTAATTAGTTACAGAAGTTTATACCTATATGTTTTTATGAGAAAGTTGTTTGTTAGGAAGCTCTACAAATGGGCGAATGGTGCGAATGCTTATTGCCAACGGCTAAAGCCGCTTGCATTTTTTTGATAAACGGAACATGATTTTTTGACTGCGGGCTAAAGCCCGCGGGCTGTGCTAATCTACCACCACTACTTTGCCTCTTTGCTCGGTGCCGTTGCTCATGCGGGTGTGCAGTGCATATACCCCTGCGGCTATGTTGCCTGCGTGCCATTGGTTTTGGTAGTTAGCGCTCTCATACA
>JAEUVA010000009.1 GCA_016787045.1 Chitinophagales bacterium
CAAAGAAATACAACACGGAATAATGGTTTACAACACTAAACGACCACACCTAAGTTGCGACTACAAAACTCCCGATCAAACACATCAATTATTTAATACCTTTATTCAATATTAATGTCAACTTTTTTTAGGACGGGACAACGACAGTGCTAACATCAAACCGACTGACAAAAAAATGACTGACAATCCATTCATACAGCGTTACAAGACAACTGACACTTCAGAGTTGTTGGACATCATTGACAGACCAAGCGACTACCAACCTTTGGCAGTTGAAGCTGCACGACTTGAACTTGACAGCCGACAACTGACACAAGAACAACTTGCAGACGCTAAAGCAAAACAAGATTTAAGACGACAAGACAAAGCGAGCAAACAACAAAAAGTCAAGGACATTGAGGATAAGTTTAAGTCAGTTGGTTCTTCACTTGCTGACACTTTTAGCCCAATTCAAAAGGAGACACCGACTACTGACAAATTCATAAAACTCATTTCACTTTTTATTGGCGGACTTTTTCTTTACCTGTAAATCGTCAGCCAAAAGTAGACTAATAAGTTCATAAATTTAGTGGAGGATTTTGAGGATTAATCAAATTCAAAATCAAACACAAAATGGAACAAAGTAATCAGACTGCCGGAGGCAGAAAACAACGTGCGAGCAGCATCGTTCGCGACATCAAACGCAAAACACGCAGGCTGTTTTCAGCCGAAGAGAAAATCAAGATTGTATTGGAAGGACTTCGGGGCGAAGAAAGCATATCCGCCCTCTGCCGCAGATACGGCATACATGAAGCCAACTACTACAACTGGAGCAAGGACTTTATGGAAGCCGGCAAAAAGCGATTGAGCGGAGATACCGAGCGCAATGCTAATAGTACAGAGGTAAAGGAACTTCGTGAACAGAACGAACACCTCAAAGATTTGGTGGCAAATCTGTCTATAGAAGTAAAAGTGCTTAAAAAAAGTTTGCGCGGCTTGGAATAAAACAAACCTATCCAAAGTATATGAAACATACGCCCGCACAAAAATTAGAAATCATCCGCCTTGTGGACGGCTCCGATATTGGCGTTACCGCCACGCTTCAGAAGCTCGGCATCCACAAAGCAACTTTCTACAAGTGGTATGAACGCTACCAACAATATGGCGAAGAAGGTTTGCAACCCCGTTCATCATCACCCCGGCAGGTGTGGAACCGCATTCCCGTTCAGGAACGGGAGAAAGTAGTGGAAATCGCCTTAGACAAAGAAGACTACTCCGCTCGCGAACTGGCATGGCATATCACCGATTACCACGGTATCTACATCAGCGAAAGCAGCGTTTACCGCATCCTGCGCGAATATGGGTTGCTCACCGCTCCGGCTCATATTGTGCTATCTGCAGGTGATGCGTTCAAAGACAAAACATCCTATCCCAACCAAATGTGGCAGACAGACTTCACTTACTTCAAAATCATCGGCTGGGGATGGTATTATCTTTCTACCGTGCTGGATGATTACAGCCGCTACATCGTGGGCTGGGAACTTTGCCAAGGCATGAAAGCCGAAGATGCCGAAAGCACCGTGCGCAAAGCGTTGGCACATGCCAACCTACCAAAAAACAGGCGCCCAAAGCTGCTGAGCGATAACGGCAGCAGCTACATCGCACACGAGTTTAAATCCTTCCTCAGCGATGAAAACATCACGCCCGTGCACGGTCGCCCGATGCACCCCCAAACACAGGGCAAGATTGAACGCTACAACCGCAGTTTGAAAAACGTCATCAAACTCGAACACTACTACAGCCCCGAAGAACTCCAACGAGCCGTAGCTAAGTTCGTGCACCACTACAACCATCACCGCTATCACGAATCATTAAATAACTGCACCCCTGCTCAGGTTTACTTCCACCAAGCCCAAAGAGTGCTCCAAAAACGCCAACGTACCAAAGCCAGAACCTTGCAAAAACGGAAAGAACAACACCGTAAGCATATGGCAAAAAGAGAATAGATTACCTTTAACCGGTTCGGTAAAGCGGAAGTGGGCAATGCAGGAGTGCAACCCATCAGGAATAACCGAACCAACAGAAATAAAAAGTGGTGGAGAGAACGCCTCTTCACCACTTCCATAAAACCATTTATTTTTGTTGATATACCTCCAAAAACTCAAACATTAAATCATGCAAAACTCTCCACTAAATAACGACACTTTTAGTCCACTTTGTTCTGACGACATACAATCCCAACCCCTCCGAAAACCACTTTAGCTTTGTGTTGAGCCAACTGAACTGCAATGCGAGTACTCTTACTATATACGATATAAATGGCCGTACTCTCTGCAACGCCACTAACGAGAGCGGATATTGGGTATGGGATGCATCCAATGCAAATGCCGGTGTATATTACTACCGCGTTGTGGACTGCGATTATAAACGCTACACTGGAAAACTGATAAAATACTAAGCCATGAAAAAATTACTAACGGGAATATTGTTTGTTGGCAGCACATATTTGTTGCCAGCGCAACTCAACATTGTAAAACTGTGGGACTATGGGTATGGCGGATATGATAATGATGGTTGCAAGGATTTTATAGCTACCGCAGATGGTGGATTTGCAATGGCAGGATATACGGACTCCAAAATGGGAGGAGACATCAGCCAAATCAGCAGAGGTGCAACTGATTACTGGCTGATAAAGTTAGATGCCAATGGCATGAAACAATGGGATAAGCGCTTTGGCGGCAACGGGATTGACGTATGTACCAAGATAGCCCAAACCGCAGATGGCGGCTACCTAGTAGCTGGGCATAGTGGCAGCCCTGTTGCCGGAGGCGATAAAAGTGAAAATGGGAAGGGTAACTGGGACTATTGGGTAGTGAAAACAGATGGCAATGGAAACAAACTTTGGGATAAGTGCTATGGTGGCCCAGGTGCCGATTACCTGTGGGCTATGACCCTTACTAAGGATGGTGGGGCGCTCTTAGGCGGCTACTCTGAATCGGGCATAGGGGGCGACAAAACTGAAGCCAACCGAGGCATTTGGGAAGATTACTGGGTGGTGAAGATTGATAGCGTGGGCAACAAGCAATGGGATAAAACCTTTGGCGGCAGCATACAGGATTTTTGTGCGGATGTGATACAAACCGCAGACGGTGGCTACCTACTGGGCGGCATTAGCCGATCTACCAGCAGTGGCGATAAGAGCGAAAACAACTGGGGCACCGGTAGCGACTACTGGATAATAAAGATAGACAGCATGGGTAGCAAACAGTGGGACAGAACGCTGGGAACGAATAGTGGAGATGAATTTACGAAATGCTTTGAGAAACTGAACGGCAACTATCTGGTATCGGGATTAGCACCTCTAGGTATTACGGGCAACAAAACAATACAAAAAGGGGGGGGATGGACTATTGAATTGGATGTAAATGGTAATATAATAAGACAATTTAGTGTTGCGACATGTTGGCCTAATATGATAATAGAGCTGGAAAACGGAGATTACATTATTGGAGGTGATGCTACTGAGCCTATTGATGAAGACAAATCTGAATTCGGTTTAGGAACTTTATTTGTAAGAACAGATTCATTTGGAACCCGCATTTGGGATAAGACAGCTCTTGCCAATGCCGGTGGTTATGCAACAGCAACTTCAGATGGATGCTATGCCGTTGGAGGTGGGATGAAATTACCTCCCAACGGCTACCAAACAGCTACGAACTGGGATACCAGCTACCAAACCCAAGATTTTTGGCTGATGAAATTTTGTATGTGGCCGGTGGGCATCAGCCCAAGCCCCCCAACTCCCGAAGGGGGCTTGATACAAGTTTACCCTAATCCGTTTGTAGAAGATGTGTTAATTACACTGCGTGGTGAGCAGCATATTAAGGAAGCTACGTTTATGCTTACCGATGTACAGGGCCGCGTACTGTACAAGCAACACGAAAGTCAGTTGGCGAAT
>JAEUVA010000010.1 GCA_016787045.1 Chitinophagales bacterium
GGGTCCCTGGTTCGAGCCCAGGTCGGGGAGCTAAAGGCAGCACACATGTGTTGCCTTTTTCTATTTTAAAATAGGCGAAACGGTTAGAGCATCCCGATTGGTCAATCGGGAGGGTCCCTGGTTCGAGCCCAGGTCGGGGAGCTAAAGCCATTGGTTTATACCGGTGGCTCTTTGATTTTCCATAGCGCTGTTCCGCGTTTGGCTTGAGTTTCAAAAATATTTCCACAAAAATGCTTGCTGTCTATTCATAAGTTTATTTGATGCAACCCATACCTGCGGGTTATCTTCGGTTTTCCTTTTTGTTACCGGTAAATTTTTTCAGCCATGCCTACCTTTAGCCACCTTCATTGTCATACTCAGTACTCTTTGTTAGATGGTGCTGCTAGTATTTCTTCTATGTATAAAAAAGCAGTTGCTGATGGTATGCCAGCGTTAGCTATTACTGACCATGGCAACATGTTTGGCGTGTTTGATTTTGTAGCCGAGGCCGGTAAACACAAACTGCCCGATGGCACACCTATAAAGCCCATTGTAGGTTGTGAATTTTATGTAGTAGCCGACCGCACACGCACCAAGTTTACCAAAGAAGAAAAAGACAAACGCTACCACCAACTGCTGCTGGCAAAAAATGCAGCGGGGTACAAAAACTTAGTCAAGCTGTGTTCGCTGGGTTACGTAGAAGGGCTCTATGGAAAGTATCCGCGGATAGACAAATCGCTGATAGAAAAATATCACGAAAACCTGATTGCCACCACTTGCTGCATAGGCGCTATGGTGCCACAAACCATTTTAAAAAAAGGCGAAGAAGAAGGCCGTAAAGAGTTTGAATGGTGGCTCAACCTATTTGGTGAGGACTACTACATAGAGCTACAACGCCACGGTATGCAAGAGCAAGAAAAAGTGAATGAAATACTTAAACAGTGGGCCAAAGAGTATAAGGTAAAAATAATATGTACAAACGACTCGCACTATGTAGATAAAGAAGATGCCAATGCGCACGACATTTTGCTGTGCATTAACACCGGAGAAAAACAAAGCACCCCTACCAACAAAGAATTTGGCGATGACGATATGGTGTCTAAAGGCAAGCGTTTTGCGTTTTACAACGATGAATTTTATTTTAAAACCACCGGTGAAATGGAAACGCTTTTTACCGATGTACCAGAGGCACTGGACAATACCAACGAAATCATTGGCAAATGTGAGCATCTAAAACTGAAGCAAGATATTATGCTTCCCAACTTCCCTATTCCTAACGAGTTTCAAAAACACAGCACCGGTGAACAAATAGACGAAAAAACATATCTGACACCCGAAGTACTCAACCAATGGGAGTACCTACGCCACTTGACTTATGAGGGCGCCAAACGCAGATACAAAGTGCTAACTCCCGAAATTGATACCCGCATTCAATTTGAATTAGAGACCATTAAAAAAATGGGCTTTGCCGGATACTTTTTGATAGTGGCCGACTTTATTAATGCCGGCAGGCAAATGAAAGTACTGGTGGGACCGGGTCGTGGCTCTGCGGCCGGAAGTGTGGTGGCTTATTGTGTGGGTATAACCAATATTGACCCCGTGGCGTACAATCTACTCTTTGAACGTTTCTTGAACCCCGACCGCAAGAGCATGCCCGATATTGATACCGACTTTGATGACGAGGGCCGCGACAAAGTGATCAAGTACGTAGTAGAAAAATATACCAAGCAACAAGTGGCGCAAATTGTAACCTACAGCACGCTTGCCGCCAAAGTAAGTATCAAAGATGTGGCGCGCGTATTGGATTTGCCGCTCAACGAATCGCTCCTGCTTACTAAGATGGTACCCGAAAAACCGGGCATAGAGTTAGAGCGAATTTTTCATGCCCCATTAGAAGGCGAAAAGAGCTTAAAAGACAAAGAGGGTTTAAGTGGGGAAGAATTGGAACAAGTAAAACAATTGCGCAAAATCTATAGCGAAGAGTCTGAGCAAGGCAAAGTACTGCGCGAAGCAGAAAAGTTAGAAGGTGGTGTGCGTGGCACGGGCATACATGCTGCGGGAATCATTATTGCACCAAAAGATATTACAGAAATTTTACCGGTAGCCACCTCAAAAGATACGGATCTGCTCATCACTCAGTTTGAAGGAAAAGTGATAGAAGATGCCGGAGTAATTAAGATGGACTTTTTGGGATTAAAAACCCTCACAATCATTCGCGATGCTATACGATTGATAGAGCAAAACCACGGCATAAAAATTGACCCGGATGAAATTCCGCTGGATGATGCGAAGACGTTAGAACTTTATCAACGAGCAGAAACCAACGGCACTTTTCAGTTTGAAAGCGCGGGTATGCAGAAGTACCTCAAAGATTTAAAGCCCGATAGATTTGATGATTTGATAGCCATGAACGCCCTGTACCGACCCGGGCCGCTGCAATACATCCCCAACTTTATTGCCCGTAAGCTCGGCCGCGAAAAAATTACTTACGATTTGCCCGAAATGGAGGAGTATCTAAAAGAGACTTACGGCATCACCGTGTATCAAGAGCAGGTGATGTTGCTTTCGCAAAAACTGGCCGGGTTTAGCAAAGGCGATGCCGATGTACTGCGCAAAGCAATGGGCAAAAAAGACAAAGCCACATTGGATAAAATGAAGGATAAATTCATGAAAGGTGCAGTGGCAAAGGGTTTGGAGGAAAAGAAATTGGAAAAAGTATGGACAGACTGGGAAGCGTTTGCCCAGTATGCCTTCAACAAATCGCACAGTACCTGTTATGCATTTGTGGCGTTTCAAACGGCCTACCTCAAAGCCAACTACCCGGCTGAGTACATGGCTTCTGTACTCACACACAACCAGGGAAATATTGATAAAATCACCTTCTTTATGGAAGAGTGCAGGCGCATGGGCATAGTAGTTAAAGGGCCTGACGTGAATGAGAGTGATGTAAAATTTTCAGTTAATCAGCAGGGGGAAATTCGCTTTGCGCTGGCTGCTGTAAAGGGCGTAGGCGAGGCCGCAGTAGAAAGTATTATAGCAGAGCGCAGCGCCAAAGGGTCATTTAAAAATGTTTGGGATTTTGCGCGCAGGGTAAACTTGCGTACGGTCAATAAAAAATCGTTTGAGAGCATGGCACTGGCCGGTGCTTTTGATTCGTTTGGTTTACATCGGGCTATGTTTTTTACACCCGATAAAAAAGACGGACTTACTGTTATTGAGAAAGCCACCAAGTACGGCAGTGTGATTCAGGCAGCACATCAAAATAACACGGTGTCATTATTTGGTGCAGCAGGCCAGTCATCGGCAGATATTCCGGAGCCGCCCATAAACCCTTGTGAAGAATGGAGTTTGTTAGAAAAACTCAAAAAAGAGAAAGAGGTGATT
This sequence comes from Chitinophagales bacterium, assembly GCA_016787045.1. Lineage (GTDB taxonomy): Bacteria > Bacteroidota > Bacteroidia > Chitinophagales > LD1 > Bog-950. The sequence continues at coordinate 3,364 of JAEUVA010000010.1, forward strand.
GGTATTTATCTCAGTGGGCACCCGTTAGAAGATTACAAATTAGAGATAAAGCATTTTACCAATTGCCGCTTGGCGGATATTGAAAACCGCAAAGACCGCGACATTAAAATTGCCGGTATTATTACTACTACCGAAACCAAGTTTGCCAAGAATGGCAACCAGTATGCCCGCTTTACTATTGAAGATTTTGATAGTAGCTATCAATTTGCTTTGTTCGGCAAAGACTTCGTCAAGTTTCGCGAGTTTATCAGTTTGCCCGATGTGCAGGTGTTTGTTACCGGGCGCTACCAGAAGCGCTGGAACAGCGAAACAGAGTACGAGTTCAAAATCATGAATATTGAATTGCTCTCGGACATTCGCACCAAGCTGACCAAGTATCTTACATTGGAGTTAACCGCTTTTGAAGTAACTGACAAGTTGATAAAGGAGTTAGAAGATTTGGTGGCTCGCTACCCCGGCAAAACAAAACTGCGCTTTAAGTTGATAGACGAAGAAGAAGGCATCCTGATGCCGCTTTCTTCTACCAACAAAAACATAGAAATGAGCAACGAGCTATTTAGGGAGATGGATAGAATGCGAATTGTTTATGGGTTAAACTAATAATCGTTAGTTTTTTGAGTTAACAGGTAGCGGCTTTGTGTTGTAATCACGCTCCCAATGGTTTACTCCGCTTTTTACCACATAGCCACGCTTAAACTTTTGCTCAGAGGTTACCTTGTTAATGGGTACATACCAAAACTCAGCAATGCAGCGCTCAGGAGTTACATCTAAAGTTAAATAGCCATGCTCCGTAAAATGAGTCCACACATGGTGAGGGTTTAGCCGGTTGCTGATGTCTTGCACAGCAGGTATAAATCCACCGGGTATGCCTGCATCGCGCATGTTTACCCGTGAGATGCTGGGAGTGGTTAGTTCTACGCCTATAGCCCCTTCGCCAGTTTTACGATTGTATCTTTCACGATTACGCGGTGTTCCGGTCATATCCATTACAAAACTCATGTGTACATCACCGGTAAGTACCACTACGTTGTTTATCTTTTTCATTTCTATAAGGTCATACAACCGCTGTCGGTCTTCGGGGTAGCCGCTCCAGTTGCCGGGATCCATTACGCGGCCATCGCCTTGGCCGGTTAGTTTTTTTATGGTGGGGCTGCTCAGCCAGTCGGTCATCATTTCTTGGTTGCCAATTAGCCGCCAGGTTGCTGTTGAGTTTTGTAGTTCTGTTTTGAGCCACTCATCTTGCTTTAGACCAAGTACCGATTTTTTGCCGGGAGCATATTCTTCTTTGCCACGAAAAAGCAGCATGTCTATCATTATTAAATCGGCTAAATTTCCTATGCTGAACTTTCGGTATATGTTTTCTGGGTGAGCAATATCGGGCATGCGTATAGGCAGGTATTCGTAAAACGCCTGAATGGCCTCTTCGGTTTTGCCCGGCTCTTCTACATCGGTATCGTGGTTATCCCAAATGGTAATCCACGTTTTTTGTTGACGCAACTTACGCAGGTCAGCATCTAACAGATAGTAGGTGTGCCGCTCGCGCCAATCGGTAAGTGAGGCACAATCTTTAGGATACTCTGAAGGCATGCGGTTTAGCTGCTTGCGATCGGGATAGTCGTACACGTAATCGCCTAAGTGAATGACAAAATCAACATCACCACGCTCAGCAATTCGCCTATAGGCATTAAAGTGTCCTGCCCAAATACTGCTGCACGAAACAGCAGCCAGTTTGATGTGTTTAACATCGCCAATAGGCAATGTTTTAGCAATACCTACAACAGAAAACTTTTTCTTTTCGGTGGCAAAGCGATAGTAATATGTGGTATTGGTTTGCAGTCCTTGCACATCATGCTGCACACAATAATCACTTATGGAAGTAGCTATAATACTGCCCTCCTGAACGATCTTCGTAAACAAGCTGTCGGTACTTACCTGCCAAACAAGAATAGTATCTTCAGATGGTCTTACTTTTGTCCAAATGATGACGCTTTGTGCAGTTGGGTCACCGGAAGCTACTCCATACACAAAAGGAGCATGGGCAGTATCTTCAAAAATACCCGGAGGGTAGCTTTGAGCCGCTGCAACTACAGGAAGAAACATCATCAAATAGAAGAATCGCATATTGAACGGGTGGCTTTATGTATTACAAGTTTGGCCACAGATTTTTTCAAATGTAACAAACGACTTTAGCGAACAATAAAAGACCCCCACATGATTTCCGGTTTTTAATGCTTACTTCATATACAACGTCTATATTCGCAGCAATTACTTTACATGCAAGCCATTATTCCTGTAGCCGGTGCCGGCACGCGCCTTCGCCCGCTTACTTACACACAACCCAAAGCCCTTATTTCTGTAGCAGGAAAACCTATACTATCATTTATCATAGATGAACTGGCAGAAAATGGCATTACAGATTTTGTATTGGTGATTGGTTACTTGGGAGAGAAAATAAAGGAGTTTGTAGATAACCATTACCCAAACTTGAAGGTAAAGTATGTTTATCAAGATAACAGGGAGGGATTGGGACACGCTATCTGGTGCGCTAAAGAGGTGGTAAACCTAGAGCAAGAGTTGGTTATACATCTGGGCGATGCTATTGTAGACATAGATATAAAAAAAATATTAGCTGAGCCACACTCTACCCTTTGCGTAAAAAAAGTAGAAGACCCACGCGCCTTTGGGGTAGCAGAGATAGATGCCAATGGCCATATAAAAGCAGTAGTAGAAAAACCACAAATACCGCGCAGTAATATGGCACTGGTTGGATTTTATTTTATCCGCGAAACACAAAAGTTGTTTGATGCATTAGAGTACAATATTCAAAACAACATCCGTAGCAACAACGAGTTTTACCTGACCGATGCACTACAAAAAATGATTAAAGATGGAGTGCAGTTTAAAGGGCAAAAAATTGAGAGCTGGTATGATGTAGGTAAAAAAGAAATTTTGCTGGAAACCAATTCCATACTGCTAAGGCGCTTAGGCGATAAAGCGGGCAATCATGCAGTTTGTGATAATGCTATCATCATTCCACCGGTACAAATTGCCAAAGGCGCCCGCATCAAAAACAGCATCATAGGCCCCGATGTAAGTATTGGAGAAAACACAGAAGTCAATTACTCCATTATCAAAAACTCTATTGTTGGCTCTTACAGCAAGTTAGAAAACGTAGTGCTGCATTCATCACTTATAGGCAGCGATTCGGTTGTGGCCGGGCTCAGTCAGAGTTTGAATATAGGCGACAACACAGAAATTGATTTGCGCGGAGAACGAAATTGATTTATTCCAGCAATACATTATCGCTATCCGGATTTTTATCCGGGCGATTGAAAATTTTGATGCGCTCGGCAAACGATACCAGATACACGCCTACAAATATTAGCAAAGCAGCAATGGTTTTTTCTGCACTAAGGGCATCTTTACCCAATGAAACAGAAATAAGGGTGGCTAAGACCGGTTGTAAATAGATGTATGCCCCCACTACAGATGAATGTACTTCGCGCAGCGCAAGGATGTTTAGCAGATATGCTAAAAAAGTAGTACATATTACAACAAAGGCCAGCGCCAGCCAAATAGATGCCGTAAAAGCAGACCATTGTATAACGGAGAATTGCTGCCATCCGAAAAGGGTAACCGGAAATAAGCCGAAAAAGAAAACCCACTTGATAACCGTAAGTGGATGATATTTTTTCATGAGCGGGCGAACGATGACCAAATACACAGCATACGAAGTGGCATTAATCAGAATGAATAAATCGCCCAAAATTGTTTTGCCTGAAAAGCTGAACTCTTTACCGGCTAAGATGAGCAACGCACCACTGCATCCGGCTACTAAACCTAATATCTTTTGCCAGGTTGCCTTTTCGTGTGCTAGAAAAAAAGAAATAACAAATACCAAAATGGGGGTCATTATCATTATCAGCGAAGCGTTAATGGGTGTAGTTATGCTCAAGCCCATAAAAAACATTTCTTGATTAATAACTACACCAAACATGCCACACAAGGCAAGCAGCCACCAATCGCGCTTTTCAATTTTTTCTTTCAGCCAAAAAAAATGCAGTAAAAAAAACAGCGTAGTAGTTACAAATACTCTGATAAATATAAAACCAAGCGGTTGTATAAACTCAGGCATCACGATTTTAGAAACCGTAAAACCCGCTCCGTAAAATAGATTAACTACAAAAAGAAACAGATGTGCACGGATGTTTTTCACGAAACAAATCAATCAATTTGATGGGCTTTACAAATCAAGATTTGTAGCTGTTTTCCAGATTTTATATTTAAGTACCTCTACCCATTTAGGTAAAAAGAACAAATGGGGTAACCGTAGCTCTTTTTTAAATTTTTGGAGTGTACGAAAGTATTGCTGGTAATACGGCTCTAGCAAAGGATCGTTACCCCGCTCAATTTCGCGGATGGTAGAATTGTTGAAGTGAATAAACACGATAGGATATGTGCCATTTATCAGCACTTCACCGTTAACCTTTATTCGCTCACAAATTGCCCTATTCCATTCAGCTACATTACAACCACGGTGGCGAATAATCAGTGCATTGTCGTGCATTATCGGTATAAGGTCTAAGTATTTTTGGTCGTCAAATAAACCGCGCAGCGAGTTTTTTTGACAGCGATAAAGGCAACACTCTGCCCACCATTGCAGCGTATCGGCAGCATCTTTGCGTACACCTACAAAACCGGCATTAAACAAGCCAATGCGATAGTTGGCTTCCAGCATGTTTTGGTTTTGATGTGGTGAGCGCTCGTAGTGATGTGGGGTAAGCAAAAACGAATGTTCTTTGAAGTAATTAAACAAAAACCGGTAATCGTTGTAGAAAAATAAATCGTTATCTAAATACACTACATTCTCAATCTTTGGCTGCGCTAACAAATACTTTAGAAAAACGGGCTTCATACTCCACCGTAGGCGGTCCGCATTTTTGCGATACTTAGCGGCTATTCCATTAGCAGTGGTATTTTGCTGTATATCACTTAAGTGATATTTTTTAATTTGAGGAAAAATGAGGTGCGGCAAATCGCGCTCCACCACCAGCACATGCAGCGTAAAATCGCTGCTAAATTTTTGCAGCGACTCGCACAAGGCAAACACCTTGTAATAGTGGTCTGATGTGGTGATGGTGCAAAAGTGCATTTGGCTTTATTTACAACACAGTTTCAAGAATACAATCTTTCTCGTATAATAGCACAACACATAAATGATAGCCATGAAAAAATATTTACTGCCTGCCGCTCTACTTTTTGGTTTTTTGTCCTCCGTATCTTCTTGTACCAAAGACTATACTTGCCGTTGTACAGTTAGCTCCGGAGGTATGGGTTCTACCGTAACTTTTCCAATTAATAACGCCACTCAAAAAGAGGCAGAAGATGCTTGCAATGGTTATGCCGCTGTGCCGGGTGCTTATTCCGGTTGCTCATTAGATTAGTAGCAGAATAATTACGCCTGCATTTGTTTCATGCAAAAAATTCTTATCACCGGAATTAGTGGATTTGTAGGTTTTCATCTGGCAAAAAAATTAGCCGATGAGTATATGGTTTATGGCATAGATATACCACAAGAACCGCAAAGTATATACACGCATCGGCTACAACAAATTAAAGACAAGGTAAATTACTCGCATTGCGATATTCGTGATCAGCCGAAGTTGGGGGAGTATATTGCAACCGTTAGGCCAGATGTGATCATTCACTTGGCAGCTTGCACAGGTATAGCAGCATCAGAGGCCAACAAACCATTGTATTTTGATACGAATGTGTTGGGGTTTTCTAACTTGCTTCAACAGTGCAGTAACAATAATGTGCAGCATCTGATTTATGCCAGCAGTTCTTCGGTGTACAACCACTTAAACGAAGTGTATCGCGAAACTGATGAGGTAGAAAACCAGCTTTCTTACTACGGCAAAACCAAAAGGCAGTGCGAAACATTAGCCGCAAACTATGCCAGCCAGTTTGGGTTGAATTGTATCGGATTACGGTTTTTTACCGTGTATGGTTCTTGGGTACGCACCGATATGGCCGCATGGAAATTTATGCGAGCAGTTGATGAAGGCAAGCCATGTACACTTTACAACAATGGAGAAGTATATCGCGACTTTACGCACGTGTCAGACATTGTAGAATCTATTTTTAGGTTGCTGAAAAAAAGCCAAACTCATAGCCAATTGCCAGCACACGAGGTTTACAACATTGGGCACGGCTCACCGGTTTCGGTGCTGCACTATTTACAAACAATTGCCAGTTGCATCGGCAAAGAGCCGATTATACATTACGCACCGCTACCTGCCAACGAGTTGCCGCGTACACATGCAGATACCACTAAACTGCAACAGGCAATCGGATTTAAACCGGTTTGTAGTTTAGAAAGCGGGGTACGCGAAATGGTAGAGTGGTACAAACTATATGGTGCGGGTTTAGCGTAAGTGTCCTGCACATGTGTACAACATCGTCAACAATTTAGCACAGTCATTCGCTAACTTACTACGCACAAATATTAAAAAATAGTTAGCTCTTTTTTTGCAAATCATTCATTTATAGTTTGTTGAACCTGGCGTAACCCTTAACTAACATTTGTGGAAACAGAGGGTTCGGTTTGGCACTGTTATCGTTAAAGATGTGGAAACCGGTTAAAAAGCGCAGATGAATCCACAGGGTGTACACAACATCAAGCAATTGTTTGCGTTTTTTTAAGGTAAAGTTTCTAACCAAAACTAAAGCTTATGAAAACCGACACTTCCATGAATTTGATGCTCGTTGCTTTTTGCATTGTGCTGATGGGTTTTGTTTTTCTCAACAGCCGCATGAGCGAATCTATCAACAAAAAACAGCAGGCCTTAGAGCAACAGCACTCGCCCCATGAGCCATAGCGCTTAACGACCCAGTATGGTTATTTTTTTAGCTGTGCTAACAGCTTCATGCTGGTAATGCAGCAGGTAAACACCTGCACTTAAGCCGGCTATATCCAGCACAGTAGAGTTTTGGATAATGTTTTGTTGCTGTACTAAATTTCCGATTGTATTGTAGATGGAAACAATGCCTTTATCCGTTGTACTGAGTAGGGTTAATGTTTCATAAGCCGGATTGGGAAAAACCTGAACCGACAATTCTTCTTTGGCAGAAGAAACGTAGGTATAGTTTTGCGCATAAAGCAGTGCCTGATAGGCATTTACACGACCATACCCTAATGGCTTACACCAGGCGCCATGCACATACGCAGAGTCGTACCCGTAGCCGCCCACTTTTTCTGCAGTAGTAGCCATAATGTGGCGAATATCTTCGGGCGAAAAGCCGTGATTGATAGATAAAAGTAAAGCCCCTACCGCAGCCGCATTAGGGCAGGCAGCAGAAGTGCCATTAAAGCTGTTGTAATAATCACCGGTGCTAAAACCCTTAGAGCCGCGAATATCGGTACTGATAACTTTTACACCCGGGGCGCCAAAATCGGTACCCTTACCGTAGTTCGCTCCCCACGATTCGCCACTGCAATCTCCGGGCGATTTTCGCTTGTCGCACATGTTGGTGGCGGTTACGGCAATAGTTTGCGGTAAAGACGATGGCCATATTACACCCGTGCTGTCTTCTTCGTTTCCGCTGCTAAAAAACATAGCCACCCCCTTGCCCTGCCGCCCTTGTGTGTAAGCAGTCTGTATAGCGTCTTCTACGGGTTGTGTACCCCCCGGCAAAAAAGAAATCAATGAAGGGGGTAAGCCCCACGAATTACTGAGTATGTCTGCATTTGCCGTACTCCAACTCCAGCCAATAGCATCGGCAAAGGCGCTGGCTGTGCTGTACGGCAGTGGGTCGCTGGCGCCTTGTAGTAATACATAATAAAAAGCTCTAACGGGTATAATCTTACATTTTGGAGCCACTCCGGCTATGCCCAGGTTGTTATCTTTTTCGGCTGCCACAATACCGGCACAACAAGTGCCGTGGCCATCGTTTGAGTATGCTGGTGTAGGGTATCCATCGGTAGAATCATCCACTGCATCGTAACCGGGCAGCATGTTGTTTTTTAAATCGTTGTGCAGGGTATCTACACCCGAGTCCACAATAGAAATTTTGATGTTGGGCGAACCCTCAGTTATTGTCCAGGCACTGTCCACATCCATATCGGCATCGGGCGTGCCGTTATATTGGAGCGGTGTGCCGTAGTTTTCTATAGCCCATTGGCGGGCGTAGTGCGTATCGTTGCTATTCACCAGCGGGTTGAGTAAATAATCGGGCGAAGCGTACTCACACCATCCTTCTTGCATTAGCAGTTTGCACCATTCTATAGTGTTGAGTTTAGAAGAAGCAATTTCAATGCTATAAAGATTGGTAATGTATTTATCGGCTTTGGGTTCGCTCAATTGCAGTTGTTGCAAACGGGCTTTGAGCATCGGCTCAAAATTTTGATGCTTTGTTTTTACAAAAACCTTATTGAGCACACCTGCATAATGTAGGCCATCGGTAATAAAGAAACTGACCCACTTAATTTCGCTCTTGCTCTTTGCCCATTGCTGTGCGTGCTCAAAATCATTGACCATACAAATAGTAACATTTGGCGATGGCAGATGTGTAAAGTGGCTAATGGAATTGCACTCCCTTAGTAATTCATCTTTTTGTTGTGCAGATATATTTTTCTCAAAAATCAGCAATAGGCGGTCTTGTGCAATGTGCTTTTGATATTCATCAAAGCCATTGCCGGCAAATAGTTGTTGGGCAGCTAATAGCAGCAGGAGTAGCAGTTTCTTCATCCCTCAAACCAACACAAAGTTTTTGTAAAAAGAAAAGCCCAGCAACATTGCAGGGCTTTTGAAAAGAATTGAATTAAGATTAAAAGTTCGGGCAATACTTTTCGTATTGTATAGAAGCCGGGCGTTCTTTCTTAAATACATATATGGCCGATACTTCTAATGCACCTTGCGCGCGTGACGCATTGCGCAAGCCCGAGTGGTTTACATCATAACTTAAACCAATGCGGGTATTAAAGAACTCAACACCAAGGTTTAGTATCACGGCATCTTTAACGCGGTACCATCCACCGCCAAAAATGGCCACATCATCATTCAGCCAGTAGTTTAATCCCAATCCAAAGTTGTATTGCTGTGCATTGCTTTGCAGCATAAACAAAAAGGTAGGCGTTAAGCTAAAATTGTAGTAACGGTCTAAAAAGAACTCAGCACCGGCATGTACATTGTAGCGGTAGTTGAGCCGATTGGTGGCATCACCTAAAAAAGATTCGCGTGGGCGCGAAAGGTGGCTCATCGAAAAGCCCACATAGTAGCGAGCCATATCGGCAGCCGCATGGCTCCACAAAGCGCCAATGTTTACATCGGGGTATAGTATGGATTGATTGTTGAAATTGCTTTCGCCATTAGAGAGCGAAGTGTTCCACCCAAAGTTGTCTAACTGGCTTTCAAAAACTAAGTTTTGAATATTTACGCGCTTAGAAATTACCCCGGCCTGTATGCCTAAACTGATACGGCCACGGCCATATCTATCTACCGCTTTGTGGTAGGCAATAGAGGCCAAACCGCTGTAAGTGGTTAGTGCGCCATCGCCCGCTTTATCGGCATAAAACACACCGCCAAAACCAAAACCATCGTTACCCAAGCGCTCGCGCAATATAGGTGCATCTACACTGGCCTGGTAAGTTTGGTAAGGCGCTACAGAATTAAGCGTAGGAATGGTAAACCACTGGTTGCGGTAATTAAAGCCCGCGCGAAAAACCCCGTTGATATTGGCGGTAAGAGCCGGGTTGAGCGTAAGGGGAGAAGCATAGTATTGCGAAAAGTGAATGTCTTGAGCAATGCCGGATGCCGAAGCAATAAGTGCGAGTATAAAAATGTAAACCTTCTTCATGCCAAATGGGTTATTGAAAATTTAAGTGTTGGTAAAAATAGTATTTCGGGTTTTGCAAACAAGGTTTTTTACAGATGCTTTTTTAGCCCAAAACGTTGTAGTGGGTGCCGTTTTAACAAGTGGTAAGTTTCGGGCGTAGCGCCAAAGCCCTCGTAAAAGCGGGCTATGGAGCTTATAGAGGAGCCCTCAAAATCAAAAATTACCGGTTGCCCGGCATATTGGGCAATTAGTTGAGCAAACAAAAAATGCGCACCCCCCGTTTTTTTGCCCTCGGCATTAGAGCAATTGATAAGCGCAATTTTGCGATTGGTATGATGAATCAGCAGCACCGCAGCCAGCCAGTCTCCTGCGCTATTTTTTACGGCTGCAAATTGAGCCGCATGGTGTTCATCTAAAGTGCGGCATAGGTTTAAGAAATGCTGCTCGTGCTTTGGACTAAATTTTTCTTTTACCCGGTCAATATTAGAGAGGTAAAAATGGGCAAAGTGTTGTGCCGGGTTGTTGGGGGCAAAAATTAAACCGGCTTTGGCTGCCTTGCCGATATTTCGTAGATGGTTTTGCGAAAAGTTTTGTTTCAATGCATGGTAAGATACAGACAAGGGCAACAACAAGTTTTTTCGCTCGCTCAACTTAAATTTTTCTTTTAGCGAAACACATTCGGCATTTAACTGATAGTGAGCAAGTGTAAATTTTTTGAGTGCCAATCGCATCATTTCGGTAGCACATTCGCTGTTCCATTCTTCTTTGAAAAATAAGCCCAACTGCTGGCAGTAATACGGCTGATATAAATGTTTAATGCCTAATTTGGAGAGGTAAGGAAGCGGTAATACGGCTTCGTAATTTTCTGCTACAATGGCTCCCCAGTTTTCGGATACGGCATCTAAATACCAGGTGTAAGCATAGGGCAAACTACACGGGGAGCTCTCAATGGTTTTGTTCCAAAGCGCATCGTTTATTTCGTTTCGCTTGGCCCACCGTAGTTTCACGCTTGCATCATTTCTGTGGCTTCTTCGGCCACGGTTTCAAACACTCTGCGCCAGCCGCGGTATTGGTGGCGTTCAATAAACGTATCGTTATGCCACAGGGCATAGCAGGTGCCGTTTACCTCACGCACACTTTGCATGATTTTGCGAATGCGCTCTAGCCCCTCGCGGTAGTTCTTTTTTTTATATTGAATAAATGTGGTATCCATAAAAGCAATAGGGTGCATGCGGATGTTTTCTTGCTTGTTGTGGATGAGGTTAAACAGGTAATACGGGGTGCAAATACCAGCCCTAAAGCCCGGATGTGGTGCATAGCCCATGGAGTAATCATCGGTAATGCCGTAGTCAATTAACCGTAAAAATGAACGAGGCACATGAAACCGAAGGTAATGATAGCGGTTCATTTTTACGGATGTATTGGTAATGTTTTCCAGCCGCATTATTTCATTCTTCTCAATCTTGTTGTGCTTATGCGATTGGTAAGATAAGTGAATGCCCGCTTTTGCCTGCTCAGATACTTTTCGGATAATTTCCTGAAACGGCTCGTAGGTGTGTGGTATGCTTTTGTCAAATCTTGATTGATCGGCCATTAAGAAAAAGAATAATGGATTTTGGTGGTATTTTTTGCAAATGCTCAGGATGTAATCAAACGTATCAAAGGGGTCTTTTTTACCTCGGGTTAGCACTAAAAAACGCTCTGCCAATGCTTTGAAGTCATTCATCACCATGTCGCGAATAGCACCGCCAATGTTGCGCTGAAAGCCCTTGCCCTTGTAGCTGAAAGCCATATCCACATCAAAGGTTGGTATGTAGGTAAACTTACGCTCTTTGAACTCTAACTGCGGATACAACTCGCGTAGCTTATCTCTCAAAAAAACGGCATACATGTTCACCATCGGTTTTTCCAAAAAACCTGCTTTGTAGTTCATGCTTTGGCTGGCTCTAAAGCGGTTGTATTTGTCTTGCTTGGCTGGCAAGTATTCAGCATAGCTGGTGACCAAGTAAAAAGCAGTAGCAAACAAATCGAAAGGTAATACACTCTTATCGCTAACTGTAAAAAATCCTTTTAGGTTTTCGTGCTCGGCAGTGGCTATGGGTTGATATTTGATGTCCGTATCAAACAGTATTTCGTGGCATTCAAAAAACAACTCATTGCCTAACGGTTGCTTTGCGTAACTGAACTTTGGTAAGGAAGATTGAACGAACCTTTCCTTATCGGAAGTCAGTTCATAGTTTAAACCCAACAAATCGGTGAGCAATAAATCAGAGGTATATCGTAGCCGATTGGTCGCTTCAGGCGTGTATATCAGTAATTGGTTCAATTCCTAGGTTATTTCTTTTTGTAAAATGTTTCGTTGCGGAGGTATTTTGTTTTGAGCAGCGGGCAAATTTTGTATCGCTCGTCTTTGGTATCTTCATACAGAGCGGTCAAAGTTTCAAATACTGCGGTAATGCCAATTTTATCGCACCATTCAAACGGACCATACGGATAGTTGGTGCCCAATTTCATGCTAGTGTCTATATCTTCAATACCGGCAGTGCCCTCTTGTAAGGTGTAGCACGCTTCGTTGATAATCATAAAGATTATGCGCGGCTTTATCATACCTACGCGGTCTTCTACGGGGGCATAATTTACTTGCAGTTTTTTTAATAACTGTTCTAAAGCCGGAAATTCAAATTTCCGGAAAGCACTTACTTCCCACAGAGATTGTTCTAAAAAACCTGGTAGTGGATTGATGCCAAAAAGCTGACATTTTACCTTAGCATTAGTAGCATACACCATTTCGGCTAATGAAGACTTTACGGCACTCACCAGCACAGGTTTTTCTTTTAGAGCAGCGTAGTAAGCAAGATTAGAAGGGTCATCATCTAGGTTTAAATCAAATACGACATCGTATTGTTTAAAATCCTCTTCCTCGTCCCCATCGGTATAGTCCAATTCTATGTCGGGCACTGCCGCAAGGCGTGCGCGGAGTTCGTTTACGCGTTGTTGTTCACCGGTAGCTAAAATTCGCATTCGCATGTACATTAGCCGCGCAAAATACATTTTTCTTTAAACCATCCACATGAGCAAAACCGTCATTTCTACCACCGAAGCACCATCGGCTATTGGCCCCTATTCGCAAGCTATTAAAGCAGGGAACATGCTGTTTGTTTCCGGCCAAATACCCATAGACCCTGCCACCGGCCAACTTATTAGTAGTACCATAGAAGCAGAAACCCACCGCGTAATGCAAAACATTGGCGCTATTTTACAAGCAGCCGGATTGGGTTATGAGCACATTGTAAAAACCGGTATTTTCTTAAAAAGCATGAACGATTTTGCAGCAGTTAATGAGGTGTATGCCTCTTACTTTACAAGCGACTTTCCTGCTCGTGAAACCGTAGAAGTAGCGCGCTTACCTAAAGATGCGCGGGTAGAAATTTCGGTAGTGGCTGTGGGTTAAAACCCCGTACCACCACCATTTTGCGAAGCAGGGCGCAGGTCATCTGCTAATTGACGTTTAATGAACATTACATCTACACTCCAGTCTTCACCACTGGGGCCTTCGGTATCGCCTTTAAACCACCAAGTGCCACCGTTTTCGTACATGCGGGCGCGGGTGCTTTCTGCATCGGCATTACTGGTGGGGTAAAAACCGGCAATAACGGCTACGTAAGTTGCGCTGGATACACCAGTGTTTCTGTTGGGGTTATCGCAGCCGTTGCAAAAAAAGCGTTGCAGATAAATGGGTTTGCTGCCGGCCACAAAAATATCGCCATTGGCTTCTACGCTCATGCGGTTTTGGTTGTTGGTAATAAAGTTGAGCGGAGCATTGCCGGTATTGCCAATGTTATTGCTGGTCGGGTTGGTATTGCCGCCTACGAGCCATGCAGCATTTGGCGAGGTGATGGTATTGCCGCAGTTATCGGCATAAGTAATAGTACCGCTATTGTTAAATGATAGAGTTGTAGGCGCACATGGAGTAGCCGGACCTGTAGCCCCGGTAGCTCCTGTAGCTCCGGTGTTTCCTTGCAAACCCTGCGCACCCGTTGCGCCAGTATTGCCTTGTACACCTGTGGCGCCAGTGTTTCCTTGCGCACCGGTGGCACCTATACTTCCCGTAGCTCCGGTATCGCCTTGCGGGCCGGTAGCTCCCTGCGGGCCGGTGGGGCCTACATTACCTTGTGCACCCGTAGGGCCGGTTGGACCTTGCGGCCCCGTAGGGCCGGGTACAGGAGGCAATGGAAAAGGAACCCATTGTGTACCATCCCAATACCAAAACTGATTAGTGTCGGGACCAAATACCAAAAGCCCTTGGTTGGTGGCATTGAGCATTGCCCCCAAAGAGGTACGTTCAGCGGCATCTAACTTGGGGATGAGTAGCCCTTTGCTGTTGGATTCTAAATGTAATAGTGCATAAGGGTCCGGGTTGGCTATGCCTATGCCCACGTTGTTTTGGGCTAAACCGGCCAACACCATGGCCAACAAAAGTACAGATGTAAATAGGTTTTTTTTCATGGATGCAGATTTCAATACTGTTCAGATTAGTTTAAACAAAAATATGTTGCAACACGAAAGAATGTGAGTTCAAATACATGCTATTCCTTGGTGACTAAAAATCGTTTTAGCGCTACACTCTTGCCCCCATTATCATATAGATGCAACAAGTATGCCCCTGAGCTAAAACTGCTTAAGTCTATTTGCTGACGGTTGCCGGTAACATTCGCTGCAACAATAATTTTACTCAAAACATCCGAAATTCGGTAGCTGTAATTCAGCATGGCAAATTCGGTTTCTAATATCAATTGCGCTTGCGATGGGTTGGGATAAATTTTAACTTGTTCTTGTAGTGTATTTTCAATGCCCAGTATTTCTATACAAACCGTATCGGAGGTGGCGCGGCAGCCGTTGGCATCGGTTATCTCTACGCTATAGCATCCGCTGATGGAAGCGGTAAATTGCTGGCCGGTAGCGCCTACAGGCGAGCCATCTAACTGCCATTCGTAAGTATTTGCGGTGGTGCTGCTTAGCAGGTTGCCGTTGGCAGTAATAACAGGTGCCGCAGGCAATGCAAAAACGGTAACAAGTGTACTGTCAGAAAAATTAATGCAGCCGTTTTGGTCGGTTGCCTTCAGCGCATAGCTGCCGGTTTGTGTAGTGGTGTAGGTATTTCCGGTGGCATTGCTTATTGGTTGCCAGTGGTTCAGCCACTGGTAGTTGATGCCACTGATGGCGGTAGTAGAAAGAGTTACCTCCTCGTCCGCACAAAAAGAAGTGCTGCCGGAGGCACTCACCACAGGTGCCACAGGAAGCGGGTGAATAGTTACTGTAATAGTGTTTGATGTACCCGGGCAACTGCTTTGGTCTGTTATTTGCAACGCGTAATTACCGGTAGCGGCAGCAATAATATTAGTGGAGGTGGCTCCATTAATTGCCTGACCGTTGTACAGCCATTGGTAACTGTAACCACTTACCGCATTGGTGTTGAGTGTAACGGTTTCTCCGGTACAAACAGCTGTGTTTCCGTTGGCGTTGATGCTTACATTAATAGCTTGGCAACTCAGGTTTACGGTTTGTGTGTAAGTAGTGCTGCCACAGCTGTTGGTGGTGGTTAGGGTTACTGTGTAGGTGCCGGTGTTGGCGTAAGTGTGTGTGGGGCTGGCAGTATTGTCAAGAGCGCCATCGCCAAAATCCCAAGAGTAAGTGGTGGAGTTGGAGGAAGAGTTGGTAAACGTAACTGTGTTGCTGTTAACTGCGTACGTAAAAAACGGTGTTGGCAACGGATTTACCACTACTGTCTGAGAGGCAGTAGCACTACATCCCGGTGTGGAAACCGTAACTGTATAATTGCCTGCTTGGTTCACCGTTATGTTTTGAAATGTAGCTCCATTGCTCCAGAGGTAAGTAGTACCTGCACTGGCCGTAAGCGTTACGTTACTGTTAGCACAAATGGTGGTGCTTCCGCTGGCAGAAATAGATGCAGTAGGGGTAGTTGTGGTAACTGTTACAGGGATAGATTTTGTGCTGCATCCATTACTTACTTCTACTGCGTAGTTGCCGGCAGCAGCAGCGGTGTAGCTGGCAGATGTTGCCCCCGAAATTAGCGTATCGTTTTTGTACCACTTATAGGTTAGGCCACTGCCTGTATTGGCATTTAACTGCACGTTTCCACCGGGGCAGATGGCAGTGCTGCTTTGCGGTGTTACTGAAGCGGTAGGCAGCGCGTTTACGGTTACAGCTACCGCATCGGAGGTTAAAGTATTTGGGCCAAGTGTGATGGCAACGGTGTAGTTGCCCCCTAATGTTGCGATGTAAGAAGAGGTGTTGGCTCCACTGATGAGGTTACCATCGCGATACCACTGATACGTGTATCCGGTACCGGATATGGCTTCCAACAACACCGATTGCCCAGTACAAAAAGTAGTACCACTTCGGGGCAAAATACGTTTGTCCACTATCAGGTTTTCATCACCGTTTTGGTAGGGCATGTAGGCAAAAAACACCATCATCATTTCATCTTCTGTACCTTCTCCCGCACTTACGTTTTGTGGCGGGCTATTGGGGTTAAATGGGTTGTTGGCCGTATTGTCGTAAAACGCACGGGCGCGCAAGGTTGCTCCAGAGGGCACCTTGACCGTGTTCGGAAAAATGTAGTTATCCTGCCAATGAAAATCCCACTGCGGAATATCTACAAAACGGATGGTATCTCCGGGGGTAGAGGTGGTGGCAAAAGTAGTTAAGCTGCGCCCAATCAGGTGCATGTGTGGCGATGCGGCTAAAAGCGTAACCGTAGCTGGTACATTTGCTTGCTCATAAAATGTTTTGGTGGTATTGGCCGGTATGCTCAATGGTCCGTTTGTCAAAGAAGTAAAATGATTGAGAGCGGGCTGAAAACTGATTTCGCGTTGCGGGGTAGTGGTTAACTTCATATTAAAGGTAGTTGCATCGCTCAGCCCTGCACTGCCTGGGGCGTAGTGCATCTGAAAAATAATGCGCGTATTGGGCGGCAAACGAAAGCCCGTACCGGGCGGTGTAAAGTAGGGTTGCCCACCGGGTACATAGCCATAAATAAGTTTAGAGGCCAGTGAACCGGTACCACCGGGGTTATTGGGGTTAATAGGATTGTTAGTTGTATCCATAAACACCAACACGTGGTGTACAATTTCCGGATTTCCGGGAATCACTTCTAAGGCAGTAGCGTATTTAGTTTGTGTGAGGCCGGTATTAACCACAAAATTTCTATACACATCGCCATTGCCCACCACAGTGTAGCTGGGGAAGGTGAGCGACAAATCTACGCTACCCAATTGCGAACTACTGCTGTACACCGGGGGAGCCGGAGCATTAGCCAAATTACCGGCAGGCGCACCGTTGGTGGCCCACTGTTGAATGGCCAATATTTCTGCCGGTGTTAATACTCGCTGGTGAGCGTAGGTTTTGTAGTTAGGATTGGCTTTCCACGGTGGCATAATACCATTGCTTACAGCATAGTTGATATTAAACTTATACATAGCGGCCTCGCTGTAGCTCATAAACGAGGTAGGCGCTAAGCCCCCGGGATGATGGCACGGTGTGCAATGCTTGTAAACAATGCGTGCCACATCGCTGCTCCAGGTGGTTGTTTGTGCTGTTGTAAAATATGCGATGCAGGTAACGCCAACAAAAAGTAAATAATTTTTCATCCGGTAGGGGTTATGTTCCAAAAGAACAGAAAACTATTGGGATGAGCAACCTCCGGGTAGGGATATATATAGTTACACACCGTACTGAAAAAGTTACAACTTATGCTGGCACTATGGAGAACTGAACGATGTACTAGAAGTAATAACTGCATCTTCGCTACATTAGTTAGTTTCGCTTGAACCCGCTCAAACGCCTTGCTTCACAAACCTTTATATACGGTATCCCCAGTATAGCCGGTAGGTTTTTGAATTATCTGCTCACCTATTTGTACACCCGTGTGTTTACCACCGGAGAGTTTGGTGTAAACAGTGAGTTTTATGCGTATAGCGGTTTTTTTACCGTATTGCTGGCCTTTGGTTTAGAAACCGGTTTTTTCCGCTTCAGGCAAAAATCTAACCAACCCGAAAAGGTATTTTCTACGGCACTTAACTTTTTACTGCTCACTTCGGGCGTTTTTTTGGGGTTGTTGTATTTGTTTTCGCAACCTCTTGCCGATGCGTTGTACTACGGAAACCACGTAGAGTATCTACAATGGTTTGGGTGGATACTGGCTTTAGATGCGGCATGTGCATTGCCCTTTGCAAAGTTAAGAGCAGAAAACAAGCCACTACAGTTTGCCGGCACCAAACTGGTTGAAATTCTTATCAATATTGGTTTTAATATTTTCTTTTTAGTTGTTTGCCGCTACGCGTATCTCAACAACAGCAATTCATTTTTAGCATCGCTCTACAGCCCCGAAATTGGCGTGGGTTATGTGTTTATTGCCAACCTGGTAGCCAGTGCTGTAAAAGCGGCTTTGCTACTGCCCCATTTTCGCAGTATGGCAGGTGGAATAGACAAACAACTACTGCGTGAAATGCTGCGCTATTCTTTACCCATGGTAGTTATCGGCTTTGCCGGAGTGATTAATGAAATGTTGGATAGAACCTTGCTGAAATACTTACTGCCTTACGATATGAACACCAATTTACAGCAGTTGGGCATTTACAGTGCATGCTACAAACTGAGCATATTGATGTCGCTTTTTGTGCAAGCATTTCGTTTTGCGGCAGAGCCATTCTTTTTTGCACAGGCAGCAAAAGAAAATGCAAAAAAAATGTATGCCGATGTGCTCAAGTACTTTACCATATTTTGCGTGCTGGTGTTTTTAGGAGTGATGCTCTACTTAGATGATGTGCAGTTATTTATCGGCAAAGATTTTCGCGAGGGGCTTCATGTAGTTCCTATTCTGCTTCTGGCTAATATGTTTTTGGGTATTTATGTTAACCTATCTATCTGGTACAAATTAACCGACCGCACCATGACAGGTGCGTGGGTGTCTGTAGCAGGAGCACTCATCACTATTTTGCTCAATGTAATTTTTATTCCTAAGTACGGCTATACCGCCAGCGCTTGGGCTACTTTGGTTTGTTATGGATTTATGGCAGCGGTTTCCTATCTACTAGGGCAAAAATATTACCCGGTGAAGTACGAAATTGGGCGAATATTGGCATACATGGCACTAGGTATAGCGCTGTGGTTGGCTTTTGAAAAAACAAAGCAAATGGGCGCACAATTTGTAATAGCCACGGGCTACATCATGTTGTTTTTGTCAGCAGTTTACTTTTTGGAACGAAGAGGAGTATCGTCTGCAAACACAAACGCCACATAGGCCGTTGTAAGGCATACTTCCCTAATCAATGTTAATGCCCAAGAAATAAAATTCCGAATTTGTATGTTCGCGCAAACGCTCCTATGTATATGAAGCCGTACTTTGCGCTGCTTTTTTTTGTATTTGCAATACATTTGGCATACTGCCAGCAAGCCCTACCGTTTAAAACCTACCAAACCATGCGCGACTCTACTACTGCTATGGATGTAATTATGATGCTGGGCAAAGGAGGCAGCATGAGCTTAGAGGGGAGAAATGTGCAACTCTTCAACCAGTTTTTTGATAATGCCACTGCCAAAAAAACAGAGGCACCACAAGCGGGGTTAATTATGTGGCTTATTAATGGACGCGAGTTTATCTCGGGCAATTATTATTTGGGCGATTCTTCCGGCTATGTGGTGTTTAAGAAAGACGATAAAGAATACATCAACCGCATTAATGCACAGGGAAATACTTTTTTTAAAAGCCAGATAAAACAATAGCGTATGCCATCGTTTGATGTAGTGAGCAAAGTAGATCCGCAGGTGGTAGAAAACGCCATCAACGTGGCGAAAAAAGAAATTCAAAACCGCTACGATTTTCACGGCACCAATACAGATATTGATTTCAACAAAAAGGATTTAACGCTGCAGATTACCACGGCAAACGATATGCAGATTACCACCGTTGTAGATATTATCATTATGCGAGGCAGCAAGCAGGGCATAGATCCGCGCAGTTACGATGTAAGCAAAGAGCACTACAGCAGCGGTGCCATGGTCAAAAAAGACATCAAACTCAAAAACGGGTTAGATGCCGAAGCTATCAAAAAAATAATGAAAGCCATTAAAGACACCGGCACCAAAGTGCAATCGCAAAAAATGGATAACATTATTCGCGTGAGTGGAAAAAAGATAGATGAATTGCAGCAAGTAATGGCCGCTTTGCGCTCGGGCGATTTTGGATTTTCACTACAGTTTGAAAACATGAAATCATAAAACGAAACAGATATGGGATTTTTTGACCAAATGAAGCAACTCAATGAGTTGAAAGAAAAAATGGAGGAAAGCAAAAAACGCTTAGACGCCATAGAAGTAGAAAGCAGCAATGAGTATGTGCGCATTACCGCATCGGGCAACCGCAAAGTGAAAACTGTAGAGCTGCTGAAAACAGATGACGTGACAGCGTTGCAAAGCCACTTGACAGACGCGATAAACGAAGTATTGGCCAAAGCTGAAAATATAATGCAAAGCGAAATGATGAGCAACATGCCCAAAATTCCGGGCTTGGGTTAATTTGGCACTGCGTGAACACTACCAAGATAGACATTGCCAATATGGTGCTGATGGTTTTATCAGCCATTGCCGCCTTTGTGCTGCCTTTTGAAGTGTTTCTATTCTCTTATGCCGTACTCGGTCCACTACACTACCTTACCGAAATTGGCTGGCTGCACCAGCGCAGTTATTTTACCAATGGCAAAAAAGATTTTTACTGGCTACTGGTTCCTTGCTTGGTGCTAACCGTCATTTCGCTCACGTTTATGCTTCGCGATAAATCAGTGGTCAGTCCGTTATACGGTTGGCTATCTTCAGCACTTGGCGATAACGGATTCAGCATCACTCATGCGTTGATATTTGGCACATTTGCCGGCTCGCTCGCATTGGTTTGGTTAAAAGATTGGGTCTATAAAACCATTTTTTTGATAGCTGCTTTTTTGGTGGGCTTTGCCTTAATGCATGAAAAACCATTTGTATATCTATTCGGTGTTTTTTTACCTACGCTTATTCATGTGTTTTTGTTTACCGGCTTGTTTATTTTGTATGGAGCGCTAAAAAACAAAAGCAAAACCGGCTACGCTTCCTTAGCGGTGTTTTTCCTGTGTGCCATTAGTTTTTTTGTATGGCAACCACAGTTTGGTTTTTATACGGTTAGTAAACGAGCTGAAGAGGCCTTAGTGAGCAGCGGATTTATTCAACTCAACCAATCTATTCTCCAAATATTCAATTTGGGGCAATACACTTACGAGAATGTTTTTCAGTCGGCCACCGGGTTGGGAATCATGCGGTTTATCGCTTTTGCGTACACCTACCACTACCTCAACTGGTTTTCAAAAACCGAAGTCATCAAATGGCATCAGGTGCCTCGCTTGCAGTTAGCGGCAGTTATAGGGTTGTGGATCTTGTCTGTAGCGCTATATGCTTATGATTATTATGTGGGGTTACTGGCATTATACTTTTTAAGTATGCTGCATGTATTGCTGGAGTTTCCGCTCAACTACCGTAGCATCATTGGTATTTTTGAAGAAAGTACTCTGCTGCTCGGTTGGAAAACGCCCGTGCCGGTGAAGCAAAAACGGAAGTAAACCTCTTCTCATTTTCTACTGGCAGGTGTCCTCACCTGCCTGAATATATGCTTAGTTTTCCTCTTTTCATTTTGTATTCTTACTGCGATTTTAGGATAAACACCTAACCATGCCCATTACCGTAGAACTCAAATTGCATCCGCGCGATGCAGCTGATGAACAACAGATATTATTTGCGGCTGCAAGAGCAGCCATCATTCATCCTTCGCAAATTGCTGCACTAGTACCCCTTCGCAAATCTCTGGATGCCCGTAAAGGCCGCGCAGTTTTTTTGCTTAAAGTGGAGATATACCTGCACGATGAAGAAGTGCAACTGGAGCGCAGATTTTTTCAATTCAAAAAAGTATGCAACGATATAACCTGCCACATCATCGGCTTTGGCCCGGCAGGCATTTATGCGGCATTGCAATGTTTAGAGCTGGGCATAAAGCCCATTGTGATAGAGCGCGGCAAACCTGTGGAAGAGCGTTTGAAAGATATTGCTGTAATTCATAAAAAGCAACTTATTGATATAGACAGCAACTACTGCTTTGGCGAAGGAGGGGCAGGCACGTATAGCGATGGCAAACTCTACACCCGCAGCACTAAGCGGGGCGATGTAAAAAAAGTGCTGGATGTACTGATACAACATGGTGCAGCACAGCACATTGGCTATGAGGCGCATCCGCATATTGGCACCAATAGGTTGCCGCGCATTATTGCCGTCATGCGGCAAACTATACTAGATGCCGGAGGAGAGGTGCGTTTTAATCAAAAACTAACAGATGTTAGCTTGACCGAAAATCAAATTAGTCAATTACATTTTGCAGACGGTAGCAAAGAACATTGCCAACAGATGATTATAGCCACCGGCCACTCCGCCCGCGATATTTTTGAAATGCTGCACACCAAAGGAATCATGATTGAAGCCAAGCCGTTTGCGTTGGGTGTGCGAGCTGAGCACGACCAGCGGCTGATAGACCAAATACAATACAAACAACCACGCGGTGAATGGCTGCCGCCATCCAGCTATAGTTTGGTAACACAGGCCTGCGGACGTGGAGTATTTTCGTTTTGTATGTGCCCGGGTGGGGTCATTGCTCCGGCTGGTACTGCCCCCAAAGAGATAGTTGTAAACGGATGGAGCAGCAGTGCGCGCAATGGCCCCTTTGCTAATAGCGGTATGGTAGTAGCCGTAAACCCCGAAAACTGGAAACAATACGAGACACTGGGGCCTTTAGCAGCACTTGAATTTCAAAAGCAAATAGAGCAAAAGGCCTATTCGTTTACCGACTCTTTACAGGCCCCCGCTCAACGGTTAGAAGATTTTATTCAAGGAAAAACCTCCGCCACTTTACCTCGTACTTCCTACCAGCCCGGCCTGCAGTCGGTTGATTTGGCGGAAATATTACCGGCATTTATCACCCAAAGTTTGCGTGAGGGGCTAAAAGATTTTGGCAAAAAAATGCACGGCTACCGCACCAACGAGGCCTTAATTGTAGGGGTAGAAAGCCGCACTAGCAGCCCGGTGCGCATACCGCGCAGCAAAGAAACCTATCGGCATCCGCAAATCAGCAACCTTCTCCCCTGTGGTGAAGGGGCGGGCTATGCCGGAGGTATTGTAAGTGCAGCTATGGATGGCATGGCGTGTGCCTTGGCGCTGGTTCAATAATGTAGCCATAACTTTAACAATTGCCCGCCATTTCTATATTTGCGCTCCTTTTTTAAAAAGGTGTGTATATAGATTTAACGATTAACCGAAACCTTTTAACTCTTATCTAATGGAAAACCTCATTTACATTCTCCCTGTGTTTGGATTAGTGGCATTGGCCTACATGGCTTACCTGAGCAGTTGGGTAACCAAGCAAGATGCCGGTGATGCCAAAATGAGCGGAATTGCTCAAAACATTGCCGAAGGAGCAATGGCTTTTTTGAAAGCAGAATACAGAATACTTGCTATCTACGTGGTGCTGGCCAGCATCGGCCTGGGCATACTCTCGCAAGTGCCTAAGGTGGCGGTTCATTCCAGCATACTTATTGTGGGTGCATTTGTGGTGGGCTGTTTCTTTTCGGCTCTTGCCGGATTTTTAGGCATGCGCATAGCTACCAAAGCCAACGTGCGCACCACACAAGCCGCAAAAACATCTTTGGCAAAGGCATTGAAAGTGTCTTTTGGCGGAGGTACAGTAATGGGTCTGGGTGTGGCAGGTTTGGCGGTATTGGGATTAAGCTCACTGTTTATCTTGTTCTTCTTCCAGTTTATGGGGGGCAACTTTAGTACAGGTGGCGGTTACGATGGTATGACTAAAGTATTAGAAGTACTTGCAGGGTTTTCGCTTGGTGCAGAATCAATTGCACTTTTTGCACGTGTAGGTGGTGGTATCTATACTAAAGCAGCCGATGTGGGTGCCGACCTTGTAGGTAAAGTAGAAGCCGGCATACCAGAAGATGACCCGCGTAATCCCGCAACTATTGCCGACAACGTGGGCGATAACGTAGGCGATGTGGCCGGTATGGGTGCCGATTTATTTGGCTCTTACGTAGCCACTGTGTTGGCCTCCATGGTTTTGGGTAACTACATCATTCGCGATAATGGCGGAAGTATTGCCGATAACTTTGGCGGCATTGGCCCTATTTTATTGCCTGTAGCTATTGCCGGGTTCGGAATTATTGCCTCTATCATTGGCAGCTTTTTAGTGAGCATTAGCGAAAGCGCCAAGCCGGATGTAAACACCGTGCAAAGCGCGCTAAACAGAGGCAACAATGTATCTATGTTATTGGCACTTGCGGCCTCTTTTGGATTAATCAAATTGATGTTGCCCGAAACCATTCAAATGAGCGCATTTAATGCCGGTGAGTTTAGTGTTATCACTACCTCTTCGCTTAATGTGTTTTTTGCAGTTTGTATTGGTATGGCGGTAGGTTACCTCATCTCTTACATTACCGAGTACTACACCGGCTTAGGTGGCAAACCGGTGAATGATATTGTACAAAAATCGGCCACCGGTGCAGCTACCAACATTATTGCAGGGCTTGGCACAGGTATGCTTTCTACCGCTTTGCCGGTTATCATTTTTGCAGCCGCTATTTGGGGCGCCTATGCATTGGCCGGTTTCTACGGTGTAGGTATTGCCGCTTCGGCTATGATGGCTACTACGGCTATGCAGTTGGCAGTAGATGCGTTTGGCCCAATTGCCGATAACGCGGGCGGTATTGCCGAGATGAGCGAATTACCTAAAGAAGTTCGTGAAAAAACCGATGTGTTGGATTCAGTAGGTAACACCACCGCGGCCGTAGGAAAAGGATTTGCTATTGCATCTGCGGCTTTAACTGCTCTTGCACTTTTTGCCGCTTATGTAACCCTTACGGGCATTCACGGCATCAATATTTTTGATGCAAAAGTTTTAGCGGCACTATTTGTAGGGGGCATGATTCCCGTGGTGTTCTCTGCTCTTGCCATGAACAGCGTGGGCAAAGCGGCCATGGACATGGTTAACGAAGTGCGCAGGCAGTTTCGCGAAATACCGGGCATATTAGAAGGCACCGGTAAACCTGAGTACGGCAAGTGTGTAGAAATATCTACCAAAGCGGCTTTGCGCGAAATGTTGCTGCCTGGTGTTATTACCATTGTTACCCCGATATTAGTGGGTATTGGTATGGGAGCCGAAGCATTGGGCGCTTACATGGCGGGTGTAACAGTGAGTGGGGTGTTGTGGGCAATTTTCCAAAACAATGCCGGTGGTGCGTGGGACAATGCCAAAAAATCTTTTGAAAAAGGAATTGAAATAGAAGTGAACGGCAAAAAAGAAGTGTTCTACAAAAAATCAGAGCCACACAAGGCAGCGGTAGTGGGCGATACTGTTGGCGATCCTTTCAAAGATACTTCTGGGCCATCTATGAATATCCTCATAAAGTTATCTTCTCTGGTAGGTTTAACCATTGCTCCGCTCATTGCAGTAACCGACCACGAAACCACCTCTTCTATTATTGAAATGATTAAGGGCTTGTTTGTGTAAGCAGAAAATGCAAAACGGCCGACCAAGGTCAGACCGAGTAAAACGCTCAACCGGTTAGGTTGGGCGTTTTTGTTGTAACTGATTTAACCCATAGTACTTTTTAAAGCAGAGCAGTTTTCATGATATTAAGAGGCGGGTATATTATTAACTTTACATTCTCACCTTAACTCATGCAACTCGCCTTAGACATCGGCAATACCAACATAAAATTAGGGGTGTTTGAAAACAACACGCTGATAGATTTTTTTGCCCAGCGCGATGAAATGGAAACCGTGTTGGAGAAATACAAAATCAAGCAAGTCATTCTCTCTCGCACTGGTAATGATGAATGGATAGAACACCTACTCAAGCAAAAAAAGCGCAAAGTATTGGTGCTTAGTCATGAGCTAAAGCTGCCCATCAAGTTATTGTACAAAACCCCCGAAACCCTGGGTGCAGACCGTATTGCCGGTAGTGTGGCTGCCAACCACCACCACCCCGATACTCCGGTGCTCAAAATAGATTTCGGCACTTGTATTACCTATGATTTTATTACCCCGCAAAACGAGTTTGAAGGTGGCGCCATTTCACCGGGCATGAATATGCGCTTCAAAGCACTGCATAATTACACGGCAAAATTGCCGCTCATCAACCCCTTGCAATACACCACTTACCCGCTCACGGGTACCGATACCGCCACTTCTATACTCAGCGGAGTGGTACAAGGCATAAAAAATGAAGTACAGGGCATAATAAACCAATACCGGCAGCGTTTCAGCGGCATGAAAGTAGTAGTTACCGGAGGCGATGCGGGTTTATTTGCCACTCTGCTTGAAAGTGAGATATTTGCCCGCCCACATTTGGTATTAGAGGGGCTAAACATTATTCTTCAACACAACACCACTAAGTAAGCAGTGCATTTTTCATCAGGTCAAAGTTTTATCTCAAAAAAAGGTTGGGTGTTGCTGGCGGTATTCATTGGCCAATTATTAGTTGCCCACTATTCAACGGTATTTGCTCAGGCCAGTTCGCCTTATTCGCGCTATGGATTGGGCTTTGTGCGCAGCAATGTATTTTCAGCTAATAAGGGTATGGGCGATATTTCGGCTCCGTATTTTTCGGGTTTGCACATCAATGCCGCTAACCCGGCTTCGTATGCATCGCTCATGCGTACCACTATTGAAATGGGCGCCAACTTTGACGGGGTCAACATCAAAGCCGCTAACGATTCGGTGTATAAAACCGGCAATGGCTCAGTAAGCCACTTGGCAGTGGCCTTTGTACCCAAACCCGACCGCTGGGCCATTAGTGCCGGGCTGCTGCCGTATACCAACATTAATTACAATTTTGTGCAATCGGTTAACGATAGCACGGTAGCCAGTTACAACGACATATATGCGGGCAGTGGTTCATTATACCAAGTATATGCAGGAGGGGCGTACAAGTTTAAAAACCGTATCAACGAGCAGCAAGACCAATTTTCTATAGGAGCCAATTTTGGATACATTTTTGGGAAATTACGCTATCAAAAAATCATCACCTTTCCAGATAGTACAGATACCTACACCAGCAATTTTGTAAGCGATTTGTATGCAAATAGTTTTAACTACAACATAGGCATACAGTACACCAGAAAAATATACCACAATGAGAGCAACCCCGATGAGCGCACAGATATTTACTTGACCATAGGCGCTACCGCCAATGGCGGGCTAAAACTCAACACCCGCATCAACGATTACTGGACCCGCCTCAACTATTTGAGCACCGGCATCTCTATTATAGATACTCCTTCGGCACAGTTCAACAAAAAAGGTAAGTTGAATATGCCCGCCAATTTTACCGGAGGTGTAATGGTGGGCAACGAAAGGTTTTGGATGCTGGGCATGGATTTCAAATACTCCACATGGAGCAATTTTCAATCTCCTCTTTACAGCGGCAAGCTGCAAGATAGCTGGCGTTTGGCGCTCGGTTTTCAAGTTACGCCAAGTTATTTAGACCGCAAGTATTACAACCGCATACAGTTTCGCTTAGGCGCATACTATGGCAAAAGCGAGGTGGTGTACAACAATCAGCAACTCAACGATGTAGCGGGTACTTTTGGCCTTGGCTTTCCGTTTAAGCTCTTTAAGTTTACCAGCACCATGTTTAACGTGAGCGGCCAAGTTGGCTCGCGCGGCAATAATGAGCCATCAGCTTTTAAAGAAACCTACTACCGCTTTACCTTTGGCTTGGTACTCAACGATGCCGACTGGTTCCGCAAACGCAGGTACGATTAAACATATTCAACAATATGTTTCATTTTTTGTCCACTCCAAGTTTCTCGATTTTTAAATTCCACTCAATAAGGAAATTTACAAGCTACCTATTTTGTATTGCTTTCTCCGGTTTTTTGGGGAGCGTGTACGTATTTTTAATTTTCTCAATGTTTTTTTCTTCTTGTACCAACAACGTGCAAGAAGCCCAACTTATTACCAGCCGTGTAAACGTAAACATTGAAAAAGGTACCGATGTGGTTATCAATTATTCTGACAATGGCTTAACCAAAATTACCTCTTACGGCAAAACGGTAACCCGCTACAGCGGAGTAGAAAAACCCTACCTAGAATTTAGCGATGGCATGAAACTCTACTTCTTTACCGCACAAGGCGATACAGAGAGTACCCTCACCGCCCGCTACGCAACAGCTGTAGAAAACAGCAAAGAAATGATAGCACGCGACCATGTAGTGGTCATCAACAACAAGGGCGAGCGATTAGATACTGACGAGTTAGTTTGGGATGAAGAGGCCAAAACCATTTACAGCAACAGCTTTGTAAAAATTACCACAGCCGATGAAATTATCTTTGGTAAAGGAATGACCGCCAACCAAAACTTTACGGACTATATGGTTAAAAGCATTTCGGGAACCATAAAGGTAAAGGCGGAGGAAATGAAATAAGGGATTAAAGCACGTACTCAATCTCCTTGAAACTATACCGGTGTTCCTTACCCTGGCTATGGACAATGAGCTTCCCCTCTTTGCTCACGCCATTTATTTCTCCTCTAAAAACCTGTTCCCCCTTTTTGTATTCGTGCGTTTGTTGGTAGCGATAAAGTGCTTCGGTATAAGCACGGTCTAAAAAATTGAAATGCAACTGCCTTAGCTGTAAGTAGTATTTCTCCATGTAAGAGCACAGCAGTTCTGCCAAACTTTTAAGGTTATGCAGCATACCTGTCAGCAAATAAAGCGAAGTGGGGTTTTTCAATTCAGCACTAAATATTTCCTGATTCACATTAAAGCCAATGCCGATAATGGTATTGCTGATTTTGCTGCCGCTAATAGTATTTTCAATCAATATGCCTGCCAGCTTATGGTCGTTTACATATATATCGTTTGGCCACTTAATCTTCACCTCTTCTTGTACAAAACACTCGGCAAAATCTTTCACCGCCAAAGCCACGGCCATATTCAAAAAAAACTGTTGTGTGGGTTCCAAAAAATCGGGGCGGAAAACAAAACTCACCGTCAGGTTTTTGCCGGTTTCGCTCAGCCAGGTATTTCCCTGTTGTCCACGACCTGCGGTTTGGGTGTGCGTAAAAACCACGGTACCGTCTGGCACCGGCCCCTCGCTCAACAATTGCCGGGCATAATTGTTAGTAGAATCTACCGTTGACAATTCCACAAAGTTTTTGCCGGTAAAGAGGGTTTCAGTCATGTAACAAATGTTCCTTTCTTATGTAGGGAAAGTAATTACTTTTGATTCGTAACTCAACTATTTTTTTCAACAAAAAACGAGCGTTTGGCGAAAAGAAAAAAGGCAACTGCCGACCTGCATCAACTCATTATTGATGCCATTTTGGATAAAAAAGGCAAAGAGTTAGTTTCTCTTGACCTTCGTAAAATTAAAGATACTCCTTCAGATTTTTTTATTGTTACGCACGGAGACTCCAGCACGCAGGTCAAAGCCATATTTGATTCGGTACTGGAAAAAGCTAGAGAAAACAAACAACTGCCCTACCGCACCGAGAGCGGAAAAGGTGCCGAATGGATGATTATTGATTTTGTAGATATAACCGTACATGTTTTTTATAGAGAGAAGCGCGATTTTTATGCGCTGGAAGAGTTGTGGAGCGATGCCAAAAGTACCGCATACAGCAACTAACAACAATTAACGGTTACAATAAACCAAAAAAAGATTCGTCAAAGAGGAGACATTAAAATTATGGGAAACGAGATGCCGACATCAAACAACAATTCAAACAACGAACAACCCCGCGCAACGCGCAAGGGAGGCGAAGAGCCAAAGTTCAATTATTTCTGGGTATATGCTATCATCATTGCATTTATAGTCATATCGCTCAACCTCTCTTTTTTTCAGGATAGCAGCAAAGAGACTAATATGACCAAGCTCCGCGAATTGTTGCAGAGCGATGATATAGAGCGCATAGAGGTGTATAACCAAAAAGTGGCCGAGGTTACCATTAAAGAAAAAGCATTATCTAAACCTGAGTTTAAAGACATAGCCAAAAACCGATTTGGCTCTGCCAACCGCGGCCCGCACTACTTTCTCACGGTAGCTTCTAACGAATCGTTTGACAAATTCATTAACGAGTTTTACAAAGAAAAGCCGGAATTGCAACAAGTAGCGGTGCGCTATGATACCCGCCAGGAATGGTGGAGAGATATTTTTCCGTACCTCTTGCCATTAGTATTGTTTGGCGCGTTTTGGGTTTTTATGCTGCGCAGAGCAGGCGGTGGCGGGTTTGGCGGCCCGGGCGGAAACATCTTCAACATTGGTAAATCTAAAGCGATACTGTTTGATAAGGATGAAAAAATAAACATCACATTTGAAGATGTGGCCGGCTTAGATGAAGCTAAAGTAGAAGTACAAGAAATTGTCTCCTTTCTCAAAAACCCCAAAAAGTACACTAACCTAGGTGGCAAAATACCCAAAGGCGCCTTGCTGATAGGCCCTCCGGGAACCGGCAAAACGCTTATTGCTAAGGCCATGGCCGGTGAGGCACAAGTACCTTTCTTTTCTATATCGGGTTCAGATTTTGTAGAAATGTTTGTAGGCGTAGGTGCCAGCCGGGTGCGCGATTTATTCCGCCAAGCCAGAGAAAAAGCCCCTTGCATTATTTTTATAGATGAAATAGATGCCATAGGTCGCGCTCGTGGAAAAAACTTAGTACAAGGCAATGATGAGCGCGAAAACACACTTAACCAGTTGCTGGTAGAAATGGATGGATTTAGCTCTGAAAAAGGCGTAATTATGATAGCCGCCACCAACCGCCCCGATGTGTTAGACACCGCGCTGTTGCGCCCCGGCCGTTTTGACCGGCAAATTTCTATAGATAAGCCCGACATGAAAGGCCGCGAACAGATTTTTAAAGTGCACTTAAAAACCATCAAAATTGGTAAAGAAGTAAACGTAGAAAAACTCGCAGCGCTTACTCCCGGCTTTGTAGGAGCCGATATTGCCAACATCTGCAACGAAGCTGCATTGATTGCCGCCCGCCAAGACAAAGCGGAAATAGATATGCAAGATTTTAATGATGCCATAGATCGCAGCATAGGTGGTTTGGAAAAGAAAAACAAGCTCATATCGCCCGAAGAGAAAAAAGTGATTGCCTATCACGAGGCAGGCCACGCTATAAGTGGTTGGTTTTTAGAAAACGCTCACCCACTGCTAAAAGTAAGCATCATACCACGCGGAGTTGCTGCATTGGGTTACGCACAGTATTTGCCCAAAGAAAAGTATCTGGAAACTACGCCCGAAATGCTGGATCGCATGTGTATGACATTGGCAGGACGAGCAGCAGAGCGCATTGTATTTGACGAAATATCTACCGGTGCTCAAAACGACTTAGATCATGTAACGCGTATTGCATACGCTATGGTTTCCATCTTTGGCATGAACGAAAAAATAGGCAACGTATCGTTTTATGAAATGATGAATCAAAACGGATTTACCAAACCATATAGTGAAGAAACCGGAAAACTGATAGATGAAGAGGCACGTAAAATAATTGAAGGTCAGTTTGAACGCGCTAAAAAACTACTTATTGAAAAACGTACTGAGTTGGATGCATTAGCAAAAATGCTACTGGAAAAAGAAGTGCTTTTTAAAGATGATTTAGAAAAGCTCATAGGCCCACGCCCGTTTGATAAGCCGGTGCAAACGCTTGCAACAGATGATACTAACCATCAACAAGTGGTGTCCACAAACACAGACGAGCAAATATCACCTGTTGAGAATAACACATAGCAAAACATTCGCTACGCATAGCAGAGAGTTACATTTGGAAAAATTATGTGATTCAACCCCTGTGTATGCAAACCGAAGAAACGAACAACGGCTTTTTTTCAAAATTCAAAAACATATTTGCTGCTTCTGCTAAAGAAGAAACAACCACTAACGTGGACAGTGAAGTGTTAGTAGCAGAAGCACCCGCCACAGAACAGGTAAAGCAAACAGAAAGTTATGTACGCGCCTCTATGGTGAGCGATGAAAGTGTTACCGAACGAGAAATAGGCATACGCACCGTAGAAGTTTCTGCACCTAAAGTAAACCTGCCTTTGGCTAAGGATTTAGACATCCGGTTTGCACAAAATTTTTCGGCAGCAGGCGGCAAATTTCTTTTTTGCGAAACCATGCGCGAAGCAGTGGGTGTTTTAAATATGATGAAATTTGAGCATGGGTGGCAATACCTCTTTGCTTGGGAAAACGAGATAAAAGATGCCTTTACCGAAAACAATTTTCAAAAAGGAGCTATCGGCTTTACTATTGAAAATTCTGATGTAGCAGTATCGCTGGCCGATTGCTTGATAGCTGAAGACGGTACTATACTACTTAACCCTAAGCAGGCCTCACGCAGAAGGTTACCATGCTTTCCCAAAACGCACATCATCATTACCGATATAGCCCACTTAGCTACCAATGAAGCAGAAGCATTGGAACGTTTTTATCAAAACAACAAAGGCGAGTTGCCATCTATCATCAAACTGGGCAGTTGCAATGGTAACGGACATTTGTACGATAAGCAACGCCTCATTCTCAATGCCGAAGGCCCCGAAGATGTATACGTAATTTTAGTAGATGAAATTATCCCGGTATCTCTTCGTCCATAGTTTTCGCTAAAAACTATTTTCACCCCTGATGCCACAATCAGGTAAAATCTATTTTGCTTCTGACCTTCACTTGGGCACGCCCAATGAAGAAAGCAGTGCCGAGCGAGAGCGAAAGTTTGTTCGCTGGCTCAGCGAGGTGCAGCAAGATGCCAAAGCCATTTACATTATTGGTGATGTGTTTGATTTTTGGCACGAATACAAAACAGTAGTGCCCAAGGGCTTTGTGCGCTTGCAAGGCAAGCTGGCAGAAATTGCCGACTCCGGCATAGAACTGCACCTGTTTACCGGCAATCACGATTTGTGGATGTACGGCTACTTTGAAAAAGAACTTGGAGCAAAAGTATATCGCCATCCCATACAGATAAATTTGAATGGAAAAAAATTTTATATTGGTCATGGCGATGGATTGGGGCCGGGAGATAAAGGATACAAGTTCATTAAGGCAGTTTTTTCTAATCCGGTTTGCCAATGGCTATTTAGATGGCTGCATCCCGATATCGGCATAGGTATAGCCAGCTATTTTTCGTACAAAAGCCGCTTTGCAGATGCTGCTTCAAAGACAGAAAAAGAAAAATTTTTAGGCGAAGACCGTGAATGGCTTGTGCAGTTTTGCAAAAGTGAACTTCAAAAAACGCATTGCGATTATTTTGTATTCGGTCACCGGCATTTACCGTTAGACATTTCCCTGCCGGGAGGCAGCCGTTACATAAATACCGGAGACTGGCTTACGCACTATAGCTATGCGGTGTTTGATGGAGATAAATTGGAGTTGAAGTATTATAGCTAAGCCCCATCTATTACATTTAGTACTGTTATGCATAGCAAATACAGCTAACAAGTAGAGCACATGCCTTTATCAGATAATGCCTTACCACAATATGGGCAGTATTTGTATGAAGGTACATCGCATTCATCGCTCATTATTATCATAGACTTAATGATGTATTTAATACCCAATAAAAACAGATATGTGAATGCAAACTGCTGCAATTTTCCCTCACCATAAATAACTGAAACAACGAGAGAAAAAATAAACATCCATTGCCACTTGCCCCTAAGTTTCCATACAAATGCGAGCGAAACAAAAAAGGCAATCACTCTTAGCACTTCCATAGTAATAAAATTACAAAAGTTGTTTTTAGTAAACACCATTGCAAAGAGCATATTTTGCTTGAAACACTTTGGTTGTGCTTCTAACGCTCAGCATAAAAAAAATGCTCAAACCGTTAATCAGTTTGAGCATTGTAAAGTGAGGTCGGAAGCGGATTTGAACCGCTGTACGAGCTTTTGCAGAGCTCTGCCTAACCTCTCGGCCATCCGACCCTACGGAGGGGCAGCAAATGTAATCAGGTTTGTATAACCTCAAAACAATTTCATACAGCCGCATAAAAAAGCCCGAGGCATATCCCCGGGCTTTTCTAAACTAAAAAGCACAACACTACTTGTTTACTTTCTTAGCTAACTCGGCACCTGCTTTAAACTTGGCCACTTTTTTGGCTTTAATGTTTATCTCTTTTCCGGTTTGTGGGTTGCGGCCTTTACGGGCAGAGCGCTTGCTTACAGAAAAAGTTCCGAAGCCCACCAATGTTACTTTTCCGCCTTTTGCTAATGTTCCGGTTACTGCGTTCAGCACGGCATCTAGTGCATCACCTGCCTGGCTTTTGCTCAGCTTGGCATCCTTCGCAATCTTTTCTACTAATTCGCCTTTGTTCATGTGTAAATAATTTTTTGGGTTAGTGAATAATGTGCGGCAAATATATCGGCACAGGTATGCCATGCAAATACGTTGTGCTGAAAGTGTGGATAATTGCGGGTTTCAGCAGTTTTTCATTTTTTAGAATCGTGAATTTGTTTTGCCAAAAATTACGTTTACTGTAGTGATCCACATCTCACCGCTATGAAAAAAATCATTCTTCTATTTTCACTACTTACAGGGCTGATAATGATAACTCCATCGTGCAACCGCAATAAAATTGCTTGCCCTACTTATGCAGATAGCTTTCCGGATCAGAAAAAGAGAAAGAAAAACAAGCCCGATATCCCCAAACCTTCTAAACCCAAAAGTGGAGTTTTGCCAAAGGGATATGGCAAGTAATGCTGCACTGTACCTAACATAAAAATGCACTCCAAGTTGTAGAACATAATTTTTAATGTTGCTCAAAAATCGGTAGTGCGCATACTTTTTCTTACCCCTTATCCTCGTGGTTCAGCCCCATCGCAGCGGTTTAGGTTTGAGCATTACTACCAAACGCTTACCGATAGTGGTATTTCATTTCACACACAATCATTTTTAGATGATAAGGCATGGAGCGTTTTGTATCAACAGGGAATGTTGTTGCAAAAAGCAGCAGCTATCTTTCGTGGTTTTTTGCGGAGAACATTTTGCCTGTTTACACTTACCCGATACGATTTTGTTTTTATACACCGTGAGGCAGCACCCGTTGGTCCGCCAATTTTTGAATGGTGTATGGCTAGAGTGTTTCGCAAAAAAATTATTTATGATTTTGATGATGCCATTTGGTTGCCCAACGCCTCTGATGCCAACCGATTTGCTTCATCCGTAAAGTATTATCATAAAGTAGCATCTATATGTAGGTGGGCATGTAAAATATCGGTTGGCAATGATTTTTTGGCCGATTACGCTCGGCAGTTCAATACCAATGTGCAGGTAATGCCAACCGTAGTGGATACGGAAAAGGTGTACCGGCAATTGAAAGATCAAGATACGCCTACAGTGGTAGTAGGGTGGACAGGCACCCACTCCACCATTCGGTTTTTAGAGCCATTGCTACCGCTGGTATTAAAGGTATGCCACGAAACAAACGCACATTTTTTAGTTATAGCAGATAAGAGTCCGGCAATAGACTTTGAAAAATTTGAATTTGTAAAATGGAAAGAAGAAACAGAAGCAGAAGATGTATTGCGGATGAATATTGGTATTATGCCATTGGGTGAAGATGACTGGAGTAAAGGCAAATGCGGATTTAAGGCCATACAATACATGGCGCTTGGTATTCCTGCAATTGTTTCACCGGTAGGGGTTAATTCAAAAATTGTTGACCATAACACCAACGGTTTTCTGTGCAACAACGACCAAGAATGGGAAGCCGCTTTGCGCAAATTGATTGCAGATGCGGCACTCCGTACAGTAATGGGCAAAGCTGCACAACTTAAAATACGCACTCAGTATTCAAAACAGGCATGGAGCAATGGGTTTCTGAAACTTTTTTCTTAGCCGAGCCATTGTACTGCTCATTTGAAGTTGCTTAGCGTTTCGGTTTAAGGTTTATTTTCGTTCAATGAAAAACCAAACTATGAAGAATGTTTTTGTAATTGCCACAGTGCTTGTGCTATATTCCTGCAATGGTAAGCTACCCGTAAACAGCAACGAACCCACTGCTCCGGCCCCCAAAGAAACCAACTATCGGGCAGATATGCTTTCCGAAAAAACAGACTATGTATGTGGTATGGAAATGCACGATGGCGGAATTGCCGATACAGCGCACTATGAGGGCAAGGTGTATGGATTTTGTCATGAAGACTGTAAAAAAGAATTTTTGAAAGCACCGCAGCAATACCTCTCGGCTGCTAAATAAACGCACATGCCAAACAGCAAAATAACCGGAGTGGGAATGTACGTTCCCGAACAGGTGGTAACCAACAAAGACCTCTCAAAGTTGATGGACACCACCGATGAATGGATAATAGAGCGCACCGGAATAAAAGAGCGCAGGTTTTTTAAAGAAGGCGAAGACACCGTTTCTAAAATGGGTGCCAACGCAGCAGAACAAGCGCTGCTGCGTGCAGGTAAAAAACCCGAAGATGTGGACTTTATTGTTTTTGCTACCCTTAGTTCAGACTATAATTTTCCGGGCAGCGGAGTATTGATGCAACGCAAACTACCCTTTCGTCAAATAGGGGCCTTAGATGTTCGGGCACAATGCTCAGGTTTTATTTATGCCCTAAGTGTAGCCGACCAGTACATCAAAAGCGGTACATACAAAACCGTTTTAGTGGTAGGCAGCGAGGTGCAAAGCAATGTATTTGAGCTAAGTGACAGAGGCCGTAATATGGCGGTGATATTTGGCGATGGTGCCGGAGCGGTGGTGTTAGAAGCCACAGACGAAAAGGACAAAGGAATACTCGGCACTAAGTTACACAGCGATGGGCGCTTTGCCGAGGAGCTTTATTTAGAGCACCCCGGCAGCAGACGTAAGCAGCGCTACAGCCCCGATATGATTGAGAAAGGAGAGTTGCTGCCCTACATGAATGGTAAATTGGTTTTTATGAATGCCATTAAATATTTCCCCGAAGTAATTAGAGAAGTATTGACCGAAAGTAATTTGAAAGAAACCGATTTAGACCTGCTTATACCGCACCAGGCCAATGCACGCATCACAGCGGCAGTACAAAAAGAAATGAACTTGCCCGATAGCAAAGTGGTGAGTAACATTCATAAGTATGGCAATACTACAGCCGCCTCTATCCCCATTGCGCTTTGCGAGGCATGGCAAGAAGGCCGCATTAAAGAAGGCGACTTAATCTGCATGGCCGGATTTGGCTCCGGCTTTATGTGGGCTAGCGCATTAATTCGTTGGTAGCCGCCTTTAATACCCAATACCACCATCTTTTTTTGAATGCCATTGAACCTTTTTATAGGGTGTGGTCTAAGCCACGCAATCAACTTATTGGCTGTTTAATTATCGGCTATTCTATTCTCAAAAAACGTACTACTTACGCATTCCGAAAACAAAACTCAAGTATGAACTTCAGAATCATTTACCTTTTCACTGCAATCCTTTTACTGGCACAAAACAACATCAGCGCGCAGGATCGTTGTGGTACTATGCAGCATTTGCAAATGCTCAAACAACAAGATCCAAAGTTGGAGCACACCATGCAAGACATGGAAAATCATGTACAGCAATACGTAGCCAACTGGCAGCCCGATCCTAATCGTGCTGTTATCACCATTCCGGTAGTGGTACATGTGGTGTACAACACAGCGGCACAGAACATTAGCGATGCGCAAATTCAATCGCAAATTACAGCGCTTAACAACGATTTTCGTAAACTTAATACCGACTGGACAAATACACCCTCCGTATGGCAAGGTTTAGTGGCCGATTGCCAGATACAGTTTTGCCTGGCCACGCGCGACCCTAACGGAGCTACCACCACAGGTATTATTCGCAAGTCCACCACATCTACTTCGTTTTCTACAAACGATAATGTAAAGTACAACTCCTCTGGCGGAAGCAACGCTTGGCCAGCATCATCATATCTTAATTTGTGGGTATGTAATATAAGTGGCTCGGTTTTGGGTTATGCTCAGTTTCCCGGGGGGCCTGCAGCTACAGATGGTGTGGTTATTGACTACCAAAATTTTGGAACTACCGGTACGGCTCAGTCGCCATTCAACAAAGGCAGAACAGGTACACATGAAGTAGGACACTGGTTGGGCTTGTATCATATTTGGGGAGATGATGGTAGCTCTTGCAGTGGCACTGACCAAGTGAGCGATACCCCCAATCAGGCCGATGAAAATTACAATTGCCCGTCATTCCCCACAGTATCTTGCAGCAATGGCCCCAATGGCGATATGTTTATGAACTACATGGATTATGTAAACGATGCCTGTATGGTAATGTTTACTAATGGACAAAGTGCCCGCATGAATGCTTTTTTGGCTTCGGGTGGTTCGCGCTTTTCGCTACAATCATCATTAGGTTGCCAAGGCACAACTACCGCTCCCGTAGCTTCGTTTACGGGAACTCCTACCAACGTATGCCCGGGCAGCACAGTTCAGTTCAACAACACTTCTACAGGCACTATTACCTCATACAGTTGGACATTTGCCGGAGGTACACCAGCAACTTCTACTGCACAAAACCCAACAGTAACCTACAATACTGCAGGTACCTATACGGTTACATTAACGGTGAGTGGCCCTAACGGAAGCAACACCTCTACCCAAACCAATTATATTACTGTGGCCGGTGCCACGGCATTACCTTTAGTGCAGGGTTTTGAAGCCACTACTTTTCCACCCGCCAACTGGACTATCACCAATGGCGATGGAGCTACTACTTGGGTTCGCACTACAAGCGCCAGCGGTTTTGGTACTTCTACTGCATGTGCGTATGTTAATTGCTACAACTACGCTAACGCTACCAATCAAAAAGATTGGTTGATTACCCCATCTTACAATTTCAATGGGGTTACCTTAGGAAGAATTAAGTGGGATTATGCTTATGCTGCCTACAACACACAATCTACTTATGCAGATTCATTAGCGGTGTATTACTCTACCAATTGTGGCAGCACTTGGAATTTGCTCTGGGTACGGGGTGGCACTGCTCTGGGCACTGCTAATAACACTACTAACCAGTTTGTTCCATCCGCTTCTCAATGGAAGCGCGACTCTGTAGCCCTCAGCAATTTATCAGGGCAAAGCAATGTGCGCTTCGCTTTTGTAAGCACTAATAAGTATGGTAACAACATGTTTTTAGA
This sequence comes from Chitinophagales bacterium, assembly GCA_016787045.1. Classification (GTDB taxonomy): domain Bacteria; phylum Bacteroidota; class Bacteroidia; order Chitinophagales; family LD1; genus Bog-950. The sequence continues at coordinate 42,465 of JAEUVA010000010.1, forward strand.
TAATGTAAACATCTATGCCGTAAACACCGGAGCCACTGCACCTGTTGCCGATTTTGTAGGAACCCCTACAACGGTTGTTGCCGGCAACTCAGTTACTTTTACTGACTTATCTACCAATTCGCCTACATCATGGAGTTGGCAGTTTCCGGGAGCGGCTACTACAACTTCTACTCAACAAAACCCTACTATTACATATAATACTCCGGGCACATATAATGTATCGCTCACAGCATCTAACTCCGGTGGCTCAAACAGTGTAACCAAAACAGCTTACATTACTGTGATTGCGCAAGGTGGCGGCTCACAAAGCTGCGATACGCTATCTAATTTTGCGGTGAACGATACACTCACTTATTATCAGTATAACCCAGCCGGTGGTGCTACGGGCTATGTAACAGGGCACAATAGTTATCAAGACAAAGCATTTGCAGAGTATTATCCTAATGCCACATCTGCACAGGTTACAGGGGCATTGTTTTTGTTTTCAAAAGCAAAAACGCTCAACCCGGCTACTTCTTCTATTGCCGTAAAGGTTTGGAATGCCAACGGCACAAACAATAAACCGGGCACTATATTGGCTACGCAAAACGTATTGATAAATTCTATAACCCCACAAGTAACCAATGGGCAGTACACCGCAGTGAACTTTACAACACCGCCCACAGTTACCGGCAATTTCTACATCGGTTTTGAATTGACTTACTTAACCGGTGATACAGTTGCTATATATTCATCCACCTTTTACTCACCTAACCCCGATAGAGGTTGGTACCAAGAAAGTGACAATAACTGGTATCCGTTTGATTCGCTTTTTGGCGGTGGTTTTGGAATTGAGATTGCTGCATTTCCAATACTGTGTACTTCTAGCGGAGGAGGCCCTGTGGCTAACTTTACAGCAACGCCTACTTCGGTTTGTGCCGGTAAATCGGTGTCGTTTACCAGTACTTCCACAGGCAGCCCAACATCCTACAGCTGGCAGTTTCCGGGCGGTACACCCAGCGTTTCTACTTCTACCAACCCTACGGTTACATACAACAACGCAGGCACATATAATGTAACGCTTACGGTATCTAGTGCCAGTGGTAATAACACCAAAACCCAAACCGCATTTATTGTAGTGAATGCACTGCCGGATGTAACCGTGAGTGCTACGCCTGTGTCTTGTTTTGGTCAAAGCACCGGCTCTGCAACTGCATCAGCCACCGGCTCTTCTCCGTTTACTTATGCATGGAGCGGAGGAGGTAGCGCAGCCACCATTAGCAGCAAACCAGCAGGTGCATACTCTGTTACCGTAACCGATAACAAGCAATGTTCTACAAGTGCGGTGGTCAATATATCGCAACCGGTATCTGCTTTAGTAGCGGCAACATCGGGTGTAAATGCCAGTTGTAGTTTGCAAAACGGAACTGCTACCGGCTCTGCCACCGGAGGTGCAGGCGGCTATACGTACAGTTGGAATAATGGCGGCAACACCGAAACTATTGCAAACCTGGGTGCAGGTAACTACACCGTTACAGTTACTGATGCCAACGGTTGTACATCTTCCTCATCTGTGGCTTTAACATCCAGCACAGTTACTTTTGTAGTGAATCTGAATATCACCAACGCCAGTTGCAGCCAAAACAACGGTGCAGTGGCGGTAGCCGGTTTTGGTAGCCAAACGGGGATTACTTACCAGTGGAGCAATGGCGCGAATACCAATTTTGTTTCATCATTGGCTCCCGGTACGTATAGTGTAACCGTAACAAAACCTGACGGATGCACCGCCAGCGGTACCGCTAACGTGTTGAACGGTGGCAGCAACGTATTGCTCACCCCTAACAGTACCAACGCTGCTTGCGGCAGCGCCAACGGATCAGCAACAGTAAGCGCAACAGGCGGACAAGTGCCATATACGTATTTATGGAGTACAGGAGCTACTACTACTGTGTTGAACAATGTAGCTGCGGGTAGCTACACAGTTTCAGTTACCGATGCCAACGGTTGCAGTACATCTACAGTTGCTAATGTAAGCAATGCCAATGCACCAAATGTGGGCATCACTACTATTTCGCCAACCTGTTTTGGCCAAAGCACAGGTGGTGCAAATGCTGTAGTGAGTTCTGGCACTGCGCCCTATACTTATTTGTGGAGCAATGCGGCCTCTACAGCTAACATCAGTAATGTGCCGGCAGGCAGCTATATTGTAACCGTAACAGATGCTAACGGTTGTAAGTCAATACAGACAGCCACCATCAATCAACCTTCGGCAATACAAATTGTTCCGGCTATTACAGCTACTACATGTGGCAGCGCTAATGGAAGTATATCAATAGGTGCTTCGGGGGGCAATGGAAATTACAACATTAGTTGGAGTAATGGCGCTACTACGGCACAAATTACCAATCTGGCATCTGGAACTTACGGAGTGACCATTACAGATGGTGCCGGCTGCACAGCTAATCAAACTTATACCGTGGGTAGTAGTAGCCCGGTTAGTGTAAACGCTACGGTGCAAAGCCCTACATCTCAGGGGGCAGCCAATGGCTCTATCACCGCTACTGCATCTGGCGGAACCCCACCATATACTTACAGTTGGAGCAACGGACAAATAGGAGCTACGGCTACAAGTATCAGTAATGGGGTATATTACGTAACAGTATCTGATGTATCGGGCTGTACGCAGGTGCAGGAAGTAACCGTTTACGTTAGCTCAGTTAGCGAGACAAACGAATCGCTAAACATTTTACTGTATCCAAATCCCGTAAGCCATGTATTAACTATTGCCGGAATACCTGCCGGAGAGCGTTTGAATTTAGCTGTTTATGACGCTACAGGCAGATTAGTAGAGGTAAAAAATATTATGGGCGATACTGTGATAAATACTCAAGAGTGGGCGCAGGGTGTTTACACTGCACAAGTCAAATTGAACAATGCGGTAAAAGTTTACCGTATTGTGAAAAAATAAGCAGCGCTTAATCTTTTTTTAAAGCGGAGGTAACCGACAAGGTTATCTCCGCTTTGTTTTTTTGTGGCAAGTATTCAAGTGATCATCTACCAAACCCATAGCTTGCATAAATGCATAGCAGATGGTGCTGCCGCGAAATTTGAAACCCCGCTTGCCCATATCTTTGCTCATGGCATCTGAGATGGCGGAAGTTGGTTTTATGTCGCCAGGTTTAACAATAGCGTTTATCTGCGGTTTGTTCCCTACAAATTGCCATACATAATTGGAGAAAGAGCCAAACTCTTTTTGAATTTCTATAAAGCGCTGAGCATTGTTTACAGCTGCCCGTATTTTTAGTTGATTACGGATAATACCGGCATCCAGCATTAGCGTTTGAATTTTTTGCTCATCAAATTGGGCTACTTTTTTCACCTCAAAACCGGCAAATGCCTGGCGAAAGTTTTCGCGCTTTTTCAAAATAGTGAGCCAGCTTAAGCCGGCCTGAAAACTTTCCAAAATCAAAAATTCAAATAATTTTTTGTCATCATGAACGGGTTGCCCCCACTCCTCATCGTGGTATTTTATGTAGAGCGGATCATTTAAACACCAGTGGCAGCGGATTGGGTTTTTTGCACTTTCTTTTGTTTTAGCAATTTCGGGCATGATGTTAGATTTGTAGAATAAATATTTTTAAAACCAATAAAAACCAAATTTATGAAATTGAAATTTTTTGCCCTGACTGCAGTTACTGCGTTGTTGTTTACCGGTATGTCTTCTTGTGTGCGTTGTGTAGTGTGTAAGGATAAAGACAAGGAAACTAAGTTTAAAGTTTGCGATAAAGATTATGACAAAGAAGATGTAGATGATGCCATAGAATTCCAAGAGAATTTGGGCAACAAGTGCAGTGCTACTCAAGAGATATACTAAAACAAAAAGCCCCGTTTCAACACGGGGCTTTTTTCATTACAAGCGTTTTAGTTTTTCCCAAAGTTCGGGCAATTTTTTAATTATCGCTACTTGCCGGGCAAAAGTACGCGCCTCTACAACCGGGTAACCGATGTAGGTTTTTCCGCCTTCAATATTGTTGGGCACTGCGCTCATAGCCATTACTACAGCACCATCACCAATTTCTATGTTTTTGTTTACAGCAACTTTGCCGTAGAGCGTAACCCCGTTGCCAACTTTAGTATTACCGGCAATGCCTACCTGTGCGGCTAATATGCAATGCTCTCCAATTTTCACATCGTGGCCAATATGTACTTGGCTGTCTAATTTTGTTCCCATACCAATAAAGGTGTCAGATGAAACTCCCGCGTCTATTGTACTTCCGGCACCAACTTCCACATCATCGGCAATCACTACCCGTCCGGCAGAGTGCATTTTATCGTAATGTGTTTTTTGTTTTTTGTAATAAAAGGCATCAGCCCCAACGGTTGCGTTGGCGTGAATGATTACGTTATTGCCAATTTGTGTGTAAGGGTAAATAGTGGCATTGGCGTGTATCACACAGTGGTCTCCAATCACTACTTTTTCGCCTATGCAGGCATTGGGATGTATAAAAGTATTACTGCCAATTACAGCACTATCCGCAATGTTTTTAGTGGAGAAAAGTTCCGGCTTATATTTTTTTGCAATTGTGCTGTATGCTTCAAAAGGATTGGAGTGAAACAAAAGTGTTTTGCCTTCGGGGGCTTCTACTTTTTTGTTGATGAGGATGAATGTAGCGGCACTCTTTAGTGTAAAGTCATAGTATTTTTCGTGATCCACAAATGTAATATCACCCAAATTTACATTATGAATTTCATTAATTCCTAAAACTACCGCATCATCATTGCCAATGACTTCGGCACCTGTGAGTTGAGCAATAGCGGCTACCGGTATAGGGGCTTCAAACTTCATGTGGGTGAATTTAGAAAACTAACTCATCCAAAGAGTTGAAGTGTTATTTGCTGCAAATACATATTAGTAGTACACCACAAAACCAAGTGTGGGTACTACAGTTCTGTTTCGGTTGGCTGTTAAAGAGTATTGCGCAAAGCCCGGAAGATTTTCATCGGCAATGGGGTTGTCGTTAGCGTCAGTTTTTACAATCAGATTTGGCGCTTGGTCTGGGGCAAAGGCATAAGCATTTTGAATGTCTAGATATAACTCAAAACTCCATTTTTTGAAATACCAGCGCTTGGTTACGCGAATATCTAACTGATGAAACCATTTAAGCCGTTCGCTATTTAACCGGCTGTAGTCAACTACACCAGCGCGATTATATGGCCACGCAAAAAGCGATGTAGAGGCCGCAATATCAAATGGAGTGTAAGGCGAGCCACCTGACGCTCGCCAGCGGGCACCTATTTCCCAATTCTTTTTAAACTTTTTGCCACCCGTTAAGCTGATAATGTGGCGGGTATCCCATGAGGATGGCGCGTAATCATTTTTTCTGATGTCTTCAAACTGGCTCCAGAATAGGGTGTAGGCCACTATCCCGTACCAACCTTTATATAATTTTTGTTCGTAAAGTAATTCTACCCCATAGCTGCGCCCTTTGCTGGTGCTTTTGCCGGGTTCGTTGCCTACTACACCAAAGTTACCACCCTGGTTGGCGATAGATACAGAGTCGTTAGTCAGGAACGGTATGTTGTAATACTGCTTGTAAAAGCCCTCTGCCGATACGCGGGCATTCCACTTAAACGCATATTCCAACCCGGCTACTGCATGTACATTACGCATATAGGTGAGATCGTTTCGATTAGATAGTTCGTTATTGTTATTGCGATACCCCATTATGGTGTATGCCGGTAGTTGATGGTAGTAACCACTATTGATATTTAATTTTAATGCATCTGTGATAGAATACGATAGCGACAGGCGTGGCGAAATTTGATTGTCGGGCGAGCGCATACTGCGGTTGAAAGAGTTGCCATCTAATCGTAATCCAAACGATAGTAACAATCTGTCTTTGGCTAATGAGCGGCTGAGTTGACCAAACACTCCGTATTTATGTAAGGTGAGTGTACTTTCAAACTGTACCGGAATAGACGCGGTATCTCCGCTGATTACGGTACGAAACTCGCTTCGGTTGTAGTAGCGGGCGTACTCATAGTTAATGCCGTAGTTATATTTCCAATTGCGGAAACGTCCGGTGTGCTCTATGCGCAGTTTGTTTTCACTTTCTTGCGAAGAGTAATTTGCAGTTTTGGCTAAAGAACGGTCGTTGTTGATGTGCTTAAAGAAAAAATTGTTGAGCATGTTTCGGCTGGCCACAACTTGTAGATAGCTGTTGTTGAAGAGGTGCACATATTTTGCGCCAATGGTATAATTCCACTGACCTTGCTCCGGTAAAATACCCAATAAGTAGCGCTGGCTTTCAGTTTCGTTGGCTTTGAGGTTGAGTTTAAACTGGTCTAGTGCACCAAGGGTGATAACCGTGAGTTCGTCTTTAGGAGTTATCTTCCATTTTATTTTAAACTGTGCATCGCTGTACGTAGGAAGAAAAGGAAGTTTTAACGCTTGAAATAAAAATTGCAAGTATGAATAACGAAGTGATGCAATAAGTGTGGCGCTTTTCTTTTTGTTAAGTGGTGTTTCCATACTGGCTGCCACCTCGCTGCTGCCCAGGGTGAGCGTTCCGCCCCAACGGTCTTCGCGGCCATCTTTCATGCGGATGTCCATAATAGAGCTTAGTGAATTTCCTCTGTTTGCCGGGAAAGCACCGCTGTAAAAATTGACTTCACGTATAAAATCTACGTTTATCAAACCCACCGGCCCGCCACCTGCGCCTTGCGTGGCAAAGTGGTTGATATTGGGTATTTCTATACCATCTAAATAAAAGCGGTTTTCCGAAGGGCCGCCACCACGTATCAATATATCATTGCGGAATGAAGCGGTGAAACCCACGCCTGGTAACGATTGAATCACTTTTGAAATATCGCGGTTGCCACCCGGGTAGCGTTGTATTTCGTTAGTGCCTATGGTGCGCACACTCAGCGGGCTTTCTTCATTTTTAGTAAAGGGCGAAGCGGTGATTTCAACAGTACCTAATTCCTGCGATGCGGGCTCTATTTCTATGGTGAGTATTTGCGGCTTACCATTAGTTATTTCTATTTCGTAAACGGTTTTGGGTTTATATCCCACACAACTCACTTTCACGTTTACTAAACCCGGCTTGAGCTGTTCAATTACAAACTCTCCTTTCTCATCGGTAATGGCACCTTGAGTGGTATTTTCTATTAAAACATTGGCCAATTCTACTGGTTGCGAAGAGCCGCTTTCAATTACTTTTCCTTTTACAATACCGGTTTGAGCAATGCTGTAAAAAGACAAAAACAACAACGCAGCGATTAGGAGATAACTATTTTTCATGCGGGTTAAACATTGCAGCAAACAAAACACATTCGCTGCAATTTTGTTTAACCCTTACCGCTTGATAATCCGAAAACTCTTAAACAATCTTATAGAATTGGTTACTACATACACCCCAGCAGGAAGATGTTGTGTAGGAATTACAGTAGTTTGTAGAAGTTGATTTTTTTGTATTTCACGCCCGGTAATGTCATATAGCACGAGATGGCTGCCGTCTAGTTTTTCGTTTGATTCTAACACCCAATCGCCATTTTCGTTTTCGAAAAATTGAAATGAACCGCCAGTAGCAAGAGCAGCAATGCCTACCGGCATACAAGCAGGGTGCGATACAAACAAATCGGCACTTTGCGCAGTGCAGAAATTAGAGTCGGCAATTAGAACCGTGTAGTAACCACTTTGGTTTACCGTGTAAAAACGGGTAGTGGCGCCATTAATCAAACTGCCATTTATATACCATTGATAAGAAATGCCCGGTAAAAATGGAGTGGCCAGTTCGCAAAAATTTTGTTGCACCAAAGGTGTTGCCAATGGTGGATTGCAGGGGTCAACCGGTGTGGCGCCTTGCTGATAAACAGCAATGATGTTTCCACCCGTTATTTGTATAGTACAATTTCTTGATGTGTTTAACGGGTTGTTTTGCACCTGAAAAATGACTTTGGCATCGCCATTGAAGGGTAAGGTGGGTGAAATAATTTGTATCCAGTTGCAAAGTTGCACATCCCAATCGGGGCAGTTTAGGCCATCGGCATCTACATAAAACGAGTCAATACCTCCGGCACTTGAAAAGTAAAATGTGTTTTGCGGCACATGATATTGGCAGGGGTAAGTTACATACACTGTGGCATAATCAGTAGCGTTACAACCATTAGCATCGGTAACGGTAAGTACATAAACCACAGTAGCCGAAATGTTTTTTGCAGTAGGGTTGGCAGTGTTGGCATCATTTAACCCGTTAGATGGCGACCAAGCATAGCTGTACGGAGGTGTTCCTGACAAAGCAGTTGGATTTCCGCCAAGAGTTGCACTATCGCCATTACTATATAAAAAAGTATAATCTATTCCGGCATTAGCAATAGGTAATGGATATGCCGTAACATTCAGCGGGGCAGATGCCACATTGCCAGCGCAGCCACCAGCGTTGGTAACAGTTACTGTAAATACACCGGTTTGGTTGACTGTAATACTCGGGCTACTTGCACCGTTGCTCCAAAGGTATGCACTGCCTTGAGTGGCGGTTAGCTCCACATTGCCCCCCAGGCAAAATTGCAGTGGGCCGTTTGCCGTAATTTGAACAGATGGGTTAGCGGTAACCGTTGTGTTTTGTGTTGCTGTGCCGGTACACCCATTTTGTGTGACAGAATAAGTAATACTGTGCGAACCTACTCCTGCAGAAGAGGGAGAAAAAACATTTCCGCTGATGCCATTTCCACTCAATGTGCCACCGGATGGAGATAAGCTCAATGTGGCAGCTGATGCCGCCAAGCAATATGAATTAGATAAATTACTTATGCTTGGTTGCGGTGTGCTAATAACGGTTAATGTAAATGGGTCTGAGGCCGATGTGCCACAAGTATTGGTGGCTGTAACTCGATAAGCTCCCGCTGTAGTTACGGTGATAGTATTTCCGGTGATTCCGTTGCTCCAACTGTACGTGCAACCACTGCAAGGGTTAGATACGCTGAGTATACTGCTTTGCCCAGAGCAAATCGTATTATTTCCGTTTACAATAGGTTTTGTGGGCAATGTGCAGGGTGTAGTTACGCATATAGTAAACGTAGTGGTGGTAGGAGCAATCCCGCTGCCACTGTAGTCGTACACGCGCACATAGTAGGTGGTTCCGGCAGTTAAGCCCGATACTTGCAATACTTCTGTAGCACCCTCGCCACCGCCTGCATCTTGGCAATCTACCGAAGTACCCGGACAACCTGTGCGTACTTCTACTACAGCATCTAATCCGCTGCTGGGCACCACAGTGATTGTGTGCTGTATGGCAGTGGCTGTAAACTTGTACCATACATCTAACGCATTAGCAGAGGTGAATCCATCGCACAAAGTTGGGGCGGCAGATTGTGTAGCACCGCCCACATCGCCCGAAACGGTAGCACCACAATTAGTGCCATACACAGCTAGTGCGGGTGGGTTACCGCAGTAGTCGTTAGCGGGTTGTGCAGGTGGTTGCGCATTGCAATTACCGGTGTTGAAATAGCCAAACCAAGTGCTCCAAGGTATGGTACCCGGGCAAGAGGTGTTGGTGCCCGGCATACTGTTATGCCCGCAAATGCCTGGCGATGTAATGTTTTGGTTGGTAGGAATAGAATATTGCGAACAAAAGTAGCAAGCCATTTGAGCCGATGCTTGCAACATAGCTGTGCTATTCCATAAAGATGGATTAGCCACCGTGGCTTCGTGCTCTACACCAATACTGCGGCCATTGTTGTATGGGTATCCGCTTGCTCCGCAGTGCCATGCCGTGTTGGCCACCGCAACTGTTTGGTAAATAGTACCACTGTTGTTGATTACAAAATGAGCGCTGGCTTGTGCGCTGCAATTTTGAAACCAACTTACTGCTCCCGCAGCAGTACCGGTACCTATCCAGTGGTTCACGTATGTATCTATACTATGATTGCGACCGGTGGTAAAATTGCAACTAGTAAAGCTGCCCACCGCTGGGCCATAATCTGCCGTGCGGCTACCAGATGATGCGGATTTTTTTATAGTATATTTTTGTTTAATGTAAGCAAAGTCAATCTTTTTAGATGACGGTAAAAGCACATCTTCCTCCCACAGTGTGGTGCTTTTTGCGCCTTCATTAATTACAGCGTAATATCTCTTTGCCTGCACATCGCAAAGTTCATCGCTGATAAGCCCCGCGTATTTTTTCACTGCCGGATACCAATCTTCTACCCGGGTAGTTTTAGCAATTGTTTTTGTAGCGGGCTTACCGCTGAGCAACATGGCTACACTCTTGCCGCCTGTTTGATATTTGCGTAGCAAAGCAGCCGCAGCGCGGATGTTTTGGCGCGGGTCATCTTTTAAAGTTTGTTCGGATAAGTGTAACAGCTTGGCTGCCTCGCCCAGAGCGTTGCAGTAATTGTTTTGCACTAAGTGCATCATGCCCCAGCCGTAGTCAATAGATGGGCCTATGTGTGTGTAGTTGTTTTCGGTATAAGCAATGGCGCGCAAAATTTCTACCGGTACCAAAAACTCGTTGGCCGCCTGTTGTAAAAATAAATTTACCGTACTCACAGAAGGATGTGGCTGAGACAAATAATGTTCCCATAATTCATGCTCGTGGTGAATGCTCTTATCGGTGTGCTCCTCCACCATTTTTAGTTGGCTACTAATGTCTTTTTGCAGCCATAGCTGTTTGTGGATAAAAAGCGAATCTGTTTTAGAAACAACTTGACCAAGGGCTAATTGCGCACCAAATAGCAGAAGCAGAATACATATTCTCATGCTGAAAGATAAAAAATCTGTGTTGGAGATAGTAAGGCATACAGCGAACAAAAAATTCAAACAGTTGTTTGAATTTTTTAGAATGCTATTTTTACCTCCACAACAAAGCGCCCATGAAAAGTACTTTAACGCTCATACTTTTAGGAGTTTCCTTTTTAGCACTAGCACAAAATTTCCCCATCGGGCACCGCTCCATTAACTTTAAAGACCCGGCTCGCTCTGGAGGATTTTCTATTGGTGGAGGCACTACTATGCCCACCGGAGGTACCGGCAGAGATATTGGTACAGAAGTTTACTATCCGGCTACAAGTGCCGGAGATAATACGCCCTTCGCTACCGGAAATTTTCCGTTGGTAGTAATAGGTCATGGATTTGCTATGACATGGGATGCCTATAAAACGCTGACTGATTCATTGGTAAGAAATGGATTTATTGTTGCCCTACCCCGTACAGAAGGAAGTTTACTACCAGCTCCCAACCACTTAGATTTTGGTAAAGACTTGGCCAAAGTAGCTGAACTGTTTGCCGCGCAAAACACCGTGAGCGGCTCTGTTTTTAATGGCAAGCATAACGGGCGTACGGCTATTGGCGGGCACAGTATGGGTGGTGGAGCTACTTTTTTGGCCGATGCTTTTGCTCCGGCAAGCGTGCTTTGCTACTTTACATTTGCGGCAGCAGAAACGAACCCTAAATCAAGCTCAGCGGCAAAAACGATTACCCGGCCACACTTACTCTTTGCCGGTACATACGATTGTGTGGCGCCACCGGCACAGCACCAAACGCTCATGTGGGATTCGCTATTGGTATCTACTTGCAAAACTTACATCAACATTACCAAGGCCTACCACTGCGCGTTTGCTGATAATAATTTCAATTGTGGTTTTGGAGAAGGCACGTGTATTACTGCCGGTGGCTATTCAGCAACCGCACAGCAAGCGTTGGTGCGCAGATACCTCAATCCGTATTTAGATTATTACTTGAAAGGAGTTTGTGGGTCGTGGACCAACTTTCAGAGCATGTTAGATACCACTACTACAGCTAATGTACAGCGGGTTTGTAACAATCAAATTCCACAGAATGCGGCTATTAGCGGAAACAATACGTTTTGCACCTCAAACAATACTTTATTAACGGCAGCCCCGACAGGGTTTACCTACAATTGGTCAAACGGAGCTAATACCTCAAGTATTTCTGTAGGCACAGCAGGTAACTACACGGTGAGTGTAGGCAACGGTATTTGTGAAATTACCTCCTCGCCTTTTGCCGTTAGTGAGTTAGCGCCACCGGCACCTTTGGTTAGTTTGATGGGTAGCGATACGGTTTGTTCGGGTATTGCATCGCTTGTTTATACCACCGATGTACAATCCGGAGTTACTTATGATTGGACTCTGCCACAAGGTTGGAGTATTTCAAATGGAAACAATACTTCAACTATTACGGCCACATCATCTGCGCAAAGCGGCACGATAAGCGTAAGCGCACAAAATACCTGCGGCAACAGCAACGTACTCTCGTTAAATGTTACCGTAAAGCCATCTAATTTGGGCACTGCAGGAAGCATTACCGGAAACACAATCACTTGTGCCAATACTGCTCAAACATACAGCATAGCTACAGTAAATGGAGCAGATAATTACGTATGGACTTTGCCTCAGGGATGGACGATAGTAAATGGCGATGGGACTACAAGTATATCAGTAACACCTAGTAGCAGTGGTACAATAAATGTATCTGCTGAAAATAGCTGCGGAGCAACCGCACCAAGTAGTTTATCCATTACCGTAAACGATGCGCCTCAGCTCAGCGGCTCTATACTTGGCCCGGATACTATTTGCATCGGCAATACTACCGGTGTTTATTATGCAGTTAACCAAGTAAGCAACGCAAACGATTATACATGGAACCTACCCAATGGCTGGACTTTTGTAGGAAGTGGAAATACCTTTGCTCCAATCATAAATATAAGCGGAAGCGGTACGCTAAGTGTGAGCGCCAGCAACACTTGCGGTAGCAGCAACTCATTGCAATTGCCCATAATTGTGGTAGATACTCCGCAGGTAAGCATTATACAAAATGGCAACATATTGAGTGCATTACCCACTACAGCCGGAGATTCTTATCAGTGGTATTTGAACGGCAACCCTACAGGTGGCAGTTCATCAACTATCACCGCTACAGCCAATGGAGATTATAGCGTGGTGGTCACCAACAGTAATACTTTATGTGTTGGAACAGCAAAATTATCGGGAGTAATTGTAAGCGGCATTGAGAATGTGTTTTTGTCATCTATTCAAGTATTTCCCAACCCGGCAAAGAGTGTATTGATAATGACAATACCGCAATACCCGGATGCTACCAAAGCAGTTTTAACCGACTTATATGGTAGAACGATTTTTGAACAGCCAATAACTACTAACGTTACTCAGCTTGAAGTTTCTGAGCTGTCTGCTGGTGTATATGTACTGAATATTAACACTAATTATGGCACCAAAACTGTGCGCGTTGTTGTAGAGAAGTAGTTTTGCCTCGTGATAAATATACTGGCATTATCGGTAGCATTGTTAACGCTTCAACCTATTCGGGTGATAGATTTATCGGGCTTGTATAGTCAGATAATACAATCGGATGATACGCTCTATGTAGTCAACTTTTGGGCCACTTGGTGCAAGCCCTGCGTAGAAGAGATGCCTTATTTTTTTGCAGCAGCAGATAAGTTCTCTAACCAAAAAGTGAAAGTAATTTTTGTATCACTCAACTCGGTGAAGGAGAAAAATACAGTACAAAAATTTGTGAACGACAGAAACATTCAGCAAGAGGTTTTGTTATTAAATGCAGGTAATCCAAATGTATGGATTAATGAAATAGATAGCAGTTGGAGTGGAGCTATACCGGCCACTATGTTTTACAAAAACGGAAAAAAAGAATTGTTTTACGAGGGAGAGTTTACCCCGCAGCAATTAGACAGCATTATTCAATCAAAAATAAATTAACATGAAACGCATTGTACTTCTTTTGGCTTTAACAACAGCACTTTTATCCTTTAAACATCAAGGTTTGCACATTGGCGAGTTAGCCGATGACTTTAAACTCAAAAACGTGGATGATAAGATGGTCTCATTAGCCGACTACAAGGATGCCAAAGGTTTTATTGTGATTTTTACCTGCAACCATTGCCCGTTTAGCGTAAAATACGAAGACCGCATTATTGCTTTGGATAAGAAATATGCCAAGAAAGGATTTCCGGTGATTGCCATCAATCCGAATGATGCCGCACAATATCCCAGCGATGATTTTGAAAGCATGAAAAAGCGCGCCAAAGAGAAAAAATTCACCTTTCCATACCTGCATGACGAAACACAGGCAGTGGCCACCGGTTTTGGTGCCACCAAAACACCTCATGTATTTGTGTTACAAAAAGAAACCGATGGCCTGGTAACCAAATACATTGGTGCCGTAGACGATAATAGCGATAACGCAAAAGCAGTAAAAGAAAAATATGTAGAGGCAGCAGTAGACGCATTACTTTCTGGCCAATCAGTTACTGTAACCGAAACCAAAGCCATCGGTTGTTCCATTAAATGGAAGAAGTAAACAACCTCCATTCACATTGCAAATAGAGTGCGCAGTTTTTTCAAGGTTAGGCCAATCATCATAACGGTGCCGGTATTGCTCTACTCCGGTATGGCAGTGTTTCCATTTATTCTAATTCAAAACAAAGAGCTTGCCGGCAACGATACGCTCATCCGTCATGAGCAAATACATTTAAAACAGCAGGTAGAAATGCTCGTCATTCCTTTTTATGTGATTTACTTGATAAATTACCTGATTAACTTAGTGATATACCGCCAACACGATAAAGCATACCGCGAAATTATTTTTGAGCGCGAAGCGTATGCTAACGAGCAAAATGGCGACTACCTGAGTCAAAGGCCTGTGTGGTCGTTTATGAAGTATGTATGATGTGCTGAACAGATGAGTTTTGCATGCTGATAATGTTTCTGTTTGTGCGCTTAAACTGTTGCGAGTTACATTAACTTTATCAGCACAAAAATGATAGTATGCCATCAGGCAAGTTCAATCCTAATAACTTTTGGAATGTATTCCGCAGAGTACAGATAGTGCTGTGGAGTATAGTACTGCTGGTGGTCTTGTTTTTCATGGGCATCAATTACGGATTGCTGGGCGATATGCCCGATTTAGAAAAAATTCAGAACCCGCGCAGTAGCATTTCAACCGGTGTATGGAGTGCCGATGGAGAAGTGCTGGGCACCTACTTTACCGAAAACCGCATTGAGGTGTCGTATGATGAACTATCGCCATACTTGGTAAAGGCCTTGATAGCTACCGAAGATAAGCGCTTCTATAATCATAGCGGCATTGATTTGAAAGGCCTTTTCCGTGCAGTAGTTTATACCGGCATGTTAGGCAAAGAAGGAGGAGGTGGCTCCACCCTCACACAGCAGTTGGCCAAAAATCTGTTTCATCAGGATTTTACGCGAGCGGGCATGGTCAAGCGCATCACCCAAAAATTAAAGGAGTGGGTACTTGCCGCTAAATTGGAGCGCACGTTTACAAAAGAAGAAATCATAAATCTCTACTTTAATACTATTGGTTTTGGTTACAATTCGTATGGAATAAAAACAGCATCTTTCACCTACTTTTACAAAGCGCCCAAAGAACTGAAAGCAGAAGAGGCCGCTTTGTTAGTAGCTATGCTCAATGGCCCTTCTTACTATAATCCACGCACACACGCAGATAGGGCACAAGAGCGCAGAAACTTGGTGATGAGCCGCATGGTAGAAATCAATGCTATTACTCCAAAGCAATACGAAGCACTGAGCAAGCTGCCCATTAAGCTCAACTTCCACAATCCTGATTTTAGAGAAGGTACCGGCACGTATATCCGCGAGTACATCCGTCAGGAATTGCAAAACTGGTGTAATAAAAACCCCAAACCCGGAGGCGGTAAATGGAATATTTATGAAGATGGGCTAAATGTGTTTACCACCGTAAACTCACGCATGCAGCGCTATGCCGAAGAAGCCATGGCAGAGCACCTCTCGCAGTTGCAAACCTCTTTTTTTAAAGAATGGAAAGGGAAAGAACCCTGGAAGTTTGGCTCTCGCGCTAAGCCAGACCTATTGGAAAAAAT
This sequence comes from Chitinophagales bacterium, assembly GCA_016787045.1. GTDB lineage: Bacteria > Bacteroidota > Bacteroidia > Chitinophagales > LD1 > Bog-950. The sequence continues at coordinate 58,355 of JAEUVA010000010.1, forward strand.
GATTAAACAAACCGACCGATATAAAAACATGAAAGCGGCCGGTAAAACAGATAAAGAGATTGAGCAGGCATTTAAAGAAAAAACAGAAATGACCATTTTTAGTTGGCAGGGTGATAGGGGCTATAGCGTAGATACGGTAATGACACCGCTTGATTCGTTACGTTACTACTTGCAAATGATACAAGTGGGCTTTTTGGCGGTAGAGGCAAACACAGGTAAAGTGTTGGCTTGGATAGGCGGACCAAACATTCGCTATTTTCAATTAGACCACGTAAAGCGTACCACCAAGCGGCAAGTGGGCTCAACCATGAAACCGCTATTGTACGGCTTGGCATTGGAGCGCAATTATGAACCGTGCACACTCATTCCATATCTAAAACCGGAATGTTCGGGCATAGACGCCAGTTGGAATCCGGATGGCACAGATAAGTGGAAAGAAGGAGACATGGTGCCCATGAAAGACGGACTGGCGGCATCGGACAACCGCATAACTGCGCGCATCATGTGCGAAATGGGCGACCCCAACCTATTAAAAGAATTTGCCCAGCGTTTAATGATTGAAAGCCCTATGGATGCCGTACCTTCACTCTGTTTAGGTACAGCCGATATTTCACTCATAGAAATGATAGGTGCTTACACTTGTTTTGCCAATTTAGGTATTTACAGCAAGCCCTACTTTATAGAGAAAATTACTGATAAGCAAGGCAATGTGTTGGCGCATTTTTCCCCTTTTCAAAAAGAAGCCATTGCTCCGCAAACCGCTTTTGTACTTACGCAAATGCTAAAAGGTGTAGTGAATTATGGTACTGCTACACGGCTCCGCAGCAAGTATGGGTTAAACATGCCATTGGCCGGAAAAACAGGCACCACACAAGGCAATGCTGATGCTTGGTTCATTGGCTACAACCCGCAGATTGTTGTAGGTGCCTGGGTGGGTTTTGAACAGCCAAGTGTACATTTTATTTCTAATGCAAGCGGAGCCGGAGGGGCAGCGGCCTTACCGATTGTGGGCGGATTTTTACGCAAAAGTTTTAATGATAAATTACTGAAACTTTCTCCGTCAGACTTCACCTATCCGGACGACTCTACATACTATGTAAACATGGATTGTACACAACAGAACCTGCCTCAACCCTAATTTATGCAGAAGGGCAAGTTGTATCTCATTCCCTCTTTTTTAAATGAAAATAATCCTTCACTTATCCCTAATCAGGTTACTGATGTTGTAAGCAACTTGCAAGTGTTTATAGTGGAAGATGCCCGTAGTGCCCGAAGATATTTACGCGCTATCGGCTACACTAAAAATTTTGATACAGAAGTAAAAATGTATGAGTTAGATAAACATGCAGCTACACAAAATTGTACGCAAATGTTTGCAGAAGTACTGCTAGGAAAAAATGCAGGCATCATTAGCGAGGCAGGAAACCCCTGCATAGCAGACCCGGGGAATGAATTGGTGGCTTATGCCCACTTAAAGAGTATAGAAGTAGTTCCCTTAGTGGGGCCAAGTTCTATTTTGTTAGCTTTGATTGCATCCGGTTTCAATGGGCAACAATTTTGTTTTCATGGATACCTGCCTATTAAGGACCCAGAGCGCGGCAAAAAAGTAAGAGAGATTGAAGCGGCAGCGCAAAAAGGAATTACCCAGATTTTTATGGAAACACCCTTTCGTAATCAAAAGTTGATAGATGAGTTGCTCAAAAGCTTACAGCCCAACACCCGTTTATGTGTAGCTGCAAATCTTACGCTGAGCAACCAGAGTATAAAAACAAAAAAAATATTGGACTGGAAAAAAGAAACAATAAACCTACACAAGCAATATTGCATCTACTTATTAGGATAAACAGATGCGCTCTAATAGATTTCTAATATCTGTTTGCCAATTAAACACCCCCAACTAATTTAGTTCACGTAAATACAGCTATGAACAAGTATTCTATCCTATCGATCTGTTTTCTATTGCAACTCACTACACTATTTGCACAGCCAAAATTGGCCATTACAAATACCGGCAAGCCAACCACGCAATGGTGGACTTGGCAAGCCGAAAGCAACGTACAGCAAACCGGAGAAAGACAAATAACTCCACTCCGGTATAAAGTAGCTGATGTGCAACTGCTCAAACTAAAAACAACATTAAAAGCAGCTCCTTTAGAAAATAAAAACGGACTTACGGTTACTAATCTTTTTCTCACCTTTCCAATGCCTGACGGGAGTACACAAAAGTTTAAAGTGTACGAATCACCAATTATGGAAAAGGGATTGGCGATGAAGTATCCGGAGATAAAAACCTATGCCGGATACGGAGTGGACGATAAGAGCACTACGCTGCGCTTTGATATTACCCCGCATGGATTTCATGCCATGATAATTTCTGTACATGGTATGTGTTTTATAGATCCATACTGCAAAGGTAATACCACCTCATATATCGTTTACGAAAAGAAAGATTTTATCACTAGCAAAATCATGAGTTGCGATGCTCATGGGCCAAACGAATTGCAAAATTTTATACTGGATAATCAATTGTTCTTGAATGGGCAAGCCAACAAGCAGCACAAAATTATTATTGGCGATTGTCAAAAACGCACTTACCGTATAGCTATTGCTGCCACCGGTGAGTACACTGCATTTCACGGAGGTACTGTAGCGCTAGCTCAGGCCGCACAGGTAACCACCATGAACAGGGTAAACGGTGTATATGAGCGAGAGGTGGCTGTACGCATGAACATTATTGCCAACAATGATTTATTGATATATACCAATGCTACAACAGATCCATACACCAATGGCACACCGGGCACTATGATTGGGCAGAACCAGACCAATATTACAACTGTAATTGGTAGTACTAACTATGATATAGGCCATGTATTTGGAACTAATTCAGGTGGTTTAGCAGGGTTGGGTGTAGTATGTAGTAACAGCAACAAAGCTCGCGGAGTTACGGGCAGCTCTGCCCCGGTTGGCGATCCGTTTGATATTGATTATGTGGCACACGAAATTGGTCATCAGTTTGGGGCTAATCATACGTTTAATGGTACTGCTAGTTCGTGTAATGGCAATGGTTCTTCCTCTTCGGCATATGAACCCGGAAGCGGATCAACCATTATGGCATATGCCGGTATTTGCGGAACTCAGAATGTACAGAACAACAGTGACGACTACTTTCATGTAAAATCACTTATAGACATAAAAACATATATCACTACAGGCAATGGAAACAATTGCCCTGTTAAAACATCGCTCAGCAACAACGCTCCCACCATCACCAATAATGGAGGAAATTTTACTATTCCCATCAGCACTCCGTTCTCGCTTACGGCCACCGCTACTGATGCTGATGCCACTAACGTGCTAACTTACTGTTGGGAGCAGTACGATAATCAAAGCAGCACACAACCACCTGTGGCTACCAGTACCGGTGGGCCTAATTTCCGCAGTTTTAAGCCCGACACATCACCCATGCGTACATTTCCCCGATTACAAAACATTGTAACAAATACTAACTCAACTTGGGAAGTACTACCCTCTGTTACAAGAACAATGAACTTTCAGGTAACAGTACGCGATAATGCACCCTTGGGTAGTTGTTTAGATCGTAGCGCAATAACGGTAACTACCAATAGTGTATCAGGTCCTTTTGTGGTCACATATCCAACTGCCACCGGTATTACCTGGCAAGCCGGAACTACTCAAACTGTAACATGGAATGTAGCCGGTACAGATGCTGCACCAGTAAGTTGCTCGGCAGTAGATATTTTCCTCTCCGTAAATGGGGGCTATGCATATCCTATAACTCTGGCTACCAATGTGCCCAATACCGGAACTTTTACGGTTACAGTACCCAATAACCCCACCACTCAAGCAAGAGTAATGGTGAAAGGACGAAATAATATTTTCTTTGATATATCTAACAACAATTTTACCATTACAGCCCCGCAAAATGATTATACGCTAACCGCAAATAGCACTACTGCAACTGCATGTGCCGCAGGCAGCGCTGTTTATACTCTAAACATTGGCAAGGTAGGTAACTATACTTCTCCGGTTACGCTCAGTACATCTGGCCTACCTGCAGGAGCTACTTCAAGTTTTGCTACAAATCCGGTAACTCCGGCAGGTACTTCAGCGCTAACTATCTCTACCACAGGAGCAGTAGCCGCAGGTACTTACAATTTTAATGTAAACGCCACTTCAGCTTCCGGCAATAAAACTTTAGCACTGCAGTTAATTGTAACCAATGCACCGGCAACAGTTGTGCTTGCTTTGCCCACCAACGGGTTCAATGGTTTTCCGACAGGCGGAGTTTTGAGTTGGAGCAGTACATCTGGTGCCACTCAATACATTGTACAAATAGCCACAGATACATTTTTTTCAAGTATTATACGAAACGATACAGTAGCAACCACTACACAAACTATTAGCCCGGCATTACTGCCTCAAGCTAAGTATTACTGGAGAGTTTATGCGCTCAATAGTTGCGGAACGGGAACATCTTCGGTGGTATTCTCATTTAACACCGGAGGAAATTTATGCAAGACCTATGCAAGTACAGATGTGCCTAAAACTATTTCTGCAAACGGTGCGCCTTTGGTTACCTCTACACTTAATGTAACCGATAGCGGCATAATTACCGATGTGAATGTTTCTAATTTGGTGGGTACACATACGTACATTAGTGATTTGCGATTTGAATTGCGCTCACCTTCCAACGCCTTTTCGCATTTAATGCGCTATGTGTGTACAAGCCAGGATAACTTCAATATCAAGTTTGATGATGAGGCCGCCAATCTGTATGCCGCCATTCCTTGTCCACCCACCAATACCCAATACTATAAGCCATTTTCGCCCTTATCTGCTTTAGATGGTGGAAATGTGAATGGTACATGGACCATGTTAGTGAAAGATTCATTTAATACTGATGGCGGTAGTTTAACTGCTTGGAGTATTGATGTGTGCTATGCTGTACCATGTAATATGTCAGTTAATGCAAATATCAATAATGCTACTTGCCAAGGTGTTTGTGATGGTTTTGTAGCTACAACCATTCAGGGTGGTTATTCGCCATTTAGCTACGCATGGTCAAATAGTGCTACCACCAGCAGCATTAGCGCGGTTTGCTCCGGCAATTATATGCTTACAATAACAGACGCAGCGGGATGCACGGCCACCGTAAGTGCTGTTGTGCAGGATGCTTCTCCGCAGGTACAACCGGCAGTTTTGGTTAGTGCCAATACCAACAACATTTGCGCAGGCACGCCAATCACATTTACTGCTACTGCTACCAACGGTGGTACTTCACCCATATACCAATGGAAGAAAAATGGCAACAACGTGGGTACAAATTCAACCACCTACACGGACAATACATTAAGTAACGGTGATAGTGTATGGTGTGTACTTACTTCTAACGCTGTTTGTGTTTCAACAGCAGTTGTTACATCTAACAAAATTGTAGTTAGTGTATCCTCTACGGTAGTACCCACAATAAGCATTGCTACAAACACCCTGAGTGTGTGTAGTGGCCAATCGGTGTCTATTTCTTCTACAGCATTAGGTGGAGGGGTAGCACCGGTGTATGTATGGAAAGTGAATGGAAATATTGTTGCTGGGAATACTCCACAAATTACGTTGAGTAGTTTACAAGATGGGGATGTAGTGCTGGCAACACTTACCAGCAGCGAAACCTGTGCTTCGCCACTTACAGCCACTTCCAATACACTAACTTTTGTGGTGAGTAGTCTTATTCAACCTAACATTAACATATTAGTAGATGCTGATACAGTTTGTGCTGGTATTGCCCAAAATTTTTCGTTGACTTCAACAGGTGGCGGCACACCCACTTACGATTGGAAGCTCAACGGTAATACAGTAGCCACCAATGCAACTACATACACCGATATTTTAAATGATGGAGATATCGTTTTATGCCAAATGACCAGTTCACTAACATGTGTTAGTCAATCCATGGTTTCTTCAAATTCAATTATTGTAAAAGTAATACCGGTTACCACTCCCACTATTACAGTAACCAGCACCAACACCAACGTATGTGCAGGACAATCGGCTTCGTTTGTAGCTACGCCCGGCAATGCTGGAAACTCTCCGGCATTTAACTGGTTGGTAAACGGACAGCCGGTAGGCAACTTTACCTTTTCGTATGCTGATGTTTTGAATAGTGGCGATGTAGTAACCTGTGAACTCACCAGCAGTTTACAGTGTGCAGTGCCAGCTACTGTGGTTTCAACTCCGCTCACAATAAATGTACAGCCAACTGTATTGCCCACAGTAAACATTAGCACCACTTCAACAACCATTTGCGATGGCGCGAATGTTGTATTTAATGCATCGGGTGTTAATGCCGGTAGTAATCCGGTATATACATGGAAATTGAATGGAATATTTGCCGGCAGCGGAACTATTTTCGGGTCTTCTCAATTTAATGATGGCGATGTGCTGATTTGTGAGTTATCCTCGTCAGCCACTTGCGCGCTACCAGCCACGGTTACTTCAAATGTTGTAAATATTGCGGTTCATCCATTACCTGCCACACCTGCGGCATCGGCTAATACACCGGTGTGCGATAACGATGTTTTACAATTTAATGCAGCTCCCATATCAGGGGCCACTTATGCATGGAATGGGCCAAATGGATTTTCATCCACATTACAAAATCCGACTATAGTTTCACCCACGCTCAACGCCTCGGGTGTATATTATGTGGTTGCCAGCGTAAATGGTTGTAGCAGTGCACCGGCAAGTGTGAGCGTTCAGGTAAATGTTTCTCCTTCAAAGCCAGTTATTACAGTTTCGGGTAATGTGTTGAATTCTAACGCTACTCAAGGTAATCAGTGGTGGCTCAATAATATACCACTAAGTGGTGCCAATGCACAAACCTATACAGCCGTGCAAAGTGGATGGTACAAGGTGAGTGTAACTAATGTGGCCGGATGCTCTGCCGTGTCAGATTCTGTGTACGTGCTGATATCATCTTTGAGCAACGGAGGTTCTGATAATAGTTGGGTGGTGTACCCTAATCCAACCACCGGTGAGTTGACCATACAAACCGGCAACATAGTAGATTATTTTCATGTATGTATGTTTACTTCAGAAGGGCGTAAAGTAAAAGAATGGAAAGAATTGCAAGGAAACGCTACTTTGCAATTAGCAGAAATGACCAACGGAGTTTATTTTGTCCAAATTCAAACGGGAAATTATTACCGGATTACACGTATTGTAAAACAATAAAGATGAGCGCAGTAAGACACCTTGCAGACAACCGGTTATTGCTGATTGAGAAAGTGCTCTTGCTCAAGTCACTTTCTATTTTTCAAGAAACCCCCGAAACCGTATTAGCCGAAGTAGCAGAGATTTTAGAAGAAAAAGAATGCCAGCCGGAGGAACAACTTTTTGCGGATGGAGACGTGGGCGATTGTATGTACATTATCTTTAAAGGAAATGTACGAATACATAAAGGAAGTCACACATTAGCAGTATTAAAGGAGAACGACTTTTTTGGAGAACTGTCATTATTAGACACCGAAACCCGCAGCGCTGCCGCCACCACAGTTGGCGAAGCATTGCTTCTTAAAATTGATCAGGAGCCGTTTTATGAGATCATGGAAAACCGGATTGAAGTGGCGAAAGGAATTATTCGCACTCTTTGTAAGCGCTTGCGCGAGCAAAATGTAAAAGCAGCAAAAAAAAATACAGATATGCAGTAGTGGGATATGCTGTACAGCAAGCTACAGCGCTAAAACAAAACCCCTGAAGTTTTTCAGGGGTTTTTACTTGTGGTCCCGTCAGGAATCGAACCTGAATCTAGGGCTCCGGAAACCCTCATACTATCCGTTGTACTACGGAACCAACTAAGCGCCAAAGGTATAAAGGTGCAAATGCTTTCAAAGTGTACTTTGCATATCTGTGTATTTACTTGCTGCTTTTGTTGCTGTAGAATGGAACTGTACAAAATAAGGCAACCTGTAAGGTATGATTGCTTTCTACCCGTACACCATCTGGTTTAAAAAGAAGTTGATTCATATACCCGGCTTCAACTCTGCCTATTTTTGAAATAACATACCCAAGTGCAACGTATGCCCGATTTTGGTCAAAAATATTCAGCGCTACATTCTTTCCGAAGTTGATGAATAACTCATTGTAAACAGATAAATACACGCTCTTATCGGTTAGTGCTTTTTTTGAAAGTGAAATAGAAACCCGGTTAAGTACACGAGCACGGTTGGTATAAACAGGTTTGCCGGGCACATACACACTATCGCTCATTATTGGCAGTTGTACAAACCGTTGCTCCATGCGCAGCCGGTTAACAAACTCCCATCTGCCCGAAGCACTTTTGGTTTGAAATTGTTGCCAGATGCGGTGCTCAGGAAAAGCGACCTTAACAGGTTGCTTGCCGTATGGCCATGTTTCTACAAAACAATAGCCGGCAGTAAGCATACCCCAGTTACTGAGGTGGTAATTGATACCGGCACGCAATAGTAATTGTTGTGGTTTTGCAATTATTTGGTTTGCCCGCCATTGTGCTTCGGCATGTAAACTCCAACGCTCGCTAACTTTATGTGTACCAAAATACATGTACCAGCCATTGGCCTGATGGGCATATTGCCTGTTAGCATACGCTAGAGTTGTAGCTGTAAAAATTCCAATAACGGTTAGAGTTAAGCAAAAAAATGTGTGCACTGGCCGCCTGTACATTTGCATGGCGTAACAATACACACATTTTTCTAAATCAAAATGTGATGACAAATGCTACTAAGTGAATAATGCATTACTTCCATCCACCACCCAATGCTTTGTACATATTTATTTCTGCGTTAAGCTGTTTTTTCTTTATCTCCACCAGCTCTATTCTTGAATCTAATGCCTCGCGTTGTGTGAGGAGTACCTCGATGTAATCTGCCCGAGCAGATTTAAACAAGTTGTCAGATATACTCACCGATTGAGTAAGGATATCTGCCTCTGTTTTTTTAGTAGTGTAGCTGTTGCTGTAGTTTTCTATACCGGCCAGTTGGTTTTGTACTTCGTTGTAGGCCTGTATGGTGGTTTTTTCAAAACCCAATATGGCTTGCATTTGTTTGGCGCGTGATGTTTTGTACACTGCTACCAGCGCATTGCGGTTAATGAGTGGTGCCAACATATCAGCCGCTACACTGTATAGCAACGATGACGGATTAAACCACACAGCCGGATTGAACGCCTGAAACCCGGCAGAGGCAGAAATGCGAAAGGAGGGGAAGAAATTGGCCTTAGCCACTTTTACGTCCAGTTTAGCCGCAGTTAATTCTTGCTCTGCCTGCCGAATGTCGGGTCGGTTTTCTAAAAGCTGTCCTGGCACACCGGTAGATATAGAATCAAAAACTGTGGTGTTAAATGAGCCACTGTTACGGGCTATGGGTGCAGCAAATCGGCCGGTCAAAAAGTTGATGCGGTTTTCGGTTTCGGTAATCTGTTGCTGAATTTCGTATTGGCGGTTTTGTGTATTGAGCAGTTGGGCTTCGAACCGGTTTACGGCCAATTGGGTAACCCGTGCAGATTCTTTTTGTAACCGCACAATGGCCAACGCGTTTTGCTGTATTTCAATATTCTGCCGCACAATATTTAGCTGATTGTCTAATGCAAGCAATTCATAATATGAACTGGCGATTTCCGCTACCAGATTAGTTACCATGAAGTTTTTTCCCTCTATGCTGGCCAAGTACCGAGCTACTGCGGCATTTTTTGCATTTCGCAGTTTTTTCCAAATATCAAGCTCCCACGAAAACCCAATGCCAACCATAAAATCGCCAATGTATTTTGGCTTGCCTTGTGGTTCCTTCCATTGCTCCTCGGCTTGTCCATCCCAAGTGTATTTACCCGATTTATCGGGCCCCGCACCTAGTTGTATACTTCCGGAAGGCAGGTATTCTCCCTTGCGAGTCCGTATTTCGTTGCGCGCAATTTCAATTTCCTGTTTGGTAATATTTAATTCCTGGTTATCTGCCAATGCCGTATCTATAAGAGCAACCAGATTGGTATCGGTAAAGAATTTGCGCCATTGCACACGAGCCGTATTGGTAGTGTCTGTGGCATTGCGGTATGCCGCAGGGGTGTTGCGGTTTTCGGCACGCATGGGTGCTTTAAACAGTTTACAACTGCTAACTGAGAAAAGTAGCGCAACAACTACGGCACAGTATATATAATTAATTTGCTTCATGTTTTCTGTTTCTAGTAAGGTTGGCTAATATTTTACGAATGGTTTTTGTAAGGCGGGCTTCTTCATTATAGCTCTCTACAATGTGCTCGCTAAGGGGTGTTTCATCTTCATCTTTGATTAGTTTTTTGCCCTCGGCAAGCGAGCCAAAAATGAAGTATAAACCAGGCACTATGACCACTCCGAAAATCGTTCCAAACAACATGCCTCCGAGAGTGGATGCACCTATAGTATGGTTGCCTACGGCTCCCGGTCCTGTGGCAATTACCAACGGAATCAATCCGGCAATAAATGCAAACGAAGTCATCAAAATAGGCCGAAAACGCACCTTAGCGCCTTCAATGGCAGCAGCCATTACAGTAGCTCCTTGTTGGTGTTTTTGTACCGCAAATTCTACAATCAAAATGGCGTTTTTACCTAATAAACCCACTAACATGATGAGGCCAATTTGCGCATAGATGTCATTGGCAAGCCCCATCATTTTAAGCAACAAAAACGAACCAAATACCCCGGCAGGGAGAGAGAAGATTACAGCCAGTGGAATCAAAAAACTTTCATATTGTGCAGCAAGTACTAAGTACACAAATATGATAACTACTAAGAATATATACAGCGCTTCGTTACCGCGTCTTGCTTCGTCATACGATAGTCCTTCCCAGGCAATATCATATCCGCGGGGCAATACTTCAGTAGCCACTTCCTGCACGGCATTAATGGCATCGCCAGTAGTGTATCCCTCACTAGGCATACCTCGGATAGAAGATGAAGTGTAAAGGTTAAACCGCGTGATTTCGTTTGGCCCTTGAGTCTTTTTTATTTTCATAAAAGCAGAGTAGGGCACCATTTCACCGGCATCATTTTTAATAAACAGATTTAATATGTCTGATGGCAGTTTTCTAAACTCAGGGGCTGCCTGTGTATATACTTTGTAGTAATTATTAAAGCGGATAAACCCTTGCTCATAGGTACTGCCAATCAAAATATTGAGATTTTCCATGGCTTTGCCAATGGATACCCCTTTTTGCATAGCCAGGCCATTGTCTATTTCCAATTCATACTGCGGGTAGTTGGCCGCATAAAAGGTAAACAGACCGGTTAACTCTTTGCGCTTTTTGAGCGCCTCCATAAACTCCATGTTTATCTTGTCAAACTCCTGATAGTCCACTTCGCTATTTTTATCTAGCATACGAAGTGAAAAACCATCAGACGAACCGTAGCCGGGTACTGCCGGTGGCTCAAAATATTCAACAACAGCACCCAGGTCTTTGGTTTTTTCTTCCAGCTCTTCTACTATTTGTTTTACAGAATGCTTGCGCTCGCTCCAATCTTTGAGGTTGATAAGGCAAGTGCCAGCATTAGAACCACGCCCTTCAGTTAATATTTCATAACCGGCAAGTGAGGTAACCGATTGCACACCATCTACCTGCTTGGCTATTTTTTGCAGCTCGCGCGATATTTCGTTGGTGCGCTCTAATGTAGTACCGGGCGAGGTTTGCAAAATGGCATATATCTGCCCTTGATCTTCGTTGGGTATAAAACCGGCCGGCAATATTTTACTTACACCAAAAATGCCAAAGCTGAATGCTATTAATATACCATAAGTAACTATTCTGCGATTTACGATTTTAGAAAGCAACCCCGTGTATTTACCGGTTAGCCATTCAAAATTCTTATTGAACCAATCAATAAAAATATTGATGGGTGTTTTGCGCTTCGGTTTGCCATGATTATTTTTTAGAAGAATGGCACAAAGCACAGGAGTTAGCGTAAGCGCTACCACACCCGATAATACAATGGCGCTGGCCATGGTAATGGAGAACTGCCGATAGAAAACGCCTATAGGCCCACTCATAAAAGACACTGGGATAAACACGGCTGTCATTACTAATGTGATGGCAATTACCGCACCGCTGATTTCGCCCAATACTTTTTGTACGGCTTTGTAAGGCGATACGTTTTCTTCTTCCATTTTGGCATGTACGGCCTCTACCACCACTATGGCATCGTCAACCACTATGCCTATGGCTAATACCAACGCAAACAGGGTGATGAGGTTAATGCTCAGGCCAAAAAACTGCATAGATATAAAGGCGCCAACCAGCGATACGGGTACTGCAAGTGTAGGAATTAGCGTAGAGCGCCAATCGCCAAGAAAAATAAACACAACTAATGCTACAAGGATAAATGCCTCTACTAACGTATGCAAAACCTTTTCTATAGAAGCATTTACAAACTTAGATACATCGTAGTTGATTTCGTAATCCATGCCCGGAGGGAAATCTTTTTTGAGCACTTCTAACTTCTCTTTTACTTCATCTATTACTTTGTTGGCATTGCTACCGGGGTTTTGTTTTAGAACAAGTGATGTAGAGGGCAAACCATCTTTGTTAGAATAGATGTCCACAAACTCGCTGCCTACTTCTACCTCGGCTATATCCTTGAGTTTAAGCAGCTCACCGTTTGAATTAGCACGTATTACAATATCTTTGTATTGCTCCGGTTTGTTGTACCACCCCTTGTAGGTAAACACATACTCTAAAGATTGTGCTACGTGGCCTGAGCTTAGCCCCACACGACCCGGTCTGCCGAGTACACTTTGTTCGTCAATGGCTGACAGCACTTCATCTGCCGATATATTGTAGGCCCGCATACGATCAGGATTAAGCCATACGCGTATGGCAAATGCTCGGCTGCCCAATGCAATAGCACGCCCCATACCATGTACCCGTTGTATTTCGGGCAGCAGGTAGGTATTGGCGTAGTTGAACAGAAATTTTTCATCCGCATTTTTGTCTGTGCTGAACAAGTTTACATACATCAGCATACTGGGTTGTATGGGAGTTATCACCACCCCCTCGCGCTGTACTAAAGGTGGCAGGTTGGCCATCACTTGGTCCACACGGGTTTTTACATTTACCACCGCTGCGTTTACATCGGTGCCCGGCTCAAACACTACCTGTACAGTGGCCTCGCTGGCGCTTGTAGCATCAGATATAATGTACTGCATGTTTTGCACACCATTGATGGCACGCTCTAATAGCGTAACGGTAGATTTTACCAGCACATCGGCATTTGAACCCGGAAACTCAATAAAAATGTTTACACGAGGTGGAGCAATTTCAGGAAACTGGGCTATAGGCCGCGTAAATATGGCCAGCAAGCCCACAAAGATGATCCCTAACGACAGGGATATGGCCAACACCGGCCGCTGAATAAATTTAGTAAACATGATATATTATTTAAACTATGCCTTACTCGGCATGTATGTTTTGCAAATCGGTCATCACTTTTTCAAAAGGCACAAAGTCGGTAACTATTTTTTCGTTGTTTTTTACTTTGCGCAACCCTTCTAAGAGTATCTTTTCATTTTTTTCTAAGCCGCCAATCACTGTGTACAGGTGAGGCATTTCGGTGCCGATTTCAATTTGGCGGGAATGCACGATGCCCTTGTCATCTATCACGTACACATATTTTTTATCTAATATTTCAAACGTGGCTTTTTGTGGTATTAGCAATGCATCTTTGAGGTACACCGGCATTAAGATGTTGCCGGTCTCGCCATGGCGCAAAAGTTTATCGGGGTTCTGAAAAGTAGCGCGAAAGGCAATGTTGCCGGTTTCGTTGTTAAAGTCGGCCTCTATGGTTTCTACTATTCCGGTTTGATCAAACTCTTTGCCATTGGCCATAATGAGTTTTACTTTTTGCTGACCTTCTTTTTTGGCGCGTTGGGCATAGTCCAGATACTCTGCCTCTGGAACGTTGAAGTACACCCACATCTTGCTGTTGTCGGATAATGTGGTGAGCAATTCACCTTCATCAACTAAACTTCCCAGCCGCTCATAAAACTTGTCCATAATTCCATCGAACGGAGCGCGGATGTCTGTAAAAGTGAGGTGCGCTTGTGCCAGTGATAGTTCAGCTTTTTCTTTATCTAGTTTAGCTTTAGCCAACGCCAGTTCGTTTTTAGAAACAATGTTGCTATCGGCCAATCGCTTAGTGTTTTGAAATTCAATTTCTGCAAATGCCACATTGGCTTTGGCTTTTTCGGTTTCTGCTTCATATATCACAGGCATTATCTGAAACATCTGCTGCCCCTTACGTACATATTGCCCCTCGTCCACATAGATGTTTTGCAGGTAGCCCCGCTCTTGCGAGCGCAACTCTATGTGGTTAATAGAATGGATCTGACACACGTATTCTTTGTAGATTACAGTATCTTTTTGAATGGGAGAAGTCACTAAAAACTTTGCGGCTTCTTCGTTTTCTTTATGGTGGTTATTGCAGCCGATATAAAATGCGGCCACCATCAATAACACAGTAAACAATAGCTTATTCATAGTAAATAATTAAATACTATACCGTAGCGGCACTACTTTTTATTTGGAAAAATGGGAGAGAATGGAATAATGTACTGCAAACAGGTACATTTATCCGTATAGAAATAGTTAAGCTAAAACGTATGCCTTTAGATTCCGGTACAGGATGTAGCGGGGTATGGTGTTAAAGCGCGATATTCTTTCGGGAGAAAGACTGGAATTTGTAGAAGTGCTGTTTGAAGTGCGAGTATAAAGATGAACCGCTGAGTAGCTATCTATGGACTCATCATCTTCTTCAATACACTCTTCGGCAATAATTTGTATGTCTTCTTCGCTCCATACAGATAAAATGCTGGATGAACTATTTTGTTCGTTAGTATAACTTACGTAACTGTTTCTTGAATAAGAAGTAGTAACAGCATGAGCCGAGTAGCTGTGTAGCAGCAACAGAACCAACAACAGTACCGTGTGTTTAAGTACCTGACCAATAAAAGGGGTAGTTGAAAACCGTAGCTGCATTATTACTAATCGCGTGCGAATGTAAAAAGTCAAGTCTATGAAGCAGTGCCAATAAACGTTAAAGCAGTTGGATAATCTGTGGTTCTTTTAAAGCTAGGGGCAGAATGATTTTAATCAGTACGCTGTGTAACAATTGTTGCCAAAAACAACATTGCTTCTAAAGATATTTGTATCCTAAAATAATAACTATGAAACCAAACATGGGCACTTTAGACCGCATACTTCGGGTTATAGTAGCGAGTGCAATAGTTTATTTGTATTTCAATGGAACAGTTTCTGGTACAGTAGGTATTACACTACTGGTTCTATCGGGTGTTTTTGTGTTGACTAGTGCTTCAAGTTTTTGCCCGCTGTACAAGCCATTTGGTATTAGTACTAAAGAATAGCAGTTCATAGAGTACAAGTGCAAGCTACACCAAAAATGAATTGCCTTAAAAGATATAGAAAGATGCTGATAGGGGTATTAGCAGGCGCAGTCGCTGGTTACGCTTACTACTATTTTGTAGGGTGTGCCAGCGGCTCTTGCGCCATTACTTCCAATCCGGTAAACAGCACCGCGTATGGCGCTTTGGTAGGTGCGCTTTTATTCAGTTCTTTTGAAAAAGAAACTGAGCCATCAAATACACAAACCCAAACCCAAAAATGAAAAATACAGAAGAGGACTTCAATTGCTGCGTAACCACTTGTGGTCTGCCACTTAACGCTAACTATTGGGACAATCAGTATGTTAATGGTGAAACCGGTTGGGATTTGGGTATGGTTTCTCCACCCATTAAAAATTACTTGGATACCATCGGAGACAAAAACTGTAGCATACTGATACCCGGTTGTGGTAATGCCTACGAGGCCGCCTATTTGGTGCAACACGGATTTACCAACGTTACACTCATTGACATTTCATCTACTCTGGTAGAAAATCTGCGCGAACAATTTGGCGATGCCCCCATTCGTATTTTACATGGTGATTTTTTTGAGCATCAGGGAGCGTATGATTTAATTATTGAGCAAACATTTTTTTGCGCACTTAACCCATCACTTCACGAGCGATATGCTGCCAAGATGTATCAATTGCTAAAAACGGGCGGAAAGTTAGTGGGCTTGCTCTTTAACAAAGAATTTGAAAAGCAAGGGCCGCCCTTTGGAGGAAACAAAGCGGACTACAAAGAATTATTTTCACCGATGTTTGAATTGAAGCAGATGGATGATTGTACGACTTCGGTTAAGCCGCGATTGGGTTCCGAGTTGTTTATTGAAATGCGGAAAAAGGAATTACCAGAAAACTCGGTGCGCTTGTTTGCCATAGGTGGCATTACTTGCAGTGGTTGTAAAAAAGACATTACTCAAAATTTTTTAAATTTATCAGGAGTAGATTCTGCCCGAATCAATACTGACTTTACAGAAGTATTAATTGTATGCTCGCCTACAATAACCAACGATGATTTGAAAAAGGCCATTGCACACGATGCTAAATACACATTGGCAACTACAACTATATGAGCTATCTTTGTGTTTTGTAACTTATGTATATCTGGTTTTAGATAACACATATGCTAATTTTACATATTTTAATCATACATAAGCCATAGCAATAAATGATAACAAAAGGAAACAAACTGTACAGCATAGTGGGTATGAAATGTCCCCGCTGCCATGAGGGACAGCTTTGGAAAAGCCCACTGTACCAAATGAAGTTATACGATATGCACGAAAACTGCCCCGTATGTGGTTTAAAGTACGAGCAAGAGCCCGGCTTTTGGTATGGCGCTATGTATGCGGCTTACACTTTTAGTTCAGGAGCTTTATTGATTGTTATGCTCGTTACACTATTGGCCCTTAAATGGGAATTACAAAGTGTGTTCATCGCCATAGGCGTAACTGCGCTTATCGGTTTTACATACAATGCCCGTTTAGCGCGCTCATTTTGGTTAAACCTTGTTGTGGACTATAACCCCAACTGGAAGCAACAAAATGTGGAGCGCGAAAAACGCAGAGAAGAATTGCGTAAACAAGGCATTAATCCAGATGAGGTCAGCTCGCTAACTACACCAACCCACCACGGGTATGAAACCCCCGGCACTTCTTTTATAGGAAAATAATTAGTGTTTATTGGACGAAGAAAAAGTCTGACAATTGCAGCACTATTCCTCGTCTTCCAGCGTAATGTCAAACTGTACGAGGTCAATAAAGTCTTTCACGCGGTCTTCAATATCTTTATGCGTAAGATTTTTGATGCGCTCGGTGCCAAATTTTTCTACACAGAACGAAGCCATAGCACTGCCATAAATGATAGCGCGCTTCATATTGTCAAAGCTAATATCGCGGCTTTTGTCTAAGTAACCACAAAACCCCCCGGCAAACGTATCGCCCGCACCTGTAGGGTCAAATACTTCTTCTAATGGCAATGCCGGAGCAAAAAACACTTCGTTGCTATGAAACAGCAAAGCTCCATGCTCGCCTTTTTTGATGATGAGGTACTTAGGCCCCATACCCATTATCTTTTTAGCTGCTTTTACCAAAGAGTACTCGCCACTTAACTGCCGCGCCTCTGCATCATTTACCGCCAGTACATCAATCTTTTGAATCACCTCTTTCAGTTTGCCGATAAAGGCATCGGTCATCCAAAAATTCATGGTGTCCATCACCACTAACTTAGGGCGCTTGGGCAGTTGCTCAATTACCTGCATTTGCAGGTGTGGGTCTATGTTTCCAAGCAATAGAATATCGCTCTCTTTGTAGCTATCGGGTATTACGGGGTTAAATTCCAGCAACACATTCAAATCGGTAATTAGCGTATCGCGGCTATTCATGTCTAAGTGATATTTACCACTCCAGAAAAAGCTCTTTTTGCCCGCTTTAATTTCTATCCCCTCGGTATCTACACCCCGCTCGCGCAGTAGCGCCAGTTCGTTCATATCAAAATCATCGCCAATAACCGATACGATGTTTACTTTTTTGCTGAAGAACGAAGCGCTCCAGGCAATATAAGTGGCCGCTCCGCCCACAATTTTATCGGTTTTGCCAAAGGGGGTTTCAATAGCATCAAAAGCAACGGTACCTACAGTAAGTAATGACATGGCTGAGTTTTTTAAAAAAAATTTTTCGGGCGCGAATATGGAGTAATTATTTAACTGAAAGGCAAGCTGACCTAAAATTTTTACCTTTCAGTTGTGAATCCACTTTTAGCATCGGCTTTAGTCATCTTTGTTTTTATGTGCCTCATGTTTTTGATAGCCCTTTGGCTCAAAAACAACGGAGTGGCCGATGTGGGCTGGGGCGTGGGCTTTATGCTGGTGGCCTGGCTTACCTTTTTTTGGTTTGGTAACGATAGGATGCACCAAAAGATAGTTACCTTTTTGGTAACTATTTGGGGCTTGCGGCTAACTCTGTATTTGGCTGTGCGCAACTGGGGCGAGCCGGAAGACTTTAGGTACGCCAACTGGCGCAAAGAGTGGGGCGGCAGTGTGGTATGGCGTTCGTTTTTGCAAGTGTTTATGCTGCAAGGTTTTTTCATGTTTATCAATCTGCTGCCGGTAATAGTGGTAAACAGTAGTGAGGAATTTTACAAATCGTACAAATGGCTTTACCCGCTGGGCGCAGCGGTATGGTGTATCGGCTTTTTCTTTGAAGCCATTGGCGATAAGCAGATGTACGAGTTTAAATGCTCTGCCAAAAAACACCCGCACAAAAAAGTGATGAACAAAGGCCTTTGGCGCTATACCCGCCATCCCAATTACTTTGGCGAAGCCGCCATGTGGTGGGGCATTTTTATTCTTTCTATACCATCGGGAATGTGGTATGTATCGGTATTGTCGCCTTTGGTAATTACCTACTTGCTGCTTAAAGTTTCGGGGGTTACGCTGTTAGAGAAAAAGTATGAGGGCAACGATGAATATAGTGTTTACAAACGCACCACCAGTGCATTTTTTCCGATGCCGCCAAAGCAGATTTGATGCTCCAAAATTTTCTGCTTGCGGGGTCAGTTTAAATTATTAACCTTTACTGACGCTGATTTACGTAACTTTTTCTTAACCCCTTAACCCCTGTAACATGAAAAAGTTTTTATACATACTACTGTTCTTTTTTATAGGAGCGGTCGTGGTCATAGCCGGCTTTGTTGGTTTTTTGCAAATACGCGGCATACCTAGGTACCCGGTTGAAAAATTTGAGTTAACTGTAGTGAGCGACTCTGCAAAGATTGCTCACGGAGCAAAAATTGCATCGGTGCAATGTATAGTTTGCCACCGTGGGCAAGATGGCAAGCTAAGTGGTAGGTTTTTAAATGAACTGCCGCCAGATTTTGGCAAAATTTATTCGGCAAACATTACTCAACACAAACAAACAGGCATAGGTGGCTGGTCAGATGGCGATATCTATTATTTGCTACGCACAGGGGTAAAGCCCGATGGGCAATACCTGCCTCCGTACATGCCCAAGTTTCCGCACATGAGCGAGTACGATATGCAGAGTGTAATTGCATGGCTGAGGTCAGACCGGCCGGAGGTACAACCTTCTGAAGTTAACAAAGTGCTGAGCGAACCGTCATTGCTCACTAAATTTTTGTGTCTGGTACAATTCAAAAATTTTCCCATTAATAAAGCGCCTATTACAGAGCCGGACACGAACGATTTGGTAAACTACGGGCGTTATCTAATAGTAGGGCGCTATGATTGCTACCCCTGCCATAGTGCCGATTTTAAAACACTCAATCAGTTTGAACCCGAAAAAACGGGTGGCTACATGGGCGGTGGCAATAGAATGGTTTCGTTAGATGGCAAAGAACGATTAACGGCTAACCTTACTCCACACAAAACCGGAATTGGCGATTGGACCGAAGATGATTTTAGAAATGCCTTGCTCTTTTCAAAAAGCAAAAATGGCCAATCGCTTCGCGACCCTATGTTGCCCTACAATGGCTTAACCGATTTAGAAATAAAAGCCATGTGGAAGTATCTGTTGAGTTTAGCACCAATAGATAACAGCGTGAACCGTAATTGGGAAGAAGAATAAGTTTTTACCGATTGATGCCTCCGTAAACGATTTTAGGAACGAAGATGGAGGAAACCTTCTATGAAGGTTTGAAGGAAGTCAAACGGTACACCGCTTCAGGCAACTGAGGCGGTTTTTTATTGGTTGCGGTAATATGTGCACGAACTAATCGGCCTCTACCTTTTTTCTGAACCGGATATTCAGAAACTCTACAGTAAGTGAAAACGCTACAGCCACGTACACAAATGCTTTGCTCACGTGAGCGGCAAATCCTTCAAGTATCAACGTAAAGCCAATCATTATCAAAAACGATAATGCAAGAATTTGTAGCGTAGGGTGCTTATCAATAAAAGCCGAAATTTTGCCGGAGAAAAGCATCATCACAATCATAGAGATAACCACTGCAAAAATCATGACCATAATATGCTCAGTAAGACCCACAGCGGTTAACACCGAATCGAACGAAAACACGAAATCTATAAGTGCAATTTGAAAAATAACCGCACCAAAAGCCGACTTGGGTTTGGCAGCCCGCTCATGCTCTATGCCATAAACCTTGCTGTGAATTTCTAAGGTAGATTTGGTAAGCAGAAAAAAGCCCCCCAGTATCAATATCAAATCTCTGCCTGATATGGCAGCAGCTTCCAAAGCGTTTTCAATGCCTAAGCGGGTAAATAATTCTTCTAAAGGCAAGTGAAACAAGGGCTTGGTTAAACCGATAATCCAACCAATAAACAACAAGAGTACTATGCGAATGCCCAGCGCCAGTGAAAGTCCATAAAACCTGGCTTTGTGCTGCTGCGCTTCAGGCAATTTGGAAGCCGTAATAGATATAAAAATAATATTATCTACTCCAAGAATTATTTCTAATACGGTCAATGTAAATAAACTGACCCAAGCGTCAACAGAAGTAAAAACCGAGATGTCGTAATCTACCATACGTATATTTTATAGTGAAAAAGCAAAGACGAACATAACAGGGTTTTATTGAAGTTTACTTATCAAATGTTCTGTAAATCAGTTCTTGCAGTTCGGTGCGAATATTCATTTTTACCAAAAGGTTGTTATCTGCATTTGGGAAGACCCGATTGCTTAAAAAAATGTAAACCAGATTGTTTTTAGGGTCGGCCCACGCACAAGTGCCGGTGAATCCGGTGTGGCCAAAAGCTGCCGAAGGCACACCATCATAGCAGGGTGATGGCTTGGCTACATCGGGCTCGGGCTTATCGAACCCCAAGCCCCTGCGCGATGTTTTGTTTTGGCGAGAAGTGAACAACTTAACCGTAGCAGAATCCAGTAAACGCTTGCCATTATACTCTCCATTGTTGAGCAACATTTGAAACAATGCCGCTAAGTCAAAAGCATTGCCAAACAAACCGGCATGACCGGCAACACCACCATACATGGCAGCACCCTGGTCGTGTACATAGCCATGTACTACTTGCTTGCGAAAAAGTGTATCGTTTTCGGTGGGAGCTATGCGCGTGCGTAAAAATTTTTGCTGAGGCAAGTAAGTTAACTTGCTCAACCCCATTGGCAGGTAAAAATTTTTGTACACAAAACTATCTAAGCGCTCACCACTTACCTGCTCCACCACTTTTTGTAGAATGTAAAAATCAATATCGCTATACAAATAGCTTGGCGATGGGTCAACTGTAGAGGTAGCCATCATGTACCACATGGTATCGGCATAGTCATTGCGAATGTACATGCTGTCGGCCACCTGTGTGGTGAACCCTTGCTCCGGTTGCGAGCGATAGCATTTATCGCGGTTGGGACCAACGGTTTCTTTCCAAAACATCATAAATGGTTTTAGCCCTGCCTGATGAAGCAACACATCGCGTAGTTTCAGTTTTTTGATAGTGGTATTGGTAGGCAAAGTCAAATAGTCGCCTACAGTTTTTTCTATATCTATCTTTTTTTGCTCGTACAGTTTCATTACAGCAATGGTAGTGGCGGCTACTTTGGTGATGGAGGCCAAATCGTAAACGTCTGTAGTAGATACTGGTGTAGTGGTTTCGTAAGCTTTGTTGCCGTAAGTTTTGTAGTAAACCACTTTGCCATCTTTTGCCACTAGCAATTGACACCCCGGAAATGCCTTGCTGCGAATAGCTTTTTGAATCAACGCCTCTGCTTGTTGCAGTTTATCGGTCTTCCAACCTATTTCTTCGGACGAAGAAATTTTGAGCCGATACACTTGCTCATTTACATAGCCGGTGCCAGCTGTTAATTTTGCTGAGGCACTCACGGGTAATTTTCCGCTTGTTTTTTCGGCTCCGAAAAGTGCATTGGCTGCTGCTAGATGAGTAGCATCAGTTTCTTCATATGCGCATATCAGCCAGTTTAACTTGTCAAAGTTTTTTAATGCGTAAGCATTGCCAAAGGTAACTAGCACTACTTTGGTTTTAGCGGAAAGGATACTGAGAAAAGAAACAGTTTCGTTGGTTACGTTGTAGTTTTTTGCAGCTGAACGCACCATAGCGTGCAGATCCACAATCACCAAATCGTATTTGCTTAATGTATCTTGCAGGGCTTTAAATGCAGCAGCATTGCCTTCGGCACTTTGGTTAAACAAGTCAAACTCAGCAAACAGACTAATGTGCTGCTGAAAGACCGATGTACCGGTATTGCCAATAGATAGCGAGGCCACTTTTTTGTAATTCCAATCGCGAAAAGGTAGTAGTGAATCTTTGTTGGCTGCAATAGTGATAGCCGCTTCAAAAAGCTTTTGTCTTAGGGCCTTCGCTTCTGCATTGTTTAAATCATCACGCAGGTTTTTTAAGGAAATTTTTTGGGCTTTGTTTAGACCGAGTAGGTATTTGTAGGCCAATACCTTTTTTACACGATACTCCATTTCGTTTATTGAAATCTTGCCGCTATCCATGGCCATTTTAATTTTCTCAAGGCCACTTGAAGCATTCTCACTAAACACCAAAATATCGCATCCGGCCATAAATGCCATAGAGTCCACTACCCCGGGTTTGTAGTACTTGCTTACGCCTTTCATGTTGAGGGCATCAGAAAACACCAATCCATTATATTTTAAAGAATCTTTAAGTAATGAGGTGGTAATTTTTTGTGATAGCGAAGCAGAGGAGCGAGCAGTGGTATCGTACGAAGGAATGTTGAGGTGTGCCACCATTACGCTACCTACGCCATTGTTGAATAGGATTTTAAACGGAAACAATTCAAACGTATCTAAGGTGTTGGCTGGTTTAGTGATTACCGGCAAATCGTAATGCGAATCAACACTTACATCGCCATGCCCCGGAAAATGTTTGGCACAGGCCAGCACACCCACATCTTGCATGCCATGGGCATATTCTACGCCTTTTAGCGCAACTCTATATTTGTTCTCTCCAAAACTGCGCTCGTTGATAACGGGATTTTGGGGGTTGTTGTTAATGTCAACTGCAGGTGCAAAGTTTACATGAATGCCCAGCCGCTTGCATTGCAAGCCAATTTGCTTACCCATTTCATATATTAACTGATTGTCATTAATGGCACCCAGTGTCATTTGCTTGGGGAACGCCAATACAGAATCTATACGCATGGCCACTCCCCATTCGCCATCTATGGCTACCATACATTGCACTTTGGCAGAGTCTTGTAGTTTGTTCGTCCATTCCGCTTGTGCCTCGGGCAGGCCTTTAAAAAAAATAACCCCACCGGCTTTGCCTTGCTTTATCTGCGAAAGCACGGTATCCATATTATAGTCCTTGCCTTGCGTGTAAGCGGGCAGCATAAAAAACTGACCGATGCGCTCTGTCCAGCTCAATTGGTTATACACGGAGTCCACCCACTTGATGCAGCTCGCATTTTTTTGCCAGCCCAAAAAATCGGGAGCTTGTGCAGAGGCAAAAGCAACCGGTATAATCAAAAAGAAAATAATGGAGACCCTCCTCAACAACATATTCATCATACGCGGCTAATAGAGCAAAACATTTGCCAATACGTGTTGTAATTGGTTAACGCTTTTTCTACCTTAAAGTGTGGATTGATGGATTAAAAAAAACTTAGAACAAGGGCTACTTCATTTCCTCCAGCTTGTTTTGCGCACGCTCTTTGTAAGAGGAGCTGCCTTGAGCAATGTCTTCCAGCAATTTTTTAGCTTCTGCTTTATTGCCTTTTTTGAGCAAAATATTGGCTTTGTACCACTTGCTGCCTTCGTTGTAGCGATTTGTTTTTAGCAGCTTATCAAAATTCTTTTCACTCTTTTTAGTATTTCCCAATATGTAATCACTAATACCGCCAAAGTAAAGGGCTTCTGCGCTTTCGGGGTCTTGTTTCAGTATTTGTTCAAATTGCTCAGATGATTGCTGGTAGTTACCGCCATTAAAGTTCTTCATAGCGTCATCTAAGGTTACTGTTTTGTTCTCTGTTTTCGCTCTCTCTTTTGCAGCGATAGTTTCGGCTACGGTGTAACTGTCGGTGCTCATTTTTGCTTTGGTATCTGGTTTAGCGGCTGTGGGTGCCTTAGTGTTAGTGACTATAATTGTTTTTTGTGATTTGTCTTCGCTGGTGGCATTATCATCAGCCATATTGAAACTAACCACCTCATTGGCAGGTTGGTTGGTATTGCCGCTTGGAGCAGGTACAGCGCCACCGGCTGTAGTTATGTTTTTAGTTTCTTCTTTTTGTATCGATTTTTTTTCTACATCGGTAGTTGTTACTACATCCTTACGAGCATCTTCGGTCAGTTTCAATGGCTTCTCTTCTAATGCGCTAGTTATTGTGCTGTTACCTTTTGTGCTCACACTATCATATAATACGTTAGCCGGGGCTTCGGTTTCTGTGGCAGCCGGCTCACTTTTATCGGCTTCTAACAACTGTACGTTTTCGGTAGGTTGAGTTTTGTTTTGCGCCAACTCAGTATTGTTTTTGGCAATGTAGTTGACCATAAAAAAACCAATGCCAATCAGTACTCCAAAAATAGCTGCGGCATAGGCGTAGGCGCTCCAGTGCAGTTGAATCACTCGGGCTTCTTTCACTCCTGTTTTTTCGCGCACCTGTTTTTTGATGGAAGAAATTTTAGCAGCTGCAGTAGCTGCGTTGGCTGCTTGTAACCCCTCCAGGGCATCTTGGGCAAAGGGGTCATCATGAAGCAACTTTTCAAATTGCGCTTTATCCTCGGCACTCAGTTGATTGCCGAGATAAGCCAGCATGGCTGCTTCGGTTATTACACCGCCTTCAAAAAGATTATTCTCCTTTGGTGGGCTGCCCATTTTTTGCGGTTATATAGTTTTTTAAATTTCGTTTTCCGTTTTGGATGTAGCTCTTAACCTCATTAATGCTATATCCTGTGATGTTGGCTATTTCGTTGTAGCTGCAATCTTTCATATAAAACAATTCAATACAAATCCGTTGTTCTTCTTTTAGTTCATCAATGCCTTCTTGTAGGTGCTGCAGCACATACTCTTTTTCTTCGGCCAACTGTAGATGATCAACCACTTCGTTTTCCATAACCGACTTGGTGTCATTAACTAATTGCGTGTGTTTTTTGGTAGAAGACGACTGCTTGCGAAACTCCATCATGCAGAAGTTTTTGACCACCATGTGCAGCCAGGGCTTAAAAGCCACTACGTGATGTTTCTTTAGCTCTGCAATCAACTTTTCAAATATTTGCATAGTGGCATCTTCGGCCTCCGCTTCGTTTTTGAAATACTTCATGCAAACACCAAATACCAAGTGCGTGTAGCGTTGGTAAAGTTCACCGATGTACACGGTTTCGTGCGAGTTGCGGTAGCGGTGTACCAACTCTTCGTCTGTTACCTGATGTAAGTTTTCTTTTGCCACAGTTATTGCGCTAAATAAAAATAGAAATACTACACTGCGAAAAACACCTACAGTTAACAGCTAGAGTTTAGCAGTGTAGTAAATAGGGCAAAGTAGAGATCAGGAGCAAACAATAACTCCATATCTTTTTCTGAAATCATTTATGGAATTTTCACACTCCCCTCATCTACTCCTCACAAAACAAATGATTGCCATGACCAACAAATTGAAAATTGCTTCCATGCTCACCGTAGTAACCGCAGCCATTGTAGCCGCGCTGGCCAATACTACTCCCACTGTATTTGAATCGGCTTTTATTAAATCACTGAAAGAAAAATTTAAATCATTTTACAACAACACTTCGCAAGACCGGTTGTATGTACAAACCGATAAAACCCTTTATCAACCAGATGAAACGCTTTGGCTCACCGCTTTTTTGCGCGATGAGCAAACCTTGCAGCCCTCTTCCAAATCGGATATCGTACACATAGAATTAATAACTCCCAAGGGCACAGTAGCCAAACACTATAAAATAGTAGCCGCCAACGGCAGCGCTCAAAGCGATATAGATTTAGCAGGACTGGTAGGCGGTATTTATAAACTCAAGGCCTACACACAGTACCAGCAAAATGATAAAAACCTGCTGGCATTTGAAAAAGAAATAACCATACAAAGCACCGTGCAGCCCCGCCTGAAAATGAAAATGGAGTTTGAGAAAAAGGCCTACGGCAAAGGCGATAACGTAGTCGCCAAATTAGAGCTGAACAAAAACGATAACACCGCATTGGCGAATACCAAAGTGAAGTTTGTAGCCACCGTAGATGGCAAAGAGATAAATGCGGGCAATGCTACTACAGATGGAAGCGGCAAGGCACAACTGCAATTTACTTTGCCTAAAGAGCTTAGCACTATTGATGGTCTCCTCAACGCCATGATTGATTTTGAAGGCCGTACCGAAAGTATTTCGCGCAGTGTGCCCATCGTGCTCAATAAAATTGACTTGCAGTTTTACCCCGAAGGAGGCGATATGGTGAATGGGATGAACAGCCGGGTAGCTTTTAAAGCAGTAAATGAATTTGGAAAACCGGCCGATGTAGAAGGCATTATTGTAGATGAAAAAGGTGCCTTTGTGCAAAAATTCAGCAGCTATCACTTTGGTATGGGTGCGGTGGCCTTCACTCCGCAAAACGGGCATACCTACAAGGCCCGCATTACCCAACCCACCGGTATTTTAGAAGAGTACACATTGCCCCAGCCGCTGAAAGCCGGTTATGTGATGCAGGTACAACCCAACGGAAACGAACAGTTGTTAGTTAAAGTAAACAGTTGGCAAGAAGAGGATTTGCATTTGATAGCACAAACACGAGGCAACATTACTTATGCCAAAACCTTTAAAGCACCCAAAGGTGAAAGTACCTTACCGGTTAATGTAAAAGAATTTCCCATAGGTGTTTCGCAAATTACGTTGTTTGATAGCAAAGGCATAGCCCGCTGTGAACGTTTGGCTTTTGTGGGCAAAAACAAGCAACTCAACATTTCAGTTACTACTGATAAAGAGCAGTATCAGCCCCGCGAAAAAGTAACCATGAATATCCGGGTAACCGATGCTAACGGCTTGCCCATGCCCGGCAATTTTGCCCTCAGCGTGGTGGACGACAACCTCCTCTCGTTTGCCGATGATAAGCAGGGAAACATATTGGCAAAAATGCTGTTGGAACCGGATCTGAAAGAGAAAGTAGAAGAGGCCAACTATTATTTTGATAAAAAAGAAGATAAAGCCGATCAGGCATTAGATTATTTGTTGATGACCAGTGGATGGAGACACTACACCTGGCAGCAAATTACCGATAACCAATTTGCCGGCATTACCTACCAGCCCGAAAAAGCAGAACTGACCGGAGTAGTGATGGATGCTTACACCGCAAAACCAATTGCCGGAGCTGTGGTTAAAGTAAAAGACAGCGGCAAATCGGTAGTTACCGGTGCAGATGGCAAATTTACCCTGCGTGGTTTTGATATTGCCCGCTATCCGAATGTAGAAATCAGTGCCGCCAACTTTAGCACACAAAACCAAACGCTCTACAATTACGGTAGCAATAGCTACTACCTCTACAACAACTCATATACGTACTACAACCGTGGCTGGGCAGAGGGCGATGCGGCTATACCAATGGCTGCTGAAGCAGTGGAGTTTAAGCGTGATAAGGTAATTGTAGCTGCTAAGGCAGGTAAAAAGATGGAAGAGAAAAATATTGTGGCCGGCAACGCAAGAGCCGAGAATATGATGATGTTTGATATGGCCGATGTGGCATTGCCTCCGGTACCATCGCCAGATGATGCCAATGTGGATCAAAAACCGGTAGATGAGGAGCTTTTTGAAAACAAAAATTTAGAGAAATCAAAAGTGAAGGATTTTCGTGCCGATATGTTTAAAGAACCGGCAATAGTGGTGGCTAACGGTGCTATGTTCTACCGCGCCAAAGAATTTCCAAAAAGAAAATATACCGCTGCTGACACTACACGCAACGATTTTGCCAGCACTATTTATTGGAACGGTAACATAGTAACCGACCGCACCGGTCGTGCGAAAGTAGAGTTTGTGTGCAACGATTTGATTTCCTCTTTTCGCACTACCATAGAGGGATTTGCTACCGATGGCAGCATTGGTCGTACAGAGCAAACATATTCTACTCAACTGCCATTTAGTATGGATGTAAAAATACACGTAGAAGCAGTGGCCGGTGATAAGCTGATGATACCAGTGTTTTTGAAAAATACTACTTCAACTACCATAACCGGAAACTTGTTTGTATTGGCGCCAAAGCAATTACACATACAAACAAAAACAAATGCAATCACCATTGCTCCCAACCAAAGCCAGTTGATTTATGTGGAGGCAACAGTAGCCAACGAAATCGGTGAAGGAAACCTGGATGTAAAATTTTTGGGAGGGAAATATCAGGACACCTACACGCAAAAAATCAAAACGGTAGCTAAAGGTTTTCCGGCAAGCATTAGCGTGAGTGCACAAGAATTGAGCAAAGAGTTTTTCATTAACCCTGCTAATGTGGTGCCCGGCAGCATGAAGGTAACCCTTACCGCTTATCCGAACATTATGAGTGACCTGATGAGTGGTATAGATGCCATTTTGCGCGAACCGTACGGATGCTTTGAGCAAACCTCTTCATCCAACTATCCCAACATTATGGCCTTGCAGTATTTGCAAACTTCGCAAACCGCCAACCCAACTGTAGAAGCCAAAGCCAAAAAACTGTTGGATGACGGCTACAAAAAACTCATTGCTTTTGAAACCAAAGAAAATGGCTATGAATGGTTTGGTGCATCGCCTGCACACGAAGCACTTACTGCTTATGGGTTGATGGAGTTTGTGGATATGAAAAGCGTTTACCCTAAAGTGGATGACAAAATGATTGAGCGTACCGTGAATCTACTGTTGGAAAAACGCGATGGTAATGGCGGCTTCAAAAAGAACCCTCGTGCGTTAGACAGTTTTGGCGGAGCCGATGCAGACATTACGAATTGTTATATAGTGTATGCCATGAGCGAAGCCGGCAAGGCCGCATTGGTAGAAAAAGAAATTGATGCCGCTTACCGCGATGCCAAAAAAAGTGGCGATGCGTACATGCTGGCTTTGATGGCCAACACCATGTTTAATAAAGGCGATAACAAGCGCGGAGAAGAGTTGCTGAGCATGTTGTTTAACGCCCAACAAGAAAGCGGATTTTGGAGCGGCAAAAAACACTCTATCACCCGCAGCACCGGGCAATCGCTCAAAATTGAAACTACCGCATTGGTAGCATTGGCCGCCATGAAATCTCCATCGGCAAATCATGCCGCAATAACAACGGCTGCTAAATTTTTGGTGGCCAACCGCAGTGGCTATGGCATGTTTGGCTCTACACAGTCCACTATTCTGGCACTCAAGGCGCTCACCAAATATGCCGAGTTCAGCAAGCGCACTGACGAAAGCGGAACAATTCAGGTGTATGTCAACAATGAGTTGGTAGGTGAAAAAGATTTTGCCAAAGGCGAAAAAGGCAACATTGAACTTAGCGGCTTAGAGCAGTTTGTAAAAGACGGAAAGCAAAAAGTAGAAGTGCGTTTTAAAGGCAACAAAACTGCCTTACCATACAGCTTTAATGCTTCTTACAACACCACATTGCCCGAAAGCTCAAAAGAATGTGTGGTGCATTTGCAAACCAAGCTATCGGCCAAGCAGGTAAACGTAGGCGAAACATTACGACTAACTGCCATATTAAAAAACACCACTAACCAAGGCCAACCCATGACTATGGCCATTATTGGCATACCTGCGGGTTTTAGCGCTCAGCCCTGGCAGTTAAAAGAGTTGCAAGAAAAAGGTATTGTTGATTTTTACGAAATCAGCGGTAACAACATTGCCTGCTACTACCGCGATATGGCACCAGGAGAGGAACAAAAAATAAACCTTGACCTCAAAGCCGAAATACCGGGTGAGTACAGCGCCCCGGCATCATCAGCTTACTTGTACTACACCAATGAACACAAACATTGGGTGGGTTTAGATAAAGTGTATGTCAACCCTTAACTACACCGAACCCCGCGATCAAAATTGCAGGGTTCTTTTTTTAAGATTTCCGAAGTTTTTTAAAACTTCGGAAATCTTGTTGTGAGTCAGATAATTTTTCTGAAAGTCAGATTTATTCTCTCACCTATTGGTTTTGTGGTTTTGGGTATGGCATGTTGCCAGTGGTGCTGGGTTTCACCGGTCATGATGAGCAAACTGCCGGCTGTGAGTTTCAGTTTTACTTGCAACGATTTTTCTTTTTTATGCCGCAGACAAAACAATCGCTCAGCGCCAAAACTCACCGAGGCAATCACTGGGTTTTTGCCTAACTCCGGCTCATCATCACTGTGCCAGCCCATGCTATCGGCTCCGGTACGGTAGTAATTGAGCAGCACACTGTTAAATGAAACATCGCACTGCTTTTCTACCTTGTTTTTGATTTCCAGCAAATAAGGTGTCCAGGGTAAGGGCTTCATTTCTATACCCGAGTATCGGTAGGTCTTGCCTGCGTTGCCATACCAGGCGGTGAGTCGTGGCTGCATTACCCATCGGCCAAATATTTTAATTTCCTCCGAGCGCCACTCTATGGATTCTTTGAGTTGCAAAAAGAGTTTATCGCTTAAAGATTTTCCCAAAAAATGAGGGTAAAAAACCGTGTAACCGTCTATGGGTAATAGGTTCTTAGCCGTATTATTTGTAAAGAACAATTCGTCAACCATCATCAAGTATTGGCAATGTGCATTCAATTTATATTTTTGCTGCCCCTTACAAAAAAGGGAACAACGTTCTTAGTAGTTTAGTTCGGCAGTAAATCATAAATTTTTCGGTGAGAGGATGATGAGTGGCCGAAACCAATCCCGATAGCAATCGGGATCGTACCTCAAAAGGGTGCCGAGGGTTGAGGGGTGAAAATATATATCGGCTAAAAAGGTGAGAGGAGGATGAGTGGCCGAAACCAATCCCGATGGTAATCGGGATCGTACCTCAAAAGGGTGCCGAGGGTTGAGGGGTAAAAATATATATCGGCTAAAAAGGTGAGAGGAGGATGAGTGGCCGAAACCAATCCCGATGGTAATCGGGATCGTACCTCAAAAGGGTGCCGAGGGTTGAGGTGGAGATAAAAGTTTATCGGCTAAATAGGTGAGATGGGTGAGTGGCCGAAACCAACAGTTTGCTAAACTGTCGTACCTCAAAAGGGTACCGAGGGTTCGAATCCCTCTCTCACCGCTGTTCGGGTAAAACCGAAAATTCGGGGTGTAGCGCAGTCCGGTTAGCGTATCCCGATGGGAATCGGGATGGTCGCAAGTTCACTTGCAACTGTCCCCAAAATAACTGGAAAAAACGGGGTGTAGCGCAGTCCGGTTAGCGTACCTGGTTTGGGACCAGGTGGTCGCAAGTTCGAATCTTGCCACCCCGACACAAAGCGAAGTCAATTATGGCTTCGCTTTTTTTATTTGGTGTAGCGCAGTCCGGTTTTGCGTATCCCGATTGTTATCGGGATGGTCAGCCAAGTTCGAATCTTGCCACCCCGATACAAAGCGAAGTCAGTCATGGCTTAGCTTTCTTAATTGTTTTGAACTATTGGGTTGGTGTATCTGATTAGAGTTGGAAGATCAATTCTTTACAAATTTTGCTTGACATTCAATACCGTTTTCTAAGTGAATACTTACTATGTATGTACCAGACGCGAAATCTTGAGTGGATATACTTAAAGCATTATCTTGTAGCGAGCTACTTACCATCTTTCTGCCGAATATGTCGTAAATGGAGATAAAAGAATGGTTTCCAAATGGTGAGTAAACAGTGATAAATTCTTCAGCAGGATTTGGAAAGACAAATACTTCAGAACTTTCATTTTGTATATGGTTAATACTTGTGTATAGATTTTTGTTTAGCAAGAAGTGACTACTAAGATTTAAACCTGAAAGTTCAGCAGCAATAGAATCTGTAATGTCATTAAACTTAAAAAAAGCAATGTCATAGCTTGCGTTATAAGAATGTAGTTGAAAACTGTTTGAAATGCCTTCAACAGTTATTGGGTATAAAATTGAACCCTTGATGTAAATATTGTCTCTTTCATCGGCAGCCATGTTATCCAAATATACATTTTGCAAGTAGTTAGCCCAATACACTTGATTATTGCCATTCATTCTGATCAGAAAGTTTCCTATTTGATTGGATACGGGGAGGTCTTTTATAAGAGAATCTAGCTCGGGGAACTGAAAAAAATCAAAAGGTGTGGCAACGTTGTTGCTCGCCAGATGGCCGGTTACATAAATATGGGTAGAGTTAACTACATCCAATGCTCTTCCATAGTCGTCACCTTTGGACGCCATTCTTCTAACCCACTGGAAAACCCCACCGCTATCATACTTAGCCAGAAACAAATCATAAGAAAAATTTGTGGACTGTAGATATGCACTAGCATTTGCAGAGTCTAAACATATGCTTCCTTTGAAGTTGCCCAGGACATAAACGTTTCCAAACTCATCATGGTCAATACCGTTTACCTCAGAGGTGTAACCCGACACATGAATGGGTCTAAACCAATTAAAGTTTCAGTCTGTGTTGTAGCATGCAACGAACGGTTCTTCACTGAAATTTGTCGCGGTAGGGTCATTGTAATAGTAAAGTGATCCGGCATAATGTATTTCAGCACCGGGATCTACATCCATATAACCAGAAAATACACCTACTATGTAAATTCTGTTATCCCAAACTGTGATTTTGTAGCCACTATCTTTCCACTTCTTACCAAAAGATTTTGCCCAAATCAATTCTCCGTTTTTGTTGTATTTGGCAAGGTAGGCGTCACCGTGATCTATGGTGTTAGAGTATGGATGGCTATGTAATACATAATTGCCAGACGAATCAAAATCAAAATTGCACTTAAACCGAATAGATCCTGTAAGATATATGTTTCCACTATCATCCACTGTTATGTCTGTAGCGTATGGCAAACTATCTGTTCCGCCCTTTAGCCATATGAGGTTAGCATTTTCGTCATATTTCACGAAAAAAATTCCGCGTTTTATGAACGCAGAGTCGGAAGAAAAATCAAAATCTGCTGAGGGAGAATTGGCAGAGTAGGAGTTGCCAATATTTCCATTAAATATAATGTTGTTTTGTTTGTCTATGGTTATGTTGGCTGCAACATCATCAAATCGCCCGCCTACACGATTAGACCATATGAGTGAGCCATTTTCAGCAAACTTACTAAGCAAGATATCGTAAATGGGGAATGAGTCTTCAAATGGGGATGAAAATAACTGTGTGTGGTTTAAAAATGTGCTGTCACAAACTCTGTCTAACAGGATAACATTTCTTTTGTTATCTACTGCAATGTTGGTTGGACGATCAAAAGATTTACCGCCTATTTGATGTGCAAATTCTATCTCTTGAGCATCTACGCCAAGACTACTCACTAAAAAAGACACGGATAGGATGAGTTTATGTAATTGCTTCATAGGTAGCCCAAAGCTATATAAATTTCATCATCATAAAGTGTTTTAATGGAAGTGTGGCTTTACTATAAAACTGTTAAGCTGGCAAATTTTGTAGGTTTGGATAGGAATAGCTGCGGTGTGATGTAGTCAGCAGATTCCGATATGCATTAAGGCAAACCATAGTTGCCTTGTTAACACTCCCCACATACGGTGCAAAAAAATGCCCGCTCATTTGCCAAAAATTTTATACTTGCAACACAATAGGACAAACCAACATCTTCACCTGCATATAATTCTGCTGCTTATAGCCCCTTTTTACCCTTTAGAGTACAAACAAAATTAGATTAGCCACCAAAGGTTTTAGCACAAGGGCATGATTGCATATCTGAGCGGGAAAATTACGTTTAAAAGTCCCACACATATTTTTGTAGAAACGGGCGGCATTGGGTACCTGCTCAAGATAAGTTTGCACACTTACGAGAGGGTGCAGCACTTAGAGCAATGCACCCTGCACACCCAAATGGTGGTGCGCAACGATGGCCAAAACTTAGCCGGGTTTGACTTGTATGGTTTTTATGAAGAAGCCGAAAAAGAACTGTTTGAAAAGCTGATTTCGGTATCGGGTGTGGGGGCTGCCACTGCCCGCATGATGCTCAGCAGCTACAAAGCCGATGAAATAAAACAGGCCATTGCCACCGAAAACGAAGTGTTGATTCAGAGCATCAAAGGCATAGGCCCAAAGAGTGCCAAACGCATTATTTTAGAGTTAAAAGACAAAGTAGGCAAAGCAAGCGGTGATGCCCACTTGCTGCCTTCGGCCAACAATAAAGTAAAAGACGAGGCGTTAAGTGCGCTCTTGGCGCTTGGTTTTAGCAAACCTGCAGCAGATAAAGTGCTCACCCGCCTAACGGCATCGGGCAGTGCACCCAGTGTAGAAGTATTGATAAAAGAAGCGCTCAAATTATTGTAGAAACCCCTTAGTGTAGATTTGTGATTAGTAGAAAATCTGTTTTTCCGTTTTTGTCTGTTTTAGCCGCAGCCGGTGCGCTCTTGGCGGCTACTTCTAAACCGCACATGCCCCTGTTGTTTGCCTCTCCAGAACCAATGGTTGAGGATAGCGACAAGATAAAACTCAAATACCCCATCAAAGACCGCGAGGGCGATTTTGTGAGCGATAAGCCCGACAATCCGTTTTATCTTAAAGACCCTGCAGCTATAGAAGAGCATGTGGAATATGACCCCGAGACAGGTATGTATGTGCTCACCGAAACAGTAGGTGGCGCAAACATAAAGCCGCCTACCTACATGAGCTACGAAGATTTTTTGAAATATACCGAGCAGCAAGAGCGCAAAAACTACTGGAAAGAGCGCGCTAACGCAGTATTGCTTATTGAGGATAAAAACATACTTCCCCCCATTCAGGTAAAGCGCCAGTTTTTTGACCGGCTTTTTGGCGGTAGCAAAATAGAAATCCGTCCGCAGGGAAATGTGGAGATGACGCTGGGCGCCAACGTCCAAAAAACGGCCAACCCCAACATACCCGTCAGCAACCGCACTACCGGTGGTTTCGATTTTGACATGAACATTAATATGAATGTGATTGGCAAAATTGGCGATAAACTGCAAATGGGCATTAAGTACAACACCCAAAGCGGGTTTGATTTTGATAACCAGATTAAACTCGGCTACACCGGTGATGAGGACGACATCATCAAAGTAATAGAGGCCGGAAACGTAAACTTACCCCTCAACACCCGATTAATTTCCGGCAGCCAAACCCTCTTTGGTGTAAAAACGCAGTTGCAATTTGGCCGCCTTACCTGGACCAGCGTTATCTCTCAACAAAAAGCCAAAAAAGAAACCGTAGTAATAGAGAGCGGCTCGCAACGCCAGCCCTTTGAAGTAAAGGCCGATCAATACGATGAAAACAAACACTTTTTCCTTTCGCAATATTTTCGTGATCAGTACGATTATGCACTAAGCGGGTTGCCAAATATTAAAACTGTTGTTAATGTAACCCGTCTTGAAGTTTGGGTAACCAACCGCAACGGCTCTACACAAAATGTGCGCGATGTAGTGGCGTTGATGGACTTGGGCGATGCCAATCCGTATTCGCCCAATGTGGTTTCTACCGCCAATGGCGATGGCCGCCCGCGCAACGAAGCCAATAACCTTTACGGTAAATTGATCTCTAACCCCAACTACCGTTTTATTGATAACACCGTAGCTACCCTCATAGGCCCCGGATTTAACTTACAGCAGGGTCAAGATTTTGAAAAAACATATTCGCGCAAGCTCAACGAAACAGAATATACCTTTCAGCGCCAGTTGGGGTACATTTCTTTAAATACCCAATTGAACCCTAACGAAGTATTGGCCGTGGCCTTTCAGTATGAATATAATGGTGCAGTGTTTCAGGTAGGCGAGTTTGGTAACCAGGTACCGCCCGATAGCAACACTACGAGCAAGGCCTTGTTTTTGAAAATGCTCAAAGGCAGTACCGTGCGCCCTAACCTGCCCATTTTTGATTTAATGATGAAAAATATCTATTCGTTGGGGGCATACAATTTATCTAACGAAGATTTTCGCTTAGATATTTACTACAACGACCCGGGTGGTGGGCTAAAGAGATATTTACCCAAAGGATGTTTGCAAGGCGAGCAATTGCTGCGTGTAATGAATTTGGATAACCTAAACATGAATGGCGACCCGCAGCGCGATGGTTTGTTTGACTGGGTGCCCGGGGTAACAATACTGACTCAAAACGGGCGCCTGATATTTCCGCAGAAAGAACCTTTTGGCACTAACCTGCGCGATGCCATGGTTAAGTGCGGCACCCCTAACGACACCTCACTTTTTGTGTTTCAGCAACTGTATGACTCTACCAAATTTTGGGCGCAGCAGTTTCCGGAGTACAACCGGTTTGTGATAAAAGGGCAATACAAAGGTGCCGGTGGCAAAGAAATTTCGTTGGGTGCTGGCAATATACCCAAGGGCTCCGTAGTGGTAACAGCCGGTGGGCAAAAATTAACTGAGGGCACACACTACACAGTGGACTACAACCTCGGGCGCATTACCATTATAGATGGCAGCATACTTAACAGCGGGCAGCAAATCAAAGTGGACTTTGAAAACAACAACCTGTTTGCCACCCAGGTACGCTCGCTATACGGCACCCGCTTAGACTATCGGGTAAATAAAAACCTGAATCTTGGTGCCACAGTAATGACATTGGGCGAGCGGCCATTTACCCCCAAGGTAAACATAGGCGATGACCCCATCCGCAACACCATTATGGGCTTTGATGTGAAACACGAAACCACAGCACCGTGGCTCACCAAGGCCCTAGACAGAATACCGTTTTACTCTACCAAAGAAATGAGCACCATCAACAGCTATGCTGAGGTGGCGCACCTGCAACCCGGCCACTCCAGAGCCATCAATAACCAAGACAAAGAAGGACAGGTGTATATTGATGATTTTGAAGGAACCAGCAATGGCTATGTGCTGGGTACACCGCCAATCAGTTGGAAAATTGCCTCAGCCCCTCGCGGAGCAACCGATGCAGCCGGCAAGGTAATGTTTCCGGAGGCCGAACGTATTAATGATACTACTTATGGGTATAACCGTGCAAAAATTGCCTGGTACCGTATAGATAACCTCTTCTTCAACCCGCAGGTGGCACCCAGCGCAGTTAAGGCCAATGTGGCCAACTACCAAAACCACTACACTCGGCTCATCCCCATGCAAGAGGTATTTCCCAACCGCCCTTACCAAACCTTAGACCAAAACTTATATACGTTTGATATTTCATACTTCCCTCGCGATAGAGGGCCATACAACTATGAGTACAGTGCGCAACCCACACCCGGGGTATCGGCCGGGGTAGATGCCGATGGAAGTTTAAAGCAGCCCAAAACGCGTTGGGGCGGTATTATGCGCTCGTTAGATAATAACGACTTGGAAGCCACCAACGTTGAGTTTATTGAGTTTTGGGTACTTGACCCGTTTTTATACAACACTACATCACCGGGAGGTAAGCTCTACTTTAACCTCGGTAGCATTTCAGAAGATATTTTGCGCGATAGCCGCATGAGCTACGAAAACGGCATTAGCACACAAGAGGGCACCATGGATAGCACCACTTGGGGGCGTGTACCCAAGCTACCACCATTGGTAGATGGTTTTGATAATGACCCCAACCTGCGCCCCATACAAGATATCGGTTTAGATGAACTGAACGATGAAGCCGAACGCACCCGAAAATCCGCATTTCTGCAAAATATACAGTGGATGAATCAGGCGGCCATTGATAAGCTGACCAGTGACCCAAGTACAGATAACTACCGGTTCTTTGACGATGGATTTTACAGCAATGTAGGAAGCATCATCACCCGCTACAAAGATTTTTGTGGCTTAGAAGGCAACTCACCGGCACAAACCAATGCCAGCCAAACTACCGCACAAACCAACTTGCCCGATAAAGAAGACCTGAACAAAGACAATTCGTTAAATGAAAATGAAGAGTATTTTCAATACGAAATAGACATGCGCCCCGGCATGGATGTAGGAAACAATCCATACATCGTTTCAAAAGTAGAAGGCACAGGTGCCGACCATAACGGTGTAAAAAACCGCTGGCTACAATTCCGTATTCCTATCCGCCAGTACACGGCTCGTATTGGAAATATTCCTGATTTTAAGTCTATACAGTTTGTGCGCATGTTTCTTACCGGTTGGGAAGACAGCGTGATTATGCGTTTTGGCACGTTGGAATTGGTGCGTAACCAATGGCGTACCTACACCCTGCCGCTCAATGACCCTTGCGAAGATATTTCTACCGAAAACGACCCGCCATTTTTCAATGTGGCATCGGTAAGTATTGAAGAAAACAGCGCAAAAAAACCGGTGAACTATGTACTGCCGCCAAACATACAGCGCGAAACATTGCTGGGTCAGCAAACCAACCAGTTTGTGCAGCAAAACGAGCAAGCCCTTTCTATAAAAGTTTGTAACCTCAAAGATTGCAATACTCGTGCAGTGTTTAAAAACACAACGTTGGATTTACGCAGATACAAGCGTTTGCGCATGGATGTGCACGCCAACCGTTTTGATGGCGAACTACCGGTGAAAGACGGTGAGGTGGTGGCGTTTATTCGCCTGGGGTCCGATTTTAAAGACAACTACTACCAATACGAAGTACCGCTCAAAATAACCAACGATGGGCAATACGATAACAATAGCACTGCTGACCGGCAAATAGTTTGGCCCGACTCTAACTTCATGGATATTATTATCAAAGAGTTAGTAGAGCTAAAGCTGAAGCGAAACTCTGCAGAGTTTCCGCGTACGGTGCCTTATGTTTCAAAAGATAGTAAGGGCAGAAACATCACCATTATAGGTAACCCGGATATTGGTGCGGTGCGCACGGTAATGCTAGGCATCAAAAACCCCTCTAAGTTTGACCCTAACAACCCGCTTACCGATGGTGATGATGGACTTCCTAAATGTATAGAAGTTTGGTTTAATGAATTGCGGGCTACCGGTTTTGAAGAGTTTGGAGGCACTGCAGCTGTGGGCAGTGTGAGTATTAAGTTAGCTGATCTTGGAGTGATAAACCTGAGTGGAGGCATGCATACTCGCGGCTTTGGGCAGGTGGAGCAGCGTATAGACCAGCGGTTTAAAGATGACTTGTACCAGTATGATTTTTCCAGCACCATTGAATTAGGTAAATTTTTACCACAAAAAGTGGGTTTGCGATTGCCGTTTTACGGAGCGTATGCGCAGTCTTTCAGCACACCCGAGTTTGACCCGTATCAGTTTGATATTACCTCTAAAACCATGGTGCGCGATGTGCGCGATGTGTACGGTGCCGACTCTGCCCGCACTTACCGCGCTCAAATACAAACCATCAACACCCGCAGGGGCTACAACTTTAGCAACGTACGCATAGTGCCGCAGACCAAGGCCAAAAAACCACACATTTACGACCCCGGCAATTTTGCGTTCACTTATGCGTATAACGAAATTTTATTCAGCGACCCATTTATAGAAAAGAACTCGCGCAAAACATGGCTGGGCATCATCAACTGGAGTTTTGCCCCGCAAACCAAATCATTTACTCCTTTCAAAAAGATGATTAAGAGCAAAAGCAAATGGCTCGACCTCATCCGCGATTTTAACTTTAACCCCATGCCATCCACACTCGCTGTCAACTCAGAGTGGAACAGAGAGTTCAACGAGATTAAACTGCGGCCACTGGGCGAAGTGGACTTTCAAATTCCGGCTACGTATTTCAAAAATTTTAGATGGACACGTACTTACAACTTCAAGATTAATCCGTTTCAAAGTTTGAGTGTGGACTTTACCGCCAATAACCAAAGCCGGATAGATGAACCCGATGGCCACATAGACACCAAACCCGAAAGGCGCGAGGTGTGGAACAACGTAGGGCAAGGTGGCCGCAACAATAGCTACAACCAAAGCTTAGCGGTGAACTACAACATCCCCATCAACAAAATCCCAATTTTGGATTTTGTAACCGCCAATGCCGGATTTAACTCCAATTACACTTGGACAGCACTGCCATGGCAGCGCGATAGCGCCACCAACCAATGGGTGCAAAATAGTTTAGGCAACATCATCAACAACAGCCAAAACGATCGTATAAAAGTGGATATGAATTTTAAGAAGCTGTATGATAAAATACCATTCTTAAAAACATACAATTCACCTAACCCGCAGGCAGGCAACAAAAAAGAAAACGACAAAAAGCGCGATGCGGTAAAAAAGGCAAGAGAGAAAATACAAGATGAGATTACTAAACTGAAGGAGAAGCGCCTGAAGATTAAAGAGGACTTGGTCAAAGCCGAGCAGAAAATGAAAGATGATTCGCCTACCATTAAAAAGCAAGCGAACGATATAGCCAAGGCCATTGCCGATTTGGATAAAAACGCAACGCTTATTGCAGAAAAGAAAAATGAAAAGCGCACTGCCAAAGACAAGAAAGAAAAAGAAGGACTACAAACCGCCATTGACGCATTGTTGGCGCAGCGCAAAAAGCTCAAAGAAAATTTGAAAGATGCTAAATACGGTGTGGAGGTATCGCGCTATAAAAAGGAACTGAAAGCGAACAAAAAGAGCATCAAGCAGAAAAAGCAGGATTATGCCAACAAGCAAGCCCCAGCTGATCCGTTTATTTCTATACCTGTGCGCCCGTTGCTGGCACTCAAAAAAGTGACTGTAGAATACAAAGAGAACAAGAGCACTACACTACCCGGTTTTGTGGGCTACTCACAAATTTTGGGCAACCAGATAGGAGCCGGTAAGTTTGCTTTTGACCCGAGCATACGCAGCGCTCCCGGTTTTGATTTTGCTTTCGGTGTGCAGCCGGGCGATCGTTTTTGGAGAGGTGTTGATGTCATCAGCCGCGATGCCTGGTTAGATAATTTTGCTGCACGTGGTTGGATTTCGGAAGATACGCTCATTAACCAAAAATTTACCCAAACCCGCTCGCAGCGTTTAGACGTAACGGCCACTATTGAGCCGTGGAGCGATTTGAAAATTGACCTCACACTCTTCCGCGATTACACCGAAAACCACTCGCAGTTTTACAAGCGCGTGTGGGATACCATTGCCAACGATTACCAGTTTAAGCACCTCAACCCCATGGATATGGGCAGTTACAGCATTTCGTATTTGCCGGTACGCACCATGTTTACCAAAATAGATAAGCAGGGCTATAGCGATACGTACAATCAGTTTGAGGCCAACCGCGCAGTTGTTTCTAAGCGATTGGGCAATGGGGTTTACAAAAACCCTAGTGAAGAAAACAGCAACCCTAACTACACGTACGGATACGGGCCAAAATCGCAAGATGTGCTGATACCGGCATTTATGGCAGCTTATACAAAAACCGATGCCAACAAAGTGCTGCTCAATCCATTTAAAGCAGTTCCGCTGCCCAACTGGCGTATTTCGTACAATGGCTTTACCAAGTTTTCGTGGATGCAGAAGTACTTTACCAACTTTACCATTACGCATGGCTATAATTCCACACTTACAGTCAATAGTTTCCAGACCAACTTAGATTATACCAACAGCGTAAATAACTTTGGTGGAAATGGAGTAGATACACTCAGCGGAAACTACTTCCCGCAGTTTAACATGCCGAGTATTGTTATCAACGAACAACTTTCTCCATTAATCGGTATAGATATGGTGATGAAAAACAATGTAACCGCCAAGGTGGACTACAAAATGAGCCGCACACTCACCATGAATTTTGCTGATTTTCAGATGATAGAGCTGAAAAGCACACAATTTACCATTGGTGCCGGATACAAGATTAAAGGATTGAAACTACCCTTTAAACTCCCTAAGAGCGGGAAATACATTAAGTTAGATAATGATTTGAACTTCCGCTTTGATTTTAGCTACCGCGATAATATTACCATCAATCACCGGATAGACGCACAGCCGCAGATAACGCAGGGAGCACGCACTATTACTATTCAACCCAGTATAGATTACATCATCAGCAAACGGTTAAACATCCGTTTGTTCTTTGACCAAACGCGCACCATACCTAAAATTTCTACGGGCTTCCCTACCACCAACACCCGCGGTGGTGTAACGCTTCGGTTTAGCTTGGCCGATTGATGATTAGATTTTTTTTAATACATAAAAGGACTCAGCGAAAGTAGAGTTAGATGGCATTCTTTTTACGCAGCGTAAACATAAACACGGTACCCTCGGGCAGGTTGTCTTCTATCCATATTTTGCCATCCATGCTCTCCACAATTTTGCGGCAAATAGCCAAGCCCATACCGGTGCCCGATATATCGCGGTTGCTCTCTAAGCGTTGAAAAATTTCAAATACTTTCTCTCGTTGGTTAGGTGGTATGCCCGGGCCATTATCGGCAATGCCGATTTGTACATGTGTACCGGCATCTTTTACAATTACATGAATAATTGGGTTGGGCTTGCGGTTATACTTAATACCATTGGCCATCAGGTTTTGAAACAATTGCAGCATTTGCGTGCGGTCGGCATCAATCTCCGGCAGTTGGTCGTAAGTAATGGTGGCGTTGCGGTCTTTTAGCAAGGCATCTAAGTTCCACTTAATTTCTTCAGCAATCATATTCAGCTTAAGCGGCCGATATTTTGGGTTACTGTTTACTTTAGCTAAATTTAATATGTCTTGTATCAGTACATCCAAGCGCTTGGCACCGTCAATAGCGTAAGAAATAAACTCTTGCTGCACCGGTGTAATAGATTGTGCCATGTTTTTTTGCAGCAGAGACATGTACGAATAAATCATCCTTAGCGGTTCGCGCATATCGTGCGAGGCCACATGAGCAAATTGTTTTAGCTCATTGTTAGATACCTCTAACTTGCGTACATACATGCTGATTTCCTCATTTTTTTGCATGAGTATCAAGCGCTCCTTTTCTTGTTGTTCGTTTTCAAACTCCTTTTTTGCACGCGCCAATGCATTTGTTTTTTCGGCATCGTATAGTTTTTTTACACCATCTAAGTGCAGTTCCATGTGGTGCAGAGCCCGCTCATGATTACTAACTTGCTTATAGTATTGCGAAAGCACCAGATGAATTTTGGTCAACTCTTGCCGGTTGTCCATTTCTGCAAAAAGCGCTTCGGCCTCGTGCATGTACTTTAAGGCCTCGGTAATTTTATTAACCGAGCCAAGCGCTTCACCTATATTTACTTTTACTAAACCCACTTCATACAACTTGTTGTTAGAAGAAAAGTACTCCAACGCCTGCTCCAGATACTCATTCGCCTCTTCATACCGCTCTACACGGATGTATAAACTGCCTACATTGGCTTTAGATATGGCAATACTGTATGGTTCGTTTAGCTGCAAATCTATATCTAACGATTTTTGAATATTGGCAATGGCTTTATCGTACTCTCCACGTTTTTCTAACAACCAGGTATATGCACCATAGCTTTTCGATAACTTAAACAGGTTGCCAATTTCTTCGTACAGCGCAATTGCTTTTTGCAAATACTCTTCGGCATTAATGTTTAGCTGTGTGGTAACTAAGACCAACGATAAGTTATAGTAAAAAGATGCTAAGAAACCTTTCTCTCTATTGTTTAAGTTTTGTTTGTCTTCTAACTGTTTTAATCCATTCAGGTAACTTTCCTGAGCAGAAAATACTTCGCCCTTAAACTGGTAAGCATTGCCCATGGTCATGTAAAAAAGGTAGGCCAAATCGGCTTGTCCTTCACGCTCTAAGTTGTGCATGGTGCCTTTACACAAACCGATGGCTTCATCGTAGTCATTTTCTACCAAACACTTGTAAAAAGCCATAATGTACTGAGCTAAAGCATAGTACTGTGGGTTATGGTGTTTTATGGCTAACTCATTGATTTTCTGCGCAATAGGCAGTGCTTCAGCACTACGCCTGTTCACTAAATGTTCGGCTTTTGAAACCAAATCGTTGATGTTCTCGTACTTATTGTCCTCTGTATTCATGAAACTATGGAGACCTATTGACAAAAATTGTACCTGACCTCATCTACACCTTTCTTCAAACGTAAATTAAACATGATTCGTTCTATTTTTTCTTTCAAGAGTTCATTCTACGCAGCCATCACATTATTGTTCAGTTTGTGTTTAGTGTCAGAAGTTTTCGCGCAAGCGCCAAATAAGTTTAACTACTCCGCTACTGTACGTAACAGCTCGGGTCAAATTGTTGCCAACCAAACCATTCGGCTGCGTTTGAGCATCAGAGATGGTTCATCGGGCGGTGCAGTACTGTTTCAGCAAAACGATACCGTTACCACCAACCAGTTTGGGGTGATAACTGTGATTGTTGGTGGAGGCAGTATTACTACCGGTTCTATTGGTGGTATTGATTGGTCTATTGGTGAAAAGCACATGCAAGTTGAGTTAGACATAACCGGAGGAACCAACTTTACAGACATGGGTACTTCGCAGCTTTTGAGCGTACCTTATGCATTGTATGCTGCTAGCGCAGGGAATAATGTGCCGGGCACTACAGGAGCAACCGGAGCTACAGGCATTAAGGGGGATACGGGTGACACGGGCCCAACTGGAGCTACAGGAAATGATGGAGTTACAGGCCCCACAGGTGCACAAGGAGCCACCGGAATAAAGGGTGATACCGGAGATACAGGGCCTA
This sequence comes from Chitinophagales bacterium, assembly GCA_016787045.1. GTDB lineage: Bacteria > Bacteroidota > Bacteroidia > Chitinophagales > LD1 > Bog-950. The sequence continues at coordinate 103,351 of JAEUVA010000010.1, forward strand.
CGGGCCCACAAGGAGCCACAGGTATAAAAGGCGATATGGGTGACACGGGTCCAACAGGAGCTACCGGAAACGATGGAGCCACTGGAGCTACGGGTGCTCAGGGAGCCACCGGAATAAAGGGTGATACCGGAGATACAGGGCCTACTGGTGCACAAGGTGCTACCGGTATTAAAGGCGATACAGGTGACACGGGCTCAACTGGAGCTACAGGAAATGATGGAGCCACAGGAGCTACCGGTGCACAAGGAGCCACCGGAATAAAAGGAGATACGGGTGCTACAGGTATTAAGGGTGACAAAGGCGATACTGGCGAAACAGGTGCAACCGGACCACAAGGAGTAACAGGTGCAACAGGCCCGGTAGGTAATGACGGAGCTACCGGCCCTCAAGGTGTAAGCGTAATAGGCGCTACCGGCCCCACCGGAGCACAAGGGGCAACGGGTCCACCGGCAGATTCTATTTGGGTTAGAGATGGCACATTGGTTTTTAATGCACAACCTTGTTTTATTGGCATCAACAACTCCAACCCGCAATCGGCTTTAGACGTAAACGGTTACACCCGTATGGGCGAAGATGCACCGGCTATAAAAACCAGACGTTACGATAGTACTACCCCTTCTGTTTCCGGTGGGTCAGACAATATAACTACAGGTATTCCCGATGGAAAAGTTTTGAGCATTACTCCGTTGGTAAATGATCCTGTGAACGGATTGCTTGCTCCGCTGTTGACTTCACTTCTTGGTGGAGAATATTCATATTCATTTAAAGGGGGAGTGTTTACACTTAAAACTACGCTCGCCAATTCTCTAAACATACTCAACAAGCCCTATAAAGTGTTTATTGTTTACGAAGAGTAATTTTAACCGCATCATATCAAAGTCAAGCCAGGCCCGAGAGGTACTTGGCTTTTGTTTTTCAAATGTAGATACCTCGCTTATTTTTACTGCCAATGAGGTTATTGCCATTTTTATTGTTTCTACAGTTTTTTACAGCTACTGCTCAAATAGTAGATATTTCTAATCCGGGCAAGTTGCCCAACAAAGCCAGTAAGTTTAAAATTATAGGCCGCAATAACGATGGCATAGTAGTGCGGCTGTTTGGTGCCGAAGATGTAATAGAAATTTATGGCGATGATTTACGGTTGGTTTCTTCTAAAACCATACAGTTTAAAAATCAGGATGGATTGTTACAGCACATCATGCTCAATAAAACCGGAGCAGTGTTTTTTTATTTGCAGCAAGACAAAAAATACAGCATACTATATGCTCAGCCGGTTAACGCCAAGTTAGTTGAAGTAGGCAAGCCCATAGCTATTGATACCATTTTAGACCGCAAAGATTTGGTATCGCAAAACCTGCGTTTCAAACAATCTATAGACCAAAACAATCTACTGATTTACTACCCCTTTTTTGCCGGCAGCGAGGTGCAAACCATGCGCTTGCTTACCTTAGATAATGCCCTAAATCGATTAAGCCATCATACCATTCCGTTTTCAAAAACTGAAAAAGAAATGGAAGACAGCAAAACACTGATAGATAACAATGGCAATGGATATTTGATGGTGAAGAGTAAAGATAAAGAAGGTGCAGCCGAAAAATTTGAAGTGTACACCACCAGCGCAAACGGTAGTTTTTCTACCTATAGTTTTACTTCATCAAAGAAAATTTTTGGCGAGCACACTTTTGAGTTTGATAACCGCAATGGCAATTTAGTGTTGTGCGCGCTATTTGACGATTCCAATAAAAAAGGCGATGAGGCAGCCAACGGATTTTTATACATGGCTATTGACCCGGCCAACGGCACGGTTGTCAAAAACAGCGAAACCTATTTTCCTAAAACATTCATTAATGAACTTACCGGCCGCGAACCCAAAGACGGAGGCAAGTTATTTACCTTCAACATCCGCAAAGCAGTTTTGCGTAACGATGGCGGTGTAATGATTTTGGCAGAGTCTTTCATCAGGGATTTGCGCGAAACTGCTGTGCCCATTGGCTTTCAGCCGGGCATGAACAGCATGGTGCGCTCAACGGTGTATCAGTTTAATGATGTGATTGGGTTCTCTATTAACAATAAGGGCGAATTGGAGTGGTACAACATCATGCGCAAAAAACAAGTAAGCGAAGACGATAATGGCTACTACTCTTCATTTTTGACCATAAACGAAAAAGAGCAACTCCGCTTATTGTATTTAGATGAAATATCATACGATGGTACTTGTAACCAATACATACTTAAAAGCACCGGTACCAGCGAACGCTTAGTCATGTTTAATCAAGGCGAAAAAGACATCATGCTGTTACCCAAACTTGGAAAACAAATTTCTCCACGCGAAACAGTAATTCCCAGTTACCGTGGTGGCACTTTTCGGTTGGTGAAAATTACCTTTTGATTGTTAATGAATGTTACTGTTACTTATCCCAATGTTTCTTTTCCTTGCTAAAATTGTCAGCATTTAAAACAACGAAATGAAAAAAATAATAAGTGCGCTTTGTATAGTTACTTTATGTGCCATATCTTTTGCTCAGGGCGATTTTGAGTGGGATAAAAAAATAGAGAATGTGAACGCAAAAATTGAGCTAATGGCTGATGGAGAAACCGCACTCATCATACCGGATGCCGATCCTAATATACGGTACGTAGCACAGCAACTACCTGCCGAGTTCAAAAAGAATGGGTTAAGGATTAAATTCAGCGGCATGGAGGGTAAAATACCACCACACGTGCGGATGATGGGTAAACCACTAAAACTGTTTTGGATTAGCATAACAAAAAAGGAAAAGCGGAAAAACAAGATTAAAAAAGCGAAGTATGTTTTTGAATAATAAACACACTCATGAGCATTAAGATATCATCACTCACTAAAGTGTACGGTACACAAACTGCCGTAGATCACATAACATTTGAAGCCCGTAAGGGTGAAGTGCTTGGCTTTTTAGGTCCCAATGGAGCAGGCAAAAGCACCACTATGAAAATGATTACCTGTTTTATACCACCTACCAGTGGTAAAGCAGAGGTATGCGGATATGATACGGCCACAGCCCCTCTGGAAGTAACCAAACGTATCGGCTATCTGCCCGAAAACAACCCCTTGTATTATGATATGTACGTGCGGGAGTATCTCACCTTTATGGCTGGGCTAAACAAATTAGGAAAAATCACTAATCAACGGATAGATGAAATGATAGAGGTGACAGGCCTCACCAACGAGCGCAAAAAGAAAGTGGGGCAACTCTCAAAAGGATATAAGCAAAGAGTAGGTTTGGCACAAGCCATGCTCCACAACCCGGAAGTATTAATATTAGACGAGCCAACATCTGGTTTAGATCCCAATCAGTTGGTAGAAATTCGCTCACTTATTAAACAATTGGGGAAAGATAAAACGGTAGTTTTTTCTTCACACATCATGCAAGAGGTACAGGCCGTAGCCGATAGGGTTATCATTATCAACAAAGGAAAAATTGTAGCTGACGATAGCACCACTAATCTGCAAAATCGTATAGCCAATGAAGTGATAGTAACCGCAGCGTTTAAGCAAAATGTGGATCGTAGTTTGCTGGGTCAACTCAAAGGCATCAAAAACTTTGAGCTAATTAATGATGGCCGCTGGACGTTTACCAGCGATGGAAAAACAGATGTGCGCGAGACTATCTTCTATTTCGCCAAAGAAAAAAACCTTACACTGCTTCATCTTAGCAAAGAAGAATACAGCTTAGAGGAAGTGTTTAAGCAATTAACTAAGTAGATTTGCTCAACAACCGAGTATTTTCCCTGCCATACATAGAATAGAGAGCACAATAATTCTTGCCATTGCTGCTCCACAATTCCTTGTTATTCTTGCAGCATGGCACTTCTTCTCCCTGTTAATGGTGTATCACCAAAATTCGGGCACAATTTTTTTGCAGCCGATAACGCCACCATTGTGGGCGATGCGCAGTTTGGTGATGATTGTAGCGTTTGGTTTCAGGCAGTAGTACGAGGAGATGTACATTACATACGTATAGGAAATAAAGTAAATGTACAAGATGGAGCAATTTTGCATTGCACTTACCAGAAAGCTCCCTTAAACATTGGTAATAATGTGAGCATAGGCCATCGTGCTATTGTGCATGGGTGCACTATTCAAGATAATGTATTAATAGGCATGGGAGCTATAGTGATGGATCATGCAGTAATTGGTGAAAACAGCATCATTGCTGCGGGTGCAGTGGTATTAGAAAATACTATAGTAGAACCGGGCAGTATTTATGCCGGCACACCGGCTAGAAAGGTAAAAGAAGTGAATCAAGAAAATTTTAAAAACCTGATTGAACGCATTGGTAATAATTATGTGATGTATGCGGGTTGGTTTAGATAATATCAAAATTCAAAGTACAAATATCAAAATGAATACTATCAACATTGCCGCAGTAACTTTGAACTTTGATTTTTGAACATTTACAATATGGAAGAAAAAGTAGTGCTCGTAAACGAGCAAAACGAAGAGCTGGGGTTGATGGGTAAGCTAGAGGCACATGAAAAGGGCTTGCTGCACCGTGCTATTAGTGTAATCATTTTTAATAGCAAAGGTGAACAGTTAGTGCAACAACGCGCTTTTACTAAGTATCATTGGGCGGGTATCTGGAGTAATACGTGTTGCTCGCACCCGCGAGCCGGTGAGTCGTTTCTTCAGGCAGCAGAGCGAAGATTATACGAGGAGTTAGGAATTCGCATTACGTTAACAGAGCAGTTTCATTTTATTTACAGAGCCAAGGACGAAGTAAGCGGGCTTACCGAGCATGAGTTAGACTATGTTTTTACCGGCACTTACGATGGCCTGGTTAAGTGGAATACAGATGAAGTAAACAACATCCGCTGGATGGGCACAGCGAAAGTTTTGAAAGAGATTGATGAAAAACCCAGCGACTATTCTTTCTGGTTCAAAATTATCCTTCGTGAAATGAAGAAGCGTAACCTTATTTGACGATATGCAATTTTTACCAGATATTATAGAACATTATATTGCCGAGCAATCATCGCCAGAAGACGATGTGTTGCGCTCACTTAGTAGAGAGACACATCTTAAAATTCAAATGCCGCAAATGCTCAGCGGCCATTTGCAAGGTATGATGCTGGAAACATTTAGCCGCATGATGAGGCCAAAACGAATTTTAGAAATTGGCACTTTTACCGGTTATTCCGCCATTTGCCTTAGCAAAGGATTAGCAGAGGGCGGGCTGCTACATACAATTGATGTAAACGAGGAGTTAAAGGATTTTTGTGCGAAATATTTTGAAAAAGCAGGAGTAGAGAAGCACATCAAGCACCATATTGGCAAAGCAGCCGACATTATTCCATCGCTCAACGAAACATTCGATTTGGTTTTTATAGATGCCGATAAGCAAAACTACTCCTTATACTACGATTTGGCTTTTGATAAAGTGCGCAAAGGCGGCTACATCATTGCCGACAATGTACTTTGGAGTGGCAAAGTAGTACAAGAACAAAAAGATAAAGACACGGCTGCTATACATGCATACAACGAAAAGGTAAAAAATGATAGCCGCGTAAGCAATTTTATTTTGCCACTGCGCGATGGTTTGCACATTGCTGTCAAGTTGTAATCTATCGGTACGGCACACATTCGGAACAATAAATCAAATACACATGAAGCACTTCCTCATTGTTGTACTCGTAGCTGCCACCACACAAACCCTAATTGCACAACACCAAATGTGCGGTACAGATGAATTGTCATACAAGATGTATCGCGATTTTCCGGAGTTGCGCAGCGTTATGGAAAACAACCGCGCATACTTGCACCAATTCACCAGCGAATATACAGCAGCAGCGAAACTACGCGGTGGTAACGATTCACTTTACAGCATCCCAGTGGTGTTTCATGTCATACACATGTACGGTGCCGAAAATGTAAGCGATGAACAAATTATGAGCGGACTATATGTATTAAACCGCAATTTTGCACTACAACATCCCGATACCGGAAGTATAGTTGCTGACTTTAAGCCGATAGCGGCAAATTGCGATATAGAATTTCGGCTGGCACACAAAGACCCAGACGGAAATTGTACCAGTGGCATAAATCGGATTGCCTCCACGCTAACTAAGGTTGGCGACCATACCGTAAAAAATTTAATCCATTGGGATCCTACAAAATACCTGAACGTATATGTAGTAAAGAGTATTGCTAACCTTGCCGGTCATTGCCTAATGCCCGATCAGGCAGCTGCTAAGCCCGAGTGGGATGGAATAGTGATTGATGATAGTTATTTAGGCAACATTGGCACTAGTACAGAAAGTTCATCTGTAGTGATGGCTCACGAAGCCGGGCACTACTTAAATTTATTTCATATATGGGGCGGCAATAATGTGCCCGGATATTTCTATCAACCGGTAGGGCAGGCAGGTAACTGTGCCATAGGAGATGGCGTGCAAGACACCCCCGAAACCATTGGCTGGAGTAACTGTAACTTGAACAATACGTCTTGTGGTAACACCGTAGATAATGTGCAAAATGCTATGGATTACAGCTACTGCAACTGGATGTTTACGCAAGGTCAGCGCCAACGGATGAGAGCAGCACTCAACTCTCCGGTTGCAGGTAGAAATAACCTGATAACTCTTGCCAATCACTCTGCCACGGGTATTAGCATGACATCTGTATGCAAAGCAGATTTTGTGATGAACAAAAACATTGTTTGTGCATTTGACACGGTATGGTTTTCGGATAAATCTATTGGCCCCGCTACTACATGGCTTTGGAATTTTGGCGATGGACAAACCGCTACACAGCAAAATCCCTTTCATGTTTATGATGCAGCAGGCGATTATTTTGTAAACCTCACAGCCGGTAATGCCAATGGTTCACTAACAAGTGTTAGCCAAATGATACGGATAAATGGCGATGGGGTATATCCGTTTTTTGTGCAAGATTTTGAAAACATAAATAGTATGAGCAATTCCGGACTTGTTAGCACAAACGACAATACGACTCTTAATTTTGAACTAAGTAATACAAATCAAGGGTATAACAGTAACCGATCTGCTGTATTACGCATGAACGATACCACAGCTGCATATAGCGGGAAAACTATTCTTGCTGCATCGGCTATTGACTTACAAGGCACCGGCCTGCCTAGTTTTAGTTTCAAATATGCTTGCAGTCAAAAGAAGTTGAATGTTGATGATGTGCTGGAAGTATTTATCAGCACAGATTGCGGCAAAACCTGGCAAAGCAAAGGAAAGCGCACAGGAGCCAATTTACGCACAGCAAATGCAGCACAAGTTAGCAGCAGTTGGGCGCCTACCGATAGTACAGAGTGGAAAACCTATTCCTTTCAACTTACCACACAGCAAGCGGTGAGCAGGTTTATGTTTCGCATAGAGTACACCAACTACTATGGCAATACGTTATATATAGACAACATCAATTTGAATGAAAGTGCTTATACTGCATTAGAAGATGCCAAACAAGCGAGCAGCATAGATGTAATTCCTAATCCTACACAAGAGAAAGTTTTAGTTAATGGCGTTAAGGGTATCACAAAATACACTCTAACAGATTGCAATGGAATATTTATTGCACGAGGTCAATGTACTAATGACTTAGAGTTGGATTTTTCTCCGATGCCAGCAGGAGTTTACTTGCTGCACATGCAAACTGATTTCAGCAACCAAGTGCACAAGATTGTGAAGTTTTAATGTATCTCAGGTAGATTTTTCTATCTGTTACAATCAATTTTTTACTAGCCCAACTCCCGTTACAATCAACGCCACCGCCAGCACTGCCACACCGATATAAAGTATGGCTATCAAAGAAGTTGGTTGTGTAATTCCTTTGCCTGCTGCAGCAGCAAAAAATCCGGCACTAATTAAAATAGCAGCTAACGGAAAACCAACGCGCGCTACCCATTTCATGGTTTCAGAAATGGCAGCATGGTCAATTAAAAGTTGAGCTATGAGCGCCAGCAACACCAACACACCTGCATGGGCATGACCGGCACGAAACATACTGCGTTGAAATTCGGTGAGTTCTAAATTGCGGGCATACCGCTTAGCAGTTGTAACAAAAAGTAACCCCCATACTGAATGGTAGGCACAGTGAGCAAAATAATGCCCGACATGAGTTTAGATGAAGCTGTCATGATGTTTGAATTGTAGTGTTGTGTAATTGTACATGTACTTGCGCTTTTTTTTTGATACAAAAGTGCTTGGTGAGCAGAGCTGAGTGTTATTGCAAATGCGCAAAAGATTTGCGGAAATGCGCAAAGTCAAACTTTCTGAAAAGATGAAATTCAATAACTATACGATTTTAAACTTGGCTATATCTATACTTTTTAACCCACTTATAGCCAAGTTGAAAGTTAGTCAAATAGATTATTCATTGTAACACACTGCTGAATGTTGCCGGTGTGTGTATTCTCTTTTAGCCCGAAAGTGGTTACCAAAACAAGATGATATGTTTTGTTGATTGCCGATTCTGATGCAAATGTGTTGACCTTTGTTTGTAACACTTTCTGATAACGCTTATCCACCACAAACTCACCTATAGAAAATTTCATTTCACATAAATTCACCACACCATCTTTTCTGTCAATTACCAAATCAATTTGTGCGCCATCAATACTGCCGGAGCTTCGCCATGAAGAAACTTCGGTTTCAATGCCGCTGATTCCAAGTGCATTTTTGATTTGCTCTACATGCCATAAGCACACTTGTTCAAAAGCATATCCGCTCCATGCGCGGTACTGTGGGGAGTTAAATTTCTTTAGCCAATAATTCTTTTCGTTTGTGGAATTCTTATCCATAAATTTCAAATGAAACAACGTGAACACATCGCATAACTGATATAAGCTATCGCGTTTTTTTTTGCCTATTTGCGCATATCTTCTGACAAAGCCACTTTCTTCTAATTCTTCTAACAAGCGAGTTAAACCTCCACCATTTGCCAAACCGCTTATGTCGGCAATTTCCTGTCGTGTTAAACCCTTATCTTTTCTGGCTAAAGCAAAAACAATGGCTTCGTGCCTTTCGGCTTTGTAGAAAATAGATTGATACAACACCTGAAACTCATCCACCAACAATCCATTTTTATCAAAGCATAAATGTTGTATGATTTGAGCTACACTCTTTCCTTTTGAAATTCCATTCCAGTAATAAGGAATGCCGCCTAATGTCATGTATAGTTGCAGTAATTGATAGCGGTCAATTTTCAGCCCTTTGTATTTGGCATAATCTTCGCACTCAATTAGGGTGAACGGCTCCAACTTAATGCGCTGCGTAACGCGGTTATGCAAGCCGCCTTTATTTTTAATCAGCTTATTGAGCATCCACGATGCAGCAGAACCGCAAACAATTAGCATCACATCTTTGCGTGCCGAAGCCCAACTGTTCCAAAAGTGCTCCAACTGTTGAACAAAACCGGAATGCAGGGTATCAAACCACGGTAATTCATCTATAAATATCACTTTCTTTTTCTGCTTAGATTTAGCAATAACTTTCTTCAGCAAGTCAAATGCTTCTGCCCAATTCCGTGCTTGTTTCCTTTTATAGCGTGGTTGTTGCGAAGCTAAAGAGCGATTAAACGCCTCTAACTGGATTTGCAGATTGGCATTTGCCACACCGGTGAGTTGGAGCGTAAATTTCTTCTCAAATACCTGCCTTATCAGAAAGGTTTTCCCTACTCTCCTTCTGCCATACACCGCCACAAACTCTGATTGGTTAGATGCAATTTTCTCTTCTAAAATTTTGATTTCCGCTTTTCTCCCGATGATTTCCATAAAAATTAAACTTGGCTATAAGTGGGTTAAAAATACTACTTATAGCCAAGTTGAGAAATTTATTTTTCACTTACACGTATGCAGAAGGCGATTTGCCAGTCCACTTTTTAAAGGCAGAAGAGAACGAACTGATTTCGCTAAAGCCCAACAAATACGCTATTTCACTAATGTTGAGTGCATGAGCTTTAAGGTGTGTGATGGCAATATCTCTTCGCACCTCATCGGTAAGTTCACGAAAAGTTTTGTTTTCGTTTTTGAGTTTTAGTTGCAAGGTACGTGTGCTCATGTTTAGGGCAGCAGCTACTTCTTCAATGGTAGGCAAATCGCCTTTTATGCGTTTGCTCAGTTCTTCTTTCACTTTTCGGCTGATGTTGTCTTCACCGGCTATTTGCTGCAAACTTTCAGTTGCCATTTTATCAAACATGGCATAGAGTTGTTCGTTGGCATTGAGCAGCGGTATGTGGGTTAATGCAGCATCATATACCATTTTATTTTGTAGCGCATTGAAATAGAATTTTGTTCTTCCTTCAAACACTTCATCAAAACATTTCATGCTTTGGGGCTGAGCGTTTTCAAAGTGAACTTCCAATGGCAGTTGCTTGCCGGGCATTAGCTTTAATATGTTGTAAGTGAAGCCGAGTACATACATTTCCATATTAAACCTATCAGAGAAAGTGCGTGGCAGTGTTCTTTCAAAAATCAAATTCACCTGATTGCCTGTTTCTAAATGGAAGTTGTAAACATTGGTATGCAACTTAGTGTAGCGCACAAAATTTTCAAATGCTTTAATAAAGTTTGGAGAATTTAAAACCACATAACCGGCCACACCAAACACACCCATATTAAAGCGTTCCATAATGCGAAAAGCAATTTCATCTTCAGGAATATACTTTACCATCACCTTCCAGAATTTGTCGTTCCACTCGGCAGGGTTGAGCCGATACTCCGGTGGTAGTTTATCCAAATCCATTCCGGCTTCGGCATACATTTTTTGCTTATAGAAACCAAAACTCGCCACCGTTTCAAAACTTTGGCGATACATGGCAGCGATGGTGTATGGTGGGCTATTCAAGGACATATTAATTACTCAACAGTAAACTGCACAATAATGTTTGTGGTGATTTTTATATCAACTGTAAGTTTTTTCCAAGATATGTTAGTAGCGCTGCATTAAGCATCAGCCATTCTCTGTACCAAAGACTTTATCTCCACTCCGGATTTTTTTGGAATATTATCCATAGCATATTCTGCAAAAGTAGTAATGGTAAGCGAGGGGTTTACGCCTAAATTGCAAGGCATTATAGAACCATCTAAGATGTACATATTCGGATAACCATGTGCGCGGAAATAATCATCTACTACACCATCATCTTTTGTTTTGCCCATAGGGCAGCCGCCAAGTATGTGTGCTGTAGAGGCCAAACCCATGGTCACTTCTGTTAGCGCATTCATGGGTATGCCGTTTACTTTTTTGGCAAAGCGATACAGCGCTTCTTGGCCAATGGGGATAAAGGTGGGTACCGGTTGTTTGCTCTCGTTCACCATCGTCATTCGCGAACCAAAGAGGCCGCGTTTGAGTTTGAGCTGCATGCTGTTTTCCAGCGTTTGCATAATCAGAAAAATAATGCCTTTATCTGCTGGAGCTTTGGTGAAAAATAACTTGAAGAAGGTAATCGGCTTACTTAAAATTTGCCCCACTAATTTTGCAGTTCGTACGGCCGGAGTGCCGTTGCCTACAGCCAGTGTGCCGAGGTGCATCATTGCTCCGCTGCCATTGGCAAACTTGCAAACTTCTATGTTGGTGTTTTCGTCTGGCGAAAACACACGGCTGATGGATAATCCGTTATTGAGTTTACGATCGGCTCCGCCAACACCACTCAGCATCTCTGAATTAGTAAGTATGTTATCGCCAAGCTTATCGCTCAAATTGGGCAGTGTTTTATGGATGTACTTTTGTTTTAAAAGTAAGTCCATAGTACCCAACACTCCACCGGCCACAACTAAACCGGATGATTTAAAAACACGTTCGTTTGTTTTTAAAAGGGAAGTAGAAGATTGTGTATGTACCCAATACTCGCCTTCTGAGTATTCTATTTTAGTTACCAGTGTTTCAGCTTCCACTTTTGCACCAAACATGTTTTCAGCAAACCACAGGTAGTTTTTATCTAAAGTGTTTTTTGCCCCGTGTCGGCAACCTGTCATGCAGGCCGCACATTCTGTACAGCCCTTGCGCAGCGGGCCAAGGCCCTTAAAATAAGGGTCGGTTTCTTTTTGTGTGTCACCCAAATATACGCCCACTCCATCTACACTTTTAAACGAATGGCCATGTCCCATTTCTTCGGCTACTTCGCGCAACACTATATCCTCTGCATTGTCTTTAGTGTACTGTGTGGAGCCGAGCATAAATTGCGCCCGCTTAAAGTAGGGTGCCAGTACCGTTTTCCAGTCTTTAAAATGCGACCAAAGTTTATTGGTGTAAAAATTTTCTTTCGGCAACATGTGAGTGTTGGCATAAACTAATGAACCACCGCCCACGCCCACGCCACTTATTACAAAAACTTCTTTAAAAAAGGTGAGTTTTTGAAAACCAAACCATTTCAACAGCGGCATCCAAAGGTACTTGGGCAGGTTCCAGTCGGTATGCGGAAAGTCTTTTTCTTTCCACCGCTTTCCTTTTTCGAGCACTAATACGCTATAACCCTTTTCTGCCAGTCGCATGGCGCTCACACTTCCGCCAAACCCGGAGCCAATTACGATGTAGTCATATTTCTGAGGCATGTGATTAATTTTTAAAATACGGAAACCGCTTGGCAGTTTTCTTTAGCAGTAAGTCCATCAACGCATCGGCATCGGTAAAAGAGCCCCGCGAAATATCTTTTTTAAAACTCCAGATGAGCTCACCTTTTTGCCCTTCGTAGAGCATAAACGTACCGCTGCTTTCGTTGTTTGGGGCATTAACCCCTGCAAAATATACGAGCGCTAAACCAACCTCTTGCGAGAGTATTTTATCTGTATGTATTTCGCCAAAAAGTACCGCATCTACCTCTAGCATTTTGGCAATTTCATCTTTGGTAAAATTGGCTAAAGTGTCTAAAGAAATGTTTTGTCTGCGCATCAGCAGGTTGGTTTTATCGGGGTCTTGCACGGTTACTGTCATTCCTGCCTTACCGCTTTCGCGCATCAAAAAATGATACATACTTCTTTGGCAAGTGAGCGCATCGCGTTTAGCATAAGTCGCCAAACTATCTTTAGGTATTTGTTCATCCTCTAATATCAAAGCGCTCTCATCATAACTTATTTTCATGGGCAAAACGGCAATCATCTTGTGCGATGCCGTTAGTACTTTTACGTTGGGATGCTCAAACACTGTTGCCGGTTGAGCAAACAGTGGAGTGTTGCACATTGTATAGAAACAAATCAAAAATATAATCAAGCGCATAGGTCAAATACTTTTTTCCGAAAATAGAAAACAGGTTGGATTATTCTTTTGTTTCAAATGTAACGCGCGCGGTGTATAGGTTTTCTACACTCATTGCCAAACGAAAATACCCTGAAAGAACTTGATTTTGTTCATCGTAGTTGATGTGGCTAAATGCGTATCTCAAACTCTCAGTTGTTAATGCAGTAGAGAAGTTAACTTCTATAATAATATGCTCAAATCCGTTAACCGTAAAACTACGGTCTTCTTTAGCAGAGTAACTGGTTTCAGTAATCGGCAACAAAGAAGAGTTACTCTCTACAAAACGGTCAAACACCAAATGTTCGGCTTTAATAACAAATGAAGTGCCGGCTTCGTTATCGCATTTAAATGCAAATGGAATTTTGATACTGCCGGCCATGGGGTTTTGGCTCCAGTTTTTCATGCGGTTGCTGCTCTCGTGCATTAGCCCAATGAGCCATGTTTTAGTATTTGAAAAATCATTTTTGTTGGCCTTGAGCCACCACACCCACTCGTATGGGTGCAACTCCGGGTGGCAACTGTGGTTGCAGTCTAAACAGTAGGTGCCATAAAAGCCCATGGTGGGGTGGTTGGTTTCAAAATTTGGGTGCTGTGCCAAACTCTTAGTCTCCGGTAAGGTGGGATAAAACAGATAGTTTAACTGCGGCCTAAAAGCACGAGGAGGTGTAAGCTCACAATGCAAGCGATAATTGCGAATGTCTATCAAGGAAGTATCGCGCACAAACGGAATAGAGTCGTAGTTGCGGTGGTGCGATTTACGAATGTCTTGCCTTCCTATCTTTTTTTGCAAATCGTACGCATAAAATATTTTATCTAAGTATTTTTTTAAATGAAAGTTGAGGTCAAAGTTGATGTCGTACTCAGTGTATTCTTCTGTACTGCTTTTGCTATTGCGCACCACAGTGCCTACAAATTTTTGTTTTTGCATATCTATGGCTCGCCAGTTGTATCCGCCAAAAGCGTGTATCATCCAACCCACTAAAAACACTTTGTGGTGTTGCTTTCGTTTTTCAATCATTGAGTCCAGTAAAGCGGGTTCTGCCAAATCCGTAATCCACTCATGGATAGTATCGTTGGTGGCAATGGCATGGTTAGGTTGCAGCAAATAGTTAAAATCAGCAGGAGTACTGTGGCGCGTATCAATCAATAAACTTGTTTGTGCGCAAAGTGTTTGCACTAATATTGCCGTGGCTAAAAGCCAACCGTATTTTACCTGCATGGGAACAATTATCTTTAAACTTTTTGCAACACCCAATTAACATGCCCGATAAATTTCAGATACAACGTTTAAACGATTGGTTCCCATTAAACGATTGCCCATTAGTAATTGCCGGGCCTTGCAGTGCAGAAGGCGAGGAGCAGGTGATGAATACCGTTTTGCAAATTGTGGAGCACACACAAGGTAAAGTACAGATGATACGCGCAGGTATTTGGAAGCCCCGCACTCGCCCCAATAGTTTTGAAGGCGTTGGCGAAATTGGTTTGCCCTGGGTGAAAAATGCAGGCCGCGCTGTGGGGCTACCTGTTACGGTAGAAGTGGCTAACCCGGAGCATGTAGAGGCCGCGCTCAAAAATGAGATAGATGTGCTTTGGATAGGTGCACGCACCACAGTTTCGCCATTTGCCATACAAGAAATAGCGGATGCTTTAAGAGGTGTAGATATTCCGGTATTAGTCAAAAACCCCATTAACCCTGATTTGGAGTTGTGGATTGGCGCCATGGAGCGGCTTAATCAGGCAGGAGTAAAAAAGTTGGGCGCCATACATCGTGGTTTTTCCTCGTACGAAAAAACAATTTACCGCAACCCACCTATGTGGGAAATACCTATTGAACTGCGCAGACGATACCCGCAAATTCCCATCATACTTGACCCCAGCCACATGGGCGGCACTCGCGATTTGATAGCCACCCTGTCTCAACAAGGCATGGATATGGGTTTTGATGGATTAATGATTGAAAGCCACATTAACCCCGATAAGGCGTGGAGCGATGCTAAGCAGCAGGTAACCCCACAGCGATTGGGCGAAATTTTGAACGCCCTGATTGTACGCAAACCTACCATGGCAGATAGTGGTTTACAATCGCTACACGACCTGCGTGCCCGTATAGATAGAATAGATGATTATATTATTGAATTACTCGCAGAGCGAATGGGTATTTCTGAGCAGATAGGAGAGGTTAAAAAAGAAAATCAACTGGCTGTACACCAGAGTGCCCGCTGGGCTCAAATAGTAAAACGTGCTTTAGAAAAAGGCCAAACCGGTGGGCTTACCGAAGATTTTATTCTCAAGCTTTTTCAGCAAGTGCATAACGAAAGTATTCGCCACCAAAGTAAGGTGATGGGATTGTAGGGGGAATGTTTTTACCCTAACCCTGCCTCTTTGATAGCGCTCACGTAATCAAATCGCTCTAACAGTCCGGTATCAAACTTGCCTGAGCGAAACTCTTCGTTATCCATTAACACAATGTGAAAGGGAATAGTGGTTTTTACGCCTTCAATAATAAATTCATCCATAGCCCGCTTCATTTTTACAATACATTCTTCACGGGTTTTGGCGCGGCAAATTACTTTGGCCAACATACTATCGTAGTAAGGTGGAATGGTATAACCCGCATAAATGTGTGTATCCACCCGAACTCCATAACCTTTTGGGGTGTGCAGGGCAGTAATTTTTCCGGGGCTGGGGGCAAAATTATTGAGCGGGTCTTCGGCATTTACGCGGCACTCTATGGCGTGCATTTTTTCAGGAAAATACAACATGCCTGAAATAGGCGTACCCGCTGCTATAGTAATTTGCTCTTTGATTAAGTCAAAATCCATCACCTCTTCGGTTACGGTATGCTCAACTTGTATGCGGGTGTTCATTTCCATAAAGTAGAAGTTCTTATCTCTATCTACCAGAAATTCTACAGTGCCCACACTTTCGTAATTAATGGCTTTCACCGCTTTCACGGCTGCTGCTCCCATTTTTTTGCGCAGCGCTTCGTCCACAAATGGCGATGGGGCTTCTTCTACCAATTTTTGGTGCCTGCGCTGTACCGAGCAATCGCGCTCGCTCAAGTGGCAGGCCTCGCCATATTGGTCACCGGCTACTTGTATTTCTATATGGTGTGGCTCTACTATAAATTTCTCCATGTACACCCCATCGTTACCAAACGAAGCACCGGCTTCGGTCCGTGCCATGTTGTAGGCGTTTTCTAAGCCCTTTTCGTCCCACACTATGCGCATGCCTTTGCCACCGCCACCGGCAGTCGCTTTCAAAATAACCGGGTAGCCAATCCGCACCGCATCTTTTTTGGCATCTTCTATACTTTCCACCAAACCCTCGCTGCCGGGTATGCAGGGCACACCGGCTTTAAGCATGGTTTCTTTGGCAGTTATTTTATCGCCCATGGCGCGTATCATATCGCCTTTTGGGCCAATAAATTTGATTTTGTATTGTGCGCACAAATCACTGAACTCGGCATTTTCGGCCAAAAAGCCATAGCCCGGATGAATGGCATCGGCATTGGTCAACTCTGCCACGGCCATAATGTTTTTCATGTTCAGGTAAGAATCTTTGCTTTTGGGTGGGCCTATGCACACGGCTTCATCGGCAAAACGCACGTGCAAGCTATCGCGATCGGCAGTAGAGTACACGGCCACGGTTTTAATGCCCATTTCTTTACAAGTGCGAATAATGCGCAGGGCAATTTCGCCCCGGTTGGCAATCAGTACTTTTTTAAACATGGCGCAAGTTTAGTATTTAGCCCGAAGTGTAGTATCACTTTACCCAAAAAACCATTTCATAATTTGCCCAAAGCGTATATATTTGCCGCCCGCTTGCCGAAAAGGCAGGCGCTTTTTTTCGCCAAGCCGTGTGGTTAGGGATAAAACAGTGGGGATAGAAAAGCCGAAGCGTTCATCTATAAATTTGCGCTGTGAAGGGACTAAGGGAGTTTGAAATACCATACATCGGGCTAAAAATCGGCATACACCGGTTTGAATACGATATAGATGGCCAATTTTTTCGCCACTTTGAAGATTCTCCCATTAAGGAGTGCAAAGTGAGGGTAAAAGTGGAGTTTGAAAAAAAGGAAACGTTCTTTATTATCAAGTTTTTTGTTGACGGCACAGTAAGTGTAGAGTGCGACCGCTGCCTGGTTCCGTTTGATAAAGAGATTTTTGGTGATTATACCTTATACGTAAAGTTTGCCGAAGACCCCAATGCTTTAGCACATGAAGATGAGGTGCTCTTTATTAGCCGCGATGAACCGATTATAGACTTGGCGCAGCCGGTTTACGAGTACATTAACCTTTGCCTGCCTATGCAGGTGGTGCACCCCAAAAAGCCCAATGGCGAAGAGGGCTGCGACCCGGAGGTGCTCAAAATCCTCAACAAAAAACCCGAAGCTAAACCTACCGATGAAATTGACCCTCGTTGGGCAGTGCTCAAAAACCTTAAAAATTAGAAACAAATTATTTGACCATCACAAAAACGTAAGTCATGCCAAATCCAAAACACAAAATCTCTAAACAAAGAAGAGACAAGCGCAGAACTCACTACAAAGCAGAAGCACCCACTTTGGGAGTGGATCAAACCACTAACGAAACGCACTTGCTGCACAGAGCACACGAAAGCGAAGGCAAACTCTACTACCGCGGCAAAGTGGTCATGGAGTTGAAAAAATAACCCCCAAAGAGCTATTTTTTTTTGCCCGTTCGGTTCGCTGAACGGGTTTTTTTGTTTGTAGGTGGTACCTACTGTTCAACTCATTAATTAATTGCAAGCAATCATGTTTACCTCATACCAATCTAAAATTAAAGAAGCGCTGCTGCTGGCCTTACCCATTATTGCCGGGCAGTTGGGGCAGGTGCTTATGGGCTTTTTTGATACTGTACAAATTGGCGGCCTGGGGCATACTTACATTGCCGCCACGGGCTTTGCCAATGGCATTTATTGGGTGATAATACTGCTTGGCATGGGCGTGCTGTTTGCCGTATCGCCATTGGTGAGTGAGGCCTTTGGTGCCGAAAAAGAATACCGCGCCATAGGTGTGCTGCGCTCGGGTTTGCTGGTATCGGTAGTGTTATCGGTAGTGTTTGTGATAGTTACAGAAATTGTGCGCGCCAACTTAGATGTTTTTAGGCACCCCGAAACAGACACTCTGTTAGGTGCGCGGTATTTGCGCGTGATTAATTACTCTACACCGTTTGTTTTCTTTTTTATGTGTGGCAAGCAGTTTTTAGATGGCATGGGCAAAACCCTGCCCGGTATGTACATTACATTGGGTGGCTTGGCGCTCAATTGTTTTTTGAACTGGGTGCTTATCTACGGCCACTTAGGCGCTCCGGCATGGGGCGTAGAGGGGGCTGCATTGGCCAGTGGTATTTCAAAATTGGCGATGACGGTGGCTTTGTTTGTGTACATTTTTCAAAGCCGAAAGGTGAAGGATTTGCAAACGGCCTACCACAGCCAGACGGAAAATACTACTGCCGGATATACTACGCATGTTTGGCCTATACTTACCATAGGGGTACCTGCGGGCTTGCAGTTTTTTTGGGAGGTAGCGGCTTTTAGTGCCGGGCAGGTCATGAGCGGGTGGATAAGCATAGAAGCCGAAGCCGCGCACATGATTGCTATTGGTATGGCCAGCATTACGTTTATGGTCATTACCGGGTTTTCGGCTGCCGGCACTATACTCACCGGTTTTGCTTATGGCGAAAAAAATGCGGAGGAGGTGAGAAAAACAGGTGTAGCTATTCTGCTGATGACATTAGCTACTGAAGTTGTTTTTGCGCTTGTATTTGTACTGCTGCACCGCCAGTTACCACTACTTTATACCAATGAAGTAGTGGTGATAGAAATGGCTGCAGCCATGCTTTTGTTGGCGGCACTTTTTCAACTCAGCGATGGGTTACAAGGTGCAGCTGCGGGCTTGCTGCGCGGCATACAAGATGTAAAAGTACCTGCATTAATAGCGCTCATTTCGTACTGGGGCATTATGGTACCTGCCTGTTATTATTTGGCATTTGAAGCCCGCATGGGGCTTGCCGGCATTTGGCTGGGGTTTGTAATTGGATTGACCATTGCTGCTGTTGGCATGTGGGCACGTTTTGGGTATATGGCCAAGCGGTTGAGGTTTTAAAAACTACCAACACAAACTTATACAAACAATGAGATTCGCAGTAGGATTGCATCAAATCTTTTTACAAATTGGGAATTTAATTCCCAATTTGTAAATTTGCAACATGATACCAAGAGCCATAGAACCCGTACTTAAAAAAGCACTGCGGCAATTTCCGGTAGTGGTACTTACCGGCCCTCGCCAATCGGGCAAAACAACCATAGTAGAGAACCTGGCAGGGTATAAATATGTGAATCTAGAACACCCCGATTTGCGGGAATATGCTCGTGAAGATTCCCGCGGATTTTTAAGTGAATACGGTAAAGGCAAGTTAGTTATAGACGAGGCACAATATGTACCTCAACTTTTTTCGTACATACAGGCAGAAAGCGACAAGCACAAAAAGCCGGGTAAATTTGTTCTTACCGGCTCACAAAACTTTCTGCTCCTACAAAATATTTCGCAAAGCTTAGCAGGGCGCACCGCCATTTTAGAGCTGCTGCCTTTATCAGTGGCTGAATTACAAGCAGCTGGTAAACTTCCGGCCACCTACGAGCAATTCATTTTCAAAGGCGGGTATCCACGATTATACGGAACAAAGGCCAACAAACAACTGATGATGAGCGGCTACATTCGCACTTACGTGGAGCGCGATGTGCGCCAAATCGTAAATGTGCAGAACCTTTCGTTGTTCAATAAATTTTTAAAAAGCTGTGCAGCGCGTGTTGGGCAATTATTAAATTACAGTTCTATAGGTAATGAACTGGGTATAGACCATAAAACCATCATGAAATGGATGTCTATACTCCAAAGCAGTTATATCATTTACTTGCTACAACCCTATCACCGCAATTTTAATAAGCGATTAGTTAAAACACCAAAGTTATACTTTTATGATACCGGCCTTGCCACCGAACTGTTGGGTTTGCAAGATGTAAAACATCTGTACACTTATCCGCAGCGAGGGGAATTGTATGAAAATCTTGTACTGACGGAGTTAATCAAGCGTAGATTAAACAACGGAACTCAGCCAAACCTGTGCTTTTGGAGAGACAGTACGGGCAATGAGGTAGATTTTATAGAAGAAATAGGTTCAAATACCGAGGCGTATGAAGTGAAATCTGCAAAAACCATAACTCCCACCTTGTTCAGAGGGTTAGAAACGCTCAAAGCGTTAAGTGGATCAAATATAGGGCTAAATTTAGTGTATGGTGGAGTTGAAAATACTCAGCGAAACGGTATTGATGTTTTAAACTGGAAAGGGCTGTAGTGTTTTACAAATTGGGAATCAGATTCCCAATTTGTAAAACACTACGCTCTCTTAAATCTAAAGAGCAATGGTCATTGCTTTATTAACTTAAAATTATACCGTTTTTCATTACTTACAATAGTTACAAAATAAATGCCTGCTCCGGTTTCTGATACATCCAGCGCGGCATCGGTTTGGTTGGCACTTAGTGTGCGGCTGAGTACAATTTGACCGTTGATATTGGTAATGCTTACTATGCTTTCGGTACCACTATATGGCAAGCGTGTGTGGAGTTGCTCGGTAAATGGGTTGGGGGAGATAATGGGATGTTCCGTTGATATTGTTTGACTGTTTGACAGCATAGATGTTTCGTCCGTTTTTGCTGAGTTTATTTCAGTTGTAAACCCACACATCGCACCTATCTTGGCCTCAAAAACAGACCCTGCATCTGCCACCTCAAACCCCGGGTTAAGTTCTATAAACTCACCTGCCATAAATGTTACAATTCCGTGATTTCCATTAGCCGTGCCCGGAATGAGTGGCTGTATTTTAGTAGTTCCGGTTGTTTTAATTGATTTATCAGCATACCAGTTTTGCTCCAATTGCACTATAATTTTTGTGGTCATTAAAACCAAACCATTAAACGCCTTTACAATGTATAATCCTGAAGATAAGCCATTCAACGATACAACGCGCGGTTCATGTGGCATTAGGTCATTTACATGCGTTTGCTTTGCTATTTTACCCTGTAAATCCAATACTACTAATTGTAGTTGCTGAACGAGTTCTGATATTTCAACATTGATAGTATTGCCCGAATGCAAAAGTGTTGGGTAAATCTTAATTGTAAGGTTGCTTGGTAAATTTTCATCGTCAAATTTTTGCTCATAAAATAAATCATCAGTTTTAGCCGCTATTGTTGTTCGAGTTATAGCACACGGATTTATTTCAGCTACAAAATCAGTTCCTGAATAGAACCCGTTATTTAACTCAATATAAGTGCCAGCGTGATAACCAACAGTAATACCATCATTTATACTTTGAGTAGAGACTATTGAGCCTGTTACCGAATAGCCATTTGAGAAATTCAGAACCCCAAACAAATTCTCACTTGGCACACAATAATTCATTCTCACAGTAGCTGTGTTCGTTTCACTTCCATCTCTCAAATAACTAAGCAAGTTGGTGTAACTTGGAGTTAAGCAAACAAAGTAACTGGGTCCGTTGCCGCAGGTGGTCAGCCCCCTAACCCCCAAAGGGGGAATTTCTACGCAGTTGCGCTTTTCGGTGTTACTCCGGTAGTGGCACATACTTATACTTTACTTCTACTTGGTAATCGGGCGGGATGTTTTCTACAGCGCAGAACATGCTTCTTGTGCCAGGAAACTGTAGTTGCGCAGTATCGCGTTGAATCATACTTACATCATAAATTAGCTTCTTTAGACAAGTATCTTTAGATAAACTTGCTTGAAAGGTATCTCCGTAGAAATAAGACATCTTCCCAATCATTATATACACAAAATCGGTTTCATCAATTGGGAAGGCAACCGGTGGCGAAAAGGTGCAGTCGGTTATTGAATCAATTTGAGATTTTCTTCGCATGATGTATTCATACTCGTATAGGTTGCCACCGCAAGTAAATGTATAGTACTTTTCTATAAAAGGATCAACATAGTAGGGAGCGGAGGCGCAATGCGCCTTGTCTTTACAACAGCTACCTAATAATGTAGCGACAGCTACAATTACTCCAATCGCTATTGGCTTCATTGTATAACAATTTTCTGTGTAAATGATGTTGTGGAAGTTTGCACCTTAACTATATACATGCCCTGAGCTAAATTTGCGGTGGGAACTTGTAACGGTGAGCCAAACTGAAGTTCTGCCGACTCGGTTGAAATCACATTAACACCGTTTAAATCATAAAATTTTACTTGTTGGTGACGCATCGGCAGAGCCGAAGCTATAACACCAACAAGGGCGAAATACATAGGGTGTTCTTTTGCTCTTCGGTGGGGTCTCTCGTGCCGAAAAACAACTCATGATGTGGCGGTTAGAACACCCACCAACAGGAAAATTACTACATATATACCATAAAAAACTACTTCAACTTTGGCATACATGTTATGCCCGGTTTTTGCTCCTGCTGCTGTTTGTCTTTTTCATTGCACACCACTTGGTGATAAGTGATGTAGTTTGTAGGTTTTGAAATTAAATCATAGCGCATGCTGTCTATAAAAAAATTGTATGCAGCGTAGTTCGGAAACTGATCCGAGCAAATGAGTTCTCCCGTAGAAATTCTTTTCACACAATCATTCACACAGTCAAAGCACTTTTTACAGCCGGACCAAAACACCAGCAGCACACTACTTACTACAGTAATAGTTATTCTTCTCATACAAATATTGAATATTTTTGACATTGTTATCACACAGCTTCACATTTTCGGTAGGAGCTACCAAGGTGCAGCCGCTATTTAGTAGGAATTGACGAGAACCCTGCCAGTTTGCTTGCCCGGAGTAATCAGTGCTGCATATCAGGGTAGTAGCAGAGCCACATTGGTAACACTCATTTTTACAGGTAACGCATTTAGTACAGGACTGGCTAAACAAGATTAACAAACAGGCAAAAATCAATAGTGTGGGAGATTTCATTGCTTTAATATTTTAAATGATAGGTAATTTGTACAAGTAGTGAACAAGAAAACATAGTAAATGCCGCCCGGCAGTTCTTCAAGTGATATATCTCCGAATGTTTTACCGGCTGACACTAACGCTGAGTTGGCATTGTATATTTTATAATCTAAGCCGGATTTTATCTCTTCTGTAACCTCTCTTGATGAACCTAAAACTTCAATTTTTCCATCCGTTGGATTAGGCGCGACCAGCACTTTGCACGGTTCTATACTGTTAGTAATCATTTCCTGCCAATCTGTTTTTGCATTTGGGCCGCATCCGCTTAAGTATTCATAAGTAACTGTAAATGTTTTGACTTGCATGCCCATACAATTATAAATTGCTAAATCTACAGTTGCTATATGTTGTGATTGTGTAAAATATGCAAACGGATAACCGTTCCAATATTGTGTGATCGGACTATTGATAGATTGTATGTCTTCAAAAATAATAGCCCCTGAACTATTTTTTATCATGACATGGTACCAACCTGCACCATAGGAATAAAAAGCCATGTTGGTGCCGAAGCAATTAGTGGGTGTAGGGGGGTAATATGGAGCACTACAGTTTAAAAATGCGCATTGATTGGCATAATCAATATTTAAACCAAAATCATAAGCCGGATCGTCCACTGCCCCACACGGTGCAATTTCTGCTACAAAAACACCGCCCGGCTCTACAACAAACCCCGGTTGTATATCAATAAAACCCCCAGCCCTAAACTTTATTTTTCTGTTAGATTTAACTATGACAGGTCCTGTGCTCATGTTTGGGGCACCCACATCGCTGCCGGCTCTAATAAATAGCCGTCTTTGGGTATTGTTTGGTAGTTTGTCCGAAATATCTTGGTATAGCATATAGTCCCCACAACAATCTCTATAAAGTTCTACATCATCTAATTGCACGCCTATTGATGCGCAGGGGATTTCAACATCAGATTGATCATAAACCACCAAATCTATTGCAATCCAATCGTAACCGAATTCAAAAATTTTAATAGGGTCTATGGTCACTTGCTGCCAGCTATCGGCATTTGCAGTTAAAATAGGCGCTAAATAGGTTATGGGTTTTGTGGCGTGTATCTTTCTATAGTTAGCAGCACAGCTAACAGCATCAATGTCGCTATTCTCTGAATGATAGCTAACTTCTGTTTTAGATAATCTTACACGCAGGTAATACTTATAACTACTGTTGTATTCGTACAACCCAAAACTGCTTGACCCCGGTGCTGAAAATAACTTTACATTGGCTTTAAAGTAATATAATCCTTCATTCAAAGCGTTTTGTAAATCTTGTTGTATAAGCTCCTCTGGCGTAAAGTATACTAAAAAATTACCTGTTGTGGGTAATACGCTGTTCATAAAGGGGTCAAAATTTCTGCAGCCAGAAAGCGTTGATAGCCAATCCGGAGAGTGTATAGCGCTGGTTCCGCTTGAGGTAGACGAGGAAACGGTTTGAGTTCTTGATGTCCAATCTTTTACCTTTTCAAACTGAGCTAAGCCTGTAGGGCAATCACCGGTTATGTTAGGTGTCTCAAAGGAGTGATTACGTATTAAGTTTTGGGATTGAGCCGTAGCCCAAATCGCAAACAACAGGGATATTGTAAGAGGAGTTTTCATATCTACTTACCTTTTTTTAGCTGCTTCTCTAAATTAATCAGATGTAATGTCAACTCCTCAATTTTAGCTAAGAGCATAGCGTTCATTTTAGCTAAATCTATTCCTTGCTCTGTTACTTCTTGAGCGCTGGGTATTCCGGGCAGATGTTTGTTCTTTTTTACAAACTTTTCTACATCGCTCAATGGCATTAGCTTGTAATCTTTATCAAATACATAATCACTCCAATCTCCCGTAGTTTTTATAGCACACTTAAACCGCTCTGCCAGTATTCCTTTTTCTACATATAGCGAGTAGCAAGAGTTAGTGGTACAGGGTGTTGATACATTGCCTATCTGTACAGTTCCTGTAATTTCGGCATTCCCTGCAACCTTTAGTTTATCGTTCGCATTACCGTTGTGTCCTACATCTACCAACAGGTTCCCTTCCTCTTCGGTAATGATGTGCCTCGCATTCCCTGTATTGCCAACCCAACGTAGTTGAGCGTTCCAGTCAGGAGTTGCCTTGTTTTCAACTAAGTCCACATACACATCATCAGTACCATTTCTCCGCACTCCTAAACTGCCACTCACCACTAATTTATCATTCCCCCCTCCATTGGCCACCCCCGGGTCTATTACAAAATCGCCATTGATTTCGGTAATGAGGTGGCGGGGTTGGCCGGTATTGGCCGGGTTCATAAACCGGATGGCACTGGTACCGGTGGTGGGGCGGGTAATATCTAATGTAGTAGAGCCATCGGTATCATACAAAACCACGGTAGAGTTGGTGTTTGGGGCAATACCTATTCCAATGTTTCCATTGCTGCTAATGCGAAAATATGGGTTATCAGACGGGGTCATGGTTGGTGTTTGAGTTGGCGCAGGTTGGTCTATGTTCATCAACACCGAAAAATTTTGCGGCAATGCCCGCATGTCAAATTGTGCAAAGGTTTGCATGTCTATATCCATTGGGTAGCCGGTGGCAATGGCTCCATTGCCAAATATGCCAAAGTTAATGCGCTCATCGGTACTGTTCACCACACCAAAGGCCGGTACAGATTTGGGGATGGTGGAATTGTTGGTGTTATCAAGAATATCATTGCGGCTGTTAATCAACATACATCCCCCGGGTTCGTTAGCATCTCCCACATTAGTAAATATCATTAGTATTCGCTCATCTTGGTCTTCTACACCATACACCAGATTCCCCAAAATGTCGCCACTATACAAGTCGTTATTGTACCCCTTGGTAGAAATGTGCAGGTCAATAGCCGGAGATATACCTATGCCCACTTGCCCTTTATGGTTAACTATAAAATCGGAAACAGTGGTAGGCCCGGCTTCGGTGTGTGCTGCCTCAATGTAGTTTCCCGGAGTTTGGCAATCAAAATCCTGTTTAAGCAATAGGTTAGGTCCACTACAGCCACCAAGCACATGCAACTTGCCCGATGGATATATAGTGCCAATGCCCACATTCGTACCATCGTCAAAAGCACTGCTGCCGGTTTGCCCGGTTTGGTAAAAGCCCTGTGTGTAAGCGGTGCTCATACATAGTGTTGCGAGCAGAAAGGTAAGTAATTTTTGTTTCATAAGTAGAGGATATTTAAGGTGAGGAAAAAACAAGCTACTACCCACCGCACAGCATTGGTGATAAGTACCCATAAAAACAACCGGTAAATTACAGAGAAACTGCGGGGGGGGGGGGGGCAGAGTTTACACCACCGAAATTTGCCAAACAAGTAAGGGGAGTAAAAAGCAGCATGGTGGTGTGTTTGTAGCTGCAAAGCAAAGCAGGTATTTTGTATATGTCAACAAAAACGCATGGTTTTATTTCTGCACTTGTAGTGCAAAATTAAATTTGGATGGTATGTGTTTTTTGTTTTATTAGTGTGCGAGCAAACATGTAAGTAGCTCTGAGCTAACCTGATGTTGAATTGCGTCAAATAAACTCTTACTATCGGGAGCATGTTGGCGCAGTTTGTGTACATGGCCAAGCGGTTAAAGTTTTAATTACTCTTGCTTAATGCCATTGGCAAAAAAAATGGTTACTCCTGCTTGATGCCGTTAGCAAAAACGAGTATTTTCTCTTCGCCTTCTTTGCTGATAAAGGTGCCTTTGCCATTGCGTTTGTTATCGGTCCAGGTGCCGGTAAACATTTCTCCATCGGCCCAGGTAAAAATGCCTGTGCCATGCATTTTTCCGTCTTTAAACTCGCCTTCGTATTTATCGCCATTGGCAAATAAAAATATGCCTTTACCGGTGCGGTTGTTGGCTTTGAATTCGCCCATGTAGGTATCGCCATTGGCAAAAGTCATTTTGCCGAAACCCTCTTTTTGGTCTTTTAGAAAATAACCCTCGTAAACATTTCCATTCCGATAAAAATATTTGCCTTTACCGGTTTTCATGGCCTGCACAAATGCACCTTCATATTTTTCGCCATTGGCATAAACCATGGTGCCGGTGCCGCTAATTATTCCATTGGTAAAATCTCCGGTGTATTTGTTGCCGTTGGCGTAGGTGTAAGTACCCCATCCGCTCATGACATCGGCATTAAACTGGCCTACATAGTTATCGCCATTCGGAAAGTCATAATTGCCACGGCCATGGCGTTTATCATTTACCCAATCGCCAAAATAGCTGGAGCCATCTTTAAAAATGGCGCGGCCAACTCCGTGGCGCATATCGTTTTGCCATAGGCCGTCATACAAAGAGCCATCATAATATATAGCGCGGCCTTTGCCGTGTTTTTTACCGTCTTTGTAGTCGCCTTCGTATTTGCCGTTAATGTATAGCTGCTCCTGCGCGGTGGCAGAGCTTACGGTGAGTATTAGAGCAATCAGGGGTAGCCAGTTTTTCACAATTGCAGGTTTTTTGTACTGCTGTGATACGGCATTGTGGGTGCCAAGGTTACATTAAGACCTTATGTGATAGGGGTATTTAAGCATGAGGGCAAGGTTCTTTTTTTGACTTTGCCAGGTGTTTCGGGGCGATTAATGTCTGAAACAGGGGCTATTTCAGCCAATCAGTTTTTTAGCATACTGCGCACAGCGCTATACAGGCCGGCTACTAAAAACACTATGGCCAATAGCATGGTCAGGTATGGTTTGGTATTGCCCATCCACGCATCTAATTTATAGCCAATAAAAAAGCCCAACAGGGCAGCGGCTATAATCTGAAAGCCAATGCCCGAAAATTTTAGCGCGTTGGAATATTTTTTTTGAGGTTTTTCCATCGCCTAGGATTTGTGTGATGAAACTACGCAGTAGCTACCTTATCGGCAGAAACTCGTTTGTCGGTAGCATTGGTGTGCGATACGCTCATGCCCATTACGCACTTGCCGGTAAACTTGGCACCCTCTTGCACAACTAGTTTTTTGATTTTTATATCGCCCACTATATTGGCAGTGGCGCTGAGTATAAGCAGTTCGCTCACTTCAATGTTGCCTTCTACACGGCCATCAATGTAGGCGTTTTGGCAAAGTACATCTCCGGTTATTAAACCACTGGCGCCTACCACTACTTTTGCTTTAGAGGTTACGTTGCCGTTTACTTTTCCATCTACACGAATATCGCCTTCTGTGCTTACATCACCGGTTATGGTGGTGCCTTGCCCAAACTGGTTCATCAGGTTGGGGCCGGCAGGTCTTTCTTCTTTTTTGCCGAACATAGTTTTTGTTTATTGGGGTGAAGGGCTAAAATAAAATATAATCGCGGGGGTTCAAAGCCCGGCCTTCGTGCCAGAGCTCAAAATGTACATGTGGCCCGGTGCTGGTTTCTCCGGTATTGCCGGTAAAACCAATTACTTCTCCGGCTTTTACCTCATCGCCCGGTTTTTTGAGCAACTTAGAATTGTGCTTGTACACCGATAGTAAATTGTTTTTGTGCTGAAGTGTAATTACGTAACCATCGTTTACCGAAAAAGTGGCGCTCACTACTTTGCCATCAAAAGTGGCCATAAGCGGCTCACCGGCTTTTACGGCTATATCTACCCCAAAATGTTCTTTAGATGAGCCAAACTCATCGGTAATGTACCCTTGTACAGGCGCTATCAGGTGCAGTTGTTTTACTTCATCAACCGCCTGGCTGCCTTGCTGCGCACCTACACTCAGCGAAAAGTTTTCTTCCTCTTCCATTTCCTTGCGCAGGTCTTTATCGGCTGCATTGGTTTGGGTGATGTCTATTTTTGATTTGTCTATATCGCTATTTCCGGTGTTGGGTTTTGGGCGGCTGGTGTCTATTGAATCTTCGGCTAAGCGTATTAGGTTTTCTAACCAAACTTCTCGGGCATCTAACTTTTCTTTCAGCGAATCGGCCTGAGATTGCAGGCGGATAATTTCGCCCTTGTAGTTATAGTCGCCAAAGCCGGGAATAAAATATTTGAGCGGAGTATAGATAATAGCTACTGCTGTAAGAAAGATAAGTGTAAAGGCGGTAATACCACCAAACAACAACACATTTGTACGGGTGAGCACCAACGAAAATTTTTCCTCAAATGTTTCATCGTTGAGGAGCACAAACCTGTATTTGTTTTTTAGGTTTTTATTCTCGGTTGCTTTTATCCTTTTAGCCACAGCGGTCAATAATGGGCGGCTAATATAGCCAATGAGTTAAGCCCTGCTATGCCCTTTTATTTGGCTATACTAGTAGAGGATAAAGATTTGCAATTGTTGCCCGCAAAACAGATAATTGCTTTTGGCAGTTGTTACGATGGTGCATCGTATAATTATTACATGTGTCACCCACATGGCTTTCAAGTTTCCAAAATGCCGCCCAATTTTTCGGACAAAATTTTTACCTGAAAAAATGTATTTGGAAGCAAATTTTTTATTGAAAATGTTTTTCCACATAGGGAAAACGCGCCACCACTGCGTTTCTTGTGGCTAATTCACGTTTGCACATTTCGTGTTAATAAATGACATGGAATAGTGATTTTCTGAAAAATAAATTCGTTCAAGTTTTCGGAAAAACATCCAACCAACTACCTGAATATTATTTAAAATTTTTACAACCTTAACCCTATGGCAAAGAAAAACGAGAAGAAAGGTCTCAAGGTAAATCGCCTCTATACCCAAGAAGGCGTGAGTGTATTTGACCAATTTGAATACGACCTGCGCAGCAGCGTCATCCGCAACCCGGCCGGAGATGCCGTATTTGAAATGCACAACGTAGAAGTGCCCAAAGGATGGAGCCAGGTAGCTACCGATATTTTGGCGCAAAAGTATTTCCGCAAAGCCGGAGTACCCCAACCCGATGGCACATTGGGTGGCGAGCGCTCCATTAAACAAGTGGCTCACCGTTTGGCCGATTGCTGGCGCGTGTGGGGCGATAAGTATGGATACTTTGCCTCTAAAAATGACGCTCAGGTGTTTTACGATGAGTTGGTTTACTCCTTGTTAGACCAAATGGCTGCGCCCAATTCTCCTCAGTGGTTCAATACCGGGTTGCATACTGCCTATGGCATTACCGGTAAACCGCAAGGGCATTACTTTGTAGATCCCATTACCGGAGAACTACAGAAATCTACCTCAGCTTATGAGCGCCCACAACCGCATGCCTGCTTTA
Organism: Chitinophagales bacterium; assembly: GCA_016787045.1. GTDB lineage: Bacteria > Bacteroidota > Bacteroidia > Chitinophagales > LD1 > Bog-950. The sequence continues at coordinate 133,775 of JAEUVA010000010.1, forward strand.
TCTTATCTGTAGATGACGATTTGGTAAACGATGGCGGTATTATGGATTTGTGGACCCGCGAGGCACGTATCTTCAAGTATGGCTCAGGCGTGGGCACCAACTTTAGCAACGTACGTGGCGAAGGCGAAAAGCTTTCGGGCGGAGGCACTTCATCGGGCTTAATGAGCTTTTTGAAAATTGGCGATGCAGCCGCTGGAGCCATTAAGAGCGGAGGCACTACCCGCAGAGCGGCCAAAATGGTTTGCTTAGACCTAGACCACCCCGAAATTTTGGACTTCATTGAGTGGAAAATGAAGGAAGAAGACAAAGTAGCTGCGCTGATTGCTGCCGGTTATGATAACCACTACGAAGGTGAGGCCTACCGCACCGTGAGCGGACAAAACAGCAACAACAGTGTGCGTGTGCCCAACACTTTTTTCCATGCTTTAGAAAAAAACGAGAACTGGAACCTTATTGCCCGTAGCGATCGCAACAAGGTAATGAAGAGCGTCAACGCCCGCGAACTTTGGGATAAAATAGCTATGGCAGCATGGCGCTGTGCCGACCCCGGTGTGCAGTTTGATACCACCATCAACGAGTGGCACACCTGCCCGGCCGATGGCCCAATTCGCGCCAGCAACCCTTGCAGCGAATACATGTTTTTGGATAACACCGCCTGCAACTTGGCTTCGTTTAACCTCCGCAAGTTTTTTAACGAAAACACACTAGAATTTAATGTAGAAGGTTTTGAGCACATGAGCCGCATTTGGACGGTGGTGCTGGAAATTTCTGTGCTTATGGCACAGTTCCCATCTAAAGAAGTGGCTCAACTATCGTACGATTTCCGCACACTTGGCCTTGGCTACGCCAACCTTGGCTCGGTGCTGATGGTGAGTGGCATCCCTTACGATAGCGACAAAGCCCGCGCCATTGGCGGAGCCATCACCGCTATCATGACCGGCATTTCTTACAAAACATCGGCAGAGATGGCATCGGTATTGGGCACATTCCCCGGCTACGAAAAAAACAAGCAACACATGTTGCGCGTTATCCGCAACCATCGCCTGGCGGCCTACAATGCCGAGCCAACAGCTTATGAAGGATTAGAAGTAAAACCCGTAGGTATAGACCCTAAATATTGCCCTGATTATTTGTTGAAAGCCGCTACCACAGCATGGGACGAAGCCCTTCAACTGGGTGAGCAGTACGGTTATCGCAATGCACAAACTACAGTAATTGCTCCTACCGGCACCATCGGCTTATTAATGGATTGCGATACCACCGGTGTGGAGCCCGACTTTGCTTTGGTGAAATTTAAAAAGCTATCCGGTGGCGGATATTTCAAAATTGTCAACGAATCGGTACCATACGCCCTGCGCAATTTGGGTTATACCGAAAGCGAAGTAGAGGCCATTGTGAAATATGCTAAAGGTAGCGCTACGTTAGAAGGTTGCCCGCATATCAATGCCGATTCGCTTCGCGCAAAAGGGTTCAATAATGCCGATGTAGAAAAAATTGAAGCTGCACTGCCTGCTGCATTTGATATTACGTTTGTATTTAATGCCTGGACACTCGGAGAAGATACTCTGCAACGGCTTGGATTTAGTGCCGAGCAATACGGAGCCAAAGGATTTAACCTACTCCGCGAGATGGGTTATAGCAAAGAAGAAATAGAAGCGGCCAACGAATTTGTGTGTGGTACCATGACCGTAGAGGGTGCGCCTTACCTTAAAGATGAGCACCTGCCTGTGTTTGATTGCGCCAACAAGTGTGGCGTTAAAGGCAAGCGTTTTATACATGCGCATGGTCACATACGGATGATGGCCGGTGTACAACCGTTTATTAGCGGTGCTATTTCTAAAACCATCAACTTACCTAATGAGGCCACCGTTGAAGAAATACAAAGTTGCTATGCACTATCTTGGCGATTGGGCTTAAAAGCCAATGCCTTGTACCGTGACGGATGCAAACTTTCACAACCACTCGCCAACAAAAAAGACGAGGAAAAAGAAACCAAAAAAGAAACCGCGCAAACCGCACCGGGCGAAAATCAGGAACCACAGGATGTATTTAGTAAGCTAACTCCGGAGCAGGTGTTAGAAGCTGCTCGGGTGCTCATGCAAGAAAGTACAGACACTAATTTCATGCGTGAACTTTCGCGTATTGTAGAGCGTAAAAAACTGCCCAGCAAACGCAGGGGCTTTACACAAAAAGCAAAGATTGGCGGGCAAACCGTGTTTGTGCGCACCGGTGAATACAACGATGGTACCCTCGGAGAAATATTTGTGGACATGCACAAAGAAGGCGCTTCGTTCCGCTCGCTCATGAACTGCTTTGCCATTTCGGTATCTATTGGCTTGCAATACGGTGTACCGTTAGAAGAGTTTGTCAACAAATTCACCTTCACCCGCTTTGAGCCAAGTGGTATGGTAGATCATCCGAACATCAAAAATGCTTCCTCTATTGTAGATTACATTTTCCGCTTGCTGGCGTTTGAGTACCTCAACCGCAAAGACTTGGTACACGTTACACCAAGCGAACTAAGCATGCGCGAAAAATCCAGCTTAGATTTAACTACCGATATACAAGACGAGCCGATTGAAGACCGCTCTGTACAACAGCAGCACCCCGAAATGCAGCCCGTACAAAAACCGGTAGCTAAAGAGCCAAAAATGAAGTTGATTGCACAACCTAAACAACAAGGGCTCAGCAACCTTAACGAGCACCTTAAAGATATGGGTGGCGATGCTCCGCCATGCAACGTATGCGGCAACATTACCCTGCGCAGCGGTACCTGCTACAAGTGTATGAACTGCGGCAACAGCATGGGTTGCAGCTAATGTTTAATCTAAAGTAGGGTGGGTTCACCCAAGTTCACATACACAGGCGGGTGATAACCACCCGCCTGTTTTTTTTCTTGCAACAAACCGATAAAAGCATCCGCATTTGAGCAGGGGTTTTTTGTTTTGCGCTTCAAACTAATTCATGAAAAACTTACAGCCCGAGTTGATAGACCTTTTGCAAATGGCCTATAGTGCCGAAAAAGCGGCCGCCTTTGCCTACCAGGGTCACGCAGCATCGCTCAAAAATTCAGCAGAGGTACCCGCCATAAAGCAAATAGAGGAAGATGAATGGCAGCACCGCAAAGAAGTAATGACTATTATGCAGCAATACCATATTCCGGTTTCTAAATGGTATGAAGCCAAGTTTCACTTTATAGGAAGATTTATAGGGTTTAGTTGCCATGTGATTGGTTGGTTTATGCCCTTTTATTTTGCCGGCAGGTTAGAGAGCGGCAATGTGTGCGAGTACTATCGCATGCGCGATTATTTTAATGCTTTGGGCATACATGAGCACGATGAAGTGCTCAACCAAATGGGAGTAAAAGAGAAGGAACATGAGATTTACTTTTTAAAAATAGTGCAGCATAGCAAGATCTTACCGTGGTTTGAAAAAGTTTTTTCGTGGGGTTTGCAACAAAGCTTCAATACTATCAGCGAAGAGCAGATAAAGCCAAACCAAGACGGCAGTGTGCCGATAATACCATCGGCAGGATGTAAAACGGGTAAATAATGTCTAACAAATAGGAACTCAAACTACTTCCACCCCATAGTCAACTGTACGGCTTTTTTCCATTGTTCATACAGTTTATTGCGGTCGGGCAGTTTCATTTTTGGTTTAAACTGAGCGTCTATGCGCCATTGTTTGGCAATGTTTGGTTTTTTGTAGAAACCTACGGCTAACCCGGCCAAGTAAGCTGCGCCCAGGGCAGTGGTTTCGGTTACTTTGGGTCTATCCACCTCTACCCCCAACATATCGCTCTGAAACTGCATCAAAAAATTATTGGCCGATGCCCCACCATCTACCCGCAGCGATTTGAGTTTGATGCCGCTGTCTTGCTCCATGGCGCTCAGCACATCTTTGGTTTGATAGGCGAGCGATTCTAAAGTGGCACGCACTAAATGCGATTTAGTAACTCCGCGGGTAAGTCCATAGATTGCACCACGGGCATCCATATTCCAATATGGAGCGCCCAATCCGGCAAAAGCGGGCACTACTACTACGCCCTCGTTACCGGCCACAGAACTGGCGTGATACTCCGAGTCAGCAGCTGTGTCTATTACTTTTAGTCCATCTCTCAGCCATTGTATGGCCGCTCCCGCAATAAAAATACTTCCCTCTAACGCATACTCCACTTTTCCGCCCATACCCCAAGCAATGGTGGTGAGTAGGCCATGTTTACTCTTCACCAATTTATTGCCGGTATTCATCAGCATAAAACAGCCGGTGCCGTAGGTGTTTTTGGCCATTCCGGGGCTAAAACAGGTTTGCCCAAAAAGTGCGGCTTGTTGGTCACCGGCTATACCGGCAATAGGTACTTCTACATCAAATACTCCGCGGTGTGTAAACCCGTAAATACGGCTGCTATCGGTTACATACGGAAGCATAAGCGATGGAATCTCTAACGCATCCAGTAGCTTTTGATCCCACTTCAGCGTTTTGATGTTAAATAGCATAGTACGGCTGGCATTACTGTAATCGGTTACGTGTATGCTGCCATCGGTGAGTTTCCAAATTAACCAACTGTCTATAGTGCCAAAAAGCAACTCTCCGGCTTCGGCACGTTTGCGGGCGCCTTTAACATTATCTAATATCCATTTTACTTTTGTACCGCTGAAATAGGCATCTACCACCAGGCCGGTATTATCCTTTACATATTTCTCAAAGTCCTTTTTCTTTTTGAGGGCATTGCAGGTATCGGCCGTGCGCCTGTCTTGCCACACGAGGGCATTGCAAATAGGTGAGCCGGTTTTTTTATCCCACACTACGGTGGTTTCGCGTTGGTTAGTAATGCCTATAGCCGCAATTTGTCCGGGGGTGATGTTAGCATTGCGTAGCGCCTCGCGGGCGGTGTAGATTTGGCTGTTCCAGATTTCTTCCGGGTCGTGCTCAACCCAACCGGGCTGCGGAAAAATCTGCGAAAACTCTTTTTGCGCCATGCCTACCACATTTCCCGCATCGTCAAACACAATGCTCCGCGAACTGGTAGTGCCTTGGTCCAGGGCTAAAATGTACTTTTTGTTATCGGCCATAACCGGTCAGGGTTTTGTTTCAGGTACCGAATATATAAACAGTTTTATGCAGGCAACTTTTCTTCGCCCCAAAAATATTCTATACCCACCCAGGTGAGTGATTTAGCGTAGTTTATAGAGATGCTAATATCGGATAAGATTGTTTAATTATTTTACCGATATTATTAATTTTGTGGCATGGTAAAGTATAATGTCAACGACTTTTTAGCATTACAACCCCATTTTGACCGAGTGCTGCATAAAAAGCAGCTCTTGGACGAAGCAAGGCCACTTACCCTGTACTCTTTACAAAAAGTAAAAGAGCAGTTGTTTATGGAGTGGACTTACAACAGCAATGCCATGGAGGGCAATACCATTACCCTTAATGAAACCAAATTGGTGCTGCAAGATGGCATGACGGTAAGAGGCAAATCGCTGCGCGAACATTTTGAGGTTACCAACCATCACGATGCCATTGCGTATTTAGAGCAACTGGTTGCCCCAAGCTATACTTTGCGCGAGCGCGATATATTGGATATTCATCAAATGGTGATGCAGCGTAATGATAGAGAGTTTGCCGGGCGTATCCGTAATGCCGGTGTACGTATTACGGGCGCCAATTTTGTGCCGCCCAATGCCTTGTGCGTGCCCGATTTTTTGAATGAATTGATTGGGTGGACCAACACTAACCCCGATGAGCTAAATGCCTTGTGGTTAGCCACGGTGTTTCACCACCATATGGTTTGGATACACCCGTTTTTTGATGGCAATGGCCGCACGGTGCGTTTAGTTATGAATTTGCTGCTTATGCGCGAGGGTTTTCCTCCGGCCATTATTCTCAAAAACGACCGCAAAAAGTATTACGAGGCACTCAACCAGGCCAATGGCGGGCAGTACAGCAAGCTGGCGTTGCTTATGCTGCAAGCGCTGGAGCGTTCGTTAGATATTTACCTCTCGGCTGTACCGGGCCGGGAGGATGGGTATTTGCCCATATCGCAAATAGTAGAGGAAGAAAAAATACCTTACGGACAAGAGTATGTGAGCTTGTTGGCCCGGCAGGGCAAAATAGATGCCTACAAAGAAGGCCGAAACTGGTACACTACTACTGCGGCACTAAGGGAGTATGTGAAGGGGAGGAGGAGGAGGAGGGCTACAAAGTAGCAATGAAAGTGCGGAGATAACCAAATAACCTCTACAATACTCATTGCATTACTCACATTTTGTTGTACATTAGCCCTTGATTACAGAATATAGATGTGCTTTTTTCAACTTAAATTATTTACATTAACCCTAAATTAAACAATAATAGTGAAAAGTGCTTAGTACAACGCTGTACAGTATTTGTAACAGTTAAAACAGATAAGAGCAAACAAATACACCGCTTTTTGGACGAAAAAGCAATAAAAACACACTAAAATCAGCCAAATCCGAATTGGCTTGGTAGTTGATGTAGTGTTTAGCAAAGTTTCATTTAAGTAAACAGATTTTTTATACAATTACTATGAATAAATTTTACACAACCGGTTTTAATACACAGAAGTGGATCAGCAAGCGATTGTTCGGTGCTTTCTTAGCTGTTTTAACTTGCTTCGTTCTTTTTGCACCACAGGTGTCCATAGGGCAGTGTAATCATGGCTCGGCATTTGGTGCAGCAACTGCTGCATCATCCAATGGCACTGTTCTGATAGCTACCAACCAGTGGGCGGGGGAATACGCTACACTGAGCAACATTATTTGTGGTGCAACCTACCGTGTAACATCTTCTGCCACTGGCGACTGGGTAACTATCCGCAGAGGCACACCCGGTGGAACAGTCGTATCTCATGCCGTTCAAGGCACAAACTGGGTAGCCCCGGCTTCATCGTGTGGTGAGACATTTTATGCCCACATCAGTACAAATAGTGGCTGTGGAACTCAAAACACCAGTAGAACTACAAATATTGTTACAGTTACACAATGTACTGGGTCAATTGTCTCTTACGGTTATGCTATTGCAAGCGAAACTAACCCCCTTGTGGTTAAGCCACTGGGTTGTGCTGTAACTTCAGGTAGTGTTAGAGTAGGGTCTGGTGCACAAACCACCATTAATATTGCGCCAAATACTGTTTACAGTCTCTCTTGGGGGTCGTTGCCTGCAAATATAGATGAGGTGCGTGTTGTTTCAAATGGAACCGGGGGTACCGTTACAGGGAATAATGGCTCATGGAATTCCGGCTCTTCAACACAGATGACCGTACAAGCCAGGAGGAGTAGTTGTAGCTGGGTAGCCACCTCGGCAACTTTGACTTATAATTATGTCACGCCCTCTATCGCAGCTAACAACCCCACATCTGCTACCATTTGTACAGGAGGTTCGGTATCCATAGCAGGTGGTGCGCTATCCAACGGTACTGCTCGATATTGGCAAGGCACTACCAATGGTGGCACTTCGCTCGCTACGTCTGGCACCCCCAACTCTGCTAGTGCTACATCGTATTACAGACCATATAATGGTCCGATTGCAGCTGCTGCTGGTACACCTGCTTTGGTAGCAGGAGAGGGATGTTGGGGCACACAACAAGCTACAACTATTACAGTAGTTTCCGACCCTACCATACCCACATTAAATACCGGCAGTACGAGCCCTGCAACAGGCGGCACAGTGTGCAGGGGTGCCACTATAGCCGTACATCTTAACGATGGAGCAGGTGGTACGGGTACAATAACCAACTATTACCGGTACAGCGTAGACAACGGTAGTAACTGGTTGCCAAGCGCTACCGGACAATCATGGTCTGCAGGTGGAGGTACTAACTTCAACATTGTTACCGATGCCCTTACCACTACAGTAATAGTACAAACGCAGCGCCAAGCAAGTGGCTTAGATTGCGGCACAGCCGGCTTTACACAGGTAGCAACCTGGAGCACGGTAGCTCCTGTCAGCATCACTCAACACCCGGCCACCCAATCGGTATGTGAGGGATCTCCCACTGTAGTAACCCTTAATGGCAATGCCACAGGCGGCACACCAACATTAGTGTTAGATTGGCAGTACTGGAATGGCAGCACATGGAGCAGTGTAGCAGCCAATGTACCTTATGCCGGAGTGAGCTACAGCGGGCAAGGCAGTACATCTTTACAGATTACGGGCTTGAACGGAGGCACCGGTTTTGCTTCGTATCAGTATCGCTTACAGGCCTCAGCAACGGGCAGTGGCTGTGGTACAGCAAACTCCAATCCGGCTACGATAACGGTGAACAAGATACCAAGCATTACGGGTACATATGGCAGCATGTGTTTTGGCGGTACCCCGGTTAACCTGACCACCAACTTAGACGCTACATCCGGAGTAACGTGGGCCAATACACCATCGTGCTGCATTACTGGCGGCCCATCACCGGCAGCGTATGTGTTTACCGCCCCCAATCCGGCACCATCGGCCAGCGCAACGTACAATTTTGTAGCCCGCAACGCCAACAATGTATCCTGCGCAAGCAGCCCGCCATTAAGCATTATTGTATATAGCAACGATGTGGCCGATGCGGGTCCCGATCAGGCACAATGTAACAGTGGTAATTTTACATTAGCTGCCTTAACTCCTGCATTTGGCACCGGCCAGTGGACGTGCATGAGCGGCTGTGGAGGGGTAAGTATAAACTCCCCTACCTCGCCTACCAGCACCGTAAGCGGAGTAGCAGCCAACAGCACCGCCCAATTAAGGTGGAGAGTAACCAACGGCTCATGCCAGTCAGATGCGTTTGTCAACCTCAAACACGATATACCCGCCACGTTTACCTCGTCTGCAGCAGACATGTGTGAGCTTGGCACTCGTACGCTAAACGCCACCTTAGGAGGCGGAACGTTCTACGGCAGTTGCGGCCCATGTGTAAGTGGCAATACGTTTACAGCACCCAATGTGTCGGGCGTATCGCAAAACATATCGTTGGGGTACAATGTAAACACGTGTCCGGATGCCACGCAAACGATTACGGTTTTCAACACGCCACAACCCACAGTAGATGCCGGTCCGGATCAGAATGTGTGCGGTACCAGTGCCGACTTGGCAGCTACGCAACTTACCGTAGGTAGCGGAGTATGGACTGTACAGGCAGGTAGTGGTACGTTTAGTCCTGCTAATACGAACTACGATGCCACTGCTATCGGCTTAGCCAATGGCAACAACACCCTGCGCTGGACAGCCACCAACGGAGCGTGCAGCGGATTTGATGAAGTAGTGATTAAGAGTAATCAAGTGCCTACTGCTATTCCACATGCTGTGGGTACGTTTACAGCTACACGCGAGTGTTTAGATGTAGCCAGCGGCTATACGCATTACTTTGACAATGGAGCAGATGCTACCGCTAATACTGCTGATGACCGTAGAATTTTATCGCTTAAAAAGAATGGAAACAACATCGGCACAGTAGGTGTAGGAGGGTTTGATGTGAAAGTAACTCTGGATCCTAACTATGGCAGCAACGGGTACAAGATTGGCTTACCCGGAGCTACCTACGTGCAGAATAATGTAAACACTTGGGCAGTAATGGCTCGCTGGTGGGATGTAGTGCCAACCACCCAACCCGGCAGCGATGTAGAAGTACAGTTTTACTTTGATGAGACAGATTATCAAGATGTGCTGAACATGGCCGCATCGCAAGGATGGGAACCAATACAAGTACCGTACTTAGACTTACAGTTTTACAAGATGATAGGTAACATCAATCCATCACCGGCTACCGGCCACCCGGGAGTAACGCCAACCGATGTACAGATATACGATGTGAATGCCTACCATCCAAATGTAAAACAATGGTTCTACAGCCCGTTTGGCAGCGACCACATCGCCCGCTTTGCCGTCAACAGCTTTAGCGGTGGAGGAGGTGGATTTGGTGGAGGCGGTCAAGGGGCATTACCGGTAGAATTGCTGTACCTGACGGCTACTGCGATAGACAACAACTACATTAGTGTAGATTGGGCAACTGTGTTAGAAATCAACAATGCCGGCTTTGAAGTACAGCGCAGTACCGATGCACAAAACTGGAGCACCATCAGTTGGGTAGCTGGAAACAATAATAGCACGGTGCAGCACACCTACCAGTACAAAGACCAAAACGTACAAAAAGGCATTGTTTACTACTACCGCCTCAAGCAGATAGACAACGACAGCCACTACGAGTACACCAAGATTGTGAGTGCGATATTGAATGGCAAAAATACGTTTACGGTACTGGACTTTGTACCGAACCCCACGTTAGACCAAACAAGCTTATTGATTACAGCCAACGCAGGTACGGAGATTACAGTAGAGTTTTACAGTGGTATTGGTGAGAAGATGAGCAGTGGAAAATATGTATTAAATGTTGGAGTCAACACCATACCATTCGTTGTTCATCAATTAGCAGCAGGCACTTTTACCGCCATTGTAACTAATGGCAACGAGGTGTACAGCAAAAAACTTATCGTTACAAGATAGTTTATAGAAGCACAAGATTTGCAAAAGCCGCCAGAACTGGCGGCTTTTGCATTTTAATGCCGGAATAACTGCCAACCTTTCATCGTAGCTCTGCCCCAATTTCAGCCAAAAACTGACAAAAAATCATTTCAGGGGGTGTGGCACGAACTCTGCTATATTCGCACGCGCAAAATTCATTCATTAACCCAAAAAAATAGCATTTACTATGGCAGACGTAAAGATTAAGCCCTTAGCAGACCGAGTGCTGGTAAAACCGGCCGAGGCCGAAACCAAAACAGCCGGAGGAATTATTATACCCGATACGGCTAAAGAAAAACCACAACGTGGAACCGTAGTGGCAGCAGGACCCGGCAAAAAAGATGAGCCAACATCTGTAAAAACTGGCGACACCATTCTTTATGGCAAGTATTCAGGCACCGAAATTCAGGTGGATGGTGTGGACTACCTTATTATGCGCGAGAGCGACATTTTTGCTATCCTTTAATTTATTCACCCAAACCAAAAAAGTAAGCTATGAGCAAACTAATATTATTTGAAAAAGACGCCCGCGATAAACTGAAAAGCGGAGTGGACAAGTTGGCAAATGCCGTTAAAGTAACCCTTGGACCTAAAGGACGCAATGTAGTGATTGACAAAAAATTTGGCGCACCTGCGGTTACCAAAGATGGTGTAACTGTAGCTAAAGAAATAGAGTTGGAAGACCCTATTGAAAATATGGGCGCACAAATGACCAAAGAAGTGGCCTCTAAAACTGCCGATGCTGCAGGTGACGGTACAACTACCGCTACCGTGTTGGCGCAAGCCATAGTAGCTCCCGGACTAAAGGCCTTGGCCAGCGGTGCAAACCCTATGGATTTGAAGCGAGGCATTGACAAAGCCGTACGCGCAGTAGTAGAATCACTGACCAAACAAAGCGAAAACGTAGGTAAAGACAATAAGAAGATTGAAGCAGTAGCCACCATTTCTGCTAACAACGATAGCGAAATAGGTAAGATGATTGCCGATGCAATGGTAAAGGTAACCACCGAAGGAGTAATTACTGTAGAAGAAGCCAAAGGCACCGATACGTATGTGGACGTGGTAGAAGGTATGCAGTTTGACCGTGGTTATCTTTCTCCATACTTTGTAACCAATGCCGAAAATATGGAAGCAGAGTTGGAAGGTGCGTTGATTTTGATTTACGACAAAAAGATAAGCAACATGCGCGAGCTGTTGCCCATACTTGAAAAAACAGCACAGAGTGGCCGCCCATTATTAATTATTGCTGAAGAGGTAGAAGGCGAAGCACTGGCTACATTGGTAGTAAACAAACTGCGTGGTACCTTAAAAGTAGCTGCTGTTAAAGCCCCCGGCTTTGGCGACCGCAGAAAAGAAATGCTAAAAGACATTGCCATCCTTACCGGTGGTATTGCCATCAGCGAAGAGCAAGGGTACAAGTTAGAAAATGCAGATTTTAGCTACCTTGGACAAGCTGAAAAAGTAGTGATAGACAAAGACAACACTACGGTTGTAAACGGCAAAGGTGATAAAGAAGCTATCAAAGCCCGCATCAACGAAATCAAAGCACAGATTGAAAAAACGACCAGCGATTACGATCGCGAAAAACTGCAAGAGCGTTTGGCTAAGTTAAGCGGTGGAGTGGCTGTACTTTATGTAGGTGCTCCTACCGAAGTGGAAATGAAAGAAAAGAAAGACCGTGTAGATGACGCCCTTCACGCCACCCGCGCTGCTGTACAAGAAGGTATAGTACCCGGTGGTGGAGTAGCGTACATTCGCGCTCAAGCATCTCTGGAAAAACTAAAAGGCGATAACGATGACGAAACTACAGGTATTGCAATCATCCGCAGAGCCATTGAAGAGCCACTGCGTACCATTGTTGCTAATGCAGGTTTAGAGGGCTCTATTGTAGTGGACAAAGTACGCAACGGTAAAGATGATTTTGGTTACAACGCCCGCACAGGCGAATACGAAAACCTGAAAAAAGCCGGTGTAATTGATCCCACAAAAGTAACTCGTGTTGCGTTAGAAAACGCTGCTTCAATTGCTGCTATGTTGCTCACTACAGAAGCGGTTATTGTAGATAAGCCGGAAGACAAGAAAGCCGACATGGCCGGTATGGGCGGAGGAATGCCCGGAGGCATGGGTGGCATGATGTAATCATGTTTTTACTATGTTTTCAAACCTCGCAGGATTTAGTTCCTGCGAGGTTTTTTATTTGTAACATCGCACACTCATGCATTTTTCTTTTTATCCGTACCAACTAAAATTCAGGTTTCCTTTTGTCATTGCACACGGTACCCGTACACATACCGAGGTGGTATATGTGAAAGTAGAGTACCAAGGGCTGACCGGATGGGGTGAGGCCGCTTTGCCGCCTTATTTAAACGAAACACAAGAAACTGTATTGATGTTTCTGAATCGGTACGCCTCAGCAGTTACCGACATGAGTTTAGATGAAGCAACAGCTTTCACACAACAGACAGCAGAGAAAAATTATCCGGCAATGGCTGCCTTAGATATGGCACTGTGGGATATTAAGTTGCTGCAAAATGGCACATCTATTCATGTTGGCTCCTCCGAAATTTTAAATAAACCACTCAATACTTACACCATAGGAGTATGTAATGCAAAAGAGATGAATTTGAAAGTGGATGAAGCATTAGCCAATGGTTTTAAACTATTCAAGTTAAAATTGAATGGCATAGACGATGAGCGAATGGTGAACGATTTCCGGTTGATTACCTCTCTGCCGTTTGCTGTTGATGCCAACCAATCTTGGGCCGATGTGAGTGTGGCGAAAGAAAAAGCCCACTGGCTAAAAGAGAACGGCTGCATCTTTATTGAGCAGCCCTTTGCTCAAGAGGAGTTGGATAAAAGTGCAGTGCTTACGCAAGAAAACATATTGCCCGTTTATGCAGATGAGAGCTGTCAAACAATTAGTGATTTAGGTAATCTGAAAGATGCTTTTAGTGGCATCAACATTAAACTAATGAAATGCGGAGGTATAACACCGGCATTAGAAATGATAACCAAAGCACGGCAGTTGAACCTTAAAATCTTGCTCGGCTGCATGAGCGAAAGTACTGTGGGTTGCCGAGCTGCGGCACATTTGGCTCCATTAGTAGATTACACCGATTTAGATGGCCCTTTTTTAATCAGCAATGATTGTTTCATTGGTTTAAAAATGGAAAACGGGAGTGTGAAAACAGATAAACTGCAGCAAAGAAACAATTTGCGCGCGTCCTGAAAATTGTGATTACCTGCGTTCTTGTATTTGTCCTAAACGGCCATCCTCAACTCATCATACACTTTCTCTATGTAATAGATGGAAAGTTTGTTGCGCTCTGTAATAGAGCGTTTTACAGAAACAAAAAAGTCTACCAACTTTTTGAAGTCGGCTGGCTTTTGCATGTAGCCATCAGCGCGCATGCGGTAGCAGTCAATCATATCTTTTTTGTAATCGCTGTTGGTGACCACAATTACCGGCATGGTTTCTAAATCAGGGTCGGTTTTTATTTTTTCCAGCACTTCCTTACCGGTTATTTTAGGCATATTCAAATCCAGCAAAATGAGGTCGTAATGCTTGCCAATGATCTTTGCTGTGTCTAACGTTTCGCAGGCCTCTTCGCCATCATATGCATAGTCCAAAACAACCAATTCGTCTAAATCGGCCTCCTTGATAGCTTCTTGCATCAAACGTACTTCGGCAGGGTTGTCTTCAATTACCAAAAGGTGATACGATTCTTGAGTGTTTACTTGCAACATACTTGGGGCATATTTTTGCTACCGCTAATGTACGCTTCAAGCAACACGGGCAACTTTCACTTGCCACATTACTAATGTGGATAAAGTATCAATTGCACAAAAACACTACAAGAGCGTTAGTCGGTGCCTTCTTGCTTATCGTTATCGTTCACTTTCAGCAGTGATTTGGGGCGGTAGGTAGGGTCTTCTAGGTGCAAGATGTAGTCTTCAATGTTATCAGCACCTATCCTACGGGCTTTGATGTTTTTTTGAGCATCTAAGATGTACACTTGTGGAGTGCTTTGTATGTCCCACTCCCAGCGGAAATTACTATGCCGCCTTACATCACACACATTTATCCAGTCCAGATTGTTTTTCTTGATAAACTCAATCCAGTCTTTGTAATTATCCATATCCATAATGGTAGGAGAGTATACCTCTACACTGATACCTTTTTTCTTTAGGTTGTGATAGGCCTCTGCCAGAATAGGAATTTCTTTTTTGCAGTGTGAGCAATCCGGATCCCAAAAAGCAAGGATGGTCCATTTAGCTTTTACATCATATAGTGAGCGCCATTCGGTTTCGGTGCTATCGGTCCACAGAATGAGTCGTTGTGCTTTTTTATCGCAAAGTACCGGCTCAAGGCGTTTTACGCGGTCGCAAATTTTGAAACGCTTAGCGGTATCAATCCACGGGGTCATGCGGTCATCGCAGAAATATTTTTTTCCGAAAAACACATACGCTCCATCAAAACACATGAGTTTGCTGTTGGCTGCTTCGTTAAAAATGTAGGTCAAAATATACCGATACATATCACCTTTAAGGTCGGTTTTTTGTATCAAGTCATCACCGGCAACAATTACCGAGTCGGGGTTTTGCACCACCGTTTGGCTCATAAACGTTTTGAGTTTGTTGTGCAAAATAGGGCAGCGCAACAGGCGATCATCTCTTAAATCTACATTATCCCAATAGTGAGCTTTGTAGTAACGCCACTGCCAGGCAGAGTCTATCACTTTGCCGTTAGCATCGCGTGGAAAGTCGGGTACATCCACCTCTTTCATACTCTTGAGCAACTTGGCATAAAAGAGCGATGGATACTGGGTCATAATACCATTGCGTTTTTCACGTACTTCTTTGTCAATGCCTTTTAGTAGCTCCATCAACCGGTCTTTTTCTTTTTGGTCGGTGGCTTTACGGTACAGTGTATTGAGCGAATCGCTCTTGGTGCGCATGGCGGCTAAGTATTTGGTATCGTCATAAAAAAGGGTGTTTTCTACAGAGCCGGTTACCTTCATTTTGCCCACAAAATCGGTGCTGTCGGTTTCTAACGTAAAGGTGGGTTCAGCTATAATAAATTCAAAATATTTATTGCCCATTACCGGAAATACAGCCAGGTAAACACCGCCCGGCAATGAAGTATCGGCTTTGAAAGTGATGCTGCCTTTGGCGTCTAATTTGAAGGTGTCCTTCACGTACTGCTTATCGCCAAAGTAGTTGGCTAAAATCATTTCCTGATTTGCTAAACCCTTGATGGTAAGTTTAATATTCATGCCGGCTGCAAAACTGAGTTGACAGATAGCGGCTAAAAGAACAGGTGCGAAAAATTTCTTCATACAGATTTTTACTAAGATTGTTTTGGTCACGTCAAATGTATTTTAATTGACGATAAACAGCGGAAGCCGGATTGTTTGAGGGGGTTAAAAAATCTTAATCGGCAAGCGGTAGCTATTCGTAACGCAATGCCTCAACCGGGTCTAAGTCAGCGGCCTTAAGGGCCGGATAAAAACCGGCAGTTAAGCCAACTATAAAGGTGAAAATAAATCCACCTATTACCCAAACATAAGGGAACAGGAAACCGGTTTTGAGAAAATAGCCCACCAAGTTTCCGATACCAATGCCTAACACAATGCCCAGTATGCCGCCTATCTGGCAAATCACAATGGCCTCGGTGAGAAACTGTATGCGAATGGCCTTGCGGGTAGCCCCCAATGCTTTGCTGATACCTATTTCGCGGGTGCGCTCGTTAACGCTCACGAGCATAATGTTCATTAAACCAATACCAGCGCCAATCAATGTAAGTACTCCAATTACTATAGTAGCTACTTTTACGTAAGTGAGTTGGTCTAAAATCTGCTCGGCCAATCGTTCGCTGCGGGCAATAGCAAAATCGTTTTCATCGCCCACACGCAACTGCCGGATGGCGCGCAAAAGCCCGGTTGCTTCATCTATGGCCATGTCTAACTCAGTGGCATTTTGTACCATCACATTTAGGATGTACGAAGGTGCTTCGCCCGGAAAAGCGTAGCGCGCATTAAGCACCGGCACTATGGCTTGGTTATCGGTAGCTATTTGGCTGGCGCCTTTGCTGCCCAGTATGCCTATCACTTTGTATTTGCGCGAGCCAACACTTACCAACTTGCCTACCACGGTGTCAAAGGGTTGAAAAATTTTAGCTACTACATCTTTACCCAGTACAATTACATCGCTGCCATTTTCTACTTCGGTCTTCGAAAAATTGCGCCCCAGGTCAATGTTTTGGCCGCTTACTTTAAGGTAGTTTTCATCGGCCCCAAACACCTTCACGTTGGGGTTAGTTTTTTGCGATTGAAACTGAATGGTAGCAAACGTGCTGGCCACTACTGATACGGATATGGTAGAAGGGTAATTGTATGCTTTGATAAAACTATTGGCCTGTTGCAAGCTAATGGGTGGGTTTTCGGCTTTGCGCCTTCTGCGCGGCCCACCGCCTCTGCGGATGTTGCTTTCGTTTTTAATACCAAAGGTATTGGAGCCCATCTCTGTAAAGCTGGTCATCATTTTTACTTTGATGCCTTCGGTACTGGTGAGGATGCCGATGAGTGCCGTAATGCCAAACGTTATGATGAGTAGCGTAAGAATGGAGCGCAGCAGATTGGCTTTTATAGCACGCAGCGCAAGGCGAATGTTTTCGGTCAAATTCACAACCGCAAATAGAACAATAGCGGGTTGATTTTAAAATCCTTTTTTGGAACGCAGATTTTAAGGATGGTCAGGTTTAGTGCTGTGCAAAAAACGCATCAAACATGAACAAAAATGCTAATCATTCAACCTGCCGCCCAAAACCAACTGCTTTTTAAAGCGCTTTACTTTTCCTTGCAGATTAAAAACTTCTACATACGCAATGTATATACCTATGCGGGCTTTTTTGCCGTTGTTATCGGTGCCGTCCCATTGATACTTGCCGCTGGCGGCTAAAAGCTCGTTGCGCACCAGCGTTTTTATTTCGCGGCCTATGGCATCAAATAAAGTGATGTTGCACATATAGCCCGGCTCGGTAAAACGGTATTCAATAAAAGTAAAATCTATATCGCCATCGTTATCGGGGGTAAATACTTCGGGGTTGATGGAAACGGCATCATCGGTTATGCCGCTGGCCGAAAACTGTGAGTTGAGATACGTAGGTGTGGCATAGCCAACTGTAGATGCCGCACTGTGCCAACTGGAGGGGTTTTGTGTAGGTAAATCAAAAGCAATGCGCTCTAAAGAAACACCGTTTTCATCGTCCAGCAAGGCAAAGTGCCAGTCGTCTTTGTAGGCCAATGAGTCTATGGTAGTGCTGTTTTTGAGCCGCAGTACACAAATGCTTTCGTTATCGTCATAGTTAGGTAACCCCGAAACTAAAAATACTGCAAAAGGATTTTCGCAATGGTAAAAGCTCTTGATGTTTTCGGTATTTTGAGTGAGCACTACATATTCTTGCGGGAACAGCAGATAACTTTCAGCAGATAAAAATGTCTTCTCCAAAATGCTTGATGGATTTTTGTAATCCATTTCCAGTATTTCCAGGTCTTTGAGGTCTATTACTTTGTTGCTCAGGTTGTATAACTCAACAAAATCGTAACCGGCAGTGCGCGGGTTAAACAATATTTCATTGATGATAACATCACCGGTGGCAGCCGTATCTGGTATGGCAAAGCGGGCAGTATTGTTCATGCCAATGGGGTTGCCATTGCAATCCGATAAATTGCTGACGGTAACCGTATAAATAGTTCCTTTTACAAACGGTTGCAAAAACTCTAATTGCACAGTGTTGTAAGCATATGGTACGGGCAGTGCAAGTGCCGGATTACCAATACTATTACTGATGGTGAAATTTGAAGGGGTAGAGGCAGAGCCATTATTCAACGGTTCTGAAAAGTATAAAAGCAAACTGGTAGGGCTAAGTAATGCCGCACGTACTAATTGCGGAAAAGTAGTGTCGGGGTTAAACGTAACTACTGAATTTTTTTTACCCGGTGTGCCACCGCTCGGGTGTGTGCTGGCTTGCCAGTTTTCTTTGCCATTGCAGGGGTTTTCGGGGTCTATCATTTCCAGTGTCCAGCCACCGTCTTTTTTATTGTTGTCGTTATACCAATCATCGGTATAGGGAACATAATGAATTAACGAGCCAGTGTTGTTTTTTAATAATAAGTTATCTCCTGTGTTAGTGAGTGATGGGAATGATGATATGGCCAGTACATTAGCATAAGCGGCAAACAAAATGCCGTTGCTGTTGGAGGTTACAATTACCAGCGAATCGGGCATGAGTAAGTAGTTGGGCAATTTTGCGGTTGTAGAAGAGCCGGCTTTGCCTAATTCCCAATTTAGTAGATTGATGGCTTTGTTGCTGCGGTTGTACAATTCCACAAACTCCGCTTCGGGCAGTCCTACAACAGGGGTGGGATCCGGAAAAACTTCATTCATCAATATATCAAATTTATCGGCCGGCTGTGGTACTGCAAACTGAAATGAATTTTGAGTAGAGATGGTTTGTCCGGCACAATTTTGAATAGAAGCCGTGGCTGTGTATATGGTGGAAATATTTAATGGATTAGAAAAGTATAAATGCACTTTTGAAAAATCTAAGGAGTCGAGAGCGCTGTTTAGCGGCTGACCTATTTGCTGGTTTATTGAAAAATTAGTGGCTTGGTTCGCATTTGTTGGCGATACATTTTGGTTGAATAGCAACACTATTTCGGTAGTAGAAATGACATCTATACCGATTAGCGAAAAAGTAGAGTTAACAGAAATGTTGTAAACAGAATTACGCTTGCCCGGTGTACCACCCGATGGGTCAACAGAAGCCGTCCAGTTGTTGGTGCTTTGGCAAGGATTCTGCGGATTGATGAGTTCTAAAGTCCAGCCACCATCAGACTTTACGGGATGGTTATACCAACTGCTAGTGTAACTCACTTTGTGAATGATTGTACCGGAGCTGTTTGTAAGCGTAAATTCATCTGAAGCATTGTTTAGAGAGGGTAATGACGATAACCCTAACTTTGCAACGTTATTGGCCAAAGAATCAAAATTGCTATTAGCAAGCAACACCACAAAACTATCTGGCCCAATGGTATAAGCAGGCAAAGTAGCAGTTGACGAAGGGTCAGAAATTTTCCACCCGCCTACATTGATAGCAAATGCAGTTCTGTTATGTAGTTCCACAAACTCTATGTTTGGTAGCCCAACTACAGGAGTGGGGTCGGCCATCAGTTCATTTATCAAAACATCATACGCACCGGGTTGATAGTAAGAAAATGGCAATGCTGCTGGGTTCATAGTGTTAGCGGCTACATCTTTTACATTATTTATGTTTATTATGTAGTTAATGCCGTTGTTCAATGCGTCAAACAACGATAAGCGGACTATACTAAAATCAGTTGCATCGCGTGTAGCACTCACCGGTGAGCCAATGCCATTATTGATTTGGTAATGCAAGTTGTTTTCGGCAGTAGTTAAATCAACAGCTTCACTGAATTTTACATCTATATCGTTAGGTGAAACCACTGTAACGCCCAATGCTACCGGCTTAATCAAATCGGGAACTATTGTTTTAATCTCAACATCATCAAAGTAATACATGTTGTACCGACTGGCAGTATTATAGTCGCACAAGACACCAAAGTGCGAAGTTGTACTGAAGGTGTTATCAGTAAAACTGCCCTGAAATACAAAATTGTTTCCGCCAGTGTTATCGGCATAAGCAGACCAAATGCCTCCGGCTTTGCGTTGTACTTTTATGCGCACAGTATTAGTTGTACTGCTGGTCATGAGCGCTTGAGAGCCACTAAATATTTTAGTAACTGTAGTGCCGGTTTGCTTGTAGATAAGCAGCGTATCTGTATTGCCGGTGCCACCAAAATATACATAGTATCCATTTAGTGAAGATTTGAGATCGGCAGAAGAACTGGCTAAAAATACTTTTACAAAGTTTGTACTGCTGGGGTTAAAATCTAATCGCATTAAAAAACTCCATTCGCACGAGTCCATTAAGGTATTTGGTGTGGACATATATATTGTTGAACTGGCCTGTGGCCCTTGGCTGCGCAGCCAACCGTTGTCTATCACAAAGCTCGTATCGTTTCCGGCCCAAGTAGGGTCGGTGTAAAACTCGCCATCTGAAAAATCATCGGTAAACTGAGCACGGCCTATGGTGGCTATACAGCAAACCCAAATGAAAAGCATCCACTTCATACGCACTAAAATAGTAGATAAAACCATTTGGCGGCAATATGTAAACATGACGAAAAAGCCAAGCTAACATTATCAGCATCAAGGTTATACACCACCACCTGCGGAAAAATATTGTAACCTTTTTGAAACTGTACCGTAAACGCTACTTACCTAAAATAAAAACCATGAGAAAGTACATTACCACTTTCGCCCTTTGTGCCACGTTTGTATTGGGCAACTCTTTTAAGCCGGCAGAAAACGCTGAAAATGCAGATTTGTGGAAAGGCCTTGCGCCCAACACTTTTTTGGCTCGTATAGATGGCTATCGCTTTGAAGCTGGAGTGGCCAACTATGTAGTGGCGGCTACTGAGCAAAAGACAAGCATTACTTTGCTGGGTAACCAGATTAAAGAGAGCAATGGCCGCATATACAAACAGTTTATTACGGTAGAATATTCGGATGTACAAAGCATCAATCAGCCAAAAATTACCTTTGAGTTTAAAGGCAAAAAGTACAATCAAGTACCCGGTACGCTCCAAATCAGTGTAGCTAAATTAGCGTGGAGCACCGATAAACTCAGCTATGAACTTACGGCAGATTTTGAATGCAAAGTACAAGGAAAAAACCCGTCAGATAACACCGATGTGATTATGACCATAAAAGGCAAAATGCAAGATTTGCAAGTAGAAATGCCTGTAGTGCAAAGCAATGCAGTGGCTTCAGCAAAATAGTATTGTTTGACTCTTTCACAGTGATAGAGACCGCCCTAGTTGGCGGTTTTTTTGTTTGGGTGATATATAGAAAAACTGCAAAGTTTTTTGTTCCATTGGAATGTTTGTCTATTTTTAAATAGCAACTACATTTTGCATATATCTGAGTAGTATGAGTGATGCAGAGATAATTAGCCGTATAGAGAAGAACAGAGGCAGCATACATTCGGGCCGCCAGGATGCACAATCTGTACTTAATGAACTGATTGCGGAATATGCGAATAATCCATCAGAGTGTGTGCAGTTGGCATTGACCATTAACCGTGCCTTGGCCTTGCATCATCTGCAATCTAACAATGTACTAGCTATACAAATTTCACGCGATGCCTTGATTAAGCATGCCAACTCCGGTTGTCACATTCCACTGGCACGGCTCATGTGGATATGCGGACATTGTTTAGCATTTACCGGAAACTATGCCGAGGCGCATGAATGGCTAACCCGCTGCATAGACGAGGCGGATAAAGAAATTTCAGATGTAAAAAAAGTACAGCACATACATGCAGATGCACTACATGATTTGGCCATGCTTACTGCATTTTCGGGCGGGGCGCAAGAAAAAATACGGACATACCTTACCGATGCCTCAGAAATATTTAAGCAGATAGATATGGTAGAGGGTATTGGCATTTGCGTAATGGGCATTGGCAATACATACTACGAAGAGGGGAGGGTGGACGAAGCATTAGAGAACTATACCCTTGCAGCTGCTATGTTTGAAAACTGTGAGGTGCCAAGTAACCTGGCATCGGCATACAGCAACATGGGAAATTGTTTTGTAAGTACTAAACAATACGAAAAGGCCGAAGAGTATCTGGAAAAGGCATTGCAAATTCGTGAGCAAATAGGCAGTAAATCTGAAATGGCAATTTCTTATCATACACTTGCGGAGCTGCACAGAAGCAAAGGCGAACCGGAGATTGCCATTCAATGGTTTCTTAAATGCAAAGACATTTTTGAGGATAGCGATAGTCAATTGCATTTCCCCTCTACTTTGTATGCATTAGCCGATTTGTATGAGCAAACCGGTAATTGTGTTCAGGCAGCAGCGTATTACAAAAAATATATAGATCTACAACGCAGCCAACACACTCGTGAAAAGGAAGATGCCATAGCACAAGCCGAGGCAAAATTTGAAGTTGCGCAAAAAGATAAAGAATCGGCCTTGCTACGGGAAAAGAATAAACAAATAGAGCAATACGCTCATTTATTAGAGATCAGCAACAATGAGTTGCGCCAATTTGCTCACGTTGCTTCTCATGATCTTAAAGAGCCGCTACGCATGGTGAGCAGTTATATGGGTTTGTTAGAAAAACGGATTGCCACTAAACTGAGTGCAGAAGAGAATCAGTTTTTGCAATATGCACTGGAGGGTAGTTTACGAATGGAGAATTTGATTAATGATTTGCTTTCACTTTCGCGAATCAATGCCATTAACAAGAAGGAAAAGGTAAACCTCAATGTAGTGATGCAGGAAGTGCTGCTCAATTTTCAGGATAACACAACTGCACAGCGAGCAAGCATAGAGGTAAGTGCTTTGCCTACTATTTTAGCAGATAAAACACACATGCAGCAGTTGTTTCAAAACTTGATATCCAACGCTTTGAAGTACAATAGAAATGACGTGCCCGTTGTAAAAGTAACAGCAGAAAATGTAGATAATATGGTATGCATAAATGTAGCCGACAACGGCATTGGTATTTCAGAACGTTTTCATAAGCAGATATTTGAAATTTTTAAACGATTGCACACACGCGCAGAGTTTTCGGGTACAGGCATTGGTCTGACTATTTGTAAAAAAATTGTTGACCAGCTCAATGGTCAAATACAGGTGCAAAGTGTAGAGGGTAAAGGCACTACTTTTACCATTCAGTTTCCGGTAGAGATAGTGATTGCCTAAGAAGGTGTTGCGCCAGATGCTAAATCCGCTTTCAGTTTTTTGGCGGTAAAGTTACGACCATCTGGATACCAGCCGGGTGGCATAAACATAATTTTTAACTTATTCCTGATTCCACTGGTTGTATTGATATCGTACCACAAATCCTTCCATGGTGTTAGTTGTACTTCCCAAAAACTATCTGGGTTAATGGGGCGCAAAATTCCATACTCCGGTTTTTCATCATATTCTTTATAGGTGCCAAAAAGTCGATCCCACACGGAGAGTATTTCGCTGTAGTTCATGTCTAAGTAGCGCACGTTTTTTCCGTGATGTACGCGGTGCACATCGGGGGTAATAAATAACTTGTTTAACCACGGATGATGCCCAACAAATTTTTCGTTGATATGCTCCAAAATGCCCCACACTCTTGAAAACGTACGAACGGCAATAAACATGAGCGGGTGAAATCCCAGCCAGCACATCCACACAAAGTACCATGGGGTCATTACAAATTCAAACATAGGGCCGCGTACGGCACTGCTTAGCCGCATTTCTTGTGTGGTATGATGCACGGAATGAAAGCACCACAGCAAGCGCACTTCATGTTGCAACCTATGGCTCCAATAGAAAATAAAATCAAACAATACAAAACATGCCAGCCACACATACCACGCAAACCCAAATTCAAAGAGACGATGCTGATATAGCCAATAGCTCAATGCCGCATAAAACAAAAAATCGGCCAATGCTTCCAGCCCAAACACAAACGCACCCGATAATAAACTAACCAAACCCCCTTTATGGCTTACTTGCACATGCAGCATACGCAGTACAAACACTTCTAATAAGATGATGACAACAGTAAAAGCAAAAATGCCCGGTACAATGATTTGTACAATGTGGTCAATTTTTTCAATGTGTTGAGCGGTGGTCATGTAATGCCACTGCAAGATAATATAGCAGATTATTAGTACAACATGCGGAGTTTGATGGTGGCCTTCACTTCTTTGAGCAGTGCAAATGCATCTTTAGAAAGGCGGGTATCTATATCTAACACCACGTATCCAATTTCTTCGTTGGTTTTAAGGTACTGCCCCAGTATATTGATGCCGTGCGAAGAAAGTTTGGAGTTGATTTCCCCTAAAACCCCTGGTACGTTTTTATGAATGTGAAGTATGCGATGGGTTTTTTCTTGCATACTAAGATTAAGCGATGGCACAGAGTGTGAACCATTAGTGCTGCCTTTTTCTAAAAAGTTGAGCAGTTTAGAAGTTACATCTAATCCAATATTATGTTGCGCTTCTTCGGTGCTACCGCCAATATGCGGAGTAAGAATAACGTTTGGAAGATTTTGTAAAACGGTATAAAAATTTGCACCATTTTTTTCGGGCTCCTCCGGAAAAACATCAATGGCAGCGCCACTTAACTGGCCGCTTAGCAAAGCAGTTTTTAATGCCGCTAAATCGACCACATCGCCACGGCTGTAGTTAATGAGTATGCTGCCTCGCTTCATTAGTTCCAGCGTCTGGGCATTAATCATGTTGCGGGTGCTCGCTTCGCTGGGCACGTGCAGCGTTATAATATTGCTGCGTTTGAGTAAGTCTTTGAGTGAGCGCACCTGCTTGGCATTGCCGTGTGGCAGTTTGGGTTCCACATCATAGTAAATCACATCCATACCCATGGCTTCGGCCATTACACTTACTTGTGAGCCGATGTTGCCGTACCCGATAATGCCTAACGTTTTGCCGCGAAGCTCATAGCTGCCTTTAGCATCTTTGAGCCAAGTACCCTCATGTGCAGCTTTGTTTTTATCGGTAATTTTACGAATGAGCATAATGCTCAAGCCAATAACTAACTCTGCCACGCTACGCGTATTGGCGTGTGGAGCATTAAACACCGCCACCCCATTTTGTATGGCCGCTTTCATGCTTACCTGGTTTACTCCAATACAGTAGCAGCCAATACCCAATAGTTTGTTTGCCTTGGACAATACTTTTTCGGTAATCTGTGTTTTACTACGAATGCCGAGTAGATGCACATCTCTCATTTCAGTGGCTAAGTTTTTTTCATCTAACGCGCCATTAAATCGTTTGATGTTAGAGTAGCCCGATTCAGTAAATTCTTGTACAGCAGCATCGCTGATGTTTTCGAGCAGCAGTATTTTGATTTTATCTTTTGGGTATGATGTAAATGGTTTAGACATTTTTTAGTATATGTTTTATAGTGTACTTACCTTGCTCTTTGCCTTTTGGAATTCACTCCAAATTTCTTTTACAACTTCGCCAGCCGGTTTTATTGCATTTACAAAAGAAGCAATCTGACCTATCTCCAGTTCACCTTCCTGCATATCGCCTTCGTACATTCCTTTTTTGGCGCGGGCGCGGCCAAGTATTTGTTCCAGTTCCTCTTTGGTTGCTCCGCGTTCCTCGGCCTCATGTATGCGTTGCTGAAAATCATTTTTAATCAAGCGCACGGGCACCACTTTTTTCATAGATAGCAGAGTGTCACCCTCTTGTAAGCTAATCACCCTTTGTTTAAAGTTATCGTGAGCCGATGATTCGTGCGTGGCCACAAAGCGAGTACCTATTTGCACGCCTTCTGCACCTAACACCATGGCAGCCAACATCCCGTTACCGGTTGCAATTCCTCCGGCAGCTATCAGCGGTAAATTTGTTGCAGCGCGCACTTGAGGAATGAGCACAAAAGTGGTGGTTTCTTCGCGCCCGTTGTGGCCACCGGCTTCAAAGCCCTCACACACTACAGCATCGCACCCGGCATCTTCTACCTTTTTGGCAAACTTAGAGGAAGAAACTACATGTACCACTTTTATACCGTGTTGCTTTAAGTGAATGGTCCAAGTTTTTGGGTTGCCCGCGCTGGTAAATACGATGGGCACTTTCTCTTCAATAACAATTTGCATGTGTTGATCAATATCCGGGTATAGCAAAGGGACATTCACAGCAAATGGTTTTGTGGTGGCTTGTTTGCATTTTTGTATTTCATCACGCAAAATGTTTGGATACATGCTACCGCTGCCAATGATGCCCAACCCACCTGCATTGCTCACAGCACTAGCCAATTGCCATCCGCTGCACCAAATCATGCCTGCTTGTATGATAGGATAATCAATGCCAAAAAGTTTTGTAATGCGGTTTTCCATGCTGCAAGGTTAATGCATTTTCAAAATGGTTTGTATCATTGATGTATGCATCTTAATAACAATCAACTTAAGCAAGCTCTGTTTTTGCTGATACTGTTTGCCTTGGGCGGCTTTTTGTTTTGGATGCTCAAAGGTTTTGTGAGTGCCTTCTTGGGGGCTTTAGTTTTTTACGTTCTTCTGCGCCAACCTTACTTTTATGTAACCGAAAAAGTAAAACGCAAGTGGAACCGGTATATAGCAGTTGCTGCGCTGCTATTGTTGTCGTTTGTGGTGATGGTTTTGCCGGTGTTATTAGTTACCGTAATGCTTTCCGGTAAGGTGAGTTATCTGATAACGCATTACAAAGATATTTTACTTATTGCCGAGCAATGGAGTGGTTATGCAGAAAAGTATTTGGGTATAAATGTGATCTCTTCGGATACCGTAAGTAAACTTACCACCCTCGCGGCAGATATACTGCCCGGGTTTTTAACGGCAACGGCAAATGTGTTGACCGATATTTTTGTGCTTTACTTTATACTCTATTTTATGCTCATCAACGCCCGTGAGTTTGAAAATACGGTGCGCAAAAACATGCCATTTAATGATGAAAACGATGCCCTGCTGCTTACCGAGTTGAAGTTGCAAACTGTTTCTAACAGTATTGGTATGGTTGTGTTAGCCATTTTGCAAGCATTTACAGCACTGATTGGCTATTGGATTTTTGGCGTAAACGAGCCCCTCTTTTGGGCAGTTATCACGGGTATTATGAGTGTGATACCGGTAGTAGGCACAACTATAGTGTGGTTGCCTATTGCGGTGTTTTTGTTTGTATCGGGCAACCACTGGCAAGCCGTTGCCGTATTGTTGTATGGGGCAATTGTTATTACAAACATTGATAATGTGTTTAGGTTTGTAGTGCAAAAGAAACTAGGAGATGTGCATCCACTCATTACTTTTTTTGGAGTCATTCTTGGGTTAAATATTTTTGGCTTTGTAGGGTTAATATTTGGGCCGCTGCTCATTTCCTATTTTATTATATTAATAAAAATATACATAAAAGAATATGTTAGAAACACATAATAGAAAGATATGATAGTACATGCACTTATTTTTTTGGCAGGTCTTGCAGTATTGCTGTTTAGTGCCCGTTACTTTACCAAAGCAGCCGAAAAGTTGGGCACTCACTTTGGATTACCGCAGTTTGTAGTAGGTGTTTTTATAGTGGGTATAGGCACATCTTTACCGGAGTTGGTATCGGCCATTGTATCGGTAAGAAACGGAGTTTCTGAAATTGTACCCGGCAATGTATTTGGGTCAAACATTTCTAACTTATTGCTGCTGACCGGTGCAGTAGCTGTAATTAATCGGAACGATATACATCTGGGCAGCAAGTACATTTATATTGATTTACACTTTTTGTTGGGTGGCTTTTTTATGTTGGCCATTATTACAATGGACGGCCAAGTGTGCTGGCACGAAGGGCTGTTTGGAGTAGCGGCATTTCTCATTTTTTCTTTTTATCTGCTTAAGCACCACGATACGGAGCAAGAGGGCGAATTAGCTCAGCGAACAAAATTGCCATGGATACAAGTAGGTATATTGATTTTGGGTGGCTTGGGTATTTACCTTGGTGCAGAGTATGCTGTAAACAATCTCTCTTTATTGGCAATAGACTTTCAACTACCGGCTTCGGTGGTGGCGCTTACCGTATTGTCCTTAGGCACTACGCTGCCAGAGTTGGCGGTGAACATCAGTGCCATACGCGAAGGTAAAGCCGAAATGGCCATAGGCAATGTATTGGGCTCATGTGTGTTTAACTCTATGGCAGTACCTGCAATAGCCGCATTTTTTGGCGATATAACTGTACCTCAAAACCTACTTGATTTTTCGTTGCCGGTAATGATGGGAGCCGGGTTGTTTTTCTATCTACTTACGCACGATAAAAAAATATCTCCTTGGGAAGGAGCACTTTTTTTGGTGCTCTACGGGTTGTTTATCTTCAAAGTGGCGGTGGCGTAAAACTACCACGGGTGTTGAATATCTTTGGCTGTATAGCGGTGATTACGCTCTGCGTAATACGAGCTAGATTGCCTGCTGAGTTGAATAGGACTTTTTGATTTGCGAAAAATACGGGCAAGCATGGCCATAGGCACAAGCAATAGAAAAAATAGTGCAGATAAAACTACTTTATTCATTACCCCACCCATCAGTTCCGCTAGCTTCATCCACCAAAAAGCGAGCCGGGCGGTTACCGATTTCAAAAACAAACCGATAAGCCCAAGAAACAGAGAAACAGTGAGCAGCAATTTGGTAGAAGGTAAGTGTTTGCCTTCTTTAAACAGGAAAATACCCAGCAGCACCATACAAATGGTGAGCACTACTTCTAACTCTTTTTCGCGGTTGAGTTTGATGGGTTTCATTATCAATTAAAATAAAGTATAGACAAAAGGTGCCGCAGCGGAGCCACCGCCAATTACCACTAAAGCACCTACCAGCACCAATACAATGATCATGGGTAGCAACCACCAAATTTTACGTTCCCACATAAACTCTGCAAGCTCTTTCAAAAATTCCATAGCTGTAATTTTAATCTAAAGTAAACTCTTTTTTCCAATCACTACTCTCTTGCCAATTGGGTTGTTCGCTTTTGGTCAGTACATAATTGCCCAGTACCAAATAATCCATTTCGGTACGCATAAAGCATTTGTACGCATCATCCGGTGTGCACACCGGTGGTTCGCCCCGCACATTAAAACTGGTATTTACCAATAACCCATAGCCGGTTAGTTGCTTAAATGATTTCAGCAATTGATAATAACGGGGGTTGGTTTCTGGGTGTATAGTTTGCACGCGTGCCGAAAAATCAACATGTGTAATGGCCGGTAAATCAGATCGCAGTGTGTAGAGCCGTTCCATCATGGGCAATTGGTGGTAACTATCGGGCACTGTTTTACGGTGCAATTTTTTTACCGGTGCTACTATCAGCATGTATGGAGAAGCGGCATCTAATTCAAAATACTCGTTTGCCTCTTCTGCTAAAACAGATGGCGCAAACGGGCGGAACCCCTCGCGGTATTTGATTTTTAAATTCAATTTTTTCTGCATTTCTGCATTGCGGGCATCGCCAAGTATAGAGCGGTTGCCCAGCGCACGCGGGCCAAACTCCATGCGCCCCTGAAACCAGCCCACTACATTTCCATCGTTAAGAAGTAGTGCGGTGGCGGTAGTTAATGCGTCAACAGTTTCGTGTTTTTGCGCAACGGCTTTGTATTTGCGCAGTGTTTGCTCCACATCAACATCCGAAAACTCGGGGCCTAGGTAGGCACCTTGCATTTCGTCTTGCGCTGTAGTGGCTATTCGCTCTTTGCCAAAGTGAATAAAATATGCGGCCTGCGCTGCACCTACAGCGCCACCGGCATCACCGGCAGCGGGCTGAACAAACAAATTTTCAAAAATGCCTGAGCGTAATAGTTTTCCGTTGGCCACACAATTAAGCGCCACACCACCGGCCATGCACAAGTTGGCGCAGTTTGTAATTCGCTTGGCTTCGGCAGCCATCAGTAAGACTAGTTCTTCGGTAACAGCTTGTATGGCATACGCCATGTTGCAGTGATGTTGCAGTAATTCGTCTTCTTCATTTCTTCTTTTGAAGCCAAAAAGATTTTGCCACTTTTCATCATCGGCCATGCGGAGGCCTGTGGCGTAATTGAAATACTCCTGATTAAGCCACAAAGACCCATCGGGCTTGAGGTCTATCAATACTTCTTTAATACTTTGAATGTATTGCTTTGTTTGCGGGGAGTCGGCAATGCCGTAGGGAGCCAGCCCCATCATTTTATACTCACCGGAGTTGACTTTAAAACCTAAGTAATAAGTAAAAGCACTATACAACAAGCCGGGAGAATGCGGAAAGCGCAGTTCTTTCAAAATTTCTATGCTATTACCGCTACCCTTGCTGATAGAAGCAGTAGCCCATTCACCCACGCCATCTAAAGTGAGTATGGCGGCTTCCTGAAAAGGAGAGGAGTAAAACGCGCTGGCAGCATGAGAGAGGTGATGCTCCGGAAATAAAAACTTCACCTTCTTTTTATCATAGCCGGGCAGTTGCTCCAACTCTTCGTGCATTACGCGCTTCAGAAACATTTTTTCGCGCAGCCATACCGGCATTGCTTGCAAATAAGAAATCAAACCTTTGGGCGCAAAACCGTAATAGGTTTCGAGCAATCGCTCAAATTTCAACAACGGCTTATCGTAAAAAGCAATGGCATCTACTTCATTTATTTGTAAGCCACAATATTGTAAGCAAAACTTAACGGCATTTATCGGAAACGACTCATCGTGCTTTTTGCGCGTAAAGCGTTCTTCTTGCGCTGCAGCCATTATTTTTCCATCCTGAATAATAGCAGCGGCAGAGTCGTGGTAAAAAGCAGATATGCCGAGGATGGTCATGCAGTTAAATATTGAATAGTGATGATTGAATATTGGAACACCCAAAAGTCAACCGCTTTGCTTTACGCCAACACACCCCTTGAAATCACAATGCGCTGCACCTCGCTAGTGCCTTCGTATATCTGAGTGATTTTAGCATCGCGCATCAGCCGCTCTACGTGGTATTCTTTTACATAACCATAGCCACCGTGTACCTGCACGGCTTCGGTGGTCACCCACATGGCGGTTTCGCTGGCAAATACCTTGGCCATGGCGCTGGCCTGATCGTAGTTTTTGCCTTGGTCTTTGAGCACCGCGGCTTTGTACACCAGTAAGCGGGCGGCCTCTATTCGGGTAGCCATGTCAGCCAACTTAAATGCAATGGCTTGGTGGTTGATAATTTCTTTGCCAAATGCCTTGCGCTGTTTGGCGTATTCGGCAGCCAGTTCGTAAGCGCCTGCTGCAATGCCGAGCGCTTGTGCAGCTATACCTATACGGCCACCGCTCAGAGTTTTCATGGCAAACTTAAAGCCGAAGCCATCTTCGCCAATGCGGTTTTCTTTAGGCACTTTCACATCGCTAAACAACAGGGTATGCGTATCGCTGGCGCGAATGCCGAGCTTGTCTTCTTTTTTGGCAATCTCAAAACCGGGCATGCCCTTTTCTACAATCAGCACATTGATACCGCGGTGCCCCTTGGCGGCATCGGTTTGTGCAATCACTAAATAAGTAGAAGCACTGCCACCGTTGGTAATCCAGTTTTTGGTGCCGTTGAGCAGGTAGTGGTCGCCTTTGTCTATAGCCGTAGTTTTTTGCGAAGTGGCGTCACTGCCGGCCTCAGGTTCGCTGAGGCAGAAAGCGCCAATTTTTTCGCCTTTTGCCAGCGGAACCAAGTATTTGCGTTTTTGCTCTTCGGTACCAAAGGCCTCTAACCCATAGCACACTAAAGAGTTGTTCACACTCATACAAACCGAAGTACTGGCATCTATTTTAGAAATTTCTTCCATAGCTATGGCGTAGCTGAGGGTATCTAAGCCGCTGCCTCCGTATTCGGTAGGCACCATCATGCCCAAAAAGCCCAACTCGGCCATCTTTTTAACCTGTTCTGCCGGAAAGGTTTGGTGGGTATCGCGCTCTATAACTCCGGGCTTGCAGTCGTTTTGTGCAAAATCGCGAGCCGCTTGGCGAATCATGAGGTGTTCTTCGGTAAGTGAAAAGTTCATTTGTATTACTTTTTTAGTATTGCGGGGGCGAAGATAGGTTTGTACCACAGCTTTACAACCCAAGTTGCTTGCAATTACGGGAATAAAGCATATTTTTCACCCAAGATTTTATCATAAAAAGTTTGATTATGAAGGGAAGACCACCCAGCAGGAACAAAGGATTACGCGATGGATTTTATATTGAAGTATTCAATAAAGGTGCCTCTACCGGTATAAAAATCTGGAAGGAGAATGCCGTTGAAATGCAAGCCGCAGCCGAAGAATACCGCAAAGACAACAAAACAGTGATAGTGCATGGCGAACACCGCAAAGGCGATTGGGTAAACTTGCTCACCTCTGAAGAGAAAGCAAAGCTAGAGAAGCGCTCTGCGCTCCGCAAAGGCAATGCACTGCCGTTACAAGGTAAAAAAGGCGAAACAAAAACTGTAGCCAAACCGGCAGCCAAAGCAGAACCGGTGAAAAAAGCCGCTGAAAAGCCAGTAGTTAAGCCGGTTGTAAAGCAAGCCGCTAAACCAGCCGCCAAGCCAGAAGTAAAAAAAGTAGTTACAACGGCCAAGCCAGCTAAAAAAGCAGCGAAGCCCGCAGCTAAGAAACCGTCTAAGCCGGCTCCTAAAAAAGCAGCTAAAAAACCGGCTAAGCGGAAGTAGTAGTTGTGAGCACTAAATTCACCGACTTTAACTTTGCCACCGAACTGCAAGATGGTTTGGGGGCTATGGGTTTTCAGCAGCCCACGCCTATACAGCAGCAAGCTATTCCCATAATACTACAAGAGCGCGACTTGATTGCCTGTGCCCAGACCGGTACCGGCAAAACAGCCGCCTTTTTGCTGCCGGTAATGCACAAAATTATCAGCAGCCACAGCGAAACTCTCAATACACTTATTATTGTGCCCACCCGCGAGTTGGCTATACAGATAGATGAAGCCATACAGGGTTTTGGGTACTTTACTCCGGTAAGCGCCATTGCCATATATGGCGGTAGTGACGGCATGGCCTTTGAGCAAGAAAAAAAGGCACTCACCCAGGGTGCCAACATCATCATAGCTACTCCGGGCCGTTTGATTGCGCACCTCAATATGGGCTACGTTAATTTTAGTTCCATCAAACATTTGATTTTAGATGAAGCCGACCGGATGTTAGACATGGGCTTTAGCGATGCGCTGAACAAAATCATATCCCACTTACCTAACGAGCGGCAAACGCTGTTTTTTAGCGCAACTATGCCGCCAAAAATCAGAGAACTGGCCAAGCGGATTTTAAAGAACCCGGAGCAGATAAACATAGCGGTGAGTAAACCCGCAGCGGGGGTAACGCAGGGTGCGTATGTGGTGTACAACGAGCAGAAGTTGCCTTTACTCAAAACTGTGCTGCGCGAAAAGAATTTTAAGAGCATGATTGTGTTTGCTTCTACCAAAGATAAAGTGAAGCAATTAGAGCGGGAACTAAAACACGCCCGCTTCAATATTGCAGCCATACACAGCGATTTGGAGCAAGAGCAACGCAACGAAGCGCTCCGCAATTTTAAAAACCGATCGCTGCAAATAGTAGTGGCTACCGATGTGCTGAGCCGCGGAATAGATATAGACAGTATAGGCATGGTCATTAACTATGACGTGCCACGCGATGCGGAAGACTATGTGCACCGCGTAGGACGCACCGCCCGTGCCGAGCAAACCGGTGTGGCCATTACGTTTATTAACCCCGAAGACCAGCGTAACTTTGGCCGTATAGAAGAATTGATAGAAAGTACCATAGAAAAACTGCCTATACCTGCCGAGTTGGGTGCCGCACCTGCTTACGAGCCGCACAAAAAGTTTTTTAAACCGGCTGGTGGCAAAAAACACCACGGCAAACCCCGCCATAGTAAGCCGTTTAAGAAAAAGCAATAAGCTACAGTGAAGCAGAAATTGCTCAACCACTTACTGCAATTGGTGGACTTGCAAGTAGCTACCATACAAAGCCAGATAGATACTGCCCGCGAGGCACAAGCAGCCGAAACCAAAAGCAGTGCCGGTGATAAATACGAAACTACCCGCGAAATGATGACTCAGGAGCTGGAGCAACTGACCCGGCAACTGAACGTGGCGCTGCAAAACAAAGCCATACTACAGCAAATGCCTTTGCAACCTCATGATGCCGTACAGCAAGGTAGTTTGGTGAACACCAACAGAGGCGTTTTTTATATCTGCGCTCCGTTGGGCAAAATTACGTATGAAGAAAAAGTATATCAGGTGATATCGGCCACCTCGCCATTAGGCAAAATTTTGATGGGCAAAGCTGCCGGTGAGCAGGTGGTGGTGAATGGGGTGGGGTATGGGATACTTTCTGTAGAGTAAAAGTACTTAGGTTAATCTTGCAAAGCAACATGATGAGGTTTTCTCACCACCAACAACTCACAACTCACTCTCCAACCATTAACCGCTGCTCAAAAAAAATCAGTAACAACTTAACATTTCGGTTACTTTCGGTGGCGTTAAATCCACCTTACAAATGAAATACCTTGCCCTGTTTTGGCTGTGTTGTACAACAATGGCCACCAACGCTGCTGATTGGAAAGTGTACCACACCGGCAAAAGCGTAGTTATCTACTACAAGTACCAAGATTGCCACAGCGATGCCAAAGGCATACACCAGCAAAAAATACTATTTGCTTTTGAAAACCTTACCGACAAAAAAATAGCGATAAACTTTGGCAAAGAAATGACCTATACCAATTCGCCAAAAATTGTGGCCGATAAAAATTTGTTCAGCGTGGTGCTTAACCCTAAACAGCGCACCCAAGCCGACTGCGAAACCAAAGACCGTTCGCTGTACATTTTTGCCAAGCAACTCAATGTACCATCGGGCGAGTTGAAAAAATTTGACCTCAAAAATATTACCGTTAAAACCATTCAATAGACGTATATGAAAAAAATATATCTGTTTGCTTTAGCGGTTTATTGGGTGGTTGTTAGCTATGCTCAATGTACCGTAGAGGCATTAGCCAGTAAAGACACCATCGTATGCGGCCAAAGTGTAGTACTTTCAGCTTACGGCCAAGGGCAGGGTGTGGCGCTCCTTTCCGAAAACTTTAATAACGGCAGTTTTGGTCCCGGCTGGCAGAGTACCCCGCAAGCCATGTGGAACAACCCTTGCAGCCCCGGTGGGGTAGATGGCACCACACATATTTGGTTGGGTAATTCATCACCGGTACCTCGCGCATTAACTACTGCCTCGTTTAACCTGAGCAGTTGCGCCAATGCAGGGGTTACCATTTGTTTTGATATGAAATTTGCCGAACAAGGCGATGCGGCTCCCTGCGAAGGCCCCGATGAACCGGACGAAGGCGTGTACTTACAATACTCTACGAACAACGGCACCACTTGGACCACCATACAATACTTTGACCCTAACGGGGGTAACGATCCGCAATTTATTAACTGGACCAACTGGTGTTTTGCAGTGCCTGCGGCTGCACTTACGGCCAACACTCGCTTTAGGTGGTTTCAGGATGCCGACTCCGGTGCCGACTACGACCACTGGGGTATAGATAACGTGGTGATTTATTGCAACGACCCCACCTACAACATAGTTTGGCAGCACGATGGCTACAACCACGGCCCATCGGGTGGTGTAAATCCTACACCGGTTACCCCACAAACCACCACTACCTACACGGTAGTGATGAGCAATGGCACCACCTCTTGTACCAGCAGCGTGCAGATAATTGTGCGCAACCCAACACTCATTGTAAATGCCGGGGCAGATACTACCATTTGCAACGGACAGTGCGCGCAACTGAATGCTACAGCCAAAGTATTGGTAAGCCCAGCCAAAATTGTTACGTATGCCAATAACGAAATCACTCCCATAACCACCGGTTTGGGTCAGGTGAGTAACATTGGTATAAACGTAACCGGGCTAAATATGACCAGCATATTGCCCAACTCCATAACACAGGTTTGCATCAGTAATGTATTCTTTTTTGGCGCCAATATCTTTCCTCCGGGTCAGGTAACTATCGCTAACCTCATCCTCACGCTTACCTGCCCCAGCGGACAAACCATTACCTTAGTACCATCAGGTGTTACCACCGGTGGCAGTAACCCACTAAGCGGTGGATATACTAACACTTGTTTTGTACCCGCAGGGCCAAATATTTCTACCGGTACCGCGCCATACTCCGGCAGTTGGGCGCCCAATCAACCCTTCAATAACTTAGCCGGATGCACCGGCAACGGAGTGTGGACACTCAACGTAACCATGAATTCCTCACTCGGTTTTGGCAGCGGTACATTTAGCGGATGGAATATTACGTTTGACGACCCTGAAATTTCGTATGTCGGAAATTACTCCTGGAGCCCAACCACCAACATGACCGGTTCCACCACACTTACTCCCACAGTTTGCCCACCGCCAAACCAATATGTGCTCACCTTATCTGACACCGCGGGCTGTGTAACCAGACGCGACACTGTGGTGGTAAATACGCAGGCCTGTTGCGGCTTATCTGCTTCAACT
The DNA here is from genome assembly GCA_016787045.1 of Chitinophagales bacterium. GTDB lineage: Bacteria > Bacteroidota > Bacteroidia > Chitinophagales > LD1 > Bog-950. Next base: position 170,431 of record JAEUVA010000010.1, read on the forward strand.
GCAGTGGTGCAGCCAAGTTGTGCGCAAAGCAATGGCAGTATTAATCTTACACCGGTACCGGCAGGTAACTACAACTATTTGTGGAGCGATAACAACACCCAGCAAAACCGTACGGGTCTAGCTGCAGGTACTTACTCGGTAACCATTACAGATCCTGCTACGCCCGGCTGTGTGTGGGATACCACCATTGTTTTAAATAGTAATAGTACTCTTAATATATCTTTGAGCAATCCGGTCAATCCAACATGTACAACTAATGGCTCCATTACTGTTTCACTAACCGGAGGCACCGCGCCATACACTGTTACCATTGATACAGGCGGAACACCACAGACCTTTAATGTACCATTTCCAATACCATCGCAACAAATACCTAATGTACCAGCGGGAGCGGTATCTGTAAGTGTGGTAGATGGGCAGGGCTGTGTATCTAACGCATCGGCTACCCTAACTGCACCTGCCAATTGCTGTACTTTTACGGTAAGTGCCAACCTTACACAACCTGCTTGTGCGCAAAGTAATGGCAGTATAGCACTCACAGTAGCCAATGGCTCAGGCAACTATACATACAACTGGAGCGGAGGGTTGGGTATTGCTTCATCAGTAGCCAATCTGCCCGCAGGGCTCTATTCAGTAACAATTACTGATAATGGTTTTGCGAATTGTTTTGTAGATACATCGTTTACACTCACCAATCCCAATGCACCGGTTATCAATAATTTTAATATAACAGATGAAACTTGTGCAGGTACAACCGATGGCGCAGCTACCGTAAACGCTTCGGGTGGAACGGGTGTTCTATCTTACTTATGGGATAACGGCAATACAACTTCTACTATAATTGGAGTAAGTGGCGGTAACTATGCGGTTACTGTAACCGATGCTAACGGTTGTGCTACCAGCGGTGTGGCTGTAGTGGGTATTGGCAATGGTTGCTGCACCATGCAAATTGGTGCCACTGTAACGCAGGCCAGTTGCGGGCAAAACAACGCGGTGATTAATGCTGCTATCACCACAGCCGGTAATCCGCCATATACATACTCTATCGATGGAAGCACATTTCAGCAGTCTGGCACATTTAGTAATGTACCGGCTGGGGTGTACAATGTAATTGGTGTAGATGCTAACCAATGTAGTGATACGGTGAGTGTTACGGTGCTGCCATCTTCTAATAACCTTACGCTAAGCGTAGCAGCAACAGATGTTACTTGTTTTGGTGCAAATGATGGCTCTGCCACAGTAACTCCAAACGGAGGCAGTACACCATTCGGCTACGTGTGGAGTAATGGAGGTACTGCAGACAATATTCAAAATATTGGTGTAGGAGTATATGTAGTTTCAGTTACCGATGCCAATGGTTGCTCGGGTAGTGCCAACGCACAGATCAATCAACCGGCTGCATTAATAGTTAGCTTAGGTAACGATACTACACTTTGTGTAGGCACCCCTGTAAGCATAAGCCCCGGTGCCGGATATGCCGCTTACCAGTGGAATACGAACGAAACGACTGCCACTATTTCACCACAAGTGTCGGGCACATATACGGTAACTGTAACCGATGCCAATGGCTGCACGGCTGCCGATGCAGTGATTGTAACTTTGGTGCCTGCTCCAATTGTTGATCTGGGCGATGATAAAATTGCTTACGAAGGCGACCATGTTGGTTTGATAGCCAACATCAGTAACACTTCGGGTAGTGGTACTTACAACTGGCAACCTAACGAGTTGGTCAGTTGCAACAATTGCGCAGTAACTGTGGCACTGGCCTTAGACACTATTACATACACTGTACAGTACACCAACAGCAGCGGATGTATTGGTAGCGATACTATTGTGATAAATGTATTGCCCGTGGCCAACATTTTTTTCCCCAACGGGTTTAGCCCCAATGGCGATGGAAACAATGATATTTACCTGCCCTTTGGCAGCAACGTAAAATTTATTGACTGGAAAATTTTTAACCGCATTGGCGAAAAAATATTTGAGTCCAACAGTTTCTTTCAGGGTTGGGATGGCACGTACAAAGGCGTGCTGCAAAATCCGGCCATCTATGTGTACACCGCTACGGTTACGCTGATGAACAACGAAACTAAAAAGTTTAAAGGCAGTATAACGCTCATACGGTAAACGGTTTATTGCCGCGTGCCGCCATGTGTAGTGGTGATTTGTTTCGCACAAGTTACCGCTGGGAATAGGTATTGTAATTGCATGACAACAAAAAATAGGTGCATACAATTCGCAATTTTATTTAGGTTTGATAACAACGGATAAGCAAAGAGATATAGCTGCATGAGCGAAATGAATCCACATTCTGAAATAAGTTTTTCGGATACCGGTGCCGACTACGAGCGCAAGGTGAAAGAAAACATGCAGAACCCCATTTCATCGGTCTATAATAACCTGTTGGATTTGGGTATAGAAGATGTGGATCACCACAACCAACAAAAGTACATCCGCATCACCAACTTTGTGACCATCAACACATTTTTGGGTTCTTTGGTTTATTTGGTATTGGCAGTACTGTGGGATAACTGGAGCTTTTTTATGGGGGTATTTGCGCTTACTGGTGTATCTGTAAGTATTTTGTTTATGAATGCTTACGGCAAAGTCAACCTATCGCGGTTTACGTATTTGTTTGGTGTAAACATGATTGTGTTTATGAATGCGTTGATGGTGGGGCCATCTGCCCGAATGGAAAGTTTTTTTGTGGTAGCTACCGTTACTCCGTTTTTGATGTACGACTTAAAGCAGTTGGTGATTATTGCAGCCGGCTTATTGGTGCCGGTTGTTTTTCTGTATAGTTACGATGTGCTAACTCCATTCTTCAGTGCATATTATTTACCGATAGAGAATCAATATATATTAGAAAAAGTGGGCTTAGTAATGCAGATAGTACTTACGGTGGCATCGGTATATCAGTTAGTGCGGGTTAGCGAAAAAGCGGAAAAAGATTTGGAGGCCTCTAACGCACAAATGCAATTACAAACTGCCGAGTTGCGCAGGTCTAACTCAGATTTGGAGCAGTTTGCCTACATCATTTCACACGATTTGAAAGCACCGGTGCGCAACATTTCCAGCTTTATGAATTTGCTGGTGCACAAACATGCTGACCAGCTAAACCCCGAAGCGCGCGAGTTCGTCAACTACTCGCATACCGGAGCAAAGCGGTTAGAGCGGCTGATTGATGATGTGTTGGCCTACTGCCGCATTGGCACTAATTTGCCCAAGCCAGTACCGGTAAATGTAAATGATGTCATCAACACCATTCGCTTTGAACTTCGCGACCGGCTAAGTAGCAGTAATGCCACTATTAATATTAATCGAGAGCTGCCCGTGGTGAGCAACGTACACGCATCATTGATTTATCACATTTTTCAAAACCTGATTAGCAATGGTCTAAAATTTAACCGGAGCGAGAATCCGGTGGTAGATGTAAGCTGGACCAACTCACTCAACTTCTACACCTTTAGTATTCGCGATAATGGTATTGGCATATCTAAAGAATATAGTACCACTATTTTTCAGATGTTTAAGCGGCTGCATAACGAGCAGGAATACGATGGCACCGGCATTGGGTTGGCTATTTGCAAAAAAATAGTGGAGTACTACCACGGAGAGGTGTGGTTCGAAAGCGAAGAAAACAAAGGCACTACCTTCTATATTACCATCCGTAAGTTTTAGCTTTTCAAAAAAATTATTGGCAGGGTGAAACAAAACACCCGCAGGTTCCGTAAACGTTGGCATAAACCAATTAAAAGGAACCAATCATGAAAAAGCAATTACTATCCATCACTGCACTTTTGTTGCTGGGCGCAGCCGCTCAAGCACAGGTTGTAGAATCATTTGAGCCCATACCCGGCCAAAGCATTAGTATAAAAGATGCGCTGGAGCAGCAGAACTGGCAGTTTCCGGAGTTTGACATTAACCCCGAAGGTGCTACGCCAATCAGCGGCTCGCAAAGTATAGGTGCCGATGTGGCCAGTTTTGACAACTCGCAACCTACCGGTGTGGTTACTCCATACTTAGATTTTTCAAGCACTGAAACACTAACATTTAACTATAAAATCCACCGCGCGTTGATGCAAGATTGCAGACGTTGGTTCTTAATCAATCTGATTGATCAGAACGATGTGGTAACGCTAGTAGATAGTGTAGAAATAGACGGCAACCAAGTAAGTGCTGCCAACTACAGCTTAGACATCAGCGGATATGCCGGTACTTACGCCATCTATGCTAACGTACGTGGCGAAGGTTGCAATGCTAAACTGGTAGTTGACGATGTATCGTTTACCGGCTCATTAGCTAGCATAGGCGGCAAGCCAAACTTGAAAGCTGAACAAGCAACCGGCATTGGTAATGCCAAAGCAAACGATAAAACAATTGCGGTATATCCTAACCCGGCTAAAGACAATCTGAACATTAATATTGATGCAGAAAAATCGGGCAACGCAACTATAGAAGTATTTGCCATGGACGGCACCAAATTGATCGCTCAGGAAACTAACGTGAACAGCGGCAGCAATCAAGTACAATTGACGGTAAGCAACCTCTCTGCAGGTAACTACATAGTGAGCGTACGCACCGCAGACGGAGTAGCTACCAAGCGCTTTGCTAAAGCAGGATAAGATATATACAACTAACAAAAAGAGAGAAACGGCTCGCAGCAATGCGGCCGTTTTTTTTATGCATTTTTCAAATGCCATTGCAGCATGTTGTACACTGGTTGCCTATCTACGATGCCCAACTCACAGCCGTATTCTTTGGCTACTTCTGCTAATTCGTTTTTGAAAACATAGGCCAATGAACCCACAAAGTGCACCGGGTAGCTTTTGTAGTTTTTGTAACAACACACATGGTATTGAAAAAACTCGCGAAATCCTTTTTTTACAAAATCGCTCACAAATTCTTTGTCGGGGCTTTCGCTCAATACTTGTGTAAGAGCCGCCATTTTGCGGTTGGCGTTAGGTTGTTTATACACCATGTCAAAAATTTTTTCTTTGGTGTATCCATATTTGCCGCTGATGATGGCTGCGGTTTGTTCCGGTAACAGATGATATAGAAACAGGGTCAGCAATTTTTTTCCGAAGTACGCACCGCCCCCTTCATCGCCCAATACATAGCCCAGCGCAGGTACTACTTCGGTTAAATTTTTTCCATCATATAAGCAAGAGTTAGAGCCGGTACCCAATATGCAAGCAATGCCCGGCTTACCGCTGTAAGTGGCTATGGCTGCGGCTTTGAGGTCGTGGTCCACTTCAATTTTGCCGGCATTAGTAAAAAAACGGTGCAACGCGCGGCTCACAATTTCATTTCGCTCTGCGCTGCTGCAACTGGCACCATAAAAAAATATTTGCGAAAAATTTCCTCTGCTGGCGGTGAGCAGTTCGTTTTTCATCAACTCCTCAAAAATCTCATCGCTGCTAAAAAATAAGGGGTTAAGCCCTATGGTTTCATATAGGGTATTATCGGCTGCTAGCCAGTTGGTTTTGGTAGAGCCGCTCTCGGCAATTAGTATCATTAAGGGTAAATTTTGAGCGTAAAATAGTATTTGCCACAGTAGTGCAGAGTGGCTATATTCACACACTTTTTTTCACTAAACCAATAAGGATGAAGAAACTATTTTTTACACTTTGTTTTGCGCTTACGGCAGGTATGTACCTCAACGCTCAAACTGTTTTGTTTTCTGATGATTTTTCAAATCAAAGCACACCCAACTGGACTATTGTAAACCATTACTCCGGTGCCAGTAGCAACGTGGTATGGAAATGGAGCAACACCGGTCAATCGCAGGGCGATGTAACCGGAGAGTTTGACCATGCCGGAGCCAGCAACGGCCACATGATTGTAGATAGCGATAATGATGGTGATACCGGAGGTGCAATCAAAGAATATACTACCCTCACTTCTCGTGCAGTTGATTGTAGCGCTGCCTCTACCGTAGTACTTTCGTTTACACAACTATACCGCAGGTTTACGCCAGATACTTTGCAAGTACTGCTAAGCACCGACTCTGCCAACTGGACAGTAGTGTACAACCCCACGGCTACATTAAACGTTAATGCTACCTCTGCTAACCCACAACTTGTTGAAGCCAACGTAACAGCATTGGCTGCCGGACAAACCAAAGTATTTATCCGTTTTAGTTGGAAAAGTACCTGGGGATACTGGTGGTTTTTGGATGATGTAAAACTTTTGGTGCCACCGGCATTAGACGCCCGTGCCTTAGCTGCGCAAACTACATTTACCAATGGTTGCAACTTGACCAATGCCGAACCGGTAAGTATGCTGATAGCCAATAAGGGCACTTCTTCTATCAGCACATTTACTGCAAGTTTTTCGGTGAACGGTGGCACACCCGTGAGCGAAACAGTTAACCTCTCCACTCCATTAGCTTTTGATTCATCTGTAGTATATACTTTTACTGCTGCGGCCAATTTAACTGCACAAAATTTGTATGAAGTGGCTGCTTGGGTTACGCTGCCATCTGATGCTATTGTAGCTAATGATACAGCTTTTGCTGTGGCACTTTCTATCAATCCTGCTGCACCCGCTACTACTGCATATACCATGGGTTTTGAAGTACCACCGGTAGGTAATGAGGTAGGCGGCTTGGCTTGGGCTACTGTAGATGCAAATAACGATGGCTTCACGTGGTTTTTAAGTGCAGCAAGCGCCAATACCGGGCAAGTACATTACCGCTACTCTTGGAATACCAACGGCACTACTGCGGCCAACGACTGGCTGATAAGCACTTGTATGGATTTAGATGCTACTAAGGCATATAAACTCTCATTCTTTAGCGAAGTGGGCGAAGACAATGACGGTTTGTATGAAGAGAAAGTGCGCGTACGCTACGGCAATGCCCGCACTGCCGCTGCCATGACCCAAAACATTTTTGATTTCGGCACGCAAAGCAACAGCACCTACGAAGAGCGCAAAGCAGCTTTTAAACCTAATGCCACTGGCACTTTTTACATCGGATTTCAATGCTATAGCGATGCCGATAAATGGTTTTTTGATGTGGACGACATCAACATCAGTTTGCTTAGCCCACCTACCGCTCAGTTTAACACATCTTCAAATGGATTCACGTTAAACGTAACAGATGCTTCAACAGATCTGATTACTAATTGGGAGTGGAATTGGGGCGATGGACAAACCTCTACCGGCCAAAACCCCGGGCCACATACTTACACCACCGGTGCCGGTTCTTATGATGTATGTTTGAAAGTAACTAACCTTGCCGGTATAGATTCTATCTGCAAAACTGTAGTGATAAGCGGATTAGATAAAGCTGATGTATCCGACCTTGTGGCTGTGTTTCCTAATCCTACCAGCAACATTATCACAGTGGCGCTTAACCACGATTTGAAATACGATGCGCAAATAGAATTGGTAAACGTATTGGGTGAAGTAGTGGAGAGCCGTTTAGCTACCGGCAACGAACAAGAGCAATTTAACCTAAGCCGCTTGGCTACAGGGGTTTACACGGTGCGTATCAGCAATGCTACGGTTAAGGCCGTAAAAAAATTTGTGTACGCCAAGTAGTTAAATTAAATTTTAATTGAATTCATAAAAACGGTTGACGAAAGTCAACCGTTTTTATTTGGTAGATGTAATAGCCCTTTTTATGGGCTTATATTTTTGTCAATTGAAGCAGGCGTTTAACTACCCCTTCAACTTTTACCACATAGGCACATAGTTCACAATAGTCCTATGTTTTCTATGTGCCTATGTGGTAAACAATTGGAAGATGTGGTGCAACAGTCACAAAAAAAACTGCGATATGT
>JAEUVA010000050.1 GCA_016787045.1 Chitinophagales bacterium
ACACCACCACCACCCCACCGTAAGCACCACAGCCGATGAGGCGTTATTTATTGTAGATGTGGTAGATACCGTAAGCCGCCTTACCTGCTTAGAGCGCAGCGATACTGTGGTGGTAAAAACCTACACCTGCTACCCTAATCAACTGAATATACCCACTATCATTAAATCTGGTGTTCAACCGTACTTAATCATTCCCAACCTGCCTGCCAATACAGCAGTACAAGTGTATAATGCAGCCGGGCAATTGATGTACGAGAGCAACAGCTACCAAAACAACTGGCATATAGGCAACGTAGCCGCTGGCATCTATGCCATCCGCACCCGCATGAGCAACGGTACCGAGCAAAGAAGCAAAGTAGTGGTGGTAGATTAGCACAGCCCGCGGGCTTTAGCCCGCAGTCAAAAAAATCATTTTCCATTTATCAAAGAATGCAAACGGCTTTAGCCGTTGTTATTAAATGAGAAGCAGCACCGAACAAAGAGGCAAAGTGGTGGTGGTAGATTAGCACAGCCCGTGGGCTTTAGCCCGCATCAAAAAGCAAACGGCTTTAGCAATTTGTAGTAGGAAATGTCTAACTATAGCTGTAAAGCACCAATCATCTACTAAAAAGTCAGAATTATACATTTGCTGTTAGAACAAGTATGCGCACCGTCATCCGCCTGTTCTTCCAAGTTTTAGCATAGCGTGACTTGGAAGTTTCCATAAAACGAAGTCTCTGACTTCGCTTACTGATTTTTTTATACATTTAAACATGGGATTTGCCTACAAATTTCACGACCCCGACAGCGTTTATTTCGTTACCTGCGCAACCGTGCAATGGGCAGATGTTTTTACACGAAGTAGGTATAGCGATATAGTGGTTGACAGTTTACAATATTGTATAGATAAAAAGGGTTTAGTTCTTCATGCATGGTTCATTATGACTAACCATATCCATTTGGTTATATCCCGTAATGGCAATAATAGTCTATCTGATATCATGCGTGATTTTAAAAAGTTTACATCCTCAAAAATTATCGAAGCAATTAATTCGCCCACAGAGAGCCGTAAAAGCTGGCTGCTTTGGTTATTCAAAAGTGCGGGAACGAAAAACAGCAACAACACCAACTACCAATTTTGGCAGCAAGAGAACCATCCGGTAGAGTTGGTGAGTACCAAGTTTGTAAAACAGAAAATAGATTACCTGCATGAAAATCCGGTAAGAGCTAAGTTGGTGGATACACCCGAAAGATATATTTATTCAAGTGCCAAAGATTATGCGGGGCAGAAGGGGATATTGCCAGTAACCATTTTAGACCAAGTGTATTATGGTAAATAGATGGAATCGGAAAGTCACAGACTTTCCATTATTAGAAACTTCCAAGTCGTCCTTCGGAAGACTTGGAAGAATGGTCACCAGCCGGCTCAGGCACGCATTGTGCTTGGGCTGGCTTTTTATATGGTTTGCAATGCAACCACTAAGTGCCCAAATGCACGATTACAGTTGGGTGTTCAGTGATCGCCCTTCAATAGTGTTTAACTTCATAAATAAACCGGTGAGTTATTCTACGTTCATAGACTCTACCGAATGGCATACGTTTTCTTGGTGTAGCAGCACCATTAGTGATATTGGTGGCAGTTTACTGTTTACAACGAACGGCTATAAAGTATTTGACCGCACCGGAAAAGTAATGCCTAATGGCATAGGGTTAAACGAAAATAGCTACACACAAGAGTGGCAGGGGTTGAATCCATTGCTGCAAGGCGCAATGATTATTCCTCATCCTGATAGTGAGGGTGTTTAT